>JBBATK010000004.1:0-21413 GCA_040398805.1 Kapaibacterium sp. (SeqCode) | reverse complement strand
ACTACGAAGACCATGAAAAAACCAGACTCAATGAAGATGAAGACAAAGACAATGAAGATGAAGACGACGACGCAGCGTTGGCACGCCATGACGATGTACGTTGCAGTCCTTATCGGAGTCCTCACCGCAGGTTCGCTCACGACCGTTCCGGTCATGGGCGCACGGATATCGGCCATGCGGGCGGACACGTCGCAACCGATCATCACGACGGATACGTTGCGGGCATCCAGGATGATCATGAATATCAAGCCCAAGGACAGACGTCTGCGTTTTGTCGGCGACACCATATCGTTCAAGTATCCGTCCGTCGTTACCGTTGTGGCCACGCGGGAGGAATCGGACCGTTGGACCGTGCCCGCTGCTGTAAGCGTCATTGGCGAGGCGGACTATGCCGCGACGCGTCGCTACGGACTTGATGACGCGCTCTCGACCGTCCCCGGCGCACTCGTGCAATCGCGAAGCGGCAATCAGGACGTTCGCGTCACCATCCGCGGCTTCGGCGCACGCGGTGCCGGCGAACGGTCGAATGCCGCCACGACACGCGGCGTCCGTTTCCTGCTCAACGGACTTCCCTTGACGGAACCGGACGGACGCACGTCGCTGGACCTGGTGGACATGGCAGCCATCACCTCCATGGAAGTGGTCCGCTCGAACACCACGTCGCTGTGGGGCAACGCTGCGGGGGGCATCGTGAGCATGTCCACGCTCCCGACGAAGGTCGGGACATCGATGGAAGCGTCGACCACGGTGGGTTCCTTCGGCTTCAACAAGAGCACGCTTCAGTTCCGCTCCAATGAGTACGCCACCAAGGCCTACGCCATCAGTTCGAACACGAACTACGACGGATGGAGGGACCATTCGCAATCGACCACGTTCCAAAGCATGGCGGGCATAGAAACCTCGGTCGGCGCGGGAACCGTACTCTCCGTCCACGCAGCGGCGGCGAGCAACTACTTCCGCATACCCGGACCTCTCACAATCTCCCAGTACGAGTCGAACGCCCGGCAGGCGCAGGCGGACTCCACCGTCTACGCGCCCACATACACCGCCCGCGATGAGCGGCGATTCAATAGGATCGGGCGCTTGAGCATGGGTCTGGACCACAGCTTCGCCGAGGGACACGCGGTAACCGTCAGTCTGTTCGCTGAACCCAAATTCTTGCAACGTTCCGAACGGAACACCTTCCGCGACTTTACGAGATATCATACCGGAGGTAGTGTCACCTATACCTACGATGCGGACGTGACGGAATCGATACGGAGCAAACTCCTCATCGGCATGGATAAAGCCTATCAGGATGGCGCCATATTGTTTTACTCACTCGATCCGATCACGCAATCGCGGGGCACGACGTTACGGGACAACAGGAGAGAAGGTGCGCATGCAACAGGAATCTTCATCCAAGATGTCGTGAGCATGATGAATGGTTTGACCGTCCTTGCCGGACTTCGCTCCGACAACATCACGTACTCGTATGCGAACTTCATCACACCGAAGCTCAACGAGATTCGCACCTTCTCCCAACTTTCACCGAAGCTCGGCATCAGCTATCTGCTGGCGAACCGCGTATCGGCGTATGCCAATCTTGCGTACGGCGTGGAGATTCCCGCAGGCAATGAAACGGATCCGCCCGCAGCGCTCGGCGAGGATACGCTCCGGCCCATCAATTCCCTGCTCGAACCCATCCGCAGCCGTACCATCGAGGCGGGATTCAAATACGCTCCGTGGTTGCTCTCGGGTTTCATCAGCGCCATCGACCTCGAACTCGTCGCCTATCACATCACGACGGAGAACGATCTGGTACCGTACCGAGGCGGACGATTCTATATGTCGGCCGGCAGTTCCCGTCGTATCGGACTCGAAGCGGGAGGGACGATGCGCCTTTCCAACGGGCTTCGTGCCACACTGTCCGCGAGCGTCTCCTCGAACACCCTTGTCTCATATCGCTTCGACTCGGTGTATGTCAACGCATCGCTCGCCGGACGATCTCTGGATCTTTCGGGCAACACCATGCCGGGCGTCCCCTCGTACTTCTCCACCCTGCGAGTGGTTTACGAACCGAACGTCGTCACGGGATTCCGTCTCGAATCCGAACTGCGCACCGTGGGCTCCCTATACGCCGATGATGTCAACAAGACCACCGCACCCGCCTACACCATCCTGGATGCTTCGGTGGCCTATCGCTTCCGCATCGCGGACAAGATCATGATGCGCACCTTCGCACGGATGAACAACGTTCTTGATTCCACATACATCGCGAGTGTTTGGCTGAATCCCGATATCGCCCCCGTCTCCAAAGAACCGGTCTTCATCGATCCGGGTCTGCCCCGGAACTGGCTGACCGGACTGAGCATGGAATACACGTTCTGATAGTGCTTCCACCTCGGGGTTCGCGGCTGTCCGCGAAACACCATCTGCCTCTCGTCATCGGGGATTCCGCTCGCTCGCGGCATCTCCGATGGGCGGGTCGGTCGTTCCGGCACCAACGCCCTTTTTGCCGTTGCTTCATGGCGGGTGTATTTTTACCGCACATCACATCCGCTCTCCATGGCCGACTCTTCCCTTCATACTCCGGCAAACGGTTTACGACGACTTTTCTCCACCGGAATCACCATCGCCCTGGGCGATGCGTTCAGTCTGGTGACGGGTGCCGTGTTCGTCATATCCCTGGCCCGTCTTTCCGGAGCGGAGATGCTCGGACGTTTCTCCTTCGTGCTCGCCCTTGCCGGCATTGCGCAGACTGTTTGCGATGCGGGCTTCGATATCACCTTGCCCAGAACCATCGGTGCCGATCCTTCGCGCGCACGCCTCGAGGTGCTTCGCTCTTTCGAGGTGAAACGCGCATTGTGCGCCATCGTTCTTCCCTTCGCTTTCGCCGTCGCGCTCAGTAAAGACCTGTCCACCGCGACCTTTTCCCTGCTCATGATCGTCGATGTCCTGCCGTCGACGCTGTCGTATGCACTTGTCTGCGCCCTGCGCGGACTGCACCGGAGTCACCGCGCGGCCGGAATCAATGCCGCATACAACGGCATACCGTATCTGCTGGCGGCGCTCTCGCTTCTCGTGTCACCGTCCCTTTGGTTCTGCGCCGCACTTCTGCTCGCGGGAGATGTGGCGAAGTTCTTCCACCTGCGCAGTTTCTTCCGTCAAGTTGCTCCGGCATCCGACGCTGCACAGGAATCGGATGTCTCATCCTTTTCGATCACAGACCGCGTGAGACACCTCTGGATGGAGCAGGGCTCCGTCACCTCTGTCAACATCATCAGTTCTCTTCTCGTGCGCCTGCCCGTGATCATGCTCGGATGGCTGGGCACCGATACGTTCGCAGGACATTACTCGGCTGCCGCTCGATTCACGACCGCAGCGCGTATCCTACCCGGAGCGTTCCTCCATAGCATCCTTCCCAAGTACGCAAAGAGGCAGTCCGATGCGCCGCGGATACGTTCCGTCATCGTCTCCACGACGCTCGTCTCCGTGACCGTCGGTGCGCTCCTCGCCCTTGTCGCTCCAAGCCTCATGCAATGGACCTTCCGGTTCCCCGAGTCGGTGTTCATCCTGCAAGTGCTCGCAATCGGCTTCATCGCTCTGAGCGTCAAGACCGTGCTCGAGGGATTCCTGCTGGCTACCCGCCATGAGCGCATCGTCACGCACATCCTCGTCGTCACCTTGATCCTTGCAACGGCGGGCTATGCATTCGCGGCCTCCGTCTCCGCCGTCACCGTCGCGTGGACCGCAGTCGCGGCGGAACTCGTCGCCTGCGCAGCGTTCGCTCTCCTCCTTGTTCGATGGTCGGCGAAAGTCACCCGCACCGTGACTCTGTCCGACGGAGGTACCGCATGAACCGTTCGCTTCGCACTGCCGCGACCGCACTGCTGCTTGCTCTCTCCGGCTGCGCAGTGGTACGTCCGCCTGAAGGAGGACCCGAAGACAAGACACCGCCGACCGTCGCCGTTGTCGATGGGTCATACTCCGAGACGGATTTCCGACGTCGCTCCATAGACGTCGAGTTCTCCGAAGCCGTTGAACGCTCTCGTGTGCAGGAATGTATCTCCGTGTCTCCCGAGAAACCTCTCTCCTTCTCATGGAGCGGACGCGCGCTCACCGTGCGTTTCGACGAGGATCTGGACACGGCAACCACCTATGCCCTTACCATAGGCACGCAGTATGCGGACCTCCGCGGCAATACGCCGACCTCCGCCACAACGGTCGTGTTCTCCACGGGGCCGACGTTGGACAAGGGAAAGATTGTGGGAACGGTCCAGGACGAGAAACCCAACGGACTGCTTGTGTATCTGTACCCGCTGCGCGGGGATACCTCGCAGGTGTCATGGGGCGGTACGAAACCCAGATACAAGACGCAAGTCGGGACCGACGGGAGTTTCCGTTTCTCGGCGTTGCCGGACGGGAGCTATCGCCTCATCGTCCTGCGCGATATCGACAACGATGGCGTGTTCACGTACGGCACGGATGCGCTGGCCACCGCCGTCGCCGATCCCGTCATCGCCTCGGGCTCCACGGTCGCATGTCTCCTGCGTCTCTCCCCACCCGCCGACATCACGCCGCCGGAACTCCTGGACATACGACCTCGTTCGTCCACGCGCATCGACCTTCAATGGAGCGAACCCCTCAAGCCGGGTTCCGTGTCACTCTCCACCTTCATCCTCAGCGACACCAACGGTGCCAATGCTCGAGCCATCCGAGCGGTGTATCCGCAGTCACCGGGATCGACGACCTGGACGTGCATCACCGAGGCCGTGTCGTCAGACCTTCCGCTTTTGCTCCGTGCCGCACGATCGGGCGAAACGCCGCAAGACACTGCGGGCAACCGCATGCCCGACTCGACGGCGCGCATGGTGTTCACGCCATCGACCATTGCGGATCCCCTGCAACCGCGTCTCGGCTCGGTGTCTCTTCGCGACAGCATCACGACGTCCGACTGCACGCCGGAACTGGTCTTCACCTGGAACACGGCGATCGACCCCGACACTGCCATGCCTGGCCTGCGCGTGGAATGCACGACGGCATCCCGAGCGGTGCCGCTACGCATCACCAGACCCGCGGCGAACCGCGTCGTCGTGTCGGCCCGCGACACCTTGCCGTTCGACACATGGTTCGAATGGACCATGAAGACACGTGGATTGCTGAGTGCCGGCGGCGGTCCCGTGGCCGACACGAGCATCCGCTTGCGACTCCGCACGCCAGACACGCGCCTTTTCGGTACCCTTCGTGGCGTCGTTATCGATTCCGCGAACTCTCATGAGGTCATCGTCATCCGCCTTCTGCGCGGAGCGCAGGAGGTCCGCCGACTCGTGGGTCAGGCAGGACCCTTCGCCTTCACAGCGCTGCCGCCGGGCGAGTACTCCGTGGACGCGTTCGCGGACCGCAACGGGGACGGCCGATACTCTTCCGGCTCCGTCCATCCGTGGAACGCCGCCGAACGTTTCGCTCCCTTGCGCTCGAACCTCGGTATCAAACCCCGTTGGTCGCTCGACGATGTCCGACTTGTCATTCCCGCACCGTGATGATCGTTGTCACCCAGCACATACCCGGTCTGGCAGACGCACTCTCGGCATCCGATTCCGTGATCAGTGTGCCGTATCCGGAGATCACGAACGGGTTCTTGCGCTCGTGCGGCGCTACGGCGCTGTTCGTCCGGACAACGACCCGTGTGGACGAATCCCTGCTCCACGATACGGACATCCGCTTCGTCGGTACCGCGTCCGCGGGTTACGATCATCTGGACATCGCCTATCTGAAAACGCGCGATATCGCGTGGACGGCCGCGCCCGGTTGTAACGCCCATGCAGTGGCGGAGTATGTCCTCTACGCCATTCTGAAGAACGAACCCTCGCTCACGGCGTCCGGGACATCGAGCGGAGTCGCTGTCCGCGATCGAACGCCCACGGTTGGCATCATCGGGTATGGCAATGCCGGTCGTGCCGTGGCACAGATTCTTGCACCGCTCGGATTTCCCCTTCTGCTGAACGATCCGCCCGCCATGGCTGAGGGTCGTTTCAATGCCGACGAACGATGCCGTCACCGCACTCTGGAGGAGGTAGCCGCGGAGTGCGACATCATCACCAACCATGTGCCGCTCACCGCGTCCGGCCTTCATCCTACGCTCGCTCTGCTTGCCGAGAGTTTCTTCGCTCGCATGAAGCCGAACGCCGTCTTCGTCCACGCATCCCGCGGCGGGGTGATAAGCGAGCAGCATCTGCTGCGGGCGATACGGGAACAGGATCTTCGTGCGGCGGTCGATGTGTGGGAACACGAGCCCGCGTATTCGCGAGAGTTGGCAGAGGCGACAACGGTGTGTACGCCGCATATCGCGGGTCATAGCATGGACGCGCATTACGTAGCTGCCACTATGATGCTTCGCTCGTACGAGTCCTACGTCGGCCACCGGAGCGACCGCGTCATCGAAGCGCCCGCGGGTCCTGTCACCCGGCATGTGTCGCAGTTTGCCACCATTGACGAACTTCGCACGGCGTTAGGTTCTGCGCTGGATGCCGAACGCCTTCGCACGGAGATGCTCTCGCTCGGCGATGTCTCCGCCGACGAACGTCGCCGACATTTCCTGCGCCTCCGTCTGTCCTACACCTCACGCCGTGAGATCATTACTCCCGATTGAACCATGTCCATAGCCATCCACTCCACGCATCTCGACGGCATCGTCGTCCTTACACCCCGCGTCTTCCGCGACGCTCGCGGAATGTTCCTGGAAAGTTATCAGGAGCGGGTCTTCGCAGACCTGGGATTACCCACACGGTTCCTTCAGGACAATCATTCGCGCTCGTGCAAAGGGGTTCTGCGCGGCATGCACTTCCAGTGGGAGGAACCCATGGGTAAACTCCTGCGGGTGGTGCGCGGCGCCATCGAACTCGTGGAACTCGATATCCGTGTGGGATCACCTACCTATGGTGAACACGTGTCCCTTCGGGTGGATGATGTGGACAATCACATCGTGTGGATACCGCCGGGATTCGCCAACGGCTTCCTTGTGCTTTCGGACGAAGCGGACGTCCATTACAAATGCACGGCCCTCTACAATCCTCGCACCGAGGGTAGCATTCGGTGGGACAGTTTCGGAAAACAATGGTCGGAAGTCGCTCCCATCCTTTCCGACAAAGATTCAGGCGCGCAATCCCTGCAGGAGTGGTCTGCACGACCGGAAGCGGCGCTCCTCCGGCGGGGCATGTGATGTCGTCCTCCACCGCGGCCACGGGATGACGCATCGGTGACGACGAAGAACCTTAGCGTGACAGAGCCGGCTCCACGAGCGCTTGGTGGTCTTCGTAAAACTTGCGGATGACGGCTGCGTCTTTCGCCCGCTTCGCGTTCACCAGGCACTGCTCCATAAGGGTGCAGATACGCGTGAACACCGCTTTGCGATGCGCTTTGTTCTCCACCTGCATCCACGCCCGCTGTTCGAACACACGACGGAGTTTCGTGACCGTCGCCATCGGACGTCGCGCACTGTCGGCAGCGGCAGCGGCGATGATGCCATCAAGACGTTTCACGTATTCCGCCTGCACGTCCGTGTGTTCCAAACCCTCTATCTTCATGCGCTCGTCGATCTTCTTCCCGATCTTCGAAATGCTCTCCGCACTCGTGAAATCGTATTCGGGCAGGCGGTACGAGTACGTGGGTTTAATGTACACATAGCATTTGCCGTTGCCGGGGAAACCATGAGCGTCGAGTTCGTCGATGATGTACTTGACGGTGTCGAGAGGGATGTTCGCATCCACGAGCAACATGCCGGCGCGCAAGAGAGGATCACGATACCAGGTGGTGGACGTACCGAAGTGCTTCATCATGGTCTGCTTCAGGAAGCTCCCTTGATTGAAGGAGCGCTGATAATCACCCGTCGCGAAGGCATGACGCGTTCGTAGTGCCCGCAGCGTCTGTTGTGCATCGTCCTTGTGTCCCAAAAGCTCGAGTATCCCCAACGCCTGCGAGAGTCCCACTTCGCAGTAATAATCGATACGGGGAACGTCGGCGATCTCGGCGACCGCTTTGAGGTAGGCGGTACGACCCTTATGGGCGCGGAGGTTCGCAATGAAATTGAACGCGCTGTCGAGTCCCACATCCGCATAGGTCCCGCGCGGGATATCGATGATCTCCACCGCTCCCTCGTCCAGCCAGAACCTCAGCACATGGTTGGCATCGGCACGTCCCGAGGGTGTATTCAACCGACTGTCGATACCACAAAGCGAGAGACAGATGGATCGGCCTTTCAGGGGCGGCACTTTCGCGGCCGATGAAGCGATGGCCTGGAGTTCCGTCTGCTCTTGAGCGGAATCCGCAGCACGTGCCTTGCTCGCTTTCTGCGTTCTCATTGAATCCTTGGAGCGCGCCGTTGCCGAATTCGCGTCGTCCGCGGGTTCCGGACGCCGATCCGTGTCGGCACACGCGAGTGCAAAGACGAGGAGGCAGATAGGGATGAGGCGCAAGGAACTGCCGGAATGTGACATTCGAGTCGAGGCTGAAGAGCCTGTGGTGCAACCAGTTTTTCGGACGCGCAAACTACGGAAACTCGGGTAACTACGCCGTCCCGCGCATCTTCCCGCGCACGTGTGTGGGCGACAGAAGTCCCGGGGTACAGACGTTCTTCCCTAGGTGGCTTCGTACGGAAGGACGATGGAGAAGGTGGAGCCGGCGCCGAGCTCGCTCTTCACGCGAATGGAACCTTGATGCGCCTCGACGATCCATCGCACGATGGAGAGTCCGAGACCGCTGCCGACGATGTCGTTGGAGCGAGACTGATCCACGCGGAAAAAGCGGTTGAAGATGAAGGCCTGGTTTTCCTCGGAGATACCGACGCCCGTGTCGCTCACGTCGATCCTGGTTTGTGTGGCCCGTGTGGACAGCGTCACCCGGACGGTGCCGTTCCGCGGCGTGTACTTGATGGCGTTATCGATGACATTGAGCAGCATCTGATGCAGGCGGGATTCATCTGCGATGATGGTGACGTACGATTGTATCTCGCACTCAAGCGTGATGGATTTGTCCTCGGCCAGGATCTGCATATCGTCGCAGATATTGGCGGTCATGCGGGAGATGTCGAACAGCGATTTCTGCAGTCGCACCTGACCTGTTTCCGCGCGGGAGATTTCCAACAGACTGCTGACCATCTTCGATAGCCGCATCACTTCTTCCAGAGAACTTACGACGAGCACGTGATAGTCCTCGTCCGACATCTCGTTGCGCAATGCCATCTCCAGCTCTCCCATCAGGATGGCGAGCGGTGTGCGAAGCTCGTGGGACACATCGCTGGTGAACTGACGCACCTGGGTGAAGGAGATATCGAGACGGGCGATCATGGCATTGAGCGTCGTGGTCAATCGCGCGATTTCGTCGTTCGTGACCGGAAGCGGCAAGCGCTTGCTCAGATTCTCCGCCGTGATTCGCTTGGCTGCATTCGTGATGATATCCACTTGCTGCAACGAGTAGCGCGCAAGTAAATAGCCGATGACGACCGCTAAGACCAACGCGATGGAGAAGCCGAGCTCGAAGGTTGAGCGGAGTTGACGCAGGATTTCGTCGACCTCCTGCATGCTGTAGCCAACACTGACTTCGCTGAGTTTACCGCGCATGCACATGACACGGATGGACTGTTTGCGGAGCGATGCGTCCATGAACACGCGACCTGTTTCTGCTGCGTCCTCGATCTTCGAGTATGTGGGCAGCGAAAGATCCTGAAGATTCTCCGAGCGCCAATAGACATTGCCCTTGGTATCCGCGAACTGGACGAAGAAATTGCCCGCCCTCATGAAAACGAAGGAGGGTCCGCCACTGGTGAAGATGCCCTGCGAGACCAGTGCTGTCAGCTCTTGGAGCGAGAGGTTGTCGATATCGAACCGCGCGGAGTCGGACGGCGTCGACCCTTTGGCCGAATCCTTCATATTCTTCTCCACCGGCGGAGCCGTCGTCCCTGCAATGGATTTCGCGACCGGCACCGCGGCGGAATCGGTGCGGATACCCGTGGGCGACTTCGTCTGCCGGATCTTTTCTGTGATCACCTTGTCCACGGACGTCGATACTTCCAACAACATGTCATCCATGTTCGTGTGCAAGCTGTTCGAGACCGTGATGTAGGTGAAGACACTGAACGCGATGAGGGCCACGGAAAGGATGACGGTGTACCACATCGTCAATCGCACACGCAGCGGCACGCGCAGATACCGTTGACGCAGTGTCATGCGACGTGAGCGTGATGGACCGTAACCGTTCATGATACCTCGGGGCGATAATGATGATTCGCGTTCCGGGTTCCCCTGTGTAGCCACCCGGTGCACTCATTCTTGTGCGCAAAGTAGCAAAATCGTCCGCACGCTGCGTGCGCACCTGCACGACCTCGATCGGCCCGGTGCCGCAGCACGCCGAAGCGACGGTGTTATGCATTCATAACGTCATCCACGAAGACTGCGCCGGCAAACTCGCGTATTTTTGAACAGATGCTATCACTCGAAAACACCTGCTCGACGTTATGAGACCGAAAAAGATCCTCGTTGTCGACGATGAGCAAGACATCCTGGAACTCATCTCCTACAATCTCCGCAAGGAAGGGTACGAGGTGACGACGCTCGCGGAAAGCGAGAAGGCAAAGGACGTGGCCGAGAAGATCCAGCCTGACGTCGTCATCCTTGATGTCATGATGCCGGGGATGGACGGGTACGACGTCTGTAAGCAGATCCGATCCTCGAGCGCCGCCGAATGCTCCATCATGTTCCTTACCGCGAAGAATGCCGAGATCGATGAGATCCTCGGTCTGGAGCTGGGCGCGGACGATTACATCCAGAAACCCGTATCGCCGAGCATCCTGGCTGCGCGCGTCAAGTCGCTCATCCGTCGCGGATCCGAGCGCGTACGCACGGAAACCATCAGCGCGCCGGAGATCCTTCGCGTGGACGAGCTCGAGATCAACCGCCAGAACTATACCATGCGGATCGAGGGCAAGGAACAGTTCCTGCCCAAGAAGGAATTCGAGCTCCTGGCCTTCCTCGTGGCCAATCGCGGTAAAGTCTTCAGCCGCGAATCCCTGCTGTCACGCATCTGGGGCGAATCCGTCTATGTCGTCGATCGCACCGTCGATGTCCATATCTCCAAACTCCGTGACAAGCTCGGACCATACAGCGAGTTCCTGGAAACCGTCAAAGGCGTCGGCTACCGGTTCCGTTGATCGCGTCCTTCCATACCGCAGCGCATCCTTCTCCCCCTTCTCGTTGACCGCTCGCTTGAAAAGCTGCGCGTCGATCGATCACTGCCGCCGGTATCATGACGCACGGCACAGAGATGGTGACGCAGGGTGAAGACATCATCCCGCGTAGCTCACCACGGTGCCCTATATTTGCGGACCGTTTCCATGTGTTTTCCATTCCACCGGCGTGCCGGCATACCTCATGAACCAAACAAGATTCCACGCTCTTCATCGCGCACACTCAGCGAAGATGGTCGAATTCGCAGGCTTTGAAATGCCCATTCAATATGCGGGCGGTATCATGCACGAACACACCATCGTGCGTACCAAGGTGGGCGTGTTCGATGTAAGCCACATGGGCGAGTTCGATGTTCGCGGTGCCGACAGTCTGGCGTTCTTGCAGAAACTCACCGTGAACGATGTGAGCAAGCTTACCCCCGGCAAGGCGCAGTACTCGGCGATGTGCCTTCCCCATGGCGGTATTGTCGATGACTTGCTCGTGTACATGCTGGCGGAGAACCACTACATGATGGTGGTGAACGGTGCCTGCATGGACAAGGATTGGGCGTGGGCGTCGACGAACGCAGCGGAGTTCGCTGATTGCGTGCTCACGAACAAGAGCGATGATATCAATCTGCTGGCCATCCAGGGTCCGCAGTCGTTGGCCGCCTTGCAGAAACTCACGACGACGGACCTCTCGGAGATCCCGTACTATTCGTTCGTCGAAGGGACGCTCGCCGGACGTCCGATGATCCTCTCCCGGACGGGCTATACGGGTGAGATCGGCATGGAGATCTATTTCGAAGGAGACGATTCGGTGTGCACGGAGGTCTGGAATGCCATCTTCGAGGCGGGTGCGGAGTTCGGCATCGAGCCCGTGGGCTTGGGTGCGCGCGATACGCTTCGACTGGAAAAAGGATACTGCCTGTACGGCAACGATATCGATGAGACGACGAATCCGTTGGAAGCGGGTCTGGGTTGGATCACGAAACTCGCCAAGGGTCCGTTCAACGGCAGCGATGTCATCGCCGCCGTCAAGGAGGCGGGCGTCTCGCGCAAGCTCGTCGGACTCGTCGTCCACGTGGATAAGTTCATCGCGCGCCACGGCTACGAAATCCACCACGACGGAGTCTCCGTCGGCACGGTCACCAGCGGCAACATCGCACCGTCATTGTCCAAAGCCATCGCCATGGGCTACGTGCCCGCCGGCCTTGCAGCACCGGGCACCATGGTTAACATCTTCGCGCGCGGTAAGCACTTCCCTGCGGAAGTCGTGAAGATGCCCTTCCTGGCCTAAGCGTTTCCTTATCATCAACCGCCGAATCGCATGCGTGCCCTTGCTGTCATTCCCGCCCGCTATGCTTCCACGCGCTTTCCGGGAAAGCCGCTCGTGGACCTCTGCGGACAAACCATGCTCGAGCGTGTCGTTCGCGCCGCCGAACAAGCGGACGCAATCGATGCGGTAGTGGTCGCCACCGATGATGACCGCATCCGCAGTGAGTGCGAACGCATCAAGGTGCGGTGTGTCATGACGTCTCCCGATCTTCCATCGGGCACCGATCGCGTTGCCGCGGCAGCCGCGGGTGTGGACGAACCCTACGACATCATCCTGAATGTTCAAGGCGATGAACCGTTGGTGCAGCCTTCGCTACTGACGGCCCTGGTGATGGCACACGAGACGTCGCTCGCCGATGTCTGCACGCCGGTGACGCGGCTGGAAGCGCCCGAGGATCTCGATAATCCGACCATCTGCAAGGTGACGCGGCGCACGGACGGTACGGCCATGTATTTCTCGCGGTCCGTCATTCCCCACGTGCGCGGAACAAGCGGGGCTCAGCGATTGGATGCGGTGGAGTATTGGAAACATATCGGACTCTACGCGTACACCCGCGAGGCCCTGCGGCGCTTCGTCTCCTTGCCTCCTCATCCCTATGAAGTAGCCGAGAGTCTGGAACAGTTGCGTCTGCTCGCCGATGGCGCCCGCTATATGTGCGTGGAAACCTCCCACACCCTCATTGCTATCGACACCCCCGAGGACGCGGACAAGGTGCGCGCCGTGCTGAGTGCACGGACATGAACATACGGGTCGCGCGACATGAGTGAACGCGCGCGCCGAGACGGAGGAGGGCGATGTCCCAGTGCTATTGCTTACGCGCTTCGAGCGTGACTTTGAGAACGACTTCTTTGTCCTCGCGGGGCCCCCGCAGGACGGTGACCTCCACGATGTCGCCGGGCTTGTATTGACCCAGGCAATAGGTGAGATCGTGGATATTCTTGACAGGCGTGGGACCGAACTTCGTGATGATATCCTCACCCTTGAGCCCGCCTTTCTCCGCCGGACCTCCTTCGCGGACGCCCGTTATGTGCAATCCCTTCGGATGGTCCGCATAGTCCGGGATGACCCCGAACACGACATTGAAACCGGCACTCGCCGACTGCGTCGTCTTCACTTTCACATAGTCCGGCGCGGTGGACCAGGAGCCGATACTGCGGAGGATGGACTCCGTGAACCGAACCACGGCTGCCTGCCCTGCGTAATTGATCTTGTCGGGAGTGTCGGACGGACGATGGTAGTCGCTATGCAATCCCGTGAACAGGAACAACACGGGTTTCTCCTTGGCATAGAACGACGAATGGTCGCTCGGTCCCAGACCGTCGTCCGTTGTCGTGATCGTGAACGTGAACGCCGCGTTGACGCTATCGAGCAAGGGCTTCCACCGCGAGGAACTGCCGACGCCCTGGACGTTCAGCTTGTTGTCTTTCAAGCGTCCGATCATGTCAAGGTTCACCATGCACACGGTCTTCTCCAGCGGAATCGACGGCGTGCGTGTATAATGCACGGACCCGAGCAATCCACGCTCTTCGGCGTTGAACGCGATGAACACAACACTGCGAGACAGCGGGCGTGCCGCCACCATGGCCGCGAGTTCCATCATGCCCGCACTTCCGGAAGCATTGTCGTCCGCACCGAAGTGGATCTTCTTCTCAGTTCCTGCATACAGGGAATTCTCATCGCCGTACCCGAGGTGGTCCAGGTGCGCACCGACGACGATGTATTCATCCGGATGGTCCGTCCCGCGGACCATACCGACGACGTTATCGATGGCGGCATCCACCGTCTTCAATCCCACCGATGCCGCGATCGTCGTGTTCGGCAGATCGAAGCTTCGGGAGCTCTTCGATTTGATGATGTATTGTTCCGCACCGAGCAGCGTGCTGTCCGGATTCTTCGGGAAGAAGCGTGCAATGGAAGAGCGGCGAGCATGCATGATGACGATGCCGGAGTTGCTGGACTTCGCGTCGAACTGCAGCGGCACGAGCACCTCCGCCGAGTCTCCTTGCGGATGCACGAAGATGACACCGACCGCACCATGCTCACGAGCGTTGATCGCCCTCGTCCTCATGGCTCCGGTTCCCTTGAACGCCGCATGGGGATTGTAGTTGGAGGGATCGCCCGTGAGCACGATCACCACTTTGCCTTTGACATCCACTCCCGCGTAGTCGTCGACATTCTTCGCCTTGTCCGTGATGCCGAATCCGACGAAGGTGAGTGCGCCGCTCACACTTCCGCCGGCACTGAAACCCAACGGCGTATAATCCACGCCCGTCTTCCACGAGATCTTCATGGGCTTGAGCTCCGAGGCGGGAACGAAGGGCTTGGGAACGATGACGCCGAACCCGACGGAATTCTCCCCGACCAACTCCACGCCCGACGGCACCGTGAACTGCTGAGTGAAGGATCCGTTGACCGGAAGCAAACCCAGCTTCGTGAACTCCGCGCGTATGTACGCAACGGCCTTCTCGTTCCCCGGTGTTCCCGGATACCGTCCCTCGTACTCCGGCGATGCCAAGGTGTACACATGGTTGCGCAAGCGCGTGACAAGCGTATCGTCGTCCGCACGCATCGGAGCCGCGCTCGCGACCACGAGGAGAAGGGTGGGTAGGAGAACGTGAACGAGACGACGGTAGATGGATGACATCTTCATGGCGAATGAATGAACGGTGATGGAGGTTGCAAGTTACATGCTGTGAAAGCGCGGTGCAACGGTGGAACGAAGTGCGGCAGAGCGCATAGGCGTCTGCCGATGCCGGCGCATCCGGAGGTCCGATGCTCTGAGCTCCGTGTGTATCTTGCGCGGTGAGACATTAGGTCCCTTTATGCGCGACAAATTGCGATCCCTGGCCTCGGACACCGCCGTGTACGGAGCCAGTACCATCATTCAGCGGTTCCTGACATTCCTGCTGACGCCGTTGTACACGAATTACCTGAGCATGTCGGAACTCGGTGTCGTTTCCAATGTCTACGCCCTCATCGCGTTTGTCAACATCGCCTACGCCTTCGGGTTCGAGTCCGCGTTCATGCGTTTCTATCGGGGTACCGATACCGACAAGCGCACCGTCTTCACCCAGAGCTTCATTCCCGTCGTCACCATCGCCGCCGCCCTGTCGTTACTGTTCTACCTTCTACGTTCGTACACGGCATCGGGAGCGGGGATTCCGACGGACCAGCGGGAGCAGGAATTCGCCCTCATCCTGCTCATTCCGTTCCTCGACGCCATCACGATCATCCCCTTTGCGCAGTTGCGCATGGAGCGAAAGGCCAAGCGCTTCGCCGCGTTCAAGGTGATGGTCGTCGTGACCAACATCGTCCTTAACATCGTCCTTGTCGTGAAGGGCGGCATGGGATCTCATGGCGTCTTTGTTGCCGGTGCGTGCTCCTCACTCCTCGGCGTCGTGCTTGTCCTGCCACAGATTCTTCGCACTCTGCACCGCGGTACGTCGCGCCTTCGGGAGCTCGCCTCCTTCGGCATTCCCACCATGCCCTCCGGCTTCGCGTCCATGCTTCTGCAAGTGGCGGACCGACCCATCCTCACGGTCATGACCACGCCGATCATCGTGGGCCTGTACAACGCGAACTACCGATTGGCCATCCCCATGATGCTCTGCGTTTCCGTCTTCGAGTACGCATGGAAGCCCTTCTATCTGAATCATGCCGAGGACGACGATGCGCCGATGCTGTTCGGAAGAGTCTTCACCTACTTCACCCTCGCCAGCGCCGTTGTGTTTTTGCTCATCAGTCTGTTCGCCTCGAGCGTCGTCCGACTCCCCTTTCCCGGCGGTACGCTCATCCATCCCTCCTATTGGCAGGGCCTGCATATCGTGCCGATTGTCGCCGCCGCATACTACTTCGCCGGCGTCACGTCGAATCTAGCGGCCGGACTCCATATCACGAAGAAGACCACGCGTCTGCCGCTGATCGTCGGGTCGGCAGCCGTCGTCAACATCGCGCTCAACCTGCTCCTCATCCCTTCCCTGTCGTACACGGGAGCGGCATGGGCCACGCTTGGAGCCTATGCGGTGTCCGCCGTCCTCATGTATGCAACGTCTCAACGCGTCTATGCCGTGCGCTATGAGTGGTCCCGCGTCCTCCGAATCGTCCTCCTGGCCGCTGCCATCTTCGCCGTCGACACGCTCCGTCCGGTGCAAACCGTTGTGCCCGACGTGATCGTGAAAATCATCCTTCTCCTGCTCTTCCTGCTTTCGCTCCGCTTCAGCGGCTTCTTCTCCTCGGCGGAGACCTCCGCCCTCAGATCGCTCATGCGTCGCTCGCCGCGCCGGTGATGTTCAGGATACCACCGCAGGCAAAAAAAAATCGCGGATCGATCAACGATCCGCGATTCTCATGCTTTCACGATGCACGGTGAACACCCTCACGGCGAACCGCCTTATGCTTCCCACAGCGGACCGTTGTCGATGTAGATCAGGTAGTCCTGAATCAAATCGCCATCCAAGTGGAAGATGTTCGTGAACTGTACCTTCACCTGACGATCGTCCTTGCGGGTGTAGAGCACCGAACCCTGCCACACCACCGACCCCGGCTTCTCCCAGAAGTCGACCACTTCATGGTTTTCCGAGTTCTTGATCATCGACCAGAAGGTGCGGACGGTTTCCGCGATGTTCGCACGTCCGACGACCGCAGGCATGTTGCCGAAGCGAAACGTTCCGTTCTCCGTCATGAGCGCAGCGAAACCCTCTGCATCCATGGAATCGATGATACGTCCGATATTCTCGAGCCATGCTTTTCTATCCATTTGTTCCTCCGAAAAAGAAAGTGAGACCACAGAATTTCGGTATAGACCGACCGGTCGGTCGGTTTATTGTAGGACGTGGAAAGAAAGTCGACGGCGTCTCTCACGAACTTGTCGCGGACCTTCCTGATGCCGGTTCCTGCAGGACTTCCGAAGAACTCCCGGAGCTCGGCGGGGCTTCGTACTTTTGCACCGACCATCTTGTTCATCGATCACTTTCACTCCCCACATGGCTAAGGAAATCACTGCACGGACCACGGATTATTCAGCTTGGTATAACGACATCGTTTCGAAGGCGGGTCTTGCGGACCACTCGGCCGTTCGTGGCTGCATGGTCATCAAGCCGCACGGATACGCCATCTGGGAGAAGATGCGCGACGAACTCGATGCCCGCTTCAAAGCCACGGGTCACGTGAACGCCTATTTCCCTCTCTTCATTCCGAAGAGCTTCCTGAGCCGTGAAGCGGCGCACGTGGACGGTTTCGCGAAGGAGTGTGCGGTGGTGACGCATCATCGGCTCATGAACGCACCGGACGGAAGCGGGGTGATCGTGGACCCGAGCGCGAAGCTCGAAGAGGAGCTGATCGTTCGTCCCACCTCGGAGACCATCATCTGGAACACCTATCGCGACTGGATCCAATCCTACCGCGACCTGCCCTTGCTCATCAACCAGTGGGCGAACGTGGTCCGCTGGGAAATGCGTACCCGTCCCTTCCTTCGCACGGCCGAGTTCCTGTGGCAGGAGGGACACACGGCGCACGCGACCAAGCAGGAGGCGGTGGAGGAGGCGGAGCGCATGCTTCATGTGTATGCCGATTTCGCCGAGAACGTCATGGCCATGCCGGTCATCCGCGGTGTGAAGACGGCGCAAGAGCGCTTCGCGGGTGCGGAGGAGACGTATTGCATCGAGGCGCTCATGCAGGATGGCAAGGCCCTGCAGGCAGGCACCTCGCACTTCCTCGGTCAGAACTTCGCCAAGGCCTTCGATGTGCAATTCTCGAATGCACAAAACCAGTTGGAACATGTATGGGCCACCTCGTGGGGAGTGTCCACGCGACTCGTGGGCGCGCTCATCATGGCGCACTCGGACGATGATGGACTGGTGATTCCTCCGAAGCTGGCTCCCTACCAAGTGGTCATCGTGCCCATCCCCACGACGGGTGCGGAGGTAGATGCCGCTGCCCACGACCTGATGAGCAAACTCAAGGCCGCTGGCGTCTCGGTGAAGTACGATACGGACGACAGCAAGAGAAGCGGATTCAAGTTCGCCGAGTACGAACTGAAAGGCATTCCCGTTCGCGTCGCCATCGGTAAGCGCGACCTGGAGAACGGTACGGTGGAGCTGGCACGGCGCGACACCAAGGAGAAGATGTCCGTTCCCATGGATACCTGCGTGGACGCCATTCGTGGTCTGTTGGAGGACATCCAGAGCAACCTCTTCAAACGCGCACAGGCCTTCCTGAACGACAACATCACCAAGGTGGATACCCTCGAGGAGTTCACCGACGTGTTGGAAACGAAGGGCGGCTTCATCAGTGCGCATTGGGACGGCACCTCCGCTACGGAGGAAGCCATTAAGGAACGGACGAAAGCGACCATCCGGTGCATCCCCCTTGACAATCCTCAAGAGGACGGTCGCTGCGTGCTCACCGGCGCGCCAAGCTCACAGCGCGTGCTGTTCGCTAAAGCATACTAAGTTCGACGGATGAATTCTTGACGGTTGCGAGGACGTGACCGCCCGGCCCCCGGCCCGACGTGGAATCGCTTCAACGATCTGCAGACGGACGCGTCATGCGCATGCGGAACGCCATCCCATCCACAAGCGGGTGATGATGCAATAATTGATGCACACCACGGCGAGGCGATGCGGCAAGTGCGGCGCGACGGACCGGACGATGCGTTCGAGCCATGGTTGAAGACAAGCACGGAACAACCTATCCGATATCCGGCGTCCGGTAAGGCGAGAGAGATAGAACACCCGTAGCTCCTCGGGATGTCGTTCATGGATCATCCGCAGGTTCGTCCTCCCGCACTCTTCGAACAACGCAAGTGCCGAGTCCAGCGACCTGTTCATGCTTCCCGTGCATCGGGCCTGTGCGGTGAAGACGACGGGCAGACGGAATCGCGCGTGGAGTCGCAACGCGTACTCCGTATCACCCCCACCGTAGCGCGACATGGCGGCATCCTGACCGCCGATGGCGAGAAAATGCTCCGTTCGCTGTGCGCAGTTTCCCGTGGCAAGGTAGTAGTATGGTATCTCAGCGCCGTCGGGGTATTTGTTCTTGCCGCGCGACTGGGAGTAAGCGGCCCAGATGTTCGTCATGGCGTCGGTGTACACCACATTGCCCACGGAGACACAGTCACCACCGGCAAGCACCGCGTGATGTCGCTCAAGAAGGTCCGGTGCGGGAACGAGATCCGAGTCCACGAAACACAGCAGCGGCGCTTGAAGAACGGGCAATGCCAGGTTCCGCGTGGCGTTGCGACCGTGGTTGCGTCCATCCGCATGCTCCAAAACCAGGCATGGAAACGGGAACGCATGTGATGCGAGCCACGCTTGCGTGCCGTCCGTGGAACCGTCAACGCACACGATCACCCGGAACGAGGAAAAGGTTTGACGGGCGAAGCCCTGCAGACATGCCTCGAGTTCGGCGCGGTTGTCGTACGTGGGAACGATGATGTCGAAAGTGGTGGACATCAGGCACGGAATCTCATGATATCGTCGAAGACATCGGCGACGTCGTGAAGGCCCTTGTTGTGGAGTATCCATTCGGCGGCACGGACGGCTCCACGGGCGAAGCCTTGACGGTTCTTGGCCCTGTGCGTCAGCACGATGGCGTCGTCCGCCGAGTCCGCCGTCACCGTATGCTCTCCCGCCACGTCGCCGACGCGCACGGACGACACGGAGAGCGCCTCGGGCGGCACCCCACCGTCGGCTTGCACCTGCACCCGCACCTTGCGCTTCACGTGTTCCAAAACGATATCCGACAGCGTCAACGCCGTACCGCTCGGTGCATCGACCTTCCGTCGATGATGGATCTCCTCGAGGGCGATGTCATATTCCTCCAGCGCATCCACATGCTCCGAGAGCGACCGCACGAGTCCGCGGAACACATGCATGCCCACGGAGAAGTTCGAACCGTAGATAATGGACGCATCCGTTTGACGGGACAGCTCCTGCAATGCCGGCAGGTGGTCGTACCACCCGGTGGTGCCGATGACGATCGGCAGGCGTCGGTCCAGGCAGAACGCCACATGAGGAAACACGAGGTCGGGGCGGGAGAAATCGATGGCGACATCGAACTCCGTCGTCGACGTATGCACCGGCGCGGACGATGTGCATCGCAGCACCACGTCGTGTCCACGCTCCAGTGCCATGCGCTCCACTTCCCTTCCGGTACGACCGTATCCAAGAACGGCGATTCTCATGCGGACTCCGGTGATGATGATTCGATAGGTATGTCGTTGACGGGAATGCCGGCGGTATCGGTGGCGACCGAGGTGCCGGGAAGGACGGAGGTGTCCGGCACGACAGGAATCTCGGAGGCGATAGCGATCTCCGGTTCTGCTGTCGGCATGGGAACGACGTACACCGGTCCCACGTGCGTCAATGCTTCTTCGATACGACCTTCGTTCAGATGCAATCGGCCGACACCGGCAAAGCGTTGCACTACGAGTTCGTCGTGCGTCGCGATGACCAGGGTGGCCCCGCGCGCGTGCTCGCGCATGAGGGCTTGGACGATGCGTTCCACGGAGCCGCTGTCCAACTGTGCCGTGGGTTCATCGGCGATGATGCACTCGGGATAGGCCACCAGCGCCCGGGCGAGTGCCGTGAGCTGGCGTTCGCCACCGGACAGATGGGACGGATGCTTCTCCCGCAGATAGCTGATACCGAGGTCGCTCATCACATCCAGACAACGGCTATCGGCGGCCCGTTTGGTGTGACCCTCGATGATCAACGGCAGCATGACATTCTCGTACACCGTGAACGTGGGGATGAGCCGCGCATCCTGAAACACCACGCCCATCTTCGCTCGCAGCTTGCGAAGCTTCTTCCCGCGGATCTCGGTGGAGGGGACGCCGTTGATGCGCAGGACGCCCGAGGTGGGAACGCATGCGCCATA
>JBBATK010000003.1:7061-259757 GCA_040398805.1 Kapaibacterium sp. (SeqCode) | reverse complement strand
TACCACTGTCGAACGCTTGTCACGGTCGTCCTTTGACGTGACAAGCGTTTTTTTTTGGTCAGGCAGAACACGACAAGGTCACGGCAATGAAAGGCCCCACGGAGATTACGGTTGGACCCGTTCGCGTCACGAGGGAAAAAGAGACGACGCCGTGTGAAGGGTGTGTCAGAGAGGTCGATCGTCATCGAGGTAGCATCGGAGTCCGTCGTCGGGGTATCGATGGAGACATCCTCTTGTGCACGAACCCGGAGAGACGATGAAATCCTGGTCCTGACCTGGAAGAGGGGTGAGTGTGGTCATCGACATCATCCGTCCGATGTCGGGGACGCACGGTCCACATCCCCGAGACGTGGAGGAATATCGTACATCCGAAAAAAATGTGCGAAATCATCTCAAAAATCGACGATAGCCTGTCATCCGCAGACGGGCATGTGCGGAAACGCGGCACCTCGGGAAAACTTTTTTCATCGGCATAGGACATGGTCCTACATTTTTCCCCGATTCGTCCGATACCTCTGTCAGATAACCATCCTGTGCTCGGCACGACACCATGACTTCTCACAATGATGAAGAAGACAAGGGAGTAAACAAACAATTCACGGACGACGTTCTCACCCCAGTAGGCGATGCCCGCGCGTATGTCGGACATTTGCCCGATGCCGCTTTGCTCTTTCGTGCGGACGGATTCATCCTTGCCGCCAACGACGAAGCCGCCGCGCTTCTCGGCATGAGTACCGATGAACTGTGCACACGTCGTCTCGACGAGGTGTTCATCGTGGAGGGCGACGGCGCACAGACGCCGTGCGAAGCCTTCGTCGAGAGGAGCATCCTGCCATTGAAAAGGAAACGACAGAATGTCTTTCCGTCCCGCTCATCCTCCATCGGCGTCGAGGCACGCACCATGTCCGTACCGCATGCAGGCACGCAGACCGTGTATATCTCCATGGTGAGCGACAGTCCGGAAGGCGCTTGGCGGGAGCCGAGCCGGGTGGAAGTGCGGTCGTCGCAGACGGAACGCGACGAGGTCCGTAAGATGCGCAACCGCTTCGTCGAGATGCTGTCGCACGAGTTCCGCACACCGCTCACCGTCATCCGTTCCTCGTCCGATCTGCTCCTCAAGTATACCTCGCAGTTGACAGATGAGCAGCGTGAGCGATACCTCCATATCATCCAGGAACAGGTCCACGTGCTCTCACGTCTCATCCACGATGCGCTTTCCGTGTCGGAACAAGGCGCGTCCATGCACGCCGAACGACGTGCCATCGATCTCCAATCCTTCATCGACTCGCTGTTACGTCAGTGCAAGGACATACCTCGCGAGCACAGCACCGTCCGCATCGTCAACGATTGGCCCCACGCCACCGTCGATGCCGACGAACATCTCCTGCGCCTGGCACTATGTAACATCCTCAGTAACGCCGTCCGGTATTCTTCTGCGGATCGTGAGGTGAACCTGCGATTCCATGGTGATGGCGACGACCTCGTCATCACGGTCACCGACCATGGACGCGGCATTCCTGACGATGATCTCGTCGATATCTTCGATGCGTTCTTCCGCGCGTCCAATGTGGATGATGTGCATGGTGTGGGACTGGGGTTGACCCTTGCCCGCGATTTCATTCAATCGCACGGCGGTACTCTGGCCATCCAAAGCCGGGAAGGCGAAGGGACCACGGCCATCGTCCGCCTACCCCAACACTGATGCCATAGGCACGCACGTGGCACGACGGCCCGTTAGCGGCTGCGTCCGCAGGTCCGTTCCCATCAGGCCTCCGTGTCATGCCTTCAGGCTTCAGCGCTTTCGTATTTTCGTGCCACGGCCTTCAACAGCAGCAGTCAACCGGGAAGAGCCTGATATTGATTGAACGTTCCGTGCATTCAGATTCAGAAACACCTTCTTCCATCCTCATCCTTCGTTTAAGCTCGCTTGGTGACGTGATTCTCGCCACACCGGTCGTGCGTGCTCTGCGCGCGCGTTTTCCGCAGGCAAGAATCGATGTGGCCGTGGCTCGAGAGTTTGCCGAGGTATGGCGAGGCAATACGAACGTGTCCGAGGTGCTGGAGCTCGACAAACGTCGGACCGCTTTGCACGGACTTCGTCGGGATGCGCTTCCGGGCGCTCTCTCCCGGTACGACGTGGTGGTGGACCTGCAGAACAACCTCCGTTCCTTTGTGCTTCGATGGCGCTTCGGCACACGCCGTCTCGTGGTCGATTCCATGCGGAAGGAGAAACAGGCTCTTGTGGCTCATGCGCCTGGCGCACGCGCGCTACCGCATGTGGTGGAGCGGTACTTCCGCGCCATCGAACCGTTGGGTGTGCGCGACGACGGCAAGGGACTTGACATGTGGGCGGCGGACGGATCGACCGTATCCGATGGGAGTGTTTACGGGAAGCAACGTTCCGCGGAGCCGGAGGTCATGGTCGCACCCGGTGCGAAGCACGCAACGAAGCGTTGGCCGGCGACGTCTTTTGCACGATGTGCCGAGGCGTTGATACGCCAAGGGTTTCGTGTGGTGATTGTCGGTGCGGACGCTGATGCGGGTGTGTGTGAGGAGGTCGTGAAGAACGTGGATGCGGCGTTCGTGCACGGCATACGTCGTGTGGCTGTGCGGACACTCGACGAGACGATGCGAATCATGAACGGCGTTGCGTGTGTTGTTGCAAACGACAGCAGCATCGTGCACCTGGCAGCGGCGCGGAAGGTCCCCGTCATCGACATCTTCGGCTCCACCGTTCCTGCGCTGGGTTTCACGCCCTTCAGGAGCGAACACACCGTCATCGAAACGACGGTGGAGTGCAGGCCCTGCACGCACATCGGGCGAGACGGGTGTCCGAAAGGACATTTCCGTTGCATGAACGGCATAGATGTTGCTTCGGTTGTCGAAGCGGCGCTCCGGTATCTTCGGGAGTCACCGCAGCGCGACGTTCCGGCGTAGGTGAGGCGGTCGAAAGGAATCGAACTGAGGGCGGACGTGGTCCGCGAACATGAACATTACTCTATCCCATTATGGAAAATATAGGATTGGCGTTGGTAGGAGCGGGAAACATCGCACAGAACATCCACTTGCCATTGCTTGCCAAGATGCCGAACGTGAAACTCCTTGCGCTCTGCGATAAGAACCTGTCCAAGGCGAAACTCATCGCCGAGAAGTACGGTATTCCGCATGTATGCAGGAACGTGGAGGAGTTGGAACGCTTCGAAGGGATACGGGCGGTGGATATCTGTACATCCACCGATGCGCACTTCGAGGCGGCGATGGCCTGCTTGGATATGGGCTATGATGTTCTTGTGGAGAAACCTTTGGCCAGGACAAAAAAAGAAGCCGAGCAACTGGTGACCGCTTCCGAGAAGAACGACCGTAAGCTCATGGTGGGGATGAATCATCGCTTCCGACCCGATACGGCGCTCATGAAGAACTACATCGAACAAGGTCAGCTGGGCAACCTGTACTACGTGAAGTGCGGCTGGTTGAAACAGCGCTCCAGCGACGCCAAGTGGATGGCGCAGGCGGAAAAGTCCGGAGGCGGTGTCTTGCTGGACCTTGGTGTCGTCATGATCGACATGCTGCTTTATATCTTCAACTACAAGAAGGTCCGCTCGGTCAGCGCATCGATGTTTTATCACCAGACCCGGTCGGTGGAAGATGTGGCCATCGGTACCATCAACTTCGAGGATGGCAGCGTGGCAAGCATCGAAACGAGTTGGTCGCTCATGCGACCGGACGATCTCTACTATTGCAATGTGTACGGCAGGAAAGGCAGCGCGTACGTGAACCCCTTCAAGGTCATCAAACAAGAGGGACAGGGATTCTCCACCTACACGAACGAGAACTCCACACGATCCAAGATGTCGCAATACGCCAAGTCGTACGAGCTGGAGTTGAAGCATTTCATCAATGCCGTCCAGGATATCGTTCCCGTCATTTCCACCGGATGGGAAGCCGTGGAACGCATGAAGCTCGTCGAGGCGATGTACGAATCAGCTCGGGAACATCGCGAGGTCTTTCTGTAGAATTCGCCGAGACGTCCGTCGAAACGCCGAGAGGTCTTGGGCTCTGTATTGGGAGCTATGTCATAAAACATCGTTTTTTTGAGAGAAACGGGCACTTTGCCTGCCCGAAAAATATTTTTCATCAATAGAAGATATTTTACTCTTTTATTCGTATGTTTGTACGGGTTCAGAGCGCGGGCGGAGTGGAAGGAGGATGATCGTGTCGGGAGAATGATCCGGTGGCATACATTCAAATAGGATAAAAAGGTATAAAACAAAAAATAAAGCTCGGTCAACAATCGGAGGTACGGGAACAGGATGGAGGCGGGGTAGTGGACGAAGGGTGGGAATACGAAGAGGGTTTTTTGAACTGAATCGATCAACTAACGGAAAGGCACAGTGATGATAGCGATACGACAGGCAATGGTACTGATGGTGCTTTTGGTTTTGGTGGCGGGCACAGGGGTGAGGGCGGAGAAGTACACGATGAAGTCACACAAGTTGACGGTAGCGGGTACATCGACGTTACACGATTGGAAATGTCCGGCGTTGAAGTTGTCGGCCAATGGCGACCTGAATGTGCAGGGCAGTGAACTGCGCGGTGTGAACAGTTTATGGTTGGAGGTGGACCCGAAGTCCATCAAGTCTGATAAGGAAGCCATGGACGAGAAGATCTACGAGGCGCTCAAGACGGATTCATACCAGAAGATCACCTTCCAGATGAACAAGATGAAGTCCATCGAGAAGAAGGGAGATGATTGGGTGATTGTCGCGGGAGGCAATCTCACCGTAGCAGGCGTGTCGAAGCCGATCGAGCTTACCGTGGAGGGCAAGGTGCTTCCCGGAGGTGATATCGAGTTCTCCGGATCGAAAACCATCCGGATGACCTTCTTCAACGTGGATCCGCCGACAGCGATGTGGGGTGTGATCAAAGCGGGCGATGAGATCACCATCGCCTTCAACCTGACCATGAAAAAATGGTAGATGCTGCAACACGTGTTCATCGGCTTCCGGTCGATATCACGGACGCGCGGCTGTCTACAGAAGCATAGAAGAGTAATCAAGAGTTTTTTCCTCATCCGTTTCATTACTAATAGGAGTTCGTCATGAGAAAGGTATTGTTTGCAATGGTTCTTGGTGTGATCGCTTCGGCGACTGTATCAGCTCAATTGCCCACGATTACGAATTGGAGGTCGTACGACCAATCCGGTGTCAATGTGTTCGAGGCGCCGAAGGACGAGAACACGCGGTTCGATGGTCTGAAGGTCCGTTTCGGCGCGGGCTTCACGCAGCAGTTCCAGGATTTGAATCACTCGAATATCAACGATACGGCCATTTACAAGCTCAAACCCATCACGCCCGGTTTCGCCACCGCACAGGCGAATCTCAACATGGACGTTCAGCTTGAGGACGGTGTCCGCCTGAACGTCGTCACTTACCTCTCCTCGCGCCACCACAACGAGGCATGGGTGAAGGGTGGATTCATCCAATTCGATAAGCTCGGGTTTCTCGGTGCCGATTGGCTGGACGGTGTCATGAAATATGTCACCATCAAAGTCGGTCATATGGAAGTGAACTACGGTGATGCCCACTTCCGTCGTTCGGATGGTGGTCAGACGGCCTACAACCCGTTCATGGAAAACAACATCGTTGATGCGTTCGCAACGGAGATCGGCGGCGAGGTGCTGTTCCGTCACAGCGGATTTCTTGCCATGGTGGGTTTGACGAATGGCGCTATCAAGGGTAGTGTGGATGAAGTCAACGCCATCCGCGATTCCAAGGGGAACCTCATCGGCGACTCGGATACCTCGAAAGCACCGGCTATGCTCTTCAAGATCGGATATGACAATACGTTCGGCGAAAACCTTCGCGTTCGCCTTACCGGTTCCGGATACATGGTGAAGAGCTCCCAAAGCAACACGTTGTTCGGTGGTGACCGCACGGGATCGAACTACTGGATGGTGATGGAACCCGTAGGCGCCACCTATACCGCCAATGCCTTTTCCGGTCGTGTGAACCCGGGCTTCTCGGACAAAGTCGATGCGTTCATGGTCAATCTCTTTGTCAAGTACACAGGCCTCGAGTTCTTCGGCACATTCGAAACGGCGACGGGCCATAATGCAGCCGACCGGGACAGCAAGGGAGTGTCGATCGACCGCAGCTTCACCCAGATCGTCGGTGATGTGGTGTATCGCATGGGTGCAACGGAGAACTTCTACGTAGGAGCGCGGTACAACCTGGTAAGCGGTAATCTTATCACGAACGTCGGACTCGATACACCGCTCAAGCAGACTGTCGACCGCATCGCCATCGCTGCCGGCTGGTACTTGACGAAGAACATCCTCCTGAAGGGCGAATACGTCATGCAGAAATACGGTCAAGGTGCGAGTGCGGAATCCCTCGTCGCCGGAAAGGGTAACGACAAGGACTTCCCGAACAGAGACATCCGCCACGGCGGCAAGTTCGATGGATTCGTCCTCGAAGCAGCTGTCGGTTTGTAATCGTGTCAAAATGATGAGTGACGGAGTCCGTGTTTCCGTCTCACCACGCTGATACACCATGCAGGGCTGCGGAGGGAACTACCCGCAGCTCTGCTGTTTTTTTCGGAGATCCCATGCGTTCCTATCTACCCATACCGACCGCTCTTCTGCTCTGTTTGCTGCTGAGCGGCTTTGTCGATGCGGACATGCGTCCCACGAACATCGTGTACTCCATTGAAAACGGAAGCTCCCTTTCCATCTCCGGAACCAGCAATGTGAACACCTTCTCGTGCCTGTGTGCCGAGACATTCAAACGGCAGGTGCTGGAGATAGTCCGCGTGGACAGCACCCGTCAACTGCGGTTCAAGAACGCCGTCCTTAAACTCCCCACGCAGTCCATGGACTGCAACAATTCCCGCATGAACAGCGACCTCTGCGACGCGCTGAAATCATCCAAGTACCCCTATATCGTTGTAGAATTGCAACAGATACAGTTACGACCCACCGCCCTCAACGCCACCCGCAACGAATGGTTCGACGTCGTTGCCGTCGCTACGCTGACCATCACCGATGTCTGCAAACCCATCGTCATGGACGTACGAGGCATACGGCTTGGCGACGACCGCTATAGGTTCGTGTGCAGCAAGAACGTCCGCATGACCGACTTCAACGTCGATCCTCCCACCGCACTCTTCGGTTTGATCAAGGTGAACAACGACATCAAGATCAACCTCGATATCACCGCTTCGGTCAGCAACAAGTGACGTTTTTCTCGCTTCGGGTGAGGATTTTTTTTGCCCGAAAATGTGGAAAACTCGGCTGAAATGGGCGATTTACCGTCATTGTGACCTAATCTAAGTGCTCAGATTCATTGCAGTTAGAGAGCTTTCCACTATATTGCTGACCCTCTCTCACGGACGTAGACAAAACTGAACACGGAACGTCATGCACACGCTGCAGAGAGAGAGCATTGTGTCACATTCGGTAGGTATGTTTTGGTTGGAGTAACCCCATCTGTTCGAACGACGATCGTCCTGTGCTTGCTTCTCGTTTGTGAGACCACGCAGATTTTCCCCGCGCGGCCGCGACCGGACCGGGCATCGAGGCAGGAGCTTCGGAGCGAATCATCCCTGGATTCACTGCAGCCATTGCTGCCGGTTCGCGCTTCCTTGATGCAGATCGGCAAGGCTTCCTTCTACGCATCCCAGTTCCATGGTCGTCGCACCGCCAGCGGTCGCACCTTCGACATGAACGACCTTACAGCGGCACACCGCCATCTTCCTTTCGGCTCCATCCTCCGCGTGACCAACCCGACCAACGGTACATCGATCATCGTTCAAGTGAACGATCGCGGGCCGTTCGTCCGCTCGCGCATCGTGGACCTTTCCCGTGGCGCTGCGCGATGCATCGGCGTGTCGTTGCACAAAGTGGAACTTGAAGGATATGTGCCCGGCGATAGCAGTGAACGCTTGCTTGCTTTCAACGGACTGGATTACAAGCCCGTTTCCATCCGTCCCGGTAGTGTCCGCGTCCTTGAATCGTTCTCCGACTTCAGCGAAGCCGTTCGTCGTCATCGCATCATGGCCGCAAAAGAACCCACGGAAAACCTCTTCATGGTGATCCAACCCATGAAAGATGCCGATGGCGCAAAGAAGCGCTTCCCCTCGTTCTCCTATAGTATCGCTTCGTTGTATCCCACAACGCAACCGCGCGTGGCAACGTCCATCATCGCGGAATAGGGCTTTCTCCGTACCCTCGTTGTTCGTTGTTCCTAGGGCGCTGTTCTGAACCGTGCCACGACGGGACAATGGTCGCTCACCGCATCCGCCTGTTCCTTACTCAACAACCGGTCCATGGGGAGCGCCTGCACCGACGTGGGTACGCATCGAGCAGCGGTCGCGGTATCGGCGACGATGTGATCGATACCGAACCACGCGGGCATGCGGCATGAACGCAGGTCTTTGGTGAGCAGGACGGCGGCGGGGTCCTCCAAGAGTACCGTGAGGGTTGGGTTCTGCACCCGCTGAGCGAAATCATTGAAGTCGCCCGTCACGATCACCTTCCTTCCGGAAATGGCCGTCAGCGAATCGAACCATGTCCGAAGCACCTGTATCTGTTCCTTTCGATTGGCGAAGGATGCCAGACGCAGTTCCGACGTGCTATCCGCTCGCGAGGTGGACTTCAAGTGCACCACCATCATGGTCCAGGAAAAATCGCCCTTCGTACATTCCACCACGTACCCGGGTCGGTTACGGTCGCCACGCGTGGCCAGCGGCAGGTATTCGAAGCCGCCGGTGACGGTCACGGACGGTTTGTACAGCACACCGACGTTCTGTGCGCGACCGTGACTACCCAGCATGAACGAATACCCCGGCAGGTAGCGCAATACTCGTTGCAGCGCCGCCGGATTCTCCACTTCTTCGATACCGAGAATGTCTGCGTCCGTCTGCTCGATGACCATGGCCATGTTTTTGTAATCCTGTTCCGTCCTCTTTTTCACATCGACGCTGTCGCCATCTCCCAGCCACTCCATGTTGAATGTGCCGATGGTGAGAACGGAGTCGTTGTCGTGCGCCTGCATGCACGAGAATCCCAGAGCCGAAAGGACGAGGAGGGTGATGATGAACGGACGTTGCATATCGATACGTAGAGTGGTGATGAGGAACGGGGATGTTGAAGGGGAAACTACTACGGGCGTCGTGTTCGCCCAAGCTGGGGACGAGGAATCGCGGTATTCAGGATTGCGTGGCAAGAGCGGTCATCACGGAATCTTGGGTCGGACGACGCGCAGGCCGATGCTGTACGTGTGCGTAGCGGGATGAGCGCTCAAGCGACGGGAGCTGACGCGCGAGTCCAGGATTCCCACCGTAAAGTCGCCCCCGCGTACCACGCGAAGGTCGCCTCTGGCCGGCCCTGCCGGATCGACGCTCGGGCTGTTACGATAATAGTTCCCATCCAGCCAATCCCAACACCACTCGCCCACGTTTCCTATCATATCATACAGTCCGAAAGCATTGGGTTTCTTCTGTCCGCTTGCGTGCGATCTGCTTTCCGCGTTCATGCAATACCAACCGATGAGATCGACGACCGGCTCGAGCGTATCACTGTCCAGGCAGGCGGAGAACAGCGATCCCGGATTGCCCGAATAGAATTCCGCGGTTGTTCCGGCCCGAGCGAAGTATTCCCACTCCGCTTCCGTGGGCAGACGGTATCCTGATGCGGAGAAGAAGCACTGGACGGTATCGCCCTTGATGAAATAGGCCGGCACGAGTCCGCTGCGGAGCGAAAGCCGGTTGCAGAAATCCACAGCCTCGAACCAGGTGATGTTCTCGACAGGTAGTGAGTCCGGTTGCGACCACGACGGCGAGCGGGGCATGATCATGTTCCACTCCATGTTGCGGACCTCGTAGGTGGACACCAGGTACGGCCTCGAGATGGTAACAGGGTGTGCAGGCGACTCCGCTTGGCTGATATTCCTGTTATTGCCCATGACAAAAGCGCCCGCGAGGACCTCCGTCATCGGTATCACGGGAACGCTGGAGCGGATGTTGACAGTAAGCGAGGTGCGGGCCACCTCGCGGTTCACCTCTAGGTTGAAGATCCGCACGATGATCGTGTAGGAACCCTCGGCACGGAAACGATGGCGAACGGGGAGGGAGTCGCGGGTGACGATGGAATCGCCGTCGTCGAAGGTCCACACGTACTGCCGCGGGACGGTCACGTAGGTATGCCGGATGGCGAACGTATAGGTGCTGTCAGGGTATCCTTCCGTGCCGCCGAGCAGGTTCGCGCTTATCGAGGCGCTGCGGATGTTGTAGAAGATCTCGGGATCGGTGGTGTTGCAGCCCGTGAACGAGCCCAATGCGGCGAGCACGACGGTGAAGATGACGGATACACGAAAGGCGGGAAACCGGTTCCCGCCTTGATGCGTTGATTTCATGACCAATAATAACGACCGGAAGTTTACCGCACAACGGCAAAGGGTTTTTGATACATCTGACCGCCCGCGGTGACGACGCAGATATACTGTCCGCTCGTAGAGATGTTCGCGGGGATGACGATGCGTCCCGGCATGAGGAGTCCTTCATGTACATGGCGGACGAGTTGACCGCGCGCGTTGAAGATGGAAACGCGCACGTCGTCGGGTCGCGCCAGTTCCAACGTCACCGTCACATCGCCCCACGAAGGATTCGGATGAACGGCGATGGCGTTCTCTCCCAGACCGTCGAACACATCTCGCACGTCCGTCGTGCGCTTCACGAACACGTTCAAGGGAGCGATGGTGTCGTTGGCGTTCAACTTCAGGATGGCCCGCATGTCGTCTTCGCTGGCATTGAACCAGTTCATGAGGATATCCGCGTAGATCCGGCGGTAATCGGTCTGGTACACCACATCGCCGTTCTTGTCCACGTCCTTGAGATTCGGCGCATTGCCGTACCGCGAGGAACGGATGTTGTTTCCGTCGCCGAACACGAACTGGACACCGGCGGCGCCGTGGTCCGTACCGCGTGAGCCGTTCTCATACGGCCGACGTCCGAACTCGGACACGGTCAAACCTGCTACGCGCTTGCTGAAGCCTTGTTGCAAGGCGTCGCTCATGAATCGGGAAACGCCGTTGGCGATCTGCGAGAGCAAGCCGGGATGGATACCCTTCGTCACATCGGTCGCATCCTGTTGTTGCACGTGCGTGTCGAAGCCGCCCACACTCACCATATACACTTTCGACTTCAGTCCGCCGGAGATGAGGCGCGCGATGAGACCGAGTTGCGCGGAAAGACCCGTGGTGCCGTAATTCTCCTTGTTCACACCCTTCTTGTACGCGTCCAGGACGATCTGCGAATAACTGTCGCTTTGCGCTGCGATGGAGCGGATGAAGTTGAACTCCTCTGCATACGGCGTCGTATCGGTCATGTAGTCTTCATCGGGCGACAGGCCCTGGCCCAGGTCGAAGAACTTCTGCGGATCGGTGAGCGCGATACCCATGTCGCCACGTTGCGACTGGAACAGCAGGGACAAGGAGCCGCCGATCTGCACGCACAACGGATGCTCGGGCAGCGTGTTGGGGAAGTCCGGCAGCGCCCGCTCGAAGTAGCGTCCTATCCAACCTTCGTCCAGACGGAACGCGGGATCGGAGTTGTTGATACCGGACAGCCAGATGTCCGTGGACCGGAAGTGGGAAAGGTTCGGCTGTTCGTATCCCACATCCTGGATCACCGCCAGACGTCCCGAATCCATCAACCCGCCGAAGCCGTTCTGATGGGCGTTCTTCACCAGGGCCGGATGGAAATACATGTCCGTCCCCAGCCACTGCCATGCATCTTTCTTCTGGACGGCCAAGGTGGGGCGCATGGTGTAATACATATCGTCCGCCACGGGCACCACCGTGTTCAATGCGTCGTTGCCGCCGAACAGCTGGATGATGATGAGGATGTTGTCGTTGTCATCCAACACATTGGGAGAGAACGAGAACACGGGAGAATTCGCGCGCACTCGCATGCCAGCAATGAGTTGGGGAGCCGCGGCCGCCATTGTCGTTGCCGCTACGCTCTGCCGTAAAAAACTTCTCCGCTTCATGACGTATCCTTGAAAAGGTAGGTAGTGTCGTTGTTGAGGGTCCTTGACGATCGTCTAGCACAGATGGAAATCCGGCGCTTTCATCATGGCGCCGAGAAGCGTACGCATGCGCACACCACCGGTGACGGGATTGTTGATGATGCCGGCCCATTCGTAGTCCTTTGCGCCGGCAAGCGCGACCGATACGTAGTACTCTCGACGTTTCTGGGTGATCGGCACGGGAAGGAGGAACTCCGTCACCCCGTTCATGAGCGCGTTCACATCCGTATGGTTCGGGAATTGTTTGACGAACGTCTGAATTTGCGCATCCGTCCACGCCTTGATCAGGTCGCGAGCGTATTGCGATCGCTGCGGATAACTTTTCGTGTTGATCCAGTTGCGGTATCCCGGCCATCCGGCAACGTTCGGAGGATCCATCAGCACCTGCTCCATGGATGCCATGCTGCCTTTCGTGACATCGCTCGTGGCGACGGCCGTCGTCGGCAGCGTGGTACCAAGCTGTCGTGCCATGCCGATGACGTATTCACCGGGCGTCTTTATCTGCACGCCTCGGTTGGCGTTGTCGAAAAAGTGCGCGCTGCAGAGCAGGGCCTTCACGACTGGTCGTATCTCGAAGCCGCTATCGATGAACATCGTCTTCAGGTCATCGATCACTTTGGCATCGGTGGCCGACGGGTTGCTGTAGACGAAGTAGCGGTAGAGCTTACTCATCATGAAACGGCCCACCGCATCGGTGCGCTGACGGAACAGGATATCGATCATCTTGCGGATCTCTTCCGTCCGCACTTGATACTCCGTGTTCGACGCATCGTCGCGCGCGGGGATGGTGTTCTCGAGGAACTGCTTGGCCTCGATGTCGTGATCGCGCGGTTCGAAGTACGCATTGAAGATGCCGTTCTTCGCCGGACTGTCCGAGTACAAGGCGGCTTTCCATCCGGTAAGGACGCGGGCGGCATTCTTCACATCGCCCTCGGTGTATTGTCCGATACCGCACGAATACAGCTCCATCAGCTCCCGACCGTAATTCTCGTTCGGTTTGCCTTTCACATTCAGGACGCCGCCCAAGTACACGAGCATCGCGGGGTCCAGAGTGATGTCCTCGAGGAAGGTCTTGAAATTCGCCAACCGGTCTCGGCGCAGTAACAGGTTCTGACGATACAACACCTGCGGCGGAACGTAGCCCAGATCATAGGTGAACTCCGTTGTGAAGTGTCCGCTCCAGAACATCGTGAGCTTCTCGCTCAGCACCGTGGACTCGTTCATCATGAGGTTCGCCCACCAGTTCTGCAGTTGCAGGAAACTCGAGCGCCAACCGGCTTCGATGCCGTTCTTGGAAATGATGTCCAGGTTGTTCGGGTCCTCCTGCGCCTTGTCCACCCACGTGCCCGGCGAGGCCGGTGCTGGCTCCGTTCCGTTACCCAGCAACATGTCCACCGCTTCCGCCGCCGTTTTCCCGATGATGGAGGCGACGAGTTGCGTGGTGGGTCCGAAGCTCAGGCGTCGCAACAGATGCAACGCATCAGCGCGTGTCAACGGCGTGGTGTAGGGTTCCAAACCCGCGGTGATCGCAGCGCGATCCCCTGCAGAGGCGACCTCGGTACGGAAGGAACTTCCGTGGGTAAGCAGAGAAAAAAAACTCCGACGATTCATAGGATCTCCCTCAACGAGTGGGACTGGTATGTGGTCAGTTTCAAGCGTGTTCCGCGCACGCGAAGGATGCCGTCACCCTTCATGAATTCCGTTCATGGAAAATACAAAATAACCGCTCCGGAAAACGGTGTAAGAGCCGCCGTCGAGAACAAACTTTCGATCCGCTGCCGCCACGGCGAAGAACGGTCGTTTTCCCGTCGTGAAATCGACTCTTCGCGACGACGCCTTACGGTGTGCGGGGAGTCTGGACGGTTATCGCCACGGTCCGACAATAGTAACGTCCCTCCGGAACATCGTTGTCGTAGGGAAGTCTCGACGCACCCACACCGACACACCTGTCGATGTTCGCACCGGGTCTGGTCTGGACGATGAATGCCTTCACCGCATCGGCGCGATTCTGCGACAATGTCTTATTGTGATCCGCTTCACCCAAACGGTCCGTGCTTCCCACGATGGAGATGCGCGATTGCGGACGCACCGCTTCGCGCACGAAGCGTTGCATCATGTCCTTGTTCACCGGCGTGATGTCCGCTCTGTCGAAGTCGAAAACGATAAGACTGAGTCGGCTGAGTTCGTACGTGTTCTGCGATTTCCTGATCGGGAACCGGCACCATGCCTCCACCACACTGCCGTCATCCTGCGTCACCCGCACTCTGCCCTGAAGGGAATCGCTCGGTTGTATCTCCCGGCCGAGAGCGATCATGACGGAGGAGTCCACCGCGACCGGTACCCGGTCCGGAAACGGCGCTGAGCCTTGCTTCGTGGCGATCACCCGGTCTCCGCGCATCACGTCGATCGTCCAGCGGACGGCACGCTCGCGACGGAGGACCTGGACGGAGAAATCCTGTTCGCGTTGAAGAGGCGAGTACTCCAAAAACCGTTCGTGAACGACGGGTGCCAGCAGGGACGGCGTATTCGATCCGATCTCCACGCGCCGGTTCTCCTCACGTCCCTCACGATACTCGTCGTTCGACACGATGGCCGGCACATCCACCGAACCCGTGCGGATGCGTTGGTCATCGATGCCCCAACGCTCCCGCAGATACTTCTTCACAGCCGCAGCCCGTTGCTCGGCAAGCGCTCTGCGCTGAGCGGCCTGAGCACCTTCGCGTCCATCGGTCGTGCCCGTCAGCGTTATCGTCGCCTCCGGCAGTGCCTGCATACGCGAACCCACGATGTCCAGCACGTGGTAGTACATGGTCATCGTACTCTTCTCCAGATCCTTCTCCTTGAATGTCGCCCGATCCACTCCCGCCGTGTACCGCGCGCGCAGTGCGGCGGATGCGCTGTCGAAGAACACATACGGCAACAGCGGATAGGTCTCCGTCACGATGGTTTCCTGCACCTCGAGCTTGCTGGTGCTGAAGGCCTCGATCACGAGCGGTTCGGGTGCCTTTGCCACCACCGGAGGAGGTGGCGGGGGCGGCGGCGGCGGAGGAGGAGGTGGTGGCGGCGGCGGCGGTGGCGCTTCCGGAATGGCGTCGACGATGGCGTAACTGATCTGTCCCGCTCCGTACAACGACCGTACGTTCCACTCCTGCGTGCGCACGACGGAGTTGAGACCCGCTCTCACGCCCGCTTCCACATGGAAGAACAGGGAGCGACTGAGTCGTATCTCCAAACCCGCAGCACCGGTGGCGCCGTAGGAAGTCCCGACGTCGTCCAGCGTGCCGCTGAACAGTGTATGACGCAGCGTGCCGTCGGGGAACAGTCGGGACGTCGGTTGGATGATCTGTTCCGTCTGTGTGAAGGTGTTACCGAAAATGGATTCGCCCGCATCCGCCGAGAGCCGCACGTACAACGGCAAATCCAGATCCAGGAGCTTGAACGGACGCAGGCGGATGCCGACGTCGAAGGTCAGATATCGCAGGTCAGAGGTGAACACGTTCTCTCGGATGAACGGTACATCGCGCTGGGAGACATCATCGAAAGCACGGAGTCCGTTATCGGTCTGCATGGAAAGCGTCGCCGGACGTTGCATGTAGAGGAATCGTGCGGACAGGTCCACAGCGGGATGGACGGGATACTCATAGGTCAAACCGAAGTGCGGGGCGTACGACACGCCGTCCTTGAAGGTTCCGCACACGGGCGAGCTCGCATACACCGCCAACGTTGTCGTGTTCGTGATACGGGAATACCCGCCGATGATACCGAACCACATGCGCGGTTCGTCGGACCATGTCTGTGGAACAGCAGCGGGAACATCACCGGAGAGCACTTGCGTTCGTGGTGGTTCTGAAGTGGTCATGCGGACATCCTCCGTCGGTATCCGCACGGAGTCGATGGTCGGCTCCTGGGCATGGGCAGAGGTCGCAGACAACCACAGCACGGACAGCGCCAGGACGAACGGGCTGAAGCGCCAGGAGTGTCGGCATATGCTTGATACGGCACGGAATGGGTGCGGTGTGCTCGAATTCATTCTCTCCCCTGAAAAAACGTTCATCGTTTTCGTTCATGAAAAATAGGAAAGGCCACGCAATGAGAGCGGAGGTATTTGGCAAAAGTCCATTGCTCGCGGAACCGTGTTTTTCCTTCTGATGCAAGAAAAAAAACGCCCCCGCCAACGCCACCCACATGCACGATTGTCCCACCGTATTCGTCCGTCTTTGAACGCCCGTCACGTGGCGACCTCACGGCTCGGACTCCATACGGGAGGTATCGGCGTGCGGAGGGTGGTTCTTCACCCGTTTTTCCGACATAACTTCAAGGAATCGATCATGCTCGTAGCTCTGGTCACCGGTGCGAACAAAGGAATAGGATTGGAAACGACACGTCAGTTGGCCCAGCGCGGTATGAAGGTGCTGCTTGGTGCGCGCGATGTGCAGCGCGGTATGGATGCAGCGTCTGCCTTGAAAGCCGAGGGACTGGATGTGGAGTTCATCGAGTTGGATATGGAGAAATGTGTAAACCTCCGTGCGGTGGCCGAGTACATCGAACGCACATTCGGACACCTTGACGTGCTCGTGAACAATGCGGGTGTGCAGATCGAATCCGACACATGGGCCACGAACAATACCGCCACGGTGTCCCCGGAAATCCTCCGTCGCACCTTCGACATCAATTACTTCGGCATGGTGGAGCTCACGCAATTGCTGTTGCCCTTGCTCCTCAAGGCGCCCGCTGCGCGCATCGTCAATCTCACAAGCGTCCTCGCCTCGCTGTCCATGCATGCCACACCCGGCTCGAACACCTACAACACGAAGGTGCTTGCGTACAACAGTTCGAAGGCGGCTGTCAATGCCTTCACCATCCATCTTGCGCATGCTTTGAAGGATACGCCGATCAAGGTGAATGCCGCGCATCCCGGGTGGGTGAAAACGGATATGGGCGGCGCCGGTGCAAAGCTGGAAACGTCCGAAGGCGCGGCGACGTCGGTAGCGTTGGCGACCCTCGGAGCGGACGGACCGACGGGGTCGTACATGTTCAACTCCACCGTGCTTCCGTGGTGAACGCCGGTGCGAATCATCCGTCCATGTTTGTCATCCCCTCATTCCTTGTTCTCATGAAATCACTGCGCTCCCAATGGACACCGTCGGTGCGGACGATCAGCTTGGTCTGCCGGCTCACGCTTGCGTGTCTGTCGGTGTCCGCCATGGCATGTTCCTCACAATCGAAAACCGACATGAACACTTCCCGCGATTCCATGAATACCGGCGTCTCTTCCGCATACTCCGTGCACCTGAGCGAATCGGAATACGAGGTGCTCGTCAACAAGGGCACCGACCGTCCCGGTGACGGCGGGTATACGAATGTGTTCGACGAGGGCGTGTACCATTGTCGTGCCTGCGGTACCGCGTTGTACCGAAGCGAGACGAAGTTCCATTCCGGTTGCGGCTGGCCGAGTTTCGAAACCGAGATTCCCGGCACCGTGAAACGGAACGTGGACAAGGCGTATGGCATGATCCGCACGGAGATCGTCTGCGCCACCTGCGGAGGTCACCTGGGGCACGAGTTCCAGGGCGAACGTATCACACCGGCGAACAACCGGCATTGCGTGAACACCTCCTCCATCGTGTTCCACCCGAAGGATACGCAGACCTTTTACCTTGGAGGAATGTCCGAAGACGATCTGCAATTCCTTCTCTACAAGCTTCCGGGTGTGCTCTCCACGCACGTGGGCGACGTACGTACGGTATCGGGTGAAAAGGCGCGCGTCGTCCGCATCCATCTGGATCCTGCCCGTAGCTCCCTTGCCGGCGTTCTTTCCGCCTTGCGAGCCGGTGCTCCTGCTACCGGCACGTCGTCGGCACCCTTGGTTGTCGGCTTTGAACACACCGCCGTTCACGGCGAAGGGGATGCCTCTAAGGCATGTACGGCCACAGCGGGAACCGCGCTGACCGTCCTCGAAACCACCTCGTACACGCCCGCACCGGCGGACCGGCAATACGTGCGTTTGCGCGCCGCGAAGAACGCTGCGGGGCGATGATCGCGAATCAGAATCGGATTCTTCGTCAAGCGAGTGGTTCGTCGTTCCCCGGTTGCCTGTCAAGGAATGGATCCGAGAGCCGATGATCCCAAGAGGTGATTGTCTGAATTATCCACCCGAATACGCGGTTAACAAGCCTTTTTTGGCTATTTTTAGGCGTGATGTAACCTTTGACATCACCGGAGTTTCTCATACGTTTTTGAGGTCATATCGATTTCTTGCTACCCGTTGTCCGAAGCGCCGCTCCGTGAGATCCCCCAAGTTGTACGGGAGATGATCGGGATGGCACGCATTCGGCCGTGAACATTGTATCATAACGTGGTTGAAAGGAAGATCCGGTTCGAAAGAATGCGGACTTCCGTCGTCGGATCGCACGGACGCGAATCCGAGAAAGCAAGCAGCGATGACTTCATCCCGAACAGTCATAGTGGCAGTGGCGGCGTGTACATTGTGGATCGCAACGAGCGGATCCACGGTGGTTCTTCGCGCACAGACTCCCCGGCGGACGGATTCGCTGCGAACGTCCCTGAGCACGCCCGTGCCCCCTGCACAGTTCGATGCCTTCCCCTCCACCTTCAGCACGAAACGACTCGGATTGCCGTCCGGACTTGAAATCCTTCGGACCTTGGATTCCGGCGCGACGAAAGTCCGCATCCAAGGTCGCATCCAAGGTGTGGACCTCGGCGTTCCGCTGGAACTCTCGCTCGACGACTATCTCGATGAACGCCAGAAGCAGATCAGCCGGCGCGTCTGGGATTCGCTCATCACCGTGTACGACTTGAAGCGGGCATTGAGCGGCGACCAACTGAGCAAGCTCCTTGCGCAGGCCACGAACATCGCCATACCGTTGCCGCCGAATCCGCTGACAAGCATCTTCGGTAAGCCGGAGATCAGCATCAACGTGAACGGAGAGGCGACCCTTCGAGGCGGTTGGCGTTGGGAGACACAAAACCTTGGGAACTCCAGCGCTTTCGGTCAGGGACAATCGTCGCCGATCTTCACACAGGACATCCAGATCAACGTCAGCGGCCGCATCGGCGATAAGCTGCGACTCGGTACCGACTGGAGCACGCGACGTCAGTTCGAATTCGACAATCGTTTCCGTATCGGCTACGACGGTTACGATGACGACATCATCAAGAAGGTGGAGTTGGGGAATGTGCAATTGCCCTCCCAGTCCTCCTTCATCAGTGGCTCGCAGGCATTGTTCGGTGTGCGGGCGGACTTCCAGTTCGGACCGCTCTTCCTCAAGACCATCGCCTCGCAACGGCGTGGCGAACGTCGGATAGTGAATGTGAACGGTGGCGCGGCTCGCACGCGATTCGCCTTGCGCGCATACGACTACGCGCCCAACCACTTCTTCCTCGATACCGCATACAAGCCGCTGTACAGGGCCTATTGGGCGCTCGCAACTCCGGTCACCCCGCAGGCAGGTCAGCTGCTTGTCAAAGACGTGGAGGTGTACGAGAGCACCGGCGACATCAAGGAACAGGCGCTGGGCGGCGTGAGTGTCGTGGCATACGATACCCTCTCGCCGGTGCAATTCGAACTGGGTCAGCGCTATCCGGCATCCCTGAAGTCCGCCGCCGTCATCGAAGCGGGGAAAGTCATGCGAGGTCGCTTCGTGAAGCTTGACCGGAGCAGATACGAATGGGACCAGAATCTCGGCAAGGTGACGATCACCAACATGCGTCGGGACCGTACCTATGCCACGGCCTACCGCACGCAGGGTCCGTCCGCCGATGCCAAGGACGACCTGTATACCGGTACGCTCTCCACGACCTCGAACAACAACGATACGCTCGTCCTGAAGCTGCTCTACGTGCCGAACCTTCAGCCCGGCTTCAAGAACCTCTGGGCGCGTCAGCTGCGGAACACGTACTTCATCAATGCGACGAACGTGAACACGAGCGATGCGCGCATCAATGTGTTCTACCTTCGAACGAACAACGATTCCACCGATGTGCTCGAAGGCACCTCGGACAAAATCGTCACGGCCCTGCGGGTGGATCAGGTGAACAACGGCACGGGAACGCCGCCCGGCGACGGCGTCTTCGATTTCTCCACGGGCATGAACCAACCGCAAGCGCCGCAGATGCAGCAGCAGCAGTCGGGCTTTCCCATGCAATCACAGTCGTTCAGCGGCAGTCCCTTCTTCAATGCCCAGCGCGGAGAGATCGTGTTCCCTTCGCTCGAACCCTTCCGCGAAGGACTCGACACGGCCTTTGCGCGCAGAGGACAGATCAATGTGGCCAAGCAGTTCCATTTCTCGGCCGTCTACGACAATCAAGTGGAGCTGGCACGTCAGCAGACCGCGTTCGATCGGTGGCTCATCACGGGCGAGGTGCAAGGTCAGATGGCCGGTCGCATCACGCTCGGGTTCAACGTGGCTCCCGGTAGCGTGCGCGTGCGCCTGGACGGACGCGAGCTTCGCGAAAACGACGACTACACGGTGGAATACGTCAGCGGCATCCTCACCATGCGGAACCCGCAAGCGGCGGCGGCGGGCGCCAACCTTGCCGTGGAGTACGAATCCAACGACATCATGAACGTGACGACGAAGACGATGGCCGGTGTGCGCGCAGACATGAGCCTGTATCGCTCGCGCAACATCACGGCCACCATCGGCGGCACGTACATGTACTACAACCAAGCGGCGATCATCGACCGTGTGCGCGTCGGCGAGGAGCCCGTCGCCAACGAGATGGTGGGCTTGGATTTCGCCTTGCAATGGAAGGCCGATTGGCTCACCCGTGCATTGAACGCGCTGCCTTTCTTCGACACGAAGGAACAGTCGCTCATCAACCTTAAAGGCGAGTGGGCCATGCAGATGCCCACGCCGAATAAGCGTATCTCCGATGTTCCCGCGGACAGAGGAGCGGCGGTGGCATACATCGACGACTTCGAGTCGGCTCAGAGGAACATACCGCTCGGACTCTCCGCCACCCAGTGGTCGCACGCCGCACCGCCCGTGGACAGCACCATCGATTTCAATGCGAAGGACCGCGGCTTGTATCGCGGCAAGACGCAGTGGTGGCAGTTCTTCATCGGACGTGTACCGACGGCGGAAGTGTATCCCAAACGGCAAACCGTGGCCGGTCGCTCGAACATCTCTCCGTTGTTCATCAACTTCATGCCCGACATCCGCGGCATCTACAACGAGAACAAAGAGTACATCGACTCGCTGAATCCCCGGTGGGACAGCGTGCGTGCCAGTCCCTGGGCTTCGCAAACGGCAAACCGAGGACGTATCTGGGGCGGCTTCCAACGTCTGCTTTCCTCCTTCAATTCCAACTTCGACCTTGACAACATCGACTACGTGGAAGTGATGATGCGCGTGGAGGAGAAAGAGGACGGCACGAAGATGTTCATCGACCTCGGTCAGGTGAGCGAGGATGTCATTCCGAATTCCACGCTCAATACGGAGGACGGCATAACGGGTGCGGCCTCCATCCCGAACAACCGTATCGATCCCGGTGAGGATGTGGGCTTGGACCAGCGGGACAACACCGCAGAGAGGTCCGCACTGCCGTATCCGTTGAACCTTGAGGACGATCCCTCGCGCGATGATTACGTGTTCGATTTTTCCAAGGATGATAACCTTCGCGGTCCCGATGACTTCAAGCGGTTCAACAATCACGAGGGTAACTCGACGCAGTCGGAGACCGGTCAGTTCCCCGATACCGAAGTGCTTAACCGCCAGAACGGTCAGAACATCTCGCTCGACGACAGCTACTTCTCGTACGAGATCAATCTCGATCCCAGCGATGCGAACACGCAGATCGTGGGCGGTGGCAATAACGGATGGCGCCTCTACCGTATCCCGCTGCGCGGGAACAAACGCATCGTGGGTAATCCCTTGTTCTCGAACATCCAGTATCTGCGGGTGTGGTTCAAGGGCGGACGTTTGAAAGCGCAGATCGCCGATTGGCGCTTCGCCGGTGCGCAGTGGCAACGGTTGAACTATGCTGCGGTGCAGAATAGCGCCAATGCCGTGGACAACACCCTGCGCGTCTCCTTCGTCAACAGGGAAGAGAACGACGGTCCGCCGGATTACTACACCATGCCGCCCGGTGTCCAGGCGCCGCGCAATCTCGCGAACCCGGATCCGCAGAACGACATCCGCTTGAACGAACAATCCATCGCCATCGGTGTCGACAACCTTTCCTGCGGAGACGAACGTGCGGCCACCCGCTACTTCCGCACGTTCGACATGTTCTACTACCGCTATCTCAAGTTCTTCGTGAAGGGAACCGGCGGTCAGGATTTCATTCCGCCCGACTCCTTGTCGCTCACGGAAGCCGATACGAACGCACCGCAGTTCTTCATCCGCTTCGGAACCGATACCGCCAACTACTACGAGTATCGCGCCCCGCTGGTGCGCGAATGGAACGGCATCGCCATCGACCTGCAGAACCTGACGGCGGTGAAGCAGAGGCGCGACAGCATCGATCAGTATCGGCGCATGAGCTTCCGTGTGCCCGGGGAGAACTTCGCGAGGTATGCCATCCAGGGTAATCCCACGCTCACACGGACCGCATTCATCTCGCTCGGTATCTCGAATCCGCCCGGACGATGTCCGCGCACCCTGAGCACGACCATGTGGGTGGACGAGCTCCGACTGCTGGAGCCCGAGAGCGACAACGGCATGGCAGCTACGGGAACGTTCGACATGAAGCTTGCCGACCTCGGAACAGTGTCCGCCAGTTACATCGCCACCGATCCCTACTTCCACCGATTGGAAGAACGCTTCGGTACCCGCGAGCAGCAAAGCAGTTTCAACCTCACCGCCGATGCCGGTCTGGAGAAGTTCCTTCCCTCATCGATGAAGGAGGCACGCATACCCGTGCACTTCGCGCGTACCACCCGCACGGTGGACCCGCGCTTCGTGGCGCAGAACGACGTCAATGTCGAGAAGGCCGCAGCGATCGCATTCCAAGCCGCGGTGGACAGCGGTGCGACGACGGACCAGGCGAATTCCGCGGCGGATTACGTACGCCAGCGATCGCAGACCCGTCGTGAGCAGACGAACTTCAGTATCATCGGCTTCAAGTTCGGTTTGCCCACGCAGTTCTGGTTGGTACGCGAAACATTGAACCGGCTGGTGCTTGGCTTCAGCTACACGCAGGATGCCGAGCGCTCGCCCGTCGTTCAGGAGCGCTTCCGCTGGCAATGGGATGCGAGTGCGAACTACGCGTTGTCGTTGCCGCCCATCGCGACCGTCAAGACCGGCGGATGGATGGAGGGCGTGCCCTTGCTGAATGCGTACAAGGATTGGAAGATCAACTTCCTTCCGCAGTCCATCACGCTCAGCAGTAAAGTCACCCGCATGCGGCGCACCGAACAGTCGTGGTTCCTGAATTTCCCCACGCCGCCGGAACGACTGTTCAGCGCCACGAACTCCATGGCTTTGCAATGGAAGCTCACGGAGGGCGGCTTCCTGTCGCCCGCGTTGGACTATTCCGCGAACTCGGGTAGCACGCTCGTGCCGCTCGAGTTGGATTCGCTTGGACGTCAACTACCCGCAAAGCAAGTGGCGGAGCGGGTCCTGTTCAACGACGGACGTGTGCTCGACTTCGGTACGCCGAACACCTTCACGCAGAACTTCGCCCTGAATTTCCGTCCGCGTCTGCCCGACATCGCCAACATCAACAAGTTCTTCGATGCAAGCGGAAGCTTCACGACCAACTACATGTGGGTGGATCCCCTGCAATCGGATCCGCTCTTGCGCGATATCTCCAAGCGTGCTTCGTACACGAATAACATCCGAGTGAACAGCACCCTGCGTCTGCGACAGCTCTCGAACACATGGTTCGGCATAGCGCCTCCGGGACCCGGCGCGAAGGCGGATACGACATCGTCGCCGTTCACGATCGGCGACATCCTCGACGGTATCCGTTCGGCGTTCTTCGACTACGAATCGCTGAGTATCAACTTCACCCAATCGAACACGTCGATCATGCCGGGGGTGATGGGCAGTAACGGTTTCTCCAACCTGTGGGGACGCACCTTCACGGGTCGCGAAAGCGAGCTCGGGCTGGGTCCCAGCGGCCCCTTCCAGCTTGGCCTTGTGCGCTATCCGCATAGCGGCATCCGCCTGCGCTCGAGCTCGTCATTTCCGTACTTCGGCTTCGACGAAGTGATCGGTCCGCGCGCTCCCAATGCGCAATTGCAGGACAACTACATGCAGACCAACATGCTGGAGATGCGCACGTCGCGTCCGCTCTGGAAAGGCGCAACGCTCGACCTTACCTGGCGCTCCGAGTTCGGAAACAACCTCAATCAACTCACGAGCACAGATGCCCAAGGGGTGATGAGCTTCAACAACGTCATCAAGTCGGAACGGTATTCGCGTACCTTCCTGACCTTTCCGAATTTCCTCATGTTCGCCGTGTTCAATAACACGCCCGAGAACGTCGTGGAGCGGTATACCGCGAACAAGGATGGAATCTTGAACGGTCGGAACGAGGATTCCTTGACCATCACCGAAAAGATCCGTCTGCAGAATGCCATGACCGATGCGTTCATCGGCGGATTGCAGGGATTCGAGTTCCTGCCGGGAGTGCTCGCGCGCTTCCTGCCGCAAGTGAACTGGTCGTTGCGTTGGGAAGGCATCGAGAAGCTCGTCTTCGGCGGGGCTGCCCAGCGCATCGCCCTCGAGCACACGTATCAGTCCACGTACACGGAGAGCGCTCGCACCGACGACAACGGCCGTATCGTCGACGCCCAGACGGTTCAGATGGCCTTCCAGCCGCTCATCGGTTTGAACATGACCTTCGACGAAAAGAAGGTGAAAGGCACCCTGACCAGCACGCTCCGCTATAACATGCGCTCGAACTACGCGCTTGCCGCTGCGGCCCGCACCCTCTCCCAGGAGAACCAGCACGAGTTCCAGCTGAACGCCTCGTATGCGATGCGCGGGTTCTCGTTCCCTCTGCTCGGACTCGACCTGAAAAACGATGTCGAGTTCTCCTTCAACTCCACGTACCGTCGCTCGAACCGCGCCACCTTCTCGCTCTCCAAACTCGACACGACCGCAGCGCCGGGCGGTAGCGAGCTGGACGGCTCCACGATGATCATGATCGAACCGCGTGCGAGATACTCGGTGAACAATCGATTGACAGCGACCGCCTTCGTCAAATACACCGGCAACTTCACCACGGGTGCCGCCAACCCCGGATTCAGTACGACCGAGGTAGGCGTGGAAGTGCGTCTGGCGATCAGCGGCGGACGATGAAGACAGATGAAAACCATGACCATGCAGATGCTCAGACCACACCATCCCACACGCCGCGTAGCGAGCGCCTTCCTTCTGGTGATGATTCTCTGCATAACAAGTGCAAGCACAGCCGTTGCTCGCTCTGCAGCGGTCCGCATGCACTCCAAAGGAGCCGCATCTGAAACCCGCGAGTCGACTGTTGACGATTCACTGGAAGCAAACGAAGAGTCGTTCATCCGCCATCTCTCCAAGGGATGGTTCCCGCAACCGTACTCCCTGACGCAGGTGGGTTTCGCCAATGCTTCGCTGGTGCATGTATGGGAGAATGTCGGCGACCTCCGATCCGCGTCGTTCGCACCTACGAGGAGAGCGTTCACGACGGACGATCCGTTCATCGATGACGAGGACCGCATCAAGAAGAAGTTCTCGAACGATGACGCGACGGGTGACAGCTTCTCCGAGGGGTACCGGAGCGACGGTCTCGTGTGGGCGAAGTCGGTTCCGTTCCTCTCGTGCCTCATTCGCGCGCACGCCTCGTACGACCGTCACCGCACCGCGATGTATGCGGTGGACAACACGAAAAAGTTCGTGACGAGCGACGGTGTTCTGCAGTCGTTGAAAGAAGTGAGCGTACTCCGGATAGAACAGGAACGCTGCAACATCGGCGTGTCCGCGCTTATACCGGTGTATGGAATCTACATCGACACGGAACTTGCCGAGCTGTCATCGCTCTACTTCCTGTCCGTCGGTATCAACACCTCGTTCCTGGTCCACGGACGCTTCACGCAGTACACGCAGATCGCCCGACCGAAAGAGCTCATACGCATGGCGAACGGAACCGACACCTCGATGGTCCGTCAGGATGCGGTCGTTGCCACCATGCAGCCCATGGTCGCCTCGGTGACCCTTTCCTGTGGCTGGATGGTCGGCCTGCGCGGATCGACCTTCGTGTCTTTCGAACCCTTCGTCAGCGCGCCTCTCGGCTCCGTCCTTTCCGATGCCTCGTGGCATCAGGTTCTTGCCGGACTGCGGTTCGCGATCGGATTCGAACGCGATTGAGGTCCGCGCGATACCATGCCGATCATGTCTGCAATCGCACGACTGGACTCGCATCGCATTCTTCGTATTTTTGCCGCGAACCACACGCCGTACGCACGGCAGGCATGTCCATCATCATCACCCAAGTGCAATGATCACCGAGCAAACACAGATCCTCACCGCAACCGAGAACGATTTCCTTCCGATCAACGGTACGGATTACATCGAGTTCTATGTCGGCAATGCCAAGCAGGCGTCGTATTTCTATCGTACGGCGTTCGGTTTCAAACTCGTTGCCTATGCCGGACCCGAGACAGGCGTCCGCGACCGCGCATCGTACGTCCTTCAGCAGAACAAGGTGCGGTTCGTCCTCACGACACCGATGCATCCCGGTAACGATATCGCCAACCATGTCGATCGGCATGGCGACGGCGTGAAGACCCTGGCCCTATGGGTGGATGACGCCACGAAGTCGTGGGAAGAGACCACCAAGCGCGGTGCCGTGTCGGTGCAAGAGCCGACGACATTGAGCGACGAACATGGAACGGTGGTCATCTCCGGCATCCGCACCTATGGCGATACCGTCCATATGTTCGTCGAACGGAAGAACTATCACGGCGTGTTCCTCCCCGGCTTCCAACCCATGGAATCCACATACAACACCACACCTGCGGGTTTGCAGTACGTGGACCACTGCGTGGGCAATGTGGAGCTTGGCAAGATGGACGAATGGGTGAAGTTCTACGAAGACGTCATGGGCTTCAAGCTGCTGCTCACCTTCGATGACAAGGATATCTCCACGGAGTACTCCGCCTTGATGAGCAAGGTGGTATCGAACGGCAGCGGTTACATAAAGTTCCCCATCAACGAGCCCGCCGAAGGCAAGAAGAAGTCACAGATCGACGAATACCTGGAGTTCTATCATGGTCCCGGCGTTCAGCATATCGCCATCGCCACGCACGACATCGTTCATACCGTGACGGAGCTGCGCGATCGAGGCATCGACTTCCTCCGCGTGCCGACGACGTATTACGACGACCTGCTGGACCGCGTCGGTACCATCGACGAAGACATAGCGCCGCTTCGTGAGCTCGGCATCCTTGTGGATCGTGACGAGGAAGGATACCTGCTTCAGATCTTCACCAAGCCCGTCGAAGACCGTCCCACGGTGTTTTTCGAAATCATCCAGCGCAAAGGCGCGAAGAGCTTCGGCAAAGGAAACTTCAAGGCGCTGTTCGAATCCATCGAACGTGAGCAGGCCCTTCGTGGGAATCTCTAAGGTCCGGATGACATGAGAGAGGACGAACGGGGATGCATCGAGCATCCCCGTTCGTGTTTTCTACCGCACTCCTCGCGCCATCATCATCGATACCTCTGTCGCCGCGTACCGCGCAATGCTTCCGCGTGCTTGCCTTATCGCTTCAGGACGATCGTCTGCGCCGCTTGCTGTGGCGTGCGGACGAGGATGGTGTAGAGTCCTGCCGCGTGACGGTCGTCAAGCACCTCGGCATAGCCGGACTTTCCGTCCAGATGCACCGGCATGCTGCTCACAAGGGCACCGAGCGCATTGTACACTTCTATCACGGCGGTGCCTTCCTCCGACGTGGCAACGAATAGCTTCGCCGCGTTGTCGACGGGATTCGGAACGACGCGGATGGCCATGGGAACGACGAGCTCGACGTTCCGTCCGTCGTTGAAACACGACGTGGTTGCGAGTACGGACGGGGATGTCGCAAGCGTGGGGCAGATTGCCGAGTCTGTCACGATGTTCTCGACGGAGACGTCGGAGAACGACGGCGAGCTCTGGAGCACTTTTCCTTGGAGGACCGCGATGGGAACCTTCTGCGATGCGAAGGTGAACGACGGCAGGCGCACGTGGATGTACCGAAGACCGGAGCGGTCCGTAGACGGATGCGATCGCACGTCGAAGATGCCGGCATTGAGGACGACGTCGAAGCTGAGCGGTGTGCCTACCACCGAGTCGGCCACCGCATTGATGATGATGGACGTGGTATCGCCGGGCAACAACACCTCGCCGTTGTTGATGGGATCGATGGAGAACTGTGCGGCCACCCTGCGCCGCACACCGACGATGATCCTCGAGGTGCGAACGCATCCCTCCGGCGACGTGGAGGTGACGGTATAGGTCGTGGTGGTCGTGGGACGGGCGATGACGCGGCTTCCGGAGACGGTGGAGAGTGCTGTCGGAGGATCCCACGCGTACCGGACGGACGGTTGCGGCGAGGGAATCGACAGAGTGGCGAATTCTCCTGCGCAGATGCTCGTATCGAGCGACGGGAGCGAGTCCGGCAGGGCGTGGACACCGGCGCGCACTTCCAGTTGACGGATACACCCGTCAAGGTCCGCTTCCACCACCCATCGACGTGCGGATGTGAGAGAGCGGACGACGGGACGCGGAGCTTGCGGATCATCCAAGAGGGTGTCCGGCATACCGTTCACGAGCCACCGGTATCGGATTCCCGGTTGGGAGGAGAGCGCGCCGAGCTGCGCGGCCTGGCCGAAACACACGGAGGTGTCGGATGAGACCGTGAACACCGGTTGTTGCTTTGCGGTCACGGACATCTCCACTTCGCCTTTGCACGAGCCGCGCTGAATGATCACCGTATATGTTTTCGACGAACCGACGATGACGGTGTACGTGTTGGTGGATCGGTCCCACGTGCCATCGTTCGGTATCCATGTGAACTGCGTCAGTGAGTCATGCGAGCTCAGGATGCGTAACCGCACCGCCTCACCTTCGCAAGCCGTCGCATCGGGACCTGCCTGCACCTGCAAGGCATTGTCCACATTCACCCGTACGCTATCCGTGCTTGTGCAACCGTAGGCATTGGTGGCGATGACCACGTAGGTGCGGGATGCAGAAGAGCGCAGGTAGGCCGAAGCGTCGTCGGGATTCTCGAAATCGGCGCGAGGGAACCAAGAGTACGAGACGCCCGTGGTATCGTCCGACGTCGCCCGCACGTACACGCGATCATTGGTGCACACGGTGGTATCGCCGAAGGCGCGGACCGATCGTGGACGTTCCCGAACGGTGACGGTGACGCGTTGGGTGTCGATGCATGCGCCGGACTTTCCGATGACCGTATAGGTGGTCGTCCTCGAGGGCGTGCACTGCGGCGAGCTGCTGACGGAATCGCTCAGCCCCACCGACGGCGTCCACACGTACTGCGTCGCCCCGTTGGCTCGCAGGCGAACGGTGCCGCCTGCGCAAAAGGCGGTATCACTGCTCACGGTGATGCGGAGTTTTGTTTGAATGAGGACGCGAATGCTATCGGTGACGATGCACCCGTTACGCATGGTGACGGTGACCTTGTACCAGGAGTCCTTATCCGGTGTCACGACGGGGTTCGGTACGGAGGGATTGCTCATCGCCGACTTCGGGGTCCACGCATACGATGTCACCAAGGAATCCGACGGTCCACCGGCACTGACGTAGACCCGTAGCTCCACCGGTGTGTTCGCGCAGATACCGGGTACCGATGCGAAGCTCAGTTTCGGTTTCGGAATGACGTTGACGGTGACACGCTGGGTATCGAAACAGATGCCGTCGTAGGCGACCACGGTGTACGTGGTGGTCGATTGCGGTCGCGCCAGAACCACCGAACCGTTCGGAAGACTCAAGCCCGTCGTGGGCAACCACGAATAGTACGTGCCGCCCTGGGCCACCAGCTGGACGACCGATCCTTCGCATATCGTCGTATCGGCGGACACGGTGGCCTTGATATCGCGGACAATGACGAGCACGGAGTCGTACGACTCGCAACCGAACGAGTCTTTACCCCGCACGTAGTACATCGTGGTCTTCGTCGGCCGTGCAAACGGATTGGCAATGGTGGAGTCGCTGAGGGTACTTCCCGGACTCCATAGATAGCTCACGGCTCCGCTGGCGATCAGTTGCGTTGCCTGATTCTTGCAGATGGTCCTGTCGGGACCTGCATCGATGGGGGATGAACTACCGATAGCCACGTCTTGCGTCTTGATGATGGTATCCCCCTCCGTCGTCACCGCGATGGCAGTCACCTTGTAGATACCGATGCCCGGGTACACGTGGGTGACGGGGTTCGTCCCCGCTGCCTGGGTGTTGTCACCGAAACTCCAGCGAAGATTGGTGAAGGGACATGAGGATGAGAAGGTCAACAGCACCTCTCGCGAGCATGGTTTCCCGCTCGAGGTCAAGCTTGCCGTGGGGGTTGTTGCGAACATGGCCAATGCCGGTTGGTCGTTCGTGCTATTGAGCTTCAATGGCTGGTACGTATTCGGTGTCGATGGGAAATTGGTGGAATGCGTGGTGATGCCGAAGATGACGCGGAGCAGACAACCTCGATCGACGAGAAGCACCTTGGCCGCGCTGTAGTCCTGACCGCTGCCGCCCATATAGGTGCCGTACTTTAACGCGGAGCCCACCGAGTCCACCGAAATCATGAACCCGTCCAACGAACCGCGCGGTGAGGTTTGATATCCGTTGGTGGACACGGGAACGGTGCCGGCGGTGATGTATCCCGCCACATAGGCGGTGCTGTTGGAGGTGCGGGTGACGACCGAAGTCGGAATGACGGAGGTTCCGATCATCGTCGTCGAAAAGGTTGTCTGGAGCGACGTGTCGACACTGCACACGTATCCACCGGTCGTCTGACCGGATTGCAAGGCCGTGAAGGGAAACGTCGGCGTGGCGCCAAACGTCCCGGTAAGGCATACCCTGTGCGCGCGCGAGTCGTACCATACCGCATATCCCCGGTCCGTGCCCGACGTTCCATACACATAGCATCGACGCGGTGCGCACTGCGCTCCGTCGTCGGCGACGAAGACACAACCATCGCCCGAAGCGTCGGGGACCTTTCCTGTTCGCAGACCCAATCCCGGGGATGCCGTCGTTCCGGTACAGTAGACTTTCCCATTGGCGTATGCGATGTCGTATGAAGTTTCGGCTCCGGTACCGCCGAAAAACGTCGAGTACAGCACTGCGCCGGTAGACGAGAGTTTGGTCAACACGAAATCCGACGAGCCCGCCAGAGTCGCCTGGTAGGCATTGCCCGTTATCTGGTATGGCGTGGCGTTCGTATGCGAGAACACGAAGGCCTCACCCGAAGGATTGATGGCCACGTGCGCACCTTTGGAGGCGGCGGCGGTCTGCTGCGTGATGGCGGAACCACGACCGAGTATGCGTGAGTACATCAGCGTGGAGCCGTCGGCACTGAGTTTCAGGGCGAAGTAGTTCACTGTTCCGCTTGCCAGGTAGGAGGCATCGGAGGCGACGGTGACGGGAAAGTTCGACGAGGTGGTATAGCCGCTCACGTATACTTCGCCCGATGGACTCACGGCGATGCTGCCTCCAGCCTCGATATTATTGCCCCCGATGTACGTGGCCCAGATCAGGGTCTTCATCGTCGGATCGAGTTTGAAAACCATGGCATCATAGGTGCCACCTTGGTTCGACGTCTTATACGCCCCCGGCGTCGTCGGGATGCTTGTGCACAGCCCCGTACCGTACACATTGCCCTGTGCATCGACAGCCATGTGCAACAGATAGGCATCGTTGCTGGCGTTGCCGAAAAATGTTCCGCGGTTGTAGACGATGCTGTCTATCGATCCCTGCGCAAGCAGCGGACCGGAGCAAGACATCAGAATGGAGAGCACCAATGAACGTACGAACCGCATAGGGATGTCCTTGGGGGTGTGCGGAAACAGATGATCGAGAAGATGTCGATCGGGGTAAAATAGACACCTTTGTCGTAAAAGTACGTAGCATCTTGTCCGCCGCTCCGGCAGAGGAAATCATGAACTGCCCATGCCCCGAAGGATACGGCTCAGCGAGGTGCTGACGGAGTGTCGGTTTCTGTTTCGGGCTGAAGTCCCGGATCCAGCGAGATCCTGTCATCGAACACGAAACATCCGCCATTGTAATGGTCTCGACCTACGTCTTCGAAGTACTTCAGGATGCCGCCCTCGAGTTGATAGACATCGGTGAATCCTTCCTGCTTCATGAGCGCACCGGCTTTCTCGCAGCGGATGCCGCCGGTGCAGAAGGTCACGATGGTCCGGTCCTTCATGCCTGGGTCCATCTCTTCCACGAACTTCGGAAACGTGCGGAAATGCCGGATGTCCAGCGTGAGCGCGTTCTCGAAGGTTCCGAACTCCACTTCGTAGGTGTTGCGGGTATCGAGCAATACCACGTCCTTGCCTTCATCCAGCCACTGACGCAGTTCCTGCGCACGCACGCGCGGAGCGGTACCGTCGGCGGGATTGATGTTCCTGCCCATGGGGATGATCTCCTTCTTCAGCTTCACCTTCATGCGTTTGAAGGGAATACTATCGCTGCGACTGGCTTTGTATTCCATATCGGAGAACGGTGCGTGGGACGTCAGGGCCGACCATGCGCTTCGGACGGCGTCGTCGGTGCCGGCCAAGAACACATTGATCCCTTCCGTGCTCAGAAGAATGGTCCCGAACACACCCATATCTCGGCATTGCGCGCGGAGCGGGAGTCGGATGGAGCGTATCCATTCCTCGTCGAGCGAGGTGAACTTGTATGCGGCGATATTGAGGATCGGTGTGCTCGACACGGATGAATCCCTGGTGATGGACGATTCGTTGACGGTGATGACGTCGAAATTACAGAGAAGGAATCGCAGTTCTCTCCCGGCAATTGTCGCGAACTTCCGAAATTGCGGGTGTACAAAGCGAGACATTATGAACGTAGTAGCAATTGTGGGTAGGCCTAACGTTGGAAAGTCCACGTTATTCAATCGCATCATCGAGCGCCGTGAGGCGATCGTCGAGGCCGTACCCGGGGTGACGCGTGATCGCTTGTATGCCCAAGCCGAATGGAACGGAAAGGTGTTCACGCTCGTGGATACCGGAGGCATCGTCCCCGAGAGCGAGGAGATGTTCGATAGCGCCATCCGGCGTCAGGCCATGCTCGCCATCGATGAAGCCGACTCCATCATCTTCGTGGTCGATGCCGTGGACGGTGTCACTCCCACCGACATCGACATTGCCCGCCTGCTCCAGAGTTCCCACAAGCCCGTGATCCTCGTTGCCAACAAGTGCGACAATGTCGAACGCGATGCGCATGCGGCCGAGTTCTATTCGTTGGGTTTCTCTACCGTCTATCCTATGTCCGCCATGAGCGGCCGGGCCAGTGGCGATGTGCTGGATGCCGTCACCGAACCGCTGTCGCAGGACACTGCAGAGGAAGACGACCGATTGCATATCGCCGTCGTGGGACGTCCGAACGTCGGCAAGTCCTCGCTGACGAACGCTCTGCTTGGTAAGGATCGCATGATCGTGACGCCGATCGCCGGCACCACGCGGGATGCGATCGATAGCGTGCTGACCTATTACGGACGGGAAATGGTCCTGATCGATACCGCCGGCTTGCGGAAGAAAGCCGCCGTGACGGAGAACATCGAGATGTACAGCACCCTGCGGACGATGCGCGCCATCGAGCGTTGTCATGTGGCCGTTGTCATGCTCGACGCCACCCGTGGCTTGGAGCATCAGGACAAGCAGATCATTCACGACGTCGTTGCCGCCCGTAAGGGAGTGCTCATCGCCGTGAACAAATGGGACGCCGTGGAGAAGGAGACGAAGACCGCCGACGATTTCACGAAGAAACTCCGCGAAGATCTCGCCATGTTCGATTTCATCCCCGTCGTCTATATCAGCGCACTGACAAAGCAACGGGTGACGAAAGTGGTGGAGATGTGCGAGCAGATCCATGCCCGCCGCCGAAGCCGCATCCCGACGGCGCAACTCAACGATGCACTGCTCGGTGACATAGAAAGGACGCCGCCTCCGAGCGTCCGCGGTTTCGACCTTCGCATCAATTACATCACGCAGATCAAGACCGAACCGCCCATGTTCGCCCTGTTCTCCAACAAGCCCGAACTGATTCCCGATAGCTACAAGCGCTTTCTGGAACGTGCCCTGCGCCGTCATCATGACTTCGAAGGCGTACCCATCAGCCTGAGCTTCCGCAAGAAGAATAAACGCTTGAACGACGAAGAGTAGGAAACGGCGACGGACATGCATGCATGCAGACACAGGACCGTTGCGTGCAGCTCTCCATGGGACGTCGCGTTTCATCGCCCGCACTCTCATCGTGCGGCGATTTCGTCATGGTGTCACGATCGGATGACGCCTACCGGAGTCGCACTTTCTTTCCCACGAAAATCTTATCCGTACCGCCGTTGAGAGACTGGAGTTTCTTCAACGGGATGCCGTATCTGCGCGCGATGGCGGACAGCGTCTCGCCTTTGCGGACGGTGTGAACACGGCGGTCGGAGGATGCTCTTCTGAAACCGGATGATTGCTCGCTGCGCGAACCGCCGTCGTGCGATGGATAGATGGTGAGTATCCGCCCGGGGGTGACGACGGAATCCATGAAATCCGGATTCCACATGCGCAGGCGTTTTTCGCTCACGCCGAAGCGCGCGCAAATTCCTGCCAGACTATCGGTCTTCGTCACGGTATAGGCGATTGGTGCGGGCCCTGTGGGAGCAATGCTCTCCACATCACTCGCCGGTGCCACCCGCATGCGGACGTTCGCGATAGGAATCCGCAAGCGTTGTCCGCGACGAAGCGCTTTGGCAGACCGCATCCTGTTTGCCTTGAGCACCGCGTTCACCGTGGTGCCGTACATGGTGGCGACGGACGCGAGAGTCTCGCCGCGCTTGACGGTGTGGCGTACTCCACCGCCGCGGCCGGAGCGTTGTTGGTACTGTTCTACCGGAGTGAAGGTTCGCGGCACAGCCGTCACGGAGTCCGCAATCGCTTCGTCACGCTCACCGTTGGTCGCAGCCGAGGCTGTGCCACCCCGCCGCGCAGGGTCGGTATCGGTACCGAACGAGGAGAAGCGGTTCTTTTTCCGGAGTTCCTTCGGGATGCGCAGGACCTGGCCCGGACGTAGTCGCACGGTGGGTGACTCGAAGCCGTTGAGAGCGCAGATGTCGGACACCAAGGTGGTCGTTTCTGCGGCGATCATGGCCAACGTCTCGTTTTTCTCCACCGTTCTCAAGACCCACGGCAACTGTTCTTCCGCGGGAATGTCATCAAGGTTCTCCAAGAACGTCTTCCGCGTGCCGCGAGGAATGTTCATGGTGAAACTCTCATCCGGCGGTGTCGTGAAGCTGAGCAACTCTGGATTGATCTTCAGGAGAGAATCCGTCGGTACGCCCGCACACCGTGCAACGACAGGCAGGTACACCGCACCGCTGATGGTGACCGTGTCGGTAAGCATCGGCTGTTCGAAGTTCATCTCCCAGTCGCCGAATCCGTAGTCCTCGTACCGCATGGTGATCATCATCGCTGCTATCACCATGGGAACATATTCGCGGGTTTCGCGCGGTAAGTCCTTGCGAATGGACCAGAAGTCCGCGCCGGCATCGCCGTTCTTCGCTTGAGCGGCCTTCACCACGTCGATGCCTGCCTTGAAGGCGGCAATGGCAAGATGCCAGTCGTGCAATTCCAGTTGCAGGTCGCGTAGGTAGCGCAGGCATGCGCGCGACGCCAGAAGGGGATCGCGGCGCTCATCCACCCACGGAGTGATGCGAAGTCCGTACCGGTCGGCTACCTCTTTACCGCAATGCCATAAGCCCACACCGCGGCCGCTGTGCGTCGCGGAACGCGGATCCAGACCGCTCTCCACCATGGCGATATGGACCAACTCCTCGGGCGCACCCTCCTGCTTGGCGATGGCCTTGAGAAGGGGGAACCACTGCGAACTGCGTTCGATCCATCGGGCGAAGTACTTGTGTCCTTTCTCGGAAACAAGGAAGTCGATGCACCGAGTCACGTGCTCGTTGCTCGGAAGGGGCACCGTCGTGACAAGCGGAGGCTTGGGTTTGGATTTCTTCGTGGGCGACTTCGTCAGCGGCTGAAACGTCTGTCGCGACGTGCGCTGCGAAGAGCGCGCGGAGAGCTTCGTTCGCAGAGCGAAGATGGTCTCTTGACCGGTGCGGCGGAGCGACGGACGTATGTATCGCTCGTAATCGTCGCACAGGGACTGCAGCATCGTCGTGTATTCGTCGTAGCGCTCGACGCCGCTCATGGAATTGAGAAGACTGATCTCGCTGATGGCGCTCTCGAATGACAAGGCGGCGCGGACGGTATCCCGCTTCTCGAGCAACCCCAGCGCTTGGAGATAATACTGTCGAGTGTTCTCGATACGCAAGGAAAGGGTTTCGCGGATACTGCGTTTGGGCTGGTCTTCATCCATCCCCGAGTACTCGTCTCGGACCGGCGGACGCGCCGGCGTCTTTACCGGTTCACGATGGATGCCTTCTTGTCCGAACACCGTGCCACTCGTGCCCGTCAGTCCGAGCAGGAGAAGGACGCAGAGGAGAGAACGCAGTTGACACATGGAGGATACGAGCACGGACACCTATGCCGATGGTGATGGATGACGCCGCTTCGCCGGCCCGACAAAGATACACGACATCGGGAATGTTCCTGTGAGAGCGGGACGACCGGATGGGCACATGTCAGAGCAGGCGGATGCGCTGTCCTGAACGGACTCCCTGACGGGAAACGTTCAGCTTGAGAAGTCGATGGACGGGAATGCCGTATTTGCGGGCGATCTTCGCCATGGTGTCACCACGCTTGGCTTTGTAATACTTAGGCACGGCATTCACGTTCTTCGACGGCGCTGCAGAACTGCCCTTGGCCGTCACCGGCGTGAAGATGCGGAGTACCTGACCTTGCTGCAATCCGGAGCGCGCGACACGTGGATTCCATTTACGGATCTGTTGCTCGCGGACACCGAACTCGCCGGCGATCACGCCAAGGTTGTCGCCACGACGCACCTTGTAGCGTGTCCACGATGCAGACTCGGGGGCTTCCTCGAAGGTCTCCCGTACCTGCGCGACGTTCTCGGCGGAGAGGGGGATTTTCAAGCGCTGACCTGATTGGATGGAGCGACGGGACGAGAGCCTGTTCGCTGAGCGTATGGCTTGGATGGTCGTGTTGTAATCATCCGCGATCTGCGCCAACGTCTCCCCGCGCGCCACCCGATGGATGACCCCTTTGCCCGTTGCCTTCCGAGTGATCGTCTTTTCTTGTTTCTCCGCTCCCTTTTTCACCGTACCACTCTGCTTCGGAGTTGCCGCGCCCTCTTCCGGTGAAGGGGCAACGGACACGACCGATGCTTGTGATGGTTCCACCGGATTCACTGTCACGGGTGCAATAGCTGTCTCGGCGGACGGTTGCTGCGCAGGGTCGATGACGACAAGGCGCTGACCTACGCGCACACCTGCCGATGCAGAGAGGCCGTTCCATGAGCGGAGATCGGACAACGCGACTCCGTACGAGCTTGCGATGCGGTACAAGGTTTCTCCGGCCTTGCATGTATGGACGATCCGGACTTGCGGTGTGGATTCGCTTGCTGCGGGCACCACACCCGTAGCAGTCGGTGCTTTCGCTTCGATGGTCTGCGACGCTTGCGTCGGAACCGACGTCATGGCAGGCATCGACGTCGTCGTATCGACGACGGCGTTGTCATTCTCCTTCGTGTCTTCCGCATACAGCTCCGGAGCTTCGGAAGGACGGAAGGTATGGAGCGCTTGGCGGGGGATTCGCACGACGGATCCGGGACGTACCTTCGATCTGCGTACACCCTCGTTCGCCGTTTCCAACGCCCGAATCGGCGCTTCGTACTTGGCAGCGATGCCCGCAAGGGTTTCGCCGCGTTGAACCTCGTGCAGCACCCACGGCAGACGCTCTTCGGCCGGCAGTGAGGAAAGTTTCTCCCGTACCGTTTCCTTCGATCCATAGGGAAGTTTGACCACATGCAGGTCGGTAGGCGGAGTGCTGTAGCTGAGAAGGTCCGTATTCAGGCATTTCAGCGAGTCGCAGCTGATGCCTGCGCACGATGCCAGGACCGAGAGGGCTATCGGTTCCTGAACGGTAAGGGTGTCGATCTTGTATTCGGGTTCGAAATTGAGTTGCGACGTCATGAAGCCGTACGCCTCATGCTGTAGTGTTATGAGCGATGCGGCGATGAACGAGGGAACGTAATCGCGTGTCTCGCTCGGCAGAAATGACTGTATGTCCCAGAAGTTCGGATTGTCGATTCGACTGGCCTTGATGGCTCGTCTCACACCGCCGGCACCGCAGTTGTATGCCGCAAGCGCAAGATGCCAATCGCGGAAGTCGTTATACAGGTCGCGAAGGTGACGCATGGCGGCGCGCGCCGCGCGCTCGGGATCGCGTCGGTCGTCCTTCCACGGCGTCACATTGAGTTTGTAAATCTCTCCTGTCGACTGCATGAACTGCCACATGCCCACGGCGCCAGCGCGCGATAACGCTCGCGGATTCAGTCCGCTCTCGATCATCGCCAGGTGGATGATCTCCTCCGGCATGTTCTCTTCACGAGCGATGCGCTTGAGCATGGGGAACCACTTGCCTGTGCGTTCAAGCCACTTCGTGAAATACTTTCTTCCTTTTTCCGATGTGAGTCTGTCCATCATGATAGCTACGGACTCGTTCTGCGTGAGAGGGATGGTCGTGATCAACCCGGTGGACATCACAGCAGGGGTGGTCTGGCCTGCAGCCGCATTCTTCGCAGCGAGTCGTTTGGATTCCACATCCTTGAAGATCTTTTCACGGAGTACGAAGGTGGGGGAGTTCTCGCCGAGATTGTCGATGGACTGGATGTAACTTTCGAAGTCCTCGATCACCTGCTGGGCTAGGCCCGTGAACTCCTCGTTCTTGTCGATATCCGGTGTACTGGCAAGTTGATTCAGTTCCTGAATGGCACTCTCGAAAAACCGTGTCGCCTGGACGGTGTCCCGATGTTCGATGGCGCTCAAACCACGAAGGTAGTAGGAGCGCGCATTCTCCAAAAGACGATCGACTTCGTCGGCACCAAGGACCTTTCCACGTCGCTCGTTGTCGCCACGGACCTGCGGTGTGGTGGCAAGGACGGAAGGCGTGGAAGGAGTGGACGCTGCGGGGTGGGCGAGTGCGACGGCTGCTCCGACGATGAAGACGAAGAGCAGGAGGATGGATGCGAAGACGGGCCGCTGAAGTTTCCGGAACGCGGCATCATGTAGCTTGTATCGTGTCATTCAGCATCCTCCGGTTGGCAAGAGAAAAAGCGCACACCGTCCTCTCCATTGTGAGGATCTTTATGCGTGCAGAGCAATATACTTTCAGTTTTCCACAGCAACAAGGTATTTATCCCCATAAACGGCCGGTCCGTTTTCGTGATACTCGAACGAGTGGCGGCACTCGACGACCCGCCGATGGACAGAGCCGACGGGCTTCGAACCGTCATGCAGCCGATGTTGCGACTTACGCGGTCATCGGTATCCACGGTGCGGTTCGTCATGCTCCGTCTCCTTCGTATTTTTCCCGCGTTACGAGTAAACAAGCGGAAGAGAACAAAGCGCGTACATAAGGAATGGAAGCGACACTCAGCATAGTATTCAATGACGACTCCGTGCTTTGTGCGTTGTTCGAACCGAACGTGAAGGGATGGCAGCTGAGCGACCTGACGCAGTTCAGTGGTTGGTATGATGTGTTCCTCGACGACTTCGAAGAAACGCTCATCGGCTCGCAACTCGTCGCCTACGTGAAATCCGTTGTCGACCGGGTCAAGGACGTCCGTATCGTGTTACCTTCCAATGCCGTTCTCACACGGTACATTCCCTATCTGCCGGCTGCATCGCAAACCCAGATCACGGAATTGTTAGAACTGGAGATCATGCAGAGCGCGCCCGAGACAAGCGTGCCATCGTATCGCGCCGCCTTTTATCCTCTGCGGAGCCTTCGGGACACGGGTTCCGTGATGCTTGCGGTGCTGAACAGGAAGGCTGCCGAGAACAACATCCGCAAAGTCTTCATGCGCCTGGGAATCATGGATTGCATGTTCGTGGTCCGACATGTGTCCGCGCACTCCGCATTCTTGTACTCGTATCCGGAGAACAACGACGAGACCACGGTCCTGGTGAATGTCGACGGGGCGCAGTGCGACGTCTCCGTTCTGCAGAAGCGCGTCACCGCATATTTCAACATCGTTCCGTATGCCGACGGCCAGACGGCATCGGAAGTGATAGCGCGGGAATGCGAGGAGAACATCCTGACGACGATGGATTCACAGCCGGCACTGGTCTTGTACGGCAACGCGGTAACGCCTGCTCTCATAGCGGAATTGGAGACCCGATTGGAACGACTCGTGCGGTCCGTCCAACGATTGAATTCGTTCCGCATGTGCACGACGACGCTCGACGAGCAGCATCGTGGCTTCGCCTCCCGGTCCGCTCACCGCTTTGCGGTGAACGTCGGAAGCATTCTTCAACGTCAGGCGGCGGCAACAGCGACACCATAACGGTGCGTCTGCATGCCTTGTGACGAACGGCGAGGGAGCGTGTTCTTGGAACGAGGTCTGCGTCCACGGTGAAACCGATAGATGATCCGACGGCGTGGGACAGTGAATTGTTTGAACCGCGATTGATGAGCGAATGAAGAAATGTTACCTCCTCATACTTGTCCTGGTTCTCGTCACGGGAACGTCGAGCGCGCAGCAATCCACGCGCGGCAAGGATTTCGTTGTGAGTTTTCTTCCCAACTATCACGAGTCCACGTCCACCTCCGACTCCCTCTATCTTTCCATTGTGGCAACCGTGCCCACGAAAGGCACCGTCCAGCTTCGTGACCGCTCCGGCGCTGTCGTCAATCGCACCTTTTCGATCGCGAATCCTGCGCAGATATTCACGCTGGGCTTCGCGCCATCGCTCTATGAGCTGCGAGGATACAACTATCGGGAGTCGTTCACGACAGCCAATGATAACGAGAAGGCGAGTCCGGCATCGGTGCGTGTGACCACGGACAACGACGTGAGCGTGTATGCACTCAACAAGGCGATACGCAGTAGCGACGCTTCTCTGGTATTGCCGGTGTCCTGCCTGGGCTCCGATTATGTGGTCATGAGTCTGAAGAGCGACATACAATCGGGCTTCCCGACCATCTCGACGAATTCGACCCCGTCGCAGTTCTGTGTGGTGGCCGGAGAAGACAACACCCAAGTCACCGTCACACCGTCGGCGCCGACGTCTGTGGGCGGCACGGCCGTGAGGACGGTGACCCTTCAGCGCGGAGAGGCGTATCTGGTGCAGGGATCGTATACCACCGCCAACAACGGCGGTTATGATCTTACGGGAAGTACCGTGCGTTCGTCGAAGCCGGTAGCGGTATTCGGCGGACATCAACGAGCCCGTGTGGGCGTGACCTCGTTGTCCGGGTCGCGGGACCATCTGTACGAACAGTTACTCCCGGTGTCGGTGTGGGGGACACGCTACGTGCTCACTCCGTTCATCCAGCCCGTCGGCGGTTGGAGGACCGGTAACGACCAATACCGGATCCTTGCGTGCGCCGACAGCACGGAGGTGCGCGTGAACAACGTGCGTGTCGCAGTACTGAAAGCGAACACCTTCTACGACGGCGACCTTACAGCGGGAGCTTTGGTGACGACGTCGAAGAAGACGATGGTGGCGTTGTTCAAGAAGACGGCGGGACTCGGAACGTCGGATCCCGGCGATCCCTTCATGATGGTCATTCCTCCCCGCAGGCAGTACAGTACGGGCTATCGGTTCAGCACGGTCCGCGTCGGGTCGGTGTATCTTCAGCACTACATCACCGTCACGGGGATCACGGCGGATATGCCGTCCATCCGATTGGATGGCGCACGGATATCGGCGTCGGCTGTCGAGGTGCCGAACTCATGCTTCTCCTATGTGTCCGTTCCTATCACGGACGGTGCGCACACGATTTCGTCGGCGTCGCCGATCGGACTTTATGTGTACGGGTATGGAGACGCCGATTCGTACGGCTATGTGGGCGGTATGGAGTTCCTTCCCGATGTCGTGGAGCAAACGGTATCGGCCGGACCCGACAGGGTGGTCTGTCCGGGATCGTCCTCCGTTCTCACAGCGACGAACGCTGTCCGAAACGTCCGGTGGACACCATCGACAGGATTGAGCTGCGATACCTGCGCCATGACCACGGCGAACGTCAACCGCACGACGACGTACGTCGTGACGGCAGCGGACTCGCTCGGATGCTTCAGCTCCGACACGGTCACGCTTCTTGTACGGAAGATCCCTGCGACGTACGCACTGCGTTCCGCATCCCTTCTCGATCGTCTGGATGTTCCCGTAGGATCGCGGTTCCGCTTGTCGGTGACGGCCGCATCGCCGGCGTGGGATTCATTACGCACCACCCGAGTCACCGCGACAATCACGTATGATCCCGCGTTCATGGGTTCCACCGACGAGGTCACGGCGGGTTCGTCGTTGCCTTCGGGATGGAACGTAGACGTCGTGGACAGTCTCTCGGATGCGGCGCAGGGACGTCTCGTCGTCGTCGCAACGGGCGATACGGCGATTTCCCGCGACGGTGTCGTCTTCCTCGTGGGGTTCGTCTCGCGGTTGAGTAGGAACCTCAGCACGAAGCCCGACATCCGACTGCAGCTGAGCAGTTCCACCACCGATTGCAGTATCGACCAGGGTTCGGGGATGACTATCCATCTTGCCACCTGCGTGGAGTCGTTGCGTAACGTGGAGCTGGTGGCCGAACCCGTGTCTCTTCGCTCCGTCGCCGCTTCGTCGAATGAGGACAAGACCATATCCTTCGACGTCGCGGTGGGTCAGGATGCCAGCGTGCGTGTATGCATCTATGCGGTCGACGGCTCGCGCGTGGCCTGTCCCGTGGATGAGCACCTTCCTCAGGGCGAATACACGTTCCGCAGTTCCCTTGCCGGTCTGACGCCCGGATTCTATGCCCTCGTCGCCGAATGCCAGGGATACGTTGCGCACCAGGTCATCATATTCCCTTAATGGACGCTCGCACCCAGTCCAAGTTCCCTTGCTTGCGCTGCGGATGCTGTAACCCTTTCGACCGGTCGTCGGTCCACTCGACTTTTAAAGAACCTGTTGGCTCACCGCGGAGAAGAAGACCAGCGCCTGTGCGGGTTCGAGGGCAAGTGTGCAGAGGATGCCGCCGAGCGCGCCCCACAGATGCGCATCGTGGTTGATGTTGTCGCCGGCGGACCGCGCGGCGTAGTATGAATACAGAAGATACAGAGGTCCGAACACGAATGCCGGTATGGGAACGGGAAAGAAGAGCAGTGCCATCTTCGCGGTGGGGAAGTACAGGATCATGCTGAAGATCACGCCGGAAACGGCGCCGGAGGCTCCTAGCGTGCGGTAGTGCCGATGGTTGCGATGGGTGACGAGCGACGGGATGTCGGCCACGAGCATGCTGCATATGTAGATCAGAACGAAGTTCACACTGCCGACCATGCGTTCCAAGGGGAAGGCGAAGAAGTAGTACGAGAGCATGTTGAATGCCAGATGCGCGAAGCCTCCGTGGATGAGATTGCCCGTGATGAGGGTGTGAAGACGCTTGCCGCGGGCGACGCTGTAGGGGTGGTAGACGGCGCTTTCGCCGAACCCGGGCACGAACATGGCGACGAGGCTGGCCGCTATGGTGAGATACATGATGAAGAAGGCAATGGGTGTATCGGTCATCGTCGAGTTCCGAGGTCGTGGATAGAGAATGAAGTGCGTTTCGATGGACGGTCTGTTGCGAAGATAGCGAGCACGCTTCGAGGGAGACGAGGGAACGAGCATTCCGTTGTCCGAAGGTCGGACCAAGGCAAATGATGGGACGCACGAGGGGAGCGCGGGAGATAGTGCCGACAATGTGAATGCCTGCCTGCTGAGTATGTTTGCAGCTCAACCTGACGAAAAGAATCATGTCTGAAACGTCCTCGCAACCGGAAAAACCGGAATCCACGCCGGTGGTCTTCAGTGGAGTCCAGCCTAGCGGCGTTCTTACGCTCGGCACCATGATCGGAGCGCTTAATAATTGGGTGTATCTGCAAGACACCTATGCGTGCTATTTCTGCGTGGTGGACATGCACGCGATAACGGTGCGACAGAAGCCTGCCGACTTGCGTAAATGGACGTTGGATTGCGTGGCCACCTTCCTCGCTGCGGGTATAGATCCGGAACGATCGACGGTGTTCATCCAGAGTCACGTGCCGGCGCACGCCGAGCTCGCATGGGTCTTGAGCACGTTCACGGGTTTCGGCGAGGCGAGTCGGATGACCCAGTTCAAGGACAAATCCCAGCAGCACGAAGAGAACGTGAACGTCGGACTGTTCACCTATCCCATCCTCATGGTCGCCGATATCCTCTTGTACCAGGCCAATCTTGTGCCGGTGGGTGAGGACCAGAAGCAGCATCTGGAGCTGACGCGGGATATCGCCAATCGTTTCAACAACGCATACTCTCCCACCTTCGCCGTACCGGAGCCGTTCATACCGAAGGCGGGCGGTCGCGTGATGAGCCTGCAGGAACCCACGAAGAAGATGTCGAAGTCGGATCCGAACAAGGGAGCGACGATCTTCCTGACGGATACGGATGAAGAGATCCGCAACAAGATCAAACGAGCGGTCACCGATTCCGGCACCGATATCGTGTACGATGAACGCAGACCGGGCATCGCGAATCTCATGGAACTGTATCACATCACGACGAAGAAGTCGCTGTCGGAGATTGAAGAGGAGTTCCGCGGGGCAGGCTATGGAGCGTTCAAGTCGGCCGTTGCCGACGCGGTCGTGAACTACGTGCGGCCGGTTCGCGAGCGGTTCGTTGAGGTCCGTTCCAACGTTCCGTTCCTGACCGAGGTGGTTCGAAGCGGAGCGGAGCGGGCGACTGCTCGCGCTCGAAAGACGCTTCGGACCGTGTATAGAAAAGTAGGATTCTGGTCCGAATAGTTTCACCCATCCCCTTCCAACCGTATCCTATGCACTCTTGGAGGTTGTTCATCGAGTTCGTCCGCGGCCATGGGAAACTGGTGGCACGTTGGTTCGTTGCGATGGTCGTGACCCTGTTCCCCGTGACGATGTTCCCGCATTCCGGTGACGTGTCGATTTTCCTCCGTGTCGCCGACGCGCTTCGTAGCGGTCTGGTGTTATACAAGGATATCGTCGACATAAAGCCACCTCTTGTCTACGATCTGGCGAGTTTTCTCTTGTACGTGAGCGGCGGCGATGAAGTGGCAATCCATGTGGCGGACGCACTTCTCATCCTCGTGTCGTTGTTCATCGCAGGATATCTTCTCGTACCGGTCTTCCGAAGTGCGGAGCGCGCTTTTCTGTCAACATGGTTGATGGCGGTCACGTACGTGAGTATCGGCTACGTCACGGTCATCCAGGCCGAAGCGCTCTCCATCGTGCCGATGGTCATTCTGATCGTCGCCCAACTTCGGGACGACAACCTGCGCCACTTCTCGCGCGGTGTATGGATAGGATCCATGCTCGCGGTCCTCATCGGTTTGAAACTCAGTCTTGGGGCAGTGGTCCTCGTCCTTGCCATATCCGATGTGTCGGAGCACCGTACCGATGTAGCGGTTCTACTGAAGAAATGGACCGGTGTGCTCACCGGACTTCTGGTCGTTTCCGCAGTCATATGGCGTTCGCTACTGTCGCCCGGAGCTCTCGATGGATTCGGCAATCTCCTGACGTTCATGGGTGCCTATGCATCGGAGCCCGTCGTCGATGCGTCGTGGTTCCGTGAGGCATGGAAATCAGTGGTACGATTGGTATTCGATCACTACTCCGTGGCGTTCGCCGTTTTTGCCATTGTCGGCGCGGGAAGGATGCTGTCGGGGGACAAGCACGAGCGGCGCGTACTTCGGCTTGTGACGTTTCTGTTCGTCGTGCTGATGGGCACCATGATGATCGAGAGGAAATTCTTCACCTATCACTTCGTTCGTGCCTCGGTGCCGTTATCTATCGTCGCCACCGTGGGAGCTGTAGAGTTGTTTGCGTGGTTGCGGAGAATGTGGTCCGAACGTCGTGAGCGTCTTGTCGTTTCGGTGGCAATGGCGGTGCTCCTCGTGTGGAGTCCGCTGTTCCGTATCATGGGCCATGCAGGCCAGACGGTATCAGGTCTGACGAACCGATCACGATACGATTCGCTTATTCAACGACGGAACGTCCTTGGGATGTACAGGGCCGAGGAGCAAAGCGTGGCGGACAGTATCCTGCGGTATAGGGCTTCGGACGATAACGTCGTGGTGGCCGCAATCCATTCGCCTCGCATCGCTTTGCTGCTCGGGAAAGCTTCTCATTCGTTCGCCGCTGCATCGCAGTTCGCCTTGGCGGATTATGCTCCGGACGAGTGGAGGCGGCGCTATGCGGACGAAATGCATCGTTCCTCCTGGATCGTTGCCGGTGTGAACGACTCCAGCATGATGTTCAATACGAAGACAAAGACAAGTCTGGAGATCATCGAGAAGAGCGAGCCATTCCGCAGCGTCGTGAAGGAACAATTCCGTCCACGCTGGCAGTTCGAACATTATGTCGTTTATGAGCGTCGTCGGAAACTCGATTCCGTTCCAATACGTTAATACAGTACCGAATCCATTTACCATTACACCCTATGAAATTCATTACCTATCTCTCCGGAGTGCAGGAACGCGTCGGACTCCTTGTCGGATCGCACGTGGTGGATCTCGAACTCGCACACGGTGCCATGAGTCACCTCCCGATGATGCTGGGATACTTCCCCGATAACATCCTCGATGTGCTCGACCTTGGCGAGGCGGCATTGCACGACGCCCGCATCATCGACGACCACTGCCGGAACACGGTCGATGCGGCGTTCATGATTCCCGCATCGCAAGCCGTTCTTGTCTCCCCCGTTCCGCATCCCACCTCGATGCGCGACGGCTACGCCTTTCGCCAGCATGTGGAAGCCGCACGACGGAACCGCGGACTTGATATGATTCCCGAGTTCGATGAGATTCCCATTTTCTACTTCACGAACCACAATGCCGTGACAGGTCCCGGGGTGGTGGAGGTGCAAGACATGCATCTGAACCAGTGTGATTTCGAGCTCGAGTGCGCCATCGTCATCGGTAAGGAAGGACGGAACATCTCCGCAGCGGATGCCGACGATCACATCTTCGGATACATGGTGATGAACGACTGGAGTGCGCGTGCCTTGCAGATGCACGAGATGAAGCTGAATCTGGGTCCTGCCAAAGGCAAGGACTTCGCCACGTCGCTCGGACCGTGGCTGGTCACGAAAGACGAGCTCGCATCACGTCGTATCCCAACACCGCACGGTGAGAAGTATCAACTTGCCATGACTGCCCGATTGAACGGAAGGGAAGTATCGCGTGCGGACTTGAGCGACATGAGTTGGACCTTCGCGCAAATCATCGAGCGCGCCAGCTATGGTGTGACGTTGTATCCCGGCGACGTCATCGGTTCGGGAACCTGCGGAACGGGATGCTTCCTGGAGCTGAACGGTAGCAAGGTGTTCGATCCGCCGCTGTGGGTGAACGACGGCGATACCATGGAGTGCGAGATCGAAATGCTCGGTACGCTCTCCAACGTGGTGCGCAGCGTCGGTCCGTAATGCCGGTACACATCAATGCCAATCACATCCATGACAAAGAACATCATGCTCAAGATATCCGAACTCCCAGCCGCACTGCTTCGTGTGCTCATGCTCGGTCTTCTCCTCGGCGTATCATCATGCGCGGAGCTTTCTCATGATGATCATGAGGACGCGAACGTGAACTACCCCTGCGCCTATGTCGTGAACGGCTATGGAAACACCATATCCGTGATTCGGCTTTCCGATACGACGGTCAGCGCCACGCTCTCGCTGCACGGCGCCATGTATCCGCATCATATCGCTTACGATTCCGTGCGGAAAATCCTGGCTGTTGCCATCACAGGAATGGACCTGAGCGGCGGGCATGACCACAGCGGAGAAAGCGTGGACGGGTTGAAGATCATGATCCTTGATGCCGTGACGGGCAGGGTGGTCAAGGAGATTCCGTGCAAGGGCATGCCGCATAACGCCACCTTCGTGCGCAACGGTTCGGAGTTGTGGTTCGGCGAAGCCGACTCCGTTCGGAGCACGGTGCGCGTGTATTCCACCGCGAATTGGACGGCGTTGAAGAGCATCGTCGTCGGCGGCGGTTTGTCGGAGGTCACGGTCTCGGCCGACGGCACGCGTGTCTTCGCTACGAATACGAAAGACTCCTCCGTGACGGTCATCGACCCCGAGCTGTATTCCGTTCTTGCCACCGTGCCCGTCGGTGCAACACCAGTGGGCGCATGGCCGGCCGCGAACGGATTCATGTACGTGGATAATGAGCGCAGCCGAAGCGTAACCGAGATCGACGTCAAGACCGCCACCGTCCGGCGCACCATCGACTGCGGATTCATGCCGGCGTATGTGCTCTATACGCCAACCAAGGAACTCTGGGTGACCGATGCCACCGACGGACGCATCGTGTGGTACGCGGATTCCGGAACGGAGTGGCAGAAAGCCGGAGAGATCGTCACCGGACTGCAGGCGCACGCCCTTGCGATGAATGGAGCCGGTACACTCGTGTATTGCACCAATCAGGGGGCAAATACGGTATCCGTTATCGATATCGCCCGCCATACCGTCGTCGCCACAGTCGCGGTAGGCCGCCAACCGAACGGCATCGTTTTACGGGAGTGACGGACTGGCACTAGGAAAAAAGCTCTGTAAGATGTCGGTCAACGAACCACGGTATAAGTCACCGCATCGGACGATCCGTCGCTTCGTGTTATGACGACGAGAAACAGCCCACTTGTGAATACCTCTTGTGGAATCGTGCCTTCGAACTGTTGCAGGTGTTGGTGAAGGTACCCGCCGTGGATGGTGCGACCCAGCATGTCCATTACCCTGAAGGTGCGTACATCCGATCCGGAATAACTGTCGATGACGCGAATGTTACCGCCCGCCGATTCAAGTCTCATTCCACGGGAATTCGACAGCTCGCTCCGCTCCACTCCCGCCAACCCTTCCGGCTCCAGAATGCATGTGCCGCCGACGGTTGCCGCCACCAAACGCTGCGTGGCATAGGTGTCTCCCACGAAGCGAAGGGTGATGACGCTGTGATCTGGTTCCCCGAAGTACGGAATGCGATCCTTGTAGTTCCACCACGTGTCGCCGTTGTCGAGCGTGCGGAGGATGGATCCCGAGCCGGGAACAATGGTGTCGGCAAGAAAATACTCCGTGAAACCACCCGCCACGATTTCATCGCCCTTGCCGGAGGGCAGTGGACGTGAGTCCATGGACCAAAAGGACGTATCGCGGAATCGGAATTCGTTCCATGTCTCGCCTCCGTCGGTCGTCTTATACATGCCTCCGTTGGGGCGAGCCCCATAGAAAAAGTAGGTCGTCAACGCATAGCCTACCCTAGGATTCGTTTTGGAAAAATGGATCTGCGGTATCTCCGGCTCGTCGAGCTTCGATGATCGGAGTTTCGTGACTCGACGCCACGTGCGACCCGTATCCTCAGACTTCAGTATCGTCGACCGCAGGCATCCCACAAGCAAGACGTTGGAAGAGTCCGACCGCTGGGTAATGCTGCATGGGTTCTGCTGATACGCAGGGGTCACCGAAGTTTCAATAGGAAGAGTGGATAGGGAATCCCATGTAGCGCCACGGGTCGAACTCCTATAAATGGTTCCCTTGTTGAAGTCAGCCGCATAAAGGAAATCGGGATTGGAATTGTCGATGATGATGGACTCACCCAAGAAGGCAACATTCCAATCTTTTCTCAGCGCGATATCCCAAGTTTTACCGCAATCCGTCGAGCGTCTGATAGTCCCGAATCTTGATCCGCCGACAATCACCACCGCGGTGTCGATGGGATGCACGACCACGTTCAGAAACTCCTCCGACGCACCAACAAACTCGATGTACGTCGTGTCCCAAGTGTCTCCGCCGTCGAAGGTGCGATACACGGCACGGGAAGCGCCGCCCACATAGATCGTCTTCGGATTCTTCGGGTTCCATGCCATGCCGTAACTGGGAGCCTTGAGGACGTTCCGCCATTGCGCCATGAGCGGCGCGTCGACAAAGAGCATGGCGAGGAGAACCGACACGGTGATGATGGATGAAAATCGCATGGATGGTAAGGGGTAAAGTGTCACAGAATTTGGCGGTCCGTCAGGCCGTCAGGCAATCATGGAGTCGGCGGACGAGTTCCGTCGTCGTGTCGGGCTCCACCACGGCACAGCACGATGTAGACGTCAGGCCCGGCATGATCGCAAACGGATTGTGCCGTGACATCTCGGACATCACGGGATCAAGGTTCGTTCCGACACGCAGCGCAGGGCCGCACACGCAGACCACATCCGCCGGTCGGCACTCGGCCAGGTCCGTGAAGGCAGGAGCGTGTTCCGCGGGGACCACGATCATCACTTCGGAATCTGTCTGCGTACCCACGATGACGTCGCAAAAGCGCTTGCGCGCAATGGCCAGCAGTCGCGCGTACTGCTCGTTGCCCGAGCTCTGCACGGGAATCTTCACCACGATCCTTACGCACCCCGTGCGAGCGGTCACGGCACGCAGCAACGTCGCGTCCGTCGTATCATCGGGCACAGCACGGGTTCCCGTATTGTCCGGATCGAAGGTGTTCCTGATGGTCACGGGAACACCGGCATCAATGGCGGGCTTGATGGTATCTGCGTGCAAGACCTTCGCGCCGAAGAACGACAGGTCGCGCAATTCCGAGAAGGTGACGTCCGGCAGGGTTCGCGCGTGCGGAACGACACGAGGATCGGCGGTGAGCACACCGCTCACATCGGTCCATATCTGTATTTCCTCCGCGGCCAGCACCGCACCGAGGATGGCGGCAGAGACATCGGAACCGCCCCGCCCAAGCGTCGTCGTGTCATTGTCTTTGGTCGATCCGAGGAACCCCTGCGTCACGATCACCCGGTCTGCAGACATCGCCGGAAGCAGGTGTTCGGTGGCGGCGTTTCGCGTGGCGGTCATATCGACAGCCGCCCGCGTGAAATCCGCGGAAGTCTTCATGAAGGTGCGCGCATCGACGACGAGGCCGGGAACGGAGATTTCGCAGAGATATCGGGCGAAGATGGCGGAGGACAGGCGTTCGCCGAACGAGGCCACCATGTCCAGACTCTGGTCCGTGCACTCGCACAGGAGAAGCATGCCATCGACGTATTCCCGGAGTTGAAGAAGAAGCCCGTCAACGCTTTCACGTGCATCACGACGCTGCATGTCCGATGTGAACAGCTCATGGCACAGGGTCCGATGGTGCTGCTCGATGTCAGCAAGGAGTTCGTTCTTTTCGTGAGTGAGCGAACTGCCTGCGCAGCGGGCCAGACGTAGCAGCGAGTTCGTGATGCCGCCACAGGCGGAGAGGACGACCAGGGGCCGGCGATGCAGGTGCGAGACCACGCATGCCGCGGCGGACCGCATCGCCGATGCGGTCTTTACCGAGGTGCCTCCGAATTTCATGACGATCATGGCTGACGACCGGATACTCTAGATTGCGCATTGACAGACTCACCTTCCGGTCTTAAAATAGGGGTTTGTCCTCACACGGACGGATGATGCACGGCCAGCGGACAGACATTCCCCGGTTGCACCTGGGGCGTCGATTCACCATTCATCCACTGCGTGATTGTCTCGCCCCCTCAGGCGGACGTATATTCGCACTCGTTTCACCGTTACGATACGCCATGGGTCAGGAACCGTTGTGGATGTGGGCAGGATTCTTCGCGTTCATCGCATTTATGCTATGGCTGGATCTCGGTGTCTTCAACAAGAAGTCGCACAGAGTGACCATCCGCGAATCGCTGGGATGGACCTTTGTTTGGATGTCCCTGGCAGGACTCTTCATGGTGGGTATCTATTGGCAGATGGGAATGGATGCGTACGCGCAGACCAAGGCCCTTGAATTCCTCACCGGGTACATCATCGAACAGTCGCTGAGCGTCGACAACCTTTTCGTCATCATTCTCATCTTCAGCTATTTCCGGGTGAAGGAGGAGTACCAGCACAAGGTCCTCTTCTGGGGTATCATCGGTGCGCTCGTGTTCCGCATCCTTCTTATCATTCTCGGCGTTTCGCTCATCAACAAGTTCGAATGGATCATGTATGTGTTCGGCGGGTTCTTGGTGGTGACCGGCTTCCGGATGGGACTGGAGGGCGAGAAAGAAATCCACCCGGAATCGAATCCCGTCGTGCGTCTCTTCAAGAAGATCTTCCCTGTCACCCACGAGGAGCACGATGACAAGTTCTTCGTCCGCATCGACAAACGATGGTTCGCCACACCGCTGTTCATCGTCGTTCTCGTCGTCGAGATCACCGACCTCGTCTTCGCCGTCGATTCCATTCCCGCAATCCTTGCCATCTCCCGCGACCCGTTCATCGTGTACACGTCGAATGCTTTCGCCATACTCGGTCTGCGATCGCTGTTCTTCGCGCTTTCAGGACTCCTGAACGTGTTCCAATACCTCAAGTACGGTCTAGCCGTCGTCCTCATGTTCATCGGCTCCAAGATGGTGCTGGCGCACTGGGTGCACATTTCCACGGGCGTGTCGCTCTTGGTCGTCATGTCCGTCCTGATCATATCCATCATCGCCTCGCTGCTCTCGCCGGCTCGACGGAAGAAGAAGAACGCAGGGAATTGATCACACCTCCGCCGGCCGCACTCTTTGCAGCGCCCGCACACCTGTCCACAGCACACATCCGCTGAAAAGCAGTGCGCCCGCGTAGTACGGCACTTTCGGTATCAATGGATACGCGGCGAAAAGGAAATGCAGCGAACAGAACACGACACCCGCGAGTAGTGCGTATCGGAAGTTCGCATCTTGAAGGCATTCATCCAGATGGTGATGGAAGGAGAGAAGGACGAGCAGGAGCAGCGGACTTGCGAGTCGCTCCACGTCGCCGCCGAGAAAGCAGGCAGCCACGATACCTGCGCCAAGCAGACCCTCCACGGAAAGGAAGCGAGAGGTCCTGCGTTCCCGCCATACCAATGCCATCATCAGGAAGGATAGCGGCGCACAGGTGTTGATGAGCAGCCTTCCCCAGCGTTCCGGCGAGAAGAGTTCCGGAGCATAGGCAGACAACGTGGAAACCAAGCTCCACTCGGGATTCGACACCGTGATGGTATGACGCGCCAGGATGAACACCGCGACAGCGGGAAGCGAGGAAAGGGACAGCGCAATGACGTTACGACGATCGGTACCATGAGCAAGCATGACGGCGGGAATCAGGAGGAACGGCGTTTCGCGAACGAGAGCGGCGACGAGGAGCGCCGAGCCGAACAGCAAAGGTGAATGACGTTTGGTTCCTTCGAGAGCCACGAGCATGAGAAGATATGCCAAGGCATCACCTGCCTGGAAGGGATTGTATAAGAGAAAGCCGCCGAAGTACGGATTCCACAGGGCGACGGAGACGAGGACCAGGGCAAGGGGTTCCGAGGCACCGTAGAGCTTCAGCAACCGGAAGAACTGGATGGCGAGCGCAAGGACGAGCAAAAGATGGAACACAGCGAATCCGGAAACGTCATCGCCGGGAAATGTCATGCCCACGAGCCAGGGTACGGCGACTCGGTAGGCGAACGGAGCAGGGATATCGTGATGCAGTGACGGTGCGGCCTGGGCCATGGCCCGATACTGCGCAAGGTCCGCCCCTGCATACCGTCCCGCATAGTCCACCGTACCGAACCAACACAAGGCAAGGAAGAGTACCTGTGCAATGAGTATGCGGATGGCAATCCCTTTGCGCTGTTCGATGATGGCGGTGAGTGCATGCATAGGCATCGGTCAACGAAGGAAGGTACGCGACGCTGGAAATACGAGGAACGAAGGATGCGGGTGTGCGAAGCCGCAGGCATTCACCGATGCGGGCACCGAGGGATATGCCTTAGTCGGCTGCGACATCCGCTGAACGGTACGGGAGGAGAACGGTGAACGTGGTTCCGACGCCGACATCGCTGCGGATGGTCACCGTTCCTTCGTGCGCTTCCACGAGCCGTTTGACGATCCAGAGTCCGAGTCCGCTGCTCGGTTCATCCGCCGTCGGACGTGCACTGAGCCTCATTCCGCGCTGGAACGCGTTCTGAATATCCTCCTTGCTCATTCCGATGCCTTGGTCTTCCACTTCGATCCTGAAGAAATCGGGTTCCGCTACCACGCGCACTTTGACGGTGGTACCGGGCAAGGAGAACTTGATGGCGTTACTGACCAGATTGTCCACCACTTCTTCGATCTTGGCATTATCCACATGACTGTGGACGGCGGTCGCAGGGACGTCGCATTCGATGCTGATGCCCTTGTTCTGGGCGGCGGCGTTATTCCGTCTCGTGACGCCTTGGACCAACGTGGAGATGTCGACGTCGTCGAGGGACACCTGTATCTCCGCTTGATCGAGCGCCATCATGCGCGACAGCTCTTGTGACATGGACACGATGCGAGTCGTCGTGTCCACGATGTCCTGCAACACCTCGTGCGTCTCGTTCGAGTTGAGATCGTAGCTACGAAGCAGGTCGACGAGATTCTTGATCAGAGAAGCAGGGTTCTTGATGTCGTGAACAATGATGGCGAAGACGTCGTCTTTCTGACGTTGCAGGGACTCCAGTTCTGTCTTGACCTTCGACACGCGCTCCACCTGCACTTCCAGCTCACTGTTCTGGCTGTTCAGTTCAAGAGTCTTCCGCGAAAGGTCGCCGACGGTACGGATGAGGTTGTCGTTCTCTTTGCGCAAGGTCACCACTTCGTCCTTCAGCATCTGCATCACCTTCGCCTCGCGCTGCTGTTGCTCGCGGCGCTCTTCTTCCGACTCCTGATCGTCGTGCTGTACCGGCGTCGATGCAAGGATCTTCTCGACGGCCGATGGTTCCGCTTTGCGGTTCTTTCGCATCAGGATGATGATGACGACGAGTGCGGCGACAAGGAGGACCGCGAGTATGGGGATGACGGGAGAGATGGCGGTGCTACCGGATTCCGTAGGTCGTGCGGCAAGTTCCTGAGCGCGGCGGAACAGCGTTGCCTGTTGTTCATCGACGATGAACCTGTACGTTTTTCCGGACGACAACCAGCTCGAATCCATGCCTTGCGTCCGGATTTCGAAGGAGTAGAAGCCCTGGGCGAGTCCGCTGAACGACTTCGTCGTCGCCTGCATATCACCGGTGCTGATGCTCTCCTGGTCGCCTGTCGCCAGGCGGATGACGTATCTGAAGGGGGATGCGGAAGCGTCGGAGTTCGCGGTGAATCTGAAGCGGATGGAGGAGCGGGGACTGATAGCGAGCGTCGGCCACATGTCCGCGGGAACGGTGGTGCCATCTACGGCGATTTCCGTGACGGAGCATTCCGTTTGAGCGCTCGCAGAAACGACCGGCCACATGAATACCGCCAGGGCGAACACGATAACGACCGAAATTCGCAATCTCATAGTACTATCCCTCTCCTATTCGGACTTAAGTGCATCCATGCGTTGCAGTCGAGCTTGACGTCTCGGTGTCATGAGGTTCGCCGAGGCCAATGACGCGATCACGCGCTCAACGTCCGTCCATTGGGCCACCGGATGATGCGGAAACTGCCGTTCTTCACAGGCGTTCCGCGCCGAACCGGTAGCAAATATACGATCGGCGTAGGTGGCCAGGCAGATGCTCCGGGCCGCCGCAATGATGGCGATCAGGTACGATTCCGTGTCCGTTTGCGACAAGACCGCATCCCGGATGCACCCTGCGCGGGGGCACGTACATGACTCGTTCGGTAGGCATGCGGTTACGGCCGCGCCGTATTTCCATGGGTACCCATGCGCCAGGTATCCCGGTTCGCTTGTCTTCAAGACGTGCAATCGGAATCCGAGCTTTTCGCACATCGAGGGCAACGCGGTTTGCGTGAACATGTTCCTATCGGAGAACGATTCCAACGCATCGGTATCGATGATCACATGAACCACGTGCTGATGCGTGCTCATATCAGTTTCTCGGCAGATACTGAAAGAATCCACGACCCGTGCGTTTTCCCAACCATCCTGCCCGAACGTACTGTCGCAACAATGCGCAACAGCGATAGCGCGGCTCCCGATACTCGTAATACAAGGCGTCGAGTATGGCAACCACGATATCTATACCGATAGTATCGGCCCACTCGAGCAAGCCTTGAGGATAATTGACGCCCAATTTCATCGCCGTGTCGATATCCGCCGGCTTAGCCACGTTCTCCATGACGGCGAAGGCGGCCTCGTTGATGAGCATCGCGATCATGCGGGGAAAAACGAGCGCTACCCGGTCCTCGACGAATTCCACGGTAAAGCCCAAGTCCTCGAACAGCTTTCGTGCACGTCCATGCGTGATCTCTCGCGTCCGCAGCGAGGGTGCGATTTCTATAGTCGATGCCTTCGTGTATCCCGGCATGAGCGGCGCACCGATGACTTGCGAAGCGAGCGGCAGAAGAGCGTTGACCGCCGTGGCCGTGCACACGACCGTGGAGCTGACGATGATGGCGGAGGGATACAACTCCGCAAGCTCGGCCAGGACCAGCGCCTTCTGGGCGGCGGACTTCAGCGAGCAGTCGATGATCACATCATACCGGGAGTCATCGCTCAAGTCACCGATGCGCGGAACCACATGCTCGGCAAACTCGTCGTAATACTCGTTGACATCGTGGTCCTCGCCATCATCCGCATGATCGAACACTTCCTGGAAAGCTTCGACAATGAGATCGTCCGCCAGAAGTTCTTCCGTGAACTCATCCGTGGAATTGATGATGATGAAATGCATGCCCTGCGATTCCAGTCGTCGCGCCGTTTCCGCAACAGTGGCCGGTTCGCCGAACACCAAGACCGATCGTGGAGTTTCGCTCATGTTCGTCGTTAGATAGAAAAGGGTGTCTCCGCTGTCGATGCATCACCTCGGCCCGCAAGGACACGGGGCATGACACGACGACGGCGCGCCTAGGATGTCTTCGGCACGAAGTCTTGAACGTACAGCGGCACAAAACTATCACTATCCTGCACCTGACCTCGTTCAAGCATTCTTGAGGCCAGCGGGACGAGGTAGTCCGCCCGCATGGGAATGACCGCGATCCGATCCGCAGAAACCTCGGGTAAAGCGGCCGTGCTGCACACGAATGTGCCATCATTCACCAGCACGTGGAAATCACCGGAGGCGATGAGCACTGCCTCCGTCTGCTCCGCGCCGTGCCTATCAAAGATCTGCGCGTACAGCTGCCCCCGCTGAGAGGGGTAAGCGACAACGATGCGCGTGACATCGTCCGACACGTGTCGGGTCGCCGCTTCCGCCGCGAGTGCCGGAAGCGTCGGGACGCCCACAAGCTTCGGTCGGCCACTCATGCAGATCGCCTTGGCAAGCGAAATGCCGATGCGCAGGCCCGTGAACGAACCGGGACCACTCGATACCGCGACGGCATCCACGCCGTCCCACGTCAGCTCGTGGTCTCCCATCATCCGTTCCACCATGGTGGCCAGCAGACGGTCATGGACATGCGGAACGTAATGGGTGTGCGACGAAATGATGTCCGGTCCTCCAGCCAACGCCACACTGCAGGCCGCACCGCTGGTTTCTATGGCCAGCATGCGACGGTGCGTCGTTTCGGTCGGTGAGGATGGTCGGTGCGTCGGCGTCATAGGCAAATGGTGTCGGCTCGTTCGAAGGCGACGAACAGCCGAAGTGATTTCAGGACTCTCTCATTCATTCGCATCGGATTCTTCGCCACGGTCTTCATCATGCGCATCGCTCTGCGCGTTCATGTCGAGCAAACCCTCCGGCGGAGATATGCGTACCTCGTGCGGTTGACTGCTGACGCGGACGACAATGCTGGGAACCATCGGGATGAGTATCTCATGACCTTTGGCGTGGTCGATGACAAGGGTGCGATGCGCGGGGGCCGACCATACCTCACGAACATGGCCGACAGCTTCTCCGGTGGCATCGATGACCACCAATGCGCCCTGCAACGAACTGCTGAGCAATTCGCGTTCGTCGCCATCGAGCGCCGATTTATCGACGAACACCCCTAATTCCCGGAGTTCCTCGGCCTTGTTCACCGTGTCCACACCGCGAACACGGATAAGAGCGCCGTTGCGATACGGCTGGATCTTGTCAAGAACGGCTGCGGTTCCGAACTGCGGACTGTAGCCCAAGTGGACACGTGTGCCGGGAGCGATACGCGGAACCAGATCGATATCACTGAGGAAACATTCGCCGTGGATACCGTGCGGTTTCGAGATGGTTCCGAGATATGTTAACGGCATGGAGTCCTTGAAGAAAGTTGTACAAAGATAGAGGGCAGGGATTTTCTAAGTTTGTCGCATTCACTTTATCCTTGTTTCCATGCTGACTCAAGAACGAATATCGGGAGTGATTGAGCGTTCCCTTCAGGTGAAAACGCTTGTCCGACAACAGTGCGTGCCGCAGATAGAGTCCGCCGGTACCATCCTGTGCGCGGCTCTCGGATCAGGAAAGAAGCTTCTGTTCTGTGGCAATGGCGGTTCCGCCGCCGATGCGCAGCATATCGCCGCCGAGCTCGTGATCCGGTTCCGCGGAGGTGTTGAACGGCGGGCCCTTCCCGCGATGTCGCTCAGCGTGGACCCGTCGCTGATGACAGCCGGCGGAAACGATTATGGATACGAGAACGTGTTCGCTCGCGCAGTCGAAGCGTTTGGTCAGCCCGGCGACGTGTTGATAGCTATCAGTACGAGCGGAACGTCGAAGAACGTGGTACGAGCCGTCGAGCAAGCACGTATCCAGGGCATGTCCGTGGTCGGCCTTTTGGGCGGTACCGGAGGAACGCTCCTCTCGCACTGCGACGCCTCGGTCGTCGTGCCGACCACCATTACCGCACACATCCAGGAATGCCATATCATGATCGGACATATCTGGTGTGAAATGATCGAGGAGTTCCTGTTCCCCGAACTGTTCGGTGAACAGTGATGGGGAGATAGGCAGTGGATACACAGCGAATGCCGGAGGCGTTGGCATACACACGGTTTTTTTGCCGTCGATTTTGCCGACAATCCCTGCGCAAGTATTTTTGCCTTCCGCTTCAGCGGAGCCGCCACTTTAGCTCAGCTGGTAGAGCAGCTGATTTGTAATCAGCAGGTCGTTGGTTCGAGTCCGACAAGTGGCTCATGAACGCCCGATACATCACTCATGTGTCGGGCGTTTTTCGTTATCGAGACTACAGTGTTCGACGACGAATGCCGTGAATCGCGGATGCCGTGAATCGTGCCGATGCACGACAACGGACGCAATGGCCTGGGGCGCGACCGGTCGTCGGGTGTGGAAAAGTTACTCTCCAGAGACGTGAGGCGCTTGGTCGTTATTCGTTGGTTCTTCATTGTTCCCTTTGGTATGTTGCTGCGCCCCGCGGCAGGTAGACGGCCGGGAAATCATCCGCCGGTGGTTCTCGGAAAACCTGACGCGTCTGCGTTCGCACCAGTATGTCATCACATCATCTACTCATGAAATTCCCCATCATTGTCTTGGTTGCCGCGGTACTCGTCGTCATGATGTCGTGCTCGCAGACGACTGCTCCGACCACTGCGCATCAGGTAGGGGAGGTGTATGGCGGCGGACTGGTCGTGAGCGTTTCGATGGATGGATCGGGAGTTCAGCATGGATTGATCATCTCGTTGAATTCCTTGAGCTCGGGTGCGGGTTGGACGAGGGCCGGGGATATTTGTAAGAACTTCACCGCTGGTGGGCACAACGATTGGGTCGTACCGGATGTCAGTGACCTGCGAGAGGTGTACGACGGTCTGTCTGTTCTGAATCCTGCTTTGAAAACGGTGGGGGATACCTTGGGTCCGCACGTGTATTGGACCAGCAGGGAGTATGACAAGTTCGATGCGTGGTATGTATCGTTCGTCAACGGTGGAGCCAACCATGCGAGTAAGGCAGTGGCCTATCGAGTCCGTGCCGTCAGGCGGTTCTGAGGTGACGTCGATGAGCGCCTATCTGTCCGTCTTGCTGTTGAAGCTCGAATGCATGGATGGATGTCGCACTTCGTGGATGGCTCGTTACGGACCGGGCGCATGGAGCGAGGATGAGAAACGAACAGGGAACCGAAAGTCCGAGCATGTCGGTCGGTGCGGAAGGTCTTCACTTCCAGTGTTTCCGCGAAGAAAAAAAGATGAGGAATACGTATCTCTACGTATTTCCGTGAGTATGCTTTGGAACTATATTCTCCTTGCACAACCACTCCGTCATCGTAACCGGCGATCGAGTCAAAGGGTCGATTCGGAAGGGTAGTGCCTCGAATGATGAGCGTTTATGCGCTACAGCCGGACGGCAACGCCCGACGAATTTTTACGGTGATATCCATGAGCATGTTCGACGACAGCGACGATATGAATGAAGGCCTGAAGGGAAATTCTCGGGACCTGGATGAGTCCGTGCGCAAGTACCGGGAAGCCATTCGTCGAGGGAGGCTGGACGAGGTACGTCATGCCCTGAGCAACGAAGCGCTCGAGACCATCGTTCAATACTGCCTGGATACCAACAAGTACGATGATGCGCTTGCTTTCGCGATGATGCTCGTGGAGGCTCTGCCGTACAGTCACGACGCATGGCAGAAAAAGGGGATCGCCTTGGCGGGATTACGTCGCATAGACGATGCTCTGGATTGTTATCGCAAAGCGCTTTCGCTTCATCCCCTGGATCCGGATATTCTCGTCAATTACGCCATGTCGTTGGATCAGGCCGGACGGGTGGACGAGGCGGTTCAGGCCTTCGATCAGGCACTGGAGCTCGACCCCGGCAACGAGGATGCCGTGTTCAATAAGGCGGTGATGTGCGAGCACCGAGGCTGGTACAAAGAAGCCATTTCGTTGTTCGAGTACGTTTCCGAGTCTGAGCGACTCGGCAAAGAGGCCCTGTTCGAACTCGGGTATTGTTATGATGCGACGAAGGAGTATGGTCCGGCGCTGAAGGCGTACGACCGGTGCATCGACCGGGATCCGTATGACCATAATGCGTGGTTCAACCGGTCGGTCGTGCTCGGGAGAATGGGCAGGCATACCGACGCGCTAGAGAGCTACGACATGACGCTTGCCATCAAGAGCGACTTCGCCACTGCCTGGTACAATCGCGGGAACACGCTCGTTCAGCTTGGCAAGATGACGGATGCGGTGGACAGCTACAGGGAATCGCTTCGGTACGACATCGCCGATGTATCGACGTGGCATAACATGGCGAGCGCACTCGAGGAGTCGGGGAAGTTCGCCGACGCCATCGAAGCGTTTTCCAAGGCATTGCTCATCGATCCGCGTCACGTGGAGTCGTATTTCGGTCGTGGAACGTGTTATGATGCGCTGTCGAAATTCCCCAAAGCCCTCGAGGATTACAACTCCGCGCTGGCCCTTAAGTCCGACAGAGCCGACATCTGGTATGCAAAAGCCGATGCCCTTGTGCACTGCGGACGTCGGAGCGAAGCCCTTTTGAGTTTCCGCACCGCCTTGGAACTCCGAGACACCGATGCCGAATGCTGGTTCGATTATGGCAGTGCGCTTTTGGATTCCGCCCGCACGCTCGAGGCCCTGGACGCGTATCGCAACTCCATGCGGTGCGCTCCCCTTTGGATCGACGCATATGTGGCCATCGCCCGCACGTACGCGCTTCTTCGCGATATGGAGGAGTCTGCCATGTACTTGATGAAAGCCTACGGACTCGACCCCACGAAGAAGGATAGCATCACCTCTTACCTTCGGTCCGTCCTTCCACAACAAACCGTCGATACGGTTCTCTTGACGCTTCAAGGAATAAGCCGGAACATCTCACCTCGGTGAAACAATGTCCGCCCATGAAGTGTCGTTTCCTTGTGTGACCATCGGTGCCCATCCTCGGCGCCCTTCATGTCATGTTCGTCAACGTGTCGCGTCCGTCAATCGCTCACGTATCAATGAACAATTTTTAAGCGGACAGCTTCTTCGAGTTCGGTAGTTTCCCTATGCACGAACCGCTCAATGCGTTCGTCTACCGACGTGCTCAGGCGGTGTGCGCTCAGCGACCATGATCCACTAGGCCGAATGTTCGTGGCGTGCATAGAGGAGAGACCGGTTCTATCGGGGACGTAGCGTAACACCAAGAAGATGCATTTTCCATTTCTATCGTTATAAACACAATGAAATACCCCACACGTTTCTTGCGGAGCCACCTTCCGATACTCTTTGCCATGTTCTGTGCCGTCGGGCTCATGAACGCGCAGGTTTCGGATATGCTGAAGAGCAGTGGTTTCATTCAAAACAACGGACAATGGGGACGTGAGTTCTCGTATGTCACGAAGAACGGCAACCTATCCACGTGGGTGACAAGCACAGGCCTTGTCTTCGATGTGCGCGGTGAAGCGACGCCCACGGGCCGCATGATTTCATCTCCGTCGAAGTTCCGAAGCCTGACCACTGAGATGGTGCCTGAGATGGTCGTTCCCCATCACGCGTTCGCCGTGCGATTCAACGGTGCTGCGGCGCAATCGTTCCAGCCTCAGGGCGAATTGGAGGGTCGGTACTCGTACCTTCTTGGACGTGATGAATCCGCATGGGTGCGCGACGTACCGCACTTCAGCGCGGTGACGATGAAGGACATCTATCCGGGTGTCGATGCGTATATCACGACCGTGAACAGGGCTCCGCAATACAATTTCGTCGTTGCTCCGAATGCATCTCCCGATGCCATCTCGTTGACCATCGACGGCGCCCAATCGGTCTCGACGAATTCCCTTGGCGAGCTTGTCATCAAGACCACGTGCGGTGATGTGCGCAACGGATCGCTGTTCGCGTACCAAGAGGTTCAAGGAGTTCGCCGCCAGGTTCCTTGCTCATTCATCGTGGACGGGTCCACCGTGCGGTTCGCCGTTTCCGAGTACGACCGCACCAAAGCCCTGGTCATCGACCCCATCGTCTATGCCACGTTCCTTGGTGGGGATGATGCCGACGAGATCACGTCATCCACCAGACTAGCGACCACCGGTGAGTTGGTCGTCGTCGGTTTTACCAGCTCATCGAATTTCCCCAAATCAACCGGTGCATATGTATCGCCGGGCTCTGGCGCGGAGGATGTCTTCGTTGCGAAGTTCGACGGCAAGCTTTCGAAAATGCTTGCCGCCGCATATATCGGCGGGTCATCCACCGACAAACCGTGGGATGTAGCCGTTGCGCGTAACGATGGCACGAATGATTTCTTCGTCGTCGGCGAAACTTCCTCACCGAATTTCCCGACGAAGTCGGGGTCGTACAAGCAAACGCAACAGGGTAGTATCGATGCGTTCATCCTTCGTCTGAACAGCAATTTTTCGGACATGAAGTACTCCACCTATTTCGGCGGTGCCAATGGCGATGATCGTGCATACTCGCTTGGTGTGAGCGCAACAAACCAAGTACTCATTTGCGGCGTCACGACGTCGAACAACATGCCCACGACGTCCAGCGTCCTGTATAAGACCAGCCAGGGCGGCACCGACGGCTTCGTCGCCCGCATCGGCACGACGGGCGGTACGCTTGAGTACGCCACCTACTATGGCGGCAACGGTAACGACCGCTGCACGGCGATCGGCATGACTCCGTCGTTGGATAACGTTGCCTTTATCACGGGCGAGACCGTGTCCAGCAACTTGCCGTTGTTCCCCACGGAAACCACAGGCTGGCCCAATCCGACGACCAGGATCCTTGCCCCTCAGAGAAACTTCGGGGGCGTCAGCGACGCATTCTTCGCTCGTTTCAACAACGGAGCGACAAAGCTGGATTATAGTACGTATTTCGGTGGCAACGGCTTGGACTTTGCGACATCGATTCTTGTCGATGCAGCGGGAGGTGTCCGCATCGGTGGTGCAACGGCCTCGACGAATCTCAATCTGATCAAGAATTATCAGGCATCGAAAAAAGCGGGTCAGGAGTGCTTGCTTGCCGGTGTGGATCCCAAGGGAACGGCCTTCACCCTTGCTGCCTACCATGGTGGAAGCGGCGAGGATTGCATACTCGACATGGCGACGGATGATGGTACGAACCTGTTCATCGTTGGTCGCACCACCTCGAACGATTTCCCGGTGACCGACGATGCGTTTCAAAAAACCTACCAGACCGGTATCGACGGATTCTTGACGAAGCTGTCGGCCGATATGAGCCCGAAGTACTCGACCTTCGTCGGGACCAAAGGCGCCGATTCGTTACTCACCGTCGAGGTTGTGGACGGTCAACAAGCATACGTCGGGGGTGTTGTCTCGGGTGCCTCCATGGCGGTGACGGACAGCGCAGCAAACAAGACCGCGAGTGGTCCCTCGGAAGCATGGTTGGCGAAATACACCTTCTCCAACCTGTCCTTGTCCACGCCGCCCGCCGGAGAAAAGAAGTGTGCCGGCCAACCGATCGCTATCAGCTGGTTCTCATCGAATCCCGAAGTCGGCGATAAGTTCACTATCGAGTATTCTCCCGATGGCGGTCAGTCGTGGAATCTCGTCAAGAAGGATGCCACGGGCACGAGTTCCAACTGGACTCTCCCGCTCACGCTAGTCGGAGGTTCCAAGTACCGAATCCGTCTTATCAATCAGAACACCCAGTACAGCGTGCTCAACCCGGGTGAATTCACTGTGCTTGCCGCACCTGGCGTCAGCTCCACTTCCGGAGACACGACGATCTGTGCGGGCGAGTCGACGACCGTTGCCGTCGTTGCTACCGGCGACAACCTTACCTATCAATGGCGTCGCGGCGGTCAACCCATCGCTGGTGCCACGACCGCTTCGTACACCATCGCCTCGGCAACGCCGGCGGACTCTGCAGCATTCGATTGCGTCATCACCGGTACGTGCGCGCCTGCCAAGACATCAAGTGCCATCATGGTGAAAGTCTCTCGTGGTGCGACGATCACGAAGGAGCCGACGAATGTGACGGTGAATGCCGGTCAGACCGCTCGCTTCGAAGTCGCAGCGGAAGGAAAGAACCTGAACTACCGCTGGCAGCGTGATGGAAACAGCATTCCCGGTGCGACAGCTTCCGTTTATGAATTCTTCGCACAAAACCAGGACAAGGGTAAGTACCGCTGTATCGTCACTGGCGACTGCGGGTCGGATACCTCTGCGGCAGCGTCGTTGGACATCAGCACGTCCGTCGACGAGTGGTCCGACGCCGAAGGCACCCTTCGCATCGCACGCCTTTCGCCAAACCCCGTCTCCGACATGGCCGTTGTCGATGTACAGACCGTCTATGCCTCGCCCGTGGACCTCGACGTGGTCAATACCCTCGGCCAAGTCGTCCTCCGTCTTCAGTCCGTTGCGGGCTCGGGCAGCGGTGGCATCGTCACCCACACCCTCCAGCTGCCCTCGAACTCGCTCGCCGATGGTGCGTATCGTGTCATCGTTTCCTGCGGTTCCAAGCGGGTAGGAGCTCCGTTGGTGGTGCGCCGCTGATAGATTGCTGATGCCGAACAGGCGTGTGAATCTCTCTCGGGGATGGAAGGAAACTTCCATCCCCTTTTTGTATCTTTTCCTCCAGAAACCGTCTTTTTTGCAGTTTTTTACAATATTTCTTCCTGCTGGCCGTAATTCCGACTAAAGTAGTCGTATTTTTGTGGCCCGACACACCTTCAACCAGAAAAGAACCCATGGCACAGGAAAATGAGCTGTTACACGAGATAACGAGTCGCGATTACGAATTCGGTTTCGTCACCGACGTCGAGCAGGAAATCGCCCCCGTAGGATTGAGCGAGGACGTGGTCCGCATGATCTCCGCCAAGAAGAACGAGCCGGAATGGATGCTGGAGTACCGACTGAAAGCCTACCGTCACTGGCTGACCATGACCGAACCGTCGTGGGCCAATGTGGGGTATGAGAAAGTGGACTATAATGCCATCAGTTATTACGCAGCACCGAAGAACAATCCCGCCCCCAAGTCGCTCGATGAAGTGGATCCCGAACTCCGCGCCACGTTCGAGAAACTCGGAATCTCCCTCGACGAGCAGAAGCGCCTGAGCGGCATCGCCGTCGATGCGGTCTTCGACAGCGTTTCCGTAGCCACCACCTTCCGGGAAAAGCTCGGGGAGATGAACATCATCTTCTGCAGCATGAGCGAAGCCATCCGTGAGCACGGCGACCTGGTGCGCGAGTATCTGGGAAGCGTCGTGCCGCATACGGATAATTTCTTCAGCGCGCTGAACGCGGCGGTGTTTTCGGACGGGTCGTTCTGCCACATCCCGCGCGGGGTCCGCTGTCCTATGGAGCTCAGCACCTACTTCCGTATCAACGCCAAGAACACGGGCCAGTTCGAACGGACGCTCATCGTGGCCGAAGAGGGCGCGTACGTGAGCTACCTGGAAGGGTGCACCGCCCCCATGCGAGACGAGAACCAGTTGCATGCGGCGGTCGTGGAGATCGTCGCCAAAGCCGACGCCGAAGTGAAATACTCGACGGTCCAGAACTGGTACCCGGGCGACAAGGACGGCAAAGGCGGCATCTATAACTTCGTCACCAAGCGCGGCATCTGTGCCGGCGATCGTGCGAAGATCTCGTGGACGCAGGTGGAGACGGGCTCGTCGATCACATGGAAGTACCCCAGTGTCATCCTCAAGGGTGATAATTCCGTGGGCGAATTCTACTCCGTGGCGGTGACGAACAACCGTCAGCAGGCGGATACGGGATCGAAGATGATCCACATCGGGAAGAACACCCGCAGCCGTATCGTGAGCAAGGGCATATCCGCCGGTCACAGCCAGAACTCCTATCGCGGTCAGGTACGCGTGCAGAAAGGTGCGACGAATGCGCGGAACTTTTCCCAGTGCGACTCCCTGCTGCTAGGTGATAAATGCGGTGCGCATACGTTTCCGTACATCGATATCTACAATCCCACCGCGCAGGTGGAGCACGAAGCCACCACCTCGAAGATCGGCGAGGATATCCTGTTCTACTGCAATCAACGCGGTATCAACACGGAGGACGCGGTTGCGATGATCATCAACGGATATGCGAAAGAAGTCCTGAAACACCTGCCTATGGAGTTCGCCGTGGAAGCGCAGAAGCTTCTCGCGATCTCTCTCGAAGGCAGCGTGGGCTAGGGTCCGGTGAACGTGAATGTCGGTGGGAACCGACACACACCTGGCAAAGAGAATGTTTGTTCAAATGATACGGAATCGAGACCATGTTAGAAATACGCAATCTGCATGCGCGCATTGAAGAGCGCGAGATACTGAAAGGAATAGACCTGGTGGTGAAGCCGGGCGAGGTGCATGCCATCATGGGACCCAACGGATCGGGAAAGAGCACGCTCGCATCGGTCCTTGCAGGTAGGGCGGACTACGAAGTCACCGAGGGCGATGTGCTATTCAACGGACAATCCCTGTTGGACATGGCTCCCGAAGAGCGTGCGCGCGAAGGTGTGTTCGTAGCGTTCCAGTATCCCGTGGAGATACCGGGTGTGACGACGGCGAACTTCCTGAAGACAGCCGTGAATGAAGTGCGCAAGCATCGCGGCATCGCACCGCTCGATGCCATGGAGTTCATGCAGGTCATGAAGCAGAAGGCGGCCTTGGTGGAGATGGATCCGTCCTTCTTCACACGCTCGCTGAACGAAGGTTTCTCCGGCGGTGAAAAGAAGCGCAATGAGATCTTCCAGATGGCCATGCTCGAACCGTCGCTCTCCATTCTCGATGAAACGGACAGCGGCTTGGACATCGACGCCTTGCGTATCGTCTCCAACGGCGTGAACACCCTTCGTAGCGAGAAGAATGCGACGATTGTCATCACGCACTATCAGCGGTTGCTGGAGTATATCGTGCCGGACGTCGTCCACGTTCTCGCGAAGGGTCGCATCGTCATGAGCGGCGGCAAGGAACTGGCTCTGGAATTGGAAGCGCGCGGATACGACTGGGTGAAAGGCGAAGAAACGGTAGCATGATCATGAACGACCTGAAAACAACCATACTGAAAATCGCCGGTGAATCGGCGTCGGCTCTGAACGGACTCGGCTCACCGGCCGTGCATGCCGTTCGTACCAAAGGCGCAGAAGCGTTGACCGGGACGGAATTCCCGACCTCGAAGCATGAGGAGTGGAAGCACACGAGCATCGTGCCTCTCTCCCGCGTCGCCTTCCGTGCGGATGCGGCAGGGAACGGGAATGATGCCATCGACCGTGAATTCTCGCGTCTCTTTCCCGAAACCGAGTACTCCGATGTCATCGTCTTCGTGAACGGACGCCATGCGAAAGAACGTTCACGCTTCGCAAGCAGCGCGTCGTTCGTGACGGGACTGCACGGTGGCGCGCATGCGCATCGCGAGTTCGTCGATACACATCTTGGTACGCTCGTATCGCCGGAGGCGAACGCCTTCGTCGCCGCGAATACCGCGTGCATTGCCGATGGCGCTCTCGTCCGCATTCCTGCCGGCACGGTGATGGAACAACCGATCGTCGTTCTCTCGATGATCGATGCAACCGCCGCTCCCGCCCTTGTTCAACCGAGGCACCTGATAGAAGTGGGTGAGAACGCCCAGGTGTCGTTCATCTTCTGCTCCGTCACGGTGGGCGACCATGAGTCGCTGAGCAACGTGGTGACAGAGATGTTCGTGGGCAAGAACGCCCAGTGCTCGTGGACGCTGCTGCAGGACGATTCGGCGAAGGCCAGCATCGTGAACACCATGCATGTGGCTCAGGAAGCGCACAGCGTGTCGCGAGGCATGACGGTGTCGTTGGGCGGAGCGATCGTCCGCAACGACGTCGTGGCGCTCCTGACAGAGTCGGGTTGCGAAGCGAACATGCTCGGCGTGTATTGCATCAACGGCACGACGCTTGTGGACAATCATACGGTGATGGACCATCGTGTGGCGCACTGCCTGAGCAACGAGTTGTTCAAAGGCATCGTCAGCGACTCCGCCCATGGTGTCTTCAACGGTAAGATCTTCGTCCGCCAGGATGCACAAAAAACCCTTGCGTACCAGTCGAACCGCAACATCGTCTTGTCCGATACGGCGTCCGTGAACACGAAGCCGCAGTTGGAGATCTTCGCCGACGATGTGAAGTGCTCTCACGGGTGCACCGTGGGCACGATCGACGAAGAGGCCATGTTCTATGCACAGGCGCGAGGCATCGGTAAAGAGGAAGCGCGAGCGCTGCTGCTGGCGGCCTTCATGGAAGACGTGACGAACAACATACCGCACGAACATCTTCGGGCGGTCATCAACGAACGTATAGAGAGTCGCTTACGCGGTGAGTAGCATGATGACGAGTCAACGCATAATGGATCCGGTGCTCCTGCGCGCGCGCGAGGATTTCCCCATCCTGACGCGGACGGTGTACGGCAAGCCGCTCATTTACTTGGACAACGCCGCCACCACCCACAAGCCGCAGTGCGTCATCGACGCCCTGAGCGGGTATTACGCCACGACGAACAGCAATGTCCACCGCGGGGTGCACAAGCTGAGTCAGGAAGCCACGGCAGCCTACGAGCAAGCTCGAGAGCGGGTACAACGTCATCTGAACGCGGCATCGGAGCGCGAGATCGTCTTCACGCGCGGGACGACGGAAGCGGTGAACCTTGTGGCGCACTCCTATGGAGCGCTGGCCGTCCGTGCCGGTGACGAAATCATCCTGAGCGGCATGGAGCACCATTCGAACATCGTTCCGTGGCAGATGCTCTGCGAGCGCAGCGGAGCGGTGGTGAAAGTGATACCCGTCACCGATGCGGGGGAATTGGACATGGATGCCTATGCGTCCTTGCTGAACGAACGCACGAAGCTTGTGGCCGTCGTCGCCGTGAGCAACGCCCTCGGTACCATGAATCCTGTGCAGGAAATCGTCCGCATGGCGCACGCGGTCGGAGCGCGTGTGCTCGTGGATGCGGCCCAGGCAATGCCGCACATGCAGGTGGATGTACGCGCCTGGGATTGTGATTTCCTTGCCCTGTCCGGACACAAAGTGTACGCGCCGACGGGCATCGGCGTGCTGTATGGAAAAGAGGAGCTATTGAATGCCATGCCGCCCTTCATGGGAGGTGGCGACATGATCCGCAGCGTCTCGTTCGAAAAGTCCACGTACGCGCAGGCACCGCAGAAATTCGAAGCCGGTACGCCGTCCATCGCGGATGCCATCGCCTTGGGTGTGGCTTTGGAGTATGTGCAGGGCATCGGATACGAGCGCATCGCCGCACATGAGAACGCTTTGTTGCAGGTGGCAACGGAGAGGATGTCGAGCATCGACGGTGTTCGGATCATCGGTACCGCGCAGCATAAGAGCTGTGTCGTGTCCTTCGTCGTCGATGGCGTACATCCTCACGATATGGGTACGTATCTGGACAGGGAAGGCATCGCCGTGCGTGCCGGACATCATTGCGTGCAACCGTTGATGAAGCGCTTCGGCGTGGCGGCAACCACACGCATGTCGTGTGCGTTGACGACCACGTTCGACGAAGTGGAACGCTGTGCTGACGCAGTGGCTTTGGCCGTCGCATTTTTTCGATCATAAAGCACGGAGCCCCGACCATGTTCACATCCGACGAGTTACGAGAATTATATCAGGAAGTGATTCTTGACCACAACAAGGATCCACGGAACTTCGGTGTTCTGGACCCGTGCACGCATCATGCAGAGGGCTTCAATCCTCTCTGCGGTGATCATCTCACGATCACCATGAACATGGAGGGCGAGGTGATCCGCGACGTGCGATTCCACGGGGACGGTTGCGCCATCAGCAAGGCGACGGCGTCGCTCCTGACGGGAGAGATCAAAGGCAAGACGCAGGAAGAAGCGGAACGGATCATCGATGCGGCGCAGGAGGCGGTGACCTCGTCCGGCACATCAGACCTTTCCCCCTTGCTCGGTAAGCTCAGTGTGATCGCAGGCGTGCGGGAGTTTCCCGCCCGTGTCAAATGCGCCACCCTTTCCATGCACACCGTGAAGAACGCTCTGCATGGTGAACATGCGGCATCGACGGAGTAGGATATGATGAATGAACCACATAACGTTCCGGAAAACGAAGCGGAGAACCCCCCGATGGATTCGCAGGAACAACGCATGGATAAGGAGCTGCTCAAGGAGCGGGTGATCGAGCAGTTGAAAACGGTGTTCGATCCCGAGCTGCCGATGAGCGTGTACGACCTGGGTCTCATCTATGATATCCGCATCGACGACGACGCGAAGGCGCACGTCACCATGACCCTAACCGCACCGGGCTGTCCTGCAGCCGGCGTCCTTCCTCAGCAAGTGGGCGAAGCGGCGCGGAAAGCGGAGGGTGTTCGGGATTCCTCGGTGGAGCTGACGTTCGATCCGCCCTGGGACCAGCACATGATGCCGGAGTATGTGAAGCTGGAATTGGGTTTGCTTTAAGGAATATCGACCGTCTCGCGCGACTGCTAAGAGTCCGCGGACGCGGAAAACATCAAGGTTCGGTATGTTGCGTCTGTCGAAAAAAGTGGAATACGCCTTGCTCGCCTTGCACCACATGAGTGCGGGGCGCGAGGATGTGTACACGGTGAAAGAGATGGCGGAGCATTTCGGAATCTCGTTCGAATTGCTCGCCAAAGTCATGAGCTCACTGGCGAAGGCGGGCATCGTGAAGTCATCGCAAGGAGTGAACGGCGGTTTCGCCATGGCGCGTTCGTCGGCGGAGGTGTCCATCCGCGATGTGCTCAACGCCGTCCAGGGTGCGCAGCAACACCTGGTGGAATGCGGCTCGCATCCCGAGCAGGCGTGTACCATCGAAAGCGCATGTACCATCAAGCATCCGCTCATGAAACTGCAGGCGGTGATCGACCGGGCCATGGCATCGATGGCCATCGCCGATTTACACAGTCCGCAGACATCATACGTCGATGTCACTATGGAGATCCAGGAATAGCCGGGCCCGGGCCACGCTCGGAACACGAAAGCATCAACACGAAACATTACCATCATCAACGTTACACGAGGTACGAAATGAATATCGATCTGAATCCGACCATAGCTCCCGAAGATTTGGGAATGACCAGCGTCCCCACCGGCATCACGGGTGCCGAGGAATCGGATAACATCAACATCTCGAACAAGGCCATCGCCGAGGTGAAGAAGATCAAGGAGCAGAACAACATTCCTGCGGAATACGGTCTGCGCGTAGGCGTGAAGGGCGGCGGTTGCAGCGGTATGTCGTACACCTTGGGCTTCGATGCCGCTCCGAAGGAGAAGGACCTGGTCCTGAATGCTGACGGCGTGCAGGTGTTCATCGATCAGAAGAGCATCTTCTATCTCATGGGCATCACCCTGGATTACAGCGACGGCTTGTCCGGCAAGGGATTCACCTTCAACAACCCCAACGCCACGAAGACCTGCGGATGCGGCTCCTCGTTCGGTGTGTAAACCGGCGGACGTCACGAGACGACAATCAACGGAACAACGCGATCAGGTTCATTTTTATCTAGGAGTACAAACATGGCAGAATGGTCATTCAACGCCCGTCCTTACAGCGACGAAGAAGCCAAGCAATTGCTTGCGCCGGTGATGTCGCCGGAAACGACGGACTGGCATTACAACACCCATCACAAGGGGTATGTCACATTCCTCAACAAGATCGAGGCCGAACTTCCCACAGCGGATAAAGGCGCGGCGAACGGTAACTGGTCCGACTTCGGCGAGCTCAAGCGCCGCCTTACCTGGAACCATGCCGGCGTGGTCTTGCACGACGTGTTCTGGTATGTGCTCGGTGGCGACGGCGACACGAGCAAGGGTCCGGACGTGGTGGCAGCCATCGAACGCGAGTACGGCTCCATCGACGCATGGAAAGCCGATTTCAAGGCAAGCGCAACGGCGGCGAAGCTTAGCGGCTGGGGCGTCCTGGCGCTGGATCAGCTGTATAGCGGACGTTTATTGAACCTGCTCGTGGACGAGCATCACTACGGTGCCATGTGGGGCGGCATTCCCCTCATCGCCTGCGATGTGTTCGAGCATGCGTACTATCACAAGGACGGACCGGCACGCGCCAAGTATATCGATGCCTTCCTTGCAAACCTGCATTGGGGTCGCATCAACGAGCGCTATCTGAAGTTCGCTCGCTGATCGCGGCGGCACCGATCACGCTGACGCAGCGATGCATCAATCCGAACCCTCTTCGTCCACCAGGTCAAGAGGGTTCTTTTTACCAACGGAATCCGTACGTTTTCACCTTTCGTGGACCGACCATGATCATCCAACCCACTGCCGATGTGCGTTCACGCGTGTACGACGAGAACGAGAAGCTGTATATCAACGAGATTTTCTTTTCGGTGCAAGGCGAAGGAACCCGCGCGGGCGTGCCCTGCATCTTCGTGCGCCTGCAAGGGTGCACCTTGCGCTGCACATGGTGCGACACGAAGTACGCACTCGATCATCGCGGTGGCGGCGAGTGGATGACGCTTCGCGATATCGTGGAGAAAGTGCAGTCGTATCCGTGCACCTTCGTGGAGTTCAGCGGCGGCGAGCCGTTGGAGCAGGAGGGGATCTATCCGCTCATGTCGCACTTGTGCGACCTGCGGTACACCGTGGCCATCGAAACGGGTGGACATGTGGATGCGCAGTACGTGGACGAACGCGTCGTCCGCATCATCGACGTGAAGTGTCCGGGATCGAAAATGGATACCCTGCAGTACGAAGGGAACTTCCAGACGCTGCGTCCGTTGGACGAGTGGAAATTCGTCATCTCATCCCGTGAGGACTACGAATACGCGAAGGAGCGCATACTCGGGTACGACTTGGCGGAGAATTCCTCGGCGGTCCTTCTTTCGCCCGTGTTCGGTCATCAGGATGCACGGACTCTGAGCGAGTGGATGCTGCAGGACGGACTCCCCGCCCGCTTGCAGCTTCAGCTGCACAAGTTCATCTGGGACCCCGAAACCAGAGGCGTTTAACACAGAGTCATGATTGCGCCTAAGCGGGCGGTGATCGTCACCCCCTGTACGCAATCCCGCCAGCCCTGTCAGGCCTGCTCTGCAGGTGAGAACAGTGGTGCCTGCTCGACATCCGCCATGTGCGTGATTTTCTTCGAACCGCGGGTCATGAGGTAATACACCACCGGCACCAGGACAAGGGTGAAGAACATGGAGCTGGTCAGACCGCCGATGAGGGCGAAGGCCAGACCCGATTTCCATTCGCTACCTGCGCTGTGACTGAATGCGATGGGGAACATGCCGAAGATCATGGCGACCGTGGTCATGACGATAGGACGCAATCTCACCTCGCCGGCTTCCATCAACGCTTCCTTCAACGACATTCCGCGCTCTCGGCGGTTGTGATTGGCCCGGTCCACGAGAAGGATCGAGTTCTTCATCACCAGACCGATGAGCATGATGAATCCGAGCATGGTGAAGATGGACATGCTGCGCATGGTCAACGCCAGAGCCATGAATGCTCCGAGCGGCGCGACGAAGACGGAGAAGAGATTCACGAGCGGATACGAATACGAGTCGTAGAGGGCCACCATGATGAGATACACGAAGATGAGTCCGCCGAGCATCGCGATACCAAGGTCGCCGAAGCCATCACGCTGGTTCTTCACATCGCCGAGATAGGTGTAACTGACTCCCGCGGGCAGGTTGCCTTGCAGTCGCTTGTCCAACTCATTGGCGATGTCGCCGGCACCCTTGCCGAAGGGTTGGGCGAACACGCGTACGCAGGCGATGCGGTCACGCCGTTCGAGCTTCGTCGAGCTTGTCCCCAAGGCGAGCTTGGCGAACTGCTGCAGTTCTACGGGTTGTCCGAGTCGATTGGTGATCGTGAGCCGTGCGATGTTGTCGACATTGGTACGGTCCTCGTTCCGCAAGCGGACGCGGATGGGGTACTCGGTGGTGCCGACGCGGAACTTCGCATCGTCGTTGCCTTGCAGGGCCACGTTCATCGCCGCTCCTACCTCGCCTATGCTCAGGCCCAGCGCCGCCAGTTTCTGACGATCCACGTCGATGCGTGTCTCGAGCTTGCCTTCTTCGCTGGAAAGGCGCACATCGGTGGTCCCTTCCATGGCCTTCAAGGTATCGAGCACCTGATGCGCGGTCCGGCCGACGAGCTCGCGATCGGCGCCGGAGACGATGACTTGCACGGGACTTTCATTGGCGCTCCCGAAGATGCCGATGGGATTCACGCGCACCTTGGCACCGGGATATTCCATGACATACCGTTTGATGTCGTTTCCTACCTCTTCCGTCGTGCGCGTACGCTTGGAAGCGGGTTGGAGAGTGACGTTGAATTCACAGACGTTGTTCGCCGTTTGAGCTCCGAGGAAGGCGTTCGAGAACGTTCCCACGCTGGCGATGACGCGATCGCATTCCTTCAAGGACGAGATATGCTGTTCGATACGCATGGCACGGGCGTTCGTGGAGTCCACGTTCATACTCGGCGGAAACTCCACGGTCACGGCGAACTCACCACGATCCGATTGGGTGATGAACTCCTGGCTGATGAGCTTGTTCTGGAAAAGCACGGGAACGATGCCGCAGGACCCGAAAGAGAGCACGACGACCAGTGCCATGGTCCAACCATTACGCAATGCTTTGCCGATGAGGACGGCGTAGGATTTCTCCACGCGACCGAACCACGCGTTGAATGCCAGTCCGATGCGACCCATGAGCGTGCCGCGTGTGAGCGTCTCCAGGCGGGCATATCGCGAAGCAAGGATGGGGGTGATGGTGAACGAGACGAGGAGCGAGAACAAGGTGGAGATGACGACGACCAGAGCGAACTCGCGCATGATGTTGCCCACGATACCGCTGACCAGGGACAACGGTAGGAACACCGCCACGTCCACGAGGGTGATCGACAAGGCGGCGAAGCCGATTTCGTTACGACCCCGGACGGAGGCGACCATCCGGTCCTCGCCCCGCTCCATATGGTGATAGATGTTCTCGAGGACCACGATGGAATCGTCCACGAGAATGCCGATGACGAGCGAGAGACCGAGAAGCGTCATGAGATTCAGCGAGAAGCCGAACGCCCAGATCCCCACCAGGGTGGAGATGAGCGACGCAGGAATGGCGATCATGACGATGAGGGAGTTCCGGAGACTATGCAGGAACAGCAGCATCACGAGGGCCACGATGAAGATGGCGAGAACGAGGTCCACCTGAACGGCGTTCGCCGCTTCCAGGGTGAAGGTGGAGGAATCCACGGCGATATCGAGATTCAGCTTGATGTCCTTGTACTTCTCCATGAGCTCCGCAACACGCTTGTGGACGAGTCTGCTGACTTCCACGGCGTTCGCATCCGTCTGTTTCTGGATGCTCATGTTGATGTTCTCGATGCCGTTGTATCGGCTGTACGTGGTGATATCCGCCGTCGAATCCTTCACCGCGCCGATATCCGCCAAGCGGATGGTGCCGCCGAGACGGGAACGACCGACGACGAGATCCTGGAGCTGCGCCACCGAGGTGTATTTGCCTGCTACCCGCACGACGAACTGGTTGGCGGACTCCTTGATGCTTCCCGTCGGGAAGTCCAGGTTCGAAGCGACGATGGCCTGTTGGATGGTGTTGAGGGACAGACCGTACGACTGGATCTTCTGTGCATCGAGCTCCACCCGTATCTCGCGCTTACGTCCGCCGCTCACGAATACGTTACCCACACCGGGGATCTTCGTGATCTCGGGCTTGACATAGTCGTCCACGAACTGGTAGAATTCCCGTGCCGGCATGGTGGAGGTAGCGCCCATGCGGATGATGGGAATCTCGTCGGGCGAGAACTTCGTGACGACGGGTTCCTTGACGCCGCTGGGCAGTTGACCGCGCACTTGGTTGACGGCGCGGATCACGTCCTGAATCGCGTTCTCCGTCTTGGCCGTGTTACTGAACTCGATCTGGACTTGGGAATACCCTTCGTTGGAGTTGGAGATGATCGCATTCACCTTGTCCAGACCGGAGACGGCGTCCTCGATCACTTTCGAGACCGTGGATTCGATCTCCTGCGGGGCGCCACCGGGATAGACGGTGGTGATGGTGACGAACGGCGGACTGAACTTCGGAAGGAGATTGTAGTTCAGTTTCGTGTATCCGTATAGTCCGAGAATCCCCAGAATGGAGAACAGGACCACGATGATGGACGGTCGCTTGATTGCCAGCTCAGTCAGTGTCATATCTAGACGGTGGTATTCGGTAGAGTCCCGACGTTCCTCCGTGGAACGAGGGAGATAAAAGGTTCTTGATTGCCTGTCAGTTCGCTCGGTCGACGACGGATGGTCACTCGCTCACGCGGACCGATGCGCCGTCCTTGATCATGTTCAAACCGGACGTCACGACGCGTTCGCCTGCTTTGAGTCCGCTTCGCACCTCGAGGTTACCGTTGATATCCGCACCGAGGACCACCGGACGCAGCTGGACGGTGTTGTCATTGATGACGAACACGCGGGCGTCGCTGATCGAACCCACGATGGATTCGCGTGGTATCACGAGGCTGCTCCGTTGCTCCCGGTGAGAGAAGCCGACGCGTGCGAACATGCCCGGTTTGAGTTTCGTCGTTCGGGGCATCCGTACTTCCACGGCATAGGTATGGGCTTCGTCGCCCTTCTCGCTCACCGATGCGATGGTTCCTTGGAATTCTTCGTTGGGATACAGCTCGGAGGTGACGCGCACGCGGTCGCCGACCCGCAAACGCACGACGTCCTTCTCTGCCACGAGGATCCGCACTTTCAAGCTGGAGACGTCGACGATGGTGGCAACGACCGATCCGCTCTGCATGTTGTTCACGGTAGCGCCGACATCCGCATACCGGGCACTGACGATGCCGTTGATCGGCGCTTTGATTCGTGTATCATTGAAGGCGCGGCGGGCCATGACGAGCTGTTGCTCGGCCATCCGGTACTGGAGTTCCACTTGGTCCCACTGCGCCGGTGGCAAGGTCTTCTCGCGAAGAAGGATCGCACTGCGCGAACTGTCCTTCCGGGCTTTGTCGAACTGCGCCTCAGCCGTCCGCATCTGCGACAGCCGCAGTTCATCGTCCACGACGAACAGCACCGACCCCGCACTGACGGATTGTCCGACACTGATGTTGCACTTCGTGATGCGTCCGTTCGTTTCCGATGTCACATTCACCTCGTTGTTCGCCATGATGGTACCGACAAGGGAGAGCTCGCTGGTGACCTGCGTATCGCGGACCATCGCGGCGGTGACGGGAAACACCTTCTGCACGACATTGTTCGTGTTCTTCTCCTCGATCGCCTTCTTGTTACGCACGAGGACGAGAACCATCACGATGACGACGAGGACTCCGCCGGCTATCCAAAGGACTTTTTTCATACAGGGAAAGAAAGGAAGATGATAATGATATTCGAATTCGGATGAGGAACGTCACTTGCCAAGCGACCGCTGCAGTTTCGCCCACGCCAACTCATAGTCGACAATCGCCGTCGTCTTGTTGACCGATGCCTGAAGCAACAACGACTGCGCCTCGAGAACGTCCGTCCCCGTGGCAGCTCCGGCGCTGAATCTTGTCGAGACGTTCGCCGCGTTTTCCTTGGCCTGGCCTTCCGCTTGCTCTGCCACCGAGATGCGCTCCCGCGCAGGCGCAAGCGCCATATAGTTCTGCATCGCTTCCACCGTGATGCCGTCCTTCATCATGCCCAGCGACTCTTGCAACTGAACCGCCTGCGCACGGGCCTGAGAGGCCTGATGCGCCGGGATCATCCAGTTCCATAGGTCCCATCCTGCGGAGACTCCCACCGCCCATGTCGCATCGAATTGCGGTCTGTTCGGAAAGATCCGCTGATTAGGGTTCGCATAGAGATAGGTGGCCGTGACAGCGACCTGCGGCCACCATCCGCCGTTCGCGGCATCGATACCACGCTCGGCCGCGCGCACCCGCATCTGTGTGGCACGGACGTCGGGCCGTTCCTCACGGGCTTTCGCAATCGCCTCCTGCACCGAACCGGCATCCGTCTCCGTCCACATCGGCTTGGATCTGAGTTCGATGACAGTCGGTAACGGTTGGCCGAGAAGATTGTTAAGCGCTACCATGACCGATGCTATCTGTTGCGTCACGTCCAGCTCTTGCGCACGCACGTTCGCCGCTTGCACTTTCAGTTTCAAGACATCGTTCGATGTAAGATTCCCCGCACGAAGGAAGACTTCCGCATCACCGACACGCGCGTTCAATTGCTTGCCCGTCTCCACCAACGCCTGCTTGAATTCCATGAGCTTGTATAACGACCAGTAGGTCGTCGTCGCTGCGAACCGCACCGACACTTCATCGCTCTGTTCGTCCAACCGCGCCGCCTGCACGGCAAGATTCGCGATATCCTTCGCGGCGTCCAATCGGAAGCCCGCGAACACGACTTGGGAAGCAGTGAGGTTCAGCTGGTAGCTGTTGAGGATGGGATCCGAGAGGACGATCTTGGCGCCCGGGACGAAGGGATTATCGAACTGCACGGGTCCGACATCGTTAAGTCGGTTGTACGTGCCTTGGAAGCGGACGGATGGCAACCGGTTGGCCTGAGCTTCGTCTTCCCGCGCTTCCGCTTGCGAAACTTTGCTGTGCGCGATCTTCAAACTGCGGCTAGCAGAGATGGCTTTGGCGACGGCCTCGTCAACCGACAGCACCGCTCGTTGAGCATGGGCGCTCATCGCCGCAAGGAAGAAGAACAGGACGAGACGTTTCATGCCGGTACCGAGAAAGGTGGAAAACATGGGCTTCGCCTTTGCGCAAAGTATCGCTCTGACATGGCAGAGCGTGATTCCTGAAACGGGAACCGAAGGGAGACATCCTCGTTGTGGTGGTTATGGTGAGGAGCCGTCCTGAGGGAGTGCTGAGTTGAGGTTCTCTCCCTTCGGTTCTTTTTTCTCCGATACCTCTGGTTCGGCGACCACGGGATGGTGTATCCCTTCGCCGGACCGGTGGCACGAAGACGTTAGGTTGTCAAGAGACACTCAGGAAACTATTTTGGTTAACTGAGTTTCCAAATTTACGACCGTCGGGAATTACGAAAAAGCACTTTTCGTATTGTTCATAAAATTTAACGGAATGTGCATCGGAAGTACATTTCACCACCGAATGCCGGTATGGACGGACATGTCCTTCGGGGAGCGGAAAAACCCTCATATTGCGGCATATCTGTTCCAGTGATGGCGAGCATACGCCGAAGAGACGATGACGAGATCGAGCATGTGCATGCTGCTGATGATTCCGTTCCTATGGACCGTTGCCCGGTCCGCTCCGGGAGACGTCTGCGTGAAATTCTCCTCGCCGGACGTCGCCCGTCGTTTCGCCTCGGAGAACCCGTCGGCGAGGATGCTCAGCCCTTCCGCGCCCGCGCAGTTCCTTTCCTTGAGCGAGAGTGCGCGTTCATCCCTTCGCGAAGTACAATCGTGGTGCGTCGTCCGTTGCGATGTCGATGAGGAATACGGACGACTGCTGGCAGCGTGGCGTCTTCGGTACGACATCGTTTCCTCAGGACCGGCGCTGAAGCTGTCGCTTGACCGGGTGGTGCGTCGAGACTCGCTCCGGGATGCCCAATGGGCGTTGACGGTGTTGCAAGCCGATGAAGTGTGGCGGCGTGTCACAGGCAAGGGTGTCGTTGTCGGCGTCATCGACACGGGAATCGATTGGGATCACGAGGACCTGCAAACGCAACTATGGACGAATGCCGCGGAAGACCGTAACGGGAACCGACGATTCGAGCCGTGGCCTGTGAGCGAGACGCGGAACGGGGTGGCGGGCGACCTTGATGGCGAGGATAACGACGGGAACGGCTTCGCCGACGATGTGATCGGATACAACTTCGTCGATCAGCGCCTCGAGAACCTTGGCGATTGGACGATCCGCGATCCGTTCCCTTATGACGAGGGCGGACACGGCACGAACGTGGCCGGTGTGATCGCTGCAGCTCATGATAACGGCTCGGGAGTGAGCGGTCTTGCCTACGATGCACGGTTGATGACGTTACGTGCCTTCGATGTTTCAGGGAATGCAGAGGAAGACGACATCGCATCGGCGATGCTCTACGCCGCGGAGAACGGAGCGCGCATCATCAACTGCAGCTTCGGCGACGATGTGTTCTCGGCGATGCTGCGCGACGCATCCCGATACCTCTTTGAACGCGGAATCCTCGTTGTTGCCTCGTCCGGCAACTCCGGCGGCTCCGGTGTGCATTATCCTTCGGACTTCCCTTGGGTGATGAGCGTAGGAGCGACGAGCACCTGGGACACGCGGGCCATCTTCAGTTCCTACAACTCCCAGCTCTCGTTGTCAGCGCCCGGCCAGGGCATTCAGACAACGGAAGCAGGCGGTGGATACGCAAGTGTCAGCGGCACGTCGTTCTCTGCACCGATGGCTGCATCGGCCGCTGCGTTGCTGGTGCAGGCATATCCCGGACTCAGTCCCGCCGGGATTCGACAGCTCCTCGAACGGAATGCCGCACCCATCGATACCTCCCGCTGGTCGAGAACCACGGGAGCAGGGAGAATGGACATACGCAAAGCCCTGGAGTCCGACGGAGAGGGGATATGCTTCATCACGCGACCCGATCTTGATGCCGTCATACCACGCGGTTCCGTTTCCGCCGTGGAGGTCGTGGCATCAGTGTCGGATCCGCTCTTGAAGGAATGGACTCTCGAGGTGGGAGAGGGCATGAACGCGACGACGTGGACGGCGGTGGCAAGTGGTCAGGAAGCCGTCATTCAGCCCCGACTCATCGGCAGGCTGACCACGCAATTGGTGCGAGATACCACCTATACGGTCCGTCTTCGCGTGCGGTTGGCGAATGGTCGGGAGATCCATCGCAGCACGCGCTTTCATGTCGTTCCGTCGGCTCTGCGCATCCTCGATGTGCGCACGGAACCGATATGGGTTCAGGCTGTTCGGCATGTGGGTGTGCGGATCACGACCGACCGACCCGTGACCGCCACGGCGGAATTGGTCGCATCGTCCGTTACGCGCTCCGCAGCGGACCGGTATGTAGGAAGGCTTCACTATGTGTTGATAGACCTGACCGGCGTGACGGATTCATCCGCGCGTGTCCATGTCACCGTGACCGACGCGAACGGCGACACCACGGGACGGTGGATCGGCATTCAGGACCATGAAGAGTCGGTTCCCGATACGTTGTTGCAACGTCGTGAATGGCAGGCGCCGCGCCTGTTCCTCAATCCTCAATCCGTCCTCGCCTCCGAGCGGGCGTTCATCGCAACGGATGTCTCGACTCCATCGCGGACTCTTCGGTCATATGTGCGGAACGGTGGACAGGTGAGTGTTCGCGACTCGCTGTCCGTGCCCTGGTTCAGCCGCGGCATCGGCGACAGCGATGGAGACAAGGCGCAAGAAGTGCTCACGTATTCCGGTGGTGAGACGCGCGTTCTGGCGCTGACGGCGGACGGGCGTTTCGGGTCGACCCTGTTCGCCGATACGAGTTCACGGACGATGTGGGCTTCGCGATTCGCAGACATCAATGGCGATGGAAGGTCGGACATCGTGGCATATCGTACCGGACGCACCGTCCGCGACTCCGGCGGAGTGCTCCGTTCCACCAGCGATGCCATGGAGGTTTGGTCCAACGTGCATGGTTCCTACGTCAAGATAGCAGAGCATGTACCTACCTCGCGACCGGCTTCCGACAAATCGACGAATACCTTCTCCTCGCCCGGCGGCGCTGTCGGCGATTTCGATGGCGACGGTCGCATGGACCTTGCCTATACCGACAGTGACGGAGACATCCACGTGTGCGCGTGGGACGGTTCCGCATTGAGAACCGCGGCCGTCCTCGAGAACGAAGCCGACGCCGATGCAGGTACGGAGTTCACGACGGAAGTGGACATGGATGGCGATGGGCGGAAGGAGATACTCAGCGGCTATCCGGCGTCCACGCGACGCACCGAGGACGGTGATCCACAGCCGTCGGTATGGACCTTCCGGTTGGTAGCATACGACTCCGCAGTCGGGTATCGCGAGGTGTGGCGGGAAAGGTTTTACGGTGTGCGGTACGGACGTCCGTATTACAACGGCGTGGCGGCAGGTCCGCTCGATGCGACACCCGGAGACGAGTTCGTCCTCTCCCTGTTCCCGAACGTGTATGTCTTTCATTTCGACAAAGCAAGCCGTCGTGTGCGACCGTTGTGGTTCAAGGATGGTGCATGGTCGAACTCCGCGATGATCACGGATATGGATGGGAACGGACGGAAGGAACTGGTGTTCACATCACAAACGTCGGCGCGCGCCGAATGGTGGGAGTGGAGCGCCGCAGGTGTTCCACCTGCTCCGTCGGACTTCCGCGTGCGTCGCGTGGTCTTCGACTCCCTTCAATGCTCATGGATTCCCGTGCGCGATGCTGCCTCCTATCTCGTCCGTCTTCGTGTCGTGTCCGCCGGTGGCAGCGAGCGCCGCACCGTCAGCATCACTTCTCAGCCGCGTTTCGGTGTGAGTCTCTTCGCCGGAGAGCGCGCGGAATTCACCGTGACCAGCATGCGGACGCTTACCGACACCTTGTCCACCGCCACAAGCCGCCTGCGCGTGATCAACGCCGCACCGGACGTGCGTCTGCTCTCGGCCGGCGTCGATGCCTCCTCCCGCGATGTGCTCCTCTGCGCCTTCTCCGCCTCCGTCCTGCACGCAGACCTTCATGCGGGCTCGTTCATCGTGCAGCGCGCGAACGGCACAGCGCTGAGCGTGATCAGTGCCGTGGTGTTGACGGACTCGCTCGTGGCCTTGCGCGTACGCGGCATGACATCCGCTGCGGACACCTTGTCCACCGAGATACGGAGCGAGTATGCCACCAACGCCTATCCCGCCGTTCGCGGCTCGGTCGTCACCATCGTCCGTGCAGACACGGGCACGTGTTGCGATCTTCATTTCACCCGGGTCGTATCCCTGTCACCGGTATCGGTGACGGCGGAGTGGAGCGAGGAGGTCACCGCGGCCGCTCTCGATCCCGCCTCGTATGTCGCTCCGGAACAAACGGAACTTCTGTCGGTGCGCTTTGCCGACGCGTCACGGCGCAGGGTGGTGTTCGACTTCGCTCCGGACAAGCCGCTTGGTGCGCGTGGTTTCGTGTACACCATCACAGCTCGCGGGATGATCGAAGCGGTGAGCGGTCGCATGCTGACAGCCGGTGCGGGGAATACCATCAGTTGGGTGTTTCCTGCGGACGAAGCTTCCTCCGTTTTCGCCTTTCCTCAGCCATGCAAGCTTTCCGCATCGGATGACGTGCGTTTCGCCGGAGTTCCGCGCGGGGCGCGCGTGATCGTCCTCTCCGCGGACGGTGCGGAGATCGCCTCGGTGACTGCTCGCGATGACGACGGAGGGGTGCGGTGGGACTTCGGCACGCTCGACGGTGGACGTATTCATGCCGGCGTGTATCTCTACGCAGTGGTGTATGCAGACGGTTCCGTGTCGGATAAACGCACCTTCATCATCGAGCCGTGATGCGCATGAGAGTAGCGGACTACATAGCGGTGTTGTGCATCGGAGCCACCGTGCTGTGTGCTGCCGAGCCGGCGGATTCCCTCGGCACGCGGCCTGTCGATACCGTGCAGCGACGCGTGGACCCGTGGAGAACAGTGGGTTTCTGCGCTGTGTTCGGCGGCGGTCTGCTCGCGTCGCAGGTGAAGCAGGCATCCATGTATTGGTCCGATCCCGCGCCCTCCTTTTACACGAATGTCCATGATGATTGGCAGTATGCGCACGGGGCCGACAAATTCGGTCATGCCATGGCGGGCTACGTCCTTTGTACCACGATGCACGAGGGATTGCTGTGGAGCGGCGTGGATACGACGACGGCCTTATGGTCTGCCGCCGCCTTCTCCCTGGCTCACCAGACGATCATCGAAGTGCGGGACGGATACTCCGTCGGCAAGTACGGAGTCTTCGCACCCTACCTGGGATTCAGTTGGGGCGACATGGCTGCGAACACCTTCGGTGCCTTGGTACCGGTGATGCATCACTACGTTCCGTGGACCCGCTCGTTCCGGCCGAAGTTCTCCGTGAACCCGTCCGCGAAAATCAAAGCCGGCGGTTACTACGAATCGATCTTCAACGACTACGAGAGCGAGTATCACTGGCTGAGCATCAATGTGTACGAGGCATTGGGGAAAGAGCTGCAGCGGTACTGGACGCCGTACATCAACATCGCCATCGGTCACTCCGTCAAGGACATCGTCGATCGTCCCTCCCGCTACACGTATAACGGATACCACGAACTCTGGCTGTCGCTCGATTACAACATCGAGGCACTGCCGGGCGACGAGCCCTGGATGCGGTACTTGAAGAAGGTGGTGAATTTCGTGAAGCTGCCTGCACCGTGCGTGCGACTCCTGCCATCCGTCGTGTGGTACGGCCTGCGCTTGTAAGGAAGACCCGCCCTTCGCTGCGTGCCGGTGTCCCTACAAGGAGGTTCGCAGAAGGAACGAGATGTTCGGCACGATGCGGGAGTACGCGGAGTTCGTGTATTGGAATTCCAGCCAGCCGCGCACATCCAGTCGGGCCCGTTCGAGGAGCGGAAGGGAGAGCAACGACTCCGGAGCGAAGGATTGGATGAGCGTGTTCCCGGTGGTCTGTTGGGTAAGGGATTGTTGGGAGAGGGCATAGTACCTGGCTCCAAAGCCAAGCGTGGTTCCATGCTCCTGTTGCGTCGTGACAAGACAACGGATGAACTGCTCGTAGTTATGACTTTGAGGCAGCTCTGCGAACGACGACCAATACAGTTCGCTGCGCTCGAACACCCGCGCATACACTTGCACCTCAAGCTGCGCGCGGTCCCGCAATGGGACAAGGATGGAATCGCGATACGACAGCTGACGGAACGAGAAGCTCGTGGGCACGCCCGCTTTCCCTTCGAAGTCGTAGACCGTGTATTGCGCCAGCACTTCGAATTGCGGTTGAAGATGAACAGCCGGAGTGGTCAGCACGGCCGAGGGAGATAGCTGGATGATTCGGTTCCACGCGTTGAGTGCGCTGCGTTGCGATTTCAGGAACACCAGGTGGTTGAGCTGGATGCGCGACGAGAGTGTGGTGGTGAAGAAGGATGACCATACGTGCGTGTAGGAAGCCGACAGATAGGTGTTCAGTTCGTCGCGGTCGTCGTTGTTGGATGCGCCGGGGGTGTCGTAGCGCATGATCGACGCGGACGACTGGAACGTGACGGAGTCGGCAACGCCGACGCTCACGACCGATCGTGTACCCAGCTGCGTCCGCCACTGCGCATTATCACGCAAGCGCTCCTGTTCTCTCAGTGTATCCAACGGCAGCGAGCCCAAGGCTTGGAACCGACGTTCCGCAGTGTTCTGTTCGTCCCGGATGAGCGTGGATACAGTAAGGGCATGACGTTGACGTTCCGCATGGTATCGCGCCGTAGCGGTCATGGAAAATTGTACCTGACTGAGATCGCGAGCCGCTTGTGTTATCGGCAGACCCTCGACGACATCCTTGAACGCGCGCGTGATATCGTTGTTCAGCAGAGCGATGTTGACGTCGGCATTCATCGAACGAGTGACCGGAAAGAGCAGGCGGCTTTCGACGGTGATGATGTTCTCGAATCGGTTCTCGATGACGGTGACAGGGGTCGCTGTGACCGGGTTCGTCGTTTGCGAATACCAATCCCTGTGCAACGCCCGGTATCCCACACGGAACATGAGCGAGGTCTGCGCATCGCTTTCCCGCAGCAAGGTCAGGGAGCTCTGGATATCACCATTGGTCCGACGCGCGAAGAAGGTGGCTTCGGACGTGAGGGTGAGGGAAGCGCGGAAGGGATCCGCATCCACGTCGGTGACGGACCCGTTCACGCGCACGATCGCACCGCGATCGCGGATGCCGAGCAGGGTGTTCGATTCGCCGCCGCCTTGCACTTCCAGGTATGTCGCCGAGTCGCGGGACACTCTTGCGCCCGAGGTGATGTTCCAGCGTGAAAGCGCGTTGATACCTATCGAGCGTGAGTCGCGTGAGATCTGTGCGTCCGATGTGACGATCGGCGTGATGCCGCGAAGATTGCGAGAGCGCAGGATGAGGCTGAGCGACTCATCATCACGGAAGGCCGCAACGGCCGTGCGGATGGTGGAGCCACGGTATTGCTGGCGGAGGAGGATTTCCGCAGGACCGATGGTGGAGCGCACATCGGCATCGCCGATGAAGAGGAAGGTCGCCGCCATCTTCGTGAAGCCCGTGACGGCATAGGGTCTACCCGAGCTCGAATCCGTCGGCAACGACAGCGGCATGGACTGTCCGCACAGCCGGGACGCCGCGAGGAGGACGACGGATAGGCGGACGATATGGCGCGTGACGTCGATCATCGAAAGGGTGGCGAGTGCCACGGAAGGCGTTCGCGAAACGGCGGAGCCGCGGACACGGTTTGATGGGCGGATGATCAGCTTCGAAGCCGGGGGTCCGTCGCATCCCGCAGGGCATCACCTATCAGGTTGTATGCGCTGACGGTGATGAAGATGAGGATGCCGGGAAAGGTGGCCAGCCACCACATGTTGATGAATCCGCGCGAGCGTGCGAGCAGCGAGCCCCAGGTGATGACCGTGGGGGGGACGCCGAACCCGAGGAAGCTGAGCGTGGATTCGATGAGTATCGCGCTGGCGATGCCGAAAGCGGCGGACACGAGGACGGGTCCGAGCGAGTTCGGCAACACATGCACGAGGATGATGCGTGTGCGACCGTAGCCAAGGGCTTGTGCGGCTGAGACGAACTCGAGGTTGCGAACGCGCAGCACCTCCGCCCGAACGAGACGTGCGATACCCGTCCAACTCGTCAGTCCTATCACTGCCATGATGAGGAGCAGACGTCCTTCCGTAATGGTATCCTGCGTCATGGCGACGATGGTGATGACAAGGAAGAACGTGGGCAGGGAAATGAAGATCTCGATGAGTCGCGAGATGACAAGGTCGATCCACCCGCCGAAGTATCCGGCGATCGAACCCAGCGAAATACCGATGATCAAGGCGATGCCCATGGCGATGAATCCAATGGAGAGCGCATACCGCGAGCCGTGGATGAGTCCGGCCAGCACATCGCGACCGATGTCATCGGTTCCGAGACGGTGTTTAGACGATGGACGTCGGTCCTTCTCCTTGATGGCGGATTTGTCCACCGTGGTCATGGCGTAGGGAACGGGCGGGAAGACGACCCAATCGTACGTGGTCTGCTGCCAGTCGCGCTGACCTTCCTCCGTAGTCCATTTGGTGATGCCGAGCGACACGCCGTACGACTTGAACACGGGGAAGGTCACACTGCCGTTCACCGACGCCGCCAGCGGTTTGTCGTTCGCCAGCACATCGGCAAGGATGGCCACCACGCCAAGGGTGAGCACGGTGTACAGCGAGATCACGCCCAGCGTATGCTTGCGGAACTGACGTCGGACGTATGCGCCGTAACTCTCGTGACGCGCTGTTGATTCTGCAGAGCTCATGATTTTTTCGAGAATGCGATACGCGGATCGATGAGTGAATAAAGGATATCCGACACGAGTATTCCCAGGAGCGTCAGGATGGCGCCGATGGTGAACACCGCCATGATCATGGGGTAGTCGCGAGCAACGAGAGCGCCATAGGAAAGCGAACCCATACCCGGAATGCTGAAGGTCTGTTCGATGACGACGCTACCGCCTACCAAGGCGGGGATGATGCCTGCGAGCAAGGTCACGATAGGCAGCAGGGAATTGCGTAAGGTGTGCTTGAAGATCACCGTCCGTTCGGACAATCCCTTCGCGCGAGCCGTGCGGATATAGTCCTGGCGGATGGTCTCGAGCATGGCGCTGCGCATCTGTCGGGAAAGGAAGGCGAAGTTCCCATAGGAATACAAAACCATGGGGAGGATCCAGTGCCATAGGGTATCCAAGAAGCGGGCGCCCGGCGGCAGGAAGGCGGCTTTGTTCGAGTGGAGTCCGTGGTTGGGGAACAGATACAGATACTCGGGATTGCAAAGGAAACTCAGGCACAATTGCGATAGCCAGATGATGGGCAGTGAATACAAGGCGAACATGCTGAAGCCGGCGGCTCGGTCCACGAAGGTGCCTTGACGCGCTGCCGATGCTATGCCCAGTGGTATGGCGACCGCGTAGGCGATGACGACGGCGATGATGTTCATGGTGACGGTCACGGGAAGACGTTCGGAGATCTTTTCCATGACAGGCCGGTTGTCTTGAAAGGACTTTCCGAAATCGAGTCGTAGCATGTCGGCCAGCCACAGGACGTATTGCGTGAATACGGGCTGGTCCAGGCGCATCTGTTTACGCCATTGCTCGATGGACTTCTTGCTCACCACCGAGCGCTGTGATTGACCTTCGCCGCTGATGCCAGCTTTCAGCGCGGCGGGGTCGCCTGGTGCCAGTCGCGTCAGGGAAAACGCGATGAGCGTGATCGCCAGAAGCGTGGGAATGAAGAGAAGGATCCGACGGATGAGATACTGGATCATGATACTGTGTGTCCCCGTAGCGGATGAATGAAGTGGTACCGGACCGCGGGGGCAAGTTACGCAGGCACGGGTGCAAGACCAAGCCGTGGACGGACTGGAAGATGCGGGTGGCGGCCGATGGACGGGCGAAGAGTCACGATGCGGTGTGCGGAGATCATCAGGAGGGCGAGATCATGCCCTGGATCCACGAATCCTTATGCTCGAGCATGTACGCGTACGCCGCATCGAAATCGTTGGGGATGATGCCGTCGAGGATGGCTTCCTCGATGTTGTTCTTGATCACGCCGACGGCGCGCGAGGGCGGTAGACCGCATATCTCCATGATGAGCTCGCCGCGGACGGGCGATTGGAAGGCGGCGAGTTGATCGCGCTCACGCACATCGAGGATTTTCTGATAGACGATCTCGTAGTTCTTCAGATATCGCCGCTGACGGTTCTCGTTGGCGGTGGTGACATCGGCGCGGCACAGGATGAAGAGTTCATCGATCCAATCGCCGGCATGGACGGCCAGGCGACGTATGGCCGAATCGGTGACGCCTTCATCGACGAGCATCATGGGTCGCTGATGCAATCGTACGAGTGTCTCCACCATGGGCAAGTGGTCCAGCGGGAGTTTCATGCGGCGGAAGATCTTGTCCTGCCATCTGGCACCGAACTCCTCGTGTCCGTGAAAGGTCCAGCCGACGCCATCCACGAACCGTTTCGTCTTGGGTTTGGCGATGTCGTGCATGAGCGTTGCGAAGCGCAGCCACACATCGTCGCTCACTACAGCCACATTATCCACCACTTGCAGGGTATGATAGAACACGTCCTTGTGATGGAACTCGCGCGAGCCCTTCTTCACGAGATCCACTCCGTGCAGGCGTTCCACTTCGGGGAAGACGAACGGGAGCAGGCCGGTATCGTGCAGGGCGTTCAGTCCTACGCTCGGTTTGGGTGAAGCGAGGATCTTCATGAACTCGTCGCTGATGCGTTCCTGGGCGATGATCTTGATGCGGGAGGCCATGTTCTTGATGGCTTCGAGGGCATCGGGATGCAGGGAGAAGCCCAGTTGCGATGCGAAGCGGCATGCGCGCATCATGCGCAGGGGGTCGTCGTTGAACGTGGTGACGGGATCGAGGGGGGTGCGAAGGAGTCCGATCTTCAAATCCTCTGCGCCGTTGCACAGGTCGATGAGTTCGCCGAACGAATCCGGTTGCAAAGAGATGGCCATGGCGTTCACCGTGAAGTCGCGACGCATGATGTCGTCGCGCAGGGTGCCTTCGGTGACGACGGGATTGCGTGACTCGGGCGTGTACACTTCCTTGCGCGTACCGACGAACTCCAGATGGAAGTCGCCCACGGGAACGAGGGCCGTGCGGAAGCGTTCATACACGATGGCTTTGGAGTGGAAGGTCTCGGCGACGATATCGGCGAAACGCAGGGCATCGCCGACCACGGTGAAGTCCAGATCGGCACGCGGTCGGTCCATGAGCAGGTCGCGAACGAATCCGCCCACCACATACAGCTCCACGCGTTCGCGCGCGGCAAGGTGGGCAAGGTCACGAAGAAGAGGTTCGCGTAGCTCGTAGTTCACGGATGTATGCTGCGTTGAAGTACTAAGGCGACAAATATACGAGGGTGTGCAAAGGGTGCGGGACAAAATGAAAACGGCGGATGCACTGTGGTGCATCCGCCGTTGACTCTTGAACGTTGTGATGAGGTTATTTGTTCCACCACATCGGCGTGTTGATCCAGTCTGCATCGGTAGCGCCTGCGGGCAGATTCTTGCCGTTGTACAGACGCTGGTTCTGCGCCGTCGGGAAACGTACGGGTACTGTTTTGCCCGAGACCGCGGGAGTGAGTGCCGGAAGCGACGTGCGGCGATAATCCGTATACGATTCCTGCTGGGTGTACAGGGCGATGTACTTCTCCTCCATGATTTGTTGGAGCGTGATATCACCCGAAGGGGTAACCGACGGCTGGTCGGTGTAGGTCTTCTGATCCGCAGCGGAAATTCCGTACCAATCCATGTTCGCCTTGATGCCTGCCAGGTAGGCCGTCTTGGCACCGGCTTTGTCTCCCGTATTGAGGAGCGCTTCCGCTTCGATGAACTTCAGTTCGGCGAAGGAGCACAGCACGATGGGTGACTCCGGTGAGGTGTGGAATGCCCCGTACGCAGTGGTATCGGCGATCATATCCGTTGTCTTCAGACCGTCACCGATCTTGGATCGGCGGGGATCGTTCTTGGCATTGAGCAACGAGATCACTTTAGGACCGATTGAAAGGTCGCCCGTTCGTGAACTGAGAAAGGCATACAGCGGATTGGCATTGGTTTCGGAGGTGCCGAAATTCATGATGAGTCCGTCGGCGTTGGAGCTGAAACCTTGTGCCAAGGCGGCGAGAGCATCTGTCGATGCCTTCAGTCCGTTCGGCTTGGTCGTGTGAATCGCATAACGGGCCTTCAATGCGTATGCCGCTTTCTTCCATTTGTTCAAGTCGCCACCGTAAATCAGATCATCAGCGCCGGGTTTGCTCACGCTGGTCGTTCCGATTTTCGCGATAGCGTCATCGAGCAGGGAGTTGATGGTTGCATAGATCTGCTGCTGGCCATCCACCTTGGGATACAAGGTGCCTTCGCCCTTGAACGCCTCGGAGAAGGGAACATCGCCCCACATGTCCGTGACGATGCCGAGCGAGAGGGCTTGGAGGATCTTGCCGACGGACGCATACGCAGGCGAGCCTTCCGCCTCCGCCTTCTTGATCATGATATCGCAATTGATCATCGTCGTGCCGTACATGTTGTTCCATGCGTTGTTCACATCGCCTTCACCGATGATGTAGCGATAGAAACCTTCATGTTGGCGATTGGCACCGAAGTGCTGCTGAGTCCAACATGACGTGATGCGTGAAATGTCGCTACCGTAATTGAAGGCGAGCGTTCCTTCGACCGTCGGCAACATGAGATTGAGCGAAACATCCTGAGGATTGTTCGGGTCCACGTTCAGATCATGATCGATCCATGAACTGCAACCGATCTGCCAGAGGCCCGCACAGACAACAAACACCGCTGCCATGAGCCGTCGCGTCGTTGTATTTGCATGTGTCTTCATTATTGAAAATCTCCGTGTATAGTTATCAAAGAAATTAGAAACCGGCACGAATACCGAAGTTATAGCCCTTGGTACCCGGCATATTGAAGTAATCCAGACCTTGAGCGTTCACCGAACCCGTGAGGTTCGTCTCGGGGTCGACACCGGTGTAGTCGGTGCTTAACCACAAGTTCCGTCCGGTAGCGAACACTTCGAGAGATTTGAATATTCCCGCGTCTGACAGCATGCTCTGCGGAATCACATAGCTTACCGTGATCTGACGAAGTCGCATCCAGCCGGCATCCTCGATGAACGGTTCGATGAGCGACGTAGAGAAGTTGTTATAGGTACCGAAATTGCCCCAGAACGATTGGCCTGTGATGGGGGTGGTGTTCGCGGATCCGTCGAGCTCGACAGCGTTCTGAACGACACCGTCCTTGAGCGTGATTCCGCCGAACGTTCCGTTCATGTTGCCACGGTTCTCGGACTCCTTGGACATACCGAAGTTGTTGAGCGCAGCGCGGGTACCGTTCCACATCTTGCCGCCCTTCTTCCACTCGAGAATTGCGGAAACGGTCAGTCCTTTATAACTGATATCCAACGCACCGTTCATGATGAAGTCCGGGATGTTGGAGCCGAACGAGTACTCATCGGTTGTCACCTGCGGTACGCCGCCATCGGTGATGATTCTGCCGATCGAGTCGCGGAGCCACTTCTGGCCGAAGATCGAACCGTAGGGGAGTCCGGCGACCGCGCGGACTGAACCGCCTTCGAAGCCGCCCAAGAAGATGTTCTCTACACCATCAGACAACTTCACCACTTCTTGTGTGAACGAAGAGTAGGTCAAGCGTCCGTTGATCGTGAGGTCGTTCGTTTGAAGGATCTGTGCCTTCAGAACCGCTTCGATACCGCTGTTCTTCATCTCGCCAGCATTGACAAGTCTGGATGCGTATCCTGTGGCCGTGGCTACAGGTGCGCTGAAGATCTGATTGCTGTTCGTTGTCGAGTAATACGTCAGGTCCAAGCCGATGATGTCACCGAAGAAACGCAGTTCCGTTCCGAACTCCGTCTCGACGCGTGTTTCCGGCGTGATGCCGTTGTTGCCAAGGCGCGAAGCCTTCGCGAAACCGGCGGCTCCGTTAAGGGGATAGGTAAGGTTCGTATTGATCCAACCGTCTCCGTGGATGGTCTGAACGTACGGTGTCGTGAGAGCGTAAATCGGTGCGTCGCTGCCGATCTGTGAGTTGGAGAAACGGAGTTTCGCGAACGAGAGCGTACCATCGCGATCGAGGTCGAGGGCCTGCGACAGGATGAACGACATGGACATGTTGTAGTTCAGGAAGTTGTTGGCATCCTCCGGCAGGCTTGTGGAGTACTCGTTACGAACGCTTCCGTTGATGAACAACATGTCTTGATACGAAAGACTTGCCTGCAAGAACATACCCAGACGGCGACGCAATGATTGCGATTCGAACGCGGTTTGCGAGGTGGCATTGCTCTGGTTGTAGAAACCAGGAATGACCAGTCCGTCGCCTTGTGCGGTGAATGAGCGCCCGAAGTTCTCGAAGATCTGCGAACCCATGACGAGGCCGAGGTCCCAGTCTTCCGTGAGCTTGCGGTTGAAATTGAACAGCAACTCGGAGTTGATCTGCTGACTGCGGATATCGTCGTCATTCACGCGACCCGTCGGTGTGTTCGAGCTGAAGATCGCGTACTCTCCGCGGTTACGCGTGTTGTAGAAGTCACCGCCGATGCGGTACGTAGCCGAAAACTCGCCAAGGAGGCTTTCGCCGAACCAGCTCTCAGGGAAGTAATCGAGCTGCATACCTCCGATGAAACGCTCGGTACGCTCGAGGAACATGTTCTTGTTCACGGTCCAGAACGGATTGTCGTAAATGCTCGTGCCGCTGGGAGCAAGACCGCGATAGCCGCGCGGAGCGCCGTTAGCGAAGGTGTAGGCGGTCGCATCTCCTACGGGATCGGAGGAACCGTTGGCATTATCGAAGGTGGGCGGAGTACGCAGCAAGCCGAGCATCACGCCGGAAGTGTTGGAACCCTTCTGGATCTTTTGTCCGCCTGAACGAATGTATTGCGCGTTGGCAGAGATCTTCAGGTTCGGATACAGACTGTAATCCGAATTCAAGCGCAGCGATGTGCGGTCGAACGTGCTATTGGGCACGATACCGTTCTGACGGAAATCCGTGATGCTGAAGAAGTACGAGCCCATGGAGTTACCGGAGGAGATATTCAACGAATGCTGCTGAGATCCACCGGTCTGGAAGAACGAGTTCAGGTTGTCGAAAGGAGTGACCGCACCCTTCGCCGACGCATTGGATTGGCCGACGATGTTGCCGTTCTTGTTCCACTGGTTCGTCGTGGCTCCGTCGTAACGCAAAGTATCGATGAGGGCTCCCCACGAGTGGGCTCTGCGTGTGGCTTCGCCTTGAAACGCGAATGCGCTACCCTGAGAATACTTGTTCTGCAGCTCAGGCAGTTTGTTCACTTCGTCGATGCCCATGGTATAGCTGTAGTTCACATTCGTCGAACCGTCGCGGCGCCCCTTCTTCGTCGTGATGATGATGGCACCGGCCGAAGCGTTCAAGCCGTAGAGTGCCGTGGCAGCCGCGCCTTTGAGGACGTTCACCGACTCGATGTCGTCGGGATTGATATCCACGGCGCGCGACGAATAGTCAACGTTACCCACTTCATTGGTATTACCCATGTAGCTGTTGTCGATGAGCACGCCGTCGACAACGAACACCGGCTGATTATTACCCTGAAGCGAGTTCACTCCACGCAGACGGATGTACGCGGCGGCACCGGGAGATCCGGAGGAACTGTTGATCTGAGCACCCGCCACTTGGCCTTGAAGGGAGTTGATGACATCGGTGGGACGTCCGGCGGTGATGGTGGAACCGCTCACCTGCTCGGTGGCGTATCCGAGCGCCTTCGTCTCTTTTTCCAATCCTACAGCGGTCACAACCACTTTGTCCATCTGCAATGCGTCGGTGCGCATGATAATGGTGACATTGTCCTTACCGGCGATGTTCACTTCCGTCGTCTTCTTACCAACCAAGCTGACGACGAGTGTTTGCGACGCACCCTTCGGCACATCGAGGGAAAAACTGCCGTTGGCATTCCGCACAACGACGCCTGTCTTGGTCCCCTTCACCTTGACGACCGCACCGACAAGACCCTGTTTCGTGTCGCTATCGACGACAGTTCCGGAAACCTTCCGAACGTCCTGCGCCTGAACTGCGGACGCAGTCTTGTGGACTGCCGTTGGCAGCACCGCGCCAAGGAACAAATAGCATAGCATGGACCGCACGACGCTGCGTGCATGTCCTCGAGCCGAGTTTCGAGCATGAGTGCTCATACGTACTCCCCGAATGTGGTTAAACAAACTGAACGGAATGTGAATTGAATATCCCCGTAAGAACTGTCGAAGGCCTGCAGACGGTCCGGAACCAGTCCTGCTATACCGCCTTCCCTTATGGATCAGTCTATGAAAGTGAATATGGCGAACGATTGTCGTTGAAGCATCTCTATCCCCATGCTTCCGTGTGCTTTCGGCGCAGACATCTGCTGCGCCAGGTTCCCGCGTATCGATTTCGTCAAACTACCAAAAAACGTTCGCAATCACAATGAGAAATTGAGACAGGGAACGCAACAATCGTAAAATGGAGAGGAAGAGGATTTTGTCACCGATAGGTCTTCGGCATCCGCTAGACGTTGAAGCGGAAGTGCATGATGTCACCGTCATGAACGATGTACTCCTTGCCCTCCGTGCGGTACAGTCCCGCATCGCGCACTGCTTGCTCGGAACCCAGGCGCTTCCAATCGTCGTACTTCATCACTTCGGCACGAATGAAACCGCGCTCGAAGTCGCTATGGATCACTCCCGCCGCTTGGGGAGCGGTGGAGTTCTTCTTCACCGTCCACGCGCGTACTTCCTTCTTTCCTGCGGTCAGATAGGTGATGAGGCCGAGTAAGGAGTATGCCTCCCTGATCACGCGGTCCAGACCCGGCTCTTCCATCCCCAGGTCGGCAAGGAACACGTCACGGTCGGTCTGTTCCAATTGAGCGATCTCGGCTTCGATCTTCGCGCAGATGGGAACCACGAGCGCTCCCTCTGCGTGGGCTCGCGTGCGCACGGCGTCGATGAGGGCGTTGCCGGACTTCACACCGTCCTCATCAGTGTTACAGATGTACATCTGCGGCTTTGCGGTAAGAAGGAACAGAGCTTTCATCTGCTCAAGCTCGACATCGGTCTTGCACGCGAAGGAGCGCGCGGTACGCCCCTCGTTCAGATGTTCTTGCAAGCGTTGCAGCATCTCGAGTTCATCCTTGGCTTCCTTGTCCTGACTGCGCGCTTTCTTCGTGACGGTCTCCATGCGTTTGGTGGCGGACTCAAGGTCTTTCAGCACCAGCTCCGTCTCGATGATATCGATATCCCGAAGGGGATTGACGCTTCCGCTCACATGCACCACGTTGTCGTCGCCGAAACAACGCACCACATGAGCGATGGCATCCACGGCACGAATGTGCGCAAGGAACTGATTGCCAAGTCCTTCTCCTTTTGCCGCACCTTCCACAAGGCCTGCGATGTCGACGAATTCGACGGTGGCGGGCACGGTACGCTCCGTTTCGTATCCCACCGAAAGTTCGCTGAGGCGCGGATCGGGAACATTGACGATGCCCACGTTGGGGTCGATGGTACAAAACGGGTAGTTCGCCGCCTCGATGTTGTTCGATGTGAGAGCGTTGAACAAGGTTGATTTACCCACGTTCGGAAGACCGACGATTCCGCATGCAATTCCCATCGCTGTGTGTGCTTCAGAGTGAAAACAATCCCGACCTGCGCAGCAGGGAGGGCGAATTAGAACGACAAAAGTACGAAGAGGGGAACGAGTACGCCGCTTCGACGTCCCCGGGGCATCCTCGACATCAGATTCCCACCTGGAATCCCACACCCATATACGAGTCGTGGGTGCCAAGGAACAGACCATGCATGCTCAAACCGTCGTAATAGTAGGTGCTGAGAATCAGGTCGTAGCCTCCGCGTTGAGGAATGATGACCCCTGCCTGAGCCGCCGTGACCAACCGGATGTCGCCGTCGAGTCCCGAGAACTTGGTATCCACGGCAGCGAATGCCTTGGTAAATCCCAGGATCGGCCGAGAGTATTCGATGCCCGCTTGCGGGATGAACAGGTTCGGTTGCGGCGTGGTCTTTCTGTTGGAGAACACGGCGGTGAACCCGGCGTACATGCGGAGGTCGCCGACTGTGTAGGCGCCGACCGCATCGACGAACTCGCGACTGTACACGAACGGCTTAGGAGTGAGCGTGCCCGCAGTGTCCGCCAGACCGTCGACGAGATGCGCGGAGATATGAGAGACCCGCACGCGCAGGGAAAGGGTGGACGCGGCAAGCTTCCAGGTGCGGGAGGTATTGAGTCCGAAAAAGTAATCCACCGTCTCCACGGGAAACTTCAATCGACCCTCGGAGCGGAGCCGGGTATAGGTGAAGAAATCCCCACCCATGTTCCACGCTCCGGTTCCCGAACTGTCCAGCTGCATCAGATCGAAGCTATGACCGATGTCGAGTCGCAGCTTGTTGTCGCTTGCCTGATACATCGTTCCGATGCGGGCTTCGAAGGGATTGGCGAGCAACGGCGCGAAGAGCAGGTGCTGGGCCGAGGCAGTGGCACGAAGGGAGAGAAGACACAGGATGACGATAAGATTCTTCGTCGGGAAGGAACGGATACGGATCATACGGGTATTCGGATACGGTTGGGAGCTCAATAGTAAAATCAGGTGTATCATGCCTTCACCGATGTCACACCGCCAATCGGGAGTGCGTCGGATTCGGGATTCACGACGCGGGTTGTGTGTTCAGCAGACTGTTCGTGAGGGCTTTGAGCTGGGTAATGAGGCGTACGTTGTGGACGCGGACGAAGGCCGCCCCGGCATTGAGCATGAGGGCATGGCACATGGCCGTGGCCGCATCGCGGTCTTCGGGACTCTCAATGGAGCAGACGGTGCCGAGAAACCGTTTGCGGGAGATGCCAAGCATGAGAGGAACGCCCAAATGTTGGAACACGGCGTGATTGCGCAGGAGTTCCAGGTTATGCTCGAGGGTCTTACCGAAACCGATGCCCACATCGGCGATGATGTTCTCGACGCCGGCGGCGCGGGCGTCGTTGATACGGTCGTGGAGGAAATCGAAAACGGTGGCCACGACATTGTCGTACTCCGGCCGGTCCTGCATGGTGCCGGGCGTGCCCTGCATATGCATGAGGATGAGGGGACACTCCGCGCGGGCGGCTACGGCGAACATCCCGGCGTCGTGACGTCCGGCGCTGACATCGTTGATGATGGTGGCACCGGCCTGCAGGGCCCGCTCGGCCACGCCGGATTTCCGGGTATCGATGCTGAGGGGAATGGTACCATCCTGGCGTCGGATGCCCTCGATGACGGGGATGACCCGCGCTAGCTCCTCGGTTTCGCTCACGTCGGCCGCACCCGGTCGGGTGCTTTCGCCACCGATATCCAGCATATCTGCTCCGTCTGCAATGAGCTGCATGGCGTGACGGACGGCGGCTTCTGCGGACGGGAAACGTCCGCCGTCGCTGAAGGAGTCGGGCGTGACATTGACGATACCGACGATGGAGGGGAAGCGGAATGACATGATCTGAGTAGGGTTATCGGTTGAAAAAAGGGATGACGTGGGACCATGTTCTCACGGGTATCCGGAAAGGCGCTCCGCGGGCGAGTATCGAAGGAAGCGCCGAGGGTGACCCGTCCGCCGCTTCGACGATTTTCTTGTCCGTCTCCCTAAATACACTATTTTTGTGGTCTTATAGAAAAACACGTCCCGCGATGTGGCACTTTCGTGCCGTTCGCCCCGGGCAGTGTCCATGTATCACAATATGCTATTGCAGGACGAATCCCATGGCTGACATCAGCAAAGTTCGCAACATTGGTATTTCTGCGCACATCGACTCGGGTAAAACCACGCTGAGCGAGCGCATTCTTTTCTACACGGGTAAGATTCACCGCATCATCGAGGTTCGAAGCAAAGAGGGTAATGGTCCGACCATGGACTCGATGGATCTCGAACGCGAGAAGGGGATTACCATCCAGTCCGCCGCAACCTATTGTGAGTGGAAAGACTATACGATCAACCTGATCGACACGCCGGGCCACGTGGACTTCACCGTCGAGGTGGAGCGGGCTCTGCGCGTTCTGGACGGCGCCGTCCTGGTATTGTGCTCCGTTGCCGGCGTCCAAAGCCAGTCCATCACGGTGGACCGTCAGATGCGCCGCTACAACGTTCCGCGCTTGGCGTTCATCAACAAGGCGGACCGTGCCGGTGCCAACCCGTACCGGGTGGTGGAGCAGCTTCGCGAGAAGCTCAACCACAACCCTGTGATGCTGAACATTCCTATCGGACTTGAGGACAAGTTCGCGGGAGTCATCGACCTGTTGAAGATGAAGGCCATGTATTTCGACGGCGACAACGGAGAGAACATCCGCGAGGAGGAGATTCCGGCGGACATGCTTGCGCAGGCGAAGGAATACCGTCACAAGATCGAAGAGTCCCTCTCCGATTTCGACGACGTGGTCGCCGAGAAGTTTCTGATGGAAGAGCCGGTGACGATGGAGGAACTCATCCCCGTCATCCGTAAGGCCACCATCGAAATGAAGATCACCCCTGTGTTCGTCGGTACCGCCAAGCAGAATAAGGGTGTGCAATTGCTGCTCGACGGTGTGTGCGCCTTCCTTCCGGATCCTTCGCAGGTGAATAACATCGCTCTCGACCGCGACAAGAACGAAGAGAAGGTCCAATTGGAATCCAATCCTTCCAAACCCTTTGTGGGATTGGCGTTCAAGCTGGAGGACGGCCGTTTCGGTCAGCTTACCTACATGCGTATTTACCAGGGTGGCATCAAGAAAGGCGATACGATTTTCAACATCGCCAACGGCAAGAAGGTGAAAGTCCCGCGTTTGGTGCGTATGCACGCAAGCGAAATGCATGATATCGACGAGACGTCGGCAGGAGACATCGTCGCCATGTTCGGCGTTGATTGCGCTTCCGGCGATACGTTTACGGACGGATCCGTGAATTACGCCATGACGTCGATGTTCGTCCCCGAGCCCGTTATCGAGCTTGCGGTTTCGCCCAAGGAAAAGGCGGGACAGGTGAATTTCTCCAAAGCGCTCAACCGCTTTACCAAGGAGGATCCCACCTTCCGCGTGTACCGCGACGAAGAGAGCAACGAAACGATCATCAAGGGGATGGGCGAGTTGCACCTTGAGATCTACATCGAGCGTATCAAGCGTGAATACAATTGCGAGGTGGTCGTCGGACGTCCGAAGGTGGCGTTCCGCGAGGCTATCTCCCGTCGGGCAGAGTTCAATTACACCCACAAGAAGCAGACCGGTGGTTCGGGTCAGTTCGCTCGCGTGGCCGGCTATATCGAGCCGATCACGGAAGAGGACGTTCACGATAACTATCAGTTCGTCGACGAGATCGTCGGCGGTGTCATCTCTCGCGAGTTCATCCCTGCCTGCGACAAGGGTTTTGCCGAGCAGGTCAAGGACGGTCAGCTCATCGGTCAGCCGATTCAGCGCATCCGCGTCGTGTTGAACGACGGTGCGACCCACGCGGTCGACTCGTCGGAAATGGCGTTCAAGCTGGCGTCCATGGCTGCCTTGCGCGAATGCTACAACAGTGCGAGTCCGGTCGTGCTCGAGCCGATCATGAAGCTTGAGGTATCGGTTCCCGACGAATTCCAGGGTGTGGCCATCGGACAGATCAACCAGCGTCGTGGAATCATCGTCGGCACGGAAAACGAAGCCGGCTACGTCACGGTCACTTCGGAAGTTCCCCTCCAGATGATGTTCGGTTACTCCACCGATATCCGCAGCGTCACGCAGGGCAAGGGAGAGTTCACGATGGAGTTCTTGAAGTACGCGCAGGTTCCGAAGGCGGTTCAAGATGAAATGGTCAAGGAATACCAGAAGAAGCGTGCCGAAGGGACGAAGTAAGTCCGCGCACTGACAATTCGAAGCGAGCCCTGCCGGTCGTTTGCCGGCGGGGCTTTTTTTTCTACCGTGTCGGTGGTCAGAAGGAATAAAAACGTCGTTTTCATTCGGTTTTCGAAGGTAATGCTCAGAGGTGGTCCGTTGTTTTCCGGCGGTCATCGTTTGCTCGGCTGATCCCGGCCGGAACAAACGTCCAGAGGTGGTTTTCGGCGGCGGAAGAGGTGGCTTGGTGGTTTGTCGACGGAGGGAAATCGGGCGTCCCGCGCACTATTTTCACCTTTCTCAAACATTTTTTTGCGCACGTTCCCCGCAACCCCTATTTTTGTCGGCTCGCTCAAAAGGGCGTTTTTTACTCATTGTCACTTGGTAACTGTCGAATGCCTACGATTGCGCAACTAGTCCGTAAGGGACGTCAAGAAGTCCAGTACAAGTCAAAGTCTCCGGCTTTGATGTCGTGTCCTCAACGTCGTGGTGTGTGTACCCGTGTGTACACGACAACACCGAAGAAACCGAACTCTGCACTTCGTAAGGTAGCCCGTGTTCGTTTGACGAACTCCATCGAGGTGACGGCGTACATTCCCGGCGAAGGACATAACCTTCAAGAGCACAGCATCGTGATGATTCGCGGTGGTCGTGTGAAGGATCTTCCCGGTGTCCGTTACCACATCATCCGTGGCGCAGCCGATACGCAGGGTGTGAACGGAAGAATGCAGGCACGTTCCAAGTACGGTGCGAAGAGACCGAAGGCCGGTGCGGTAAAGAAGTAAACCATGTTCGGGATAGAGAGGATGTGGTAAGGCGTACGTAAGAGAAATCCCGAACGTTTGAAGTAAGCAAAAAGAAAAAAGAAAGAAAGTAAGAGTTGAAGGGAAGAGGACATCTTCCGGTAGGAGACTCGAAACAACAAACGCACATTGATCGATGAGAAAGAAGAAAGCAGAAAAGCGCTACGTCACTCCCGACCCACTGTACAACGATGTGGTTCTCGCGAAGTTTGTCAATTGCATCATGCTTCAGGGCAAGAAGACGGTTGCGCGGAAGATCGTGTATCAGGCGTTGAACATCGTGGGAGAGAAGAGCGGACAAGAGCCGATCGAGATCTTCCGCAAAGCGATTGCGAATGCGTCTCCCGCTCTCGAGGTTCGTCCTCGTCGTGTGGGTGGAGCTACGTATCAGGTGCCCTCGGAAGTGCGGGAAGAGCGTCGTCTGGCGCTTGCCATCCGTTGGATTCGTGACTACTCCAAGGAGCGTCGCGACAAATCGATGGCAACCCGTCTGGCGAATGAAATTTTGGCTGCGTCCAACGGTGAAGGTGGAGCGATCAAGCGTCGTGACACCATGCATGCGATGGCGGAGTCGAACAAGGCGTTCGCCCACTTCAAGTGGTAAGAGCGTCGGTGATTTTTGTTCTTTGAAAACATAACAACTCAACGCGAGAAGTGAATCGATGATTCGGCCCACAGATATAATGAAGGTTCGAAACATCGGTATCATGGCTCACATAGATGCCGGAAAAACGACAACGACCGAAAGGATCTTGTTTTATACCGGCTTCCTCCACAAGATCGGCGAGGTTCACGAAGGAACCACCATCACCGATTACATGGCGCAGGAGCGAGAGCGAGGCATTACGATTACCTCTGCAGCGGTGACATGCACATGGCATGAGTACCGGATCAACATCATCGATACACCCGGTCATGTCGATTTCACTGCGGAAGTCCAGCGTTCGCTTCGAGTTCTCGACGGTGCGATTGCGTTGTTCACGGCGGTCGAAGGGGTCGAGCCACAATCGGAAACGGTGTGGCGTCAAGCAGACCTGTATGAAGTACCTCGTATTGCGTTTGTCAATAAGATGGATCGTACGGGAGCCGATTTCTTTCATGTCGTGACAATGATCCGTGAGCGCCTGAATGCATCCCCGGTGGCGGTTCAGATACCCATCGGACAAGAGGAGCATTTCAAGGGTGTAATCGATTTGGTGCGGATGAAATCGATCGTCTTTGATGACACGACGCTGGGAGCATCGTTTACCGAGGGAGATATTCCTGAGGAGATGATGGCCTCGGCACGTGATGCCCGGGCGGCGATGGTCGAGGCGGTGGCGGAGACGCAGGACGAGATGTTGGAAAAGTATCTCGCCGGCGATGACATCACCGAAGCGGAAATCCGGAACGCGCTACGAGCAGCCACCATTCGTGGTGCTATCGTCCCTGTACTTTGCGGTTCATCGTATCGTAACAAGGGTGTCCAGCAGCTCTTGGATGCGGTCATCGATTACCTGCCGTCGCCGGCAGAGACGAAACCTGCTCATGGGTTTGCGGCCGAGGACGAGGAGAAGGAAGTGGTTCGAACGGCGGATGCCGACGAGCCGTTCTCCGCACTTGCGTTCAAGGTGGTGACGGATAAACATGCCGGAAAGCTCGTATTCATTCGCGTGTACAGCGGTACGCTTGAGGTCGGACAAATGGTTCTCAACGCTTCCACGCAGAAGAAAGAGCGAGTGCTGAAAATCGTTCGGATGCAGGCGGACAAGCGGGAAGAAGTGAAAACGGCGAGTGCCGGAGATATCGTTTCGATTCCCGGACTCAAGGCCCGTACCGGAGAGACTCTCTGTGATGCGAAAGCGCCATTGTTATTCGAGAAAATCGATTTCGCCGAACCGGTGATAAATCAATCCATCGAAGCGAAGGCGACAGCGGATCAGGACAAGCTCCTGGCGGCTCTTCTTTCGCTCAGCGAGGAAGACCCGACGTTCAAGTATGGCAACGACAAGGAATCCGGTCAGCTTTTGATCAGAGGAGTCGGAGAGCTTCACTTGGAGATTCTGGTCGACCGAATCCAGAGAGAATTCAATGTTCCGGTGCGCGTAGGAAAGCCTCAGGTCAGTTATCGGGAAACGGTGTCTGCGAACAGCAGTAAGACAGTGGAGTTCATTCGACAGCAGGGCACGAAGGGCCAGTTCGCCATCGTGACGATGCGTGTCGAACCGAACGCTAACGGCAAGGGAATCACCTTTGCCAACGAATTCGTCTCCAAGGACTTTCCGACGGAATACGCTGTAGCGATCGAGCAAGGTGCCCGGGAGGCCATGGGTGCCGGACCGGTGATGGGATATCCTTTGGTCGATGTGCACGTGGTTCTGGAGGATGCGAAGTTCGACGTCAGTGAATCGAGTGATGTAGCGTTCAAGATCGCATCATCGATGGCCGTACGAGATTGTTGCCGCGAAGCACAGCCCATCATACTGGAGCCGGTGTTCTTGGTCGAGGTGACAACTCCTGAAGAATTCATGGGAGAAGTAATTGCGGATATCAGTTCACGACGAGGTAAGATCGAGGGTATCGACAGCAGATTGAATCTGCAGATCATCAAAGCCCTTGTGCCTTTGTCGGAAATGTTCGGATATGTCACGCAGTTACGATCCCTTACGCAAGGTCGGGCCGTGTTTGTCATGAGCTTCTCACGTTATGAGCCAGCAGTCATAAAAACAAACATGTATGCCGGTGGATAGGGCGCAGGAATTCTGCACTCGAACCCGGTGCCGGAGCGCGAGCAAAGGCACACAGTCCGGTCGCTGATGAGTTGTTAGGTTTTGAAATCACATCAAATCAAACAGTATTCTTTAATTCACTTATATCTCTATTTGGAGGACACGTCGTCATGGCAAAAGAGAAATTCGAACGTTCCAAGCCGCACGTAAACATTGGCACAATTGGACACGTTGACCACGGCAAAACCACATTGACTGCAGCCATCACCATGGCTCTGTCGCAAAAGATCACGACCAATGAGCGTCGTGCATACGATCAGATCGACAACGCGCCGGAAGAGAAGGCACGTGGAATCACAATCAATACCGCTCACGTTGAGTACGAAACAGCGAACCGCCACTACGCACACGTAGACTGTCCGGGCCACGCTGACTATATCAAGAACATGATCACGGGTGCCGCTCAGATGGACGGCGCAATCCTGGTCGTGGCAGCGACGGACGGACCGATGCCGCAAACCCGCGAGCACATCCTTCTCGCACGCCAAGTAGGTGTACCCCGTGTCGTCGTCTTCATGAACAAAGTGGATATCGCCGACGCAGATCTTCTCGAACTCGTCGAGTTGGAAATCCGCGAGCTTCTCTCGCGCTACGAATTCCCGGGTGACGAGATTCCGATCATCAAGGGTTCCGCTCTCAAGGCTCTCGAAGCCGGATCGAGCAACGCACCGACCGATGATGAGCGCTACACCTGCATCTGGGAACTCATGGATGCCGTTGACAGCTACATCCCCACACCGGTACGCGCAGTAGACAAGCCTTTCTTGATGCCCGTCGAGGACGTATTCTCCATTACCGGTCGCGGTACGGTAGGTACGGGTCGTATCGAGCGTGGTATCGTGAAGGTCAACGACGAAATCGAAATCGTCGGATTCGGTCTTCAGAAGAAGTCGACCGTCACCGGTATCGAAATGTTCCACAAGCTCCTCGATGAAGGACAAGCCGGCGATAACGCAGGTCTGTTGCTTCGTGGCGTCGAAAAGACGGAGTTGGAGCGTGGAATGGTATTGGCTAAGCCTGGTACCATCAAGCCCCACCACAAGTTCACCGCTCAGGTGTACGTGTTGACGAAAGAAGAAGGCGGACGCCATACACCGTTCTTTAACGGCTATCGTCCCCAGTTCTACTTCCGTACGACAGACGTGACGGGTGTTGCTCACCTTCCGGGCGGTATCGAAATGGTTATGCCTGGTGACAACCTTGACGCTTTGACCATCGAGCTCATCACACCGGTAGCTATGGAAGAAGGACTCCGTTTCGCGATCCGCGAAGGTGGCCGTACCGTAGGTGCAGGCGTTGTAACAAAGGTTCTCGAATAAGATATCATTGTATGAATGAGGGGATACGTCGTATCCCCTTATTTGTTCTCATTAACTTTTACAGTGAAAAGGGTTATCTGTGTCAACTCAACGAATCAGAATCAAGCTGCGCTCGTACGATCACAATCTGATAGATAAGTCTTCAGAGCGTATCGTAAGAACGGTCAAGCAAACAGGTGCGGTTGTGTCGGGACCGATTCCGTTACCCACGGAGAAGTCCATTGTCACCGTAAACCGTTCGCCTCACGTAGATAAGAAGTCACGTGAACAATTCGAAGCACGTGTACACAAGCGTCTCATCGACATATTCAGTTCTACACAAAGGACTATCGATTCGTTGATGCGACTGGAGTTGCCCGCAGGTGTAGACGTGGAAGTAAAAGTGTAATCCAAGGAGAAATTCATGAGCGCGTTGCTCGGAAGAAAATTAGGTATGACCAGCATATTCCGTGAGGACGGTACGAGCATTCCTTGTACTGTTATCGAAGCGGGTCCGTGTCCGGTGGTTTTGCTCCGCACAAAGGAGAACGACGGATACGAAGCCGTACAGATCGGATATGACGAGATACCTGAGCGTAAAGTCAACCGTCCGATGAAGGGACAGTTTGCGAAAGCAGGCTCACCGTACCTTCGTCACCTTAAAGAGTTCAAGAACATCAAAGCGAACATCGGAGAGGTCCTGACGGTCGATCTGTTCAAAGTTGGAGATCTTATCAAGGTTTCAACGAATAGTAAGGGTCGTGGCTTCCAGGGTGTCGTCAAGCGCCATCACTTCGGTGGTGTCGGTGGAACGACGCACGGACAGAGCGACCGCGTGCGGGCTCCCGGTTCCATCGGTGGATCATCGTATCCCAGCCGTGTATTCCGTGGAACACGTATGGCCGGACGTATGGGCGGAAAGCGTACTTCGGTACGGAACCTGGAGGTTCTCCAGATCATGCCGGAGCAGAATCTTCTGCTCATCAAGGGAAGTATCCCCGGCGCACCGAATGCGGTATTGGAATTAGTGAAGTTGTCATAAACTCGATCGAAAAGGTAGCTTGTCATGAAAGCGGATGTATACTCGATAGACGGAACAAAGAACGGCCAAATAGATTTGCCGGATGAGATATTCGGAATTGAACCGAACGAACACGTGATGTACCAAGCGGTACGCGTGTACCTGGCTCACCAGCGTCAGGGTACGGCAAAGACGAAGACCCGTAGTTTCGTTTCCGGCGGTGGTAAGAAGCCCTGGAAGCAGAAGGGTCGCGGAACAGCCCGTTCCGGTTCGTCGCGGTCACCCGTATGGGTGGGCGGTGGTACGATTTTCGGACCGAAGCCGCACAAGTACACCATCGACATTCCGGTGAAGATGAAGCGTCTTGCCCGCAAATCGGCCTTCGCATGCCGTGCACAGGAGAACAACATCATTGTTGTCGACGGACTTCAGTTCGCCGATCACAAGACCAAGAACATGGCGGGAGCCTTGAAGGCTCTGGGTGTTGCAGGAGAGAAGACGCTTGTCTTGTTGCCTGAAGCCCGCACGAACGTTGTGGTATCGTCAAGAAATCTTCCGCGCGTCACGACAGCACTCGCGGACAAGATCTCGACCTATGACATCCTCAATCACAAGAAGCTTATCATCAGTGTGGATGCTATCCAGACGATCATAGCGTCTTTCGGTGAGCACAACGGATCAACAAAGAATTAAACAAGAGGATAAGAGATCATGTTGAATTTGATCAAACGACCGATCATCACGGAAAAGTCCAGCAAAGTCCAGCAGATACACAAGCACTACGTGTTCGAAGTGGAACGCGATACGAACAAGATCGAGATTGCCAAGGCTATCGAGTCCATGTTCCAGGTGAAGGTCGACTCTGTCCGTACGGTCAATGTGAAGGGTAAGTACCGTTCACGCTACACCAAGCGCGGACTCATGCGTGGTACCACGAAGGCGCGGAAGAAAGCGTATGTACGTCTGCAGGACGGATATACCATCGATATTGTCAGTGGTGAAGGCGAGCAGCAATAGTATTACGAAGAAAACAAACTCAAAGGTAGGTCATGGGAATCCGTCAATTAAAGCCAATCACGCCCGGTACGCGTTTTTACAGCGTCAGCGATTTCGCAGAGATCACGACGTCCAAGCCGTACAAGAAGCTTCTTGCGGTGAAGAAGAAGAGCGGCGGTCGTAACAATACCGGTCGTATCACGTCGCGTCACCGTGGCGGTGGACACAAGCAGCAGTACCGTATCATCGATTTCAAGCGGAATAAGATCGATATGCCTGCGGTTGTGGAGACGATCGAATACGATCCGAACCGTTCGGCGCGCATCGCCCTTGTGAAGTATGCTGATGGAGAAGTCCGCTACATCCTTGCTCCGCAAGGATTGAAGGTTGGTACGACCATCGTTACCAGCGCTACGGCGGACCTGAAGGATGGCAATTGTCTTCCTCTCAACAAGATTCCTCCGGGATTGTCGATTCACAACATCGAACTGAAGCCCGGCAAGGGCGGACAGATGGCCCGTTCGGCAGGTATGTCCGCAACGTTGGTCGGTTTCGACGGCAAGTACGCGCAGATCAAGTTGCCTTCCGGCGAGATCCGCTTGGTGCTGTCGAATTGCATGGCCACGCTGGGAAGCATCGGAAACAGTGAGCACGAGAACATCCTTCACGGCAAGGCCGGTCGCAAGCGTTGGATGGGTATCCGTCCGCAGACGCGCGGTATCGCGATGAACCCGATCGATCACCCGAACGGTGGTGGTGAAGGTCGCTCGAAATCCGGTGGTGGTCGTAAGCACTTGCGTTCACCGTGGGGTCAGCTCTCCAAGGGATTGAAGACGCGCAAGCGCAAGAAAGCATCGACGAAATTGATTATTCGCAAGAGAAAATAAGAGAATAACTAAAGGATAACGAAGAATGCCACGGTCACTCAAAAAAGGCGCGTTTGTGTATTTCAAGCTTCAGAAGAAGGTGGATACGCTCAACGATCAGAACAAGAAGCAGGTAATCAAGACCTGGAGTCGAGCATCGACGATCACTCCGGAGTTCGTGGGCCACACCTTCGCAGTGCATAACGGGAATAAGTTCATTCCTGTGTATGTAACGGAGAACATGGTAGGACACAAGCTCGGCGAGTTCGCACCGACGCGTACGTATCGCGGGCATTCCGGTAACCGCAAAGACTAAACTTCAGCCAAGAACAGACACATAACTCTGACGCACATTATGGAATCAAAAGCAATAGCTCGCCACGTACCTACATCCCCGCGCAAGATGCGTCTGGTGATCGATACGATTCGTGGAAAATCAGCTGCCGAAGCGCTTACCATTCTTCGGTTTTCCCCGAAGTCTGCATCCAAGGTTGCAGAAATGACGCTTCGTTCAGCCATATCGAATCTTCGTAACAGTGGCGGTTCGTTCGCGAAGGAGGAAGACATGGTCGTCAAGGCGGTGCATGTCGATCAGGGAAAAACGTTGAAGCGCATCTCGCCTGCCCCCATGGGCCGTGCGTATAAGATCAAAAAGCGCTCGCATCATTTAACAATCGTTGTATCTACTAACGACTAATCGCAGGGAGTTCCTTTGGGTCAGAAAACAAATCCGATCGGTCTTCGCCTTGGAATTATCCGTGGCTGGGATGCAAACTGGTTCGAACCGAACAGCATGGCCGACAAGATTGCGGAGGACATGACGGTCCGCTCGTATATCAAAACAAGATTGAAAAAAGCCGGCGTTGCGCGCGTGGTTGTGGAGCGGACGGCGAAGCAGATCCGTATCACCATCCATACGTCGAAGCCGGGTGTCATCATCGGTCGTTCCGGTAAGGACATCTCGCAGCTCGAAGAGGAGATGCGGAAGCTCACGACGAAGGATGTGAAGATCCTCATCCACGAGATCAAGCGTCCGGAGCTCGATGCCCAGTTGGTCGCCGATAACATCGCCAGCCAGTTGGAAGGGCGAGTGGCATTCCGTCGTGCGATGAAGCAGGCGGTAGCGGCTTCGACACGTCTAGGTGCGGAAGGCATCCGGGTCATGTGCTCGGGTCGTTTGGGCGGAGCCGACATGTCGCGTACAGAGCAGTACAAGGAAGGCCGCGTGCCCCTGCATACGCTTCGTGCCGATATCGACTACGGAACATCGACAGCGCATACGGTCTACGGTGCCATCGGCGTGAAGGTTTGGATTTGCAAGGGCGAGATCATTGGAAAGCCCGTTACACAGGAAAAAGAGTAAGCTCGATAAGGAACAAAAAGATTAAGGTGAATCATGTTATTACCGAAGAGAGTTAAGCACAGAAAAACCCAACGCGGTCGTCGATGCGGAAAAGCTGTCCGCGGCTCGCAGGTGGCTTTTGGATCATACGGCTTGAAGGCCCTTGACGCTGCGTGGATCACGAACCGACAGATCGAGTCTGCCCGTATCGCGATCAACCGTTATCTCAAGCGCGACGGTAAGGTGTGGATCCGGATTTTCCCGGACAAGCCCTATACCAAGAAGCCCGCGGAGGTCCGAATGGGATCCGGAAAGGGTAACCCTGAAGGATGGGTAGCAGTGGTCAAACCCGGACGCATCATGTTCGAGGTGGACGGCGTATCGAAGGAAGCCGCTATGGAGGCAATGCGTTTGGCATCGCATAAACTGCCCATCAAAACAAAGTTTGTGACACGCATTGATCTGGTAGAAGTATGAAGCACAGGAAAGCAAAAGACCTTCGCGATCTGAACAACGCGGAACTGACCATGACCTTGAAGGAAGCGCAAGATACGCTCGCGAAGCAACGCTTCCAGCATGCCTTGAAGCAGCTTCAGGATACGGCGTATCTGAGGATTCTCAAGAAGGATATCGCACGTATGAAAACAATAATGCACGAACGTTCACTGGAATCGAAAGCCTAAAACATGGAAACAAATGAAACCCACGGTTCAGCTTCTGCTGAGCAGGTAACAAAAGGTAAGAAAGTCCGTCAAGGCAAGGTCGTGAGCAATAAGATGGACAAATCCATTGTTGTCGCCGTCGAGCGCCAGGTCATGCACCCGTTGTACAAGAAGTACTTCCGCTTGACGAAAAAGTTCATGGCTCATGACGAGAACAACGACTGCCAGATCGGCGATGTCGTCCGTATCGTCGAGTCGCGTCCCTTGAGCGCTCGTAAGCGCTGGACGCTGTTGGAAGTGGTAGAGCGCGTGCAATAACACCGACGGTGGTAGAGGAAAGATTGATTGAGAATAACTTTTATACGGTACGGTCATGATACAAGAAGAAACAAACCTCATAGTTGCAGATAATTCCGGTGCGCGCCGCGTGCGTTGTATCCGTATCCTCGGTGGCCATGAGCGCCGCTATGCATCGGTCGGCGATATCGTCGTCGTTTCCGTGAAGCAAGCGTTGCCGAACGGTGCCGTAAAGAAAGGGGAGGTATGTAAGGCCGTGATCGTGCGTACGAAGAAGGAGATCGGACGTCGCGACGGTTCGTATATCCGCTTCGACGAGAACGCCGCCGTGATCCTGAACAACCAGGGTGAGCCGCGCGGGACCCGTATCTTCGGACCGGTCGCCCGTGAATTGCGAGAGCGCAATTTCATGAAGATCGTATCCCTCGCACCCGAAGTAATCTAAGCGTACAGGTAAGACTTTAGACATCTAGCGAAAGAAACAGTTATGAAATTACAGATTAAAAAAGGCGACGTTGTTCAGGTCATTTCCGGCAACGACAAAGGTACCTCGGGTCGAGTCATCGAAATCGACCGTGAGAAGCTCCGCGTCGTCGTGGAAGGCGTGAACATCCGGAAGAAGCACGCCCGCCCGTCGCAGGCCAACCCCAATGGTGGAATCATTTCTCGCGAAATGCCCATTCACTATTCGAATGTGATGTTGTTGGTGAATGGTAAGGCGTCCCGCAAACGTGGTGAATAAGTAAGCACCGCACATTGATCAGGAAGTAACGAAAGAGATTATCATGGCAAAGCAAGTAGTAAAGAAACTCGATTTCAAGCCGGAAGGTCCTCGTCAGGACGATGGATCCAATGAGAACGTTCAGCCCCGCCTTGCAACGTTCTACAAGGAGCAGGTCGTGCCGGCTCTCATGAAGAAGTTCGAATACAAGTCGGTCATGCAGGTCCCCGTATTGGAAAAGATCTGTATCAACATCGGTGCTGGTGCGGCAGCACAGGACCAGAAAATCATTCAGAGCGCTATCAACGAGCTCGAGTTGATTTCCGGTCAGCGTCCGGCCGTCGCCCGCGCAAAGAAGTCCGTGGCGAACTTCAAGCTCCGTCAGGGCCAGCCGATCGGCGTCTTCGTCACGCTCCGTCGTGCACGCATGTATGAATTCCTCGATCGTTTCATCAACATCGCGTCACCCCGTGTCCGCGACTTCCGTGGATACTCGGACAAGAGCTTCGACGGTCGTGGCAACTATACGCTCGGTATCAAGGAGCAGATCATTTTCCCGGAAATCGACGTCGATAAGATCAACAAGATCGCCGGTATGGATATCACCTTCGTGACATCCGCACATACGGATGAAGAAGCCGGAGCTATGCTTCGCGAGTTCGGATTCCCGTTCACCCGCACGAACTAAGAAACCAACAGTAACTTTTGAAGACACATGGCAACAACAGCAGTCGTCGCTAGAAATGACAAACGCAAACGCCTGGTAGAGAAGTACGCGGAAAAGCGTAAAGCTCTCAAAGAATCCGGTGATTACGATGCGTTGCAGAAGCTTCCCCGAAACAGTATGCCTACACGCTTGCGTAACCGTTGCGTGCTGACCGGCAGAGGTCGTGGGGTATACCGCAAATACGGCCTGTGCCGCAACAAACTCCGCGAGCTTGCCCTGGAAGGCAAGATCCCCGGAGTGAGAAAAGCGAGTTGGTAAGTCAAGGCGTCGTACGCCCCAAACTTTTCCACCGTTTTTCACAGCTGTTTTCGTATCTTTGTGGCCCTCCGCTCCGTGCGTAGGGCTATAGCGTTCGAAACGCCGACAACCTAGAAAAGAGAAGAGTTCAAATTATATCGGAGCGTCAGACACACGTGGAGTCTGATACGACCGGTAGGCAGGACTGGGTCCTGTGTTTGGAGAATCCACGGAACACACACTATTGAACTACCTTTTATGCCAGTTTCCGATACGATTGGTGACTTCCTCACACGTCTGCGTAATGGTCAGCGTGCAAAGCACAAGACCGTAGACACCCCGGCCTCGAAGATCAAAGAGTCCATCGCATCCATCCTCAAAGAGCAAGGTTTCATTGCCGATTACGAGCGCATCAACGACAATGTTCAAGGAACATTGCGCGTCCGTTTGCGGTACCACAACGGTGCTCCCGCCATTCGTGAAGTCAAGCGCATCAGCCGTCCGGGTATCCGTCGGTATGCCGGCGCGGACGAGTTGCCGAAGGTGTATAACGGCCTTGGGATCGCCATCGTCTCCACCTCGCAGGGTTTGATGACAGATAAGCAGGCACGCCAGAAAGGCGTCGGCGGCGAGGTCCTCTGTACGCTGTGGTAGGGTAGGGTGGTCGGTGTGTCAGTACAATTACGTTGAAACATTTAAAGAAGCAGTTATGTCACGAGTTGGAAAAAAAATACTTGTCATTCCCAGCGGAGTCCAATTCAGTTTGAACGCCGGATTGGTGAAAGTGAAAGGTCCGAAGGGCGAAATGCAATTCCATATTCCTGAAGGCATCGCCTGTCATCAGGACGGAACGTCGGTCACGTTCAGCCGTGAGAGCGACCACAAGAAGGTCCGTGCTCTCCACGGGATGACGCGTGCGGCTATTGCGAACATGGTCGAAGGGGTATCCGCAGGATTCTCGAAGAACATGGCAGTCGTCGGTGTCGGTTTCAAGGTGGAAGTCAAGAGCAACAAGCTCATCATGACGGTAGGGTATTCCCATCCGGTCATGATCATCCCCCCTGCCGGAATCGAATTCACGGTTTCGTCGCCGACGCAATTCGCAGTCAAGGGACATGACAAACAGTTGGTAGGCGAAGTCGCGGCGAAAATCCGCTCGGTACGCCCGCCGGAGCCGTACAAGGGCAAGGGAGTCCAGTACGAAGGCGAATATATCCGTCGTAAGGCTGGTAAGTCTGCAGGTAAGTAAGGTGGGAGGTGAGCGCTTGTGAAGGCAGCGCCAGCAAAGCCGTCCACTCAGTCAGTTTCATAGTCACGAAAATTTCGATAGGTCTAAGAGTTATGAGCAAGAAAAACAAGATCGTCCGGAGAACACGTCGCGCCAAAGGTATTCGCAAGAATATACATGGAGATGCTCTGCGTCCTCGCTTGACGATATTCCGTTCGCTGAAGCACATTTACGCACAGATCATCGATGATGATTCGAAGCGTACCGTCGTCGCAGCCTCGTCGCTTGACAAGGAAGTGGTGGCAGCAGGCGCCTCTAAAGGCGATGTCAGCAAGATGGTCGGCGCGCTACTCGCGAAAAGGGCCGTCGCTGCGAATGTGCAAAGCGTCGCGTTCGACCGGAACGGTTTCCTGTACCACGGTCGGGTGAAAGCTTTGGCAGACGGAGCGCGTGAAGGCGGTCTTTCGTTCTAACGGTATCAGACTGACTAATTATAAAACGACAATTATTGTGTAGGAGTCTTAGTGGCGAAGTTTAAAATATCCGAGCTGAATCTTAAGGACAAACTGGTCAATGTAGGCCGCACTGCGAAGGTAGTGAAGGGTGGACGTCGTTTCAACTTCTCTGCCATCGTCGTTGTCGGTGACGGTCAGGGTCATATCGGTTACGGACTAGGCAAAGCCGGTGAGGTGGTCGATGCGGTACAGAAGGCCACGGATGCAGCGAAGAAGGCTGTCGTTCAGGTGCGTCTTCAAGGCACGACGATTCCTCACGAAGTGTTTTCTAAGTACGGTTCCGCCAAGATCCTCTTGCGTCCTGCGGCTCCCGGTACGGGCGTCATCGCTTCCGGTGGTGTCCGTGCAGTATTGGAGTTGGCTGGCGTACAGGATGTCTTGACGAAGTCGCTGGGGTCATCGAATCCGCACAATATCGTCAAGGCGACGATTGCTGCATTGGAGGCGTTGGAAGACGCACAGACAGTAGCGCAGCGTCGTGGCATATCGGTTGAGAAAGTAGTTCGCGGTTAATAAACGAAGAATCTATCGGACGCATATCATGGCAAAGCTCAAAATCACGCAAGTAAAAAGTGTTATCGACAGACTGGAAAAGCAGAAGCGCACGATGAAGGCGCTCGGTCTCGGTCGTCCGAACTTCTCCGTTGTGCAGGAAAAGAATGCTCAGATTCTTGGAATGATCAACGTGGTAAAGCATTTAGTCAAAGTAGAAGAAATAGGAAATTGATATGAAGCATATTGGAAATCTGCGCTACGCGGAAGGTTCACGTAAGGCGAAAAAGCGCATCGGTCGTGGTGCCGGCTCGGGTCACGGTGGCACGTCCACGCGTGGTCACAAGGGACATCAATCCCGTGCGAATCACACGTTCAAACGTGGATTCGAGGGCGGACAGATGCCTCTCAGCCGTCGTATTCCGAAGTTCGGGTTTACGAATATCTTCAGGGTCGAGTATCAGACCGTGAACCTGGCGCGTGTCCAGGAGCTCGTTGCTGAAAACAGACTCACAGGACACATCACACCGGAAACCTTGTACGCTGCGGGAGCGATCTCGAAGAAGACCCAGCCCGTGAAGATTCTCGGAAATGGCGAGATCACGTCGGCGGTCACGATCACAGCGCACGGCTTCTCGGAAACAGCAAAACAAAAAATCGAAAAGGCCGGAGGCACGGCGAACATCCATGGCTAATTTCATCGAAACAACGAAAAACATCTTCCGTATAGAGGAACTGCGTAAGCGGATCGTCTTTACAGTGCTTATGCTCATTGTTGTCCGAGTCGGCGCTCACGTTTCGTTGCCGGGTATCGATGTTGCGGCACTGCAATCATCCAACGCCGGTGACGCCAACGGATTGTTCGGCCTGTACGATATGTTCGTAGGAGGCGCGTTCTCGAACGCGGCGGTTTTCGCCATGGGTATCATGCCGTACATCTCCGCTTCCATCGTTCTTCAATTGGCCGCCGTGTTCGTGCCGCAGATTGCCAGAATGCAGAAAGAAGGAGAAGAAGGTCGTCGTCGAATCAACCAATGGACACGATTCCTGACGGTTGGCATCGCCGCACTCCAGGCCATTGGGTTGAGTATCAAGTTGAATGCACAGACCGGTGCGGACACGGCGAAGGTCGTCATGATCGATGGTCCGTTGTTCACGCTGACGGCTGTGACCCTTCTGACGGCTGGAACGATGTTCCTCATGTGGATCGGAGAGCAGATCACCGAACGCGGACTGGGTAATGGAATCTCCCTCATCATCTTCATCGGCATCATCTCGCGACTTCCCGTCGCCGTTCAGAACGAGATACTTCTCATCAGCTCAGGTCGTAATATCGCCATCGACGTCATCCTTTTGGCGTTCCTTGGAGTCATTATCGCTGCGGTTGTCCTGGTGACCCAGGGTGCCCGGAGGATTCCCGTTCAGTATGCAAAGAGGGTCGAAGGTCGGAAGCAATACGGTGGACACACCACCTACATCCCTCTCCGAGTGAATACGGCGGGTGTCATGCCGATCATCTTCGCTTCTGCGATCCTGTTCATTCCGAGCACCATCTCAAGCTTCTTCCCGGAAAACACGACGTTGATCTCCATCGCGAATCTCTTCAGCGACCGGTCCATCGTCTACGCGATTGTCTATGGACTTTCGATCGTGTTCTTCACGTACTTCTACACAGCTATCGCCTTCAATCCGCGTCAGACTGCAGAGGAGTTGAAGCGTGCGCAAGGATTCATCCCCGGTGTACGTCCCGGTCAGCCGACAGCCGAGTACTTCGACCACATTCTCACTCGCATCACATTGCCGGGTGCCGTCTTCTTGGCCATCATCGCATTGTTGCCGGTGTTCGTGACGAATGTGTTGAACGTCCCGTATTCCTTCGGACAATTTTTCGGCGGTACGAGTCTGTTGATCATCGTCGGAGTGGCGTTGGATACCTTACAGCAGATCGAGTCGTACCTGTTGATGAGACACTACGATGGGTTCATGAAGAGTGGTAAGATTCAAGGCCGTGGCATGGCTTCGAATCAACAGCGTGTTGGCGGCGGTTTCTAGACATTGTCACTTCATGCGTCTTTTGGCGCGTAGCGATGGAACCGACACAGGCACCTGCTTTGAAAATCAAAAAGGATATCGACCGGATCGAGGAAGCCTGTCGTTTAGTCTCGGAGACTCTTGCCGTCATCGGTAAGAGCATCGTACCGGGGATGACGACATTGGAACTTGATGCGATCGCCGAAGACTTCATCCGAACCAATGATGCCGAGCCGGCGTTCAAGGGATACGGTGGTCACGGTGGTTCGCCGGCGTTTCCCTACACGCTCTGCGTTTCCATAGATGAAGAGGTTGTGCACGGTATGCCGTCCAACCGGAAAATCAAGGAAGGCCAGATCGTATCGGTCGACTGCGGAGTCAAGAAAGACGGCTTTTTCGGTGATAGCGCCTTCACGTTTGCGATCGGTGATATCGGGCCGGAAAAACAACGTCTGCTTGATGTCACTCGACAGGCATTGGAACTCGGAGTGGAGCAGGCGGTAGCCGGTCAGACGAATTATGATATCGCGAAAGCGGTGCAGTCTCACGTCGAGAAGAACAGGTTCTCTTGCGTGAGGGAGTTGGTAGGTCACGGAGTGGGGTTGGAGTTACACATGGAGCCCTGTATTCCCAACTTCGTGCCGGGTCTTTTACAACGTAATCGCTATCCTAAAGCCCAGCTGGAGCAAGGAATGACCATAGCCATCGAGCCGATGGTGAACATGGGAAGCTTTCTTGTACAGACGGCAAGGGACGGATGGACGGTGTTTACGTCGGACGGAAGACCGTCAGCGCATTTTGAACACACGGTGATGGTCGATAACGGTGTCCCGCGAGTGTTTACGTTTTTTTCATAACAGAATATGCCCAAACAGGATCTTATTAAGGTAGACGGTGTGATTGAGGAAGTGCTTCCTAACACCCAGTTCATCGTCAAGCTTGATAATGGTCATAAGGTTTTGGCGCATATCAGCGGCAAGATGAGGATGAATTTCATCAAGATCCTTGCCGGCGATAAAGTGACCGTGGAGCTCTCCCCTTATGATTTGTCTAAAGGGCGCATCACGTACAGATTTAAGTAGAAAAACCAATTTCTTGGAAGTGTGATATGAAAGTACAAGCATCAGTGAAGAAGCGTGATCCGAACGACAAGATTGTTCGTCGCAAGGGTCGTGTCTACGTTATCAACAAGAAAAATCCACGAATGAAACAGCGTCAAGGCTAAGGAGATTCAATGGCACGTATTGCAGGTATCGACCTTCCGCGTAACAAGCGTGGGGTAATAAGTCTAACATACATTTTTGGAATCGGCAAGACCGCAGCGCAAGAAGTCCTTGCCAAAGCGGGTGTTGACGAGAGTAAGCGTGTTCAGACGTGGACCGACGATGAGATCGCGCGCATTCGTACGGCCGTGTCCGAATACAAGGTCGAGGGTCAGTTGCGGTCCGAGATCCAATTGAACATCAAGCGATTGATGGACATCGGAGCATACCGCGGACTTCGCCATCGTAAAGGACTCCCGGTACGCGGACAGCGTACACGTACGAACAGCCGTACGCGTAAGGGCAGAAGAAAGACGGTTGCCGGCAAGAAGAAGGCAGCTCGTAAGTAATCTCCCATGTCGTGGCGACAACGTCGCTGCGACCGTAGAACAGATTTTGAAACTATTGAAGAATGAGAATGGCAGCCGCAAAAAGAAAAGTAAAACGCAAAATCGTTGCCGATGTCCATGGCAAGGCGTTCATCCGTGCGACATTCAACAACGTTATTGTCACGATAGCGGATTCCTATGGTAACGTACTCACCTGGTCGTCGGCCGGTAAGAACGGATTCCGTGGTTCGAAGAAGAACACTCCGTACGCAGCTCAGGTGTCTGCCGAGAAGGCGGCCCGTGAAGCATTCGAAATGGGTTTGCGCAAGGTCGATGTAAGCGTCCGTGGTCCGGGATCCGGCCGTGAGGCGGCGATCCGAGCGCTATCAGCCGCAGGATTGGAAGTCCTGTCCATCATGGACAAGACGCCCATCCCGCACAACGGTTGCCGTCCGCCGAAGCGTCGTCGCGTCTAAGACCGCGGTGCTCGAATGGACATAGCCCTGCTTGTCGAATGTCGAGCATGCAATGACGTGCGGACCATCGTTATCCCAAAGAGAATTATAAATATTGTAGAGAAAGAGAGCGTATGAATACAGCGATGCAAATGCCAGAGCGTGTAATGTCGGACGATACCGGATCCTTGTATCACGGAAAATTCGCATTGCAACCGCTCGAGGAAGGCTATGGCGTGACGGTAGGGAACGCGCTACGTCGTGTGATTCTCTCCTCCATCCATGGTGCTGCCATCGTCGGCATCAAGATCAGCGGTGTCGTGCACGAATTCCAGACCATTGCAGGCGTCGTCGAGGATATGAGCGAAATCATCCTCAATCTGAAGGAAGTACGTGTGAAGCTTGAGGACTCGAAGCCCGTCCGTGTCACCTTCAAGGTGAAGGGACCGGGAACATGGGTCGCGCAGAGCATCCAGGATGCTACGACCGGTGTCACTGTTCTCGAGCCCACCCATCATATCGCCACACTCGCCAACGACGCGGAATTCGAAGTGGAACTTCGCATTGCCAAAGGCAAAGGATACGTCCCCGCTGAAGAGCAGGTCACGACGGAATTCCCCGTGGGAATGATCCCTATCGACGCCATCTATACGCCCATCAAGAACGTCATCTATAACGTCGAACCCTTCCGTGTAGGCCAGAAGACGGACTATGAGAAGCTGGTCCTGGATGTGACGACGGACGGAAGCATTGCCGCGCTTGATGCGGTTCAGCAGGCGTCCAAGATTCTTCTGGACCACGTGAATCTTTTCGTCGGTTTCGACTTCAGTCAGAAGGCGGACACGACAGCGAAGACGTCGGCCGATCCCGTGGAAGAGGAAAGCAAGTCCGCAGAGTTCCAAAAAGTGCGTCGCCTCCTGGAAACACAGGTCGACGATCTCGAACTTTCTGTGCGCGCCCACAACTGCTTGAAGGCAGCCAATATCAAGACGGTTGCAGAGCTCGTGGTGTTGCAAGAGACCGACCTGCTCAAGTTCCGCAACTTCGGTCGTAAGTCGCTTTCCGAGTTGACGGAAACGGTCAAGGGAATGGGACTTGTCTTTGGAATGAATGTCGAGAAATACCTTAAGGATTCGCCGAAGACGACGGAAGCCTAAGGTTCAGGAATAGATTTGATTACGAATAACGTCGAACGAGGATTATGAGACACTTAGTATCAGGCCGCAAGTTGGGTCGCACATGGAGTCACCGTCGGGCATTGATGAGCAACATGGCTACATCGCTCATCATCAGCGACTCGAAGAGTATCACCACGACCCTTGCCAAGGCAAAGGAACTGCGTCCGTACATCGAGAAGCTGATCACACGCGCGAAGATCGCCTTCGTCCGTGAGCGTAATGGCGAATTCGCCAACGGTCACGTGGATGTTCACGCCCGTCGTGAAGTGGGCAAGGTCATCAGGGACAAGAAAGCGCTTCAAGCGTTGTTCGACGAAATCGCTCCGGCCGTTTTGGAGCGTCCCGGTGGATATACGCGCGTCATCAAACTTGGTCAACGTCGTGGCGACGGTGCCGAGGAGGCGATCATCCAGTTGGTCGACTGGGCCGCAAAGCAGGACGGCGTTGTGTCCTTGAAGGACAAAAAGCGCAAGCCTGCTGCAAAGAAGTCGGCTCCGAAGGCAGCAGCACCGAAGCAGACAGATACGGTTTCTGACGTAGCAGCCATCGCTGCTCCTCTGGCAGCCACCGACGAGGCGGTACAGGAAGAAGCGGTGCCTCAGGTAGAGGAAACCGCACCGGCAGCGGAGTCGGCACCGGCCTTCGAGGACACCTCGAACACGGACACACCGACCGCCGGCGAAGTAGAAGGTGGCGGCGAGAGTTCGGACACGACCTCTGCGGACGCCTCGGCAGGCAGCGCAGATTGACATTGACATACAGGATACCAGGACACCGAAGCAGAAACGCTTCGGTGTTTTTCTTTTTACGGCCGTACGTATCCATCCCTTGCGCTTGCGTGAGCACGAAAGAAGCACAGACATGAAACAGACGTTGAAGGCGGGATTCTTGAAGGGGGCTGCCGCAACGGCGGACTTCCCTGAATCGCCGTTCCCCGAGATCGCGTTCGTTGGACGCTCGAACGTCGGCAAGTCGTCGTTGCTTAACTTCGTCGTCCGTGACCGCGCCATGGCCAAAGTGAGCGCCACGCCCGGAAAGACGCAGCAGATCAACTTCTTTCCCGTAGAATCGAAGTGGATGTTCGTCGATGTCCCCGGTTTCGGCTACGCGAAGGTATCGCGAGATGAGCGCGAGAAGTGGAGCGCCTTGGTGTGGGAGTATCTGCTGCATCGAGAGCAGCTTGCTCTTGTATGCGTGCTCGTCGATTCCCGACACGATCCCCAGCCTATCGATCTGCAGTGCATCGAGATGCTGGAGCTCAATCAGCGACCCTACATCATCGTGCTCACGAAGATCGACAAGATCAAGGAAGCACACCGGAAGGAACGCGCAGAACAGATCGGGCATTTGGTGTCGCAATGCGCTTTCTGTCGAGGTGTCGTTTTATTCTCCACCGTGGAGAAGCTCGGACGTGACCACGTGATTGGCGCTGTGAAGCGCGCAACGGAGAATTGGCAATTGCCGGCGAAATCAGGAATGAATGATCAATAAGGTGGTTATCATGAAACAGCCGAAGGTAGGAGTGATAATGGGCAGCGACTCGGATCTGCCGGTGATGCGAGAAGCGGCGGACATGCTTGATGTGTTCGGCATTCCTCACGAAATCCGCATCGTCTCTGCGCACCGCACGCCGGACGATATGGCCGAGTACGGAAGAACGGCGCACGAGCGCGGTATCCGGGTCATCATCGCGGGTGCCGGTGGTGCAGCTCACTTGCCGGGAATGATTGCGTCGCACTCGCCCCTTCCCGTCATCGGCGTTCCCATACCATCGAAGCATCTTGCCGGCGTGGATTCCTTATATTCCATCGTGCAGATGCCTGCCGGCGTTCCCGTTGCAAGTGTCGCCATCGGCGGCGGAAAAAATGCCGGAATCCTGGCGGCTCAGATACTTGGTGCTCAGGATGCCGAGATCTGTTCGAAGATCATGGAATACAAACGAGAGCTCGCGGCAGGTTCCAGAGAAAAGAATTCCGTCCTGGTGAACGGGTGAATCGTTTCGGTACAGAGTTGAGGAAAACATGAGCGACGTAGAAACAGTGAGCGGTGGTACGAGAGAGGGTTCGTACGTGGTGCTAAGAATGCTGCTTCGCAACGCGAAGTACATCATCGGTCTGTCCGTCGTGGCGGCCATCGTTGCCGGCATATTGGCGTTCCAATTGCCGAACATCTATACGGCCACCGTCAGCGCCGTTCCTCCGAGGAAATCATCCTCCACCCTTGATGCCGCCATGAGTTCGGTGAGCACGACGCTTCGCGAATTCGGACTGACGAAGATCGGCGGAAAGAAAGGGGAGAGTTTCGACTTTGTCGTTCTGTTGCAAAGCAGACAGATACAGGACTCGCTCATCTTCACATTCAAACTTGCCCAGGCATACGGTCTGCCCGACACCGCCATGACCAAGATCCGCGAAGAGCTCAGCGATCGTTTGGCCATCAATGTGGAAGCGGAAGGCAATTATACCGTGAGTATCGACGATACCGATCCGAAGAGGGCAGCGGATATGGCCAACTTCATCATTCGCGAGGCGAATGAACTGTCGGCCCGTTTGGATCGCGCCGAAACGGAAGTGCTCTACAAGCAGTATGAATCCAAGGTGACGGCCACTGATCGGCAGATCTCCGAGTTACGCGACTCCATCAGCCGGTACGGCAGGAACAACAAGCTCTTCTCTCCGGCCGACCAGGCGAAAGCCGCGGCCACGGCGCTGGCGGAACTCAAGGCGCAGAAAATGAAAGCGCAGGTGGCTGCGTCGATCCTCGAGAGTTCGTATGGCAAGGACGATCCCATCACGCAACAGCAGAACACCGTGGTGCGTGAGTTGCAGGCGAAAGAAGCGGAAGCGGAGGGCGGCTCCGGATTTCTCGGTAACTCGTCTCTCGCCGATGCGGCAGGGACTGCGCTCCCGTACATCAGAATGACCGCGGAACTCGAAGCGCTCATCAAGCTCAAGGCCTTTCTTCTTCCGTCGTTCGAGCAGGTGAAACTGGACCTTAACAAACTCTCGCCGTCATTGTACGTGGTCGATGAGGCACAAGCGCCGCAAAAGAAATCCCGTCCCAAACGCAGTCTCCTCATCCTTGGCGCGGGTATCGGTGCCTTCTTCCTGGGATGTCTCATCGTCCTCATCCAGGCCCGCATACGCTCCCTTCGCCGGGAGCTCGCCCGTGTCTCATCAGAGAATGCTGCATGATCACCGCTCACCAACGATCTTGGTGGAACCTCGATGACGCGCGCGTGCATCCCGCAAGTGCCGTGCTTGCTGCCTTGGCCGTCGTCGGTATCGTGGTTGTGTCGACGGTGCTCGAACTGTGGTTTCTTCCCCTTGTCGTCAGTGCCGGTGTCGCCGTCGTGTTCTTGGGAATCCGCCGACCGGAATTGTGGCTCTATGCGGTGGCACTCTCTCTTCCCGTGTTCTTCTCCTCCAGCGAGGTCGGTGTATCCGCTACCGACGTGGCGCTGGGTGTGTTCCTGATCGGTGGACTCTATGTGTGGCTGTTATACAGTATGCTCGTGACTCGCCGCCGACTTGTCGAAAACCGTTTCGATTCCTTGCTGGTGCTGTATATGGTGTTCATGACCGTGAATGTCATCATTGCGGTCGTTCAGGGTACGACGGTCCTCGATTGGCTTCGCACGTACAGCATCGGCATCCTTGTCCTCTACTATTTCCCGGTGCGGGTGTATTGTACAGACCGCGACGTCTTGCGTCGCTTCGTGGTGCTGCTCACCGTCATCGTCGTCGGACTCACCTTGAAGTCCATCATCGACTATCGTTCCATCGTCAAATCCAGTGAGTATGCGTTCCAGATAGCCGGACGCCGCGTCATCCCGCATGTGTTCCTCATGTCGTCGATCAGCGCCTTCGTCTGGGCTGTCCATGACCGGCTTTCGTGGAGACGTCTCGTGCCATTGACCCTCTCGCTCCTGTTCGTCGTCGGACTCGTCACCACGTATGCGCGTACCACATGGCTCGGTTTCCTGTTCTGCATCATCATCGCACAATTCTTCTTCGTGCGTAAGGAACGGTGGCGCACCCTCATCCTGCTGGTCGGCCTTTCGGGAATCACCTACGGCGCGATCACCGTCGTGTTCGGTCCTACCGCCACCTTGGTGACAAAGGTCATTGCGAACCGGTTCACGTCCTCGTCCAATGTGAAGAAGGATCAAGCGGTAGGTAATCGCGTGTACGAGTCGCGCACCGTGGCCAAATACATCGAGCAGAATCCGGTATCGGGATACGGACTTGCCGCGGTGTATAAAGGATACGACGGGATCATCGGTCAATCCATACAGAAGACCTACATCCATAACGGACTTCTCGCACCGGTCTTTTCGTTCGGACTCATCGGAGCGCTTCTTCAATACTGCGTTCTCATCGCCGCTGTGATCCGGTCGTTCTTCGTCGCCCGACGCATGCGGTCCACCATCGCTCGCGTCATCGCCATCTCCTGTTTTCTCACCCTGACGGGTATGTTCATCGAGAACATCACCGCTGCCATCTTCTTCTTCCGAAGTGCGGTGTTCGTCCTCGCCTTCGCTCTCGCGGGCGTCTCGATTGCTGAACGTTTCGATGAACGTTTCCGTTCACCATCGTGAGTGTCCCGTTGTCAACGAATCCCCCGACCGTGCGACGTTCCATCTTCATCATCGCCGTTGTCTTCATCGCGTTCAATCTGCTCGGGTTGACGCGTTCACCATTGCTGTGGGTTGATGAGGCCACCTTGAACGATGCCGCACGGGAGTGGGTGATGAACGGTCACGTCCGTTCCTCGGTGTTTTCCGACGTACCCGAGTTCGCTCGCGGCTACTATTGGCAGCCGCCCCTGCAAACGCTCGTGACCGCGTGCTCCTACTCCGTATTCGGTTTCGGTATATGGCAGACACGCATCCCGCCCCTCCTTTTCGCCGGTGCTTCTCTCGTGGTGCTGGGAATGATCCTTGGACGATTCCGGTCGCCCACGATCGTCATCGTGCTCACATCGGCAGTGCTTGCTGCGGACCCGCTCTTCTCTTTTCTCTCGCGGTCGGGTCGTATGGACAGCATGTGCATCTTCTTCCTCCTTGTCGCCATTCATTCCTCCTTGAAAGCCCTCGATACGTCTCGACCTTCATGGAGTGTGGCCACCGGCTTTGCCTTAGGTGCTGCCGGTATGTCCCACCCCATCGCCGCCGGCATGGGTGCGGGCATAGTCCTTGCCCATGCCTTGTTCGTCCCTATGCGACGCAAACATCTTCCGCTGCTGATCATGAGCGGTCTGGCGCTACCGGTGGTGTGGGTTTCCTCTGCATGGTTCTCCGGCGAATGGGCCGCCTTCGCCGGACAGTTCCTGCGTCATGGCAGCGATCATCTTGCGTCCTCGTCCCTATGGGAACGATTCGTTGATGAAGTAGCTCGATACCCGCGCGATTTCGCCCGCGCGCCATTCGCTCCGGCCCTTTACCTGGCAGTTGTCATCCTGTTCAGCGGCTCGGTAGTGAAAAGACGTCGCATTGATCATATGATGATCATGATCTGGTTCGTGTCCGCTTTCGTCTTCAACGTGCTCTTCATGACCAAAGACGTCGGGTTCTACGTGCTCTATCCTGTGGTCATCGCCGTCATCATGCTCGGACTGCTCCTTGCCGACGTCGAACGCGCTGGCGGTACCGTCGTCCGTATGACCAGCCGGTATGTCGTCGTGGCGATCGTGACGGTGATGTTTGCGGTCGGCCCGGGTGGACGTTTGATAGCTGCTATCACGCAATGGCAGGAGCGAGACCCCGAGGTGCTCCGACGTTCCTTGGAAAACGTCATTCCACGTGGTTCACGGGTCTTCGGCGACGGGCTGCTCTGGTATGCGGCGGAAGGTCTCGGATATGATTTCCGCATAGACGACTACTATCTTGACAAGGCGTACCCTGAGCGCAGAGCACGTCAGGTCGCGGTCGCCGAGTACATCGTTCTGGAAAAAAAACAGGTTGTCCGCGCAAACTTAGACGGCTGTTCGCTCGTCGATAGCATCACCGTCACGGCTCCATCACTTGGCTCGTCCGTATCGGTCGATACCGTGTATAGCCTGTTCGTCCTGCGCTCACATGGCACCCGGGCCCGGTGATCAAGCGATACGGGTGATGTGAACGTTCCGTGGTTTTTTCTCAATTTCCCTTCATACCATCATGCAACAATCAACGAGTACGAACCTGCTCGATTACGAAATCCTCATCCGTCGTTACGACATGGCCAATCGCTACGCGTCGTACTGTCCGCAGTTAGGACTGATGATCAAAGGCGAAGAACACGAGCAAGTGGAGAATGCCATGAAAGAGAAGATCACCGAGCACATCGTGCGTATCCAGGAATCGTCAACGTCGAACGCCTAGCAGGTGTCTTGCTGTTCGTGACCATCCATACTACCTTGCGTCTCTCATGAGTGCCCTTGCGCGAACCATACGTCCGTATCTCCTTGCGATGGTGCTCGTCGCGCCCTTCACGGCTTCGGCCCAGTTCGCCCTTATGCGTGCCGATGCCGACGAGTTGATCACCCGCGGGACTGCGCATATCTACAACACCCGCTTCGACAGTGCCACGGTCTGTTTTGAAAAGGTCAATGCACTCTATCCGGATTTCCCCGCAGGGTATTTCATGGAAGCCATGATCGACTGGTGGCGGATGCAGATAGACCAAAGGAACACCTCGTACGCGGAGTCCTTCCTTCGAAAGGTGGACAAGGTGGTGGAGGTGTGCGACCGGATCTTGGATACGAACGAATTCGATATCGCGGGACTGTTCTTCAAGGGTGGGATACTCGGGTATCGCGGACGCTATTACGCCTCCAACTCGAGTTGGTTGAAAGCCACCAATGATGCCCGACAAGCGTTGGACATCCTGATCAAGTGCAACAAGCTTGCTCCGTCCAACTACGACATCATGCTGGGTACGGGCATCTACAATTACTTCGCCGACGCGCTCCCGAATCAGTATCCTGCCTTGAAGCCCATCATGGTGTTCCTGCCGTCTGGCGACAAGAAGCTGGGCGTGTTGCAGCTGGAGGCGGCTGCGCGCAACGCGCGCTATGCCGCCGTCGAAGCGAAAGTCGTCTTGCAGATGGTGTACGGTTCGCAATTCGAGAAGCAGCCGGCCGAGTACCTTCGATGGAGCAGGGAGCTGTACACGTCCTATCCCCTCAATGCGTTCTTCCATCGCAAGTACGCTGTGGCATTGGTCATGAACGGGTATTCCGATTCCGCCGATGTGCAATGGAAGGGGATACTCGACAAGTACCGGCAGAAGGTGTTCGGGTACGACGTGTACAGTGCACGCGAGGCGTTGTATTATCTGGGAACCTTCGAATTCAATCGCGGCAACAACGAATCGGCGTTGCAGTATCTGTACAAATGCGACGAGGCGAGCAGGTACCTGGACGAGGACCCATCGGGCTTCATGGTGCGGTTGAACATGACCATCGGGAAGATTTACGACCTGCAAGGACGGCGCGACCTGGCCACGTCGCAGTACAACAAAATCCTGTCGTGGTCGGACTATCAGAACTCCCACCGGGAAGCGGAACAATATCTCCAAGAACCGTACAGGCGCTAGACCGCGAACCCGCTCAGGGCAACGGGAAGCAGACCGTGACGGTCGTCCCTGTGCCACGAACGCTCTCCACGAGAATACGTCCCTTATGATGCTCCACGATGCGGCGCGCCGTGGTCAAGCCCAAGCCGAGCCCTTCCGCCTTACGGGAGAAGAACGGATCGAAGATGCACGCAAGGTCGCTCTGCACGATTCCGCATCCCGTGTCCGAGATACGGATGTGAAGTTCCCTTTGCGAGCGGATCCTGCTTACCATGGTGGCGATGTGAATGGTTCCACGGTTACCGAGAGCGTCGAAGGCGTTCTTGATGACATGCAGGAACACGTGTCCGATCTGCGTGACATCCGCCTCGATGCGAGGAAGATGGTCCTCGAAATCGAAGGTGATGGTCGTGATTTTCTGGAACAGGGTTTCGCGGAGTATTTCCAATGTGTCGGTGATGATGCTATGGACATCGCAGGGTTCGGTTTTCGGAATCAGCGGTTTGGCGAAGTCGAGCGTCGATGACACGATGTTCGTCATGCGTTCCACTCCCTGCATGGCCGTGCGTACGGAGCGCAGCGCTTTTTCATCCTCCTGCACGATGCGCTGCAGCAGTTGCAGGTGGAGATTGACGACGGAGAGGGGATTACGGATTTCGTGAGCCACCATGGTCGTGAGTTTACCGAGAAGAATCATGGTGTCGCGCTGGGTGGACAGCTTCCGTTCGGCGACGTCCGTTCCCGAATCCCTCAGGATGGCGGCAACCGACCGTCGTCCGCGCATATCCGCATGCAACCACGCATGCGCTTCCACATGAAGGGTGGAGCCATGGACGCGCGGGAATTCCAGCGGGACGAGAACATTCAGCGGAGCACGGCGCCTGGTCAACGCCCGATATGCTTGTTCGAACATGGGCAGGCGTACCGTCGAGACTTCGGAAGGGTCGTATCCTAACAAGGCGACGGCCGCCGAGTTGGCTTCGAGAACGGACCACGACTCGGGTTCCACACAGAGGAATGCGACCGCAGCTGCGGAGAGGATATCATGGGGCGCGCCCGGCACCGGCGCGGATGGCGCTAGCGGCTCTGAGCGACGACGTCGGGTGACTCGACCCGTTGGTGTTTGCGTTGGCATGGAAGAGTACCGACAAGCATTGTGCCAATTATCCCGATGAACATCGGGAACGTCCGGTCACTTCGGTTTTTTTCCGGTGGTATCGGCCGGAGGACGTGACACGGTCGTGTCGATACTCTGTTGGGGAACAACGAGTTGCGGATTGATATCGACACCCAGATCCATGGGTTTGGACATAGGAATCGGTATGCTCGGCGCAATATCCTGAGGCGGTTGCTTCTGGGTCGGAACGGGATTCGTTGCTTGAGGAAGCGGAGCGGACGGCGGCGCTATGGAGGCCGACCCTGAAGAGTCTTGTGCTTGTGGCGTATCGGGTTGGCCGGGCTTTTTGCGCGGACCCCAAAGAGTGGAATCCGAACCGCCCGAACGCTTCGACAGCCCGAAGGCTACGGCGTATCGCACGTCGTCCGCGTACTCGGAGAACGGATATCTCTTAAGAAGCAGGCTGTAGTACTGCAAAGCGCTGTCGGTATTGCGCAACTTGTTCTCCCAAACCCATCCCAACGCATAGAGAGCGGGAGGAGCGAAGGTGGACGCGCTGTGCGCTTCGACGATGCGATGATACTGGCGCATGGCCATCGTGTAGTCGCCTACCGATCGGAATCGCGATCCGCTACGGAAGATCTCCTCCACCGAATCGGCAACCGCATAGTCCGTATACCCAAGGCGCAAGCGCGATTCCGTGCCGTACGCGGTGGACAGGTACTTTGCGAAGATGACTTCATGGATGGAATCGGCGAGCGCTTTGTCGCGGGGATCGACCATTCGTGCATAGGAGTACAGGTACTGTGCGCGCAGCGTATCCTTTTCCGGTGCCGCTTCCATGGCCACACGGTAGTAGCTCTCGGCGCTATCGGCATTTCCAAGCAGTTCATGCGCCCGACCCAGTTCGAAAACGGTCTTCGCATACGAGCGTCCCACGCTGTCTTTCGTCTCGATCGTGGAATCCCGACGTTCGACGATGCGCTTGAAGATGATGTCCGATTCCATGAGTTTCTGCTCGCGGATGTTGAGCAGGTTGTAAAGATTATTCGCGCCATCGAACACCGAACTACGGGTCACTTTCGCGCGAGCGAAATACCGCTGCGCGGCAGGATAGTCCTTCGCCCGGAACAACTCCATTCCGCGCTCGAAGTATGCCACATGGAGGATGGGACCGGTCATCCCCAGGGAGTCGATTGTTCGCTCCACCGCGGACATCGAATCCTTGTCGGCCTCGAGTCTGCATATCTGATGGCGTGCAGCACTCGTATATCCGAGCTTCATATACTCTTCGTAGTTACGGTTCTTCTCTAGGTCGGTCAGCAACGCCCGTGCTTGCGCGGTCCTGCCAAGCTCCGCCAGGGAGAGCACGCGATAAAGGTCGGCTTCGAACTCGGTGAGGACGGATGGACGATACTCCCGTACTTGTGAGAGCGCAACATCCGCTTTCGCGAACTGTCTGGTACGGTAGAGCAGAAGTCCGAGATCCGTCTGCCACTTCGCTTTCTGTTCTTCATCGGTGCACTGAAGGATGGCCTGACGGTACGGACGTTGCGCATCATCGAAATCGCCACGCACCATGGCTTCTTCGGCCATGAGCTGGAACGCTTCGGACAATACGTCATATCGCTGTTGATGCCACGCGATGTCCACCGTGCGGGAAAGCATGATCTTCGCTTTGGGCAGGTTCCGCTGGATAAGGTAGTTCTTCGATGCCAGCAAGTGCGCGTCCGGCGAATACGGTGAGTCCGGAAACTGCTCGACAAGCTCCAGGCACTTGATCGTGGAGGGCAACCACTCACTGCGATAGAAGAAGGCCTTCGCCATGAGATACAGACTGCCGTCCACGAGAGAGCTCTTCGGATGCGTCGCAAGGATCTTCGAACCCTTGATGATGATGGAATCCACCTTGATCTGAACCGGCTGCAGCTTCGCGGGTTTCACGATCATGTCGTTGAGATACCGGGGCAACTCGTTGCTGGGTTTCTCCAGGAGCACGTCCGGTTCCACCGGAGCTATGGCGCGCGGCTTCGGCGGCTTGAGGTATTCGTCGTACCCGAACTCCTCCTCCGTCTCGTTCATCAGCTTCTTCTGGTTGTAATACGTATTGAAATACGTCATCGAGTTGTCCCAGAAACGACAACCGCCGAAAAGGACCGACAGGACGATGAGGGGGACGAATCTTCGTGTCATGAAAGCAGGCAAGCGAAAATCAGAATGCCGGTAGGCGCGCATGAGCGATACCGATGGGGAACGACACGGTGTTAGACCGCGTGGCCGAGGAAAAGTATGACGCTATTCGTCATCGCCCTGAAAATACGAAATGAGACGTCGATCGGTGGACGCGTCCCGCTCGTCCGCCCGCTTCTTGATTTCCGCATGAAGCAGCTCGGAGAACTCCTTTGCGGCATTATAACCGTAGGTACGGAGCAGGTAGTTCAAGGCGATGACCTCGGAAATCACTGTGATGTTCTTTCCCGGGAAAATGGGAAGCTTGACCGAATGAATGGGAACGCCCATCACGTCGGTCGGGGTATCGTCCAGACCGGCCCGTTCGTATTCTTTGGACGGATCCCAGTCCTCGAGCTCCACGACGATCTCAAGGCGTTTCTGGAAACGGATGGCGCGTATGCCGAACATCTGACGGACATCGATGATGCCGAGACCGCGGATCTCCATGAAATGCTTCACAAGATTCGTTCCCGTGCCCATGAGCACGGAGTCGCGCTTCTTCGTCAGCATCACCACATCGTCCGCAACCAAGCGATGACCGCGTTCCACGAGATCGAGGGCGATCTCGCTCTTGCCGATACCGCTGCGTCCAACGAACAGGATGCCGACGCCGTACACATCCACGAAGGATCCGTGGACCACACCTTGGGTGGCGAACTGGTCGTCGAGGAACTCGGAGATGAGATGGATGGCGTTCGTCGTTTCGAACTGCGTCTGAAAAACCGGGATGTTATGGTCGGATGCGATTTTCAGCAATCTGTCTTCCAACATGTTGCCGTGTGTGAGCAGGATACACGGTACGTTGCGATCGGCGATGTTGACGAACGCTTCCACCCGCGCATCCTCCGAGAGCAGCTGAAGATAATGACACTCCGTGTTGCCCAGCAATTGCACGCGGTGACTGGTGAACAGCGACGTGAAGCCCGTTAACGCGAGCTGCGGTCTATGGATGTTCCCGTCGCGAATGAGATTGTCGAGAGCCACCTCGGTGTTGAGATGTGTCAGGTTCAGCGGCGATTCGAGCAATTGTCGCACCGTGATACTGTCTTTCGTGACGATCTGGATGTTGGCAGGATTCATACGCGGGAGAACGGATGTGAAGACCGCGGCAAAATACACCGCGGGGCTCTGTTCGCGCTTTTCGTTTTCCTGCGGAACCCCGATGCAACAATATTCGGATTATTACGTCCAAAGGTCGTTACTACAAAATCTCGATCATGAACCTTCCTGGAAACATGCACAGATTCCTGTCACTTGCCCTTCTGTCCGTCGTCATCGGTTTCGGATCCGGCCTCCATGCCCAATCCAAGGGTACACCGAAGGTGTTCACACTGGACGAGTGCCTGCGAATTGCGTCGGAGAAGAATTTCGGCGTGCGCTCGGCGCTCGGACAATATGATGCGCAGAATGCGTCGCTCGTTCAGGCTTTTGGGACCTTCCTTCCGTCGTTCAATGCATCCATGGGTTTCACGCGCCAGCTGAACGTGGAGGGCGGACGGACGGTGAACATCGGCGGTCAGATCATCACCTTGCCGGGTGTGCAGCCGAACTCCTACTCCATGAACGCCATCGCGTCGTACAACCTCTTCAATGGATTCTCCCGTGAGTCTAACTACCGTCGAGCCCAACGGAACCTTGATGCAGCCGAGCTGAATCTCCGACGCACGCGGCAAACGGTCTCGTACCAGGTGCGTTCCCAATACCTCGGCGTCCTCCGTTCCTTGCAGGTACGGAAACTTCGCGCGGAGAATCTCGAACTCGGACGTCAGGAGTTGGAACGGTCGAAAGCGCAACTGGAGTCGGGGCGCATCGCCGTCGCCCTCGTGTATAGTCAGGAAGCGGACCTCGGCTCACGGGAGTTCGACGTCGTCAGTTCCGAAAACGCGGAGAACCAATCGAAGGCGCAATTGCTTTCCACGTTGGCGTTGCCACCGAACATGCAGGCGGAGTTCGCCGAGTCGTCGTTCGATCTCATGCTCGCACCCACTGCCGCCGCGGATTTCCGCAGGGATATCGGAGACGTCGTGAATGCCATGGAGACGGCGCTGAAGAACCGACCGGATTACAACGCCACCGTGTCCACCGTTGCTGCAGCCGACGCCGGTATCACGGCCGCTCGAGGCAATTACTTCCCGAACCTCAATGCATCCGGCGGCTGGTCGTGGACGAACTCGACCTTCGATCAATTCAGTCAGAACGGTCGCTACTTCGTTGGTATGAACATGAACGTGCCCATCTTCGACAACTTCAACGCCGCCACGCAAACGCAGTTGGCGGATATAGAGTTCCGACAACGCGATATCGAACGTGAGCAGTCAGAACAACGGGTACGTACTGATGTGCAGAGCGCTCTCTTGAACCTAGACGCGGCGGAGAAGCAATTGGAAATCACGAATCGCTCGGTCCGTTCCGCCACGCAGAATTACGAAGCGATGCGTGAGCGTCTCAATGTCGGTGCATCGACTCCCGTCGAGTTCCAAATGGCGAATACCCTGCTGGTGACGGCGAAAATCAATCGAATCAATGCCGTGTATAACTACTACGATGCGCAAGAACAGGTGCGACTTGCGCTTGGTACCTTGGGCGACAAGTGACGATTGATTGAAAGAAAGCGCGTCGCGCACGTCCGGACCACGAACGAACTCTGTAACTACTCTATTTGGATTCATTATGGCACAGAAATCAAGCGGAAAGAGAACCATCCTTATCGTGGGTATCGTTGTTGCGGCGATCGCCGCCGTCGTGTACCTTTTCGTAGGACGCGGCGACAAGCCGACGACCGTGACGGTGGAGAAGGTATCACGAAGGACGATCACGGAAACCGTCTCCGCCATCGGCAAGATTCAACCGGAAACCGAAGTGAAGATTTCTTCAGAGGCCAGCGGCGAGGTGATCTTCGTTGGTGCGAAGGAAGGCGACTCCATTCGCAAGGGTCAGTTGCTCGTGCGTATCCAGCCGGACCTCATCGAGACGCAAGTGGACCAGTTCCGCGCTTCCCTGGAGTCAGCGAAGTTGGGCATAGAGATCGCCAAAGCCGAACTCGAGCGTTCGGAGGCGGAGATGAAGCGGGTCCTGTCGTTGTATCAGAAGCAATTTTCGTCGAAGCAGGAATTGGAAATCGCGAAAGCATCCTATGAGCGCGCGCAGGGTCAGTACCAGACGGCGCTCACGGAGAAATCCCGGACGGAAGCCGCGTTGAAGCAGGTTTCCGTATCCCTCTCCCGAACGTCCATCTATGCTCCCATTAGCGGTGTTCTCACGAAGCTGGACATCGAGCTGGGCGAGAAGGTGGTCGGAACCGCGCAGATGCAGGGAACGGAACTCATGCGTATCTCCGATTTGAACGTCATGAACGCCATCGTCGATGTCGACGAGAACGACGTCGTGAAAGTCCATGTGGGCGATACCGCTCGCGTGAAGATCGATGCGTACCCGAACAGGGAGTTCCTTGGCTATGTGGCGGAAGTATCCCATTCTCCCAAACAGGTGGGAGTGGGAACGCAGGACGAGGTGATCAACTTCGAAGTGAAGATCCGATTGATCGATAAGGAGATAACGTTGCGTCCCGGCATGAGCTGCAGTGTCGAGATCGAGACGGAGACGCATGCGAATGTCATATCCGTTCCTCTGCAAGCCGTGACGATCCGCACGGAGTTGAAGAAAGCGGATGATGCCGACGGCGACATGACGACGTCCAACGTGCGCGAAAACAAACGCCGTGACCTGCGCCCGCCGCAAGTGGTCTTCGTCGTCGACAACGGTAAGGCACGGATGGTCCGCATCGAGTCGGGCCTGAGCGATCGCGACTATATCGAAGTCACAAGCGGCGTCAGCGAAGGCCAGACCGTCGTGAGCGGATCGTACAATACCATCGCGAAAGTGTTGCGCGACAGTATGGTCGTCGTGGTCGATACTGCGCGCAAGAAGTAACGGATGTTTTCATACCGCAGGCAACGGACGCGTGGATGAACGTCGAAGTCGGACCAATCACCGTGGATTTACCTTATGAGCGACTCTTCAGAACTGTTACGTATCGAGCATATCTCCAAAGTGTACACGATGGGAGACGAGGAGGTGCATGCCCTCAGAGACATCTCGCTTACCATCCGCAAGAATGAATATGTGGCCATCATGGGACCCTCCGGCTCCGGAAAGTCCACGCTCATGAACATGCTCGGCTGCCTGGATTCGCCCACGAGCGGATCGTATTGGTTGGCCGGTGAGGATGTGAGTACGATGAACGACACCGAGCTCGCCGCCGTGCGGAACAAGCAGATCGGCTTCGTCTTTCAAACCTTCAACCTTCTACCCAGAGCCACCACGCTCAAGAATGTTGAGCTGCCGTTGGTGTATGCGGGAGTAAAGACCGATGAACGTCGACGTCGTGCGGAGGAGGCGCTCGTGAGCGTTGGACTCGCCGACCGTATGTCGCACAAGCCCAACGAACTCTCCGGAGGCCAGCGTCAACGTGTGGCCATCGCGCGCGCACTCGTGACCAATCCCGCCATCATCCTAGCCGATGAACCCACAGGAAACCTCGATTCGAAGACAAGCATCGAAATCATGCGATGGTTCGAAGAGATATGGCTCCGTGGCAACACGGTCATCGTCGTCACGCACGAGGATGAAGTGGCTCGACATGCGCGTCGTATCATCCGCATCCGCGACGGGAATGTGGAGAGCGATACCGTGAACGAACAGCCCGTAACGTTGTCGAACGGCGGTTTGGCTACGGCACAAGGCTCCACCTCATCCCTACCCGCTTAGTCGTCCTTTCACCAAGTAAACCGTATGATCCTCGCGGAAACCATAGAGTCCTTCAGAATAGCCACCGACGCCCTTCGGTCGAACAAGTTGCGCGCGGTGCTCACCATGCTCGGCATCGTTATCGGTATCGCCGTCGTGACATTGATGGGATGGGCGTTGAACTCGTTGGATGCCGCATGGAATTCTACCATCGAGCTGCTTGGCAACGACATGTTGTACGTGGATAAATGGGACTGGGCCGGCGGGAAGAACTGGCGGGAGACGATGGCGCGGAAGAACATCACGATCCAAGAAGCTGAAGAATTACAACGACGCTTGCGGTCTGCGGAACTCGTCATTCCCATGGCAAGTTTCTGGGGTCGTACCCTGGTCGTGGACGATCAGAAGGCCGCCGGGTTCACGGTGACGGGCGTGCGTGCGCAGTATGCGCAGACGGCAGCCGGCGATGTTGCGGATGGACGTTTTCTGACGGAGGCGGAGGACCGCTTTCATCAGGACGTCGTCGTCATCGGCTACGGTGTGAAGAAGGCATTCTTTGCGCAGGACGATCCAGTCGGACGCGAGCTGAAGATAGGCGGACGCAGGTTCACCATCATCGGTGTCATCGCAAAGCGCGGATCGGCGCTCATGGACTTCGTCGACAATCAGGTGTTCATTCCGCTCAACACGTTCTTTTCCATTTATGGCACATCCACCCGGCCGGTATCCATTGCCGTGAAAGCGGGTTCCCCGGAAAAGATGGAAGATGTGCGGTCCGAGACCATCGGTACGATGCGGTTGGTACGCGGGCTGAGACCGGAACAAGACCAGGATTTCTCCATCAATGAAACGCAGGCCTTCCGCGACCAGGTGGCGCAGATACGTTTGGCTATCTGGGGCATCGGTCTGTACCTCACGGTCATGAGTTTCGTGGTCGGTATGATCGGCATCATGAACGTCATGTTCGTTTCCGTCACCGAGAGGACGAAGGAGATAGGCGTCCGCAAAGCCATCGGTGCCACGCGTCGGTCCATACTCTTGCAGTTCCTTCTCGAAGCCGCGTCCTTGTGTCTCATCGGCGCGTTGGCGGCCATCGCCCTGTGTTCCATCCTTGCTGCGGGCATCTATTTCCTCTTCCACGAGAAGGCGCCCTTCCTTACACCATACGTACCACCACAGATTCTTCTCATCTCCATCACCGTCTCCATCGTCGTCGGCGTCCTGGCAGGCTTGCTGCCTGCGCTCCGCGCCGCATCGATGGATCCCGTCGAAGCACTTCGATACGAATAGGATCCACGCGATACCGTCTCCATGAATTACTGGGAAACCATCATATCGGCCATCACCTCGATTCGAGCGAACCTGCTTCGTTCGATATTGACGTTGCTCAGTATCGCTTTGGGGACGTTCGCGATCATTTCGGTGGGCGTGGCGACGAGCACACTGGAGAACTCGGTGGTCGGAGCACTTGATGAGATCGGCGGTAACTCCTTCGTCATCCAGCGGACGCCGAGTATCCAGATGGGGTCCTCTTCGTGGAGAAAATATCAGCGGCGTCCCATCATCAGTCTCATGCAAGCCGAAGAATACAAACGTCGGATGGGAGCCGATGCCATGGTTGCGATTTCGGATCGTGACTTCGGCAAGACCATCAAGTCCGGCAACTTCAGCACCAATCCCGATGTGACGGTGTTCGGCGTGGACGAGAGTTACTTCGTCGTCAGGAACAAGAACGTCGACGCGGGCAGGCCATTGCAAGCGGAGGATGCCTTCGCCTCACGGAATGTGGCAGTGATCGGCAATGACGTGGCCGTGAAGTTGTTCCCTCAGGGAAATGCCGTGGGACAACAGGTCACCATTGATAATCTGCGTCTGGAAGTGGTAGGGGTTCTGGCAGCTCAGGGAGCCGTCTTGGGCAGAAGTCAAGACAACGAAGTGTACATTCCTTTGAACGTGTATGTGCGCCGCTTCGCCGGCGAGTCGTACTTCACGGCCACGCTCTCGGTGAAGTCGGTGGACGAGGCATCGTTCGCTTCCGTCTTCGATGAGTCCATCGGTGTCATGCGCTCGGTGCGTGGGTGCAAACCGTGGGACGAAAATGATTTCGAGATCGAGGATAACTCATCCATCAAGGACCAGTTCACGACGTTCATCGATTTCGTCGCCTACTTCGCAGCATTCATCGCGAGTTTCTCTTTGGCGGCAGCAGGGGTGGGAATCATGAACATCATGCTCATCTCCGTGAAGGAACGGACGCGGGAGATCGGTTTGCGCAAAGCCATCGGCGCTAAAAGCACGTCCATCCTTTTCCAGTTCCTCCTCGAAGCCGTCACACTTTGTCAGTTGGGTGGCATCATCGGCCTGGCTGTCGGCCTCGCCGTCGTGGGCGTCATTGCGCTCCTGACGTCCCTTTCCTTCGTCATCCCCTGGACATGGGTCGTCGTCAGCATCCTCTTCTGCACGTTCGTCGGACTCGCCTTCGGCGCATACCCCGCATGGAAAGCCGCGAAGCTGGATCCTATCGATGCTTTGCGCTACGAATAGAGGTCGTACGAATCTGTCGGCTGCGACTCCCACGGTTGTTCGCGGATCGGGCCATAGCACGCATCACGGTTTGCTACCGATGACGACGCGTTTCCTGAAGTACGCACCCTTGCCTATACGCGCTTCCATGACGTATTCTCCGTCCGGCATCTCCCGCTTCTTGTCATCCCGCAGGTCCCACGTGATCGCATACGTTCCAGGTTGATGCACCTTGGAGAGAACGGTCGCGACAACGGTGGCGGCCGTCGAGTAGACGACGACGGTGACTTCGGCGGGTTCGGCCACCTCGTAGCGAAGGCGCGGGGATACGTCTTCCGTCAGACCCAGGAACGACCCGATCTGATCGAATGACGCCGTCACGCCGCCGGTGGTGTTCGGACGGAACAGACCGGCATTAAGGGCGTTGTTGATGGTGAGTTGGCGTTGCACCACTTCCTGAGCATCGGGTCGGTAGGCATCATCGCTGATGGTCATGTTCCGCAGGGCGATGTTCCACGGACTTTCCTGCAATTTCTTGCGCAGCAACTCCAGGTTCGTCATGGCCCGCGCCGCGTCCATGCTGAAGCGAACGGTCGGACCGATTTTCAGCCGTAATGCGCGGTAATAGACGCTGTCCTGATACCAACTGTACGGATAATCCCCGGGCATGCCACCGCCCGGCAGGGAATCTTGCATCGGCTTGACAGCTTTCGGCATCGTATCCGCCTGGATGGCATCCGTCGGCTTCAGTCGTTTCGGGACCACGGGAATGGGCGTGTCATCCACCACCTGTCCGAACACCGGAAAAGGTGCGGTGCAGAGAAGGAGCAGGACCGCGAAGAGAAGTGATGACGTGCGCAAGGAAGTCCTGAAGAGGGTGATGTGCGTGGCGCAAAATAAAGAACCGGTGCCCAACGAAGGACACCGGTTCATTGATATTGATGACTTCTCGCAGTGACCGGACGAGACTTAACCTTGACCGGAATCACCGAACAGTCGTGAGCGCTCCGATTCGGAGAGCAGGTCTGCAAGAGAGAAGTTCTTATTTGCCGACGCTTCAGCTTCCTTCGGGACGCGCGCGCGCGGTTCGCGTTCTTCGCCGTCACGATGATCGCGACGATCGCGACGTCCACCGTCTCCGCGAGCTGCCGCTTGTGCCATTTCCTCTTCGCTCACTTTCGGCGCAAGGATGAGGGACTGATTGTCCTCGTTCATGTCGGCGATGATGACCGATACCATGTCGCCCGGCGTATAGGGAATGCGATTCCCGCGCATGATATCGCGCATCTTGGAGCGGGGCATGAATCCGTCGTACTCGCCGCCGACGGTGACGACCGCGCCCTGACCGGTGACTTGCTTGACGACGCCCGTGGTTTCAGCACCCAGGGGGAACTTCTCCGAGAGTCCCTTCCACGGACTGTCCGACAGACGCTTCAAGGAGAGTCCCACCTGCTTCTTCTCGGCGGAGACATCCGTCACCATCACCTCGATTTCCTGACCGACGGTCAGGACTTCCGACGGATGACCGGTGCGCTTCGTCCACGACAATTCGCCCACGCGCAACAACCCTTCGATACCACGCTTGAGTTCGACGAAAGCGCCGAAGTCGGCAAGACGCTTCACGACACCTTTATGACGTGAACCTGCAGGGAACTCCGCCTCCGCCGTTGTCCACGGCGACTCTTCGAATTCCTTCGTGCTCAACGCGATCTTGTCTTTGGCCGTATCGATCTCGATGATCTTCGCCTTCACCTTGTCGCCACGCTTGAACATGTTGTGCGGATTCTCCACATGCTGATGCGAAATGCGCGAGATATGGATGAGACCGTCGTATCCACCGATATCGACGAACACACCGAACGGCATGATCGTGGAGACGATCCCTTCGACGGTATCGCCGACGTTGATGGAACGAAGGAACTCGTTCTTGAGAAGGTTCTTTCTCGAGGCGATGATGGAGATCTTACCCGTCTCGTCCTTTTGGATTTCGAACACCTGGACTGGAATCGAGGTGCCGACAACGGATTCCAACTCTTCGTTCGTCGGAGTCTTCTTGATGTAGAATTGCGATGCGGGAAGGAACAGGCGCACGCCTTCGAAAAGGACGCGCAGACCACCCTTGACACGTTCCGCCACTTGCACATGGATCACCTCACCGGCTTCCTTGGCTCCCTGAAGTTTGCCAAGCAGCTCATCCGTGATGACGACAGGAGGAGGACCCTTCGGTGCCTCGTCTTGTTTCTCGGCGGATTCAGCTACGTCGGCCGTGGGTACGCCCGCTTCGGTCGCTTCGGCCGTCGGTTCGGAAGGTGATTCAGCCTGCGGTGCGGCCGGCTCTTCGACGGCCGGAGCGGATGCAGTGACGTCAGCCTGCGCCGCCATCACCGGTTGTTCGGTAGAATCGGTTGTTTCAACATGTGCATCAGCTGCCGCTGCATCGCCTGAGTGGTCGGGTGTCGCCATCGCATCAGCAACGGGCACTGTATTTTCTGCGGCTGTTGATGCCGCCTCTGATTGCGCCTCACCACCTTGAGCGGCTTCGGGATCAGAGTAAAAGAAATAGCGCTCGTTCATAGAGAGTATCTCCGGTAGAGTGAAAAAAGTAGAGTTGTGCCGACAGACCGGATACCCTGAAGTGCCGGTCGGAGTTGGACTGCGAATATACGGGCAAGAGGGGATATAACGGACCGCACCGGGGGAGGCGATCGTGGTAGGCAACGGGAATCGGTTTGTTGTCGAAGCCCTTGATTTCCTTATGTGTTGTGACGTGTCGTGCTATTCGACGGTCTGCGTGCAACGCAGAAAGGTCGGGTGTCACCAATCGGTGATTTCATAGACCATGTTCCATTGCCGGTCGTGAAGCTTGGTAACCAGCATATCCGCGAAAAGGCGAGCGGTCAGACGTTGGGAAGGAATGAGGAGTTTATCCGATGCTTCCGGTAGCGGCAGCCACACGCATGCATCATGCTCGGTCGAAAGCGCTACCGCGGCATCGCTCTCGACAAGCATACCGAAGCAGGGCGTATGCTCGATGGTATCGTTCTGCGCGGAGTACCATGAGGCCACATGCGGAAGGATCCAGAGTCGGGATGGCCGGAGTGACGTTTCCTCCTGTACCTCGCGGACGACGCTCCCTATCGCACGCTCTTCCGATTGCGTCCTACCGGTCACACACTGCCACATGCCGGGATACAGATGAACGTGCTCCGAACGATGCAGGATAAGGAACTCCCAGCCATGCACGGCGGAGACGCGTGCTATGTGGACTTGAACCATCGTTGGTACAAGGTTCGCCATGTGGTCTTCTCCTCTTGGGGTGCGGCCACTTCATCCGACACCAACTCCTGAATCTCGTCGTGGTGTACCGAACCCGTGATGATTTCCTGCATCTCCTCGGACGACAGACGTCGCCATGAGCCGGCCGGCAGATTCTCCACCGAGATGCTGCCTATGCGACGTCGCTCGACCGCCAGGATGTGGAGTCCTGCGTCATGCAACGCCTTCGTAATCTCGTGATACTTCGTCCTTCGCACGGTGATGCTGAGCCACAAGCTCCGCGTATTCACCTGCGCAACGCGGACATCGACGCCGTCACTGTTCTCTTCGCACTCTCCGGCAATGGCTTTCGCGATCGACGTGAGTTTCCTCTCGGTGAGTTCTTTCTCCGGCAAGCGCACCTTCGCGTAGTATTCCTTGTCCATGAGGGCGAAGACGTTGTTGTTCACATCCCGCTGTTCAGGATCGTTCGTCAGGATGATGATACCGCTCGCGCTCTTGGCCAACGGTCCTAAGGGAATCGACCAACCGCTTTTCTTCGAGATCAGGTTCATGATATGGCGCGATTCCGGTTCGCGTGCGCCCGCGAACTTCTTCGGCTTGTTCATCGCGATGTAGATGCTCCGCGGATTGTGGGAGAGCACGTGTCCGTCCACACGGACCTCGTCCTGCAACAATCGAACCGGTGCGTTCACGTGACGTGCCGGTTTGTCGTTCACGGTCACCAAACCCTGCTTGATGATCTTCAGGGCGAATCCTCGTGATGCGTACAGCAGTCGCACGAGTGCTTTCGTCACGTTGGTCGGACGCTGTCTCTGGTGAGCACGTGGCGCTCGTTGTGAGGGGTCCGATGAATCGCGAAATCGTGAACGCATCCTTCGCGGCTCCGATGGAAACCTCTCGTCACCACGGTTCCCGAAGCGTCCGCCACCTTCATAGCCCTCCCGTCCACGATAGCCTCCAGCGTCACGGTAACCTTCACGATCGCGATATCCTTCACGTCCGCCATATCCTTCGCGGTCGCGATATCCTTCACGTCCGCCATATCCTTCGCGGCCGCGGTATCCTTCTCGACCACCATAACCTTCACGATCGCGATATCCTTCACGTCCGCCGTAACCTTCACGGTCACGATATCCTTCTCGGTCGCGATATCCTTCACGTCCGCCATAACCTTCACGTCCACCATAACCTTCACGTCCACCATAACCTTCTCGGTCGCGATATCCTTCTCGACCACCATATCCTTCTCGGTCACGATATCCTTCTCGGTCACGATACCCTTCACGTCCGCCATGTCCTTCACGATAGCCCTCGCGACTGCGCGGGGGATAAGGAGCGTCGTTGGGTGGTTGTCGACGGTCGAAACGCGGACGTTCGAACGGCGGTTGGTCCTGGCGGAATGATGGCTTGGACGAATATGGTTCGTTGCGGAACGGGGGTCCCTGGTGACGTGGTCTGCGCTGAGGTTGGAGCGCAGGAGTGTCGGACGAAAGAGGTTGTTGCTCTTCGTAATCGGGTTTGTGATCAGGACCCGACGGATCATCTATACGCGGTGTGCCCCTGCGACGACGTTCGTCGTCTGCATCGATGCTCATTTCCCCTCCCTAAAAAAGGAAATCGTGGTGAATGTGGCGAATCCCCTAAACCCACTCCAAAATACGATAAATACTTGTCAGAGATACGAAGCGATGAACGACAGGAGGTGGTGAGCGTCCTGTTCCCAATTATATCGCTTTTCCGCGGCTTTTCTGCCGTTCTCGGACATCAGCCGGACGTCGCGGTTGCGCATTTCGCGCAGAGCCGAAACGAGTTGCTCGGGGTCTTTATTGCGTACGACGATTCCGCAGCCTGTTTCGTTTATGATTCGTGCCAGCGGAGCGCAATTCGAGACGATGACCGGTTTGCCGCATGCCATATAATCGAATAACTTGTTCGGAATGGTATGATGACGGAACTCATCCTCGTCGAAGGGGATCACGCCGATGTCGGTGGATGACAGTACCTCGCCCAACCGATCCGACGGGAATTCTCCCATGATGTTGATATGATCGGCCACGCCCGAATGGTGCGAGGCCGCTCGAACGTCGTCCAGCGACTCACCGCCGCCGGCGAGTAGAAGTTCGGCTCCGCGATCCGCCTCACCGCTTTTCGCGAAGGCGGATATCAGTCTTTCCACTCCTCGTTCCCGCGTGATCCATCCCTGATAGGCGAACACTCGTGGCGGTTCGGAGCTTCCAAGGCGCACCCCGTCGAACGCATGCAGCCAGGGCGTGTTGTGAACCACGGTCATGCGGTCGTGGCTGACCCTGAAACTCTTGTGGACACGTTCCGAATTCTCATCGCACACGGTGATGATGCCATCGCAAGCAGCCACGGCCCATCGTTCCACATGCTCGGGAACATGGAGACGGTGGACGAGAAGCGGGCCCACGAACCCTTGACGGTATTTTTTCCACGACTTCATCGCTGCGGGATAGTGCTCGGCCATGTCCATGATGACGGGACATGTTTTCCGTGCCGCTTTGGCACACGCGGAGGCGATGAGCATCTCTCGGGCGATGATCAGATGTGGGAGTGTGTCGTCGGTGATCCTTCTGATGGCTGACCGCCACAAGGGATTAGCGGACGTGGGGAGGGACTGCCAGGAAGGACGCTGGAAACCGACGCGGACGACGTCGGCACCGCGAACCGACTCGCGCTCCAAGAGTTCTCCGCTCCATCTGCAAAGGACGGTGACATGGTAGCCGGCGGCGATGAGGGAGTCGCAAAACTTTTCTACGCGCACTTCCCAAGGGTATGCACCTTGGCACACGAAGAGTATGCGATGTTGCTGATTAGCCATTCACCTCGGTCCAGACACCCATTGCATGGAACTTCGCTCTGCGGGACTTGACGAGGGCTCCGAGATCTTTGCCGCGCAGCTGCCGGAGTTCGGTGTCGAGAATGCCGCGAAGGGTATCGAACATCTCCAACGGTTTACGATGAGCTCCGCCGACGGGTTCCTTGACGATGACATCGATGATGCCATGCTTCTGCAAGTCTTCCGCTGTCAGCTGCAGGGCCTCCGCTGCCTGTTCTTTGTAGTCCCAACTGCGCCACAGGATGGAGCTGCATGACTCCGGTGCGATGACGGAGTACCAGGAGTTCTCGAGCATGAGAATCCGGTCGCCGACACCGATGCCGAGAGCTCCGCCGCTCGCTCCTTCACCGATGATGACAACGATGATCGGCACGCGAAGCTTTGCCATGACGAAAAGGTTGCGCGCGATGGCTTCAGCCTGACCGCGCTCTTCGGCTTCCATGCCCGGATAGGCACCGGGTGTGTCGACGAAACAGACGACAGGGCGGTGGAACTTTTCCGCGAGTTCGAACATGCGCTTGGCCTTGCGGTATCCTTCGGGATTGGACATGCCGAAGTTGCGATACACGTTCGACTTCGTGTCACGACCCTTCTGATTGCCGACGACGATGACGTTCATGTCGTTCAACCGGGCAAGTCCGCAGACCATCGCGGGATCGTCACGGTACCCGCGGTCCCCGTGCAACTCGATGAATTCGTCGAACACGTTCTGGAAATAGTCCAACGAGTACGGACGCTCCGGATGACGGGCTATCTGCACGCGCTGCCACCGCGTAAGATTGCCGTACACCTCCGCGCGAAGCTCCTCCACTCTGCTTTCAAGATCCTCGATCTCCGCCGAGATGTCCAGCGTTCCTGAAAGGGAGCGCATCTCGGCCACCTTCTTCTCGAGTTCAATGATGGGTTTTTCGAATTCCAATGTATATGCCACGACTATACCTCTTTGTATCGCGTTGAAAACAGACTCTTGATGCAGATGTCAAGATCCAAGGACGGTGAATAATTCCTGACGTAGTACTCGTTGAGTTCATTGATGGTGTGATGGGACAACTGATGCGGAGAGCTGATATGGGCGAGTCCGGTGAGCCCTGTCTTCGCAACCTGCGTCTGCGCATTCTGTACGGGATACACACCAACGATGCTCTGCGAACCTCGAAGCACCGCGAACCATCGGGGGAAGAGGAATCGCATCTGCGGCCGGACCAAAATTACCACGGGTAAGACAATGAGCAATGCGACGAGCGAGACGGTCACGTCCAGAAAGCGCTTCACCACGCGGTTCCGGAGCGACAGCAGCGGAACCTGTTGCATGGCCCGTGACCGTGACGAGATACCCTCGGCGATGCCGAGCGCCACAACGCTTTCGGCATCCCGCGCGAAGTGGAACCGCACATCAAGGTGCACGGCCGACTGCATCATGCGGATATTCTCGGAGGTGCTCAACTCTTCACCCACGACCACCACTTCGTCGATGTCATACTGGTCGATGAGTTTCACCAGATAGTCTCGGTGTCCCAGTAACGGCACCGTACCGTGTCCGTCCGTTCCATGGAGTTCACCCGTTTCCACATACCCGACGACACGTGCCGACAATGCGTTCGTGCGCTGCAGTTGCTCGGCTGTCCGCTCCGCCGCCTCTGCCGTTCCTACCAACAACAGCCGTCTATCCGAATGCGTACCGAAAAGGGTATCGAACAAAGCTGAGGATCCGCGGATGAGAGCCGAAGTGGCAAGAGAAAACCCGATGGTCATCAGGAGCACGCCCCGACTGAAGGCGTACTCGTTCCAGTAGTAGGTGAGCGACGACAAGACGAAGAAGCTGACGAGCAGACCCGACACGCTTCGGCGAACGGTGGGTTTGTTCTCGAAGTACTCGCCTACCGCCATCATGCTGCACACGACGACGAGCGGGACGACGATGAAGACGGTGGGGAACGCGTAGGCGGGGAGCGCGAAATAGTCGCCTCTGCGCAGTTTCACCGCCACGAGCAGGTTCATGATCACCGCCGCCAGGTCCAGCATCAGGATGATACTCCCCCGCCCGTAGCGCACGCCGTAGGCCACGAGCGATCGTAGGTAGATGCCCGAGCGCAGGAACAGCAGGAACAGGTATGATGCGCCGTAATGCTTCCGCGCGAAGATCTCCATGGCATCGTAGAACCACTTCACTTCGTTGATGGACGAACGCCGCGTGCTCTCGCCTTTGAAATGGACGATGGTCGTGAGTGGTGCATACGCTGTGGCGAATCCCGCTTGCTTCATCCGGTAGCAGAGGTCAAGGTCCTCGCCGTACATGAAGAACTCTTCGTCGAAACCGCCGATGTCGAGCAAGGGCTCCCGCCTGCAGAACATGAAAGCGCCGATGACCGCATCAATCAGATAGGTCTCGTCCTCGCTGCGGAAGGTCTGGTTGTATCGCGCGAACAAGGGTGAACGAGGAAACAGCGATTGGAGGCCGAACAGCTTGCAGAACGACACCCACGGACTCGGGAACCCGCGCCTGCACTGCATTTGAAAGGTCCCGTTGGCATTCAGCACTTTGCACCCGCTGATACCTACCTCGGGGTGCTCGTCCATATACCGGACCATCGTCTCGATGGTGTCTTCCTGAATGAGCGTATCGGGGTTCAAGAGCAGGATGTACCGACCTCGTGCCTGACGTATGCCGATGTTGTTCGCGCGTCCGAAGCCGAGGTTCTCCTCGAGGGCGATGAACCGGACGTGTGGGAACTTGTGTTGAAGGATAGGTACCGATTGGTCGTGGGAATCATTATCGACGACGATCACCTCGTACCGCAAGGTGTGTCTGGATCGGTCGATGGACTCCAAACACTGTTGCAGGAACTCCCGCACATTGTAATTCACAATGACGATGGACACGTCGAGCGTTGCGGGTGCGTGGTCGATAGGTGAGTTCATGCAGTGAATTTCGGAAGGACACACATCCCCTTAGTGTCCGAACAATGATCCCAATCGGAGCTTCCACACCAGCCATGCCGCTTCGAAAATGATGTTCTTGCTCATCTTCGAGACGCCATTCACCCGATCGATGAAAATGATACTGATCTCCTGCATACGCGCTCCAAGGCGCCATGCACGGTAATTCATCTCGATCTGGAATGCATATCCGTTACTGCGGATTTTCGTGAGGTCTATCTGTCGGAGGATCGAGGCACGGAAACCCTTGAAGCCGCCCGTCGCATCCTTTATCGGCATGCGAGTGACGATGCGGGTGTAGACGTTCGCCGAATAGCTGAGAAGAAGACGGCTCATGGGCCAGTTCACGACGTTCACACCGGTGTAGTATCTCGAACCGATGACGACGTCCCGCGTCTCCAATTCCTTCAGGAAGGTGACGAGGACTTCGGGGTTGTGGGAGAAGTCCGCATCCATCTGACAGATGATATCGAAATCCTCTTCCAGCGCTTGAGTGAAACCGGCACAATAGGCGGTGCCGAGACCGCTCTTCTTCGCCCGCTGGAGAAGATGTATCCGCGCATCGCCCGCCATCCTGCGTTGCACAGCTTGTGCCGTTCCGTCCGGCGACCCGTCGTCCACCACGAGGATGTGCATATGCGGCACGTGCGAGTGGATGGCATCGATCATCGCCTCGATGTTCTCGATTTCGTTGTACGTGGGTATGACGACGATGGTTTTCATTTACGCTTGTCCGTGTCCGCGAAACATAAGCACTGCGGTCCGAATGATGATCTCCAAATCGAGACGCAGCGACATGTTCTCGATGTAGTAGAAGTCGAACCGGATGCGGTTCTTGATCTCGTCCAACGACTCGTCGTAACTGGTGTACTTGATCTGCCACCACCCCGTGAGTCCCGGACGTACCTTGTGCCGGCGGTCATAATAGGGAATGTGCGCGGAAAAATACTCCACGTACTTCGGCTGCTCCGGCCGCGGACCCACCACGCTCATGTCTCCGACCAGGATGTTCCACATCTGCGGAATCTCGTCCAGATGCGACTTCCGCAAGAAGTATCCGAACCGTGTCACCCGGGGATCACCCACCTTCGTCCATTGCTGTCCGTGCTTCTCGGCATCCTGCACCATCGAGCGGAACTTATAAATGCGGAATACACTCCCATTACGCCCTATGCGCTGTTGGGAGAATAATGCCGGACCCTTGGATTCCAAACGCACGATGACCGCGATGATCAACCATACCGGTAACCCCACGACGAGAACCACGAAGCTGAGACAGATATCGATCAATCGTTTGACGGCGAACTGCCACGGCTTCAGGAGCTCCGGGTGGACTTCGATGAGCGGGGATCCGTAGACCTGCAGCGTGCGCACCTGACCGGTCACGATTTCATACACATCCGGTTCGATCTTCACACTGACGCCGTAGTGTCCGGCACACGAGACCACGCCGAGCATCGTATCATGGTCATTGGATGACATGCCGAGTAACAGCGCTTCCGGACGATACCGCTCGATGATTTCCGCCAATCGGTCGATGGATCCAAGGACAGGTACGGACGGCTCGGCCTCCGTATCCGATACGGACTCTCTCTCGGGCACGCACCCAAGCACGCGATACCCCCATACGGGCTCCTGCTCCACATGATGGAAAAGACTCCGGATCTTCTCCATCGAACCCACGATGATCGTCGGCACGGTAATCACGCCCCGCAGCCTCATTGTCCGTTGCCCACGACGAGCCATGAAGCGGAACGCCACGACGAGTCCGATGAGGAGAAGGAGATAGGGAATGAACTTCACGCGCACATACCCCGAGTCCACCGACATTCCCAGAAGAACCAACAATCCCGCTGTTACCGATGCCTTGACGATGGTCCATGTCTCATCAAACGGCGAACGGATATACCAGTTCTTATACAGACCGGCCAGCCAGAACACCGTGCACCAGAACACAATGCTCGCAACAAGCACGGTGAAAAAAAACTCGGCGGTCGGCACTAATGGATGGGCTTGTGTGGAGTTGAGCTTCAGGAAATAGAAGAGAATGAAGCTCAGACTGACGGCGACGATGTCGGCGAGCACCTGGAACACTGTCGGTGTGCCAAGTTGGCGAAGAAGCGGTGACGCAGACGCACCGGCGCTCGCGGCGCTGCCGCGTATCATGCCGGCAACGTGTCCGCCGGACGATATGGTGTTATCCGAAGCCAAACGTGTCGAGGCGTTATCTGCTCAGCGTGATGTAAATGTTGATGGCAAGGAAGAGAGCATTGACGATGGCCGCGGCGATGGTGACATACGATGCAGTGCGTTGGATCTGCTGTCCCAACGGTTCGTCCGGTGGATGGGGGACATAGATCTTATCGCCTGCTTCGACGACGGTCTCGTCGCCCTTCAGCCAGACGCCGGTCTTGCCCTTCACGATGCGCTCACGTCCCTTGTCCGCTTCCGATGTCATGCCCCCCGCCAAGGCGATGTATTGCTCCATCGTCCTCCCCGGAACAAAGTCGAAATATCCGCCGCTGCGCACTTGACCGTACACGTACACGGAGCGCGGGTTCCTTGGCACCACGATCACGTCGCCGTCTTGAAGGGTGATGTTGTCGTCGCTCGACGGACTCTTCAGTGCATTCTCGAAATTACAAGCGACCATCGGTCTCCTGCCGATCTCATCGATGGTGAACCGTGTCGTATCCTCCAAGAGCAGGTTCGAGTTCTGCATCTTCTTCATGCGCTCGATGAATTCGTTGCTCATCAACGGACTCTCCGATTTCTCCCGCCGTAACACATACGCGAGCGGTAGGTACGCATCCGGACGGACGCCTCCCGCCATCTCTACTATATCCTTCAGGCGCGTCGTATGGTTCTTCACTGCATACACACCCGGTTTCTCTATCTCGCCGCGGATGCTCACCGCTCCCGACGTCGATATCGGTGCGCCGATTTCTTCGTCCACGATGACGATATCTCCCGGCATCGCATCGCGGTCGCCCGAGAGCAGATTGAGATTCGCATCGACATCAAGATCCGAGCGCTCTCCATTCCGCACCAGTACTGCCTTCGTGGGCTTGGCGACATTGGTGCAATAGCCGCCGAGCTTACAAAGGAAGGAGAGTTTGTCACCCGTCTTGTACATCGTCGTGACCGGGTTCGAGACACCACCGGTGATGGTCATTGCGCCATATTCCTGGACCTCTGCGGGAACGTAGATCTCATCTCCTTCCCGCACATAGGGATCGTCCACGGGCAAGGCCGTTGTCTCCGCCTTGTGCAGGTCGCACACCGTACTCGTGCGGTCGCTATGGCGAAGAACGATGTTCCGCATCACGGATGGAGGAAAGAGCGAACGCTTCTGTCGGAGAGCGCCTAACTGCGTTGCGGATTCGGTCTGACCGAACACCTGAGCGGCGTTGCGCGCAAGCGAGACATCCGAAACCTGCGAGCGCATCTGCATGGCCATCTTCAAGACCGTCAGCACGCGCGTTCCCGCCGATACGGTGTACATGCCGGGAGAAAGGACGTTGCCGCGAACCGTGACATAGACAAGTCTGGAACGTTTCAAACCGATGAACGCCTTGAGCGAGGGAGTACGCTCCTTTTGCAGGAAGAGGACGGTATCACGAACCTTCGCCAAGGTCATGCCCGCCACATTGATGGCGCCGAGACGGGGAAGGAAGATCATGTTCTCCGGACTCACGACGATCGTTTCATCCATCGAGGCCGCATCCAGCTTCAACATGGTGAGCACATCACCCGGGCCCACGAAGTAATACTCCGGCTGGACGACGTTGTCGTACGCCGTCTGATCCGTGCGCTGGCCTTCAAGTGCGTTCTTACTCTGGGAACCCTGAAGGAGTTTATCGAAGTCAAGAGCACCCGACGACTGATTTCCCGTTTGAGAAAACAGGCCCGAAGCGCCGACAAAAGAAAGGAGAAGCAACAGCCGAAAAAATCGCGTACTCACAACGCCGATCCTTGGGGTGGTTAACAAAAAAGAGTAGCAAAAATACGATGTATGTTCCTGCTGTAAGGGTTGCTGGGGCGATTTCCGGACTTTCCGTCCGTGTGAGTACATGGCAAACATACACAATGGAGGTGGTATCACCACAGCTCGTGGCGGCCCATGAGGGATGGATCGCCGGAGCGACCGTCATATCACCCTCGCACCAGGGTGTCAGGCACGAAGAATATGGTCCATGATGATGCCGGCGATGCGTTCCGCGGCATGCCCGTCCCACAATGGCGGTACCTGACCGTACTTGCGATGCCCTCCCAGAAGCAGTGCCACCTCTCGTTCGATAGCGCTTTTCTCCGGCGGGATGAGGATGTTCGTGCCCATGTCCACGGTACTCGGACGTTCCGTGGTCGTCCGCAGGGTAAGGCAGGGTACGCCCAACGCGGTGGTCTCTTCTTGTATGCCTCCGGAGTCCGTCATGACGAAGTCCGCATCACGCATCAATGCCAGAAACGAAATGTAGCCCTGGGGTTCGATGAGCCGGATTCCCGGATTCGCCTCGAGCACAGCGTTCAGTCCGAACTCTTCGGCTTTCTTCCGCGTCCGCGGGTGCACGGGAAACACGATGTCCCTGTCCTTGCTCATGGTGGCGAAGAGTTGCACCAACATGGTGAGCTGCTCTCTCTCGTCCACATTGCTTGGTCGGTGAAGGGTAGCCAGCACGTACCGCTTCGCCACAAGCCCTAACTCCGCAAGGATACCGGACTGCTCTGCCTTCGGCAACGCGTAGTGCAGTGAATCGATCATCGTATTGCCGACAAAGAACGTACGGTCGGCAGGGAAACCCGCAGTCGCCAAATGGTCCAAGCCGCTTTGCTCCGTCACGAAGCAGTAATCGCTGATCGCATCGGTGGCGATGCGATTGACCTCTTCCGGCATTGTTCGGTCGCCCGAGCGAAGGCCGGACTCCACGTGTGCCGTGGCGATGTGCAGTTTGGCCGCGGTCAACACGCAAGCGATCGTCGAGTTCACGTCGCCCACCACGATCACGAGATCGGGCTTCACGTCCAGGCAGACCTTTTCGAATTCCACCATCACGCGTGCCGTCTGTTCCGCGTGCGAACCGCTACCAATACCCAGGAAGGTGTGCGGCTCCGGCATGTCCAGATCCTGAAAGAAGGCATCGGACATGCGGGCATCGTAGTGCTGGCCGGTGTGACAGATAAGGTGACGCACCCGGTCGCCGTAGGCGGCGAACGCTCGGTGAATGGGTGCTACCTTCATGAAGTTCGGTCGGGCACCGACCACGGACAATACTGTTCTCATGATTGCATGAACTTTCGACGTTACCAGAAACGGCTTCAGGGACCCGTCGGTCAGCGGTACGAACCCGTATCACCACCGGTCTTGCGCTTGCGAGCTCCGGCGGACGTGCCGGATTCGTTGCGCTTGTAGGAGGGCCGCTCTGCGCCGTAGCGCGGACCGTCCGTCCGCTTCTCTCCATAACTGCGGTCCGATGGTTTCCGCGAACCGGGACCGGGTCGAGGACCACCACCGGAATCCCGGAAGCCGCCGACTCTGGGCCCGAACGAAGGTCCGCCCGGACGGCGTCCGCCACCATCGACATCCGCACGAATGCGACGTCCGCGATACACTTCACCTTGAAACGCCTGCACGACCGCTTGAAGCGAGTCCTGCTCGACATCGATGAAGCTATAGGTCTCTTTGATGTCCATCTTGCCGAACACCGCGCCTTTGACACCGCTGGTATCGCACAAGTAGCGGAGCATCTTGCCAGAGTCGAATCCGTCCATCGAACCCACGTTGATGAACATCCTCGACCCGCTTCGCTGTTTGGTTACGGATCCGCGCGTGTGGTCCCTGTTCGACAGGTTCACATTGATGTCCTGCGCATTGCGGTAATACTCCAAGAACCGATTGAACTCGATGGACACGAACCGCGTGACGAGGTCTTCCTTGCTCAGGTCCTTGAGTTCCTCATGGATGGCAGGCAGGAAGCGTGATATCCCTTGTTCGTCCACCTCGACATCGTGAATGCGCTTCACCAGACTCATGAGTTGGCTTTCGCACACTTCGAGCGGACCGGGGATACGGCCCAGATGGAACTTCTTTCCGACGACGTTCTCGAGTTTCTTGATCGCGTACATATCCTTCACCGTCACAAGGGTCATGGATATGCCGCTTCGTCCCGCACGTGCCGTGCGACCGCTTCGGTGCGTGTAGTTCTCGATTTCGTCGGGAAGGTTGTAGTTGATGACGTGCGTCACGTTGTTCACATCGATGCCGCGCGCAGCCACGTCCGTAGCCACCAGCAACTGCAAGGAACGTTGACGGTAATGTGCCATCACCTTGTCGCGCATGGGCTGACTCAGGTCGCCATGCAAAGCGTCCGCATTGTACCCATCCTTCACAAGCCGCTCGGCTACATCCTGTGTCTCGTTCTTCGTCCTACAGAAGACGATGGCGAAGATATCAGGCGTGGCATCGACGAGTCGTTTGAGCGCCTCGTAGCGGTCTCTGGCTTGGACGACGTAATAGATGTGCTCGATCTTATCAGCGCCCACGTTCAATCCGCCTACCTGCAGCTCCTTGGGATCCTTCATGTAGGTGCTTGCTATCGCGCGGACTTCTCTCGGCATCGTCGCCGAGAACAGCCATGTGTGCTTCTCTGCGGGTGTATTCGAGAGTATCGAATCGATCTCATCGCGGAAGCCCATGTTGAGCATTTCGTCCGCTTCGTCAAGGACGACGGTATGGACCGATGAGATATCGGCAGCGCCACGTTCGATAAGGTCGATGAGTCGGCCGGGTGTCGCGACGATGATATTCGCACCGTGACGAAGGTCCTTGATCTGCTTGCCGATGTTCGCACCGCCGTACACCGGCACGACACTGACATTCGGCATGTATTTGGAAAAGCTCTGCAGGTCGTTGCTGATCTGAACGCAGAGCTCGCGCGTGGGGGCGATGACGAGTCCTTGAGCACCACGGACATCCGCACGTAACTTCTCGAGAAGAGGCAATCCATAGGCAGCGGTCTTTCCGGTCCCCGTTTGTGCCAATCCGACGAAATCTGTTTCTGTAGAAAGAAGCAGCGGAATGGTTTGCTCCTGAATGGGGGTGGGATTCGTAAAGCCGCGCTCGGTAATGGCTCGAATCAGTGTCTGCCCTATACCGAGGCTTTCAAATGGATTCATAAAGGGATAAATGGTGGATGTCGAGGGAAGGCGGGAAACTTCTATGCCTGGTCAACGACGTTTGACCTTGCAAAAATAGTGTTTATCGGCTCTGCGGGAACCATGGTATCGCGCTTGGCGAGATTCAGGAACGATCTACCACCACCCCAATCGTTGAAGGATCATCGACCCTGAGACACATAACAGGAAGAATCCGAAGGTCCGTTTAAGCACCGCAGGAGGAAGACGATCGCTCCAGCGGGAGCCGATCACGACGCCCGCGAAGGTGCATGCAAGAAAGCCTGCGGTGAATGTCGTGAGCGGAATCGACATCACGGTGGTGCGTGCCGCCATGTCCCACAATTCGTTTTGGGACAGATACCCGAGCGAGCCGAACAGGGAATTCACGGCGATGATGAGAAGACTCGTGCCGATGCTTCGTTGCATCCCCATCCCCAGGACGATGGTGAGAACAGGTACGATCATGAAACCGCCCCCTACCCCCACGATGCCCGTGAGAAGTCCCACACCGAACGCGGGGAATATCGTCCGTAGTATCTCCGCACTACCCGCTGCCGTGGGTTGCTCCCGCGCGGTCCGCGACGGACGTATCATGAAGAAGGCCGCGATGGACATGACAATGGCGAAGATCAGCAGTTGCATTTCTCCGGTCAATACCACACTCGCGCGCGCACCGAGGAACGAACCTACGCTTGAAACGGAGACGAAGACGGCGGCGCGACGCACGTCGACATGACCGCGACGCAGATGCGGAATCACCCCGACAGCGCTCGTGCAGCCGACGACGACGAGTGCGAGAGCGATGGCGAGTTTGGCAGGCATGCCGCCGGCATACACGAAAACGGGCACCGCCATGATGCTACCGCCTCCGCCAAGGAGTCCCATAAGGACACCGATTACCAAGCCTGCTGCGAAAATGAGTGTTGCCATGCCTGCGAAGATACCCGATGGAGGGCGTTCCCGACGTCGCGCTCGGGAAGTCTCCCGTCGCAGGATGATTCTCGCAACCGCGACGAGCCGGTGTACGGTGATGATGCGAGCAGCCTTGGGACGTGATTGCCGGGTATGATCGTCCCTTACGTCCCGCGGATACGCAGGCGGTACCTTCCATGCTCCAAAGGGTTCCCGCGACCACGGCGCTCCCTGCTTCTTGCGTCTCCTCTATATTTGCACGAACGAACAACGACATCCACAGCAGGTACCCTTATGGAATCACGTTACAAATCCTACCGCACCATTGAAAAGCTTTCCGAACTCGTCGGCGAGCATGTGTCCTTGCACGGATGGGTGCACAACATCACGGGCAAGGGCAAGCTGCAGTTCATTCAGCTTCGTGACGGAACGGGTATCGTCCAATGCGTCGTGTTCAAGGGAAACGTTCCCGAAGATGTGTTCGAAGCGGCCAAGCAGTTGTCGCAAGAGTCATCCATCTCCATCACGGGGACCGTTCGTGCGGAACAGCGCGCCGCGGGCGGAGTGGAAGTCGATGTGGACGGCATCACGGTGTATCAGATACCCTCAGAGCAATATCCCATCACACCCAAAGAGCATGGCGTGGAGTTCCTCATGGAGAACCGGCATTTATGGTTGCGGTCCACGCGCCAGCATGCCATCATGCGCATCCGCTCCGTGGTCGTGAAGGCCATCCGCGATTTCTTCGATGGTAACGGATTCCGCTTGATGGATTCTCCCATCCTCACGCCGAACGCATGCGAAGGCACGTCGACGTTGTTCGAGACCGAGTACTTCGATCTCGGTAAGGCGTACCTCACCCAGTCCGGTCAGTTGTACGCGGAAGCAAGCGCCATGGCGCTTGGAAGGGTGTATACGTTCGGACCCACCTTCCGGGCGGAGAAGTCCAAGACCAAACGTCACCTAACGGAATTCTGGATGGTAGAACCGGAGATGGCCTACTTCGATCTACAGGACGATATGGATCTGGCGGAAGACCTCGTGGAGTACATCGTTGCCTGCTGCCTGAAGCATTGCGGACCTGAGCTTGCGGTGATGGGTCGGGATATCACGAAGCTGGAGAAAGTCAAGCGTCCCTTCCACCGCATCAGTTACACCGAGGCCGTGGAATGGCTGAATGCGAACAACGTGAAGCTCACGAAGAAGAACGCCGACGGGACGGAATCGCAGATCGATTTCCCGTGGGGTGAGGACTTCGGTGCACCGCAGGAGGAAGCGATCATGAGTCAGTTCGAGAAGCCCTGCATCGTCCATCGGTATCCTACCGAGGTGAAGGCGTTCTATATGAAACGCGACCCCGAGAACGCGAAGGTCGTGCTTGCCATGGACATGCTGGCTCCCGAAGGTGCGGGCGAGATCATCGGCGGCTCCCAGCGCGAAGACGATCATGATCAACTGCTCGAGCGTATCCTACATGAGAACCTGCCGCAAGAGGCGTTCCAATGGTACTTGGACCTCCGCAAGTTCGGCAGTGTTCCTCATAGCGGTTTCGGACTCGGCGTGGAGCGGACCGTCAAGTGGATCAGTGGTGCCGAGCACATCCGCGAGGTCATTCCGTTCCCGCGCATGATCTACCGTATCGTTCCCTAAGCTCGGCGTGCCGGTGATGTTCCGGCGCAAAGCGCTATCGGTTCCCTGCACTGTATTCTCGTTCCAATCCATCATCGAATCGTGGATCTCTCTCGATTGAATCGCCGTGCTCTCCTTCGCTCGCTTGCTACGCTCGCGGCTGCCGCTCCGCTTGGTTGGGTGGCTGCACGACAGCTGTTCCCCTGGTGGTTCGGTCGTCCGGCGCGCCCCGTATCCGTGCAGATCGGTCCCGTCGCGTCGGTGTTCGCATCGTCGGACATGGTAGCTACATCCGTAACGGGTGTGCCCACCATGCTGGTGCGCTCGGGTGAGAAGGTGGAGGCGTTGAGCATGGTGTGCACGCACGGACAGTGTACAGTGAGCTACGAGTCCGCGCGCTCGTGTTTCGTGTGCCCCTGTCACGGGGGCGAGTTCGAGAAGGACGGACGTGTGCGCAGTGGTCCGCCGACGAAGCCGCTCGAGCGTCTTGCCGTCGTCGTTGATAACGACATCATCACCCTTAGCGATCGCGTCGTTTCAGTCCGGTAATGAGGGAGATGACGGGACGCCGTCGTACGCACGGTTGACAAGCTCGTCGATACGGGTCTGGGGCAGGACGATCTGCACTTGATGTCCGCTTGCGATGCGCCGGGTCGATGAGAAGGCCTCGATGCTGCACGTGATCATCTTCTCCCGCACACTCGTCACCCGCGCTTCCACGCGGACATGGTCACCGACGGCACACATGCCTTCATGGCGGATACAGACCTCTCCACCCACGGCGTTCTCGCCCTCGTCAAAGTACCCTTCAATGGCGCGGCGCGCGGCCACCTCGGCATGATAGGCAAGCCAGAAGGTCGAATACACAGGATGGATGGCGACTCCGTCGAGCGTTGCACACATATCGGGAGTGACGGTGCACTCGAACACGGCGGTTGACCGTTCTACCTCGGGACGCATGGTTCACCCTGGTCGGTTGGACTTCGTTTCGCGGACAAGATTGACACCGACGAGGGCGCTTTACGCTGCCTCGGCGGTTTCCGTGACATCGTCCGTTTGGTCTTCCAGTGGCAGACGTTGCTCCTTGCCGTCCCGGAGCTTCACGGAAACGATCTTCGAGACGCCCGCTTCTTCCATGGTGACGCCGTACAAGGTGTCTGCCGCCTCCATGGTGCGCTTGTTGTGGGTGATCATGAGGAACTGCGTGTTCTTACTGAAGTTCCTGATCAGGTTGAGATAGCGATCGATGTTCGCGTCATCCAGCGGCGCATCCACTTCGTCCAGAATACAGAAGGGCGACGGCTTCACCAGGTAGATCGCGAACAGCAGAGCGATGGCCGTGAGCGTCTTCTCTCCACCGGAGAGCATCTCGATGGAGTGCGGACGCTTGCCTTTGGGCTTGGCGATGATGTCGATCTGTGCTTCAAGGACATCGTCTCCGGAAATCTGCAGATCCGCTTCACCGTCGTTGTTGAACAGGATGGAGAAGAGTTCCTTGAAGTGCGTACGAACCTTGTCGAATACGTCCTCGAACAGTCTCTTGGCGGTCGAATTGATCTCGCGGATGGTATCGTTCAGGTTCTTTTCCGCTTCCTGAAGGTCGTCGTACTGCGACTTCAGCTGCATGAGGCGCTCGGCTTCCCGTCCGTGTTCCTCCAAGGCAAGGAAGTTCACGGCACCCATGGACGAGAGCTTTTGCCGGAGGGCATGAACCCGGCTGCGGATTTCGTCGATGGACGACGCCTCGAGCGGGATCTGGGTGGTCAGGTCGAAGGCGGCTTCCGGCTCCTCGGCTACGCGTCGCTCGTACTCCTCAAGGCGGGTCTTGCTTTGACTTGCGCTGATGTCAAGCTCATGGATGCGCGCGGTAATGGCATCCAGACCGGCGCGCAAGCTTTGCAGTTCCTCGTTCTTCGCATGCAACGCTTCGCGCGAAAGCAAGGTCTGCTTCTCGACAGTGACACGTTCGGCGCGCGCCTGGCGGAACTTTTCATCCAATTCTGCGCACACGCCTTCCTGCGCATCGCACTCGGCGATGCACGCGTTCAACGCCGTATCGGTGGCGGCGATATCCGTGTCGATACTTTCATAGCGATGGGAGAGCGACGTCTGTTGTGCATGCATGCGTTCCATGGACGACTCACCCGCCGTGATCTCCGTGGTGATACGGACGGCTGCGAGTTCCGCATTGCGAAGCTCTGCATCACGCTCCGTCAATTGTTGTTCGGCTTCGGAGAGTTCCTTTCGCACGGATTCGTACAGCACTTCCGCTTCCGTCTTCTTTTCCCGCAGCTCCTCAAGCTCCCGCACGATGTTCTCGTCTTCGCGGACGAACACGGCATTCTCGTTGTTGAGATCCTGCAGCCGTGTGTGGAACTGCTCGGAGCGTACCTGAAGGTTCTCCAGGCGCACGGAGAGCTCGTTGATGGCTTGCTCGTGGGCGGACTTCGTGGATTCGCGGACGCGGAGCTCGTCCGAAAGGGCGTGGACGTTGATCTGTCCGCGTTCCGTCTTCAGATGCTGCAAGCGCTGCTCGGTTTCATCGATTTTCGTGCGGACCGTGACGAGTTCGTCCTGCAACTGAGCGATACGTTGCTGACGTCCGATCCGGACGCCTTCCGCCTTGCCCACCGATCCCGTGCGGACGACACCGGACGAGAAGGCGATTTCGCCATCGAGAGTGACGGCGCAGTCCACGGACGAGATGACCGCGAGTGCTGTCTCCAGGTCGCGCACGACGGCTGTCCTACCCAGGATGTGTCGAGCCGCATGACGGATCGTCTCGTCGCACATCATAAGCTCGCTTGCCCATCCGATGACGCCCTCGTTCGACGGCAGATTCGTCGGCGCTAATGCCGCAGGAACAGAGGCGCGGCAGACGAACGTGGCTTTGCCTTTCTCCTTGGCGCGAAGGGTGGCGCGTGCCGCAACGGCATCGTCCATCGTGTCGACGACGAAGTACCCGACGGCATTGCCGAGGGCCGACTCGACGGCCACGCCCAGATAGGTGTCGACGGTTATGCAGTCGGAGAGAAGTTTCTTTTCGCGGACGTTCCATTCCGGAGACTCGATGAGGAAGCTGGAGCTTTCATTCGGTTCGCTGAGGCCTTGAAGGAACTCGAGTGAGGCCTGGCGGTGACTGAAATTCTCCCGCAGAGACGACAGCGACATCTGCGACTCTTCGATGCTGTGCGCCAATTCCTCGATGCGATGACGGGCCGAGGTAAGGCGCTCTTCCGTGGAACGCACATTCTGCTGTGCCTCGTGCAATTGGGTTTCGGCGGCGGCGAGACGGTCCTGATACTGCGTCCGTTGTGCATCCAGGCCCTGCAACTGCTCGGCGATCTGCCGGCTTTGCTCGCTGGAATTCCGCACCTGGCCTCGTACCCGGTCACGTCCGCTGGCAAGGAACTGCAGGCGGCTTTCCAAACTGTGGATGGGCTCGGCAGACAGACGTGCCTTCTCGCGAACCTCCGATACACGGTGCGATTGCACCTCGCGGGCCGATCTCTTTTCCGCTACCGCTTCATCCATCACGTCCTTCGCCGAGCGCAGTTCCGACGTCTTGTCCTTCGTCGCAGCAATGTCAGCCGTCAGCCGCTCCATCTGGTCGTGCAGGGATATCTTCTCCTGACGTATCCGCGAAGCATCGCGCTCGAGCGCGGTCCGCCGTTCCTTCAGGACGGCAAGCACCTGCTGAGCACCGGCAAGAGTCATGCTCTCCGAGCGCTCATGCTCCAGGACGCGTTGAAGATCCTGTTCGACAAGGGCGTTCGACGCCTCGAGATCGCTTGTCTCCCGCGTGCAGACGATGAACTTTTCGTTGACGATGTTCCGTTCGCTATGAGCCGTACCGAGCAGGGATTCTATGTCCTGTAAACGTTGGTGTGCGTCCGTGTACTCGTAGCGGAAGAGCAGTTCCTCCTCACGCTTCAAGGCCGATGAGACTTCCGTGTAGGACTGTGCTTTCTCCGCTTGACGGGAGAGACTTCCCACGGCTTTCTGGACTTCGCGGATGATGTCCTGCACGCGTTCAAGGTCGTTCTGCGTGGACGCCAGCTTTCGGAGCGTCTCCTTACGACGCTGTTTGTATTTCACGATGCCTGCGGCTTCCTCGAAGAGGTGGCGGCGCTCATCGGAACGGTCGCTGAGAATCTGTTCGATCATCTTCAATTCGATCACCGAATACGCATCCGCGCCCATTCCCGTATCGGTGAAGAGGTCTACGATGTCACGCAGACGGCACGGTGTCCTGTTGAGCAGATAATTGCTTTCGCCGTCGCGGAACAACCGGCGGGAGATGACGACCTGGGAATACTCGGTGGGAAGGATCTGCTTGTTATTCTCGATCGTGAGTGAAACCTCGGACATGCCCAGCGGCTTGCGGGTGCGGGTTCCGTTGAAGATCACCTGCTCCATGCCGTCGGACCGGAGCACCGATGATTTCTGCTCACCAAGTACCCAGCGAAGCGCATCGACGATGTTCGTCTTTCCACTACCGTTCGGTCCGACAATGGCGGTGATACCGTCGCTGAATCGCAGAGAGATTTTCTGGGCGAACGACTTGAATCCGTGGATTTCCAGTTTCGACAAATACATGACACGACTCGGGGGATGATCGGGAAAACCGGCAGATGGAAAAAAGCCGGGCGCAAATATAGGTGCGGTTCACCATGTGTAGAGGGGGAGAAATGACAACTTTTCCACGGATTGCTTCGCGATTCGTGATGCTCTGGATGCCGCGTTCCACGAACCTCTCCGGGTCATCGTAACGAAGTGGATACGGAAGGGTTACTATCGTCATGCCGGCTGACCGAAAGGGCGGCCCGCATCGGCTGTTTCGGACACGACATGCACGCTCCTGCGGTGTCCGCGGCGCCTCAAATGGTGGTAACTTTGTCCTTTCGTGCAAAAGGCGCAGGTGCATACCGGTCTATCGCTCGGCAATAGTTGGACGTCATCATGATTTTGAAGCCTCGCTTGCACCCGCATATCCTTACGGCGATACTCGTCGTTGTCTCGGCCACAGCGCCCTTTTCCTGGGCCGGATCCGGTAAACCGGACACCTCTCTCAAGAAGATCACCTTCCTGGAAACCAACAACCTTGTGTACAGTGATCGGTATATGTCCGTGTACCTTCCGAAGAGTCCCGCGGATCCGGAGATGCGGAAACTCCGGGACTATGTCGCGGAACGCTGGAAAGTCCCGGTGCAAATGGACCCGGACATCCTGTTCGGGCTTACCGAGTGGGTAAGCATGTCCTGGCGACATGACCAGGTCAATGCAGCGCCGCAGAACTCCTCGGCATTGCAGATTCTTGAACTCGGACGTGCCGGAAAACGATTCCGATGCCAGGAATATGCGCAGGTCCTGCACGAAGTCTTCACGGCCTTCGGATATGTGTCGCGGGTGGTCCAGATACGAAAAGTGGATGCGGCATACGCAGGTCTCGGTGCAGGGCATGTGGCGGTCGAAGTGTATTCGAACACCTTACAGAAGTGGCTGTTCCTCGATCCGCAGACATGTAGCTTCATCACGAAATCCGACAATGTTCCGCTGAGCTTCTACGAGATATACCAGACGTTGCGCGACAGCACCTTCGATTCCGTTCTCGTCCACACGTCTCCGAGAGCAGCGGAAAGGGAGGGGCTCTCCGACGTGAATGAATTCGCGCATTCGTATAAGATGTTCCTGCGACAATATTTCGGTTACGAAGGTGTGACTTCCATCCAATCCGGCGAACGGGTAGAACTCCGATTGAAGTTGGACGGCAAGCTCAACTACCTGACCTTTCAGGGAATACCGATCAGCCACCGTGCGTTTACCGACGAACCTGCGCATCTATACTTCGGTATCAACAAGACCATCGTCCTCTTCGATTACGATAAGGACGTGATATGGAGCGAGATGTTCAAGCGGTTCGATATCCGGTCCGCCGAGGACTATCTTGAGAACATGAGCAGGTTCGCCGCCCGTCCTGATTTCGAACTCACCTTGAGGAATTCGACGCCCTGGTTCTCGCACTATCAGGTCAGTATCGACAATGGACCGTGGGTTCGTGTCAAGGGTTCCTCGTTTCGCTGGTCTCTGAAGGACGGAGACAACGTGATACGGGTGCGGAGTGTCAATGCTGCCGGTATCGTCGGCCCCGAAACATTTGCACGTATCCGATATGCCATCGATGTGCCCTAGGAACCGCTGAGTACCGCGCACAGTACTCGGAAGTTCCGACTCAGCGCGCCATGGAACGTGAGCGCCAGAACATCGGTACCAATGCCATCACGGTGGTATACAAGGTGGCCGCCAGTCCATAACTGATGAAGAAGCTTCCGAAGGGAATCTCCGAGGGGCGGATGTAGAGGAAGTAATAGACAAGGTTGTGGACAAGACCGCTGATGGTGACGACGCCGAGGAAGGGAATACCGCCGATGATCGAGTCCACGTTGTCCTCCTGATGGAAGTAACCCGCGACGAACGCTGCAAGGATTTTCGCCAGCGCGTTCGACCCCAGGACGTCGTTCGATGCGATATCGAAGGTCATGCCCACCGCGAACGCAAAGAGCAATCCGGCAAATTGTCCTTCCGCAAGCGCCACCCACACGCAGAGTATCAACAGGAGATCCGGCGCTACTCCGCCCACGGCGAAGAAATTCAAGAAGACGATCGTGAATACCGTCAAGAAGAGCGACGTGATGGCATAGACGAGAAACCGCATCTGCGGGTTCGCGGCTAGGTGCACTCTGTCCGGCAAAAGTGGCATGCAGGTGATGAAGCGTGAAAGGGTCGGCATGAAGAGGAGGCGATGGATCCTCCCATGCAGATTGCCATGGAAATACGTTACTCGTTCTGAAGCTTTTGACGAAGCTTCTCCTCGACCCGCTTCTCCAATTCGAATCGTGACTTGTCCGGCGGTGTCATGATGACAAACACCTGTTCAAGACTGGAGAAGTTCACCGCCGGGCGTACGTTGACTTTGCGAAAGAGCGACTGCTGGTCGCCGACCACTCCCGCAACATACCCCACGACGAAATCGGCCATAAACCGTCTGCTAAGCGAACTCGAAATGATGACATCATTCGTCTTGATATCGAACGTGCGCGGGATGTTCTTCATGACCAGATATTCGGAACCTTCCCAAACGATGATCCCTTCCTCGCGCGTCCGCTGGTTCCGCGAAGCGATCCGCGAATCGCGGTTGATCACGAGTTGCACCAGAGCGTATGACGAGCTCACGCCGACGGTGACACCGACGAGTCCCGCATCGGTCACCACGGTCATACCTTCTTGGATACCGTCGCTCGCACCACGGTTGATCGTGATGTAGTTCCTGAATTCGGAGGTGGACTTACCGATCACCTCGCACGCGAGAAGCGTATGACGTTGCGTGGTCTTGAAACTCAACATCGAGCGCAACTTGTCGTTCTCGATCACCGACTGCCGCATCTTCACCACTTCGCGCGACAACTGCAGGTTGAGATCCCGCAGAGCCGAATTCTCCGCCTTCAATGCCACAGGATTCGGTAGCCAAGAGAATGCACTCTGCACCGCTCCTATGGTGGCGATGACCAGAGACCGGAATCCGCCAAGCTGACCCAGACTTCCGTACGACATGAACGAGAAACACATCACCGAGAGTATCACGAGAACGATATACTCCTTGAATCGAACGATGAAGTCGAAAGCACGTTGCATGAGGTGTTGGCGGTAAGCGGTGCGTGGAAGGCGCGGCCGTGCACGCACGGCGGACTTCACGCGACGGTACTAGTATCTCTTGCTCTTGATGAGGACCGATTGATAGGCTTGAAGGTCTTCAAGCACCTTGCCGGTGCCTCGCACGACGGCAGTGAGTGGATCTTCCGCTACATGCACCGGCAGACGGGTCTCGCGCGAAAGGCGTTGGTCCAATCCCTTGAGCAAAGCGCCACCACCGCTCAGGATGATTCCGCGGTCGAAGATGTCGGCGGACAGTTCGGGAGGTGTGCGCTCAAGCAGGTTCAGCACGGCTTCCACGATGAGGTTCACCGCGCCGTCGAGCGCCATGCGGATGTCTTCGGAGCTGATCTCGATCATCTTCGGTATGCCATCGACAAGGTCTCGACCTTTCACCTCGATGATGATCTCTTCCGGCAGCTTCGATGCGGAGCCCACACCGGACTTGATCATGTCCGCCGTACGGTCTCCGATGAGCATGTTGTGATTCTTCTTGAAGTACTGGACGATCGCCTGCGTCATCTCGTCGCCGGCGATACGGATGGACTCCTCGCTGACGATGCCGCTGAGTGCGATGACCGCGATCTCCGTCGTTCCACCGCCGATGTCGACGATCATGTTGCCGACGGGCTCGTGCACATCCAGTCCCACGCCGATGGCAGCCGCCATAGGCTCCGCAATCAGGTATACTTCTTTTGCGCCCGCATGCTCGGCGCTGTCTCGCACGGCACGCTTCTCCACTTCGGTGATACCGGAAGGGATGCAGATGACGACACGGCGCACGGGTTGCCATGATTGAGTGACTTTGCGGATGAACGCACGCATCATGCCCTCGGCGATTTCGAAGTCGGCGATCACACCGTCCTTCAACGGACGTATGGTGCGGATGTCCTTGTGGGTCTTGCCGACCATCGACTGCGCTTCATGTCCCACGGCGATGATGTTCTTCGACGTCCGATCGAAGGCGACGATCGAAGGTTCGTTCAGAACGATACCTTTGCCCTTCATCCACACGAGGGTGTTGGCGGTACCAAGGTCAATGGCGACATCATTGGAAAGCAGTCCGAATTTCATGAGTGTATCGTACCCAAGAGGTGATCGAAAGTTGAGCGAGAGAGTCCCGTGCGTGCGAGCGTGTGCGCGGCAAATCTACAAAAGAGAGGGGCAATGGAGGGGAGGCTTTTTGCGGGTTTCCTGTGGGTTGTAGACACCTGCCGGCACGTGTGCCCGCGCAACTATCCGCGACGGAAAAGCGAACGGAGATATCCGCCGATGCTGAGGTCCTGAGGTTCCGCTCCTCCCGTTGCCGGAGGGAATCCCGTCGGTGCGCTGAAGGGCGGCGGCGGTGCCGTGGGTGGGTAGGTAGGAGGAGGTCCGAAGGTTGGCGGTGTGCTTGGAATCGACCTCCGCACTTCCGCGCCCGGTGCCGAGGCAACATCCGACCCCACACCGAGATTCGTGACGGAGTGTTCCGTGATGCCCAGGATCAGGGTCTTCTCACCCACCTCCACGACGGCCACCGAGGCCTTGGAACCTAAGGGCTGACGCGCAACGATGCGGATGCGGATGTCCTGACTTCCGGCCTGACCGCGTGAGGTTTTCCTCTTCACCCACCAAAGCACCGCTCCAAGGAATGCGATGCACCCGACGAGTGTTACGAAAGCTTTGAGTACCGTACCGTCCATAGACTTTTTTTTGTCGTTACTTTAGACCCTCAAACATACAGAACCCTTCAGGAATTCCCCTCGGCTATGTCGCGATCTTCCCGTGTACGTCTCGTGCTTCACACCTTCATCCTCGTCGCAATCTCGCTGCACGTGGTCGGTGCCGACCAATGCGACTCGCTTCGCGGAGAGGCGGCCGTGGTGCGGTCCGTTCAGTCGGCGGCATCCTATCACACCCTCTCTCGCTCCGTGAGTGACGCCCTCGTCCCCGTCTCGGCCGGTGTTCCCGTGGCTCTCTTCGCTGCAGGTCACCTGAACGGGAACAGCTACGATGCAGCATCCGGCGTGGTATTGCTCTCCGCCGAGGCGGTGACGCTCGGGGCCACGTTCCTGTTGAAGGAGCTCGTGCGCCGTCCGCGACCGTGGAGGGCGCATCCCGCGTGCATCTCGCCGGGTTCGTACGACGATGAGTTCTCGTTTCCGTCCGGCCATTCCTCCACGGCTGCCACCATGGCCGCCTATCTCTCGCTTCGGTACCCCACGTGGTACGTCATCGCGCCGACGGTGCTCTTTGCGGGGTACACGTGGTACGCACGTATGAACCTTGGCGTCCATTATCCATCGGACATCATCGCAGGCGCCCTTCTTGGCGCGGCCATCGGGTATGGTGCCTACCGTCTCACTGAATCAGTCAAATCCTCCATCGATCCCATCCTCCCGATGCGGTCTGCCCAACCCACGCGCGGCTTCACCGTCGTGAACCTGCGAATTCCGTTGTGACAGCGGTTCCGGCATGAGCGGAGAGGTTTCCGGCAGCATGCCGACGGGTAAGAGCGGGAGTGCTGCGCGTGAGCCTGCCAAGGGGGCTCCTTTCGTATCTTTGCAGGCTCTTACGCAACCTTTTTGCTTACTCGGAACATCCCTCGTGAAAACAGCCGTAACGACATCAAAAACAGGAAATGGCAGTACGAACAAAAGCTCCGCGACGTCGTCCGCTTCGGTGGCGATGACGTGGGATCGGGACAGCGTCCTTGACGATTACCGCATCGGCTGGGAAAGTCGCCACGCCAGTCTGCTGGGTCGTAAGGAAGTCCTCTCCGGCAAAGCCAAGTTCGGCATTTTCGGCGACGGCAAAGAAGTCGCTCAGCTCGCCATGGCGCGTGCCTTCCGAAAAGGCGATGTGCGGAGCGGGTACTATCGCGATCAGACCTTCATGTTCGCCAAAGGCATCTCCTCCGTCGAGAAATTCTTCTCGCAACTCTACGCCACTCCCGATGTCGCCGCCGAACCGTCCTCCGCCGGACGCTCGATGAACGGCCACTTCGGTACCCGCTTCCTGAACGACGATGGTTCGTGGCGCTCTCTCGTGGATGAATACAACTCCTCGGCCGACGTATCGCCCACGGGTTCGCAGATGCCGCGTCTCGTGGGACTTGCCTATGCATCCCGCTTGTACCGCGAAGTGGAAGCCATGAAGGAGATCGCAGGATTCTCCGCCCATGGCAACGAGATCGCTTTCGGGACGATCGGCAATGCGAGTGCGGCAGAAGGCATGTTCTGGGAGTCGGTCAATGCCATCGGGGTACTGCGGGCATCGGCTCTCATTTCCATTTGGGACGATGGCTACGGTATCTCGGTACCGAACGAATTCCAGAATACGAAGGGCGATCTCGGCGCTATCCTTAGTGGTTTCCGCCGCGGAGAGGGTGACACTCAAGGGTATGATATCTATGTGGTGAAAGGATGGGATTACCCCGAACTCGTCCGCACCTATGCGCGTGCAGCGGAAACCATCCGCAGCACGGGATTCCCCGCCATCATCCATGTCACGGAGGTCACACAGCCCCAGGGCCACTCCACGTCCGGATCACATGAACGATACAAATCGAAAGAACGATTGCAATGGGAATCGGACTACGACGGCCTCGGTCGTATGCGCACGTGGATACTCGAGCAGGGTTTGGCCACGGAAGCCGAACTGGACGAGATAGAGAGCAATGCTTCTGATTTTGTACGGTCTGCCAAGGACCGGGCATGGAAAGGGTTCATCGATCCCATTCGGACGGAAATCACGCGGGTTCTGGCGTTGATGGACGACGTGGCGGCGGCGCATCCGGACCTTCACACGGAAATAACCGCGGTGCGTCAGGAACTCGCTGCCATTCGAGAACCGTTCCGCGCGGATTACTTCATCGCCATCCACAAGATCCTCGTCCTTACCAAGGCGTCGTCGCATCCATCCCTTCAACGCATACGTGAGTACCGATCGACGCAGGATGCGCTGCAGAAGGACCGGTATTCCAGTCACCTGCACAGCACCTCGGAATTGAACGCGTTGAAGATCCGTCCCTCCGCCCCCGTCTACACGGATGCCTCACCGGTCAAGGTCGGCTTCGAAGTATTGAATGCGACCTTCGATTACTGGTTGCAACGCGATCCCCGTGTGCTTGCCTTCGGTGAAGACCTGGGACGTCTCGGTGATGTGAATCAGGGATTCTCCGGTCTTCAGGAGAAGTACGGAGCATTGCGCGTCGCAGACACCGGAATCCGCGAGTGCACCATCCTCGGTCAGGCCATCGGTCTGGCCATGCGAGGTCTGCGTCCCATCTGTGAATTGCAGTACCTGGACTACGTGCTCTATGCCTTGCAGCTCATGAGCGACGATCTCGCCACCGTGCAATGGCGCACGAAGGGCGGACAGAAAGCTCCCGTCATCGTCCGCACCCGCGGTCATCGATTGGAAGGAATTTGGCACAGCGGCTCTCCCATGGCAGGCATCATCAATCTTGTCCGAGGTATGTACGTATGCGTTCCGAGAGACATGACGCGCGCGGCGGGAATGTACAACACCTTGCTGCGGAGCGACGAGCCGGCGATCATCGTGGAAGTGCTTAACGGCTACCGATTGAAAGAGAAGCTACCCGATAACATCGGCGAACACTGCGTGGAGCTGGGTGTCCCCGAGGTGATCCGCACCGGAAGCGATCTCACCTTGGTGACCTATGGTGCCACCTGCCGCGTCGCGCTTCGCGCGGCCGACATGCTCGCCGCGTGCGGAATCGATGTGGAAGTGATCGACGTCCAGACCTTGCTGCCCTTCGACCGTCACCATGTCATCCTCGATTCGCTGAAGAAGACGAACCGCATCCTCTTCGTCGATGAAGATGTTCCCGGTGGCACCACCGCCTACATGCTACAGCAGGTGATCGAACTCCAACAAGGATTCTCCTACTTGGATGCAGCGCCCCGAACCCTCAGCGCACAAGCGCACCGTCCTGCCTATGGTACCGACGGAAACTACTGGAGCAAGCCGGAGGCCGAACATATCTTCGATGCCGTCTATTCCATGATGCACGAGACGAATCCTTCGCGTTTCCCGCTCTACCTGTAACCTCGCGGTGATGCGACTCCAGCGGCTTGCGCAGGCGAAAACACCAAGCGCACGACATCATCATGTCGTGCGCTTTTTTTTGAGCTTTTGTGCTGCATGGAAATTTGCAGACCCTATTTCACGATGACCAGAGGTGCGGAAACCGAGTTCGTGACGGACTGGACAAGAACGGTGTAGGTGCCGGTGGAAAGGGGACCGAGCGCGGGATTCAGGATTGTCGTATTCCCCGCGTATCCACGGAAGGGAACAGTGAGCACCTCGCGTCCAAGCTCGTTATACACCCGCAGGGTGTGCATGCCCGACTCCACGCAGGTAATGCGGATGTCGACGTCGTTCTCCGTCGGGTTTGGTGTCACCGACATCGTCAGCGGTTGAGCACCGTTACCGATGAGCCTGTCACCGTCCGACTTGCAGATCGTAATGCAGTACTCCACGTTGCCCGAATCCTTGTTCAGCCATGTGGTGGGACGCGGACCGCTGTTGGTCCATGTGAAACTCTCGATGCGCATTGAATCGCATTCCCGGCCTCCCAGCATGGCGTCGCCACGGATGATCGCCAGCACAGTCGTGTCCTGGTTGATGCCATTCGGTAGACTGTCCGTCACCACGGTCAGGTCCAATCTTCCCGGTAGGCCTAGGGAAACGCTCTCTATCCGCGAAAGGCCTCCCGGCACACGGACACTACGCACGAAGAAGAGGTCGGACGGCACGGACACGACCGTGCGGAGTTTGACTCCTTTGAGCGGTTGCGTGATGGTGTCGGTAACGCCGACGAGGGTGATGTCCATACTTGTCTCCGTCGGATTCACCCGTATATCGGGTCGTAACCAGACGCGGTAGTTCAATCCAGGAAGCACTTCGCCCGTAATGACGAACGGTATGCTGTCCGTGCACCCAAGACTGTTGGAGAAGTATCGGATATAAGCGGTATCCGCGTAGACACCGGAGGTGACGCCTGTGAAGTCGAGCGTCACCGAGTCTACCTGTCCGCCGGCAATCGCCGTCAATCCGGGCGCAACACGCACAAGAGGGGTCAGGAGCGACCCAAGACCGAAGGTCACTTCGAGCTGTCGGTTGAAGGTGTTCGTCAGGACCAAGGTCCTGCTGACCGTTTCACCCTGCTTTACGGTTCCGAAGTTCAATGAAGGAAGCGAAGGGACGATGGGGACGTAGCGGTATGCCGTGACGGGGATGGTGTCGACGATGGCGACGTTGTTCAGACGGTAGCGGACGACAATACGGGCGTTCTTCAGTCCCGGTGATCGCCCGCTTCCTTCGTAACTCACGACGATGGCCGACCCCAAGGTGGAGTTCGAACCCACAGGAAACGGATACGACGTCCACAACGGAAGGTTCACTTGATAAAGACCGGCATCTCTGCCTTCGATGAACACGGTATCGATGAGTGCCGTGCTTGTCACATCGAGGTTTTTGATAGAAACCTGAATGGGCTGAGGACGCTCGCACACGTCCACTGTATCGAACGAGACAGGTCTGGGAGTGAATTGCAATGCCGTGTTGATGGGATTGGCGATGATGGGAATCTTGATGGAATCCGTGCACGGACATCCGATGTAGATCGTTGCCGTGTCGTTGATGGTTGCGAGCGTCTTCGGCATGATGGTGAACTGGAATGCCCGCTGCTGGCCTTTGGGTATGTCGAAGAAGCGCAAGTCGGGACGCACGTACAACGAGTCCTTCGTGCGCACATTGGTGATGCAGATGGTCGTATCCGTAGGATTCTGCACGCCCAGTTGAACGGATTGACTACCGTTCACGGGAACGGAGTTCACGACGATGGGAAGAGCATCGAGGATCTGCAATGCCGCACGCTTCTGGGTAGCCGTCAGATTCACGCCGAGTGTACGTGTGGTATCGTCCTTGAACGATACCACAAGAACGGCAGATCGGACCACCGTGGCGGTGATGGACGGGTCGGGTACGTACTCGATGACATACAGCACGGAGTCGCCCTGTGGTATCTCCGTATTCACCGTGGGCTCTTGAACGATACGGAACGCCGTCGGGTCCGTGCCCGTGATGGAACCAAGCGCATAGATACCCGCAGGAGCGGTACCCAGGTTCCGAATCCACACGGAGTCGCGTCGGTTCTGACATTGATACAAGGTGCCGAAGGCCAGCTCGGTTTCGTTCGGAGACACCGATGAATTGGAACCGAAGCCGTTGGGTTTGAAGATCACGGTGGTGGCGCACGAGGTGGACACCTGCAGTGTCTCCCATGTGACATTCTGCTCGAAGTATCCCGCAGAAGTGGGCGCGAAGGTCACGTCGAAGAGTATCGAGTCGCCAGGAGCCAACATCGTCGGCAGCGCGGCCGGTCGCGTCAGCTTCAGCGTCCACGGTGCACTGACGGTCGGCACTTTTTCGAAGTACGCTGAATCCGTGGGTCGTCGTGACTCGTTCCGGATGACAAAGGTGTGGGTGAGGCTTTTTCCGACTTGGACGAAACCGAACTTCTCCAGCTCTGTCGTGTATCCGATGACGATCGTCTCGACAAGGCGGATGCGTACGGGGATATCGTAGGTAAGACCGCAGGAATCTATCGACACCCGTAACGTGTCGGTATACACGCCACGTGAACCCGGGGGAACCGTGATATTGATGAGCACGACGTCGCCCGCATTCAACGAGGAGCGAGTGAACACCGGTTGAAACGACGAAGATGCTCCGCTGACCATGGCATACTTGACGATCCCGACGGTGAATGGCGAGATGTTGAGCAGGGCGAAGGTCTTCGTGGAACCTACCTTGCTACAGGCGTCGCCAAGGTCGAACGCTGTCGACGTTGAGTCGATGAGCTTCGTGACCGGATCGGCTTTGACGAGTCCGATAGCATCGACGGCGACCGAATAGTCGGTGGTGCAGATGGGCGGGACGCTGCCCGGTTTCAAGAACACGACGAACCGGTCGCTGACGACGCCTGTCGCCGTGCCCGTGCGCTGATAGCGAACGATGATGCGTAGCGAATCGCCCGCCGGGATCGTGATGTTGCGCAGGGAGGACGGAGCAAGAACGGAAAAGCCCCGTGACCCATCGGAGAAACGGGCGCTGTCGATGGTTGCCGAACCTGTACCGCGATTGCGGATATACATGGTATCGATTTTCGTCCCGCCGTTCGCGCAGGAACTACGACCCAGATCGCGGGTGGCATCGCAAACGATCTGCGCCACCTTCTGGATTTTCACGACCGCCGCCGCAGCCGGCGAGAGGATGTGCGAAGGAACGTAGGCGAAACCCTTGGGGTTCGGAATCGACGCCTTTTGTGCGGCCACGATATGGATGAATGCATCATTGCCGGAGTAATCGATGACGGCAGACCATCGGCCGGCAGCATCCGCACCACCCTCGGCATACCGTCGCCACTTCTCGGTCTCCGTATAGATGTATAACTCCAATCGTGAATCCGGTTCCGCGGAACCGGAAATGACGAACGGGAGCTTGACGTTCTGAATGGTGTCGATGGATGGTCCGCGGAAGATGGGGAGTCCGGCCCACCGCACCAACGGCCCGTCGCACCGTCCACGACCCAGACCGCCACGACCGGTGCCCGAGGAGAGTCCGCCCGGACGCAGGTTGAAATTGACATCGGCCGTTCCGTATCTGGAGTGCACGGAGATACTGCCGCCCGAACCCGAGCCGCCTGTTTCATTGGCTCCCGACGATGCCGGACCGCCATCGGCACCGACGGCACTGATGAACAACGACGTAATCGTCGGTGCGACGACACGGATGGCACCACCGCCTCCGCCGCCAACGCCGCCGCAGGATCCGAATGCGGAGCGGGGATTGCCGCTGGCTCCGCCGGAACCGCCGGCCATGGGAATGATCATCGCGTTTCCGTGAGCGCGACCACCGTTGTCGATGATTGCGGCACTCTTCTGTCCCGCTGTCTCATATCCTCCACCCGCACCTGCCACGTTGTTCTGTGCACCCGAACCACCGCCGACGCCGCCGTCGGGAATGCATCCGTTACCGTCCGAACAACTGGATCCCGAAATGCCGAAGGGATGTCCGGTGCCGCCGCCGGAGGCCTCGAACGCCCCGGGAACACTGCTTCCGCGGGTGTCGTTCAACGAATTCGATGTACCGTCACCCAGCGGAGTTCCGCTTCCGCTACCGTACGCCTGATAGAGTCTCGTTAGACTGTTTCCGCCTTTGCCGCCGCCCGTAAAGCCGTTTCCTCCGCGCGTTCCGGGTCCGGCAGCCAAGTCGCAGAACCGTCCGCCTCCGCCACCACCTCCGGGACCCGCATCCTGCGCGACGGCGTCGACGACGAGCTTGGCATTCGCGCCGGCACCGCGCACCGGACCCACGCTCATGAGCGTGAAGGGCATGTAGCCCTGATTACCATTGGCTGCGTTACCGTCGGGATCGCTGACGGAGACGGTATAGGTAGTGTCTCGGAAAATGACGCTATCGATGACCATGGCTCCTCGGCGTGAACGCACACCAAGGGTTCCCGCACCAAGCACTGTCTGCGCGACACCGGAGAGGTCGCCGAGCCTCGTCGGCTGAACGATATACACCGTATCCACATTCGACGTTCCGTTCGTCGTGATCACCTGCACGGGAATGCGCCATTCGGTGTTCAGTTGACGCCAGTCGGAGGAGTTCGGACTGCATGCGGAGGAAACGAAGGCGATGACCGACATGAGGCGACCAGACCAGCTGATGACGACGGGACTGAACGTGATCTTCCAACGGTCGGATGGACGCACGCACTCCAAACGAAGAGGGTCGGTTGCATTGTTGCTGAAGATGGAATCCACATTGACGGAGAAGACGTTGCCGTTCTGGTCCCCGCTGTTGGGTCCTACCAACTCCATAGACACCGCCATGCCCGGAGCACCGATGTCCGGGATGATATACGATATCACCGGCTGAGCCACGGCCGTCGTGACGGCGCATGCGGACACGATGACACCGGCGACGACACCAATCCATGTGCGCGATAGCCGGTTCAAAAACGTCGTACCCTTCCAGGCACCCGAGTGCACCTTGTTCATGCGTTCTCTTTGATAATGGAGGTTGTGGTACTCCTCACGACCGGTCACGTCGACACCACCGCCACCACCTTGAGCTCGACAGCTATGGGGGTAGGCAGGGAGCCGACTTCTATCGTCGTCCGAGTCGCTTGGATATGACTGAAGTGTTCAGCGTACAACGCATTGAACACAGGAAAATCCTTTTTCATGTTCGTCAAATACACCTGGACATCGACGATGTCCTCCCATCGAGCACCGGCATCTTCAAGGATGAAACGGATGTTCTCGAATACCGATAACGTCTGCACGCGCACGTCGTACTCCTGCACGCTTCCGTCATCCGCGATCGTCACTCCCGGGATGGCTTTCTGTCCGCGCTTGCGCGGTCCCACCCCCGAGAGGAAGATCATATCGCCCACACGTCGCGCATGCGGATACGCACCCACGGGTTCGGGAGCTCGAGAAGAATTGATGATTCCTGGATTCATGGTCTTGATTTCCTGCGCTGATGAAGAGATGAAGAGGCACTATCGCACGACGACGAACGGTACGCGCTTCGCTGTTCCCGCCGATTCCGTCATGAACACGTAAACGCCGCTTGCCAGCGACTGCGTCGCCACCGTCACTCGGGAGTCCGTACCGAGCGCACTGCCTTCCGCACACACATTTCCGTGAAGGTCGACAATCGTCCATCGACCGATGGGTGCTTTCATGACGATCGTCACCGCATCGGCGGCAGGTTGCGGAGCGATACTCTCCACGTCGTCGCTTCCGCCGTCGACCGAACTGGACACGTCGAGCGTATAGACACCGCCGTAGGCGGTAGCAACGATGATCGTGCCCGACGAGGCGGAATGCACATACGTGCAGATTTCGTTCGGGATGTCGATACGCTCGGGGGTCGTGCTGTTCTCGCTGATGCGGTAGAGTCCGGCATCCGTATTCACATAGGCTTCGTTCGCGCTTCCTGTGGCCACCCACACGGGAATACGGGAACTGGTCCGCGAACTGGGGATGGTGATGGACTCGGGCATCATCTTTCCTTTCATCCTCGAGAGAACGACCGGATACGTTCCCGGAATCCCCGGTCCGTATCCTGCCGTATACACCGTGCCGCTTGCGCTCGCGGCACACCGTCCTGTCGACATGGCCGTCGTGAGCACGACGGGCGGAGCCGAGCCGGTGTCGCCGGCGAGAAGTCCGCGCGAGGTGCTGACAACGAAACGTCCGTTCGCCACCTTTGCCACCGAGGCACCTTCATACGACGCACTGTCGGCCACGGACCAGGTGCTGCCGTCATTACGTGATGTCAGCAATGCATTGTTCGCTGTTGCGTAGAGGACGCCGGGCGCCACCTCTGCCACCGATGATACCGGTTGCGCGGCGACATCCTTCAGCTGTGCCGCGATGTAGTTGAGTCCGATATCTGCAGACACCCATATGCCCTGCGTCGTAGCGGCCACCACTCTGCCCTTGGAGGTCCTGATGAGCTCATTGATCCCCGATGGTTTCGTGCCAGGCGGGATGTTGGCGGTGGACCAGGAAAGTCCGCCCGTATTCGTTTGCGACAGCACTCCGTCGAAACTGCCAACGCAGACGGCATTCTCGAGCGCCACGGCGCATGCAAGCGGATAGGTACTGATGCCGCGGGACGTATGGGTCCACGAGCGACCATTGTCTTCCGAGGAGTAGATGCCGTCGTCGGTGGATGCGACGAATGAGCCGTTGATGTTGATGAGCACGTCGCGGAACACCCGTTGCACATCACGAACCTTCGTCCACGAGGTGGAGCCGTTGTTCAAACGGTACACTCGCGTGGTGTCATCGTCGCGGACGAACGCATAGGCGTTGGCTTCGCGATCGATAAGGATGGTGAAGATCGTCCCGTTCTTCTCCTTCCAGTCATAGCTCATGTCTTTCCAATCCGCTCCCTTGTTCACCGAACGGAACGGCGTGTTGTTCTCGATGGACCATACCGCGACGGGCGCGTTGAAGAACTCCTGATACGAGACCACCACTCGCCGTTGGCCGATCGGCACGAGCGCTTTCGTCGGCTCGACGCGATACGCACGGTCGGCAAGTACATAGAGCATGGAGTCGGGGGATTGCACAAGGGAGACAAGGGCGATGGGGAACGTCTGCACGGTATCGAAGGTCGAGCCGTTGTTCAGCGAGCGCAACAGCAGGAAGTCCTTCTCCCCTTGAACGCAGGCATACAACGCACCGTACCGTGCCGCGAACAATCCTCTGAGCTTGTCGGCAGCCACGAAGGCGTCGAGGCCGGTCGAGGAGCTCCACCGCTGACCGTCGTCGGTGGTCTTCCACACACGACCGCCCGCAAGGGCGAACAAGGCGGTAAGGGAGTTCTCATCGTTCGATGCCACGAGCTGAAGGTCCGTGACGGTGTCCAGCGGACTCTTCTGCTTCTGCCAGGACTGTCCCTGGTCGATGGAACGGTATACCTGATTCAACGCCGAGCAATACAGGTCGCCGAACTTGTTCGCGCACAACGAGGAGACGGACCCGCCGTCGATCTGCGCGATCTTCGTGAGTTGCTGTGCCGACATTGTGAATGAAGACGTCCATGCAACGAGAACGAGGCAGGAGGTTTTAAGGAAAAGTCGCATGTGCATGATGTCGTGCTTTCGATGGATAAACGCGTACGGTAGCGACGAAGGTATCGGGATCGGCGGTCGTACCCGCCTGAGGCCCACCCACAACGTCCTACTCGATACGCAGACAGATATTCTTCGCTTCGGTGAAGAACCTCAGGGATTCTTCGCCGCCTTCACGGCCGATGCCGCTCTGCTTCACGCCGCCGAACGGCGTTCGCAGGTCGCGCACAAGCCAACAATTAACCCACACGATACCGGTCTCGATTCGGTCTGCCACGCGATGAGCGCGGTGGACGTTCTCCGTCCACACCGATGCCGATAAACCATAGGGCGTGCCATTGACCATGGCGCATACGTCGTCCTCATCGTCGAACGGGATGAGCGTGACGACCGGACCGAATATCTCTTCGGTATTCGTCCGGCACGATGCCGGAAGACCTTCGATGACCGTCGGTTCGACGAACCATCCGTCCCGACACCGTCCGTCCACGTGAACCCTTTCGCCACCGCACGCGATGACGCCGCCTTCCCTCGTGGCGAGGCCGATATACGATAGCACCCTCTCCATATGCTGTTCGCTGGCAAGCGCACCGCACCGTGTGCCGTCGTCCGTGGGATCGCCGACGACGAGCTTACGGGTCTCGCTCACGAACGCATCGCGGAACCGGTCATAGATGCTCCGCTCCACGAAGACGCGGCTACCGCACAGGCAGATCTCGCCCTGATTCAGGAACGCGGCGCGCACGGATTGCTCGACGGCACGCTGGAAGTCCGCATCGGCGAACACCACCGTCGCATTCTTGCCTCCGAGTTCCAACGACACTTTCTTGAGCATCTCTCCGGCGGTCCGCGCGATGTATTGCCCTACCCTCGTGCTTCCGGTGAACGACACCGCCTTTATTCCGGGGTGTTCCACGATGGCCGAGCCCACCACATCGCCCGTACCGTGAATGATATTGAGAACGCCCGGCGGCAGACCCGCCTCGATGCATACCTCCGCGAGCATCATCGCCGTGAAGGGAGTGATCTCCGACGGTTTTGCAACGACGGTGGTTCCGGCGGCCAAAGCGGGCGCAACTTTCCACGTGAAGAGGTACAAGGGAAGATTCCACGGAGAGATGCAGCCCACGGGTCCGAAGGGTTTGCGCACCGTATAATTCAATCCGTCGCCCATACCCGTGTGTGCGCGCGTGGAGCTATGAAGTATCTCGGTGGCGAAGAAACGGAAATTGGCGACGGCGCGAGGGATGTCCATGACGCGGCACAGCCAGACGGGCTTGCCTTGGTCCCGCGATTCCGCTTGCGCGAACTCCTCGGCGCGCGCTTCGATGATGTCCGCGATCTTCACGAGGAGACGTGAGCGTTCACCGGCGGTGGTGCGGGACCATGCGGGGAATGCGCGGGTGGCGGCATCGACGGCACGTTCAACGTCCTGACGGTCGCTACGGGCGATGGACGCGTACTCCTTGCCGGTGGCCGGTTCGAAGCACGCCAGGTGTTCACCGCTCAACGCTTCGCAAAGGGCTCCGTCGATATAATTCTGAATTGTCTGCATGGTAATCCCGTGTCGCACCGGACCGATAACCGACCGATGATAATCGACGATGGATCGGTTGAACGGGGCGACGTCCGCGTTGAAAAAACACTGCCGCAAAATACGGCATTTCATGAACCTCCCGTTGAGCGACTGATGAGGATATCGTATTTTACGCGCGCAGCAGTCAGCCCGCGATCCTCTCATTGATGAGCGTCCATTCTATGCGTTCAGCGGTCGATCAGTTCCTTCGGTATTGTTCTACGGAAAAAGGCTATTCGCCCCACACGGTAGACCGGTATCGTCACACCCTGTCGCTCTTCTGCGTGTATACGGATGAGTGGCTGGGCAGCGATACGGATCCGGAAAAGCTCCGGTTGAACGACGTGCGGCCGTTCCTGGGGTGGCTGCATGACCGAGGACTGAGTAATCGCACGATCCGTTTACATGTCAGCGCCTTGCGCTCGTTCTTCAAGTACTGTCTTCGCAACGGCATCATCACGTCGAATCCGGTTGCGCTGCTCGTCGTGCCGAAAAGCGAGAAGACCTTGCCCTCGTTCCTTCAAGCCACGGAAGTGTCGCATATGTTGGAGCGCTTCGATCGCACGACCGCGGTCGGGGCTAGGGATGCCGCGCTGACGGAGGTATTGTACGGCAGCGGACTTCGTATCAGTGAAGCGCTCGGATTGACGACGGACTCCATCGACGCTCGTCGAGCCACACTGCGTGTCACGGGGAAGGGCGGCAAGCAACGCGTCGTACCCGTCGGCAGCAAGTCGTTGCAAGCCATTCGTGAGTATCTCCGTCTGCGACCGGAATTGCATCCGTCGCTCGATGAAACGGCGTTGTTCCTCACGACCAAAGGCACGCCGCTCGGTGCATCCCAAGCGTGGCGTATCGTGCACCGCGCCATGGAGGGGATAACGGAGTCGCGTCAGAAATCTCCGCACGTCCTGCGACATTCGTTCGCCACCCATCTCATCGACAACGGGGCGGACCTTCAGGCGGTGAGCGACATGCTCGGTCACGCGTCGCTCAGCACCACCCAGATCTACACCCACGTGTCCGTCGAGCGCTTAAAGGCTGCCTACATGCAGGCGCATCCGCGAGCGGACGCATGACGGTCGGGGTGAGGTCGGCGTCATGAGATGATGCGCGGAACGTCGGTTCATTCTTTTACCACAGTGATTTCATCTATGCTTCGAATCGCAGTTCTCGGGGTCGGTCATTTGGGAAGTATCCATGCGCGGTTGTGGACCCAACAGCAACGCGCCGCTCTTGCGGGTGTGTATGATACGGATGTCGAGCGCGCCAAGGCGAAGGCACAGGAACTGGGTGTGAAGGCCTATGCGGACGTCGCGTCGTGCCTGGAGGAATGCGATGCGGTGACCATCGCCGTGCCCACCGTGGCTCACGAGGAAATCGCCCTGCAGTGCGTCGCCGCCGGCAAGCACTGTCTCATCGAAAAGCCCATCGCCCATTCCGTACCTGCTGCCGAGAATATCATCCGCGAAGCGCATGCTCGCGGGGTGTGCCTGCAGGTTGGACATGTGGAACGCTTCAACCCGGCCTTGCGCGCCGCGAGCGCCTTTCATCTGGAGCCTCATTTCATCGAAGCGCACCGGCTCAGTCAGTTCCGTCCGCGGGCTACCGACGTCAGTGTCATCCACGATCTCATGATCCACGACATCGACATCGTCCTCTCCATGGTCGCTTCTCCCGTGACGCGGGTGACCGCCAACGGGGTATCGGTGCTCACCGAGACCGTCGATTTGGTGCATGCCCGACTCGATTTCGTCAACGGCGCCGTTGCCAATCTTTCCGCATCCCGCATCTCCGCATCGCCGATGCGGAAGATGCGCATCTTTCAGAAGGGGATGTATCTGTCCATCGACTTCGCCAAGCCGGGACTCGACGTGTTCCGCGTGTACGATGACGATGCCGGCGGTGTTCCGCCCACCGGTACGTCGATACCCGCATCCATGCTCGGTGATATCGATGCCGCACCGGAAAAGAGGAAGATCATGTTCGATCAACCGTCCGTGGAGCAGCGCAATGCCATCAGTGACGAACAAGCCGCGTTCGTGGATTCCATCCTCGACGGCGCGCCGATAGCCGTGAGCGGCGAAGACGCATTGAACGCCCTCCGCATAGCATCGATGATCGAGGAACAGATACTGTCGTCGACAACGTGACCATTCGCGCGACCATATCGACCATGAACCGTTCACCGCTCCGGCGGTCACGGACCCGTGCATGGTCGTTGCCGATGTCATTCATCGCACTGTGGCTTTGTGTTCTGGTGGCGGACACTCGTGCACAGACCGAGGTGAATGATTACGGCCGCGTCGGTCAGGCAGCACTGGGAACGACCCTTGTGACGGATTATCAGGCACTTGGTGTGAACCCGGCAAACCTAGGGTTCGTATTCGAGCCGTTCTATTTCGTAGAGTCCTCTCCCGCAGGGGTGGGAGTGGAGCGGACGATGCGGCGCTTCAGTTTTACGCTCGGTGAGGCGGGAGTGGCCATCCACTCGAACGCCATGCCCACCAGCGCTCTCATCACGGCGGTGTCGTCCTTCGGCGCTACGAATTTCTCTCCTGCCGAAAAGCGCGAAGCAGCACGTCGATTCGCAGGAAACGGTGTCTTCGTCAATGCCGATGTGGTCCTCGGGGCCATGAGTTACCAGACCGACGGCTATGGCGGAATCGCCGTCGCAGTGCGCGAGCGTGTCGCCGCGCAGTTCGTGATGAATTCGTTCGCGGCGGACTTCGCCTTTCTTGGAAGGAACATCCCGTACTTCGATTCCACCGTCGTCTATTCATGGCGTCCCACGGATACCATCGGCGTGGCTCGCAAGCCCAAGCTCTTCTCGGAACTCTTCGATTCCACCCGCATCGGATTTTCCTGGACGCGCGAGTTCTGCTTGGGATACGGCAAGAGGATCTTCTCCAGCCGCAATACCAACGTGTTCGCGGGATTCACCGTGAAACTCATCCAGGGATTCGCGCTGCTCAACGCCTATGTGGATGAGCAGAAACGACTCGTCGCCACGAGTGCCGTCACGCCGGCCTTCAACATCGATTATGGCAAGTCCACGACACCGTCGAAGATCACCGGGACGGATCTGGTGCCCGTGGGAACAGGAACGGGATTCGATCTCGGCGTCACGGTGCAGATGTTCGAGAAGTGGAAAGCCGGATTGAGTGTCCTCGATGTCGGGACGATCTATTGGAAAGGCAATGTCTTCGCCGTGAAGGACGATACGATGAACTTCGTCTCGTCCACCGGTTTCAACTCGTATAACTTCTTCACCGAGGCGCAGCAGATCAAGGGGACAGGGAAGCCGTTCCTGTATAGCGGACTTCTGGAAACGACGACCGCCCTTCCCACGCGCATCCGCTTCGGCTTGACCTACAATTACGGCATCGACCGGGAAGCCGGGTTCGATATCATCGTACCGGTGAACCGTCTTGATCCCGCCAACCTAACGAATGCACTCTTATCGTTCGGAACGAACTACGCTTTCTCCTCGTTGGTCCAAGTCCAAACGGGGTTCACCGTGGGAGGATCGATGGGTTTCAATATGCCCGCAGGCGTCCGCATCTCTGTGTTCGATGGACGTTGGGAGTTCGGCCTCTCCACGCGGGACCTGCTTACCATCGTCTTCGGAAAAAATCCCACCTTGTCCTTCTCGGCAGCCCTCTTGCGGATCAGACTGTAATCACTCGCCGGCCGGACACGTCCTCTGTCCGTGCGTGATCGCCACGACGCGGTTCCGCGGACTCACTTGCAGATGATCAATGTCCGTGGTCGGAACGACGAACCCATGACGATGTACGCTCCACATGGAAGGTCCATCGTCGAGATGCGAGCGGTACTGCCGTCGATGGCGACACTCCGCACCGTTTCACCAAGGATGGTGAGGATCCGAACGATCTCTCCGGCGGTGCCGTTGGTGAAGAGAAGCTCCGAGGACGTACGGTGGTGGACGACCCGCGGTTCGTCATCATCTTCCGTTGCCACATCCACGATGCTTGTCACGGTGAACGATCCGCTGAGCGCGGGACAATCATGAAAGGCCGAGCTACGCGTGCGCACACGGTATTCGCCGGGTTCGGTGACGACGCAGTATTGGCTGTCGCGTCCGGGCATGGTCACCCCGTTCTTCAACCAGGAATACGCATCCGCTTTCGAACTCCACAGGGTATCGCCCCGTCGGGTGATCGTGGGCTCGGGCGGAGTGACATCCATGATGCGCACGCGGACCGTATCGGTGGTTCCCACACAGCCATTGGAAGTGCGCGGCGTGAGCTCGGCATGGAAGATGAAGGTGCCCGTACGCTTGATGGTGAGTGTCCGACCGCTCTCTCCCGTGTTCCAGAGGATGCCACGGAACAGCGTTGTGTCGTAGGCACAGGTGATCGAGACAGAACCGATTCCGTCGCAGAACAAGGTGTCGCCCTCCAGTTTCAACGGTACCTTCGAGGTGGACGCAAACGTCACGCGAATCGAGTCCGACGCCTTCCCGCAATTGCTCGACGCCACGACACCATAGGTTCCCGGCTGTCGAACGATGATGCTATCGTCCGTCGAACCTGTCGACCAGAGAACGCTTGTGCCCGGCGAGCGCACGGCGCGCACGATCACGGAATCGCCTCTGCACATGCTCGTCCTCCCTTGAACCTTCACGGTGGGAAGGGGAGCGGACCGGACGGTATGGACAAGGCGGGTCTCGCCGAAACACTGGGTCGTGACTAGAGTGACGGTGGTGATTCCAGGTTTCACGCGGAAGCGCACCTGCTGGCCTCGCACGCTATCGGGCAACCACAAGAGGTGCGGATTCGGCACCGTACTACGAATCGTTACCGTGTCACCCTCACAGGCCGTTGTCGTATCCGCCGGCAGTTCCGATCCGGAGAAAAAACTCATGGTCGTTTGGATCTGCGTGTTGTCGATGGCCCGTGCCACACTGTCCTTCTGACGGATGAAAAGCGTCACATACTGGTTCGTCCGCCCCTGTTGCGTCGCTCGGGAGATGGTAGCCCGGCAGTTCAACTCTCCGAGCGTGCAGATGAACGAAGAATCGGCGAATTGACAATGGCTGGCACCGGGAATGACGGCGAGCACTTTGCATGCTGCGGCAACGGCGGTGTAGATGGGCTGCACCGTGGTCTGCAACGGGGTCACGCAATCCTGCGCTCCCGCAAGGATGAGTGTCGGCACGGTCACGGCCGCCGCGGCCGCGGTAGAACTGGGATTCGTCTCCGCCGGTGCCATGGCGATCACACCGCGCAGGTTGAGCGCGCGCGACTGCAGGATCTCCTTCGCCGCCAACAGCGCACAGCCGCCACCCATGGAGTGACCCGCCACGAAGTTATCGTTGCGGATGTGATCGAACCATACCGAGCCGGATCGACGTCCCTCCCGTTGCATGTATTCCAAACACTCCACCATGTCCAGGGCGAAGTCTCCGTGACTCGGAAAGAGCTCGCCGCCGGTCTCGGGAAGAATGACAATGGTGCCGGGTGAAGTCTGCACGATGTTCGAGGCCCAGCTGCGGTAGACGGTGACCGGTAACTGGAAACCATGGCCCATCACCACGACAGAGAAGTCCGGTATGGTATTCGTCGAGGTACCCACGAGGGCTTTGTTGTCGCCACTCTCCAAATCGCTCGCATAGATGATCGTCACAGGAATGTTCTTACTGCGCACGGTATCCCGTATCGTCACCCGGATACGTCCTTCGAATCCCGCATACACACACGTGGAAATGCCAAGACAGAAGAGGCAGACGAGAGCGGACATGGAGGTTTTCATGGTATGGTTCCGTCGTTCTGTGAGAGTGTTTTCGGTTCGAATCGGTCCGGAGGACAGGAGATGACCACGCGGTCCGCAATGCTGCGGTCTCCCGCGTTTACGGCGTTGGTATCCTGCGCTGCGCGCGGGCTCGCGCAGAGTCGAGCACCGACGTATACGCTTTGGGGTCGTGCATCAATTGTTCGAACGTGCCACGGAAGGTTTCGCGCGAATATCCGTGGGCGGAAAGGACGCTGTCGATCTTGGCCCGTGCCGTCAGGGAATCGAGCTGTCGTGACCGTACCACGAGGATGTCGGCATAGGTGTCGGCGAAGCGCTCGGTGGTGTCCGATTCGGAACAACCGCTCACGGTTCCGAAAACAAGAAGCAGGCAGGCGATGAAAGCCAGGCGTGCTCCGGCGCGAATGGCCACAGGATGTTCGTTCGTGTGCATGAATCAAGTTACGGAATGGAATCGTGGAAACGCGCGCCGGGGATTTTCACGGTACCCGCGCACCAGGGGTCCGGACCCGGATGATCATGTGCGACCATGATCGGCGAAACCTCGCTGCCGGCTACTTCTTTCCCGTTCTCAGGGCGTGCGCATCCCGGAAGACATGCGGTAGCGCTTCATCGATGGTTTTCACGAACACGATACGGAGACCTTCCTTCACGCCCGGATTCACATCGTCGACATCCTTGCGGTTCTCATCGGGGACGAGGACGGTGGTGGCACCGTGACGTTTCGCCGCGAGGAGTTTCTCGTTCAGACCGCCGATGGCCAGCACGTTGCCGCGCAAGGTCACTTCTCCTGTCATGGCTACGTCGCCGCGCACCGGGATGCCGCGAGCGGCGGACAGCAGGGCTACGCACATGGTGATTCCGGCACTGGGTCCGTCCTTGGGAATGGCTCCCTCTGGAACATGGATATGGATCTCCTTGTTCTTCGCGAAGTCGTCGGCAAGGCCGAAGCGTGAGGCATTCGCGCGGATGAAGGAGAGGGCGGCCTGTGCCGATTCCTTCATCACGTCGCCGAGCTTACCGGTAAGCGTCAGTTTCTCGGTACCCGACATGATCGTCACCTCCACGGGCAGCGTATCGCCCCCGACACTTGTCCACGCCAGCCCTGTCGCCACGCCGACCACGTCGGTGTCCGCACCTTTCTTCGTCTTGAACTTCGGCGCTTTCAACAGCTTCTCGACGGTGCGCGCATCCACGATGAAATGTTTCTTCGCGACGAAGCGCTTGAACTCCGAGGTTTCGCGGAGGGATGATGACACCCGCGCATCATCGTCGCCTTTCCGTGTCACCTTCCGTCCCACGTCATGGACGATCTCCTTGGCGAACTTCCGCAGGATGCCGGCAAGCTCGCGCTCCAACTGCCGCACGCCCGCTTCTCTGGTGTATTCGTTGATGATCTTCTGCAAAGCATCATCGGTGAACGTCACGTCCACATCGCTCATGCCCAGCTGTTCACGCTGCTTCGGCAGGATATGCCGTTTGGCGATTTCCATCTTCTCGATATCCAGATACGACTGCAGTTCGATCACCTCCATGCGGTCCAACAAGGGCAGGGGGATGTCGTACTTCACATTCGCCGTGGCGATGAACAGCACCTGGGAGAGGTCCACATCCACTTCGATGAAATGATCGTTGAACGCCTTGTTCTGTTCGGGATCGAGTACCTCGAGCAGCGCCGACGACGGGTCGCCGCGGAAATCGTGACTCATCTTGTCGATCTCGTCGAGAAGTATCACCGGGTTCACGCTCCCTGCACGCTTCAGACTCTGGATGATCTTTCCCGGAAGCGAACCGATGTAGGTGCGACGGTGTCCGCGTATCTCCGCTTCGTCGCGCACGCCTCCGAGCGAGATGCGGACGAACGAGCGACCGAGTGCGCGGGCGATGGATGCCGCAAGCGATGTCTTGCCGACGCCGGGAGGGCCGGTGAGGCAAAGGATCTGTCCGCGCACGGAGTTCGTAAGGTTCAGCACGGAGATGTATTCCAGGATGCGCTCCTTGGGTTTCTCCATGTCGTAGTGGTCCGTATCCAACACCTCGCGCACGTTGTCGATGTCCAGATTATCGCGCGTCCGGTTCGTCCACGGCAGAACCGTGAGCCACTCCAGGTAGGAACGTGTCACGCCGTACTCGGGCGACATCGGCGGGGTCTTTTTCAGATGATCGAACTCCTCCATCGCTTTGGCAAGCACGGCTTCGGGCATGCCCGCTTTTTCGATGGCCTCCTGGATCTTCGCGAGTTCCGGCGACGACATGTATTCCTCATCCTCGCCGAGTTCTTTCTGCAAGGCGCGGATCTGCTCCTGGATGAAATACTTCCGCTGATGTTTCTGGATGGAGTCGGTCACTTTGACATCGATCTCCTCCTCAAGCTTGAGCAGTTCTATCTCACCGGCAAGAAGCTGACCCAGCTCCAGGACCTGTGCCCGGATGTCGCCGGCGTCGAGGATGGCCTGCTTCTTCTCCACTTTCGCATCCACCATGGCGGTCATGGTGTAGATCTTCTGATACTCGTCGGACATCGCCTCGATGGACGCCAGGGCGTCGGACGGCAGACTGCTGGATGCATGCGCATAGCTCATGAAGAGGTCGCGCGTGTGGTACATGAGCGTCGTGAATTCCTTGTCGTTCGGCACGACGTCTTCTTTCAGAACCTCGATCTCCGCTTCCAGACATGTTTCATTGGTCACGACGGACTTGATGCGGGCTTTGACCATGCCTTCCACCATCACCTTGAGAAGTCTGTTCGGCAGACGCAGGGATTGGACCACGCGTGCCAGCGTGCCTACGGTATTGAGCTCGTCGATGCCCGGATCATCGACGGCATCGTCTTTCTGCGTCGTGATGAAGATGAGCTTGTCGCGCTCCATGGCCAGGTCCACCGCGCGGACGGACCGCTCACGTCCGATGATGAGCGGAACGACAAGGTGGGGAAGCATCACCATGTCCCGCAGGGGAAGGATGGTGTAGGACTTGGTCGTCGATGTCGATGTCTTTTTCGATACTCGTTTCATGGATGGAATCTCGTGCTATGTAAAGTCGTGCGGGTGATGACCGTCACCCAAGGATACCTCCGACGAGCGGAACGAACGGACCGTCGTCGGTCGGGAGCGGGTTCACACGGTGCGATATCGACGTCGGACCGGACGTTGTCGCAGGAGCGGCGGTGCACCGTCGATGGTGTGGATGATCGGGACCCTGCTGCGCATCGCCGTTCGCGAGTCCACGACCGACACGGCCATGGTGAGCGAAATCACGAGCGAGAGGATGACCGACCGCATCAGCGGACGACGCTGAGCAGTGAGCGGACGATGTCGCCGGATGTCACATTCTCCGCTTCCGCATTGAAGTTCGTGACGATACGGTGACGCAGAACGGATACCGCTACCGATTCCACATCACGGATTTCCGGTGTGAAACGTCCGTCGATCGCTGCGCGCGTCTTGGCACCCAGAATCAGATATTGCGAGGCGCGAGGTCCTGCACCATAACTGATGTACTTCTTCACCATTTCGTTCGTGCTCGTTGCCGGACGGGTGGCGTGAACCAACTGGACGGCGTATCGCACCACGTTGTCGGCGACGGGGACGCGGCGCACCACATCCTGGAACGCGATGATGTCCTGCGCATGCAGCTGCCGTGTCAGCGATGCCTGAGCACCCGTCGTCGTGCGGGTGACGATGCTCATCTCCTCTTCGAACGAGGGGTAATCCAGACTCAACATGAACATGAAGCGGTCCAGCTGCGCCTCCGGCAGCGGATACGTTCCTTCCTGTTCGATAGGATTCTGCGTGGCGAGAACGAAGAACGGCTCGGGCATCGTATAGGTGGTGCCACCGGCCGTCACAGAATGTTCCTGCATGGCCTCGAGCAGCGCCGCCTGGGTTTTCGGCGGGGTACGATTGATCTCGTCGGCCAGGACGATGTTCGCGAAGATCGGTCCCTTCACGAAGCGGAACTCCTTGGCCCCCGTCGTCACGTTCTCTTCGATCACTTCCGTTCCGGTGATGTCGCTCGGCATGAGGTCCGGCGTGAACTGCACGCGGCTGAACCGTAGGTCCAACGCCTCCGACAAGGTGCGTATGAGAAGGGTCTTGGCCAGACCCGGCACGCCCACGAGCAGACTATGGCCGCGCGCAAACAGCGCGATGAGCAACTGGTCCACCACGTCCTGCTGTCCGACGATCACCTTCGCGATCTCCGAACGGACGGCCGCTACCGCCTTTTGTAAACGTTGAATGTCTTCAATATCCTGCGCCATAAAGTCTTTCGTTGATATCTCGGGAATGGATGTCTCGCAAAATACGGAGCCCGGAACACCCGCCCGTCGGTTTGCCCGTAAATGGTTCGTTCAGCAACGAATGGCGCATGGTTTCAGTGTAGGGGGGGCAGGCCGACGGTATCCGCGCCGATGGGTCCGCTTCTGAACCGCGTCGAACCCTGTGCGTTCCCCCTCCGCATGCGTGTGTCGGTTTCCTACGACACGATGCACCGCACGGGCTCCCCGAAGGCCCGCAGCGGAGCGACGATTTCCGCCTCTTTGCCCGCAGCAACCATCACGAGCGAATCCGGGTCGATCACCCGGCGCTGGGCTTCGTGCAGTTCGTCGATCGACATCGATGCGATGCGCCGCGCCATCACCTCGTGCTCATGCGGGTCGATGCCGTATTCGTCCGCACTCATGATGTACTGGGCCACTTGCTGAGGGGTTTCGATGCTAGTAGCCAGTATGCCGGAAAGATACTGTCGGCACACGGAGAACTCCTCCGCCGGTACCGGTTCGTCGCGCAGGCGTGTCCATTCCTTGTGGACGATGGAGAGGGACTCCTCGAGATTCTCCGCGCTGACGCTGGACCACGCAAGGAACAGCGAGCCATGACGCCGGAAGGCAAGGGAGGAGTGGACGCCGTAGGTGAACCCTTTCTCCTCGCGGAGTACGCTGTTGAGACGGGATAGGAAGTATTCACCGAACAGGGTGTTCAACACCGTGAGGGCTGCATAGTCCGGATGCAGTCTGCCGATGCAATGCTGACCTACTTGGAACACGGTCTGCTGTGCGCTTTCCACGCAGGTGAAGCCCGTGACGATTCCCGACGTTGCCTGCGCAGGGTACTGGGAACGTGGCGTCGGTGCGGGCTGAAGATCGGCGAGTGCGGCATCCAGTTCGCGCGCGATGGAATCCGTCTCGCACGCGCCGGCCACGACCACGGTCCACCGAGCGTTTCTGCGCATGTCCGCGTAGAATTCCCTGCAGTCCTGAGCGCTGATGCGTTCAAGGTCTGCTTTCGTTCCGTTCAACGGCAGGCCGTAAGGATGCGACGGATATACGAGGGATCCGAAGGCCTGCGACGCGCAATACCCGGGATAGGCGAGCGACAGCTCGTGATCGCTTACGTACAGTGCCCGCAAACGCTCGAACTCGTCCGGATCGAACGACGGATTCACGGCGCACTCCGCCAGCATGCGGATCATGACCTCCCGATGTTTCGCCAACCCCGACACCGTCATCGTCACCGTGTCACGGTTCCCCGAGGATCGCAGCGACGCACCGACAGCATCGATGATATCGGCGATCTCCGGTGCTGTGAACGAATGCGTTCCTCGCGTGAGCATGGCACCGGTCATCACTGCTTGCGAGGCGCGCGTCTGCTCCGTTGCGCCTTGACCGCACACCAAGGAAATGGTGAGCAATTCCTGCGTCATGTCCGGCACGCAATGCAGGCGGACGCCGGACGCGAGGGTGACGGTGGACCATGACGGAAGCGTGAACGGTGCGGGCGGATTCTCGATGTGCGGTTCCGGTAAAGGCATGCGTGCGGTTCTGTGATGGTTGGAAAACGCGTGTGGACGCTGTTCCAACAAAAATAGGTCGTTTACGTCGAGAGCTCTGATTGAGTATGACAAAATGGCAGATGTGCCAGTCGTGATTTTTCTGAGAATTGCTCTTTTTTGTAATTTTCACGGCTTTTTTGCTACGGGCATGACAACATTTCCTGCGCAGATGGTGTCGAACGACGCATGAACGGCGTCGTTTCTCCGTCTCATGTCGCAGTAACCTTTCCTACAATCCGACGTTCCATGAATCTCTCTCCATCGATAGTCTTCATCAGTGGCGCATCGGCCGGTATTGGCGAAGCATGTGCCAAGGTGTTTTCGGCGGCAGGCGCCCGGTGTGTCCTCCTGGCTCGACGTCGCGACCGACTCGAGGCGCTCGCGGCAACGTTGCCCACACCTTCGCGTATCCTTACTTGCGATGTGCGCGATCGTGCCGCCGTACACGCCGCGGTTGCGTCGCTCGAGCCCGAGTGGCAGGCCATCGACATCCTCATCAACAATGCCGGACTGTCCCGTGGATTGGCCACGCTGCAAGACGGCAGCGAGGACGATTGGGATGAGATGATCGACACGAACGTGAAGGGGTTGTTGTATGTGACGAAGGCGATCCTGCCGGGCATGATCGGTCGCGGTGACGGCATGATCATCAACATCGCATCCGTGGCGGGCAGGCAGGTGTATCCCAAAGGGAACGTGTATTGCGCCTCCAAGCATGCCGTGCGCGCCTTGAGTGAAGGACTGCAGACGGATGTGCTGGGAACGGGGGTACGTATCAGTAATATCGATCCCGGCATGGTGGAGACGGAGTTCTCGATCGTCCGCTTCAAAGGCGACGAGGAACGGGCGAAGCAGACATACAAGGGGCTGCGTCCTCTCACCGCGCAGGATGTGGCCGAAACGGCATTGTTCTGTGCCACGAGACCTGCCCATGTGAGCATTCAGGACATCCTGCTCATGCCCACGGATCAGGCGAGCACGCATCATGCACATAGGGTATAAGGAGCGTTGTGGGAATCTTCGACCGCATAAAACGTATCGTGCGCGCCAACCTCGATGGTGGAGGACTCTCGGCGGAGGATGTGGTGCATGATAGTGACGCCGAACTGCGGCGCATCATCGACGATCTTCGGCGTCCCACCCGAGAGCAACGAGCGAGAGCGTCGCAAGGACCGGGTGCGTCGCAATCACGTCAGCGCGGCGTCGCCGAAAGCGCAGAGGAACGCATGCTGAAGAGTGCGTATGCCGTGCTCGGTTGTTCACCGTCGTCCTCGAACGACCACGTGAAGGCGGCCTATCGCAAACTCATGCGCGACCATCATCCCGACACCATGGCACGGTCGTCGGTGCAAGATCAGGAGCGCGCCAAAGCGCGATCGCAGGAAATCAACAAGGCGTACGAAATCGTCACCAGGCATCGCGGTATGAAGTGATGCCGTACAACCACGAGGAGAGCCGCATATGAGCGAACAGATCATGACATCGAATGAGGGCGGAAGGGAAAAATCCGACGGACAGCGCGCGGAAACGACATCCGTGCGTACCGCGCGCGAGCGGTTCGGCGACGCGCTCAGCGGTTCCGTCCTGCGCGAGGCCGTCGTGATCGTCCTGGTATCCGCGGTGTGTGCGGGCGTCGTGAACACGTGGTATCATCCGTCGCCCCTGCCGTATGTCTACGAAAGCAGGAAAGTGGAAGCCGCCAGCGATACGCTGTTCGAGGCACTCGTCAACCAAGGGGCGGTGCCGACGCCATCGGCGGACGGTGCACGCGCAACCGTGAGTGCACCGACAGCGACCACGACGGCGGAGGTCGCGACGAAGAAAGATCCGCCCGCGCCTGCACCCGGCACGGCGCCGTCTGCTTCGTCGCCGAACGACAAGACGCAGGCACCGAAGTCCGCAGAGAACATGCCGCCTCCATCCCAGGACGGCGCGGTGAAGTTACCCGTCGCCGTGAACTACGAGCAGGTCATGAAACTGCTCGCCCGGCCGGGCTCCGCCACGTTCATCGATGCCCGTAAGGGCGAAGAGCACGAGAAAGGTTCGTTCCCGGGTTCACTGAACGTGGACGTGTTGCAGTTCCAAGCGAATCCCCTGTACAGGGACGAATGCATGCGCCTGCTCTATTCGCTGCCGAAGGACAAGATCGTCGTGGCGTACTGCGGCGGCGGCAACTGCGAGCTCAGTCACGAGCTCTGCGACATCATGATTCCCATGGGATTCACCCGTGTGTTCATCTACCTGGGCGGATGGAACGAGTACAAAGAGAAACAAGGCCTGAAGTAAGCGGGCAGTTCACCGAACATCAACGTCGCCGTCGAAACACATGTCGAAAGCACAATCCATACGCACCTTGCTGCAGAACCGTTACGGCATCATCGGTTCTTCATCCGGTATGACCGAGGCCAAGGAGCAGCTTGCGCAGGTCGCTCCCACGAATCTCACCGTGCTCATCACGGGAGAGACGGGGACGGGTAAGGAAGTGTTCGCTCACGCGTTGCACGGTCTGAGCGACCGGAAGAAAGCGCCCTTCGTGAGTGTGAACTGCGGCGCCATTCCCGAGACCCTTTTGGAGTCCGAACTTTTCGGTCATGAAAAAGGCGCCTTCACCGGTGCCACCGAGCAACGGAAAGGATTCTTCGAAGTGGCCGATCACGGCACCATCTTCCTTGACGAGATCGGCGAGATGCCCTTCGGCACCCAGGTGAAGCTGCTCCGTGTTCTTGAGAGCGGCGAGTTCACCCGACTTGGAAGCACGGCGGTGCAGAGAGTGGATGTGCGCGTGGTGGGCGCGACGAACCGCGATCTGGAGTACGAAGTCCGTCGCGGGAATTTCCGACAGGATCTCTTTTTCCGGTTGAACACGGTACAGATACACCTTCCGCCGCTGCGTCATCATCCCGAGGATCTTCCGGAATTGGTGGAGTATTTCGCACGGAAGGTGTGCGAGCGTCGGCACGTCGAGTTCCTTGGTATTGACGACGATGCCATGCGTATGCTGCAACAGCACTCGTGGCGCGGCAATGTGCGCGAGCTGCGGAACCTTATCGAGACCGTCGTCACCATCGGACAGGGCGCGCGCGTGACTGCCGAGCAGGTGCGGCGGTACATCACGCCTCAGCGCTACGAAGACCTTCCCGATGCACGGACGGCCATCGTCCATGTGCCTCAGCCGGAGGCGTCACCGAATATCCCCGCCGCCGATGCGGCGACGGGATTGGTGTACCAATCCCTCCTGCGTCTTCAGCACGATGTCAGCGCCATCAAGCAGGCATTCAGCGCACTCGTGGAACGCTTGTCCGAGATGACCATTCCTCACGCTCCCGAGGCACCCTCGGAGCCCGCGTTCGATCCCGCGCACATGCGCCTGGACGACATGGAGAAGATGATGATCGCCGCTGCGTTGAAGCATTACCACGGCAGCAGACGTCAAGCCGCGCGCTCGCTGGGCCTCAGCGAACGAACCCTATACAGGAAGATGCAGCAGTATAACATCGACGACGAGCTCTCCTGACCGGCTCCACCGCGCTTGGCCCGGTATTTTCCCACAGGGCCCGTACGAATGTTCACATGGGGATAACACAATCATCGCGGTAAAGAGCTTCACTCCGTATAATTGCACCATGAATCTTCTCAGAGATTCCTGCTTCGGAATGCCGCGGTTCCATCCTCCATCGCTTCGGGGATAGCGACAGGGAATTGTCCGCCGGAAGGCCGTCGTTGCTCGTGTTTGCGACGACGATGGTGAAGACCACGTGATACTCATTATTCCAACGATCAACGCATGAAAGTCATCGCTCTTGCCCTGCTCGCTTGCCTGTGCTCCATGGCGTCCACAGCCCAGACACCTATCTATCGAACGTCCACCATGTACGACGAACCGGGGTCGGAGGGACGTGAGCATCCGGTCGACTTCGAACGGTTGATCCTGAAGGTGTCGTTCAACGCCGTTGCCGGAACGGTGGCCGGCGATGTGACACAGGTATTCACTCCCATCCGGGAGCGTGTGGACAGTATCGTGCTTGATGCGGTGCGCATGGACTTCAAAGACGTCACGCTTGGCGGAACGTCGGTCCGTTTCACCGCCACCGACTCATCGATTATCATCTACCCCGACGGCAGACTCCGTCAGGGTGTGCGTGACTCCCTGCGTATCGTGTATGCGTGCACGCCGCGCAAGGGGATCTACTTCACGGGGTGGAACGACGCCACGAACCGCACGCGTAAGCAGATCTGGACCCAAGGCGAGGATAGCGACAACCGCTATTGGATACCTATGTACGACTATCCGAACGACAAGATGATCACGGAGACGGTGATCACCTTCGATGCCGCCTACAAGGTGCTCTCCAACGGTAACCTTCTCAGCAGTAGCAAGAACAACGACGGTACGATGACGTGGCATTATGCCATGACGAAACCGCATGTGACCTATCTGATCATGATCGCCATCGGTACCTATGCCGTGGACGAACGCATGACGAAGCGCGGTATTCCGGTGCGTCTGTGGTATTACCCCGAATATCCGGAGCGGGTAGCTCCCACCTATCAGTACTCGACGGAGATGATCGATTTCATGGAGGATCTTCTCGGCGTGCCGTATCCGTGGGAGACGTATGCGCAGGTGCCCGTGCAGGACTTCATCTTCGGCGCCATGGAGAACACCACCGCCACCATCTTCGGTGATTTCTCCCTGCAGGACGCACGCGGCGTGCTGGACCGCCGGTATCTGAACACGAACGTCCACGAGCTCACGCACCAATGGTTCGGCGATCTCATCACCGAGCGTAATTGGAAGAACATCTGGCTGCATGAGTCCTTTGCCACCTTCTATCCCAAGTTGTTCTCGCGAAAGTTCTTCGGCGAAGACATGTACGAGTGGATGCGCCGCGGAGAGCAGAACCAAGCCCTTGCCGCGGGTGCGAACGACCGTCTACCCATCGTGCATGACGCATCAGGCACCACGCGTCGCTACCCCAAGGGTTCGGCGGTATTGGATATGTTGAGATATGTGATCGGTGAGAAGGACTTCGACTGGACGGTGGCGTATTACCTGAAGAAACATGCGTACGACGTGGTGCATACGGACGAGTTCTACCTGGCCTTCCAGGATGCCTGCGGATACACGCTTGATTGGTTCTTCCGTGAGTGGTTGTATCACGGCGGGGAGCCGAAGTACAAGGTGACGACGGCGGATTTGACGGACGCGAAGACCTCCGAGCGTGCCACCTATTTCACCGTGGAGCAGACGCAATATGTGGACGAGCTCACACCGCTCTTCACCATGCCCATCGTGTTCGAGGTGCACTACAAGGACGGCTCCATGCAGAAGGTACGGCAGACCGTGGCCAAGCAGACGGAAACGGTGCGCGTTCCCAATCCCACGAAGAGCGACATCGCCTACTGTCTGTTCGATCCCGGTTCCTACATCCTGAAAGCGCTGGATTTCCCGAAGAGCGCCGCAGAACTCATGGAGCAGGCGAAGAAGGCCGAGCATATGATCGATCGTTATGATGCCATCAGCCGTCTCCGCGACGACTCCACGAGCAGCGACGAGGAGATCGAGAAGGTGATGGCGTCGGTGTTTGAGAAGGAGACGTTCCATGCGGTGAAAGGGAAGATCCTGGAACGCATGGCGGGTCGCAATTCCGCAACGGCCACGCAATTGATGCGTAAGGGACTCAAGGATGCGGATGTGGACGTGCGCAAAGCGGCCATCAATGCCATGCGACGTGTACCCGAGGCCCTGCGCGAGGAGGTGGAGGCGTTGCTCAAGGATTCCTCGTACAACGTCATCGAGACCGCGTTCACCAAGCTCGCGGAATCGTTCCCCGACCGCAGCTTGTCGTACTGCTCGACCATCGAGAACGTGGAAGGTCACGCGGCACGTGTGGCCATCGCCATGCTCGAGCACCGTATCGCGAAGCGTAATGCCTCGCGGGATATCGACCGGCTCATCGATTACGCATCGAATGGTTTCGAGTTCCAGACCAGGCAGAACGCCATGAACGCGTTGAAGCGGTTGAACATCGTGGATGAACGCGTGGTGGCTCATGCCGTGCAAGCGCTGCTGTCAACGAACAACCGTCTGGCAGGCGTGGTCAGCGGCCTGTGCGAGTACTGGCTGCAACAGACACGCGCGAAGAGACTCTTTCGCGACTATGTGATGGGCAAGCAGTGGGAGCCATGGCAGCGGGATATCGTCATGAAGCTCGTCGGCGAGCGGAGCGAACCGCGACGTCGTCGATGAGTGGGGAGGAGACCGGGCAGGAAGATGAATGTTCGGATGCGATGACGAGACGGCCGGGAACATGGGATGTGCGAGGTGAGGTGAATTGTGCAATGGTCAAACCTTTTTCGCCGATGTACTGTCGTAGGCATACATACCTATCATGAGGTCCGAATCGCCATGAACCATCAGAACATACCGGTCGCCGAAGCCGCTGACAGTGCCGTTGCCGTACACGCGGACAACGTGTGCTCGCAAAGGACGGATGCCGTCTCAGGATTCCATTCGCTGGTTGCTTTGCGATCATTCCAATCCGGTGAGCTCGTAACGCCCTTTCGTGCGGCGAACGTCCGGACGTCGCCCACGTATCTCACGGTCCAGGTGGGAGAGGATCAGCATATAGAACTTTGGCCCGCGCAGTTGCAGTTCACCAATCACTCATGCCGTCCCAACTGTCACATCGATACCCGAGCGTTCGAGTTTGTGGCCGTGAGGGATATCGCCATCGGTGATGAGCTCACGTTTTTCTATCCTTCCACCGAGTGGCACATGCAACAGCCGTTCACGTGTGCGTGTGGTGCGCCGGAGTGCGTCGGAACTGTTTCCGGAGCCGAAGCCATGCCTGCGGACGTGATGAACAGATACCGCTTGAGCGATTTCATCCGGCGGAAACTCGACGGACGTGCCTCATGAGGACGACAGACACCATTCACGAGTATGCCGTGTGGGTTCTGTTGCCAACTCTGGAGACGGACGATCCGAACCTGAAGTACTATTACGACTTCGAGCCCGCTCTTGCAGAGTATACACGCGCCTTCAGCGCCCTGGGAATCGCATGGCAATGGAGGTCGGTGCGTGTCCATGACATCGATGCGGTGCTGGAGGAGATAGGGCGGGAGTCCGGCGCCCTGACACCATGCGTCGTCAACCTCTGCGACGGAGACGAGACGAACGGCGTGCCCGGCATCAGCGTGGTGCGCGCTCTGGAGAAACGAGGGTGGGCGTACACGGGAGCTCGGGAGACTTTCTATCATGTCACCACATCGAAGATCGACATGAAGAACGCCTTCGATGCGCATCACGTTCCTACCGCGCCATGGTGCGAAGTGAAGGATGAAACGAAGCCCGATGACCTGTTCCGCGCGTGCGGTTCTCCTGCCATCATCAAGCCCGCGGTGTCCGGCGGCAGCTTAGGTTTGAGCATTCGCAACGTGGTGAGCACCGATCAAGAAGCGCAGCGCTGCGTAGCCGAGTTGCGAGATGGTTATCACGGGTGGGACCTGAAGAGCGGCGGTATCCTTGCCGAGCGGTTCATCGACGGACGTGAGTTCACCACCTTCGTCATCGGTTCCGGCGACGACCTGTACGTGTATCCTCCTGTCGAGCGCGTGTTCCATGCGTCCCTACCCGGGACCGAGCGATTCCTTTCCTTCGACCGCCTGTGGGAAACCTACGATACCGAATCCGCCATGCCCGGCAATGAAGACGTGTATCGCTACGCGGTGCCGGAAGCCGCGCTGCACGAACCCCTGATGCGGCTGAGCAAGGACGCCTACCGATCGGTCGACGGGACGGGGTACGGACGTCTGGATATCCGGATTGATGATGCGACGGGGAAGCCGTACGTGCTGGAGGTGAATGCGCAATGCGGATTGAGTGAGGACGAGAACTACACCTCCATCGGTGCCATCCTGCGCTTTGCCGGCGAGTCGTTCGCCGTGATGACCGCTCGGGTGCTGGACGACGCCCTGCGCCTGCATGCACGCGCTGAAACGCAATCCGGAGATGTCGTATGAAATTGTGTGTGCTCCTACCCGACTATTCCACGAGTACGGTGGATTACCGTCATTACGATCCCCCGCGCGACCTGTCCCGCTGGCTGCCCGAGCACGAAGTGTGCACGGTCTTCCTTCACAAGCTCCGTACCTACGCGCAGCTGCGCGCGTTGAAGGACGAGGGCTTCGATTGCTTCATCAATCTGTGCGAGGGATATCTGGAGTGGGATGTTCCGTCCATCGATGTGATCACGACGCTCGAGATGCTGGACCTGCCGTTCACGGGGCCGACGTCCGCACTCTACGATCCGCCGAAGACGCTCATGAAGTACGTGGCGTATGGCAACGACGTCGCCACGCCTGAGGGCGTGGTGCTTCATGCGGACGATGATGTGCTGGCACGCACGCGTGAGCTGCGTGCGAACGTGGGCTATCCGCTGTTCGTGAAACCTGCCAAGGCGGGAGACTCGTTGGGGATCGACGAGACGTCGCTGGTGCGGAATGACGAAGAGCTGTTTGCCGTAGCGCGGCGACTGTTCGCCGAGTTCCCCGACCTGCTGGTGGAGCGGTACGTGGAGGGACGTGAATTCACCGTGCTGGTCTCTGCCGATGCCGCGGATGCGGAGCATCGTTCGCACGATGCGTCTACCCTCGGGGAACCACCGTCCTGCACCGTATACCGTCCGCTTGAGTACGTGTTCAGCGGCAACGACCGTTTCAAGACCTACGCGCTCAAGACCCGTGAGCTTCATGCCGATTGCAACGTGCCGTGCACGGATGCCGCACTGGATGGGAGATTGCGGGCGGCGGCGGCGGACATCTTTCGCGGCTTCGGCGGCAAGGGATATGCGCGCATGGATTTCCGCGTGGAAGAGTCCGGCAAGGTGGTGTTCCTGGAAGTGAATTTCACCTGTTCGGTCTTCTACACGGACGGCTATGAAGGAAGCGCCGACTACATCCTGAAGAACGACGAACACGGACATCGGGGCTTCCTGCTCAATATCATCCGCGAGGGGATCGCCCGGCATCGGGCGCGGAAGTCGTGCTACGAGATATTGCCGGCGGGCGTTCACGGGTATGGCATGTTCGCTACGAGGGACATACGCAAAGGCGACATCGTGTTCCGTGGAGAGGAAAGGTCGCAGCGCATCGTAACGAAACGGTGGGTGGAGAGGCACTGGGACGAGCGTGCCAAGCGGGACTTCCGGCACTACGCCTACCCTGTGAGTAGCGACGTGTATATCTTGTGGGACGAGCGCGCGGAGAACTGGGCGCCGCAGAATCACAGCTGCGAAGCGAGCACCGCGTACGACGGCTTGAACGTGGTGGCTCTTCGCGATGTGCGTCGCGGAGAGGAACTGACCCTGGATTATGCGGATGTCTTGGATGAAACCGCGGCACCGTTCGCCTGCACCTGCGGATCCGCGCGGTGTCGTGGTACGATCAAGGGGTCGCGTGATAACACGGTGACGGCAAGGGAGCAGCGGCGATGAATGGATCGGAACGACAGCGGAGCAAGAGCTGCGGTCGGTCCACCGGGTAGTGAGGAAGATTTCGGAATGATACGAATCAGCAGGAAGAAACGAAAAGTATGAGCGTCGTTCATTTGGCCACGTACGTGTTGGGTCCGCATAAAGGACGTCTGGCGGTCACCTACACTCTGTTCTCTTTGGAGATGTTCGGGTCGCTCTTACGACCGTATTTCTTGGGTGAAGCGGTGAACGACCTGCAGGAGGGTTCGTTCAACGGACTTATCATCCTGCTCAGCGTGCACGCCGCGTGGATGATTGTCGGCACGGTGCGCCAGATGTTCGATACCCGCACCTACACCACCATCTATAAGGACATCGTCCTGCGGTTCATGCGCACCCACGCCGACAGCAAAGACATCTCCATGCTCAGTGCGCGGTCCACCCTGGCTCGAGATTTCACCGAGTTCCTCGAGTTCGATATCGTCTATATCGTCGAAGCCGGATACAACATCCTCGGTTCCCTTTTCATGCTGTACTTCTACGAGCCATCGGTCCTTACCATCTGCGCGGCCGTGCTCATTCCCGTGTTATTCATCAGCAGAAGGTACGGACGTTCCATGGGACATGTCACGCGTCAACGCAACGACGAGCTGGAGCGACAGGTGGATGTGATCTCCTCCCGCGACGAGGCGGTGATCGAGGATCATTATTCCAAGCTGCGCGGGTGGCAGATCCGTTTGTCGGACATGCAGGCGTGGAACTTCGGATTCATGGAAGTGACCGTCATGATCGTCCTGGGTTCGTCCCTGGTGTTATCGAATCAGCAGACCGGCGGCGAGGGATTATGGGCAGGCGATATCGTCGGTATCTACAGCTATATCCTGAAGTTCCTCTCCGGCCTGGACACCATACCCTATGCAGTCGAGAAGACCGCCACCCTTCGTGACATCGTCCGGCGGCTGGATGTGGAGATCGAACAAGCGACGTAGGAGAATCGTCGGAAACGGGCGAATTCGCTGACAGCGCTTGCATCGGGTATGACTGTATCTTGCAGGAGACCATGTCACGTTCGGATTGGGGAGAATGATCCATCAGCAGACTTCACTCGGTGAGCGACGCTTCGTCCTTCTGACGATGGTGTTCATCGTGGCGGTATCCTTCATCAGAGAACCTCTGTTCTTCCTTCAGCCGCGCCTGTGGGCGGAGGAAGGGTCCGTGTATCTTCAAGCCGCCGTGTCGCAAAACGATTGGTCAGTCGTGTTCCGTCCGCATCTCGGCTATTATTCGCTGGTGCCCAACCTGATCACCACGCTCGGCCTGAGGGTCGGTGGAATCAGCGGTGTAGCGGCGTGGACCACGTGGACGTCGTTCGTGGTCATGATCCTCTGCCTCGTTGCACCGCTTTTCCTTGCGAGCAGATTTTGGGATACGCGATGGAAGCGGATAGCCATCCTCGTCTTCACACTCACAGCGGGATCCGCCGAGATCTGGCTTAACACGGTGAACATCCAGCACTACTTGTGCGCGTTCACCTGCTTTCTGTTGTTGTCCGACCTCAGCGGGTGGTCGGTCGGGGTCCGGCGATATGTCTATGGCATGACCGTCCTGGCTGCGTTATCCGGAGTCACGTCGGTGCTGCTTCTCCCCCTCGTCGCGCTCCGCATGCGGTGGCAGCGACCCGATGATTCCCCATGGAAAACCATGCTCGGTATCTTCTGTGTCGCCTTTCTTGTGCACGCGGCGGGGTTCATCCTGTCCGCCGCCGAAACCGGTTCGTCCCGTATCAGTCTGGCGAACCTCTCGCACCTTCCTGCGGGTATCGCCCTTACGTTGTCGGGAACAGCGGCGTCGGGCGATCGTCTGTCGCGCATCCTCTTCGTGCTTCCGATCGTTGTGACGATGGTCGTGATACGACGTCATCTTGCGGTCGTGCGATTGCCTCTGCTCGCGGCAGTGTATCTCGGTGTCGTCTTCACCATCCTCTCATTGGAAATGAAAGGCGGCAACAGATATGCTTTCGCACCGAGCATCCTCTTGTTCGTGTTCCTTTGCAACGCCGTCGGTCTGTGTGAGGGTCGTCCGGCTCGACGCATCGCCATCCTGGCGGTTGCACTCCCCATGCTTCTTGCGGGCGTGAGGTATTTCGAAACAGCGACGTACTATTCACCGTCGTGGAAGCTGATGCGGGCGGAGAATATGGTACGGACGGGAGCGGAGACGATCGAGCTTCCCGTGTTTCCGCAGTGGCCGCAGACGCACTGGGTGGTGAGCATGACGGAAACCGAGTACCGGAGGAATCCGTAGGGTGGGGTCGGGGAAGAAGGACCAAGGCAAGGGGCAGGCGGAAAAGAAAAAACTCCGTTCCCGATGGCGCGAAAACGGAGTTTCTCAAGAGAGTCCTCAGTGCGATCTACTGGATTCGAACCAGTGACCTTTACGATGTCAACGTAACGCTCTAACCAACTGAGCTAAGACCGCAAATGGGAGTGCAAAAATAGCAAGAATCCGCTCATAACCGTGCTTTTTCTCTCTCCTTCGTATATTTGTCACGCGCCGCGGGGCGGTGCGCCGGGGACTCAACCTTTCGTCGTCGATTCAGTGTCGCAGACACACCGTGTCCTACACTTCCACGTGCGGTTGACCTTGTTCACGTAGTTCACTCGGACGTTTTCACGTCATCGCGTTTGTTTCACATCAGTGGTTACCCTTATGCTAATACCCATCATCATCGGGTTGGGAGTCCTTTCGCTTCTCGTCGCGTTCATTTTTTCGCGTCAAGTCAATTCCATCGCGATCAGCGAAGGAGCTTCAGGCGAGGCCGAGGCGTCTCGGTTGCAGGAAATCTCTTCGGCCATCGCCGAAGGTGCCATGGCCTTCTTGGGTCGTGAGTACCGCATCCTTGCTCTGTTCATGGGCATATTCGGTCTGGTGATTTTTTTAGCCGTCGATCACGGGTTCCACACCATGCTTGCCTTCTTCGCGGGGGCGGGCATCTCCATGCTCAGCGGTTTCCTGGGTATGCGCATCGCCACTGTGGGTAATGTGCGTACGGCCGCCGCTGCGCGCGTCTCTTTGGAAAAATCCTTCTCCATCGCCTTCCGCTCCGGGGCTGTCATGGGCTTCGGCCTCACGGGGTTCGCCGTGATCGGCTTGGTGCTGGTGTATCTGGGCCTTGATGCCGTGCTTCCCGGTATCGAAACGCATGTCCTTATGGAGATCCTCTCGGGCTTCGGCTTGGGTGGTTCATCCGTAGCGCTGTTCTCCCGCGTCGGCGGTGGTATCTACACGAAGGCGGCGGACGTCGGTGCCGACCTTGTCGGTAAGGTGGAAGCGGGCATCCCCGAGGATGATCCCAGGAATCCTGCCGTCATCGCGGACAATGTGGGTGACAACGTGGGTGATATCGCGGGTATGGGCGCCGACCTTTTCGGATCGGTCGCCGAGTCCACCTGCGCAGCTCTCGTGATTGGCGCTGTGGCCTTCAACACCGTGCCCGACGACATGAAGATGAATGCCATCCTCTTTCCCATCCTGGCCGGTGCTTCGGGTATCGTCGCCAGCTTGATCTCCCTCTTCTTCGCACGTCCGAAAACAGAGGATGCCGTGGAAGGGTCGTTGAAACTGACGCTCATCGTGTCCACGCTCCTCATGGCGGGTATGCTCTATCCCATGACGATGATGATGATTCCGGCGGACTTCATGCTGGAAGGCAATGCCACGATGTATCATAACACCGGGGTGTATTGGTCCTTGGCGGCAGGTCTCATCTCGGGAATGCTCATCGGACTCGTGACGGAATATTATACCTCGCATCGCTACGGTCCGGTACGTGAAGTGGCCGATGCATCGCAAACAGGTGCGGCGACGAACATCATCTATGGTCTTTCCCTGGGATATAACTCCTCGGTTCTTCCCATGATCCTCATTGCCGTGACGGTGGTCATCGGTGTCTCGTTCGCCGGTATGTACGGTATCGCCATGGCGGCCATCGGCATGCTGGGAACGATCGCCGTCGGGTTGACCATCGATGCGTACGGACCTGTCTCCGACAATGCCGGCGGTATCGCGGAGATGGCGGAAATGGGTAAGGACATCCGCAAGCGAACCGATGCTCTCGATGCGGCAGGTAATACGACGGCGGCCATCGGTAAGGGATTCGCCATCGGCTCCGCAGCGCTTACGTCGCTTGCTCTTACCTCGGCCTTCCTGACGCGCGCGCACATCACACCCGAGCAGATCGGGTTGACGAATCCGACGGTGCTTGCGGGCTTGCTCGTCGGTGCCGCTTTGCCCTTCGCGTTCTCGGCCATGACCATGCGTTCCGTCGGCAAGGCTGCCTTCGACATGATCGCCGAAGTACGTCGTCAGTTCCGCGAGATCCCCGGTCTGCTTGAAGGCAAGCCCGGCGTGAAAGCGGATTACCGTGCCTGCGTCGACATCTCGACTGCCGCGTCGCTCCGTCAGATGGTCGCTCCTGGTGCGCTCGTCATCCTCACGCCTCTTGTCATCGGTTTCCTCTTCGGCGTGCAGATGCTCGCCGGCGTCCTCATCGGCTCGCTCATCGTTGGTGTGATGCTTGCGGTTTCCATGGCGAACAGCGGTGGAGCGTGGGACAATGCCAAGAAGTATATCGAAACCGGAAAGCTTGGCGGTAAGGGTTCCGAAACGCACAAGGCGGCAGTGGTCGGTGACACGGTGGGCGATCCCTTCAAGGATACGTCCGGTCCCGCATTGAACATCCTCATCAAGCTCATGGCCATCATCTCCCTCGTCTTCGTTCCGTTCTTCGTGTCCAACGGAGGATGGTTGCTCAAGATGGCGCACTGACGGATGGCAGCCGTTAACACACGTTAACGCACGACATCGCGATGCTTTTGTAACCAACGCGCTCTCCCTGTGTCTTTCGGGGGAGCGCGTTTGTTTTTGTGTGCACCGAGAACGCTACGCCGCCTCACACCACAGGTTTTATCAATGAATCATGCGGAGGTATCATGAAAGCGACCACTCTCACTGCACCGGAACGTCGATTCCCCTCGATCCTGGGATTCGCCGTTCTTCTCCTTCTTGTCCTTTCCTTGTCGAGTTGTAAGGACATGTCTCTCTTCGGACCCGACCACGATGACCGTGACGGCGATCCGGTTTATGCACTCACTCTTCCCGATGCCGAGGCGTTGCCCAGCGATGTCACGGACGCGACGACGCTGTCGCATTGCCGGTCGCATCGTCCGGGCTCGGACGGACGTCGTATCGGTGATTTCGGTCGCGGCCTCTTACGCCGTCTCCCGAACCTGACGGATTCGCAGAAGACCGTCATCAAGGAGTTGCACGCACAACACGAGGAGTGCTTCCGCTCGGCCGTGGCCCTCTTACGCGCCTCCGATAGCGTCATCGTCGACGGTTTCGCGTCGAAGTTCGACAGTATCAAGGTGGAACTCTCTCTCGGCACCATCGATACCGCTACAGCGCGTCAAGCGCTGCGCGACCTCTCGGCCGCCGTCCGTACGGCGGTGCGCAATAACCCGGATCGTGTCACCGCCGCCGAATCCATGAAGGCATGTCGTGACACCTTCCTCGCCGCCGTGCGAGATATCCTCACCGATGAACAGAAGGTCGTGTTCGACGCATGGGCCGCTCGGTATCGCCGCTGACCACCGGCGCGCACTCGCCATCTCACCACCACCACCACGTTGCTGACGATGCGGACCACGAGGAGGATATTTCAAGAAAGCAAAAGCCCCGACCGCTCTGCGCGTTTCGGGGCTTTCGTTTGTTGGGACTGAAGGAGGGCGCGAAAAACCTTCGCATCGGAAGTCTGGTTCACTCCTCCGCTTCCATCTCCACTTTCACCGCTTCCCACATGCGCCATTTCACGGTATCGACATTATCGTTGCTGAGCGATGAGAAGCACAAGGGCAACAGGCCGTCGATGGGTGTGGTTTCGAGCTCGCGACGTCGCTCCGGATCCACCATGTCGATCTTCGAACAGCAGATGATGCGCTGCTTGTGTTCGAGGTCCGGATTATGCTGTGCAAGCTCCTTGCGTAATACCTCGTAATCCTTGTCGGGATGTTCGGACTGCGCGTCGAGCAGGAACACGAGCACCCGCGTACGCTCGATGTGACGGAGGAACTGTGTTCCCAGTCCCTTCCCCGCACTTGCGCCCTCGATGAGTCCGGGAATGTCCGCCACGACGAAACTCTTTTCCTCCTGCACGCTCACGATGCCCAGATTGGGGATGAGCGTGGTGAACGGATAATCGGCGATCTTCGGTTTTGCGGCGGATATCACCGAGATGAGCGTGGATTTGCCCGCATTGGGAAAGCCCACCAGGCCGACGTCCGCGAGGAGTTTCAACTCCAGCTCCACCATGCACTCGGCACCGGGAATGCCGGGCTCATGATTACGCGGCGCTTGATTCGTCGCGGTGGTGAACGAGGAGTTGCCACGTCCGCCCATGCCGCCGTGCAGCACAGCAATGCTCTCGTCCCTTTTTGTCAGATCAGCGAGGATCTCCTGCGTCTCCGCGTTGCGCACCACTGTGCCCATGGGAACGCGGATGACGATGTCCTTGCCATCCCGTCCCGTCTTCCGGGCCCACGAACCGGCATTGCCGTTCTCTGCAAGGAACTTTTTCTTGAAACGGAAATCGATGAGCGTGTTCAAGTGCGGATCCACCGTGAACACCACATCACCGCCACGTCCGCCACTGCCTCCGTCGGGCCCTCCCTTGGGGACGAATTTCTCCCGCCGGAACGAGGAGTGACCGCGGCCGCCGTCTCCCGATTTGATGAATATCCTTGCTGTATCGACGAAATTCATGAATGACTCTGCTGAATGTGTGGTGAGTGGTAATGGGTGGTGCCGGGTGGTGTGGTGTTCCGTCCGTCATCGCTGCCTGGGATCGGTGCGATGGTGACGCGACAACCTTACATGGCGATGAACCGACGGTAGATGATCATCCGCAAGTCGCGCGCCGGTGCCGATTGCGGGTCGATGTTCTGCTTCGCATAATGCTTGTCGAGCACCGCTAACGCTTCTTTCCAATTCGTGGTGGCATCGATGAGCGTGGTCAGACCCGTGAACATGTCTTCGCTGCCTGCACAGATCTTCCGGATGAACACTTCACGCTGTCTGGCGTCGTACAACGTGGTGACCGACGGATACTCACGCTCAGGACCGGACATTGCAGGAGCACGTCCATTGTCGCTGTCGACAGCAGCGGCGGAGGCGTCGGAAGAGGACGCAGCAACGGGGGAGGAACCGGCCGAAGATGCAACCGTGTCCGACACGGTCTCATCGGTATTTGCACGAGTCGCTGCTGTTTCCTGCACCGTAACCATCGAGAGATCATCGGCTCGGGCAGTGCCGGTGGATTCGTCATTCTCCGTAGCGGCGACCGCAGCGGCCGCGGCGTCCGTCCGTTCACGCGGAGCCACGGGTATGGCATCCATCGCCGGTGCGCTCGACGTGCGGATGGGTATATCCGTCGGTACAGATTCGCGAACGGATGATTCGCGGATGGAATGGACGCTGATGAGCTCCGAGGCCCGAGCGGTCGGCTCTGACGACACCGCCGCGGTATCGCTCGCACCGGAAGGTGTCGTGGCCGTTCCCTGCACCGTCGGCGTCGACGGAACGAAGGGCGCCGGTGGCGTCCGCATGGGAACAGGCGGAGGTACTGGTGCGTGAGCAGGGACAGGCGCCGGTGCGTGAGCAGGGGCGGAGGCGTAGCCATCGGATCTGCGATCCGGTGTCACGGTTGCTTGGTCTGCGCGTGGCTCGTCGTCGACCTCCGCGAGGACTTCATCGACGACCGCAAGGAACATGTCTTTGGTGAGATACCGGATACCTTGCTGATACAACATGTGCTCGAGCTTCTGGGCGATGACATACACTTCCTTGTCATCAAGGAAAATGATGACGGCTTCGATGGGGATGCCGCGATCAGTGGTCTCGCCCGCATCGGGAGGGAAGCAGTAGCCGATGGGGGAGATCATGTTGACGAATTCCGACGGCGACAGGTCGAGGATCGCATCATCGTCGATCTTCTTGACGAGTCGCTCGAACTCCAGGACGGAGATGATATCCAGACTGTCGTACCGCAAGCCGCGCTGCACCAGCCAGCGGTTGAAACCCTCATGGAGATACTGGTAATCCGCAAAGTAGCGCATGCGGAGATAGATCTCATGGATGGGCTTTGTGGGCTCGCCACGATACACGAACCATTTGAGCGTCGTGCGCGGTCGCACCCGGTAATTCAGGACGCCTTTCACGGCTGCATCGGCGATGCTCAGCAACTGGTCGCGCTCGAAGCGCGCGTTCTTATGGTACTGGATGTCGAGATTGCGGAGGATGACGGCGGTTTCCGGATCGTCCGGATCCACGTGCGGGTTGGTCTTGCGGACGGTCTGCTGTTCGTACAACCACCACGCGAATTCCGATTCGAAGTATTGCTTATAGGCGTAATCGACATTCGCGTGAGCAACGATATCCCGAAGATAGGTGCTCGGCTGATAGCCGTTGACGGCCTCGATAAGCCGAAGTTTACTTCGCTCGATGTCCGATTCGAACATGTCCCGCGGGCCTCTGGTGACGTAATAGGATGTACAGCGCTAAGATACGAAATCGGCGTCAACGGGGTGGCGCTTGCTGCCTGCGGGACCGGAAAGGAGCTACTGACCGAAGGCCACATTCAACGCCGACGCGATCTTCTCCACGGGATGCAGATGAATGGAGAAGGACCGGCCGAGTTTCTCGGCATTGGCCGCCGGAATCATGGCATGCTTGAAGCCGAGTTTGTCGGCTTCCGCCAGACGCTGTTCTATGGCCGTTACGTTGCGAACCTCGCCGGTGAGACCCAATTCTCCGATGAACACCGTCCGTGGAGCGATGGGATGGTCCCGCAGGGAACTCACAAGGGCGAGCGCCACGCTCAGGTCCACCGCGGGGTCGTTGAGCACGATACCGCCCGCCACGTTCACGAACACATCGTTCTGCGCAAAGCGCAGTCCCATGCGTTTTTCCAGGATCGCCAGGATCATCTGCAAACGCTTGTACTCGAATCCGGTGGAGGAACGCTGGGGTACGTTGTAGCTGGTGGGAGTGACGAGAGCCTGGACTTCGACGAGCAACGGACGCGTGCCTTCGATGCTCGTGCAGACGGCAACGCCGGACTCTTCCTGCGAACGCTGCGTCAGGAATATCTCGCTGGGATTCGGCACCTCCTGCAATCCCTGTTCGTTCATTTCGAAGATGCCAAGCTCGTGCGTGGAACCGTAGCGGTTCTTCAGCGCGCGAAGGATGCGGTAGGAGTAGATGCCTTCGCCTTCGAACTGCAGCACCGTATCCACCGTATGCTCCAGTACCTTGGGTCCGGCGATCAATCCCTCCTTGTTCACATGTCCCACGATGAAGACGGGCTTGTGGGTCTTCTTCGCCACTTCCATCAGGCGCATGCTGCATTCGCGCACTTGCGACACCGAGCCCGGCGCGCTCTCGATGTCGGACGACTGCATGGTCTGGATGGAATCCACGATGGCCAGTCCGCACTCGCTCTCGCGGATGGCATTGCACACCGTCGTGATGTCCGTCTCCGCGAGCAGCAAGAGCTCGTCCGAGATGTTCCTCATGCGAGCGGCACGACCCTTGATCTGTTGCAAGCTCTCCTCGCCCGTCACATACAACGGTTGGTACCTTTGCGTATGCGCACAGAGCTGCAGCATCAAGGTGGACTTTCCTATACCGGGATCACCGCCCACCAGAATGAGCGAACCCCGCGTGATGCCTCCGCCGAGGATCCTGTCCAACTCGCCGATACCCGTCGTGAACTTGTCCGTGGCTTCCATGGACACGGTACCCAACGTGCTCAACGACGCCGAGGTTTTGCCGGCGGCCGTGCGTTTTTCGTGACGGACCACTTCCTCCACGAGCGTGCCCCATGCGCCGCACGACGGACACTTGCCCGTCCATTTGGATTCCTGATGTCCGCAATTCTGGCAGACGTGTACGTTCCGTGTCTTCATGGTCTGTATCGTTGGTTCGTTGCGATCGCGAACCTCTCGTGATCCTATTGAAAGGTTCTCACGAGCCGGCCTTGATCATGACGTTTCTCACTCGCGTGCATCGAGCGCCCCTGCCAGCATACGCAAGCGTATCTCGGCGGACTTTGCGCGGATGGTGGTGAGCAAGAGGTTCTGTGTTCGTTGCAAGACTTCCAGTTGGCTTGCACGGATTTCCGTTCCCGTGATGTCGTTGCGCCTGAAGCGCTCCATGGCGATCGTGCTGTTCTCCTTGGCAAGTTCGGTGGACTCACGCAGCATGGCAAGCATGGCGCACGCGGATCGGTATTCTTCGGCGGTGGACTCGAAGTCCGCCGCCACGCTGCGCCGTACGTTTTCGGCGGTGTGCTCCCGCCGACGGATCTCAAGCTCTTGCTGCTCCGTCTCCGCGTCGGTCCGGAAGCCGTTCAACAACGGCACCGAAAGGTTCGCGCCGACGGAGAAACCGTTGTTCTCGTTGAACAGCGCGAAACCCGCACTGTTCTGTGCGCGATTGAACACATAGCCGGCTTGCACGTCGATACCCGGATATCCCGCCGACGCAGTCTCCCGTTTCGCCGCCCGTGAAATGCGGATGTCTTGCACTGCCTGAATCACCGACTCATTGGCGTGGAGAAGACGCGCGCGCAACTCCGAGACATCGATGGTCGTGTCCACGATCACCTCGTCGGTGCAACGAATCGAGACCGCCGTGTCGCGGCCCATCTGGTTGAGAAGCACCAGCTCGTTCACCCGGCGCTGTGCTTTCAATGAGAGAAGGGATGACTGTACATCGTTCACATCGATACGCGCCTGTAATACATCGCTTCGCGCCGACAAGCCGGATGCCACCCGCACCTCGGCGATGGCTTTGCGTTCCATCACCAGTTGCCGCTGGGATTCCGTCACCTGCAGTTGACGCTCCGACTGCACAAGGGCATAGTACGCCGACATCGTCGCGACGATGGTCTGCGCCACCCGCTGACGCAGCGCCGACTCGCCTCGCTCGCGTATCTCTGACAGACGCTCCTTCGTGGCGAACATCCGCATGCCGTCGAACACCCGCCACTGCACGTTGGCGAAGGCCTGCATGGCCGTTTGTTCCACACCGCGCTGACGTGCCGTCGTGCCGCTGGAGAACTGCTGATCGATGGCCACACGCGCCGTGTTGATCGATGCCCCTGCCGCGGCTGTGGGATACGCACCGGCCATGGCCCAGGAGTCGGCGCGGCGTGCCGCCTCCGCTTCATCCGCAGCGATGATGATATCATAGTTCTTCTGCACCGCCTGCCGCACGGCATCTTTGACGGATAGTGATTCCTGAGCGGAACCAGTGGTGGCTCCGACCAAGAAGGCCGCGACAATCGTCATCCATATCCGTAGTCCGTTGTTCATCGCGTGACCTCCGGTAGCGTGGGGGCGGACAGGTGATCGTGCGAGTCCCCATGGGTGGCATTGCGGCGCGAGCCGCTCATGAGCAGATACATGGCCGGTATCACCAGCAAGGTGAGAAGCAGGGAGAAGCTCAGTCCGCCCACGACGACGACGCCGAGCGGTACACGGCTTTGCGCTCCTGCACCAAGCGCGAGGGCGATAGGCAACGCACCGAGTATCATGGCGGAACTTGTCATGAGGATGGGGCGAAGTCGTGCGGTGGCCGCTTCGGTAACGGCCGCACGGAGGTCCAGACCTCTCTCTTGCTGCTGATTGGCGAACTCCACGATAAGGATGCCGTTCTTCGTGACCAGGCCGATAAGCATGATGATGCCGATTTCGGAGAAGATGTTCAAGGTATGACCGAAGGCGAACAACGATACCACGGCGCCCGCAAGGGCGAGAGGAACGGTGATCATGATGATGAGCGGATCGCGGAAGCTCTCGAACTGCGCGGCGAGTACCAGATAGATGAGGACCAGCGCGAGCGCGAAGGCGAACCAGATGTTCGATCCGCTCTCGGCGAAGTCGCGCGAGGTGCCGCTCAGAGCGGTGACGAAGGAATCGTCCAGCACTCTCTTGGCGATGGCCTGCATCTCCGCCACACCGTCGCCAACCGTTTTGCCCGGTGCCAGACCCGCACTGATGGTGGCGGATTTGTAGCGGTTGAAGTGATAGATCTGCGGCGGGTTCCCGGCATCGTCCATCGTGATGAGGTTCTCCAACCGGATGAGTTCGCCGCGATTGTTGCGCACGCACAGGTTTTGCAAGTCCGACGGCTGCAGGCGATGCGCCCTTTCCACCTGTCCGATCACCTGATACTGCTTGCCGTTCATGAGGAAATATCCGAATCGACGTCCGGAGTAGGCCAGCTGCAGGGTCTGCGCCACCTCGGCAACGGACACGCCCAGATCGGCCGCCTTCAAGCGGTCCACCGACACCCGCAGCTCGGGCTTCGTGAATTTCAGGTTCACATCCACACCTTGGAACACCGCACTCTTGGCGGCTTCATCCATGAACTTGGGGATGAAACTCCGCAACTTCTCGAAGCTGAGATTCTGCAGGACGAACTGGACGGGCAGCTGCGACGCCGATGCGAAGCCCACGCTGATGGTCTGTTCCTGCACGGGGATGGCGCGCACTTCGGGAAAGCCCTTCAGGATGCGCTGCATCTTCTGCGCCACGGACGCTTGCGAATGCGGACGTTCCTTTCGGTCGTACAGGACGGCGTTGCACATACCCGTATTCGGCGCACCCGTCTGCCATTGGGAGGCGACGATCTGGAACGTCATCTTCATGTCGTCGGCAAGCGAATCCTGGTAGGCTTGGGCGATGCGCATGTTGATGTTCTCCATGGCATCGAAGTCCGTACCCTCCGCAGAGGTCATCATGGCACGGACGATGCCGCGGTCTTCCAGCGGAGCAAGCTCGCTCTGCAACAGGCTTCCCACGCCCGCAATGGTAGCGATGCACACCACGACGATGGCGATGCTTACGGATGGACGGCGTAGGGATTTCACGAGGAAGGTATGATAGAGAGCGTTGAGCCTTTCGAAGTACGGCTCGGTCAGTTCATAGAACCGCGTGTGCTGATGTGTCCTGCGGGCCAGTCGGACGTTCAAGACGGGCGTGATGGTCAGCGAGACGAAGGCGGAGATGAGCACGGCGCATGCAAGCACGATTCCGAACTCACGGAACAGCGCGCCCGTGAACCCTTGTAGGAACACGACGGGCAGGAACACGATGGCAAGGGTGAGCGAGGTGGAGATCACCGCGAAGAAGATCTCTCGCGTGCCGGCGACGGCGGCTTCCATACGCGACATCCCGCTTTCCATTTTCGCGAAGATGTTCTCCGTCACCACGATACCGTCGTCCACCACCAGCCCCGTGGCCAGCACGATACCGAGCAGGGTGAGCACGTTCACGGAAAAGCCCATGACGTACATGATGAAGAAGGTCCCTATGAGCGAGATGGGAATGTCGATGAGCGGACGCACGGCCGTGCGCCAGTCTCGGAAGAACAGGTACACGATGAGCACGACAAGGGCCACCGAGAGGATAAGGGTCTCCTGCACCTCCGTCAATGCGCGTCGCACGAACCGTGTCTTGTCGATGGAGATGTCGAAGCTGATGTCCGGCGGAAGGTCTTTCTTCAATTGCTCCAAGCGCCGGTAGAACTCCTGCGCGATGGCCACGTGATTGGCTCCGGGCTGGGCCACGACGCCAAGCGCCACGATGTCCACGTTGTTGCTTTTGGCGGTCGTCTCTTCGATTTCCGGACCCAGCACCGCCTCGCCCACGTCGCGCAGCCGTATCACTCCCGTTGGCGTCCTGCGCACGATGAGGTTGTTGAACTCTTCTTCCGTGCGCAACCGTCCGGCATTGATGATCGTGAGTTCCGTCTTGTCACCGCGGATCTTTCCGCCGGGCAGTTCCACGTTCTCCGCGGTCAGTGCCCGTTGTATGTCGTCCACCGCCAAGCCCGCCGCACTCAGCTTTTCCGGCGATATCCATAGGCGCATGGCGTAGCGTTTGTTCCCGAAGACGGTGATCTGGCTCACGCCGGGAATGGTCTGAAGCTTCTCCTGCAAGACCGACTCCGCGTAGTCGCTGAGCTCCAGGATGTTCCGCGTCGTGCTCTGCACGGGCATGATGATGATGGGGTCCGAATTGGCATCGGACTTCGTCACCACGGGAGGCGCATCGATATCCTGCGGCAGCGTGCGCGTGGCTTGCGACACTTTATCGCGGACATCGTTGGCGGCTTGCTCCAGGTTCGACGACAGCTGGAACTCCACCGTGATGATGCTCACGCCCAGCGTCGAGTTCGATGAAATCGTCCGTATGCCCTCGATTCCGTTGATGGCTTTCTCCAGCGGCTCGGTGATCTGCGATTCGATGATCTCCGCATTCGCACCCGTGTATTGCGTGCGCACGGTGATCACCGGCGGATCGATGGCAGGGTACTCGCGCACGCCCAGGAAGGTATAGCCGATCACGCCGAAGAGGACGATCGCGATACTCGTGACGTACGTGAAGACCGGGCGCTTGAGACTGAATTCGGAGAGCGTCATGGGCGGAAGTCCGTAAACGAAGAGATCGTGACGACGTTGTTCGGCTTCACGAAGAGTAATCCCGTGGTCAGTACCGTATCGCCCTCATGCAGGCCGGAAAGGATCTCCACACCCGTGGCGGTGCGGGCTCCCGTGGTCACGGACACGAAGCGGGCCCGACCGTTGTCCATGACGATGACGTTCTTCTCACGCGCCTTGGGTATGAGCGCTTGCGTGGGGATGACAAGCGAAGCGGCGCCGCGCGGACGTTGAACCTGCACTGCGGCGAAGCCTCCCGGAAGCACAGCTGCGTTGCTCTTCGTAACGCGTGCGCGCACAAGACGCGCCCTGTTGTTCGGTTCGATGCCCGCATCGAAGGCGGTGATGACCGCCGTGCACGGTTCCGGGGATCCTGCCACCGTGAAGGTGACGGTCTGCGCGGTGCGTACCGCGGTGGCGTATTGTTCAGGAACGGAAAAGTCCACACGCGTGGGACCGAGATCACGGATGGTGGTGATGAGTGTCTGCGGCGTGACATATGCGCCGAGCGACAACGAACACAAGCCGATGACGCCCGCATAGGGAGCGCGTATCTCCGTCTTCGCGATGGCTGCGTTGAGTATCTCCAGGTCGGCGTCGGCATTGGCCGTCTGCAGGCGAGCCATATCCAGATCTTGTTGGGTGGTGCCCTGGACGGCGAGCAGTTCGCGTAAGCGGCGCTCGGTGGATGCGGCGATGTCGCGCTGCACCTGCACTTTTTTCTTCTGCGCTTGCAGGTCGGCATCGAAGAGCTTCACGAGTAAGTCTCCCGCGCGCACACTTCCTCCTTCGCGCAACGGCAGCGCAACGATACGTCCGCTTATTTCCGGATGCAACTCCGTCTGCTCGCCGGCGCGGATGGAACCGGATACGGTAAGCGCTGTGTTGAGCATGGCGGACGACACGACATAGGCTTGCACGCGGAGCGGTGCTGCGCCCGGCTTCGATGCCGGTGGGGCGCCGCCTCGTTCCCCGCAGGAAGCCAACATGAGCGAGGCGAGGCCGAGAATCATCAATGCGTGACGAAAAGGATACGCGACATCAACGGGTCGGAAAATTGTGCGTAGGGACTTGCCGGTAGAAAGACGGCGGTCGGCGGCGGCACACGGACAGGATGTGGCGGATTCGTTCATCAGGTGTTCCTGAGCGGGTGAGAGGGACGTGCAAAAATACCACGGGGGTATGCGGCAGGAGGAGATTGATGCCGTCGCGAACCGTGATTGTCCTATCTTTTTTTCAACAAGTCGCGAAGCGCGTCGGCAAGCGAGGAAAAGGTGAAGCGGAATCCCAGCGAGTCGAGTTTCTTCGACGACACCCGCGTGCTTGCCGTGACAAGGACGTGCTGTTCGCCGAGCAGCAGTTTCAGTGCGAGCTCGGGAACAGGGAAGAGGGACGGGCGGTGCAACACGGAGCCGAGCGTGGAAGCGAACTCTTTCATGGTGACAGGGTTCGGGGCCACACAGTTCACCGCACCCCGTGCTTCGGGCGTGTCAAGAAGGAATACCAGCGCGCGTATCATGTCGTCCAGATGTATCCACGACATCCACTGCCGGCCGGAACCGATGGCACCGCCGACGAAGAACCGGAAGGGCAGAAGCATCTTCGAAAGCGCACCGTCCTTGGTATCCAGAACGATGCCGATGCGCGGCATCACCACGCGTGCTACGCTCTGAGCCTTCATGGCCTCCGCTTCCCATGCCACGCACAGCTCCGCCAGGAAGTCCGATGCCACGCCTGCATCCTCGCTCTTCAACGTCGTAAAATCGTGTCCGTAGATCCCCACGGCCGAGGCGCTCACGAAGACACGTTCCTTCGCCGATGCCTTGAGCAGGGCTCCGCTCAGCATGCGGGTGGTGTCCACGCGGCTGCTCCGGAAGATGTCCTTGTTCCTCTGTGTCCATCGCACCGTGCCGATGTTCGCACCCGAAAGATTGATGACGCCGTCCGACGCATCCACCGCGCGGAGGATCTCGGCCTCGTTGGACGAACGCATATCGATATGCTCGTCGGCAAACGGCAGTGCGCGCTTCGAGGCGGCAACCGAGCGCGTCAGCACGATGACGCGGTCGCCGCGTTCATGGAGCAGAAGCGCCAACCGGCGTCCGAGCATGCCGGTCGCTCCGGCGATTACGTAGGTGTGTGCCATGATGGATCCCTGTGATTCGTGGAGGGCGCGTGAGTGCGCCGGGTGCATCGCTTGTCGTGAAGGCATATAGACGAATCGAGGGAGTAAAAAATGTACTCGGTCAGGAGTGATCGGTCATCGAGCGGACGAAAGCTTGGATGCCGGAACGGGCTATGAAACACAAAAGCCTGCACGCTGGATGCGTACAGGCTTTCGATGAGATTCACGATGATGTCGGACGAGTGACGTCCTTGCGGATTTAGTCCTGCGAGATGACCCATACCTTGAGATTGCCGCTGACTTCGGGGTGGAGCTTGACCTTGACGTCGAACACACCCAGGGTCTTGATCGGATCTTCGATATTGATGGAGCGACGATCGATGGAGAAGCCACGAACTTCGAGCTCCTGCGCGATCATCTGCGGGGTCACGGAACCGAACAGCTTGCCTTCCTCGCCCACAGCCATGGGGATGGATATCTGCAATTCGGCCAGGCGTGTCGCAGTGGTTTCTGCGACCTCCTTGGCGCGTGCCATTTTCTTGTCGTACTGACGACGCTCGATTTCCAAACGCTTTTCGGCACCGGGCGTTGCCACGTAGGCAAGCTGACGCGGGATGAGGAAGTTACGGGCGTATCCGTCCTTCACGGTGAGCAATTCACCGATGGAACCGAGCTTTTCTACGTTTTGACGTAAGATGATTTTCATAATGGTCTTTCGATTTCAATCGTACATGTCTAGTTCAGGGAGTACCGACCACGAATTAGAAGCGACGGTTGCCGTGGCTTTGTTGCGGAGCTGTTCCGTCGGCCTTCGCCTTTTCAAGGGTAGCTTGACGCTCCGCTTGTGCGATGGCACGGGTGATACGGAACTGGCGGAGCTTCTCGGGCAATTGCATGGTCAGGTGACGAAGGACATTGTCATCCAACACGAAGAAACGCTCCAGCTGCGGAATGATGCTCGCGGCGGAATCGAAGATGCAATGCACGTAGAAGCCGTTGAACTTCTTCGCGATGGGATATCCCAGGCGGCGGCGTCCCCACTTGTTCACTTCGGTGATGGTACCGCCATGGTTCGTGATGTACTCGCTCACGCGGGTGATCACTTGTTCCACATCGTTGTCTTCCAACGCGGCGTTGATGATATAGGTCGTCTCGTATTGGCGACGAACGCTCATAGTATTCTCCTATGGTTAGTGTTGTGTCTTCACACTATCCGTGGTATCGCTTTGGGTTCGCGTTCCACGGAAGGATTGTCAAAACGGATTGCAAAGATACACTTCTCCGTGGTTTCTGCAAATCGCCGGTGGTCAAAAAAGCCCGATTACGTAATTTCGACCGCTGACGACCTCGGCTGCCTCTTCGGCTACCGCGGGTCCACTATCTGACTCATTTTGCCTGTTTACCCTATGAATCTGGAAGTTTTCCCGAATCCGAAGCCCGAGCGCGACTACGTCATCACCCACATCAATCCGGAGTTCACGTCGGTGTGCCCCATGACAGGTCTGCCCGATTTCGCGACCATCCACCTGATCTATACGCCGGACGAGACGTGTATCGAGTTGAAGTCGCTGAAGTATTACTACCTGGATTACCGCAACAAGGGCATCTTCTACGAAGCGGCGACGAACAAGATTCTCGACGATCTGGTCGCCGTCTGTTCTCCTCGCGAAATGACCATCCGTAGCGAGTGGGGCGCGCGGGGCGGTATCAACAGCGTCATCGAAGTGTCGTACAAGAAACCCGGTCGTGCATGACCACCGCAACCATGACTCGCATCGCCAAAGAATACCGTTGGGAGATGGGACACCGGCTGGTCCAGCATCAGGGCTTGTGCAAGAACATCCATGGCCACTCCTATACCCTTCGCGTGGAGATAGAGGGTAACACCGATACGACGGGTATGGTGATGGACTTCTACGATCTCTCTGCGCTTGTGCAGCCCATCGTCGACGAGCTCGATCATTGCTTCATCTGCGACGACAGCGACAGCGTCATGCTGGAGTTCTTTCTCAATCATCCCATGAAAGTCGTCGTGGTGCCGTTCCCGACGACCGCGGAGAACATCTGTGCATGGTTCGCCGACCGCCTGACGCCGGAGTTCCTGCGCTTCGAACGACTCCGTTCGTTCACGCTGCGTCTGCACGAAACCGAGCGTGCCTATGCGGAGTGCTCCCGCACGTTGCGCTCGGAGTAGAACGGCTGTGATGATGATCGCAGAAGATATCTGAAAAAGGCAGGGGAAGCGTGGGAACGCTTTTCGCGGTCGCCAACCTTCGAACCTGTTTCATCCACCTTCGTCCGATACTATGTCTGTACGTGTTCGTTTCGCTCCGTCGCCGACGGGGTATTTGCATGTAGGCGGTCTGCGCACGGCGCTCTACAACTACCTTTATGCGCGTCATCACGGAGGCGTGTTCCTGTTGCGCATCGAGGATACCGACCAGACGCGGTACGTGGAGGGCTCGGTGGAGGCCATCGTCTCCGCTCTCGATTGGGCAGGCATCACGCCGGACGAGAGTCCGGCACGTCCGGGCGATGCGGGACCCTACGTCCAAAGCGAGCGCACGGAACTGTATCGCGAGTATGCCGCCAAACTGCTTGCCTCGGGTCATGCGTATTACGCTTTCGATACCGCCGAGGAGCTGGACCGCATGCGTGAGCGCCAGAAGAACGCGGGCATCGCGCCGCGCTACGACCGCTCCGTCATGCGGAACTCCTTCACGCTCGGACCCGAAGAAACGGAACGTCTGCTCGCCGAAAGCGCTCCCGCCGTGGTGCGGATGAAAGTCCCCATCAGCGGCGAAGTGAAGTTCCACGACGAGATCCGCGGTACCATCGTCGTTCCGTGCAAGGATGTGGACGACCAGATCCTTCTCAAGAGCGATAACTTCCCGACGTATCACCTGGCGAACGTGGTGGACGACCACACGATGAACATCACCCATGTGATCCGCGGCGAGGAGTGGCTTCCCTCCACGCCGAAGCACGTGCTTCTCTATCAAAGCTTCGGCTGGGAACCGCCGAAGTTCGCACACCTGCCGCTCCTGCTCAATACGGACAAGTCCAAACTCAGCAAGCGTCAGGGCGACGTCGCCGTCCACGATTACATCGCCAAGGGGTATTTCAAAGAGGCCTTCCTGAATTTCATCGCCCTGCTCGGATGGAACCCCAGCGGCGAGCGCGAGATCTACACGCTCGACGAACTCGTGCGCGAGTTCAAGCTGGAGAACGTGAACAAATCCGGAGCGGTGTTCGACCTGCAGAAACTGGAATGGATGAACGCGCAGTATCTGAAATGGTTCGTGGAGAACGACCCCTCGCGGCTCGTTGCGACCATGCAGGAACATTTGCGTGAGCGCGGCCTGGAGTGGACGGACGCCTACGTGCAGCGTGTGCTGTTCCTGATCCGCGAGCGTATCCACAACATCAACGACGCCGTCGCGTTCGCGTTGTACATGTTCGCCGATCGGGTGGTGGACGACGAGTTCCATGCCAAGACATGGACCGAGCAGTCCGCAGGGTTGCTCGCAGACATCGCCGATCTATGCGAAGCCATTCCCGAGGAGGAGTTCCTCCATACGCGCATCCACGAAGCTGTGCAGGAGTTCCTCAAGGCACGTTCGCTGAAGTTCAAAGACGTCGCGAACCTGCTGCGACTGGCGCTCACGGGAATATCGGTGGGTGCGGGAATGATGGATACCATGGAAGTGCTCGGTAAGGCACGGTCCGTGAAGCGATTGCGCAGCATGATAACGTATACGCCGTCGGCAACGACGGGAGAATGAGGACGGAGGATATGGGTGTGGACGTCGCAAGAGGATTTTTCTTCCGGGCTCGCAGGGCGATGCCGCTCCTGCTCGCCGTGCTCGTCGGACTCACCGGATGCCTGGGCTCGCTCACCACGAGGCAGACGTCCGCCGATTCCTCCGAGTGCGTGAAACAATCCATGAGGGAAGTGTTATTACGGTGGGGCGAATGGAACGATACGACGAAAGTGCTCACGGGGTACGAGGTGGATGCGCGCGGCAGAGTGTTCCGCACGCAAGCGGCGGAGTTCAGTGAACGGTACATGCGGGACTCCATCGGGGTGATGCCCGTGTCGGCCTTCTGCATGTTCGCTGATACCACGCGAGCGACCTTTCTCAAGATCCAATCGCTGACGGTCCGTGCTCCCATCATGCGCTATGTAGAGTACCAGAATCCGCTTGCACGGGTCACGTTGCGTGCCGTGTGGGACAAACGGTTCCAGACATTCGGGAGTCGGGAGTTTCGTGCTATCTTTGATTCGCTGTCCACGTATATCCCTCGCCATACACCATGAACATCCTTATCGTCGACGATAATGCCGACTTCTGCTCGACGTTGTGCGACATCGTTTCTGCGCGAGGATGGAAGCCCACGGCCCTCAACACCCCGGAAGACGCCCTGTCCTATCTGGAAACGCATCATCATGAACTGTCCGCGCTGCTGCTCGACATCGAGTTCGACCATCGCAGTGCCATGAACGGCCTCGATGTCCTTGCCCAATCGGTCAAGAAGCATCCTGCTCTGCCCGTCATCATGATCTCCGGCAAAGGAACCATTGAGACCGCGGTGCGCGCCACGAAGCTCGGTGCCGTCAACTTCATCGAGAAGAGCACTCTCACGCCCGAACATCTCGTCGACGTCGTCGCCAGCGCCGCCGAGCGCTTCCAGTCGTCCGCTCAGCGCAACGAGTTCCTCAGCACCATCCAGGAACATGGCATCCTTGGCAAGAGCAAAGCGATGCAGGCCGTCGCCGATAAGATCATCCGCTACGGTCGCACCGAACTCAGCGTCCTGATCACGGGAGAGACCGGTACGGGCAAGAAGCTCGTGGCCCACGCACTGCATGCGGTAAGCAAGCGTGCCAAACATTCGTGTGTGACGGTGGACATCCCGAACATTCCGCGAGACCTGTTCCAAAGCGAGTTGTTCGGCCATGTCCGCGGCTCGTTCTCCGGTGCGATGGCGGATAAGAAAGGTCTGTTCCATCATGCGAACAAAGGGACGTTGTTCCTTGACGAAATCGGCGACCTTGCGCCGGAGTCGCAGGCGAACCTTCTGCTCCCCATCGAAGAACGTACCATCCGTCGTGTCGGTTCCATCGAATCGGAGGACGTGGACATACGCTTCATCAGCGCCACGGACAAGGATCTCCTCGATGCCATGAAGAAGGGCATGTTCCGCGAACAGTTGTATCATCGCCTGCGCGAGTGCGAGATCTTCCTGCCGGCGTTACATGAGCGGCGGGACGATATCCCGCTCATCACGGAGCATTATGTGTCCAAACACAATCGCGAACACGATGACCAGAAAGTGATTTCGCCGTCGGCGATGGAGTACCTGCAAAGCAGGGATTGGACGGGGAACGTGCGGGAGCTGTCGAGCGTCCTGCGCGTCATCCTGCAGACCGTCTCCCGCGACGTCATCGAAGTGAGCGACATCCATTCGTCCACCATGTCGTCGCATGTGAACGACGCACGCATTCCGGGCAATATCATCTCGATGGAACGCACGCGCCGGGAGGATCTGGAGCGCGTCGACAAGCTGAAGATCGAGTCCATGCTCAAGACATTCAACGGCAATGTGAGCAAGACCGCGGCGCAGCTCGGCGTGAGCCGCGAAACCCTTCATGTGAAGATCCGCAAATACGGTATCAACGTCCACGAATTCCGCGACCGCTCTCACGCATAAGCGCGGATGTCCTGCGCTCCTGCGCAGCCGCCACGGCGCGATGACTACTTGCCATCACCTCCGGTGACCACCACTCGGGAACACTTGTTACGGTCAGCCGAGCAGCAATCAGCCGAGCAGCGGATGGTCGAGCAGGATGGTCACCGGACCCCAGTTCACGAGTTCCACGTCCATCATCGCACCGAACCGTCCTGTCTCCACCGTCGATCCCAGGCCATCTTCCAGGAGCTTGACGAAGCTCTCGTACAAAGGGAGCGCCAGTTCCGGTCGAGCTGCCTGAATGAACGACGGACGAAATCCTTTGGCGGCGTCGGCATACAAAGTGAATTGCGAGACGACGAGCACCCGGCCTCCGAAATCCTTGACGGAAAGATTCATCTTCTCGTCCGCATCGGGAAAGATGCGGAGGTTCGACACCTTGTGGGCAAGCCACGCCGCGCTTTCGGCGGTGTCGTGCTCATGCACGCCGAGCAGGACGAGCAGACCGTTCCCGATAGCGCCGCAGACGTCTTCGCCCACCGTCACGCGCGCGTGCTTCACACGTTGTACCACACATCTCATGGCAGTTCCTGATAGGGTTTCCCGGAAGGAATGGTGTCGCTCGCCACCGCGTTCCGGTGTGTCGCGTCGGTCACGATCCGGCCGGCGCAGGTTGAAGGAATATTCGCCGCAACGACAGCATCGCGGTGAGCATGCTCAGATGGATCTGGGCATTGCCGTGGAGCGCACGCATGGTGTCCTCGAGCACGGCGAGCGCCGCCGGTATGTCCCGCGAACCGTAGGCCTGGGCGAACTTCGTCAGCGTCGGCAGCATGTCGCGATTCACAATCACCGAGTCCTCCGCTCCCGCATGCAGGGCGTAGGCGTCGCGCAGCCACACAAGCAGCAGCGAGAGCACGGTGCGCGCGTTCGAACGATCCGTGGTACCCACGAGTTCATCGATGGCCGTGAGCAGGTCGATGCGAAACGCACCGCCCTTCAAGGCCGTGCGAAGCAGGTGGACGATTTCGTCGCGCGTGGCAAGCAGGTTGCTTTCCCGGATGTCGAGCGCTCGGCGGATACTGCCATGCGCCAGGGAGGCGGTGATGCGGGCGGCCGAGGCCTCCACATGATAGGTGCGCTCGAGCGCTTCGGCGATGACGTCGTCCGAGAGCGGCTCCAGCTGTACTTGCTGACAGCGCGAGAGGATGGTCTGCGGAAGCATCTCCCGCCGCTCGGTGCAAAGGATGAGGGTGATATTCTCCTGCGGTTCCTCGAGCGTCTTCAGCAGGGCGTTCGCCGCTTCCATGGTCATGAGCTCTGCCTGGAACAGGATGAACACCCGACGTCCGCCTTGGGATTGCGAGAGCTGGACCGACTTCTTGATATCCCGCACGGTGCCGATACGGATGGCCGATGCGCCTTCCAGACTGATTCGGTGATAGGGATTCTCCGCCTTCCGCGCGATCTCGTCCTGCACGAGGCCCAGCTGGTCTTCGGACAGACGGGAGGCGGGGCTGTCGTCGCTGCTGCCGCTCTTGCCCGTAGGCAAGGCGAAGACGAGCTGAAGATTGGGATGCTGGAGGTTCTGCATCTGCTTGCAGCTACGGCAGGTCATGCAGGGCAGGACGGCGGTGTCGGTGATGTGCGGGGAAAGGCAGTTCACCGTCCGTGCGAAGGCGATGGCCAGAGCTTCGGCGGACACCGCTTCGGGTCCCCAAAGGCAATAGGCATGCGCTACACGTCCATCCCGGATGGATTGTGCAAGCAATCGCTGGGCGCGCTCCTGACCTATGATGTCTTGCCACATACCGTGTGTCCTCGTTCGTCCGGGGATTTACATTGACCTCAAGAAATGCTCACCGCCATGACTGAGCGGCAGCCGCTCACGCAGTGGCCGGTGCCGCGGGCGGCGCAGCCGACATGTGCGGCTGTGCGTACTGCAAGCGATGAAGCTTGGAATAGAGACCCTTATGACGTAACAGTTCGTCGTGCGTTCCTTGTTCGGCGATACTGCCATGGTGGAGCACGATGATCCTGTCCGCCCGTTGAATGGTGGACAAGCGGTGCGCGATGACGATGCTCGTGCGACCCTTCAGTGTTTTTTCCATGGCTCTGTCGATGAGCTGTTCCGTTTCGGTATCGATGCTCGCGGTGGCTTCATCGAGGATGATGATTTCGGGATCGCTGACGATGGCGCGGGCGAAGGAAAGCAGTTGCTTCTGTCCGGTGGACAGCGTGCTTCCGCGTTCCATCACCTGGGTGTCGTACCCGTTCGGCAGACTGTCGATGAAGTCCGCGCCGATGGATGCCGCAACGGTCCGCATGTGTTCGTCGGTGATGGTCGTACGACCCATAAGGATGTTATCCCGCACCGACCGGGAGAACAGGAACACGTCCTGCAGCACCAGCGCGATGCGCGAGCGGTGACTCTTCCGGTCCAGATCGCGAAGCTCGGTTCCATCGATGCGGATGGAACCGCTTTGGTATTCGTAGAAGCCGCAGAGCATGTTGATGATCGTGCTTTTTCCGCTGCCGGTGGCACCGACGAGCGCCACCATCTCGCCTTTGCGGACGGTGAAGCTGATATCCCGGAGCACCGGACGGTCTGGCGTGTAGCTGAAGTTCAGATGATCCACGTGGATGGCGGTCGTGAGCGGCTGTGCGGGGATGCCGGCCGTGACGAGGCTGGAGGCCTCCTGCTCGGTCTGCTCCGTGGGTTGATCGAGCAGATCGAAGATGCGCTCGGAGGCCGTGACGGCGCTTTGCAGGGTGTTGTACTTTTCCGTGAGGTCGCGCACGGGACGGAAGAACATTTCCGCGTACATCACGAAGGAGACGAGCGTACCGATGGTCATGAAGCCCGACAGGTAATGTCCGCCGGCATACCACAACACCGTGCAGATGGCGATGCTCGACAGCATTTCCACGACAGGGAAGAAGATGGCGTAGTACGAGATGGACTGTATCTGCAGGCGCGTGTGCTCGGCGTTGATCTCATCGAACTGCGCGGCTTGCTGTTTCTGCTGATTGAACATCTGCACGGTGGTGACGCCGGTGATGTACTCGTTAAGGAACGAATTCATACGGGCGATCTGCACGCGGATGTGACCATACACGATGCGGACGTTCCTGCGGAAGATGGTGGCGGCCGTGAGCAGGAATGGAAGGACGGCGATGGTGTAGAGCGTGAGTTCCCACTGAATGCTGAGCATGAAGCCGAGTATCCACGCAAGGACGAGGATGTCGTTGATGATGAGGACGACGCCCGAGGAGAAGAGTTCGTTGAGCGCCTCGACGTCGTTCGTGACACGCGTGACCAGTCGTCCAACGGGCGTCGTATCGAACACCCGCAGTGGTAAGCGCTGTATATGATCGAACACCACCATGCGGATATCGAGCAGGGCCTTCTGTCCCACCCATTGCATCAGGTATGTTAGGGTGAACTGCAGCACGCCCTGAAGGATCAGCACACCCAGAATGAGCAGGCAGTGATTGAGAAGGTCGTGGGGGTTGCCCGCACGGATGTAATTATCGATGCCGAGTTGCACAAGGCGCGGACGCAGGGGTCCGAGAGCCGACGACACGATCGTGACGACAAGGCCGAGCGCGATCCACCACTTGTAGGGCAAGAGGAAGCGCAAGAGACGTCGCAGAAGACGCACGGGCGGCTTTTTCTCCGAGTCCTTTGCGTCCGACTTCTGCGCGGTGGCAGGTGCTGAAATGTTTGCTGAAGTCATAGTCCGTGCAAAATAACCCCTACGGCGGAGGTGGGGAGGGGCGGGGAAAATACTACGAACGTGCTATTGTGGGCGTGTCGGTTAAGAGGGAAGTTCCTCAGCGGAACGAAAACGTTCGAAGATTATGGCGTGTTCGAACGGTAGGGAACGGGAGTGTGCTTGGGAAGGGGTCAAGTTCGTGCCCATGAAGGTCTGTTCGGGAGTCGGCGAGCGACTGGCAACATGGAAACCCCTAACTGAGGTGTTGTCCGTCTGACCTCTATGCGCTATCTAAGAGGTCACTGCTATACCACGGCCGAGAGAAGCTACAAGTGCTTGTCTGTCATGCGCAGAACGGGCGAGTATCTCGAGTCCGAGAAACAAGAAATCCATACCATCGACGTGCAAGCGGCGAGAAGCCTTCATAGATCCATAGTATCCATGATATCATCCTCGAATCCAAGCAAGATACTGCACCAAAGAAGGTGTTGATTGTGCGATAGGAGAATTGCGGGAAGGGGATACCTTATACGGACGCGACGAGTGGCTGGATCGGTTTCGAGCACTTTGGCATTTGCATCAGGTTGAGAAGGAATGTCTGCCGATTGATGTACAGTATGATCACCAAAAAACATTCAATGAGCGAGGAACACGAATGAAGAAAGCATGCATCATAATCACAAGAGTAAGTCTCTTTCTCTTCGGGTTATGCCTCTTTGCCGATCATGACCGAACGCAAGATGAGATACGCACGGCTATGTGTGCGGCACTGAAAACTACCGGCAATGCCGGTACGGAATTCTATTTCACGTTCGTGCCGTGTTATGAGGAGGCCGGAAACAATAAGCTCATGTTGTACATCACTGCCGCATCCGACGGTGATGTAACCGTGGAGGTGGGCGGAAAAGGATTCAAGACCATAAAAAAGCTCATTCCCAATGACATCATTCCGGTCGAGTTGGGTCCGGGTATCGCTCAAGCGTTCTCGAAGGGCATCAACGGTAGTATCCCGCCCGAGCAGGTGTATCAGGACGCGGCGGTCCACGTCAAGGCGACCGTTCCCGTGGTCGTGTACGGCGTTACACGCTTCAACTATACCAGCGACTCGTTCATGGCCATTCCGGTCCACACGCTTGGCAAGGAGTACGTCGTGGCGTCCATGGCGGACATGAGCTGGATGTATGGCGGTCTTTCACTTCCGAGCGAAACGGCCATCGTGGCGGCATACGACGGCACACGTGTCGACTTCACCCTTGGTGGACCAAGCGTAACGGTTTCCGGCGGCGGAATGAGACCTGGTCAAACGAAGAGTTTCATGATGAACAAGGGCGATGTTTGGGTGATAGGGAATGACGCCAACTCGAAAGAGGGCGATATGAGTGGATCGGTGATCAAGGCATCAAAGCCGGTCGGTGTAGTCTCCGGCAACCAATGCGCCAATGTTCCGACCACGTTGCGTTGGTGTGATTTCATTTCAGAGATGGAGCTGCCGACGGAGATGTGGGGAAGGAGTGTTTTGATACCGAAATACGTGTCAAGAAAGAACGGATACTTCATGAAAGTGTTCTCGAAGCAGGCGAACACATCGATACGGTACAACGGCGCGCCGTGGAAAACGACTCAGACGGTTGGAGGACAGCAAGATAAGGGATGGTTCTACCAGCGGGTAGACCCGAGCGGTAACAACGTAGTCAGTCTTAGCGCTGATGCACCGATTAGCGTGACTGTGTTCAATACCGGACAGGAAGACGATGGAGTCTCGACCGATCCCTTTCAGATGAATGTGTTACCTGTGGAGCAGTATCAAAGGAGTTTCGTTTTCTGCACACCGGGCTCACGAGGAGGGAACGGCTTTACGAAGAACTACATCGGAATAATCTTCGAGGTAGACCCAGTGACACAAGGGATACCTAAGGACCTCGAGTTCGGAACGTCAGTCAACGGTCAGTTCAATTGGCGTGCACTTAGTGCGGTATTCGGACCTTCCTTCGATGCGAAAGATATTTACCGGGAAGAGGTGAATGGCAAGACGTATGCGTTCAAGGAGTGTACGTTGCCATCAGATAATGTTTACGCAATCCGCTGCGGCACACCTATCATGTGCTATTCGTACGGCGGATCGGATTATGACTCGTACGGTCATCCCGCATCTGGGGCTATGAGAGACGTCACACCCGACACGTCTGCGCCTGTTGTGTCGTTCACGGGACGTTGTGATGGAAGTGTCGGCGTTTTCGAGCCCGCGACTGTCAATGACATGCCGAATGATGATAACGTACGTTCAAACCTCGGATCCGTAAGGCTCGATTTGGCGACCTCGAGGAACTACATACTGAGCCTCGACCAGTTCGTTCCGGGCATATCAAGGGCTACTCGCTGGCGCCTTACCGTCGCGGATGCTAGTAAAGATGCCCATGCCCTCGTGGTTTTCGAGGACCGCGCGGGAAATCAGTCGTGCGCAGAGGTTGACTATCAGGTCCCTAATGTCTCTGTCAGTGCGACAGTTGTGGATTTTGGTAGAATGAAGAAGAACGAGCGTATGACCAAGGATATCTTCATCAAGAATGAGGGGACTGCAAAAGTCACGATTGGTCGTCTAGAGTTCAAGGGCGGAGGGCGTGGCGTCTTCAGCTTCGTGCCTGATGTGTCGCAGATTCTTCCCATTGAACTGGAACCTGGAGCGACGAAGATTGTCACGGTTCAATATTCTGCGAATATTGACGGTGAGATCGAAGACTCTATCGGCGTCGGTAATGACTGCGCCTTCAGATATCGTTCTCTCGTGAAGGGCCGAACCGGTGCACCTATCATCAATGTCTCGGATATAAGCTTCGCGCGGGTCGTCGTCGGCACGACGTCAAGAAAATCTTTCATCGTCTCGAATGAGGGTAGCGTCAAGCTTACGGTAAGCACTCAGTCCGGCGTGCTTCCTGCGGGCTCCCCCTTCACCAGCACCTCCGATCTCGTAACGACTTCCACACCTTTGTTGCTCGACCCAATTGGGAGCGTCAATGGAAACACGCGGTCGTTCGATGTGACCTTCGCTCCGACTGTCACCGGTAACTTCAACGCAACCATCACCTTCTCCAGTGATGCAGAATCCGTCGATAGCGTCTGTATCATCAGCGGTGTCGGTATCAAGCCGGGTCTGAGCTCGAACTTGATCGACTTCGGTCGTCGTCGTATCTCAGGCAACAAGAACTATACTGGACCGTACTCCACGGATGTAACAAACGCGCCCGCGAAAATCATCCTTTCGAATTCGGGTACAGCGCCGGTGAAAATCGCGAAAGCAACCGTAACTCGTGGTAACGCGGCTCATTTCGTCTTGCCTAATCTCAACCAATTTACCGGCCTCGATATTCAGGCAGGAGAAACAAAGACCTACGACATCTCGTACAAGCCGGACACGACAGTAAACGATGATTTAGTCATCAACTTTACGCGAGACGATAACGACAGTGCTTTGTTCCAAGCATTTGGTGTCGGTGTCGTTCCGCGAATCATCATCGATGATGTGAACTTCACTCCGCTTTCCTTGCTTGGCCCTAACCCTGCCGACACGAAGAAGTGGAGAATCACCAATCTCTCGAAGACTACGACCCCGGCGTGGGAGTTCTACGACTCCGTCAAGGTTACCGACATCACAGTCGGTGGTACCGGAACGGAAGTCGGCATTGGTGGTCAAACCGACATCGGTTCAGAGCGTATGTCCTTCGATAAGACCGCGCTGAAGTTACCGTTGTCCCTCAAGGCGGGCGAAGTATCCACGGGATTCGACGCTTGGTACCAGCCGAAGGATCTTGGCACCAACAAGGCTGAACTCAACACCGTCTCCGATGCCGAGACCGAGAAGATCTCCACGTGGAATGGCTCAGCAACCGGTGGTGTTCTCGAGTACACCGTCCAGATTCCCGCTGTCACGGTGAAAATGGACACTACCGTTTCTATACCGGTGACAATCGTGAACACCAGTAAGATAGCCATCGACATGACTGACATCGACTTCAGATGGCAAGGAATAGTGAATAGTGAATTCGTATTGCCAGACAAACCGAATCTGCCGATTCTACCGGGTCGGAGCGCTGTTGTCTACATCCTGTACACTCCGAAAACGAAAGGTCCTACCACACGTTACACGCTTGTATGTGCTGCTCAACCGGGTCCAGTAACTGTCAGTGCCAGTTTCGATGTTACGATCATCGGATACGGACCTCCCCTGGAAATGATGGTGACAATCCCGGATGTCGCTGTTCCCGTCGGGTCTTCCGTGGATATCCCGGTAATTATAACAAACACAAGCAAGACAAACGTGGACTTGACGGATATCGATTTTTCTTGGGTAGGTGTCGTGCGTAACGACATAACCTTACCAAGCAACCCGGCAACGCTCCCTCTAACGGCGGGAAAATCATTGGTAGTTAGCATGAAATATAATCCCATGATATCCACTCCACCGACAAAGTATGCACTTCGATGCGAAGCGCAACCTGGACCGATTACCGTGTATCAGACATTCACCGTATCTGCAATTGCGGATTCTTCCAACACACTTACAGTGGAACCTAATCCGGCCAAAGGGCCTATTCGTATCTCTTACCGTCTTGATCAACGGACGGATGTGGAGTTAGTCGTCACGGACAATCAGGGACGAACAATCGTACGAATCGCCAAAGGTCAACAAGACGAGGGGCGTCATACGGTGATCATGAACACCGACCCATTGGCCCAGGCTTCCTATTTCCTCACGCTACGCACTCTGCAGAGAAGCGTTTCCGTGCCGTTCGTGGTCACTCGATGATGACTTTCGGCTCGAAAGCGGTACGTACAACGCGAAGTAAAAAAGGTGGGGACCGAAACCTATTGCCTTGTCGGAGCGTATGTATCTACGTTCATCCGTTGCGGAGGTTCATTCTTTATTTCTGAAAATGTCGGTTGTTCATCATGCGTGAAAAGAGAAAATCGTACTTTGAGCCACGAAATGGTAAAAATGCTTACCGCATCGGTCATTGCTACTCTTCCTTGCTGCGTTATCATTATGCGTGTGCCGACTCTCGCCTTTGTGTGCATTCTCGCGGTTATCCGGTGTATTACCCCTACGACACTTCTCGCATCAGGTGAAATTCGTCACGACGAGATCCATACGATTACGTCTTCGGCGCTGAAGACCATGGGTAATGCGGGAACGGAGTTTTATGTGACCTTTCTTCCATGCTACGAGGAGTCAGCGGATATTAACAAGCTACTCCTCTACATCGCCTCGACGTCTGAGGGTACTGTGACGGTGGAAGTGGCGGCGAAGAACTTCACGGTCACGAAAGATTTGGTAGCGAACGACGTCGTCTCCATCGAATTGGCACCCGGAATAGGACAAGTATTTTCTAAGTCAACGAAAAGCGGTATTCCGCCGGAACAGGTGTATCAGAATGCGGCGGTGCATATAACGGCCACGGTCCCGGTCGTGGTATGCGCCGCAACCCGATTCAGCTTCACTAGCGGGACCTATTTGGCCCTTCCCGTTCAGACCCTCGGAAGGGAATACATCGTCTCCTCCATGGCCGACATGAGCTGGATGTACAGCGGATTGTCCCTTCCGAGTGAAACCGCAATCGTTGCCGCATATGATGGTACGGAAGTCGAATTCACCCTGGGTGGTCCCTTGGCAACAGTTTCATCCGGTGGAATGAGGTCGGGTCAATTCACGACCTTCACGATGAACAAGGGCGATGTCTGGATTATCGGCAACGGCGCCACGAATAAGGAGAGCGACTTGACTGGTTCGAAGGTCAAGGCGTCGAAGCCTGTTGGAGTCATCTCCGGTAATCAATGCGCGAATGTTCCCACGAACATCCGTTGGTGCGATTTCATCACGGAGATGGAAATACCGACAAGCATGTGGGGACGCTATCTGCAATTGCCCCGTAATACGTCTCGCACCAATGGATACTTCATGAAGGTATTCGCGAAGGAACCCAACACGCGCGTGTCGTATAACGGTTCACTCTGGAAGGTAATCCAGACTGCGGGTGGAAAGGAAGGCACAGGATGGATCTATCAGCGCGTGGACGCGACAGGGAACAATGTCCTCAGTCTGAGTGCAGACAAACCCATTAGCGCGACGGTGTTCAATACCGGTCAGGAAGACGACAATGTGGCCGCCGATCCCTCCCAGATGAATATCCTTCCCGTCGAGCAGTATCAGACATCCATGATATTCTCCACACCGGGTACCCGGAACGGTGTGGGATTCACCAGTAATCTGATCGGTATCATCTTCGAGGTTGATGCCGCGACACAGGGGATTCCTGCAGACCTTGAGTTCGGTGTTACGACGAACGGTCAATGGAACTGGAGACCCCTCTCCGCCGTCTTCGGCCCGTTGTTCGCCACTAGGGACATCTTTCAGCAGCGCGTGAACGGAAAACTCTATGCCTTCAAGGAATGTTCTCTCCCGGGAGATAATCTCTACGGTCTGCGGTGCAGCACACCGTTCATGTGCTATTGCTATGGTGGCTCTAACTATGAATCGTATGGTCACCCTGCAGGTTTCAAAGCCATCAGCGACAGCACGACGGCGGTGGGTTCGGAACAGGATGACGGAATACGCGGTACCTATATCGAAGGTCTCTCGCCCAATCCCGCGCGCGATCAGACGGTCGTCACCTATTCCCTGGATCACCGTACGGATGTGGAGATCACGATCGCCGATGTCCATGGTCGGATCGTCGCATCCCTGCCGCAAGGGGTGATGGAGGCGGGGATCCATCGTTTGACTCTCGATCTTCAGGGACTCGTTACCGGTGCGTATGGTATCACCCTTCGGACCGCCCGTAGCAATGTGTCCGTGCCCATTGTCGTGAATCGGTAAGGCGCCCGGTGGTTAAGAACCCGAGGAGCCTGAAGAACTCGACGAACTCGACGCGCGCGCGTGCGGTCCGCACATTGTAGCGTCGCCGGCTTTCTCCCGGTTACGAGGACATGAATGGTAGGAACCAGAAGTGGAATGTGTCGCGGTTGGCACTGCGTGTGACTGCGCCGTCTCCTTGACGTGCTGAGGGACGAGGTCTTTGAGGGACGTTGACGGCAGTGCAGGGAGCCAAGGTCCCTCTGCTTTTCCCTTTTCCCGGGGGATGGAATGATAGCACGATCCTACGCTCGACACCGGCTGGCGTCCGCACAGAGTGAACTGCGTGTGAGCGATGACGAACGTAGGACGGAGTATCGGTTCGTGATCGTCGGTCGACGTTCACACAAGGCCGATACGGAAGAGCATCGGTGCCCGTACACACGTGAGCATGGAGCGGGTAATGGTGATGACGTGACGGACGACGTCGAGGTTTGATTACTATCCATAGGTAAGACCCATGAAGTACGCGAATGCACGAACATTCGGCGGGAACTCAGCGCCCGGATGTTCACTCGTTTCCCTCCTTACGATTGTTTCCTGTTGGTTCATGACCTCCGCGCACATGCACGCGCAATGGCGTCCATCGGGAACGGCGCCGTATGATTCCCCGCAGTGCATCATGGAGCAGGGATCAAACGTGTTTATCGGCTCATCCGCTGGCATGTTCCGCAGTGTCGACCAAGGAAGATCGTGGGTCATCGTCTATAACGAGAGACAGGTTACGTCAATGGCCGCCAACCGTCGATCATTGTTCACAGGCACGGTCAAAGGGCTCTTGGTAAGTAAAGACTTCGGACAAAGCTGGTCACCTGTCGATTACCCTGGAGCCAACTCGTGGGTGTGGTCACTGTTCGTGAACGACAGTGTCGTCATTGCGTCAACAAGGACGGGGGTGTTCCGTAGTTCGGACGACGGAGAAACCTGGCAGCAGGATACAGCGTTAAGCGATGTCGGTTTCGAGAGGATTTCGGGACGAAACGGTCGAATCTGTGGCATTCTTCCGTTGAAGTGGGGCAGCAGATATGTGAGAACCTTGCAAATGAGCACCGACAATGGTCGTCGATGGACCAGTATCGCCCCGACCTCGAGTATCATTGATGTGGTGGTGACAGACGATGCGATCATGTTGTGTGTCGACGGGTCAAGGACAAGGTTGATTATTAGCACGGACGCGGGAGCCAATTGGCTGGAGTCGCTATCCAATAGGTTCCAGTTCGACATATCCTCCATCGCCGCAACTGCCAATGCCATGTTCGTTTCCAACAATAAAGGCGATCTGTGTCGTAGTATCGATAGGGGATTGACGTGGAATTTAGTGATCGACGGAAGCTCGCTTGCAACCACCACGTCGAACTCGAAGGTTCTAGCGGCAGAGCGCTTTGTAGCAATGAGCTCCGAAACCCACCTCCCGGATAGAGTCCTGGGAAGTGCAGATGAGGGAGGGACATGGTTCGATATCTTTAAAGGCCCTTTGATCAATACCGTCTATGCTATGACGTCGTATCGCGACGGCATTTATGTAGGGACTAACGCTGGCATGATATATCGGACGGCCGCAGCATCTTCGCGATGGGACGTTATAACCATGAACGATAACGCCCTCCGCATTTCGGGACTATACGTCAAGGGAGATACCATCGTCGTCAGTATCTACAGCAATGGAGTCTACCGAAGTCTCGATAACGGAATCCATTGGACAAAGGCTGTTGAGGGTCTCAAGGATCCGTTCATCTGGAAGATGGCATCGTCCGACACCGTCATTTATGTCAGCACGAAGTCCGATGGCGTATCCCGATCTACCGATTATGGCGACACATGGGTCGCATCGAATAGCGGTCTGACCAAGCGTGACATCTCCTCGTTGGCCGTCGACGGTTCCACCGTGTACGCGGGATCGTACGAGGGCGGTGTATTCCGCAGCGAAAATCGAGGGGAATCATGGACAAGTGTTTCCAAGGGACTGGAAGGCGCATACATATGGTCTATCTCGGCACGAGGGAACAGCGTCTTCGTCGGGTCGGAGCTCGGCAATGTGTTCCGTAGTCGCGACAGAGGCGATACGTGGCAGAATGTCGGTCCGGGCGGACCGTACAGCGTCCTCTCGATGCTCGCCGTTGGCGACACGGTGGTTTTCGGAACGGAGAACGGACGTGCATTCACGAGCCGCAATGGCGGGGACTCATGGACGGAGCAATCATCCGGACTTCCGGTAGCTGCGGTGCATTCTCTCTTCTCGAATCGAGACATGGTGTATGCCGGCCTCGAATCAAAAGGTGTGTTCCTGTTATCCCTTCAGGAAATCCTCACATCCGTCGAGGAGAACAACGCCGATGACATCCGCATTGCACACTCAGGCTCGCCGCAACCAAACCCGGCGAGCGAAGAGGTCGTCGTCCGTTTCGACGGCGATGAAAACGGGGACGAGATTCCTCACGTCAGTGTTTTCGATCGGCTCGGACATGAGTTACCGTCACCATCCATAGGCACGACGAAGGATGCGCGCGGAGCGGTGACGATACGCTGGCATTGCAGCGAGGTACCCACGGGAATGTATCTCCTGCACGTGCGGAGCGGACATACCCACCGTGTAACGAAGATCCACGTGGTGCATTAAGGGAGGAAAACGGAATCGCTCTTGATGACTCCGCATGAAGCCAAGGACGGTCCGCCTCAGCCCTCCCTGCGACGGATGGCGTGCTGACCGTGCCGCTCGTGGTGAGCAAGGAGGAGTGGGAGGCGTCGCGAGTGTGGGCGCAAGCTCTATCTTTGCCGGTCACTTTTTTCGAACATCCATGGCTCAAGACACAGAACTGAAGAAGAGCGTTGCCGATTACTGGAACGAACAACCGTGCGGCACGCAGTTTTCCGACAAGGAGAAATACAGCAAGGAGTATTTCGATGAAGTGGAACGATTCAAATACTCCATCGAATCGAGCATTTTCGCTTTCGCCCAATTCCCCCGCTTTCATGGTAAGAACGTGCTGGAAGTGGGTGTGGGAGCGGGCTCGGACTTCATCCAGTGGGTGCGGTCGGGAGCGCACGCCACGGGTATCGATCTCACGCAGGAAGGTATCGAGCACGTACGTCACCGACTCGACGTGTACGGTCTGAAGGCGGAGAACCTCGTGGTGGGTGATTGCGAGAACCTGCCGTTCGCCGATGACACCTTCGACCTTGTGTACAGTTCAGGAGTGATTCATCACACACCCGGCACCGAGAAAGCGCTCTGCGAAATCATCCGCGTGTGCAAACCGGGAGGAACCTGCAAAGTGATGATCTATCACCGTCATTCCTTGCTCGCCTTTTTCTTCTGGATCCGTAAGGCCTTGCTTGCGGGGAAGCCATGGAAGAGTTTCGCGTGGTGTCTGTATCATTTCATGGAGAGTCCGGGGACGAAGGCATACACGAAAAAGGAAGTGCATGCCATGCTCCGTGGTCAGCCCGTCGAGAACGTCCGTGTGTGGTCGGTGCTCACATACTACGATATGCTCGGACGCTTCAACGCCGTGTATCGCGCTGCGGCTGCGTTCCTGGCGTGGCTGCTGGGTGGCGACCGCGTGGGGTGGTTCCTTAATATGGAATTCGAAAAGAAGGGTGAGCGAAGTGGAAGTCAAACCTAAGTCCGAGTTCCTTGTCCTAAGACGGTACAAGGTGCGCCGTTGGCGCTGTCACGCGGATACGCGTTACCGTTCACTAGCGTGACGGTTTGTGGTATCGTTCTGAAAAGAAAAACGCCAAGGTCTTGATAAAAAGATTCTTGGCGTTTGGTTTCGTGATCTCGGGGGGACTTGAACCCACGGCCCTCTGATTAAAAGTCAGATGCTCTACCACTGAGCTACGAGATCAACGTCGTGGAAGCGCACTGGGCGCTGCCCCGACCGATAGAAGACTGCAAATGTACGGCACGAGGAAGGAACGGCAAAAAGACGGTGCCGCAGGACCTTCCCGCTGTGCTCAGGAATCCGTCCCGTGAAGCTCACGGATGCGCACGTCCTTGCGCAGCATCATCTCCGTTCGCGCGATGAGCGTGATGCCGCAGGCAACGGCCGATACGATGATATAGGCAACGGGGAACACTTCGTTGGCGACGGTGTAGCCGACGGCCAAGCCCACCACCGCTTGAATAGCTCCAAGGCGCATGGATTCCCGCGCCCCGAAGGCCTGGGCAAGGTCCCATGCCTCCTGGCTCTTCATCGATGTCGTCGTCCGATACCCATAGAACCAGTTCCTGTTCTTCGGTGGAAAGGCCTTCATGAGGGCTCCCACGATGATGAACAGGACGCCGGGCAACGCCGGGAGAATATGCAAGAGGGTGAACATGTCCATGACTGACAGACCTTGATGGTTGACTTACGCGATGCTCGCAGGAACGTTGAGGATTTCGCGGACCACGCTCGCAATGCCCTCGGCATCCAAACGCAAGTCCCGCCACAGCTCTTCCTGCGTTCCATGCTCCACGAAGACATCGTCGATACCGTGGATGGTGAGCGTCGTGGGATGCTCCGTATGCTGCGCCAGGAACTCCGCCACGGCACTGCCGAAGCCGCCTTGCTTCTGGCCGTCTTCAACGGTGAGGATGTGATCGAAGCGCTTCGCGCAATCGAGAACGCACTCTTCGTCGAGCGGCTTGATGAAACGGGCGTTGATCACTTCCACTTCGATACCCTCGAGCGCTAGGATCTCTGCGGCTTCCAGGGCAGGACCCGTCATCGTGCCACATCCCAGGATGGCGATATGCTTGCCGGAGCGCAACGGCTCGGCTTTGCCAAGAGGTATGCTCTTCATGGGACCCATCTCCACGCCACGTGCGTTGCCGCGCGGATAGCGAATGCTCACCGGACCCTTGGTGAAATCGTTGACGGCCGAATACAGCATGTCGCGGAGCTCCTGCTCGTCCTTCGGTGCCATCACCACCATTCCCTGGATGATGCGCAGATAGCCGATATCCAAGACTCCATGGTGCGTCGGACCGTCCGCACCGACCACGCCTGAGCGGTCGAGAGCGAACACAACATGCAGATGCTGAATGGCGCAGTCGTGCACCACCATGTCGAACGCCCGCTGAAGGAACGACGAATAGATGGCACAGACAGGCACGATGCCTTGCGTGGCGATACCCGCCGCGAAGGTGACGGCATGGCCCTCGGCGATACCGACGTCGAACACCCGGTCGGGAAAGGCCTTCGCCACCACATCCATACCCGTTCCGTCCGGCATCGCCGCCGTGATACCTATGATGGATTCCCTCTCCTTCATGCACTCCACGAGCGCGTCGCCGAACACCTTCTGATAGGTCGGGGGCGGGGCTTTCTCGGGCGCTTTGGACAGCGACTTACCGGTGATCTTGTCGATCTTTCCGATGGCGTGAAGGAACTGCTTGTCGTTCTCCGCATGCACATAGCCCTTGCCCTTCTGCGTCATCGTATGCAGGAGCACGGGTCCGTCCACATCCTTGATCTGTTCAAGGATGCGCACCAGCTGGAGGACGTTGTGACCGTTGATGGGGCCGAAGTACTTGAATCCGAGCGACTCGAAGAGCATGCCCGGCGTGAGCACCGCCTTGAATCCATCCTCGATCTTGCCTACTGTGTATCGAATGCGATCGCCCAGACCCGACATCTTGTTCGTGGCCTCCTTGAAGTCCTTGCGCAATCGCATGGCCGTCGGCTTCGTGAAGAGCTCGGTGAAGTAATTCGACAACGCCCACACGTTGGGCGCGATGGACATGTTGTTGTCGTTCAGCACTACGAGCATGCTCCGACGTTGGATGCCGCAATTGTTCATGGCCTCGTACGCAAGGCCGCCCGTCATGGCTCCATCGCCGATCACGGCTGCCACCTTGTACGTGTCTTTATTGATATCACGCGCGGTCGCAATGCCCAGCGCCGCACTGATGCTCGTGGTGGCATGGCCGGCACCGAACACATCATAGGCGCTCTCGCTCCGCTTCAAAAAGCCGGACAAGCCGCCGTACTGACGGATGGTGTGCAATTGATCGCGACGTCCTGTGAGAATCTTGTGAGGATATCCCTGATGACCCGTGTCGATGCAGATCTTATCCTGCGGTGTGTCGAACACGTAATGCAATGCCACGGTGAGTTCCACCATGCCAAGACCCGCTCCGAAGTGTCCGCCGATCTTCGTGATCGTGTCCACCATGTATTCGCGCACCTCTTCGCACACGCGGGGAAGAGCGGAAACCGGCAAGGCACGAAGGTCGGCCGTTGAATTTATGTCGAGTAGATACTGATACTCCACGAGACCCCAAGAGCGGTGATGGACGAGTGCGTGACGTTCGGACTACCGACGTCACCGTTGTGTTTGTCGTGGTCTGCGTCCGCCCTTCCGTGGTTTTCACCAAGATCGGGGAACGGGTGTCACGACGTGTGCAAAAATACTCCGTGACAGACGAAACGACGGGTAAATGCGTGCATCGGCGGTGATGGCAGGAACCACCCGTGCCACGCCGTTTTTACGGCTTCCACGGAACGTCGGCGATTCCTTGAAGATGATTCGCCAGACGCGCAGCCGTGAACAGGTAGTCCGAGCAGCGGTTCAGGAACTTCACCACGTGCTCCCCGATGTCCTCGCGCTCCGCCAGGCTCACCGTAAGGCGCTCGGCTCTGCGGCACACCGTGCGCGCCACATGAAGATGCGCCGCTGCGGCGCTGCCTCCGGGAAGGATAAAATTCTTCAAGGGTTCCAGATTCTCGTCGTACGCATCGATGCGATTCTCCAACCATGCCACATGCGTCTCGTCGATGCGTGGTATGGCATAGGCCGGCGCGGGGGTAAGCGGCGTGGCAAGGTCGCTCCCCAGCGTGAAGAGCAGCGAGCTGAGCTTCTCGATATCCGCAGCGACGGGGTCGGTGGTGGCATGCATGCGCGCCACGCCGATGACAGCGTTGAGCTCGTCCACCGTGCCGTACGCGTCGATGCGCAGATCCGCTTTGGAGCAGCGCTGTCCGCCGAACAATCCTGTCTGCCCCGTATCACCGGTTTTCGTGTAAATCTTCAGTGCCATGTGTTCTTTGTTGAATAGCGATTATCGCCAAAGCGACAATCGCACAGGAAAATGTCAAGTCCCTTAGGAACGATTTTCCGCGGGGAATAGTGCAGATGTTGAAAACATATGGGGTGTTGGGGAGGGGTGTGGGGGACGCATCGTATCGGCATGTTTCCTGTCACATCGTGTGGCGGATGACCGGTCACCGCCGCTCGTGCCCGTATGGCTGGTGCGTCATGATGTCTCTTCTGATGAGAGGGACGCCCACGCCTTACATGAAACGGTCGATGAATTCCTTGACGACGGGGTCGGTGCTTGCGCGCAATTCCTCGGCAGTGCCTTCGAACTGCACGCGACCTTCGTGGAGCATGGCCACGTGGTGGGCGATATGGAACACGCTGAACATGTCGTGAGTGATGACGAGCGAGGTCACGTTCAAGGTCTGCTGAAGATCCCGGATGAGGAAGTCGATCTGTTCACTGGTGACGGGATCGAGACCCGTCGTGGGCTCATCGTAGAAGATATACTGCGGACTTCCCACGAGGGCGCGGGCGACGCCCACACGCTTGCGCATGCCGCCGGACAGATCGGACGGTTTCTTGTCTCGCAGGATGGCGTACTCCTTTTCATACGCGGCCGAGCCGCTCTCGTCAAGTTCCGGCAGCAAGCGGACGGCGGAGAGCACTCTGCGGGCCTCGGCATCCAGGAGCTTTTCGTCCCGCTGACCGTGCTCGTAGAGGCTGATGACGATGTTCTCCCACACCGTGAGGGAATCGAACAAGGCCGCACCCTGGAAGACATATCCCATGCGCTGGCGCATGGAGAAGAGTTCGTCGCGGTCCATCGTCGCTACCACGTCGCCGTCCACGGCAACCTCGCCCGCATCGGCTTCCAGCAAGCCCACGATGTGTTTGAGCAAGACGCTCTTTCCGCTTCCTGATTTCCCGATGATACAGGTGGTCCTGCCGTTAGGAATGGTGAGCGAGACATCCTTCAGGACCTGTTTGGCCCCGAACGATTTCGTGAGATGACGGAGTTCTATCATTCTTGGTCAAGAGTCGGAGCACACCTGGTGCGTGCCCGCGTGTGGTGCAAAACTTCGCAGACGCTACGCGGCGCGCATGCGCTCACGTATGGATTCCACCGTGCCCGTGGGGATGGCGTGGATCAGACTCCGCGTATAGTCCTGCTGCGGTGCGTTATAGATATCCGCTGCCGATCCCGTCTCCACGATCTTGCCTTGATTCATCACGGCTATACGGTCGCTGATGAACTTCACTACGCTCAAGTCGTGGGAGATGAAGATGTACGTAAGCTTGAACTCCTCGCGCAACGCTACGAGCAGGTTCAGCACTTGCGCCTGGATGGACACGTCGAGCGCGGAGACGGATTCGTCGCAGATGAGGAACGACGGTTGCAGCGCCAGTGCGCGGGCGATGCAGATACGCTGCCGCTGACCGCCGCTGAATTCGTGCGGATAATTATAATAGTGTCGCGGTTCCATCTGCACCTTGTTCAGCAGGTACATCACATGATCCTTGCGCTCTTTGTCGCTGGCCATCACGTCGTGCACGCGCATCACTTCCATGATGGCGCTTCCCACGGACAAGCGGGGATTCAATGACGAATAGGGATCCTGGAAGATGATCTGGAAATCCTTGCGCATGGCCTTGAGCGCATCGGGAGAGAGGGCGCGGACATCCTTGCCTTGGAAAGTCACGTTGCCTGCCGTCGGTTCGATGAGGCGCAGGATGGCACGTCCCGTTGTCGTCTTGCCGCAACCGCTTTCTCCCACCAAGCCGAGCGTTTCTCCGCGTTTCACGTTGAAGGAGATGTCGTCCACGGCTTTCACCCACCCCGTCGTCCTGCTGAACACGCCCGTCCGGATGGGGAAATGCACCTGAAGGTTCTCGACGTTCAGGAGCGGCTGCTCCTTGGCGAAGGCGGCATTGCGTGCCGCGATCTCCGCCGGCAGGATCTCCACTTCCTCGATGCGTTCGTGCACACTGATGCGCGCGCGCTCGATGATGGTGCCGTCCTCCTTCTCCTCCATGAAGTCCTTCACGGTAGGAAGGATGCGCAGTTTCTTATCCAGCCGCGGACGGCAGGCGAGCAGTCCCTTGGTATACGGGTGCTGAGGATTCTCGAAGATCTCTTGCACCGTGCCTTGCTCCACGATGTTGCCCTTGTACATGACGATGATGTCATCGGCGATCTCGGCGATCACCCCCAGGTCGTGCGTGATGAACATCATGCTCATGGTGTGCTTCACCTGCAGCTCCCGCATCAGGCGCAGGATGGTGGCCTGCACGGTCACGTCGAGCGCCGTCGTCGGCTCGTCGGCGATGAGGATGTCGGGATTGCAGGACATGGCCATGGCGATCATCACCCGCTGTTTCTGTCCTCCGGATAGCTGGTGCGGATACTGGTCGATCATCGTCTCGGGACGTGGCAATTGCACCTCGTGGAGAAGCTGCAGGGTGCGCTCGCGCGCTTCCGCCTTGCTCACCTTCTGGTGAAGCATGATGGCCTCCATGATCTGGTCGCCGCAGCGGAACACGGGATTGAGCGAGGTCATGGGCTCCTGGAAGATCATCGCGATGCGGTTTCCACGATAGGAGCGCATGGCATCCTCCGGAAGTTTCAGCAGATCGGTGGTCGTGCCGTCCTTCTCGCTGAAGAGTATCTCGCCGCTCGAGATCTTCCCCGGAGGATCGGGGATGAGCCGCATGATAGAGAGCGAGGTGACGGACTTGCCGGAGCCGGACTCGCCGACGATACCGAGGGTCTTGCCACGACGCACCTGGAACGACACATTGTTCACGGCACGCATGGTGTAATGTTCCGTGCGGAATTCGGTGACGAGATTACGGACGTCGAGGACGAGTGACATGGTCGTATGGATGCGTGAGAAATAGTCCGCACGGAGGCGGTGGGTTCTTCCGGTTCAATCTACCGGCCTGCGCCTGCATGAGGCGACGGTAAAATAGCAGGTATCCGCAATTACGACGCCGACGGCGGCGTGAAGGTGCGGGAAAGTCCCTGCCATACCTCGTAATACTCGTGCTGCAATTCTCCCACGCTCATGGCATGCTTGGTCGTACGCACCGCAAAGCGGGTCTCGAACATGAAGGCCAGGGTGTGTTCCTGCTTCACGGGCGCAAGGTTCGCGTTCGTCGCTTTCTCGTGCGTCACGGCATCCGGACCGTGTCCGCTCATGCAATTGTGCAACGAGCAGCCTCCCGGCACGAAGCCTTCTTCTTTCGCATCGTAGATACCCCAGATCAATCCCATGAACTCGCTCATGAAATTGCGGTGGAACCACGGCGGACGGAAGGTGTGCTCGGCCACCATCCACCGGTCGGGGAAGATGACGAAGTCGCAATTGGCCGTCCCCGGCGTGTCGCTCGGCGAGGTCAGTACCGTGTAGATGGATGGATCGGGGTGATCGAAATTCACCGTGTTGATACAATTGAACGTCGTGAGGTCGTACTTGTACGGCGCATAGTTACCATGCCACGCCACGACGTTGAGGGGGGAGTGGTTGATGTCCGCGCGCCACAGGTTCCCTTGGAACTTCGCGAGCACCTCGAACGCTCCTTCGCGGTCTTCGTACGCCGCCTCCGGCGTCAGGAACATGCGCGGGTTGGCAAGACCGTTGGCGCCGATGGGACCCAGGTCCGGCAATCGGAACTGCGCTCCGTAATTCTCAAGCACGTAGCCGCGTGCCTGCGTGTCCGGCAGGACGACGCGGAACTTGATGCCGCGCGGCATCACGCAGATCTCTCCCGGCTTCACGTCCACGACACCCATTTCCGTGTGGAAGGTCAAGGCGCCGAGCTGCGGCACGATGAGCATCTCACCGTCGGCATTGTAGAAGAACGTCTCGTTCATGTCGGCGTTGCAGGCGTAGATGTGAATGGCTACGCCGCTGTGGGCGGAGGCATCGCCGTTACCGCCGATGGTGACAAGGCCGCGGACGAAATCCGTGGGCGCGGGTGGGATGGCCAGCGGACTCCATCGCAACTGGTTCGGCGTGGGCGGGAGTTCGTCGAAAGGCGTGGAACGGATATGGCCGTTGTCTATCTGCACGTAGGGCGTGTGCACCACGCTGGGACGGATGCGATGCATCCACGAGCGCTTGTTCGTGCTGCGAGGAGCCGTGAACGCCGTCCCGCTGATCTGTTCCACGTACAAACCGTACGGAACCTTTTGCGGTGAGTTCTGGCGCGGGTCCAACGCACCCGCTATCGCTTCCGTTCTGAATTCGTTGCCGAAGCCGGACATATATCCGCGTCCGTTGGCATGAGAGGCATTCGTGTTCATAATCGATTTGGAAGAGAGGGAGGATACTGCACGCCCGACAGGATTCGAACCTGTGACCCACAGCTTAGAAGGCTGTTGCTCTATCCAGCTGAGCTACGGGCGCATGTGCACGACGGTCAACGTGTGTGACAATCGTTGGCAAAAATAGCACGCAGTGCCGAACGCGCCACGCTTTTGGCCGCCTTCACGGAGCTTCGTCCGGGACGACCACGCTTGCCGAGTCCTTCCTGCTTCTTCATCCCCGTGTCCCGAGTATATTACGCCCGCACCCTTCAACGGTCATCCACACCTGACATCGTTCAGATGTTCTCCGGGCAGGGATAGTCGAACCTAACCGCTCATCCCATGCATTCACCGCTCTTGCGCCGTGGTCTCACCACGGTCGTCGTCGTCGTGCTCCTGCTCGGTGCCACCGTCCGCGCGTGGCAACCGGTCTGCGCTCAGATCGTCGGTCCCACGGGGGACGGATCCGATCATTCCACCGATTCCACACTCTTCCTTGCCGAACGCCGCGCCGGGGATGTGGATGTTCATGAAGAGATGGGTACGCCGACGGATGCTGACCCGCGGGACGATCTGCTGCTGCGTCGACGTCAGTACGCGGTGTCGTACAATCCCGTAACCCATAACCCCAATTGGGTGAGCTATAATCTGAGCGCCTATTGGTACGGCGATGTGCCGCGCCACAAAGGAATGTTCCAGCCCGATCCGCTGCTGCCCGCGGACGGTTTCCGGACGACGCATAAGGATTACACGAACAGCGGTTTCGATCGCGGGCACATGTGCCGCAGCGAGGAACGGACGCGGACGGACGAAGATAATCTGACGACGTTCTACATGACGAACGTGATACCCCAGCGGCATGGCCTGAATGCGGGTCCGTGGCTGAAGTTGGAGAACTACTGCATGGAACTCTGCAAGGACCGGAACAAGGAACTCTTCGTCATCACGGGACCCGTGTACGAGGGGCAGGCGTCGATGATCGGTCGTGACATCCGGGTGCCGTCCTCCTGTTTCAAAGTGGTCGTGGTCTTGCCCAAAGGACATGATCGTCAATCCGTGACCTCGCAATCCCGCGTCATCGCCGTCATCATGCCGAACACCGATGAGGTGTCCCGCGACTCCTGGCAACCGTATCTCTGCACCGTTCGCGACGTGGAGCGCAGGACGGGCTACGACCTGCTTTCCGCCCTGCCGGATTCCCTCCGGAAGGTGCTCGAAACCCGCATCGACAGCGGTTCGCGGTGAGGGTGCTCCGTTGTACCGATCCCTACCAGCGCAGCGACGCGGTCATGAACGGTTGAACAAAGGATGTCGACGTCGTGCGGCCTGCGGCTTGAAGGATACCGACCGGATGGAGGTTGATATCGGCCTTGACGTCGTCGAGAAAACTTCGGGATGGCCGCGCGCGCGTTGCCGCTTCATCGCTCGACGCCATGATGGCGTAGCCCGCGATGCCGCCCAGGTCCATCATGAGGGCAAGGTATTTCGGATTGTCGATGGCAATGCCGATGGCTCCTCCCACCAGAGCGCCACCGAGGGTTCCGAGGACGGTGTAGGTAGCGTTGGACAAAGGGTAGTCGCGGTCTTTCACCACGTACCATCCGGCAAGGCATCCTGCAGAGTAGCCGGCCACGAGTGCGCCGACGGTTTCCTTGGGACCAAGGTCCATGAACGGCAGGAGCGATGCGGCGAAGCCGGCGCCGAGATAACTCGGAACGGCCATCACGCGGGCGTCGCCGGCGGTGAAGGTCTGCATGGTGCTGAGTTCGCTTGCCGCATACATGCCTGCTCCGGACAGGGCCAGCTGCAGGGCAAGGGAGCTGCGCGCATCGAGATCGAGATCGTAGAGTCCTGCCACATACGCGGTTCCCGAACCGATAAGGATGGCATCCGTCCAGAAGGAACCGATCACCTCGGAGCGTCCCTCCGTGAAGCCGTTTTTTCCGGCGATGGAGAGTCCGGCCAAGGTTCCGCCCACACCACCGACGACGGACGAGAAGAGGCAGGCGCGGGTATCGACCTCCGACCAATTCTCCGTGCCGCGAAACAGGGTGAACAGAGCGGGCATATGCACTGCCCCTTGCACGAAGCCGATGCGGGCAAGCGAGGCCTGACCGGAGCTGAGGGGGGAGTTCTTCGTGCTCACGTACGGTATGAAGAATCCACCGAGTCCGCCCACCAGATAGCTCATAGCGCCGGAGGCTACGTCCGACGGTTGCAGGACCACCGTGAGGGCCGGACCGTAGAAGACGATGGAGTTGATGAAGCTCATGGTGAGAAAGGTGGGACGTCCGCTCTGGTCCAGTCCCATCTGCGGCGCCTTCTCCTCCAGTGCCCTCGTCACCCGCGCCCGTAACGACTCGACCTCGATATCAGACAGCGTTCGCCGCTCCCGCGACTGCACGCCTTCCTGCTCAACGGTGAACTCCAACACGAACCGTGCGTCGGGCGATTGGAACAACCGCACCTCCGAGAACCGGGGCACATCGCTGAACACATGCAAGCGCTGCTCGTCCTGCCAGGTGATGACGAGGATCTTTCCCTCTTTGTCCAAGGGCACTTGACGTTCCTGGGCTTGCAACGATGCTCCGGCGACGGCGCACAGGAACGAAGCAATCACGACGGCGAGAAACGATTTCATAGACACCTCCGAATGAAGAAAAGGAAACCCTTGGCTGAGCCCGTGAGAAAATACAGAGAGAAGCACCAGTGATAATCACGAACCCGTCAGATATTCATATGACATGCGTCAGTGCTCGAGGGTTGTCGATAGCACGGGTCGGTGATATCTTCGCCGCATGTGTTATCACTTCTCCCTCAAAGCGCCCATAGCCGACATCGTGGAGCACTATGCCCGCCTGTACGGCATGGATACCATGGATGTGGCGCCGGGGTTGTTCCAGGAGGACCTCTTCGAGGAACGCACGCACGTGAATGCCTTCGCGTATCCCGCCATGCCCGTGATATCGGAGGAAGAGCCGCACCGTGTGCAGGCCATGCAATGGGGGTTGATACCCCGCTGGTTACGCACGCGCGAGGAAGCATTGAGGTTCCGCAGCAATACGTTGAACGCCCGTTCGGAGACCGTCTTCGAAAAACCATCCTATCGTCAATGCATGATGCGTCAGCGTTGCGTGGTTCCTGCCGATGCCTTCTACGAGTATCATCACGAAGGCAAGAGGAAGATACCCTATCGTATCCGTGTGCGCCACCGTGAGCTGTTCAGCTTCGCAGGCATCCATGAGCAGTGGGTGGATACGGAGACGGGGGAAGCGCTGAACACCTTCAGCATCCTGACGCGGGCGGCCGGACCTCTGCTGGCGGAGATCCACAACGCACGGCAACGGCAGCCCGTCATCCTTCTCGACGACGCGGAGACCGCATGGCTGGACGCCTCGTGCACCCGCGAGCGCATTGAACAACTGTTCGCTCCTATCGACGACGCATTGTTCGAAACCGAAGAACTCCCGCGCATCGTGTGAAACGCCATCGACGGCAAGGCGGAGGAACCATGATCATCACATGGCGTGTCCTCTGCGGGCATCAAGCGGAACGTCCGCCGGAAAACCTCAGGCGGCACGTCCGGTGAACCACCGATCGCGGAGGCGAAAGGCCACGTTCACAAGGGCGATGAGGGCGGGCACTTCCACGAGCGGACCGATGACGCCGACGAATGCCTCGCCGCTATGGATACCGAACACGGCGATGGCCACGGCGATGGCCAGCTCGAAGTTGTTCCCCGCCGCGGTGAAGGCGACGGCCGTGGTCTGGGCATACGCGGTGCCGAGTGCACGGCCTACCGCATAACTGATACCGAACATGATGAGGAAGTACAGCAGCAGCGGTATGGCCACGCGCACCACATGCATGGGGAGCGATACGAGCACGGCGCCTTTCAGGCTGAACATGAGCACGATGGTGAAGAGCAGGGCGATGAGCGTGATGGGCGAGATGCGTGGCAGGAACACGGTGGTGTACCATGCATCCCCTTTGATGCGGCGCAGGATGCTACGGGTGGCGATGCCTGCGGCGAAGGGCACGCCCAGATACAACAGCACGCTCTGCGCGATGTCCCACAGGGAGATGTCGATATCGAGTCCGCGCACGCCGAAGTACGGCGGCAGGATCTTGATGAAGAGATAGGCGAAGAAACTGTAGCCGAACACTTGGAAGATGCTGTTCAGGGCCACGAGGCCCGCCGCGTATTCGCGATGTCCGTCCGCAAGGTCGTTCCACACGATCACCATGGCGATGCAGCGGGCCAGACCGATAAGGATGAGGCCGATCATGTACTCGGGCATGTCGCGCAGCATGGTGACGGCCAAGAGGAACATGAGCAGGGGTCCGACGATCCAGTTCAGGAACAGCGAGATACCCAGCACGCGCGTATCGCGGAACACTTCGGGGATGTTCTCCGTGCGCACCTTGGCCAGGGGCGGATACATCATGAGGATGAGACCGATGGCCAAGGGGATGTTCGTCGTGCCCACCGACATCCCGTTCACCCAGTCTCCCGCCGTTGGTATGGCGATGCCGATGCCCGTCCCCGCCGCCATGGCAAGGAGTATCCACAGGGTAAGATACCGGTCGAGCAGGGAGAGGTTACGTCCGGAAATGCGCGGAGACGCGCCGTGGGAAGAGTCTGATACATGCATGGGGGTGATTGGCAATGATGTCGATGATTCGATGGATGCGTGGATGCGGGAACATCCGGCGCACAATATCCGTCGAATCCCACCCTTGTCCGCATACGGTCCGCACGATGTTTTTAAAAAATAATATTCTCCATATTGTATAATACTTCTACATTCCGTAGAATTGCACCGCATGTTCAGCACATCGAAAAACCGACCATGAAACCATCACGGACAACAGCGACATCGCCGGCGAAAACATCCGCCGGAACATCGGCGAAAGCGGCGGTGAAAACGACAACGAAAGCGGCGCCGATCCTGCGCGGCGTGGCGGTGAACAGTAGCGATGCTGCGGAGCAGGAGGCGGGGAGCCGTCACAAGCGGGCCCGCACGGAGCATCTGGGAATGTCCGTGGCGGCCTATGCCAAGCAGATGAAGGTATCGCCGGTGACGGTGTATGCGTGGGAGAGCGGCACGCGGCGCATACCGCACGACGTGTTGGGCATGCTGGAATCCCGGTACGGCATTTCCACGAGCTGGTTGCTTAACGGGACGGAGCCCATGCTGCTGGAGAGTGCTCAGCGGATGCAGGAACGGATGCAGGAACGGATGCAGGAACGGATGCAGGAACGGGAGGATGATTCCTCGGCATGGGATCAGCTGTCGGTGATACGTGCGGCGGTGCAGGAGGCAGGTGAGGCGTTGGCCGGTTTGTCGCGCAGGATATTGACCTTGGACCTTGCGCGGACGCGGAGCACGCGTTTCCCCTTGATGGAGAGCGGCGTGAGTGCGGGTCCGCCTGTTTCCACGAGCGACGACACCGTCACCGTGGACATCGTCGATTTCCTTGTGAGCAATCCCGATTCCACCTTCTTCGTGAATGTCATCGGCGACTCCATGAAGGACATCGGCATCTACGATGGCGATACGCTCATCATCGACCGTTCCATCACGCCGAAGTCCGGCGAGATCATCGTGGCCCGCGTCTTCAACGAGCTTACCGTCAAGCGCTTCGTGCGCAACGGCAAGCGCGTCATCCTGGCCGCCGAGAACAGGGCGCATAAGAACATCGAAGTCACCGAGGACATGGATTTCTCCATCATCGGTGTGGTCACCACATCCATCAAGAAATTCCGACGCTAAGGGAGGATTTCCGACGCCAAGCTGGAAGTCCGGATACGACCGAAGAAGTCCGGACACCGACCATACTGCGACATGTGCATGCGTCATCGTATGCGCATGTCGCCAAACAGACCGCTCACATCGCTCACATCGCACGCATCGCTGCGCCATGTCGTTCGGGGGAACAACACAGGGACGCGCGCACGCGGTACATCGATACACGACAGACATATCACGGACCACTGCCGTTGCGGTGCAAGGGTGCTTCATGCACTGTGCGCTCCGCACACGGTCCTGCGCTCTGCAGCCCTCTTCACCGGAACTGTTCCCCCGCTTCGGAGGAGAGGGCCCGGAGTGAGGAGACGCTCCGCAGGGATTTGTTGCACGAGGAAGCATCACGACGGACGAGAACCGAGAACCGAGAACCGAGAACCGAGAACGACGAAGACCGATCACGAGGATGAAGCGTATGCCGCACACAGCGCACATAGCAGCTCTGCACATACCGGACTTTCCGGCGATGGCGTTGCAGTACGCACGCACCTGTGTGCAGGATGTCATCGTTGTGCATAGGCGCATGGTGATAGCGGCAACGGCGGGCGCACGGGCGCGTGGCGTGAGCGACGGCGACAGTAGTCAGCGGGCGGAGCGCTTGGCGCCGGACGCCCATATACTGCTGCGCGAGCACGGTACCGAGCAGGGCGTGTGGGAGGAGGTGCTGCATGCCATCTATGCTACGACGCCGCATATGGCGGAGCAGTCGGCGGGTACGGTGCTCCTGCATGTGCGCGACATAGCCATGCTGCGGCGTATGGCCGAGCAGTTCACGGCCTGCGTAGGCATCGCGGCGTCCCGCACGACGGCGCAGGTGGCGTCGTATTTCTGCGATCCGGGATCCATCCTGTTCGTGGATGACGACGAAGCCCTGACGTTCCTGCGCGATGCCTCCGTGGAATGTTTGCACTGGTGGGGTGCGGAAGAGGAATGGCTGGAGAAGATGATGCTGTTCGGATTGCAGACGCTGGGGGCGGCGGGTACACTGACGGAGCGGCAGATGGTAGCGCAGTTCGGGAAGGGCGGACGCATGATGCATCGGAACATTCGCACGCTGCTCGGCGATGAACGGCATCCGCTACCCCTCTACGAACCGCCACCCGTGCTCCGCGCTGTGCATCGCTTCGATGATCCCGTGCGCGAGCCCCGCGACCTGGAGAATGTCCTGACCATCATGACGAAGGAGCTGCTGCAAAGACTGCACGAGGTGTGCGGACGTCGCTGCTCGTGGATCGCGGTGCATATGCACGGTCGCTCGGACATGGTGCGCACGAACAGGCGCATCCTGAAGGACGGTACCCTGAGCGACGGCGTTCTGCGCACGACGGCGCAGATACTCCTGCGTAACCTCATGGACGGTAGCGAATGCACGGAGCTGCAGCTGGATATGGGCGGACTCAGCATCGCCGCTCCCGAACAGATGTCCTTCGTGCCCGAACGCGTCTCGCCCTATAGCATAGCCCATACCGTGGAACAACGCTATCCGCGCACCATGCATCGCATCCGGATGAAGAATCCCGATGCCTACCTGAGCGAACAGCAATGGATGCTCGTGCCGTACTCGCCGTCACCTACCCTCACATCAACCTGATACGGAGGATGGAAACACGTCATCAAGAAAGCGTCATCAAGAAAGCGTCATCAAGAAAGCGTCATCAAGAAA
>JBBATK010000003.1:0-6961 GCA_040398805.1 Kapaibacterium sp. (SeqCode) | reverse complement strand
CGCTCACGCTCACGTTCACCGCTCACCGCTCACCGCTCACCGCTCACGTTCGTATCATGTTCACGCATTTACATACACGCTCCTGTTATTCCTTCTTGCAGGGAGGATCGCATCCGGAAGCATTGTTGGCGGCGGCGGCGGAGCATGGCATGACATCGCTTGCGCTGACGGACGTGCACGGGGTGTACGGCATGGTGAAGTTCCAGAAGGCGGCGCGCGGCTATGGCATACGACCCATCTGCGGAGCGGAGGTCGTCGTCGATGACGCACCGTTGGTCTTGCTTGCGCGTAGTGCTCGCGGCTATGCGCAGGTGTGCCGCATCCTTACGAGCGCACATGCCAACGATCGTCTTTCGCCGCATCTGCGGTACGACGAACTGCGCATGCATGAGTGCGACGAACTCGTGTGCCTGAGTGGCGGGTACGCATCGCGGCTGCGCAGGCACGTGCGCCGGCGGGAGGAGCATGCCGCGCACGCATGGCTATCGGGCTTGCGCGATGTGTTCGGTCACCGCTGTTATGCGGAGTTGTCGCATCATCAGCGTCCGGGTGAGAGCTTCGAGCTGGAGCGCGTGCGACGTGTGGCCGCCGCGCTGGACATGCCCTGCGTGGCCACGGGCGATGTGCGTTATGCACGGGCGGACGATTACAAGCAGACGGACATCATGAGTTGCGTGCGCAACGGCATCACGGTGTTCGACGATCACGCAGAGCGGGAGGTGAATGCGGAGGCGTATGTGGTGGGTGAAGAGGAGATACGGCGACGTATTCCCTACGAGGATGCATTGCGGAATGCAGGGATCATCGCCGATGCATGTGCGGTGGACCTTTTGGCATCGCATATCACGCCGCCCGCGGCGCGCAGGGTGGAGGGCGAAGACGCGGACGCCACGCTGAAGCGCTTGTGCCTGGAGGCATTGCCGAAGCGCTATGCGGAGACTACCCGACCGCAAGCGATGGCATTGCTCGAGAAGGAGACGGGGGTGATACGCTCCTTGGAACTCTCCGACTACTTCCTTGTGGTGAAGGAGGTGGTGGACGAAGCCAAGAGGCGCGGCATCCGCTGTTCGGGACGTGGCTCGGCGGCGAACTCCATCGTGGCGTATCTGCTCGGCATCACGGGAGTGGATCCCGTGCGGCATCATCTGTTGTTCGAACGGTTCCTGCACGGAGGAAGGAAAGGGACGCCGGATATCGATGTGGATTTCGATTCCGAAAGGCGCGGAGAAGTGATCGCATGGATGGAAGAGCGCTTCGGCATGGATCATACGGCCATGACGGCCACGCTCATGACCTATCGCTTGCGCTCGGCCATGCGCGATGTCAGCAAAGCCATGGGCTATCCCTTGCCGGTGGTGGATGCCTTGAGCAAGGCCGTGCCGTGGGGGTCTGCCCGTGCGGTGCGCAAGCATCGGGAGCTGCTGCACGAAGTGGTGCCGACGGATACGCCGCTGTTCGCGGTGACGATGGAGATGGTGGAGCGGTTCCACGACGTGCCGCGGCACCTGGGCTTGCATAGCGGCGGCATGGTGCTGTCCCGCACGCCGCTCTATCATTTCTCGCCCATCCAGGTATCCGCTAACGGCGTGAAGGAAGTGCAGTTCGACAAGAACGATGTGGAGGCCATGGGACTCGTGAAGCTGGATGTGCTGGGACTACGTATGCTGGCCACGATATCGGAGGCGGTGGAGCTGCATCATGCGGCGACGGGCGAGCGGCTGGAGGTGGACGAACTCTCGCTCGACGACGAGAACGTGTATGCGCTCATGTGCGACAGCACCACCATCGGGGTGTTCCAGATAGAGTCGCAAGGACAGCAGCATGTGCTGGCCTTGCATCAGCCCTCGAACTTCAACGACCTTATCGCGGAAGTGGCCCTGTTCCGTCCCGGACCCCTGCAAAGCGGCATGGTGAACCCCTACATACGGCGTCGTCGCGGTCAAGAGCCCGTGGTGTATGCGCATCCGGACCTTGAGCCCATCCTGCGCGACACCTACGGTGTGATCCTCTACCAGGAACAGGTGCTGGAGATAGCGCATCACTTTGCGGGCATGAGCCTGGCCGAGGCCGATGACTTCCGCGCGCTCATGTCGAAGTTCCGTATCGCTTCCGAGATGGAGCTCATGCGGGACAAGTTCGTGTCCGGCGCCGTGCGCCGCGGCGTGGAGTCCGCTCATGCCAATGCCGTCTTCGACATGGTATCGTACTTCGTGGGCTACGGCTTCTGCCGTAGTCATGCCGCCGCCTTCGCCAAGATCGTCTACCAATCGGCCTGGCTCAAACGCTATCATCCCGCCTGTTATATGGCGGCCGTGATGCAGCACCGCCCGGGATTCTATCCGCTCATGACCCTTGTGGAGGAAGCCAAGCGCTTCGGCGCGGAAGTGCTGCTGCCGGACGTGAACCATTCCGGCGTGCGCTACGGGTTGGAGCAACGCGCAGCACGAGGGGCGGCGGAGGGTGAGTCCGCAGACGCACCCCGCCTGGCCATACGCAAGCCGCTCACGTCCATCGAGAACGTGAGCGAGGAGAGTGCACGCGCCATCGTCATGGAGCGCTTGCGCGGTCCGTACCTGTCCTGCGAGGACTTCGTCCAACGGCTTTCCTTGCCGAGCGATGTGATAGAATCCGTTGCGCGCTCCGGTGCCCTGGATGCCTTGGCCCAGGATTCCCGGAGCGCGTTGTGGCATACGGGCGTAGCGCTGCGCCGGAAGGAGTCCCTCCGGCAGGACCAGGAGTCGCTCTTCGCACTCCCTCTCGTCCAGCCCGAGGACGTCCCCGAACTGCCGCCTCTGCGGAGCACCGAGCGGCTGGCCTGGGATTACGCCACGCACCGCTCCGCGCGGGTACACCCCATGACATTGTACCGGCGTATGCTGAACTCGCTGGAGGTACGGACCATCGAAACCTGTTATCGCCTGCCCATGCGCTCCGATTCCTCGAAGCCCGACCACCCGCCGAATCGCAACCACACCATGCTTCTTGGCGGCATCGCCATCCTTCGCCAACAACCCGGCACGGCCAAGGGCGTCATGTTCCTGACGCTGGAGGACGAAACAGGATACATCCAGGTGATCGTCCTGCCGCATATCAAGGAAAAGCTGCGCAAGGTGCTGCGCGCGCCCGCGCTTATCGTGAAGGGAAAACCGGAGGGGGAGAACGGTTGGCGCGGACTGCTCCTCCTGGACGCATGGGAATTGCGCAATGTGCAGGGCGGATATACCGGCTTCCCATCCCAGACCGGCGGTAAGGACCGTCAGGTCATCAATGTTCCGCTCGGCGATGCAGATGTCCTGCCGGAGTGACGCATCCTCACGAGAGCAACAACGAGCCGGTCACCATTGACCGAGACGTGGACACCGTCGTTCGGAACGAACACAAACGATACGTATGACCATGATAGATGACACGTCGACGGCAAATGTCGATGGGGGGCTCGACGTTCAGCAGCCGAAGGATGAAAAAGCGGATTGAGAAAAATTCATAGAAGCATGGGTACCATTCAGGTGTTCATCGGCGTCAACAATGACAGCACGGCGACGGTCCAGTTGGAGAACAAAAATGAAAAAAAGACCTAAATGACTCAAAAATCAAGGGTTGATAGCACAGAATGCTCGCAGGGGAAGTCGAAAAGTCGCGGCGTCCGTTTGTGGAGAAAAAAGAAAATTTTTTCATTGTTGTTTTAGTTTTCGTCTCTACTTTGACCCGAATCATGAACCCAGGGGACGAGAGAAAGCGCCGCCGGTAGTGGGAAAACAACGGTTGAACGAATGCTGAATCGCTATCATTCGCGGCTTGTACCGGCTTCGACGACGATGCATGCATAGCTCCTTTCCTTCGGACTCTCAGAGGCTATCAGTCAACAACATTGTCGCATAACATTTCGTATAACAATTTCTATTCTCCATTTTTCTTGAGGTGTACCCTATGAGATTCTTGACAGAGTTTCGTGCAACCATCATGGCATGCGTGCTGGCTTGCACCATGTTCATGACGCCCGACATCGGTGCCCAGACCAACAATCCGGCACCATACTGCATGCCGACCAACCAATTCACCGATGCGAACTGCGCAAGTTTGGCCATCGGTATCGGTGCTGTGCGTATCCGCCAAGGTGCCACGATGTTGCTGAACAATACAAGCAACTGTACCCCCGGCGGAACCGGCACGCCTGCGTACACGTTTTACAATAACCTGTCGCCCACGCTTGTCGTGCCCGGTCAGACATACACGTGGGAAGTGCAACCGTTGTCCACAATGACAACCAATTACACAAATACCCTGCATATCTGGATCGACTGGAACGGAAACAACGTCCTGGAGGATGCCGGTATCGAGAGGATCAACTCTTTCGGTCAGCTCGGACCCAACACGACGCTCACAGGAACCTTTACTGTTCCGGCCTCGGCTACAGGCTCGGTCCGCATGCGCATCCGTACGCAGAACTCCGGAACGATGACCTCCTGTGCCACCGTGAACTATGGCGAGACGGAGGACTATACCTTGTCCACCGGCTTCATGAACGACATCAACGTCACCGGAATCAATACCACGTCGCCCGTGCCGTTCGCCCCGGGTAACAATACCATCGTCGCTGCATGTACGAACGCCGGCAGCAATGCCATCACGGCTCTCGCGTTGAACTATACGATCACCGCTTCGGACGGCTCCTCCGTCTCGGGTACGGCTACGTATAGTCAGTCCATCGCCGTGGGTGCGAGTGTCAACGTACCGCTCTTCACCGATTATCCTTTTCCGGCTATTGGCAGCGTGAATGTGTCGGTTTCCGTTGCAACCGTCAACAATACGACGGACGGCTTCGCTGGTAATAACTCCGCAACGCGCGTATTGGGAGCAGGACTCAGCGGCACCTATACCATCGGCGGAACAAGCCCCAACTTCACCTCGTGGGCGCAGGCCGCTTCGCAACTCAGCGCCGGGGGAACTGTCGGTTCGGTAACGTTCAATGCGCGTCCGGGTACGTACACGGAGAACGTCTACATCGCGAACATTCCCGGAAATACGTCATCAAAACCGATCGTGTTCCAATCGGAAAACGGAAACAAGAACTCTGTCATCTTGCAGTTCTCCAATACTCCAGCGGCGGCAATCACCGGCACCACATCCATTGGCGGTACGCCGACAGTGCGATTGAACAACGCCGACTTCATCACCTTCCGCAACTTCACGATCGGTGCCCTGAACACAGCGGCTTCCTCCGGCGTCGGTGTCGAGCTCATCGGTGCCATGGGCGGCGCATCCGGATGTGATAATGTGACCTTTGACAACATGGTGTTCAACGGGGTCGCATCCACGTCCTTCACCCTCGGCGATGTGTTCTTCCTTTCCGTCAATAATGGATATCATCCGAACCTGGTCATCACGAATACCACCTTCAACCAGGCATCCATTCCCTTCTATCATACCTTCAGCGGTGCCACATTGCCCGCCGGTATCCGCATTGTCGATAACACCTTTTCGAACTTCGGGGCGTACGGAATGCGGCTTGAAGGAACCGATGGTGCAACCGTGAATGGTAACACATTCGGAACGTCGAGCACGACACTTTCCGCCGGCGTCGTCTTCGTCAATCACAACGGTGCCTTCAATTTCCGCAAGAACCGCGTGAGTTTCACCATCAACAACGGTATCCCGGCGGTTGTCTCCGGCTCTCGTGCAGCGGTCTCCCAAGCGGTGTTCGCGAACAACTTCCTCCGCGTCTCCGGTGCGAACGGTGTCGGCTTCAGCGCGGGCGGTAGCTCGGCCGTTGGATTCTTCCATAACACCATCGTCAACGCAACAGCCGGTGCGGCGTATGCTGCAACAAGCGGCTCATCGCTCTCGACGGTCAATAACATTCTCGAGAATATCGGCGGCGGTCCTGCATTCAGTGCGGCGTCCGGTCACGCAGCGAACTTCAACAACTATTGGAGTACGGGCGGTATTCTGACTGTTTGGAACGGAATGGGTAATACGTCGCTCGCCGCCCATCGCGCCATGTCCGGACAAGATGCCAACTCGAGCAACGTCGATGTCGTGTTCGCCGATCAGGTGAACAACAACCTCTCGCTCACCCTCGTCGACGTGAACCTGTACGGTATCGGCTCCACGTCGAATGGTACCTTCAATTCCGGCATCCGCGGTATCGTTGGTGATGACATCTTCGGTACGAGCCGTAATCGTTCGGAAGTCTTCATGGGCGCCCATCAGCTTGTTCCTGTCATCAGTTTCAATCCTGCACCGCCCGCAACGCTGAACTCATGCGCGAATCAGACCCTGACGATCTCGGGTAACGCTGCCGTCACCGCCGGTGCCCAGCTTTCCTTCAGCTGGCAGCGCAACGGCGCTCCGCTGCTTGACGGCGTGAACGGCGTGATGGGTGCAACAACCGGTACCCTCACCATCACGAACGCATCCCCCTCGCTCAACGGTGGTGATTACGTTCTGCGCGTGACCGCTACGGGCGGCGCGGATCCGCTCGTGTCGGACATCATCAACGTTGTCGTCAATGCCCCGATCGAGATCAACGCCCATCCCGTTTCCCGCGTAATCTGCGTTGGTAACGAGACATCGATGGCGGTCGTTGCCGACGGTACCATTCTTGGTTATCAATGGCAGAAGGACGGACGTGACATCGCCGGTGCAACCGGGCCTATCTACGTCGTCTCCAACGCCGGCTATGACATGAGCGGACGTTACCGCTGCGTGCTTACCGGTACCTGCGGCACGGCAACGCTGGCAACGAACGATGCCGTTGTCTACGTCGCATCGAACACCCTCATCGGTAGCGATCCGGAAACCATCGGTGTGGCCGTCGGTTCTACGGGATATCTCAACGTTGAAGTGAATGCAGCGGCACAGTTCCCCGGCTTCAGCCCGCAGTTCCAATGGTATAATGGTTCCACGATGCTGTCCGACAACGGACGTATCAGCGGTGCGACGACGAACCAACTGACGATCC
>JBBATK010000002.1:117418-288600 GCA_040398805.1 Kapaibacterium sp. (SeqCode) | reverse complement strand
TTTCAACAATCCCCTTATTTTGAGGGATCCGTCGGGGTTGATAGGCGAGATCGGCGGTGACGGTATCCCCAGGTTTACGACCGGTGAGGTGGTGGTCTATGGGGAACGCGACAACAGCTCAGAGGATGTGATACGCGACCGTAAGCTGGAGTGGATGGCAAAGAGAGCTGCGGCGGCGGCGGATATAGCGCCGGAGACTCAAGGTTCTGAGGGAGGACTATTAGGAGAAATATTAGAAGGAATTGAGAAGCACTTTAATGGTGCCATTGGAACCGTTGGCATTTCTGCACAAGGGTATAATAGCTTGCCAAAGAATACGAAACGAGCCTTTTCCCACAAACTCTCCAAATTGATTGGTATAAAAGCTGGGCGACTTTTCCAAGGAATCAAGCGGTTTGCCAATAGTGCAGGTAAGTGGGCAGCGAGACTCGGACCTGCAGGAACTGCATTAGGAGCATCTGTACAAATCTATGAGTATATCTCAGGGACATGGGATGCCCACACGATTGTGAATACGGTTCTAATGGCAGGAGCGTTTCTTGCAACAATCTATGCTGCACCTGCGGTATTAACTGGAATTGCTATTTATGGGGTAGCAGATTATATCTTCGGCTTCGATAAAATGCTAGACAATAATATAGGAAGACAATCAGACTTATGGAGACCATGAATATGCTATTGTCTAAAATACTATTGCTAAGCTATGCTTTGTCTGTATGGTTTGCACGCAAGAAGAGTGAATTGTACCTAAGGGGCGCAGTCTATAATGTTGGTTTTGCAAGCTTTTATCTAATCCTTGCCATTTCAGTATATATTATATCAGTGCTCCCTTTCACTCTGCATAGATACGTACTTATGTCGATTCTGTTATTATATACGTACGTCATTTTCTATGGTGGATATAAACGTTATATATTGCGCGAAATCAAAACAAGAAAAATAATTAGCACTTTTGAGCAAATAGATGATCGCATGAAGAAAAGATATGCCTATCTGGCATTACTACTCATGATACTCTCGTTCATATTGCTGCATGTATCGTGTTACGCTAATATACAAGGATATTTTAACAGATAATAACACTCGGGTATCGAGTCTGTTGCAATTACCGCTTCTTCTCCATGTCGTGTTTATAAAATGACATAGCGAGATGGTGAGTCGACTGGGTGAGGGAGCCGACAGAGTGTTTGAGCACGTCACTGAAAGCAGACAGTCCGTGGTCCAGCCAGGCATAGTTGCCGCAGGAATCGCGCGGCAACCACCACCCCCGGCTTTCGCAGGGAATACCCCATCACCGACCACCTGGGATCCACACGATTGGTGGTGCGCGTGGATGCAACATCGGACCTCGGCCGTTTGCTCATCACATCGCTGCCAAGCGGATGACGGGTCTCTTTCTCGGACGTCACGGCATGCCACGGCACGATGGAAACGATCACTGATGTAGGGTCACATCGGTTGTTCGTTATCGCGTGGAGTTGTTGAAAAGCACCGTTCACCGCGTGACTACCCGACGTGAAGCGCGACGTCGGCTCACGCTTCCGCCCACTGCCGTTCATCGAAGATGAGTTCGCGGCACAGATCGCGTCCGCGTTCGTCGATCTTGTACAAGGGCATGATCTTGGAAGCATGGACGATGGCCATGTCCAGTCCCGCCTCGATGGCGTAATGGAGGAACACGGAGTTCAGGATGTGACGAATGTGGGTAGCAAGACCGAAGGAGACGTTACTGAGGCCCAGGATGGTCTTGGCGCGGGGCATACGACGTTTTATTTCGCGGATGGCCTCGAGCGTGGCTTTGCCGCTGTCGCGAAGGTCTTCCTGACCCGACCCCAGCGGAAAGGTCAGGGCATCGAAAATGAGGTCGTCCTCCCGCATGCCGTGCACGTTCACCGCGTGGTCGCGGATGCGCTGCGCGATGGAGATCTTCTTCTCTAACGAATAGGCCTGACCTTCTTCGTCGATGGACAGTGCGATGACCGCCGCGCCGTAGCGCTTGGCAAGTTCCAATATCCTGTCGGCCTTGGCCGTGCCGTCCTCGAAGTTGATGGAGTTGATGATGGCACGTCCGCCGTAGTTCTTCAACGCCACTTCGATTACGCCCACCTCCGTGCTGTCGATCATGAGCGGTATGGTCACCGCTGTATTGAAGCGCCGTATCACTTCCAGCATGTCGCGCTCTTCGTCGCGTCCCACATAGGCCACGCACACGTCCAGCACATGCGCACCCTCGCGTATCTGCTCCTTGGCCATGTTCACCATGGAGTCGTAATCTTCCGCCAGCAGCAGCTCACGGAATTTCTTCGAGCCGTTCGCATTGCACCGCTCGCCCACGAGCAAGGGTGCGGGATCCATGCGCATGGTGCAGGAGGAATAGATGGACGACACACTGGGTGTGAACACGGTGGCGTCGATGTGTGTCGGCGTTTCCGTCTTGCCGTCCAGATACGAACGGAGGGCGGCGATATGTTCCTGTGTCGTGCCGCAGCATCCGCCCACCACCCGTACGCCGAACTCTTCCACGTAGCGTTGCATCCATGTGCACATCTCGGCAGGGGACAGGTGGTAGTGAGCCACGCCGCCGATGTTCTCGGGAAGTCCCGCATTGGGCATGAGGAAGACGGGCTTGGGAGAGTTCTGCGTAAGGTATCGCACGTTCTCTTCCATCTCCTTCGGACCCGTGGCGCAGTTCATTCCCACGACGCTGACGATATCGTAGGGCTCGAGCGTCGTCAGCGCCGCCGCGATCTCCGTGCCCATGAGCATGGTGCCCGTGGTCTCGATGGTTACGCTCACGATGACCCCGATATCGCCCTCGCGACGGTCGGGTACCGATTCGGCACGCCATGCGTTGACGGCTTTCTCCGCCGCCGTCAGCGCGGCTTTCACCTGCAGCATGTCCTGGCAGGTCTCGATGCACAACACGTCCGCACCGCCGTCGATCAAGCCCCGCATCGTCACCTCGTACGAGCGCACGAGTTCGTCGAAGGTGATATGCAGCAGCGACGGAAGCTTCGTGCCGGGTCCGACACTCCCCGCCACGAAGCGCGGTCGCTCGGGCGTGGAATACGCGTCGGCGCACCGTCGGGCGATCTGCGCACTGAGAAGGGAGAGTTCGTAACTGAGGTGGGCGATATCGTATTCGGCGAGCACGACGGACGACGAGCCGAAGGAGTTCGTCTCGATGATGTCCGCTCCCGCCGCGAGGAAATCATGATGCACCTTCTCCACCGCCGAGGGTTTGGAGATGCACAGATATTCGTTACAGCCCTCCAGGTGCTTGCCGCCGAAATCCTCGGCCGTGAGGTTCTGCGATTGAAGATTGGTGCCCGTTGCGCCGTCGAAGAGAAGGACGCGCGATGCCAGTGCCTGACGAAATGGATTCATGAGTGCGTTACGATGATTCGATGCAAATATAGACGTATGCGGAGCGGGAATTTGTGTGGGTGCGTCACATGCACCGCTTCCACTCGGCGCACGACCTCTATTTTTGCAGACCGTGATCTTCAGACCACGGCCCGAGTCCACCTTCTTACCTGCTTCCGTACGCCATGACACACGCACAGCGCATCATCATCCTCGACTTCGGTTCACAGTTCACCCAGCTCATCGCGCGGCGCATACGCGAGATCGGCGTGTATGCGGAGATCCATCCCTACACCATTTCCATGGACGCGCTGAAGGCCCTGAACCCGCAGGGTATCGTGCTGTCCGGCGGACCTTCCAGCGTGTATGCCGACGGAGCCCCGCACGCCTCGTCCGACGTGTTCACCCTGGGTGTGCCCGTTCTGGGAATATGCTACGGCCTTCAGCTCATCGCCTATCAATTGGGCGGCGAGGTGAACCGCTCGGCGAAACGGGAGTTCGGTCGGGCTCATCTGCATATCAGCGATCACACCGACCTCTTCGCGCAGATACCGGAGCAGACGCAGGTATGGATGAGCCACGGCGACTCGCTCACGAAGATCCCCGAGGGCTTCGAGGTGATAGCAGGTACGGAGAACGCCCCTATCTGTGCGGTGCGCAGGGCAAGCGACCGTATCTGGGGCATACAGTTCCATCCGGAGGTATTCCATAGCGCCGATGGCACGGCTATCCTGCGGAACTTCGTCGTGGGCATCTGCGGGTGCGCCACCGATTGGAACGCGGGCTCGTTCATCGAGCAGTCCATCAAGGAGATACAGGAACGGGTGGGAACCGATACGGTGATCTGCGCGCTCTCGGGCGGAGTGGATTCCACCGTGGCCGCCGTGCTGCTGCATAAGGCCATCGGCAGCCGGTTGCATTGCATCCATGTGGACAGCGGCCTGATGCGCCACAACGAAAGCGCCATCATCGAACAGCTGTTCAACGAGCATTTCTCCATGACCATCGATGTGGTGAACGCATCGGACGTCTTCCTGTCCCGCTTGGACGGCGTCACCGACCCCGAGAAGAAGCGGAAGATCATCGGCAACACCTTCATCGAGCTCTTCGAACCGGAAGCCAAGAAGTTCGGCGATGCGAAATGGTTGGTGCAAGGCACCTTGTATCCCGATGTCATCGAGTCCGTCAGCGTGAAGGGTCCGTCGCAAACCATCAAGACCCACCACAACGTGGGCGGTCTGCCCGAGAAGATGAGTCTGAAACTGCTCGAGCCCTTCCGTGAGCTGTTCAAGGACGAAGTGCGTGCGGTTGGACGCCAGTTGGGTATCCCCGATTGGTTCATCGAGCGGCATCCGTTCCCCGGACCCGGGTTGGCCATCCGTATCATCGGCGCCATATCGACAGAGAACCTTCGCGTGCTCCGGGAGGCCGACCGCATCTATCTGGAGGAGATCCAGAACGCGGGACTCTACAACGAGATCTGGCAGGCCTTCGCCGTGCTGCTGCCCGTGCAGAGCGTGGGCGTGATGGGCGACGAACGCACGTACGAGAACGTCGTGGCCCTGCGCGCGGTGACAAGCACCGACGGCATGACGGCCGATTGGTATCCCATGCCCTTCGACGTGATGGCGCGTATCTCGAACCGCATCATCAACGAGGTACGCGGTATCAACCGCGTCGTGTACGATGTCTCCTCCAAGCCGCCCGCTACCATCGAGTGGGAATAAGCCACGGCACGTACCAGCGGTGGACACGTGTCCCGGATAAACGTCGTTTTCCGCTCATTTTGAGTGGTTTGTCATGAAATCATGGCGGAAACATCGTCCGCCCCCATTCCTGCTTGGAGAAAATTGGCATCGTTCTTGCCGCATGGGTTGCACCACTAACTTTTTCGGGTGCAACAACATGGATGCTTCGCACACACAACCGCAACTCAACATCGTTTGGGAAGGACCCCAGATGGTGACGTCGTCACTGGCTCTCATCAACAGAGAGCAGTGCTCCAACATCATCGACAGCGGTGTCGCGGATGTGACCATCATTCCGACGACGGACAATCAGATATCGCCATCGGGAGAGGCGAAACTGGAGAAGTTGTGGGCTCACGACATCCGCCAGAAAAGCGTACCCGGAGCGCACACGCCCTTCGTGTGGATACGCCATCAATGGCCCACGAACGACGCCGCGCCCAAGGGCGCTAAGTGGGTGATCAATCAACCGTGGGAGTTTTCGCATCTCACGAAGAAGATGGCGGACACGTTCAAGCAAGCGGATGCCATCTGGACACCGACGACGTTCTGCCGTGATGCGTTCATCCGTTCCGGTGTTCCCGCGGAAACGATCCAGATCGTCCCGAACGGCATCGACCCTGCGTTGTACACGCCGGACGGTCCCGCTCCCGGCGTCCCCACATCAAAGAAATTCACCTTCCTGTTCGTCGGCGGGACCATCTTCCGTAAGGGAATAGATGTCCTGCTCAAGGCCTACACCACCGCATTCACCGCTTCCGACGATGTGTGCCTGGTGATCAAGGAGATCGGCGGCGATTCCTTCTATAAGGGTCAGACCGCAGAGGAGATCATCAACAACATCCGCAAGAACCCGAACGCACCGGAGATCCTGTATACGAAATCGATGCTGACGGACGCGCAGATGGCGGAACTGTACCGTTCATGCGACGTGTTCATCGCTCCGTATCGCGGCGAGGGATTCTCCCTGCCCACGCTGGAAGCCATGGCCTGCGGACTGCCGGTCATCGTCACCGCCGGCGGCGCTACCGACGACTTCGTCGATGAGTCCGTGGGCTGGCGCATACCTTCCTCCGAATTCTCCATCGGTACCACCCTGGACGGCATGGAGCTGACGGGCGAAGCGACGATGTTGGAACCCGATGCGGAAGTGCTTGTCGAAACGATGATGAAGATCGTCCAGCATCCGCACGAGGTGCGGGAAAAAGGACTTCGCGGCGCGCATCGTGCACGCACGGAGTGGACCTGGAAGCGGGCCACCATGAAGGCGCTTGCTTGTCTGGACGCCATGTACTCCACGGACATGAGCGTGAAGGCGCAGGCAACGCTGACCGACAAAGCCGATGTCATGACCCTGTTCACGACGGCGGAAGAGCTGTACGCGCAAGCGAACATCGACGATGCCATCGCTTGTTATCACGCCTGTTTCGCAACGAATGCCCTTCCGCAGCAATTCCTTCTGCTCGGTCTGCATCGGTTGGCATCCATCTGCCTGTATTCGGAAGAGACGGAGCTTTGCGAGCAGTATCTGGAAAAAGCCGACGGCTATGCCGCGTCACATCCGGATACACTCTATATCCGCTCCGTGCTTCATGCCATGCGTGGCCAGTGGGACGAGTCCCTGGATACCCTGACGCTCCTCTTCGACGGATGGAAGAGCTATAAATATCAGACCATGCTGGGATTGTCGCTCGAGACCCTCTTGTGCGATAGCGCCCGCGCCCTGTTCGCTACGGGCGGCTTGGAAGAAGCCCGCGAGCTGTACACGAAAGCCCTGGAGATGAATCCCGAGAATTCCGAGGCCTGCTACGGAGCAGCCCAGTGTTTCCAAGGGGTCGGCGCCGTCGTCGAAGCCAAGACCATGTTCGAATGGGCGGTGCGACTGCGCCCGGAGTACGAAGAAGCACGCGCGGACTTCGAGTCGATCGAGGAATGACAATCCGCAAAGAAACCTCACCTACCACCACACGAAAGCACAGCAATGTCACCACGCATTGCTGTTTTTTTTTGCGCTCACTCGCCTCACGGATCCACGCCCTCCAAACATGGCACAATGGTTGCAGCGTATCGGCAATACCGGCTGAAACTGTAGCGCACTCATGAAAAACATCTCCGTCACGATCCTTCGCTTCCACCACTGGGTGGAGCAGTGCACACGCTTCGCTGCGAGTCTGCTCACGGAGCATCGCGGTATCCGGCGCATCGGCATTCTCTCTCTCGTCTTCCTCGTCTGCGCCATGTCGTTGCAGGCGCAAGCGGCAGAGCCTGCCGGCGGCGGACTCGCCCTGCCCACTATCAGCGTGGGCGTGGGCGAAGTGAGCAACGCCAAGGATTTCAGCACCACGTTGCAGATCCTTGCCGTCCTCACCGTGCTGTCGCTCGCGCCGTCCATTCTTATCATGATGACCTGCTTTACGCGCATCATCATCGTGTTCCACTTCCTGAAACAGGCACTGGGAACACAAGCACAGCCACCGGCGCAGCTGCTCACCGGTCTGGCGCTGTTCCTCACCTTCTTCGTCATGCAACCGTCGCTCGATCGGGCCAACCGGGAAGGACTCCAGCCGTACATGAAACAGGAGATATCCCAAGACACCGCAGTGACCCGCATGGTCCAGCCCTTCCGCGAGTTCATGCTGAAGCACACGCGCGAGGAGGACCTGCGCCTGTTCATCAAGCTGAGCGGCGGCGACAAACCCAAGGACCTTTCGGAAGTAAGTACATGGACGGTGATACCGGCCTATTCGATTTCGGAGTTGCGGATGGCGTTCCAGATCGGCTTCGTCATCTTCATTCCGTTCCTTGTCATCGATATGATCGTGTCGTCCATCCTCATGTCCCTGGGTATGATGATGCTTCCACCGCAGATCATCTCCCTGCCCGTGAAGATCCTCCTGTTCCTCGTCGTCGACGGATGGAACCTGCTTATCGACTCGCTCATGCGGTCCATCATTTCCTGACCACTAACGCTCTGCAACAACGATCATGTCCGAAGCCCTCATCGTTCAATTGGTACGCGACGCGTTTTATTATGTATTGCTCGTCAGCGGACCTTTATTACTGCTCTCGCTTATTGTCGGACTCATCATCGCCATTTTTCAGGCGGCCACATCCATTTCCGAACAGACGCTGACTTACGTACCGAAACTCGTCATCACGTTCCTCGTCACGGTCCTTGCCATGCCATTCATGATCTCCAATCTGAAGACCTACACGATCTCGCTTTTCCAGCTAATTCCCACACTCAAGTAGGTTGAACTTTTCCGCACGTCCATGCTCTTTCCCGATGCATCCGTCCTCAGCGCCTTGCTGGCGAAGTTCCTTGTGGGGACGTTGCTGTTCATCCGCGTCATGGCGCTGATGTACTCGGGTCCGGTCTTCTCTTCCATGGGCATCGACGGCTCTGTTCGCGTGGTGCTCTCGGCCATGGTGGCGCTCTCCATGACCATGGTGTACGGTGGCAGCCAGCCGCCCGTGAATATCGACGCGGGCATGCTTGCGGTGACGGCACTGAAGGAAGTGATGGTGGGATCGCTGCTCGGATATACGGCATCCCTCATGATGCAGGCCGCGCGTTTCGCCGGCGGGCTCGTTGATACGGAGGTGGGGTTCCAGACCGCATTGATGTTCGATCCGAACGCCGGTGTACCGACTCTCGTGGGCGAAATCTATTCGTTGGTCATGACCATGCTGCTCTTCGCCGTGAACGGTCATCACTTCATCCTCGAAGCCGTGTTCGCCAGTGCGCGCATCGTACCCATCGATGGCTTCGTCATGGGTGCCGGCGCAACGGAAATGCTCATACGGTTGATAACGTCCACCATGATCATCGGACTGAAGATCGCCTCGCCTGTCATCGTCGCCATCTTCCTCACAAACGTCTCCCTCGCTCTCCTCGCCCGCGTGGCTCCGCAGATGAACATCTTCACGCTCTCCATGCACCTGAAGATCATCGTCGGCATCCTCGCCCTTTTCGTCACGATGCCGCTCGTCGCATACTTCATGAAGCAGATCATGAGCATGTTCCAAAGCGACCTCATGAAGATCCTCATGGCAATGGCGCCGCCGCCGGTCCCATAACTGGTTCCCGTCAACCGCGCCATTGTCATCTGTCCATGGTCCCGTTTGCTCGATAGCACGTGCATGTCATCTACGCGACCATGCTGATGACGGAAGCTCACCAATGCTTCTTCCGATTAATTTTCACTCGAGGCGACGAAATACCATGAAATGGGGAGGCGCTCATTTTGTATTGTATATATTTTTGCTGTCGTACCGAATGGCTATCGGACACTCATGAGCGGCATCACGGTTCTGTATGTCGCTGAATCCTTATTTCTTCAACGTTTTACGGCATGATATGAAAATTCTCACAACTATGGTCTTCCTTGTGTTCTTTTTAAGCAATGCCAACGGACAATGTCCTTCTGGATATACACAACAGACCAAGACCTACAGCGTCCGAGATTTCTTCAATTCCTCGAAATATTGCGATTGGGAGGTCACATACTGTTTCAAGTGCGGACCCTCAGGGCTGAGCGCTGAATTGATTGTTTCGTCGTTCAGAAACGTCAACGCTGATCCCGATTGCATTTTTCCTAATGGGTCGGACATCATGGATGCTTTGACAGCGGACGTGCGGAGTCTGTGCACTGTTCCCGACTGCGGAAGTGGGTGTCTAATGTTGTCAATCATCACGCCGGCTTGCTGGCAGTATCACTATACCATAGCCTATGAATCCGGCGTCATGCATCAGTACTCAAACCTCTTTCCGGGTTGCTCGTCCGGAAACTGCGTGACGACATCAGGTATATGTTACGACGCCGCTACCCACAAAACTGTTATCTGTTCGCCGAGAATCTCGACTCTTGACAATGTAACGTGTAGCATTCCTCTTGCCCGCCCCATCGTGTGGCCCGATGGTTCACTACCTATGAATGATGTGCCGTTCGGCGACTGTTATCTGGTGTCATGTCCGTGATTCCCGGATACTGGTGGTCCATCTAGCCGGTACCATCGGTACGTAGACCCCATTCCGAAAAGCAATAACGTTTTCGCTGATCAAGTAAATAACCAATTGTTGTATTATACCCGACCATAGATGAAACATCGCGTATTGGCGTATCGCTTAGCTCTCATCTGTATCATGGCGCTCCCGCCAAGTGCAGGAATGTTCGCTGTCGGCTCCATGCAACGCATGATGACCGATTATCGGGGTGTTGCTCACAAAGGTAATCTCGTGCTTGTCTACGGAAGCAACGGAGTCATCACGTGGACAAACGACAAGTTCGAACACGCGTCCAGACTGAATATCGGTGCCGATAACGACATCCTCCTTATCGAGTCCGTACCGTCAGGATTCGTGGGTTGCACACGGAACAAACTGGTCTATTCCGGTGATGGGATGCGCTGGTCGTTCGTTTCGCGAGATACCGTCATGGACGCCGTCGTGTTCCGGGACACCTTATATGTGCTTTCGACGTATACCGTGGACATGTATTCGACAGCGGGTGTACCACGGTTCTTGGCATCCATATCGTTGGACTCCAACAACGTCCGCTCCCACATCGCAGTGGATGAGGGCCATGTATACGTATCCTCGGATATGCCGGAGGTCACGACGATAAGCAAAGACGGTCGGTCGACGTCCGTGAGCACGGTGGACCTCTCGTTCATCGATTTGGCAAGGACCACCATTACGGATATCATGTATCACGCCGGTGCCATGTATGTCCTGACAGCTACACGATACGCACCCTCTTTTTACGGAACTGTTTTCCACAAGAGTACCGATGGTGGAAAAAATTGGCGAGCCATGCGGACGATGATCGCCAACGGTCGTTGTTCCATCATGGAGCGCGATAGCGTCTACGCATTACGGACGGTGACCTATCTGCAACCTTCACAAAACGGCAATATTAGCGAGCTGTTACGTTTGTCATATGTCAAGTTGGATTCATCGCATATAGTCAAGGACTCCCTCGACTATATAGAGATCAACCGTACCGATAGTACACCCGATCGGATTGTGTATCGCAACAGTTATTACGCAAACCGGGGTTTTCAAGGCCTTCGGAGGCTGCAGCGAATCGACGGTTCCACCCTTGTGGCGGCCGGTGATGCGAATATGATCGCGATCTCCGTCGATAATGGTTCATCCTGGCGATTCGCATCGGTTTTCAAGGTCCAAGACCAAGGAAGAGAACAGGTGCAGGTGCTGGACTCGAATCGCGTGGCCGTCTTCGACGGACCTATCGTCTATGTGACGACGAATGGAGGTGTGACATGGTTGCCGCCGAAATACAAGCACTGTCCGGAACTGGACGTAACCAGACTCGACGCGTTCACGATACGACCCGACGGACGTTGTATCCTCAAGTTCAGCTCCCGTGATACTCTCGCAGCGAATATCCTCGTCATGAACGATCGCTGGGACAGCTTCGTTGCGGTGGCGCGCGATTCCACATATGCTCTCTTCGATACCTCGCACAAGGAGACGGTCTACGTCACGGACTCCCGCACAGCAATGCCGTTCAAGGACGGTTTTATACAGGCAAGTTCCCGAACAGTGTATGATAAAGGAGGCCGAAGTATCACGAAAAGTTCCATTGTGTTTCTCGACAGCCAGCTTGTCTTGCTCGCGGTCCGGCCGTTCGCCGACACGTCAAGACTGATCGGGATGGTCCGTCCGGACAACAAGGATATCTATGCCATCGGGTTAAAAGAGCAGGGAGTGAATCTCTACGACAGTCTTGGACAAACGACAGATTACCGTTACCGATATTTCCTTGCCAGGTTGGACGAACAAAGCGAGCAGTGGGTCACCGTCATCGATAGTCTTCCGTTTCGCCAGGACCTGATCCAATTGAATGGCAAATACCGCTATGTCAACGTCATCGACAAACATTGTGTTTCCCGGAACGACATCATCTACTGTCGGAACAGGGAACGTACGGTGTACACCGTCGACGTCGCAACCAGGAAGATGGATTCCGTGCTGGTCCCTGTGCGGTTCACCTCGATGTTCACAAACGGTATCGAGATGGACGGTGACTCATTCCGTTATGTCGGAGCGAACCAGGTGATCTATACGTCCCGTGCGGATTCATTTTCAACGTGGGACTCGACGAATCTTCGCCAGACCATAGAGAATTGGAATCCCTACGATTACATCGACAACCCATGGGGCTTCGATAATGTCGGTGTGGTGTACAAGAGGGGCGACGTCCGTTCATACATCCAGACCATCAGTACCGGTGACATCGGTTTTCGCTGGGTGGAGGTGATCCGCGTCGACGAATCAGGCGATATCAGTCCGGCGGAGGAACGGGACAATCCCGACCCATATCTCTCGTGCTCCCCGTGGTTTCCGCATCCCGCTTACGGTCTGACGTCGTCGAACGTCACGTGGGACAACCCATCCGCCGCAGGCACACCGGACGTCGACCTCATGGATATGTTCGGTCGTGCCGTCGCTCCCGGTCGCCTTTCCAGCGTCGCGACGAGCGATCATTCGCTTCGTGTCACCTGTAATACGTCGGGGCTGGCGCGCGGCGTCTATGTTGCACGAATCAGCCACGGGCGGAGTGTGGTGTACCGTACGCTCATCGTGGATTGAGTCCTATACAGCAATGGCGCCGCCGCGGACTCCCTGAGAGGTTCTCCGCAACCGCGCCATTGAATTGATTCCGCCGAACTGTCTCTTCGTGTCTTGCAGCCCTAATAATTCACCTGCGCCTGCAGTCGGAGCAGATTACCTTTCTGCCTGTTGCTTTGCAACCCGAAATCCTCGTAGCGGCGGTCGGACATGGTGTACATGGCCACGAGTTCGAACTGCGGTACGGGTTGCCATTCCAGGCCTATCTCCAGCTCACGGACGGAATAACTGCGTGCATCCTTTTCGGCTTTCTTACCTCCATCGTACGTCTGCGCACGGACGAAGGCGGTGAAGTTGTTATGGTCGTACGCGAATTGGTACAGGGCCATCACGTATCCGCCGCGCAAGGAGCGCGTCTCGATGGAGTCGGTGACGGGATTGAACTCGGGTCCTACACCCACATTATATTCGGCTTGAAAGCCGAAGGGCTTGGGATACAGGATGAACGATGCGGCCGTACGCTCGTCCAGATACTGAAGGTCGGATTTGTATTTCACTCCCGTGCTGAGGTTGGCTTTGGTCAGAACGAACATTCCCTTGTACTTCTGAATGCCTGCCTCGACGATCTGATCGCCGATCTGATAGGGATACGACAGGCGCGCCACCCAGTGTAATTGATCGTTCGCTTCGGGGGTGTTCACCACCTGACCGTTATACACACCCATTCCCAGCACGCCGTAATCGCCGCTGCCCTTCAACCCCGACCGCACCAGATTCGCGTACATCGCCCGCGTCTCCTTCGGTGCCCAGTAGAACACGACGCCTGTTTCACGTTCGTTGGGCAGACCGCTGTTCAAGGCGTCGCCACGATCCAGAGGAGCACGGTTCTGACTCGACTGCAGGTTTTCGAAGCCGAAAGGCATTTTGCTCTGTCCGATACGGAAACGGAACTCGTTGAACTCGTCCACACCCACATCCACGTAGGCATCGCGCAACTGCGCGAAATTGTTCCTGTCTGTGGCCGCACTGCTCCCGAAGTCCGGCTGCAGATAGAGATAGACGTTCTTATGAATCTGGCCGAACAGGATCATACGCACCCGACGGAAGAAAAATCCGCCGTTCTTGCCCCACGACCGGTCGCATTGCTCGCAGCCCAGGTTGGAATTGGTTTCCAGCAATCGGTTGTACCGGAATTGCGTATACCCACGGAGTGAGACGTTATCGTACCACTTCTTGTCGACCGGCGCAGGAGCGTTCACAGCCGCGGTCGGGGAGCCGGACGACGGCCTCGAGGTTGAATCGGCAGGCGATCCGAAAAGGGCGTTGCCCGCTCCACAGAGCAGTACAACGAGGAGAAGATGTTTCATCCGCGTTCACAAAGAATAATTACACACAGCGTCCAAAACTCCGAGGCGCCGGTGCATTACACAAGGAACTGGATGTTACCATTTGGAAACATGGGAAACGGTGCGGTACGGGAGGCGACGGGAACGGATGTCCGGAATGCCAGGTTTCATGCGGCGTTCAGGCATGTCCGGCGTCGATCTTGCTATCGAACGTCGTGCCTCCGCGACAGTGCCCCCCCCTACTCCTTCACCCGGAAGCCGGAATCGCGCAGTTCGCGGAGCGTCGGTGTGCGCAGGGCGTATTGGAATCCTTTGTGGATACTGAACGCGCCCGTCCGACCCGCTGCGTTCATGGCGATGAACCCCACTTGGAAATCCTTGTAGTCGCGCTGACGGTGCACGATGCGTTCCACCGCTTCCTCGCAGGCTTGTTGGGGCGACCTGCCCTGACGCATGAGTTCCACGATGATGGCCGATCCCGCGATGCGGATGACCGCTTCACCCTTACCCGTGGCCGTGGCGGCACCCACCTCGTTGTCCACGAAGAGTCCCGCCCCGATGATGGGGCTGTCTCCCACGCGACCGTGAATCTTCCATGCCAAACCGCTCGTCGTGCACGCGCCCGAGAAGTTCCCGTTCGCATCGCGCGCAATCATGCCGATGGTATCGTGATTCTCCCTATCCGTTCGCGGTTGATATCCGCTCATCTTCTTCCATTCCTCCCATGCTGTACGCGCCTCCTGCGTGAGCATGTTCACGCGTTTGAATCCGTTGCTCTCGGCAAAGGCCAGCGCGCCCGCACCCACGAGCATCACATGCGGCGTGGTCTCCATGACTTTCCTTGCCACCGATATGGGATGGAGGATGTGTTCCAGGCAGGCCACGCTGCCGGCGCGACTCTGCTCGTCCATGATGCAGGCGTCGAGCGTCACCCGTCCGTCGCGGTCGGGGAGTCCGCCATACCCCACGCTCGTCACCGTCGGGTCCGCCTCGGACACCATCACGCCTTGCTCCACAGCATCGAGCGCTTCACCACCCCGCTCAAGAACCTTCCATGCGGCATCGTTGGCGTCCATGCCGTGACTCCAGGTGGACAGCACCATCATGTCGTCACGTCTGCTTCCCGATGCTTCTTCACCGCGCGCCCGCGCCTTCTGCGCTCGCGCTTCGGCGACATTCATGATTCCGATGGCCGAACCCGCCAAGGCGGAGGTGCGAAGGAACTCTCGACGTTTCATGTGGTAGGACTCCCGGAAGATGATGGTATGATCGACGACGGAAATCACCCGACGTCGTTCCATCAAACTACTGCGAGGCGATCGAACGACGGAACCACGACGAAAAAAAACGATGATCTGATAACAATCATCGTCGCGGTTGACCTCCGGCCGTTGTCCGTTCCACGTCTTGCTGTATTTTCTTCCGGGCGGCAACCGTGCCGTAGCGCTACCGTTCTCATTTCCCGGAGGTCCCATGTGTTTCTCTCCTACCGCCAGCTTCGGCGCCGGTATCCTGCTCACGGGTATCGGCGTCGCATCCATGACGAAGGTCCGCACGCGGAACCGCCTGCTCTTCGCCGCCATCCCTTTCCTCTTCGGTGTGCAGCAGTTCACCGAGGGATTCGTGTGGATGGGGTTGGAGGATGAAAGCTTAAGGTACGTGGTGGGGACGGCGACGACCGTGTTCCTTTTCTTCGCGCAAGTGCTGTGGCCCACGTGGGTGCCGCTGGCTGTGATGCACATGGAACCCCAACCCGGAAAACGCCGGCGACTGCTCATTCCTTTGGTGGCGGGCATTCTCGATTCGTCGTACTACCTCTACAGCATGCTGACAACCGTCTCGACCGCCACGATCGACGGCGCGCATATCCGCTATGCAGGCGCGTACCCCGAGGTCCCCGTGGTGATTCTTACGCTGCTCTATTCCACCAGCACCGTGGCGCCCTTCTTCATGTCGTCCTTGCGTCGCACCTGGCTCTTCGGTACGGTGGCGGCGCTCTCCTACGGCTTCACCTATGTGATGTACGCACAGTATGTCGTCTCCGTATGGTGCTTCTTCGCCGCCATCCTCAGCATGATCGTCTACCTCATCCTTTATCCGCCGCCCGTTCCCTTGTCGCACCGACCCCCGGTTGCCGCGCATGGGCGGTAGAATAAAAAAGCACGATGCGGTCTCCCGCATCGTGCTTTCGTTCTTTCACTCTCGCATCTTCGTCCACGCCATCGAGGACGGTGTGCATGGTCCTATCCGACGTGCTTCTTCAGCATGGGTACCAGGTCGAGTTGCTCCCAGGGGAACTCGTTACGACCGAAGTGACCGTAGGCCGCGCTGGCGCGATAGATGGGTTGACGCAGGTTCAACCGGTTGATGATACCGCGCGGTGTCATGTCGATGTTCTTCATGATGAATTCCGATACCATGTGCCCCGGCACGCCCGTGCTGCCGTGCAGATCCACCATGAGCGAGGTGGGCTGGGCCACGCCGATGGCGTAGCTCACCTGGATGGTGCACTCGCGGGCGATGCCGGCCGCCACGATGTTCTTGGCCAGGTGACGCGCCGCATAGGCCGCTGAGCGATCCACCTTGGTCGGATCCTTGCCGCTGAAAGCGCCACCGCCGTGAGGGGCCTTACCGCCATAGGTGTCCACGATGATCTTGCGTCCCGTCAATCCCGTATCTCCGTGCGGTCCGCCGATGATGAAGCGCCCCGTCGGGTTCACATGGATCTTCGTCTTCTTGTCCAACAGATGCTTGGGAATGCACTTCGTGATGACGTTCTCGATCACATCGTCCTTCAATGCCTTCTGCTTCACGCCCGGGTCGTGCTGGGTGGAGACCACCACGGCGTCGACGCGGACGATTTCGTTCTTGTCGTTGTATTCCAGCGTCACCTGGCTCTTCGCATCAGGACGTAAGTACGGCATCAGCTTCGGTTGCTTCTTGCGGATCGTGGCCAGCTTGCGCACCATGTCGTGCGCGTAAGTGATGGCCGCGGGCATGTGTTCCTTGGTCTCGTTGATGGCGTACCCGAACATCATGCCTTGGTCTCCCGCACCACCCGTATCCACGCCCATGGCGATATCGGCGGATTGACGGTTGATGACGTTGATCACCGCACAGGAGTCTGCGTCGAAGCGGTACTCGGCCTTCGTGTAGCCGATGTCGCGGATCACACCACGGACGATCTCGGGAAGCTCGATGTACGTGTTCGTCGTGATCTCGCCGCCCACCACGATCATGCCCGTGCTTGCGAAACACTCGCACGCGACGCGTCCCGTGGGATCGTCTTTCAATACAGCGTCAAGCACCGCATCGGATACCTGATCGCACACTTTGTCCGGATGCCCTTCAGAAACGGACTCGGACGTGAAGAAGTAATTAGCCATGAGAATAAAAGTTAGAGAGTGAGTTTGAGTCTGTTGTTTTAGTAGGCTTCCCCGTCGTTGATCTCGCTGCTGTCGCCCACGTTCAGGCGTTTGAAGCGTCCGCGCACCACGGCGTTGTTGCCCACGATGGAATCCTCCATGAGCGTGCTCGTCACCGTCGCGCCGTTGCTCACGATACTGTTGCGGATGTGTGCGTCCTTCACCGTCGCGCCTTCGGCCACGGTGGCGTACGGACCGATCACGCTGCGCTCCACGATGGCGGAGCGACCGATGAACACCGGCGGGATGATCACCGACCCGTCCACCAAGGGTACGTGAGACTGCTTGCCCAGCAAGTGGCGGTTCGTTTCGAGCATGGTCTCCGGCTTGCCGCAATCGAACCATCCTTCCACGGGGAACGTGCCGAAGGTTTCGCCGCGATCGATCATCATCTGCAAGGCATCGGTGAGCTGGTACTCGCCGCGCGTGCGGACGTCGTTCGTCACGAGTTCGTTCAGGCAGGATTTCAGGAGTCCGCTGTTACGGATATGGTAGAGTCCCACGATCGCCATGTGCGACGTGGGATTCTCCGGCTTCTCGATGAGCTTCGTCACCACGCCCTCGCTGCTCTCCACCACGCCGAACCGGCGCGGATCCTCCACGTACTTCACGCCCAGCATGCTGTTCTCCGATGCAAGGACGGGAGCCAGATTGACGTCGAAGATCGTATCGCCGAGGATGATGAACACGGGCTCGGTGTCGAAGGTGTCCCGGGCGCACCAGATGGAATGTCCCAGGCCCAGCGGCTGATCCTGCTGGACGAACTCCACGTTCAGCGAATAGTTCTGCTCCACGAACTGACGGATCATGTCGCCCATGTAGCCGATGACGATGGTGGCATCGGTGATGTTCTCTTCCAGCAAGGTGTCAAGGATATGACCCAGGATGGGCTTTCCCGCTACGTTCAGCAGAACTTTGGGAAGCGAATAGGTATGAGGACGAAGGCGCGTTCCGTAGCCTGCAACCGGGATGATCGCTCTCATGCGTACAAGGGGAAAATGATGCTCGGTGTTACTTCCGCCATGGCGGAACCATAGCGGTGCAAAAGTACGAAACGCCGTATGTATTCTTGTCTGCAACGTCGCCGTCGCGAAGCCGTTTCATGCGGACTTCAGACCGAAATGATAGGTGCTCCGCAGGATGCCGTGCGAGTCGAAGCGTTCTTTGAACTCGATGAGTCCCAGCGACGGTGTCATGGGGTTGTCGCTCTTCGTATCCTGCGACACACCGATATCCACCCAGGCATAGCCCTCCTCGCGCGCCCGCTTCACCGTCTCGTCCATGATCAGATACACGGGCTTCAAGTGCTCGTACTCGTACAGGAGCATGTTGTAGAAACACAACACCACCTGCGTGTTCGCAAAGAAGAGCAACGATCCCGCGATGGGCGTATCGCCCTCGTACACCATCATCAGCCGCAAGCGGCTCGGCATGAGTTCCTTTAACCGCAACAGGTCCTCCAACGAGTGCGTGGGCTTGGCATCGTGCTTGGCCTTGTTCGCCACGAGGATCCTGTGAAAGCTCGCGTAATCCTCGCTGTCCTCGATGCGTATGCGCTGCTCCCGACGGATCTTATGGATGGTCTTGCGCGCCGTCTTGTCGAACACGCTCAGATGGTTCTCCGTGGGTTGCAACTGGATGGCGTGCGAGATGTAGTGCAGCTCGAAGTCGCACTTCCGGTACAGCATGGCGTACTCGAAGTGCTGAGACATGGGATTGCTGTAGATGATGGGCGGAGGAATGATATACGCATCGTTCCATCCCCGCGCCTTCGCCGTCTCCAGGAACACATCCACCACGCGGAGCGCCAAGGCGAAGTCCGCATCGGGCGCACAGAAGCCGCCGTAGCTTGCACCCACGGGAGACCAGTAGGCGTGCTCGCGACCCTTGAAGAAGCCGCCGGGCAGGACCGCCACCAACACGCCGTCTTCCCGGAACATCAGATGCTCGAACACGAAACGTCCGTCCGGATGATAATCGAGAAAGGCCTGCTCGTGGAACATGGTGGCGTTGCTGCATCGCGCAACGAATGTTTCCCACTCAACGCGGTTCTCTTCGGTATAACGGTGGACGGTGATGGCCATGGGTGTGCAGGGTGTTTGTGCAAAACTACGACGCCCGTTCCACCGTCATGCAATGAATACTCGGATACATTCGTCCAATTCTCTGCAGCCGTTGCATTTTTGCACGGCTCGTCGACAATCACCATCATCAGCACTCCCATGTTCTTCCGTCAGATCTACGAAAAAGGCCTTGCCCACGCCAGCTATATGGTGGGCTGTCAGAAATCCGGCACCGTGGCCGTCATCGATGCCAAGCGGGATGTGGATACCTATATCGACATCGCCCGCCAGGAGAATCTCCGTATCACCCATGTGGTGGAAACGCATATCCATGCGGACTTCCTCTGCGGCTCCCGCGAGCTGGCCGAAATAACCGGCGCGGAGATATTGCTCAGCGACGAAGGCGGGAGCGAGTGGCAGTACGCCTTCGAGCATACCGGCCTGCGCGAGGGCAGCCACTTCATGGTGGGCAATATCCGCTTCGATGTGTGGCACACCCCCGGCCATACTCCCGAGCATATCTCCTTCCTTGTCACGGACACGCCCGCATCCTCCGTTCCCGTCATGATGTTCACGGGCGACTTCGTCTTCGTCGGCGATGTGGGACGTCCGGACCTGCTCGAACGCGCCGCCGGCTACACGGGCACCATGGAAGACGGAGCCCGAAGCATGTATGCATCGCTCGCACGTTTCCGTGCGTTACCCGACCACATCCAGATCCACCCTGCGCATGGCGCCGGCTCTGCCTGCGGCAAATCCCTGGGCGACGTTCCGCATTCCACCGTGGGTTACGAAAAACTCGTCAACTGGGCTCTGCAGATCCACAACGAAGAACTGTTCGTGAAGACCTTGCTGGAAGGCCAGCCCGAACCGCCTCGGTACTTCGCCATGATGAAGCATTTGAACAAGTCGCTCCGTCCGCTCGTATGCACCGTGCCCGAACCGCCTCTCGTGGACACCGCACGATTCCTTGCGTTACGGGAGAGCGGCGCGCAGATCATCGATACCCGCGATAAATCCGTCGTCACCCGCGCGGCCGTTCCCGGCTCGCTGTGGATAGCCGACGGCAACGCCTTCAGTACGTGGGCGGGATGGATGGTGGACTACGACAAGGATATCGTCATCATCGGCGCCAAGACGCATATGGCCGAGATATGCCGCCGCCTCATGCGCATAGGGTTGGATGCCATCGTGGGCTATGCCGATGCTTCGCACGTCGCGGAGTATTGGCCGCAGGACGCCGCGTCGGCCGCGCCCATGACCCATATCCCGTGGTTGTCCGTCGCGCAATTGCGCGAGCTTCGCAGCGATGCCACGGACAACGACGGTGCGGATATCTATGTGCTGGATGTGCGTAAAGCCACCGAGTACGCCGACGGCCATGTGCCCGGTGCGCGTCACATTCATGCAGGGTATCTGCGTGAGCATCTGGATGAATTGCCGCGCGACCGCGACATCGCGGTGATGTGCGCAGCAGGAGCGCGTTCCACCATCGCATGCAGCGTTCTCGCCCGCGAGGGATTCACCAATCTCTTCAATGTGACGGGCGGTTTCGACGCATGGAACGCTGCGGGCTACGAGAAGCGCACGGGCAGCGAGCCCTGAGTCCTACTGCGCAGGCGCGCCATCCGCATCGCCCTCCGCGATCTGGCCGCGGCGACCCGCAATCTGCAATTCCTTGAACCGCGAGAAATCATGCGCAAGGTCGGTCAGGTTCCGTGCCACACCGCCGCTCATGCCCAGATACACGTCGTGGAAACGCTTACTGATCTCTTCATCGGCATGCTCCGTCACGGCCAGCAAACCCACCCGCATCTCGTTCAACGATGCGGTGAACTCCTGCTCGAGCTTCACGAAACCCTCGCTGCCGGGCTGCTGCTTGCGCATCACGGAGAACACCCGCCACACCGCGGCGCCATGGAAACTCAAGTGCGCCACCACGTCGGCGTTGAGCGAAAGCGCTGCAAGCTCCAGGATGGCGAGCATGTCGTTCTTCTTTCGCAGCGACGTGTTCGCGTAGCTTTCCAGATACTCTACCACTGCGTGCGTGTCGTTGGAGATTTCCATTGTGTGCTTGGTCTTCGTTGTTCAGGATGATGATTGATTGCTGTCGTCCACCGCTTCTCTCACCGGTACTCCCGGGAGGAAAGCGTCCGAGAGGATGACCGTTTACTGCGAGCGCACGGTGAACAGCAACACGACTGTCGTGGCCAGAGCTCCCACCACAAGCAAGGGCTCCAGGATCTCGTCCCACACGGAGGGCTGGGGCGGTGGCACGGTTGCCGTGAAGGCCTCGTGCCGCGGCGTCTCCACGAAGGGCACGTCGGCCCGGGCGATGGTATCCACGCGGATGCACCGGACAGGACCTATCACGTCGTTGCCCGCCGTGCCGCGCAGTTCCACCCCGCAGCGACGTTGCAGGGAATCCTTTTCCGGCAGGGACGTGTAGACCACGCCGCATTCCACGATACTCAGTTCGCAGAGCATCTCGTCGCCGCGGCGCGCACGGTCCTGCGTCGCCAGCATATGCTGCCGCACCAGCCATGCCGCGGGATGCGGAGTGATGGCGAGTGATGCGGCCGATACATGATCGCCGCCCGGAAACGCTGTCGTGAAGCGCTGTGCAGCCGATGCGCAGAGGGAATCCATCACGGCGAAATTGCTCTGCGGTTCCGCGGTGAGCGGTGGCACACGACGGACTCCGCTGGCGCTCATGCTCACATATCCGACCAGCACCGTCAAACTCACAAGACGCCGAAGATGACGTCCGAGAGCGCGGTGGAGAGCGATATGGGATGCGGTGCGGCGCATGCACGAAGTTACACGGAGGAGGGGGAATGCGGCAGGGACAATTTTTCGCGGACGGCAGATGGAATGCCGCACCGCACTCGCCACAAGCACTGACCCGCCTCGGCGTATTTCTTTTCAAAGGCCGTCATCATGCGTTCCGGTCTGAACTCCTCTGCGTGCGCATCGATCTCATACAGCCGCAGTGCCTCCGTGCACTCACGCACATACCATTCCATGTTGCTGCGCAGCTCAAGACGGCGGGTGATGCGCACCAGGGTGGGAAAGGCAGGATGCGCATGCCAGCGCCGCAGCAGGTGCTCGCTTTTGGGATAGGGGTTGGGGTAATACACCGCATGTTCATCGAACAGCAGACCGTCCCGCTTGCACAGTTCCCAGAAGTCCGCACAGTCGGCACGGAGCACGACGGCGTTGCGGGGCAGGTCCGGAGCGGCTTTGAGGCGGACGGGCGAGCGGTCGATGCCCACGACCAAGGCGTCGGGATGAAGCTCTGCCAGTATCGCCGTGCTTCGAGCCGTGCCGCAGCAGGAGTCCAGTATGGTCGGCGCGCCTTCACGCATCCTGCCGGCGAGCGACTGGCGAACGGTTTCGTAAGCGCTGATGGTATGCGGTGCCGGCGGTTTGCGGAACACCGTCGTGCGATGTTTGCGGACCACGTGCGCAAGGCGTCCGGAATCCGCCGCCGGCTGATGCAGGGTCGTGTTCATCGTGGCGCTTGTCACTTCCTCGTGCCAAGAGCGGCGAAGATGCGCTCGGGATAATTCGTCACGATGGCACTGACTTTGTATTTGAGCACATGCTGCAATTGCTCCTCGGTATCGACCCCGTACACACCCACGTACAGACCATGTTCCACCGCATCGTTCACGCGCTTGTGGGTGCATTCGCGCAGCGAACACACGAAAGCCTCGCAATTGATCGTCGCGGCGATCTCCGAAGGCAGGCGCTTGTCGCCGGGAACCATGATGGCAGCGGTGTGCGCAGTGGGATGATGGATCTTCAAGGTGCGGAGCGACTCATGATGAAAGGATCCGAACAGGGTGTTCTCGATCATGCCTTCCTCTTCCACCACCTTCACGATGCGCTCCACGCGGTCCGCGGCGTTGTCCGTGGCCGACGGCGGTTTGATCTCGATGTTCACATAGCAGCCGTTCCGGTGCAGGAGCTGCAGGGCCTGACGAAGATGCGGGATGCGTTCACCCTCGAAGCCTTTGCCAAACCATGAACCCGCATCCAGCTGTTGCAGCTCGGCCCAGGTCATGGATTGCATCTTGCCGCTGCCGCTCGTGGTGCGACCCATCACGTGATCGTGGAGCAGTACCACTTCGTTGTCGCTTGTCAGGCGCACATCGATCTCCATCATCTTCGCGCCCGTGGCGATGGCTTCGCGCAAGGCGGAGAGGGTGTTCTCGGGGGCGGTTCCGGAGGATCCGCGGTGCGCCACGACGAATTGAGGAGTGGAAAGAACGAACTCGCGCAGTGTTTTCATGAGGCGAATGCTAGAGTGAACAACAACCTATCGCATGTCATGGACAATATCGACAATACTTATGCACGGGTAAAGCGGCCGCTGCGCTCGCCCCGCCAACCACGCAGGAAATCCTCCGCTTTCATAGGCGGTTTGCCCGGCAGCTGCACCTCGTCCAGCTTCACGGCACCATCCGCGCAGCCCACCAGCCATGCGCCTTCCGCCATGCGCCACTCTCCCGCATCCAGCGCGGGCGCGTGGTGGGCAAGCGATGCGCGGTACACTTTCACCCGCTCACCGTCCATCATGGTCCATGCACAGGGCATCGGTGACAACCCAAGGATGAACCGGCGCACGATGACGGCAGGAGTGTTCCACTCCACGCTGCTCTGCTCGCGCCATACTTTCGGCGCCAGGGTGGCAAGCGACTCGTCCTGCGCGTGCGTCACGACGGGATCGCGCATCAACAGGCGCACCGTCGTCACCGCCACATCGGCGGCATGAGGCATGAGCGCGGCATACAGCTCGCCCGTCGTCATGCCGTCGTGGATCTCCTGCGCGGAAGAGCAGAGCAGCGTTCCCGTGTCCACGACGTCGTTGAGCAGGAAGGATGTCACACCGGACACCGTCTCGCCGTTCATGATGGCATGGTGGATGGGTGCCGCTCCGCGATACTTCGGCAGCAGGCTGCCGTGCACGTTGAACGCACCACGGGTGGCAAGGGTGTAGACGGCGCGGGGGACGATGCGGAAGGCGATGACGCAGATGATCGCCGGCGCGAGCTCCTCCATCTGCGCGATGAACCCGGGATCGCGAAGCGATGCGGGCTGCAGGATGGTGCCTATGCCCAGGTCCATGGCGGCGGTCTTGACGGCGGACGGTTGAAAACTCCGTCCGCGTCCCACGGCCACGTCCGGTATGGTCACCACCGCACGCACCCCGAAGGTCTCGTGCAAAGCCGCGAGCGCGGGGACACCGAAATCCGCCGTTCCCATGAACACGATGTGCGGCGTCGAGGACGGCGCATCGGTCACGGTCGTGTTCGTCGTCTCCATCATGTTCGTCGTCTCAGTCATGATCTTCATCGCCGCTTCGTTGTGCATCCTCCGTACCGCTGATGCGCACCCGTGTCCAGGCGGAGGCATCGCCGAGCGCCGCGGCCGCCTTGGCCATATCGCGAAGCGTCACGGCATCGATGGCCGTGAGGGTGTCGTTGACGTCTTCGAAAACGCCTTCTTCGAGTTCGGCTTTCGCAAGAGCGTTCATGCGGGCGGAGAGACTTTCCAGGGACATCATCATGCCGGACTTCACCTGTTCCTTGGCTCTCTTCAGCTCGGCGAGTGTGACGCCCGATTGTGCAAGCAGGTTCAGCTCTTTCGTCAACGCCTGGGTTATGCGGCCGGCCGAGGAACGCTCCACGCCTGCGTACACGGACATCACGCCGCAATCGGTGAGCAGTTGCAGGGAGGAATTCACCGCGTAGGCACCGCCGAGTTTCTCGCGGATGCGCTGGTGAAGGCGCGAACTCATGCCGTCGCCCAGCACCGTGTTCAGCAGGGTGAGCGCCCACCGATCTGGATGGCGAACCCCGGGCGTGCGGCGCACCAGGCAGACGTGCGTTTGCTGGAACGGACGCTCCATTTCGTGCGACACGCTGTGTCGCGGCTTCGGGAGTGTGCGCTTGGGAAGGGAATCCGACGTGGTGCGCGCGCTGCGGCGTTGCGTGAAAACCTTTTCCACCGCCCGCACGATCTCGTCGTGCGGCATGCCACCGGCCACAGCCACAGTGATGTTGTCCGCACGATACCACGTGCGATGGAAGCGACGAAGGTCTGCAATACGGATGGCGCTCACCGTGTGCGCATGACCCGCAATGGGCAGTCCCATGGGATGGCTTCCGAACAAGCGCTGCTCGGCCACATCCTGGATGAGCTCTTCCGGTTCGTCGTCGTAGCTTTTCAATTCCTCCAGAATCACGCTGCGCTCCTTCTCCACATCCCGCGCATCGAACACGGGATGCAGGACGATATCGGCGAGCACCTCAAGGCAGGCGGCGAAATGCGGGGCGAGGGCGCGCACGTAGTAGCAGGTCTGCTCCTTGCTTGTGAAGGCGTTCACATACGCGCCGCGGGCTTCGAAGGCGGAGGCGATCTGCCGCGAGGTGCGGGAGGTGCTGCGGCGGAACACGAGGTGCTCGATCATGTGCGCTATGCCGGCGGTGGCGAGCTGTTCGTCGCGCGTGCCCACGTTCACCCAGATGCCCAGCGCGAAGGAGCGGGCACCTGTCACCTGTTCGGTAAGGACGCGCACACCGTTCGGGAGTACGGATTTCTCCGTTCCCCGAACACCGGTGTGCACGCGTTGCGTCCCGGACGGACGGTGTGTCATAGGGTTCATGGAATTGGATGGAGGCAAGGATGCACACGGTGTGCCTTTATGCCTTTTCTACCTGCACGACCATGGACAGTTCGTTGATGTCCGTGGCTTCGCCGTCCACCTGCTCGTGGAACTCCAGCCCAAGGGCCAGTGTTTCCGCACAGATGTACTCCGTGGTGCTTGTCAAGGCGTCGCGAAGCATGGCGTCGGACGTACTGCACCGTATCACGATACGGTCCGTGACATCCAGGCCTGCTTTCTTCCGAAGGTTCTGCACGCGGTTCACGAACTCGCGCGCGTGGCCTTCGGCGATGAGTGCGGGCGTCAGCTCGGTATCAAGCGCCACGGTCGTCTCGCCCTCGCTGGCCACGAGCCAGCCCTCGATATCCTCGGAGAGGATCTCCACATCCTCCAGCGCCACGGCGTACGTGGTGTCGCCGATGGTGACGGGTACGTGCTCGCCACGTTGGAGCACGCGTACGTGGTCGTTCGTGAAGGTGCGGATCACATCGGCGATGGCTTTCATGTCCTTGCCCGCCTTCTTGCCCATCACCTTGAAGTTCGCCTTGGCGCTTCGCCGCACGATGCCGGCGTCGTCGGTGACATACTCGATGCCTTTCACGTTGATCTCTTCGCAGATCAGACTTTCCACCGCCTGGATGTCCCGGCGCTGTTGCGGGTTCAACACGGGCACGAGGATGCGTTGCAACGGTTGGCGTGTCTTGATCTTGGATTTCTCCCGGAGCGACCGCGCCAGGAACACGATGCGTTGTGCAGTGGCCATGCGGCGTTCCAGATCGGCATCCACGGCAGTCGCGTCGCCCGGATGCAAGGTGCGCAGATGCACGGACGAGGCGTCGCCGTCGACCGCCAGGCGTTGATACAGCTCTTCGGCAAGGAAGGGTGCGATAGGTGCGATGAGTTCCGTTACGTCCACGAGCACCGTGCGAAGGGTTTGATACGCCGCGGTCTTATCGGCATCGTTCTCGCCTTTCCAGAAACGACGTCGGTTGCGGCGCACGTACCAGTTCGAAACGTCGTTGCGCACGAAGTCCTGAACGGCACGGGCCGCGCGCGTGATATCGTAGGCATCCATGAACTCGCAGTAGGAAGTGCGCAGCGATTGCAGCGCAGACAGGATCCAGCGGTCGATCTCCGGACGTTCGTTCAGGGGTACCTGCGCTTCCGTGCCGGTGAATCCGTCCACGTTCGCATACAATGCGAAGAAGGCATAGGTGTTCGTGAGCGAGCGGAAGAAGTCCGCGATGACGGTGTCGGAGATGTCCTTCTCGGCGAAGCGCGTGGGCTTCCAGGGCGGATTGCTCACCATGAAGTACCAGCGAAGGGCGTCGGCGCCGTAGGTGTTCATCATGAGGAAGGGGTCCACGGTATTCCCCAAGCTCTTGCTCATCTTCTTGCCGTCCTTGTCGAGCACGAGCTCGTTCACGACGACGGCCTTGTAGGCGGGCTTGTCGAACACGGCGGTGGCGATGTTATGCAGGGTATAGAACCAACCGCGCGTCTGGTCGATGCCTTCCGCGATGAAGTCCGCGGGGAAGGATTTCTCGAAGAGTTCCTTGTTCTCGAAGGGATAATGGAACTGCGCGAAGGGCATGGAGCCGCTGTCGAACCACACGTCGATCACCTCGCTCACCCGGCGATACGTCTTGCCGTTGCGCTCGAACACGATGTTGTCTACGAAGGGACGGTGCAGGTCCAGCTCGGCGTCGGATACTGCCACGGGCACGCGACCGCCGCCGGGCGTCAGATAGAACCCTTGGGTGAGTTCGTCGATGGAGCCCACGGCGAAGGCATCGCTTCCGTCCTCGCTCACCCAGATGGGAAGCGGTGTTCCCCAGAAACGGTCGCGCGAGAGCGACCATTCCTTCACTTCGTCCAGCCAGTTGCCGAAGCGTCCGCTGCCGATCTCCTCGGGCTGCCAGGTGATGGTGGCGTTGAGGTCGATCATGCGCTCGCGGTACTCGGGAGAGCGGATGAACCAGGAGTCGCGCGCATAGTACATCACGGGGTTGCCGGTGCGCCAGCAATGCGGGTAGTTGTGCAGGTAGTCCATGGACGACTTCAGGATCTTACCCGCTTTCTTCAGAGCGATGATGATGTCCTTGTCTGCGCCTTCTTCCGTGCGGCCGTCGGTGTACGTGAACGTCTTGATGGCGCGACCGGCGAAGTCCTTGATGACCTCCTTGAAATGGCCGTTGGGCGTCACGTGGATGGGCATGGGAAGATCGTACTTCTTCTGCGCATCGAAGTCGTCGGTACCGAAGGCCGGCGCCAAGTGCACGACGCCCGTACCGTCGTCGGTGGAGACGAAGTCTCCGCTCACCACGCTCAGTGCGTTCGGATGCGCGGCAAGGTCCAGCTCCACATCGGGGAAGACGGCCTCGTAGCGCGTGCCGAGAATGTCCTTGCCGCTGAAGGTGGCGAGCACCTCCACATTGCCGTCCAGGATGCTCAGGCGCGACGTGGCAAGCACATAGTGATGCACCTGCTCGCTGCCGTCCACCTGCGTCGTCACGCGCACATGTGCGTACTCGATCTTCTCGCCTACCGCCAGAGCCACGTTCGCGAACAGCGTCCACGGCGTCGTCGTCCACACCAGGATGGATGCGCCTTCAAGCTCGGTGCGGGGCGATGACGTGATCTTCACGCGCAGATACACGTTGGGATCGCGCACTTCCTTATAGCCCAAGGAAAGCTCGTGCGAGGAAAGCGGGGTTTCGATGGTGGGCGACTGCGGCACCACTTTGAATCCCTTATAGATGAGGCCTTTGTCGAAGTACTGCTTCAGGGCCCACCACACGGATTCGATGTACTCGTTCGTGCAGGTAACGTAGGCGCTGTCCATATCCACCCAATAGCCCATGCGGCGGGTCAGTGTGCGCCATCCGCCCTGCATGGTGATGTGGTGGTTCACCAGATCGCGGCATGCCTTGTTATAGCGGTCGATACCGTAGGCGGCGATGTCGTCGCGCGTGATCAGGCCCAGCTGCTTGCTCACGGCGATCTCCACGGGCAGACCGTGCGTATCCCATCCCGCCTGACGTCGTACGTAGAATCCGCGCATGGTCTTATAGCGGCACACGAGGTCCTTCAGCGTGCGTGCCATCACATGGTGGATACCGGGCGCGCCATTGGCGGTGGGAGGTCCTTCATAGAAGTTGAACCACGGCGCATTCTCGCGTTCGCGCTGTTCGAGCGATTGCTGAAACACACCACTGGTCTCCCAGAAATCCAGGATGTTTTCCTCGAGTTCGGGATAGGAGATTTTTTCCGGCAGGGGATTGAACATACGCGCTTCGGGTCGGTAGTATGGGAACAGACGGCATATGCATCACGAAGCGGCTTCAGGATCGCCGCAGGTGGTCGCGATGCGAGCGCAAATATCGCACCTATGGGGCAGAGAGCGAAACCGATGGGACGGACGAGAGAGGGAGTGCCGGTTTGGAAGGGATGACGGGAGTGCGCAGGAGGCGCCATGCGAGGGAGGGTCGAAGGACTAAATGCCGAGTTCCTTGAAGAGGTCGGGCAGGTCGCTGACATGGACGTCCTCGTACAGGTCGTCGTTCACCGCCACGACGGGCGCGTGGGTGCAGTGACCCAGACATGTGGTGCGCTCCACCACCACGGCATGCTCCTTGGCCGCTTCCGCATCATAGCACCGGACATGCTGGCAGAGACTGTCGAACACCTCGTCTCCCCCACGCAGGACGCACGAGACATTGGTACATACACGGACATGGTAACGGGCTACGGTCTGCATCAGGATTCCGATCAGTGGACGATATCGACTTCCCAGAGCGGTTGGAACACGACGATTGTGAATGGTCGCACACTCACAGATTTAATTTACCACGAATGTACGTCCGTATCAACGGAGATAAGAAAAAATAAAACACTAATAATTATACCTTTTTACCTTTAATGGTAAGTGCCCGACGGAGGGCGAAGACCGCTGCGCCTGCCGTGAAAACGGCAAGGCCGGCAAGGGCGTTAGCGGGCTCGGAGAGTGTCACGTTCAGCGTGACGACGAGCATGATGGCGATGAATACGGCCGGGGTGACGACATGGAAGAACCGGGACGAGAGTGGGAGTTGTTCGTTGCGGTTCCGTGCAAGGATATAGACGCAGGCCGCCCCGAAGGCCAGGGAAAGGGAGTCGGTGAACATCACGTAGTTCATGAGACGCTGGAAGGTGCCCATGGTGAAATACTGGACGAGCATGAGCGCGGTGAACACGGTGAGGGTGCGCGCGCTGACCTTGTCCCCGTGGTCGGTTCGAGAGAAGTACGACGGCAACATGCCGTCCTCGGCCATGGCCGTCATGGTCTGCGGAAGACAGATGAGTCCGGAGTTCAGAAAGCCGATGACGGACACGACGATGATGAGCGCCGTGACCTGCATGCCGTGGTCTCCGAACAGTTTCGATGCCAACGCGGCGGCGACGAGCGGCGTGGTCTTCACCGTCTCGAAACCGAGCACGTTCACATAGGCGATGTTGGCGCAGCCATACAGGACAAGGACCACTAGCATGGCACCGATGATCCCGCGCGGGAAGGTGGTGCGCGGATTCTCCACGTCCGCCCCGATGTTGATGGTGCTTTGATATCCGCCGTAGGTGAAGAACACGGAGATGAGGGCGGTGCCGAGTGCGACATACCATGGGGACGTGGCCCCGGCAGGTGGTGGTATCTCCCTGTTCGTTTGACCCGGGAGGAAGAACACCAGGGAACAGAGACCGAGGATGAGGATGACCTTGAGGGCGCTGAACAGGTTCTGGGCCGTAGCGCCCAAGCGGAGACCGCGGACGTTGACGATGTACAAGGAGAGGACGGTGACGGCCACGATGACATCCTTATGCACGTGCGTGACGGGTCCCGAAATGATGACCGGAGCAAGATACTCCGCACCGATGAGCGCCACTCCCGCCATGCTGGCGGCGTTGGTGACCACGAGCGACCAGTTCATGGCGAAGGCGAAGCCCGGATGATAGCACTCGCTGAAGATGGAGTAGAACCCGCCGGTGACGGGATGCAGGGTGCCGATGCGCGCGAAGGTCAGCGCACCGCACATACTGCAGAACGCACCCAGCACCCAGGCCAGGGCGAACAGCGGCAGCGTGCCGGCTTGCAGTGCCACGATCTGCGGCGTGCGGAAGATGCCTATGCCAATGACCAGCGAAACGACCAGCATGGTCACGTCGAACGTCCGCAGACGATGAGTCATTGCGTCCCCTGTGTTCGTCAAGAAGTACGACCCCGTTCTGTGCAAGATAGTTTTTCGCCATCGAGAACCGGGTGCATATTCGCGCAGCTTGTTTTTCACGACCAAAGGCACCTGACGATGAAAACCCTGATCCTCCTCCTGCTCGTTACCGTGTTCGCCACACGCCTGCATGCGGACACGAACGCACTGTGCGCGCAATTCGATACCCAGATCGAAGCTCTGGACGTGCGCGGCGCGAAACAGACCATCGATAAGGCGCTACAGGAAGATGGCGGCTCGTGCCATGCGTTGTACCGCTTGGCGCGGGTACTCGTGCTCATGGCCGATCAGGAGTCCGACGAGCAGAAGCGAAGCTCCATGTACACCCAAGCCGTCGATGCGGCCACTAAGGCGTTGCAGAAGAACGGGTCGTGCATGGGCGCGTACGTGTATCGCGCCGCGGCCAACGGGAAGATCGCCTTATCGAAAGGGATTTTCACCGTGGGCGGGGTGGTGACGTCGGTGCGGGACGATGCGACGAAGGCCATACAATTACATAACGACACTCCGCAGCGTCTGGCGGCGGCGTATTATATCCTCGGGCGGACGCATCTTAATGTCCAGCGCAAGCCCAAATTCATCCGTCTTCCTTTGGGACTGGGCTGGGGTAATCATGACGAGGCGATGACCTATCTCTCGAAAGCTCGGGAGTTGCGCAAGGACTTCATCATGTTCGAACTCGAGTATGCGCGCTGCTTGGCGGAGGGCGGTCGCGAACAGGAGGCCGTCGCCGTGGCGCGCCGAGTCGCTTCCCTCAAGCCCCAAGAGCCCGGCGACCAGAAGCGTCAGCAAGAGGCGCTGGAGCTTATCCGCGAGCTGGAATAATCGGCGGCCGAACGTTGCGGAATCCGATATTACCTCTTCCGGCTGTTTAATTCCGCAGTAAATATCTTTTCCTCCATATTATTCCCTGACGTATGTTGGACGGAGATGTTCATGGACATTCTCCGGGGGTTGGGAATGAAGCATATACGGACACTCGTCGACGTCGCCTTGTTGCCGGGTATGTCGATGACCGAGGGGCGCATACCCGATGCCGACGGCGATGATCCGACGAAAGTGGCGGAGCTGTTGTATGCCGTGCGCGAAGGCCGGGTGCGCAGCGATGAGGAGGCACGCGCGCTGTTATATCCAGAGCGGGGATATGTACCGATCACCACCTATCATAGTGTCAAGACCCGCCTGTACGACCGGCTCGTGGATGTCATCGCTGCGGGCAAGCTCACAAGGAGCGATGCCGACGAGGCGGAAAGTTCACGGTCGGACCTGCTCCGATACCTGCAAGCGATCCATGTGCTCATGACCGTGGGTGAAATGGCGTCGGCGCGCCACCTGGCCGTCCGCGCGGTACGCATGGCCCGACGTCATGGGTGGACCTCCTTCATCATCACCTGCTTGGACGCGATGCTTGCATGCGGAAGCGATCCTGCCGATCACTCGGCCTCGAAGAAGATCATCGACGAGCTAGGGTATTGGCGGAACGTACGGGATGCCGAAGAGCGTGCGTGGACGCGCGTGTATTCCGCACCGGCACGTTCCCTGTGGGAGGTATGCACGGAAAGGGAGCGAAGGGAAATCGCCGAAGGCGTGTCGGCCATCGAAGCGGACCGGCGGACCTACGAGACGCACTCGCTTGTCGAGGCCTCGTTTGCGCTGCGCTGCACGTGGTACAAGGGGTCGCAGGACTACGAAGGTATCATCGACCTGCATGGAGAACAGCAACGGTATTACCGCACCCATCCGCACGTGCGCACGCGCCAGGGCATGGTGCGGGTGACCTTGGCTGCGATGATGGCGCATGTGTGGAGCGGAGACCACGCGCGTGCGGAGCGATTGTTGTGGGACTGTGAGCAGGTGGTGCGCACCGGGACGCCGCTGTGGTTCGAGGTGCAGGAACACGCCATGGTCCTGTGGCTGAGGACAGGAAGGGTGCGCGAGGCCGAGGAACTGTGGAAGACCATGAAAGGGCATCTCGCGGAGTCCGATGAGCATCGCCTCACCACCTGGAGCGTGCTCGAAGTCTATATGCGATTTCTTCGCATGAGTTCCGGCGAGGATGACGGCGCGCGTGGCGGTGGAGCGGCACGCGATGATGCAGCTGCGTTGGACGTACGACGGACGACGATGGACGGTGCGATGCGGCGGGACGAACCCGGATTCAATGTGGTGCAGGTGATTGCGAGGGTGTTGAGCGAGTTTTTGGACGGACGCTATGAACGGTTGTCGATGAGGGACGAGTCTCTGCAGACCCTGCGTCGGAAAAAGCTCCGTCATGTGAGCAGACGTCTGGACGTGTTCGTCCGACTGCTTCATGTGCTCATCGACTGCGGTTTCGATTGGCGTCGCTGCGAGGTCAAAGGTGCCCGGCTGTGGACCGAGTTGCGGACGGCGCGGCTGATGCATGATCGGGGGGAGTACGACATGCTGGAGGTCATCCCCTTCGACGAGGTGTGGACGCGGATGATCCGGGTGTTGAAGGAGCGGAAGGAGGGGAATCGCACGACGGTGTCGTGACGACTCACCTCCCGTGAAACCGACATGGATGCCTGTCTCGACGGAATGAAATGGACTGCGAATCGAACCAAGACCGCGTACCCGTCATGTTCCGAGCGACATGCAGAAGGCGAGATTACAGATAGTCACGCAAGTGGCGGCGCATCTCCCGACGCGCACGCTGAACGCGTTTATGAGCGGCATCGCGCGAGATATCAAGGATATCCGCTATCTCGTCGCACGTGAACCCTTGAGAGTGCAGTTCGAACGGAAACCGGAGCGACGGCGAGAGGCGGAACAGCGCCGCACCGATATCCATACCGATATCGCTCACTCCCGCTTTGCTGTCCAGCTCCGGCTCGCGGATCACCGTCGGTGTCTCCTCGTCTGCCGAATAGACATCCGTGAAGCATAAAAGATGACGTCGGCCCCTATAGGCATCCACCAACATCCGCGTGGCCACGCACTGCAGCCACTTTCGCATATCGTCGTCATTCATGCTCAAACCGGAAGTCCTCTGGAGCGAAAGCAAGCGGAGAAGAGCGTTTTGCAACGCATCCGCCCTATCCTGAGCGGTTGCATACCCGAAAGAACGGTACAACTGTCCGGCCACGGCCGTCATCGTTGTTTGCCAAGCAGGTGGTGTCATCATACTTCCATCCATAGAATGTGAGAAGAAAAAGCGGGTATGGCAATGTTCTTGCATGTCCGTCATCGAATCTCTCCGTACACCCGTCAGGTCCGCACAACGTCTGCGCCGACGTGCCGCCGCTTCCGCTGTGCGCTCCCCACGCGCGCCCATGCGAACGTGGAAGGGTGTGGGTACCATCTGCCGAGAAACCCGTTTGGTAGACTGCGCCCGTTCATCTGTCACAGGATATGATCACCTGCTCGTATGACACGAAAATGTTAAAATTCACGGTGCATTCATTGGTTAATTGCGCGCGGAAATACGTACAGGAAAAATGAACCGTCCGGGCTCTTTTTTACTGCTGTAGACCGTTTTTTCGTCAGTGAACCCTGATTTTTCTCCCATTTCTTGCGAATCCTCGTACGACGATTTCCGGAAAGTTGACGCTGGACGCAGGAGGGTTGCCCGAGTTTTCCACCAACGGACCACCGGTGTGCCGCCTGTCCACAATCGGTTAGGTCTGTCATGAACACCAAACATCCTCGGAGCGGAGGCGAACGGCGGGGACGCATGAGCGGCGGGGAGGAGCGTGCGGCAGGAATGGAGATGCGGGGACGGCGCTTCGGACAAAAAAAAACGCCGCATCGACGAAGTCGTGCGGCGTAGAAAAACGTCTTCTGTCAGGACGCTCTTAGTTCGAGCACCATTTTTCGTACACACCGTCCAGCAACAGGTTGATGGCATCGGCAGCTTCGCGAGCGGCATCGAGGGCGTGGACCTGTTGGTCTTCCGTGCGGCAGATGCGCACGAGAGCGTCGCGTGTGACCTGACGATGGATCTCATCGGCATGTTCGTGGACTTCGAAGAACACGAGTGCGTCTTCGCTATCCATGTTGTAGTTCTTCTTCAGACCTTCGATCTTCGTTGTCGACACTTCCGGGATCTGTGACTCGTACGCATAGAGGGCGGCGAGACCGATCGCGGGGTTTTCGCTGCGCGAGAGGGTTTTGAGGATGCGCACGGATTCCTTCGTATGCGGAAGGTATTCACGGGTCTGCATCTCGTCTTCCGTCAGCCCCAACGAACCGCCGAAACGACGCCACAGAGCCGGGTGATTGGATGCGCCGTGCTCTTCCTCCATGAGGTTTTCCAAAAGCATCTGGCGCGCTTCCATGTCGTCTGCGCATGCGGCGTGGGTGGCGCTCACATACGTGGGGAAATGGTACACTTGATGGTAGTACTCTTGCGCGTACTCGCGGAGCATGTCTTTCGTGAGCGTGCCGTGGTTCCACATCTGATAGAAGGGATGCTGAAGCATGTGGCGCTCGTTGATGATGGCATCGAGCTTGTCGAGAAACTCTTTATCGGTCATACCGGTACTCCTTCGAAAAAACGTACAAAGAGAAAAGAAAAACTTGTTGTCTGCGGTTGAATGGGAGGCAAAACTACTGACATTTCCTATTTTCGTCGAAAGTTTTTCCACAGACTGGTTTTTTGGTTCTGGACCTTGTTATGAGCAGCGATACCGTAGAAACGCCGGAGCTTGTCGTCGAGGATGTGACGACAGACACCCTTTCGGCGAAGTGCATTCTGTTCAACGACGAATGGCACACCTTCGACGAGGTCATCGAACAGATCATCAAAGCCACGAAGTGTTCGCGGGATAGGGCAGAGCGCCACACCATGGAAGTGCATTTCAGCGGACAGTCGATCGTCTACTCGGGGGATTTGGCCCGATGTTTACAGGTGAGTTCGGTCTTGGAAGAGATCGCTCTCCGTACCAACGTAGAAATCTGATCGTCTGGTTGCGTCATCAACGTATTGCACGGCTCGTTCACACAGCCCCCGTCCCCCCATGTCATTCACTCCACGACAGCGGCAACTCATCACCTTGCTCACCGAGCGAGGCTCCATGACCGTGGTCGAGTTCCTTCTCAGCATCGCCGCGGAAACCTGCGAGGCGGAGGCCCAGCAATGGCAGGACGTGGTCGGCTCAGCGCCCGGTCGGTATCACATGTTCATTCCCCAATGGAACAACCGCTCCGCATGGCTGCTGTTCGGCATCGGGGCGAACGCTCACCTGGACGTGCTGGAGTTCTTCACGCTGATGCGCGATCTTCACGCCCGGAAACTCGTCACCATCATCACCGATCCCAAGCGCCATGTCCGCGCATCCGCCATTGCGGGATCCATGCATGCCGCAGCGGCGTTCGACGGCGACCATGCAGCGCTCGAGATCGATGCCCTCTTGCAGACTCCCAGCGAACTCCTGGGGTTGTCCATCTCCTCGGAGCGCATCTATGCTCTGCCCGCCTTGCACGAGCTGAAGGCCCGGCAATTCGTCGTACCCGAAGAGATGCTCGCGGCCCGTCAGCAAGAACTCTTGCAGACGCAGCAGACCACCTTGTCGCGCATAGTTCCTCTTGTCGCCATTGCCGTCACCTGCTGTCTCCTCGCTGTCATCGCAGGGTTCGTCGTCTTCAAGTCGCAAAGCACCAAGAACTCCTCGTCCGCCGGTGCTCCTCAGGGTCCGACCGCGACCGCTGTCACCGAACGTCCTCAGGTCATCATCCGCCGCGATACCGTCATCATCCGCGACACGGTGATCAAGAAGCCCGCACCCGTCCGCAAGCCGCGCAAACTCTGGTATATGGAGTGACCGGTTCGGCGCCTGTGATCCACCTGTGCCGGGGTGCGTCGATACGACACCATTCCTCTCGTTGCGCTGTGTGAGATGGTCGCGGCCGCCTTCGTGGCCACCACCGTTGTCGGACCCGTCTCCCGCGTCTCTGATGCCCCGCGCGTGGTGTGTATATTGCCCGCGGATCCACCCGCCACCTGCGCCTGTGCGCATCGTCGTGCGGTGGTGAAGGTTCACCGGAAAGCACATCATGAACATAGGCAAATACGAATTCCTCGGTCCGGCAGCCCGGAGTCTTCGCGCGCCGGCTACGTTCCTTCGTTTGCTCTTCCGATGGATCATGTGGGGCATCATCGGTGTGTTCTCGCTGCTCTTCATCCTCGGCGTCACCGGATACATCGTCGTTCAGACCGAATGGTTCCACCGGTGGGCGGCGAAACAGCTCACCTCGTACCTTTCCGACCAGCTCGAAGCCCAACTCAGTTTCCGCTCCATACGTTTCAACGTGTTCCGAGGCGTGGAGCTGGATTCCGTCGCCCTTACCACCCGCGGCGACACGCTCCTGGCGGCCCGCTCCTTGCGCGTGGTGTACGAACCCGAGCCGCTCCTCATCCGTCATATCGTGGTACGCAGCATCATCCTCGATGAGCCGACCGTGCGCATCCTCCGCTCACGGGCGGACAGTACGTGGAACGTGGCGCATGTGGTGAAGCCGAACCCGGACACGACGAGCAAGCCCTTCGATTGGGATATCTCCGTGCGGGCCTTGGTGCTGAACTCCGCCCGCGTCACCGTCGTCGATTCCGTGGAATCGTTCACGCGGACCGATCGCTTCAGCGCCACCCATGTCTCCATGGACTCCGTGGCGATGCGCATCAGCGCCTCCGGCAACCTTGCCGCCAAAACCTTCGCGGTAAGTATCGACGACCTTCGGTTCGTGGAACGCCGGTGCGGATTGCGTCTGCAATCCCTTCACGGGTCCGTGGCCATCGATACCGACCGGGTGAACATCCTGCATCTTACCGCCGTCACGCCCGCATCGTCACTGCGCATGTACGGCGCGGTGAAGGATCTTCATGTATTCGATACGACGTCGGGAATCGAGACCGCGCCCCTGGATCTGACCATCGACGATTCGCCGCTGGCCTCGGGCGACCTTAATCTCTTCATGCCGCCGGCGTTCTCGCTGGGCGACCATTGGCGTCTTGGAACACGCATCTCGGGAACGCTCGCAAGACTTCGCTTCGACGTGGAGAATCTGCAGACACGCACCACCGACCTGCATGGTACGCTCCTCTTGGAGAACGTCGCCAACAACCGTCCGTTCGCGTACACCGTCGACCTCATCCCGTCCCGCCTTCGTTACTCGGACATCGCGACGGTCCTGCCGACACTCAAACTTCCTGCGACCACCATTGCCGACCACATCGTGTTCGGTGCGTCCCACATCTACGGAACGAAGGATTCCCTGGGCACCGATATCGATATCACCGGCGGATTCGGCAAGGTGAAGGGCACCATCGCCCTGAACTTCGCTAAGCAACTCCGGTATGCCGCGGCGGTGAACCTCACGCAATTCGATACCTATGCGTTCACGCATGAGTACGAGTCGTCAAGCCGCCTCAACGGCAGGGTGGACGTTCGCGGAGCGGGCACATCCATCGACGATGCGGTCGCGCTGATCGATATCGACCTCGGCGCTTCGTCGCTGGGCTGGCACGATCTCAGCAGCGTCCGCTGCATGGCGTCGGTGGCAGACAAAAAACTCGTCGTCGACACGCTCGATGTGGGATTCCCGTTGAGCGCAGCTGATAGTGCCGCCTTCGCCTACGACGGTCTCGTGAAAGGACTGCGGTCGCACGCGGTCATCGACTTCACGGATGGCGACATGCCGGTGTCTGACATCGTACTCAACACGTTCCACTTGCCATTGGCGGATCTTCTTCACGACAAGCAGATGCCCGTCTCGCTCAGCATCGCCGCTACGACACGGTTCCGCGGATTCCATCCTGACAGTCTGTCCGGTGTCGTCCAAGCGGATGTCTCGGAATTCCTCCTTACCGACGGTGCATTGTTTCCTTTCGATCTGCGCGCCGAGATCGAGCGCCGGGACGCGCAGCACCGCCATGTCGCGGTGCAGTCGGATTTCCTCCGCGCCGATGTGGATGGACGTTTCCGCCTTGCCGGTGCGTGGTCCGTCTTCCTCACGCATTTGGGCATGATGGACACCTACGTCCGCTCCCGGTATGCCACCGTGCAAAGCGATACCGCTTCCTCCTTGCGCCTGGCACCGTACACCTTACCAAACGACACCCTCGACTGCCGCTTCGCCGTGAATGTGCGCGGCACGGCGGTGCTTGCGCCATTCATCAAGGGCATGAGACTGGATGCCAGCGGTGATATACGCGGTCGCCTGGCCGGACATCCCGCAGAGTACACCTTCGACGTGGACACCGCGTTGGTCCAACGATTGAACATGGATGTGGACAGGGACGAAGTGTTCAGTCAACCCATGAATATCTCGCTGCATGTGCGAGCGACGGACATGACAACGGATCCCAAACTCGATGTGGCGCGTCTGGCCTTGCGTTGCGATTCCGTTCTTCGTGTGAACAGGACGCGCTTCGTGCGTCCCTCCGCCGACATCGATATCGTCCGCGACGACGCCCGCTTCCGCGTATCGACACGCATGGAGAATCACATCCCCCTGCTCGCCGCCGGCTCGATGAAAGCCGTGACGCGCGCCTTCATCGTCCATCTCGACACCCTGCACGCGGGGTGGACCAAGACTCTGTCCGTCTCCTCACTGCATCCCGCCACCATCACCATGGGTCCGCGCGGCGTCGATATCGAATCCCTCGACGTCCAGCTGCTCAACGCCCGCGACAGGATCTCGGTGAACGGCCGCTTCAATGCCACACGCTTCGATTCCCTGCATGTGGACTTCCGCCGTTTCGATATCGAAACCGTCAAACGCATTCCCGAGCTCTACACCGTCGATGCCCTCCAGATGCTCAAGGGCCGTGTCGATTCGCTCGGTATCATGATCGACGGGGTGTATACCAAGCCGCATTTCGCCATCGACGGTGCCCTCTCGGAACTGCGCTATAACAATGTCGCCATCGGTGTCCAGGAGCTACGCGCCGCGTACGATGGCATGAATGTCACCGCCGACTCGCGCGTGCGCAAGAGTGCTCAGGATACCACGCCCGTCATGGCCATCCGCATCAAGGCGTTCCCGCTCGATCTCTCCGTCCAGCCCGCGGGCGCGTCGCTTCGCGATAATGAGCGCGTGGACATCAGCATCCAGGCGAACGACATGTCGCTGGCCGCCGTCTCGCCCTTCGTGCCGGGCATCGCCAACCTGGACGGACACGGCAAAGCGTCGATGCATATAGGCGGAACGACTCCCGATGCGGTGGATTATACCGGATCGGTGGAATACGATCACGCCACCTTCACCGTGCCTGCCACGAACATGAGGTACAAGAGCGACGGCAAGCTGAGTCTGATGAACACGACCGTGCGCCTGGACTCGCTGCGTATCTACAACGAAGAGACCGACCTGCGCGGAGGCATGGCATTGGTCCTGGGTGCCATGCGCATCCGGGGCTTCAGCATCCGCGACCTTGACATCTATGCGGAGATAACACGACGCGACAAGTTCCAAGTGATGAGCGAAGCCACGGCCGCGACGAGCGACTTCATGTACGGACGCACGTTGATATCCACACAGGACAACGACGCCGAGAAGACGCTACGCCAATTGCATTTCCACGGTACTCCCGAACAACCGTTGCTTAACGGCTTCGTCATGATCGAGGATGCCGATGTGAAGTTCCCTCCCACCATCAACAAGGCCTCGCGCGCATCCACGTTCGAGTATCAGCGCGTAGGGAACAAGTACGTGTGGACCGAACTCGAACGCAGGATCGTCCGAAGCGATAGCGCCATCGGCGACCTGCCTCCCGAGGAACCCTCTGCGCGCACGGGATCCGTGAAACTCGGGAAGAGCTTCACCGACATCCTTCGCACGGAAGTGGACGTGAAGATCGCCAGGAACATGTCGGTACAGATGGACTTCGGTTTCAACGACCAGCTGCTTGCCGTGGTGCGTCAGGAAAATCCCAAGGACCCCATGCGCTTCATCCGCCTGGGGAGCGATTCCACCTCGTTGCGCTCCGACCTCATCGTCGATAACTCATCGACGTATAAGTTCTACGAAACCTTCCGCGCCTCGGGAAAGATGAACATCAACGGTCCTATCGACAATCCTCAGTTGGACCTTCGGGCCATGCTTAACAACGAGCGCGTGGTGAACGACAAGAAGTCGAATTACAAAGTGTATCTGAACATCACGGGTACGAAGAAGAAGCCCGTGCTGAAGATGGACTATGAGATCGACGGGAACGACCATCCGGGAACGGTGGGCGAAACGGAGATCACGACCAATGCGGTATTGCTGCTGCTGTTCGGATATACGCAAGTGGAATTGAGCGGTTCGGCAAGCTCCGCTACCGGTGCCGTCGGCACCAAGCTCGGCGCATCCACACTCGGTGTGTTGCTGAACAGGGTATTGCAAGGAGGCGTGATCAAGAATGTGAATGTGGACTTCTCCGGTGGCGGGACGGATTTCTCGCAGGCGCGTATCCAGATAACCGCCGGACTCTATGGCGCGAATGTCACCCTTGGCGGTACCGTGGCCGATCCCACCGTCACTCTCGATTGGGCGCTGGGCGAATTCATCGGTGCGAACTGGGTGACGCAGTTCATGCGCGCGACGAACCCGGGGTCGACCATTTCCCGTCAACAGAAACAATGGGAAGTGCGCGTCGGTGCCACCGTGCCCTGAGTTCCGGATTTGCTTCGTGCGCTCTTTCAGACGGATTTTGCGGACGCGCCGGACGTCGCCTCGCGGCTCGACCGGACGACCACGATCATCATCGAATCTCCATACTTGTCTTTCATCCATACCCTACGCCTATGAAGACCTTTCTCCTCCTTGTCGGTCTGCTGGTCGCAACGACCGTCGTTTCCGTGCCGCTCAGCGCGCAATCGCCTAAAACTGTTTCTGTGCTTTTGGAAACAGTGGTGCAGGACGGCGCCACGCCAACGGTGACCTTGCGCTGGCCCGCGGATGCGAAGGCAGAGGAATATCTGATCGGACGGAAAAACCGCGAATACCCTTCATTCGATCTCGTCGCCACGATTCCCGGCTCCTCATCCGAGTGGATCGATACCGAAGCGGAATCGGGTGTGTCCTACGAGTACGTGGTCAGGAAGACCATCGTGAAGGATTCTCTCTTCGCCTACGGCTATGCGTCCGCCGGTGTGCGGGTGCCCATCGGTCCCGTCCGCGGCCATTGCCTGCTGCTCGCGGACTCCCTCATGTTCACCGCTCTCGCACCGGAGATTGCACGTTTGCGCGAGGCCATGACGAACGAAGGATGGATCGTCACCGTCCTCAGCGCGCCGCGTGCCCCGAAGTTCGATCCTGCAGCCGTGAAGGCCACGAAGAGTATCATCCGTACGTGGAACGAAAGCTGTGAGGGATTGCCGGGAACGGTGTTCCTTATCGGCCGCGTTCCCGTGCCCTATTCCGGAATGGTGGCCAACGGTCGCGTGCAGCTGGGTCCCGACGCACACCCCGAGCACAGTGGTGCGTGGGCGGCAGATGCCTACTACTCCTGTCTGGTGGACGAGGTGATGTGGACGGATGATGTGACGAACACGAACGGCGTCTATCCCGATAACAAGAATCTCCCGAACGACGGACGCTACGACAATCTCTTCCTTCCGAGCCTGGCGGAACTTCGTCTGGGTCGCGTGGACCTTCACAACATGGGCTTGTTCTATAAGGACAGCGTGCTCGTCGGAGGTGTGAAGAAAGTGGATTCCTTGCAGTCCGAGATCACTCTTCTTCGGAAATACCTCAATCGTGACCTTCTCTATCGCAGCGGCGGCATGAGCGTCGTTTCTCGTGGTCTCATCGACGACAATTTCGGCTCGTACGGCGAAGGGTTCGCGCGCTCTGCATGGATGAACTACGCTCCTTTGCTCGGCGCCAAGAACATCAAGGAAACGGATTACCTTACAACCCTGGACACCGCATCCTATCTATGGTCCTACGGCTGTGGCGGCGGCGGAAGCGATTTCCAAAGCTGCGGCGGCGTCGGCAACTCCGCGGGTTTTGCGAAGCAGAAACTGCAGACGGTGTTCAGTATGCTGTTCGGTTCCTACTTCGGCGACTGGGACAAAGCCAACAATCTTTTGCGCGCACCGCTCGCGGTGGACCCCGGCGCCCTCACCAATTGCTGGGCCGGACGTCCCTTCTGGTATTTCCACACCATGGGTTTGGGCGAATCCGTCGGCGACTCGTATCTGAACACCATCAACAACACGAACACCTACATCGCGGGCGTCTATCCCAACGCCGTGCACATCGCGCTCATGGGCGATCCCACCCTGCGCATGCGCTACGGAACAATACCCGCCGTCACCTCGTTGCAAGCGGAGCAGGTGGCAACACCGAAGAAAGGTGTCAAGCTCTCGTGGTCCGCTCCCACAGGTGGCGGCATCGCGGGCTATTACATCTACCGTCAAGAGGGCTCCGGCGCATGGCAAACCCTGAACGGCGATGCGGTGTGGCCCGAGACCACGTACCTTGATGAACGCCTCGTGGATGCCAATGTGCGGTACGCGGTCCGTGCCGTCGGACTCCTCTCGTCGGCATCAGGGACATTCTACGAACTCAGTGCTCCTGCGGAAAAGGTCATCGCCGTGTCAGACGTCGCCGCCTCCGACGCACCGCTGCTCATGTGCTCGCCGAATCCCGCACAACGATCCATGACCCTGCATGTTTCCCTTGCGGCGCCGAGAGAAGCGCAGTTCGACATCTATACCATGAGCGGTGAGCTCGTTCGATCGTTCACCTCGGCATCGGCGACGGACCATGATGTCCTCTGGGATCTTCGCGATGCGTCACACCATCGCGTTCCCACGGGCGTGTATGTCCTGCGCATCACCGCCGGCAGCGCCACGACGGCCACGACGGTGCAGGTAGTACCCTGATAGGGTCCGTTCGCCTCGTATCGGTTTTTTTGTGCACGCAGCGGTCGTGACGTCGCATGTGTGTACATTGCTTTTCATTATTAATCACGCACTCTACAGACAATCCTCATGGAGCATCTTTCCTATCCGATAGGCAAATTCACCCGTCCGACCGAATTCGACGAAGTCGCCGTGTCCTCATGGCTGGAAACCATACGTCACGCACCGATGATCATCCGTTCCTTGGTAAGCAAGCTGTCGCCGGAACAGATGGCGAAGAGCTACCGTCCGGACGGATGGAGCATCCAGACCATCGTCCATCACCTGGCCGACATGCACATGAACGCCTTCCTTCGGTGTAAGCTCGCCCTCGCGGAAGAAAACCCTGTCGTCATGGCCGTCCCGGAAAAAGCCTTCGCGGTCCAGGCCGATGGCATGACCGGCGTCGAGGATTCCCTCAAGATCCTGGAGGGGGTTCATGCGCGGTGGTCGGTGCTGCTCCAATCCCTCTCCCGTGAACAATGGGATCGCGGCTTCGTGCATCCTGCCAACCAGCGTGTCATGTCGTTGCACTTCACCCTCGCGATGTATGCATGGCATGCCCAGCATCATATCGAGCATATCAAGCTCGCCATCGCCGAGCCGCACTGAAGCGGCGGAAAAGCCACGATCGAAGACCGGACCTCACGTTGTTGACGTCCGGTCTTTGTGTATCCGGCACTGTCGCTCGCACGTCGCTCCCCGCATCATGTCCAGTCTGACCGGCGAGTGAAGTTTCCCACACCATGCGGATAAGGTCCGTTTCCGCCGTTGGCGATTTTCCTCAGCAGTCCGTTTTTTTCTCGTGCATGTGCGCGCGAACGCGGATGTTTGCCGCTCGCCGCCAATCCCGCCGCCACGTACCATCGCGATCGTTCCGCTCTCATGATCGCAGGTGTCGCACGCCTGTTTCACCACCATGAGTGCAGCCCATGTCCGAGAGTACTCCCATCTCAGGTCGATCCACACCGAACCATCAACCTTCAGGATTCATGTATCCGGTGGAACGCCGTGCGCGGTGCGCCGCCGACAAAGCACCGCCTCCACAAGCACGGCAGGAGGCGGAGGCATGGTCGAACGACGAGCTTCCCGGGTACCGCCTGCGACGTCACGGCGTGCAGACGCTCTCGGATGCCGAACTGCTTTCCATACTCATCGGAAGCGGGACGCGAACGCAGTCGGCCCTGGAGGTGGCCCGGGAGCTCTTACGCACATGCGGGGACCTTCACCGGCTTCTCTCGCGGGATATCAGCGAGCTGACGGCGGTGCATGGGATTGCAGGAAGGAAGGCCATGCGGCTGATCGCGGCATTGGAATGCAGTCGGCGCCTGCACGCGGCTCCGTTCCTCTCGCGCACGGTGATACGGTCGCCCGACGACCTGGCCACGTACTACATTCCGCTCCTTCGCGGTGCGGTCCGCGAAACCTTCCGGGTATTGCTCTTGAACGCCGCCAATCAGGTGTTTCGCGAAGCCGTCGTCACCGAGGGGTCGTTGAACTCTGCAACGGTGCATCCGCGGGAAGTGTTCCGCACGGCCATCACGGAGGCGGCAGCGAGTGTCATCCTTCTGCACAATCATCCCTCGGGCAATACCGAGCCCTCGCCCGAGGACTATCGGGTCACGGAACGACTCTGCTCCGTGGGAAAGATCATCGACATCAAGGTCCTCGACCACGTCATCATCGCGGGAGAATCCTTCATGAGTTTCAGTCAGCGCGGACTTCTCTGAACGGTCGCGCGCAACGCTCATTGACGTCGCCGTCAGCGTTCAACGGATCGCTGAATGAGCATTGGCGCGGTGCGCACGCCCGCGTTCGTCGTCAGGGAGATGATATACAGACCGGTCGGCAATGCCGATGTGTTCATGCGGGTCTCGTTGCCTTTCGACGCTTCCTGCAGGACCAATCGTCCCGTGACATCCACGATGCTGATCAGTCCCGTTGAGGGTTCCGTGCTTACCACCGTCACATACTCGGCACCGGGCACGGGCACGACGCGCAGTGCGGTGCGTTTTTCCATCTCTTCGTCGTCGTCTTCCTCCACATCGAGCGGCGACGAGCCGGTGCTTCCAAGGATGAACTGACCCACGAAGTTCGTATCCGCAGGGAACACGCATGCCTGCGGCAGCGTGTCTGCCGACCGCGCGGCGGCGCGCTCCGTCCAGACGTTCTTGTACTCTTGCGCACCTCGCGCATACAGTCTCAACGATTGCGGCACTGCGGCATCGGCAGCCGATATCCTGCCCGTTCCGCGCACGCGAAGCGAGTCCGTAGCGAACCCTCCCGTCGCGCCGTACGAACGGACGATCCAGTAATGGGGAGACAGACTCGACGTGGCACCCGGCGTGGCATTCGGCTGCGCATCAATGCGCGTGACGACAATGGTCCGTTCGGCACCGCTTTTCTGCGCGATGGTCATCCCCGCCGCACTCTCCCACACGCCTTCCTTCCGGCTGGTGATACTGCTGACACCGGGTCCGACAGGACAGGTGGACACGACGCGCCTGCCACCGGTATTCTCCGCATGAACGGCACCGGTGCGGTTGTAGATGCGAGTGAACACGGGTTCGTTGAACTGATAATACGCCACGGGTACGGGGGCTTTCGTGGTATCCACATATCCGGGAGGATTGCTGATAAGGTTCATGCGCTCGCGTATCTGCGTGCTGTCCAGCGCGCGGTCGAAGATCTGTAACTCGTCGATGGTACCGCGGAAGTTACCACCCTGACCCGGCAGACCGCCGCCGATCTCCCATGCCGTGGCATCGAGTTGCGGAGCGAAGAAGTTCGCATTCGCATTCCGATACACCCACGGCGTACCGTTGCGATACAGCGTCACGTGATCACTGTCCACGCTGATGGCCACGTGCGTCCATTCGTCCACGGGCAGATTGAACGGCGATGTGAGCTGATAGGGGACGTTCTTCCAGTAGAAGGTCAGGTTCGTATTCGCTCTGTATCCCTGGAAGGAGAAGCCGAGGGAGAAACCGACGGGACTGTTCCAGTTGGAGAGTATCTGGGAGAAGGAATACTGGATGGTGTCGAGCTTCACCCAGGCAGATGCGGTGAAACCGCGACCGGTCTGCAATTGCGGCAGAGCGGGAATGGTGGCCAGATCGGTCGTAGCGCCAAGGTCCAAGGCGCTACCGGCGATGCCTTCCACGTCGCACTCGCTCTTCGTGACACTGATGACGTTGTCGAGCGTCTTCGTACTTGTCCCGTAATCATTGGTCACCGTGAGCGACACCGAATACGTGCCGGGCTTGTCGTAGATGACGCGGGGATTCCGCGCGGCGGAATCGCTCACGTACGCCGCGCCGGGGAAACTCCAACGACGTCGAGCGTTGGCACGTTCGAGGACCGAGTAATCGTCGAACAGGAACGTATCCCGTATGCACGCCGATGTGCGCTTGTCCACGCAGGGTTGCGCTTCGGGCTTGGAGTGTTCGTACAAGGGCGCTTCCCAGATGCCGAGCGAGGAACCCGTACGCAACTTGTTGTCGCGATAGAACGGCTTGAGCGCGCGCGTGAAGAGCGCATAGGGAAGTCCGTCGCCATGTAGCACCCAATCCGTCATGGTGGCGTTGCGGTAGTACACCTTGCCGTTGTAGCAGGCGATATACACGCCGTCGTCCGTACCGTACTGCACGATGATGTCGGTGATACCCTGATTCGCGATCGCATCCGTCGTGAGGTTCACCCAGGTGGCGCCGCCGTTCATGGTCTTGAATACCTTGTTCGTCTTTGATCCGTTGAGCAAGGCAACGAAGAGGGTATTCGAAGAGCGACTGCTTGCGGCGATCTTCATCACGCGTCGCTCCGCACGCGTGGTGGAGGGCAGGTCGGCGCAGGCGGACCAGTCCGTACCGGCGTTGGTGGTCTTCCAAATCTTACCGTCGTACAACACGTTGGACCGTTGAGAAACGTAGATGACGTCGGGGTTGGAGCGGCATATCTCGATGTGCTGGATGAAGGCGCCGGTATCCGGCGATGCGAACACCGTGGCATACGACGTGCCGTTGTTGACACTTCGCATGATGGCGTTTTTGGTACCCATCCACACCTCGTTGATGTACACGGGATGCCACTTCATGGCGCTGTATTCCATAGCGTAGTAGCTTTCGTTGGGCCAAAGGCCGGAAGGACGGGACTGCACGGGTTGATCGAATGTGGGAGGGATGGTGTACGCACCGATATCGGAGAAATACGCCTCCCGACTGCGCATGGGGTGCACATATCCCGTGGCCGCTTCGCCTCCGCCCATGCGAAGGAACTTCGTGCCGTAGTTCTCGTGCCACGCCGTGTTGCCGTTGTGATACCGGCCGCCCACGAGCACGTCTTCGTTCCATCCTGCATCGAAGCCCCAGAAGTCCGCACCGTTCAAGCCGACGGTACGCGCCGTACAGTTCGTTCCGAACACATCGGTGGAGTAGTTGAATCCTCCGTCCGTTGCGATGTAACACTCATCGCCCAGGCACTTGATCTCCTGGATGTCGGGATGGATGGGAAATGCACCGCTGTACCCGCCGACCGTGAAGGGAAACGTGGTGCCGCCGTCCGTGGAGCGGTAACAGGTGGTGGTTCCGACGATGACGACGTTCGCATCGCGATGCGAGGCGGCGATGCCGAGGTCGTAATATCCCTGACCGTTGTTCATGGCAAGGCTGTCGGTCTTCCCGCGGGCGCTCACGCGCCAGGATTCACCGGCGTTATCGCTGCGAAGGATGTACGGTCGTGATGAATCGCCGAGAAGGACCACGTAGATGCGCTGGGGATCGGCAGGGGTCACGGTCATACGACCCGCGCCCTTGCTGTCGCTTGTCTCCAGCCAGCCGTTCGAGCGCTGCGTGAAGGTCACACCGCCGTCGGTGGACTTCCACAGTTCCGTGCGGGTGCCTGCGGCGTTGGCGCGCAGGGTGTACACGATGCTCTTGTTCACGGGGTGTGTTTCCAGGTCGCAGCAGGACCGGTCCATGCTCCGTGTCCATGATCCCCCTGCGTCGGTGCTACGATAGAATCCTTGGTTCGTCGCGGCGAGGAGCACGGAGGGTTGGTTGCTCACCACTTCGATGTCGTAGATCCACAGGTTGCTGAGCTTCCAGACCGATGTCCACGTAGCCCCGCCGTTGGAGGTCTTGATCAGGCCTCCGGAGATGCCCACATACACGACATCGGGGTTGGTTGGATGGATGGCGATCGCTTCCGAGGAGGAGTAGACGCCCGGTTCGAGTTGTATCCATTGCTGACCCTTGTTCGTGGACTTGAAGAAGCCACCGGTCTCGGAGACGGCATAGAGGATGTTCGGATTCGAGGGGGCGATATCGAAGCCGTAGATGTTCACTTGCCAGGGGCAAAGGGACTGAGTGGCCGTTCCGCTCTTGGTGAAGTATGTTTCCATGGGACCGATGGGTGTCCACTTCACGCTCGCCGAGGGCGATTGCAGGGAAGCGGTTCCCTTACCCTGCGGGCGCAGCACGTCGTCCGGCGTGATGTCGCGCAGGACGCCATCGGCACCGACAAAGGGCGCGGAGAGACGTCGCAGGCGTCGGTAGTGCTTCGTGTAGTCGTTCTTTTCGTACGGATGCGTCCGGTAAAACGCGTCGTACGCGCTATCCAGCCGTATGACATCGAGCGGTCGCGCATACAGGTAGTGTGCCCACGACGGCATGTCTGCTGTGGGCTGCGGCGTGGAAAGCGGCGAAATGAACTGAGCGGTTGCGGAAAACGAAAGGCAGAAAAGCAACCCGAGGGCTGAGATCAGACGTGTCATGGAATCCCCGTGAATGAATGGTCGCAAGATAAAAGGGGAAAAGTATTGGCATAGCGTCCGCACTCCCTTCTTTCGTCGCGAAGTGGCGGTGTGCGGGCCATTGGCACCGAAACGGATGGATGGACATGGACATCAACGCAAAAGCCACTCGGAACGGGCTTCGTATCTTTGCACGGTGTGTCGCAGTTGCGGCAGCGAAGTCCATCATCGAAAGACGTGAATATGAAAAGCATGACCGGCTTTAGTAAAGCCCAGATCAATGAACACGGAGTGAGTGTCAACGTAGAGATCCGCAGTGTGAACGGTCGGTATCTGGAGTTATCCTGCAAGATGCCGAAGCACCTCCAGCACAAGGAAGCGGAGTTGCGAGACATGGTGAAGAAGTCGCTCGAGCGCGGCTCTGTCTCTCTGTATCTGAAAGTCGAGTCCGAATCCAAGACCCATTCCGTCGTCAACGCCCAGAAAGCGGAAGCGTACTATCGTTCGCTGGAATCCGTGCGGACGAAGCTGAACATCTCCACGCCCGTCACCATGTCCGACCTTCTCGGCATACCCGACGTGATGAGTCAGGAAGAGGACGATGAGAAGGAAACGGAAATGCAGTGGAAGATCGCGGCGAAAGCCATCCAATCGGCGCTGGCGTCGCTGGACACCATGCAGAAGAACGAAGGCAAGGAGATCCTTCGCGACATGCGCGACCGTTTGAAGATCATCGAAGAGACGCTTGACAAGGTGGAGGAGATGGGCATGAAACGTATTCCCGAAGAGCGCGAGCGACTCCGTGCACGGGTGGCCCAGCTGTTCGAATCCGACGAAATCGACGAGCAGCGACTGCAATTGGAGATCGTTCTCCTTGCCGACAAGCTGGATATTTCCGAAGAATGCGTGCGTCTGCGCAGTCACATGAAGTTCATGAACGATGCCATGCGCACGGGCGAAGGCAACGGACGTCAGATGAACTTCATGCTTCAGGAGATGAACCGCGAAATCAATACCATCGGCTCCAAAGCCAACGACGCCACCATCGCCCGCATGGTCGTTGCGGTGAAGGATGAGCTCGAACGCATCCGCGAACAAGTACAGAACATCGAGTAACGCATGGCTGCAGGCCGCGCCCCTCCGAGTGCGCGGCCCATCCGTCCCATTCCCCTTTCATTGCCTAGGACTGTAAGTGAGAAAACATCTCATCGTTCTCTCTGCACCCAGCGGTGCCGGCAAGACCACGGTTGCGCGACACTTGTTGTCGTTGCATCCGGAGTGGCGATTCAGCATTTCGGCAACGACGCGTTCCAAGCGTCCGAACGAGGAGCATGGTCGCGACTATTTCTTCCTTTCACGACAGCAGTTCGTGGATCGTGTGGGCTCCGGCGACATGATCGAGTACGAAGAGATCTTCGGCAATCTTTACGGAACATTGCGTTCCGAAGTCCAGCGCGCGATCGACGCCGGCGAGACCATCCTGTTCGATGTGGATGTGAAGGGCGCGCTCTCGCTCCGCCGTGCCTTCCCCGACGACACCCTGCTCGTGTTCATCGCCCCGCCGGACCTTACCATTCTGGAGACACGGCTGCGTGCGCGCAGCACGGAGAGCGAAGACCAGTTGCGGGTGCGCCTTGAGCGCGCCGAAATGGAGATGTCGTTCCGTCATGAATTCGATACCGTCATCGTCAACGACGATCTGCAGGCCACGCTTGCAACGGCAGAAGAGGTCGTTCGCGGATAGGGAGACGCCGCCCGACCCTCAGGCAAGGCGGTAGGCCGCTTCTTCGTCGAGGATGGCTCCTTCCTCGAACCCGGTCCATACTGTTTCCAGATCGTAGACGATGGTATCGCGATTGGCTGCCACCGCGGCTTCCAGACGTCGGGAGAGGATGTCGCGGAACTGCAATAGCACCAACGACCGGGCATCACGCGGCGAGAGGGAGTCGCCGACGCTTTGCAATGCCGGCACCACGTGGCCGACGAATTCCTCCAACACGTCCAACTCGCGTTCGCGCTTACGCTGCAGGTCCACAAGAGGTTCCAACGTCCGTTCCAGCAATCGCAATTCACTCTGCGCAGGTACCATCTGCTTGAGCAGCTCACCGATGCGGTCCTGCAACGACACCGTGTCGTCGAATTGTGTCGTGCGTCGTTCATCCGTGCGATGGTCCTTCGCCTGAGTGTGGAGAAGGGCCATGTGAGACTTGATGTCGCTCACCGCGGCGCGCAGTTCCTCCATGCGTTCTCGTGCCGCCGATTCGAACAGATGCGACATGGGGATGGTGCGCATGAGCACGTCTTCCCGACGTCGGACCATGAGGTCGGCAAGATGTCGCGGCGCCTGGTGCGCCAGCTCGTCGATACTCCGCCGGAGCGATTCCGCCTGCTCGTCGTGATAGACAAGGGTGCGGACGAGATCGGGACAGAGGAACTCCATCAGACCGCGTCGCGATTCGTCCAACTCGAACCAGAACGCCGTGCCTTTGCGCTCCGCATCCGCTCGCAATGCGTCGATCCAGGTCCGCACCACCATGGACGCACCATACGAGGCAAGCAGGCTTCGGTCGTCGCCGATCTCCCACCACCATTCGCGGAATATCGCGCGTGCCTGAACGGGAGAGAGGACGCCTTCCTTGCAGATGTCGTGCTCGAAGGAATCCTGCAGATCACCGATGCGCGCATCCTCCACACTCAGGACGGGAGCGGCGAGGCTCCACCACACGGCGAAGGAATAATGCGTGCGCACTTCCGCGTTCTTCAGTGCGGGTGCGGAGGCAACGGCGATGCGTAACAGTCGTTTATCCGTCAACGTGGGATGGAAGCGCGCGCTGCGGGTGTTCCACCGGAACAGTCCATGCGCATCGAAGCCGCGTGTCACCAGGCGTGCATCCAGCGCTGCGAATTCCTCGGTGCTCAACGACGTGGACGGTTCTCGCGTGGGACTCCCCGTGACCGCATGTGCCGTCGCATTCCAGTCGTCGAACGCTAGCACGTCGTTCCTGTGCAGCACCCTGCAATGCTGACCCGCGGTGGCGAAGCGTTCATACGCGTCCGCGATGGTCTCCGCACTCAACGCGTCGATACCCGGTCCGTCGAACGGATCCACGTGATCGTAGAACAGCACCCTATGACGTCGTTCGATGGGTTTCCTTCCGCGAAGGATCATCACATGCCACGGCGCGCGCATGCTGCTCCGCAGGGTGATCACGCAATCAAGGACATCACGGTCGAGAAGGATCGACATGTCCTTCTTCGTCATGCATCCGGCCGCGATGTCGGAGAGGATCAAGGCCGAGATCGTGTGCTCGCCCATCCTGCGCAGGACGCCCACGATGTCCGGCGCACGATCACGCGTTTCCACGAAGATCCTGTCGAACTCCCGCTGCGCTTGCATGCTGGGTGCGAACGCGGTACCCACGGGGGCGATGGTCGCTGTCAGTGAACTCAGGTAGGCGAGAAGGCGCACCCGGCACTCGGCATCCCGGTCGTCTTCCTCCAGCGAACAGCGTAACGATCTTGCCAGCATCGTACTCGTGCCGCTTTCGAAGATCTTTCGCTCAGCCTGGACGGCGCGCAGACCCGAACCGCATTGCATGTCCAGGACCGATGCACCGCCATAGAGCGGAATCATCCGCAGAAGAAGGGGATTGATGAAAAAGGATTCTTCGACCGTGGCGTGTTGGAAAAGGAAGGCCTCGGCCGCCCGTGCCACGATGAGAGCGTCGTCGCATCGCACGGAGGCGATGCCCGCCACCGCGGCTTTGAGCAGTGTCGGCTCAATGGGACGTCCGTCCGGGAGATTCTCGAAGGATATGAGCGATCCCATGTCCTTCAAGAGCGGATCCATGCGCTCCAGCGAGTGCAAGGCCGTGTTCAGATTGGTCCCCAAGGCGGCGAGCGACTGCTGATGGGGAGGGAGAAGATGCGCTTTCGACAAGGCAAGGAGGGCGAGCACGTGCGCACGCACATCGGTCACCGAAGAATCCTCTCGCAAGGTATCGAGCGCCGCCGTGCATTCCCGCAGTATGTCCTGTGTCGTTACCATCATGACGTGTGCTGTCGTGAGCAAGGACCGCTCTCTGCGATCCGGTATCCCTACGGCTGTACTCCTTTGCCGTCATGAACGTTCCTTCGCTCGCGCAACTTACAAAACGCCCTGCGGTTGCCTGTACCGGCCGCGAGAGGTCTGCCTGCCACGCCTTCTACGAGGTGCCCGGCATCGGGATCTTCTTCGCACCGAACATGTCAACGAGCATGCGTTCCACGGTAGAGCGTTCTTCGGGCGCGGAGATCGGCTTGCGCTCTGCAGGGACGGACGCCGCTTCCGCTGAACCCGGCATCACGACGGCATCCTGCTCGGTCGGCGCGTCGGTGACACTGCCGGCCAGGGAAACCCGGACGCGGACGTTCGCACCGAAGAATTTCTCCAAGCGCGTTCCCAGCGCCGCCTTGGACGCCGATACGTCCTTGTACATGAAGTCCTCCGTGTGAACGACGATATGGATTTCACCGTCGGTGTATTCCACGGAACTGTACTGCGAGGACCGGAGGATCATCTTGACGCTGGCCAGCGACGGCGGCAACGCCGCCAGGAAATCTTCCCACCGTCCCGCCAGCGTCTGTGCATCGATGGCTCCCGCACCACCGTCGGCGGTTGCCGGACTCGTCGCCTGCGCCGTCGTCACCACGCCTTCCGGTACGGGTCGAGCCGCTGTTGCGACGGCCGGTGGACGAGGAGCGGCGGTGCCCGCGGAGGGAACGTGAGCCGAGGGAGCAGCGGTACGCGCGGGTGCGGAGGCGACCGGAGTGCCGGCAGCGACGGCGGCCCGTTTGGCAAGGACATCCGGAGGCGGAGCGGGCATGGTGGCATGGACGGCGGAATTGAGCATGCCGATCTTCGTGCCGCCTTTCTTCGCGTCGCGGATCTCTTGAACGAGTTCGGAGATCTCGATGATGTCATCGAGTGACGCCAGACTGACGAGTAACACTTCGAACACGGCGCGGGGCTGTGCGGTGAATTTGATCTGTTGCTCCGTGCGCGATACCATGTTCATGATGCGAAGCACGTCGGCCTGACGGAACCTGGCCGCCGTAGTCGTGTATCGCTCAAGGATGGCCGTCGATGACTCGATAAGGTTCGTCGTTCCGGTGGAGACGACGCTGAGGATGTTGCGGAAGTGCACTTGCAGGCCGCTCAGGCACTCAAGGATGTCGTAGCCGCGACTGATCACCTGCTCCACGAGTCCGAACATCATCGACGTGTTCTTGGCCAGCATCGCATCACTGATGGCGAAGAAGAACTCCTCGTCGAGCAGATGCAGGGCATTTGCCACTTCCGAATACGCGATACGGTCGCCGCAGAATGCGCGCACCTGGTCGAAGATGCTCTGGGAGTCCCGCATCGATCCGTCGCCCTTCTTCGCGATGGCGATGAGCGATTCCTCGTCGATGACGATGTTCTCTTTGCTCGCGATCGACGACAGATGCTTGACGATGGAATCGATCTGCATGCGACGGAAGTCGAAGCGCTGACAGCGGCTCACGATGGTGGCGGGAACCTTGTGGGACTCCGTCGTCGCGAACATGAACAGGAGGTGCGGCGGCGGCTCTTCCAGGGTTTTGAGCAACGCATTGAACGCCGAGGTGGACAGCATGTGCACCTCGTCGATGATATACATCTTGTACTTGCCGTGCACGGGCGGATACTTCGCATTCTCCCGCAGCTTGCGGATGTCATCCACCGAGTTGTTCGACGCGCCGTCGATCTCGATGACGTCCATCGACCGGCCGTTGAGGATGTCCATGCATGAAGTGCACTCGTTGCAGGGCTCCACGCCATCGATCGGTCGGGCGCAGTTCAATGCACGCGCGAAGATGCGCGCGGTGGTCGTCTTACCCACACCGCGTGGTCCGCAAAACAGATAGGCATGATGGACACGATGATGCGTGATGGCATTGGTGAGCGTGGTGGAGATATGCTCCTGTCCCACGACATCGCCGAACAACTGTGGACGGTATTTACGGGCGGTAACGGTGTACGATGCCGCTGTCTGATTCGGTTCCATGAGGTTCGAGGTCGTGCAGAGAGTGAATGGAGGGCGCGGGACCGCGCTGCGTCGTGAGGGCAAAATCCGAAATTTCCCGCTCTTGCCTGATTGTTCGGTCAGGAAAAAAAGCGATTCACCGACTGTGGCACGCTTTTTTCCGTTTTTCCGCATGGTTCACAAACCGCAGGGTGACGGCAGATCACAGTGGCCCGACGGCCGATCCGCCGATTCCATCCCGTAGTGTCTTCTCCATCGGATATCCGGGAGGCATCATGCGCACAGCGCAGCATCATCGATTCGCAGGATTCCTTATCGTCATGATCCTGTCGTTCCTCATCCTCGGTCTGGGAATGGTCCTTGCCGGTACGACCTTGTAAGGCAACCGGTCATCGCCTCTTCCGCATCGACTCCGCCGCATCACCTCATGCATCAGGGTTCGACGACGGTCTTGATGTTGACGAACTCGCGTATCCCCAGAGCGCCGAGTTCACGTCCCCATCCCGAATCCTTGCATCCGCCAAAGGGCAGACGTGCGTCGGACCGGACCATGTCATTGATGAACACCACACCGACGTCCAATCGTTCGGCGATGCGATGCGCCCTCTGCACGTCCGCGGATATCACCGTGGCCCCCAAACCATACGGGGTGTCGTTCGCCAGGCGGATCATCTCGGCTTCGGTATCGGCAGCGATGACTGCCATCACGGGACCGAACACTTCCTCGCCGTAGACGGGCATGGAGGAGGTCACATCGCCAAGGATCATGGGAGCGAAAAAACATGCATCGCCCGTCGGTCCGCCATCCAACACCACCCGCGCGCCTAAGCGCACGCTCTCCCGCACTTGTGCATCCAAGGCGTCGCGAAGATCACGTCGCGCCAAGGGTCCTACCGTCGTCGTCTCCTCCCGCGGATCGCCCATCACCGCCTGCATCATCTCCTGCTTCAACGCGCGTTCGAATTCAGGGATCGCACGCCGCATGACGATGCATCGCTTGGCGGCGATACAGCTTTGTCCATTGTTCACGAGACGCGATTGCGCAGCGATGCGTGCGGCGAGCGCGATATCGGCATCCTCGCTCACGCAGACGGCATCACTGCCACCCAGTTCAAGTACCGTCTTCTTGAGCGCTCGTCCGGCCAGTGCCGCCACCTCTCTGCCCGCGCGGGTACTGCCCGTGAACGTCACGCAGGCGATACGCTCGTCGGCGATGCACCGGTGAGTCTGCTCCACCGTCGCCCGAAGGGTGGTCACGATGCCGTCGCCGAGCCCTGCGCTGTCGAACAGACGTTGCAGCATGGCGGCGCTCAGGGTGACCTCGGGTGCCGGCTTCACCACCACCGTGTTGCCCGCCATGATGGCGGGTATCACCGCGCGGATGGTCTGCCAATACGGGAAGTTCCATGGCATGATCGCCAGCAGGACCCCCAAGGGTTCGTAGACGATGCGGGCGCTACGGAATTCCAGCTGCAAAGGCGTGGGAGCAAGCATCGATGCGGCTTCTGCGGCATAATACTCGCACGTCGCGGCGCATTTGCCGAGTTCGGCACGTGCTTGCGTGAGCGGTTTGCCCATTTCGTCGCAAAGCAGTAACGCGGCTTCCTCTGCGTGGATGCGGAGCAGACGCGCGAGTTCGCGGACGCGGAGCGCTCGCTCATGAAACGGAAGGAGTGTCCACTCGACGGAGGTACGCTTGGCTCTGCCGAGATGATGGTCGAGCTCGTCGGCGGACATCACCGGAGTGGCGGCGATGAGCACGTCATTCGAAGGATTGATCGAGCGGAGCATGATGGGAGATTCCATGGCAGGAAGCATGGGTAAGGGTTGAGAGGCCGTCGTTGCGGCGCATGATGCGTATCAATCGTCCGACGATTCCTTCTGCAACTCTGCAAACAGCGCGCGCATGGGTCCGATGTGGGCCAGGAACATGATGATGCAGATCATATAGACGACACCCTTGTACAGACCGGGTTCGAAACCCGTCATCATCATGGTCATGGACAGGAGCTTCACGGGTGTCGTGTACGTAAGGATGAGAAGTCCGAGCGTTCCCGCGATGCTCCCCACATGCACATCACGACGGATGATGTAATACCCCGTCAGGTACATGAGCGCCCAAAGAACGAGGGCTAGCGGATTGATGGCGAGGGACACGCCGGCGGCGGTGGCGATGCCGCGACCTCCGCGAAAACGGAAGAACACGTTGAAGCAATGTCCGAGCACGACGGCCACGGCCGCGTAGGCGATGACGACGTGCTCCGCGCCGAGGGAACGGAGAGCCAGGCAGGCCACGAGACCTTTGACGGCATCGAGCAGGGCGACGACGATGCCCACCCACTTACGACCCGTCACCTCGTAGCTGTTCATGCCTCCCATGTTTCCCGTACCCTCGTGCAGCACGTTCTTTCCGGCAGCCAGCCGTACCACGAGAAACGAGCTGGGAAAACAGCCGATCAGGTAAGCGGCGATGCCGGCGAGAAGGGGGAGAATATCGATGTTCATGAGAAGATGGAGGTATTCTGACGGAACCAAAGTTACCTATCCGCAACGGCAAATCCGGAATCGAATGTATGTCTATCTCAATCCACGACCATCCCGCGCCATGCCACGGCGTCCACCCTCCTCCTTTACCAACGCGTAACAATGCAGAGAGAATTCATAACCTCTCGTTTACAAGCCAGTAACAGTGCGACGGTAGGTTCGCATCATTAACAAACGGCATTCTTTGTTCACCTACCTTTGGGAGTATCGTATGAAAGTGTTGAGACTATTTTTTGCGGTCCTGTTGTTTGCGAGTACCGCATGGGCGCAGGATTTTCCGGTTCGGATCGAGCCGGTCACGATGATACCGTATCTGCAGGGCCGAGTCGTGGTGCCGCCATCACCGCTCAAATATCAGAACATCTTCGTCGGTGGCGTCGACACCGTGGAGACAGATATGGGACGTACCCTGGCGAAGCAGTGGCACGACTACATAGGATATGCTGCAGACGAGACGGGCTCGTCCATGGGATACTTCATCGTCAATCACGAGATGATCGAGGCCAACGACCGTATCGGCGACGGTGGCGGCATGACGATGTTCAAGCTTGGCAAGCGGGCCGACGGCTCGCTCGAGGTATTGGAACAGACGCTGCCTGACGGTAGAAAAGGAAAGTTCTTCAATGTCGATTTCAAGAACACCGTCGGCGAGACGGGCATGAACTGCGGTGGCATGTCCGGCTTCGGTCGTGTGTGGACAGCCGAGGAGTGGTATCAGACGACGAACAAGATGATCAATGCCGACGGCAAGGGTTTCCGTGATACGTCGGATTTCACCATCGGTTCCAAGGTGCCGTCGGGGTTTCCTGGTCTGGACGGTAAGGTGATCAAGCGGTTCCAGAACCTCAATTGGATGGTGGAGATCGATCCGAAAACGGCGAAGGCCGTGCGCAAGTACTATAACTGGGGACGTCAAGGATTCGAGGGCGGTGTGGTACACCCCGACGGCAAGACGATCTTCCTCTTCGAAGACGGCGCTGCAGGACGCTCCATCCTGACGAAGTTCGTTGCTGATGTAGCCGGTGATTACACCAAAGGCAAGACGTACTTCTACAAACAGGACGCAGGCACTTACACCGGTTCGTGGGTGGAAGTTCCCAACAACCCTGCCACGGATTGGGATATCCTTTCCGCTCCGCACAATTGGGCAAAGACCAAAGGAATCACCGGGTTCACGAGACTCGAATGGGGAGCGTTCAACAAGACCGATGGGAAGATCTATATCACAGAGACGGGTCAGGATCGTCCCGGTTCGAACTACAAGTCCGCAATGGCAGACGGCTGGACCCTTCCGCAGCATACGCGTGATCGTGCCAAGGAGCAAGGGGTTGCTGTGGATAGCTCGGGATACATGGACTATTACGGCCGTGTGCTCGTCCTCGATCTGAACGATAACTCCGTCCGCTCCTTCATCGAGGGTGGTCCCTACATCACGGATGCGCAGGCCGTTCCCGGTCGCTATCCCGAGAAGCACCTCTCCAATCCCGACGGACTCGGTTTCCTGTATCTGAACGGTAAGACCTTCATGGTCATCGAGGAGGACCTTAACGGCGTCAACTTCGGTCGGATGCCGAACACGGGTATGCGCGGTACGAATTGTGAAGCATGGTTGTTGGATATGACCAAAGCTCCGACCATCGATAATCTCTATCGTCTTGCGATTTCGCAATACGGTTCCGAGATCACGGGGTTCGCTCCGTTGGACGATGGCAACACCGTTCTTATCAACGCTCAACATCCGGATAACGCGACCATTGCCGATGCTGCGGCGAAAAATTCCTTGACCTTCGCTATTTCCGGAATGAAGCAGCTGGTCAGTTCCATAGACAAGGACGATGACGAGCTTTCACAAAGCGGTATCACCGTCTTCCCGAATCCCACATCCACCCAGCTGAACTTCTCCGAGGCTTCCGACGCGGCGCTGTACGATGCGACGGGTGACCGTGTGCGGGTTGTGCGCCAATCCTCCACACTCGATATCTCGGACCTGGCCGCCGGTGTGTACTATGTGCGCTTCGCCGACGGTACCACGCGTCAGGTCGTCATCATGCGGTAAGAGAGTCGCCTCTCCTCTCTCAGGTACGGGACCGATGCGATCAAGGCGTCGGTCCTGTGCCGTTTGTACCCAACTACCCGAATCATATGCGTAGCTCCATGAAGAAGACCATCGTTGGTGTGTTCATCCTTGTCTGCATCGGTGGTATGGCCGCTGCCTTGGCGCGGAACCTGCATCACATCCGTCGCGAGAAGCAATCAGCCATTATCGCTCGTTCCACAAAACTTGCGGAGACGGCGGCCGATAGTTTCGCTGTTTCATGCTCGCTGGCCCGCGCCGGCATGGGAACCCACGGCTTACGCGTGGAGTACGAACGAATGCGTTCGGCATACAAGGCTTGCGAACTTCTTATCGAGTACCTGGATCCTCACACGGTGACATCGTACCTGAACGGTGCGCCACTTCCCAAGCTCGATCCGAAGTCCACCTTCATCGAGGAGTTGGAACCCGAGGGCTTGCAGGTGATTGACGAGCTGCTTTACGGGCACGAGAAACTGGATGACGAAACCATCCGCACGGTGCAAGACAAGTCGGTACGCTTCGCATCGTCGATACGTCAGGCCATGATGCTGGTTCGCAATGCCCCGTGGACGGACAGGATGATTCTCGAATGCCTGCGAACCGGCGTCCTCCGCCTTACAACCATGGGTATCACAGGGTTTGATCGGCCAGCTTCAGAGCCGACACTTGATGACAATGATCCCTTGCTGCGCACGATGTGCGAACTTCTGGAAACGTACGAGCCGTGGAGCAGCTCGGCGTCGGATGGACGTGCGCTTCGGGCATCTCTTTCATGTATTCACCGTGCGCAGACCATGCTCCGCTCCTCCTTCGATGGGCTGGATCGAGCCGAATTGATCCGGACGTGTCTGGACCCCTTGTACAAGAACGTGGCGACTCTCCATTCGCAACTCGGGGTGGAGTTCGGCGATGAGATAGGATCGGGTCAGGTAGTGCTGAACCCGCGTGCAGAGAGTATGTTCCACCATACGGTGTTCAATGCGGCCGCGACGACCGGTCTCGCTGCCACGACACTCTCGCCGCAAATGGTGGAGCTTGGTCGTCTGCTGTTCTTCGATCCGGCGCTTTCGGAGTCCAACGAACGTTCATGCGCTTCATGTCACCGTCCCGAGAAGGCCTTTACCGACGGTCTGCCCACCAGTACGGCCCTCGGCCGAAAAAGATCCATTCAACGGAATGCACCCACCCTTATCAACAGTGTCTTTGCCAGACGATTCTTCTACGACCTGCGCGCCATGCGATTGAACGATGTCGTGGCGCACGTCGTCACGCATAAAGACGAATTCGGATCATCGCTCATCGACATGGTGACCCGACTACGTGCGTCCAGCCGGTATCAGCTCATGTTCGAATCCGCTTTTCGGATGAAAGGCGCCGAAGCGATCGACGCCACGCATGTCGGACTTGCCATCGGTTCCTACGTAGCGTCTCTCAGTTCGTTCGACTCACGAATCGATAGGTATCTCCGCGGTGAAGCGGTGCGGATATCGCCATCGGAACGAAGAGGCCTGAACCTGTTCATGGGACGAGCGGCATGCGCCACTTGTCACTTCGCTCCTACCTTCGCCGGATATGTGCCGCCAACGTTCGTCGAAAGCGAATCCGAGATTCTCGGGGTACCCGCACGTTTCGATACGGTGAACGCCGTTCCTGATACCGACATAGGCAGGGCCGCCGGCATCCGTCGTGAATACTCTCGCATCTATCGGCACTCCTTCAAGACACCCACGTTACGTAACGTCGCCCTCACGGCGCCGTACTTCCATAACGGTTCCTATCGGACGCTCGAGCAGGTGATAGACTTCTATGCTCGTGGAGGCGGCAAAGGAATAGGCTGGCCTGTCCCGCACCAGACCTTGCCGTTCGACAAACTGGAACTCAACGGTCGCGACAGACGGGATCTCGTCGCCTTCATGAAATCGCTCACCGACACGGTGGGCCTTACGAGCCGACCATTGGATCTGCCGTTCATCTCGACAACTCCGGGTAGGCGACTGGTGGGCGGCGCTTACTGATCAACGTGTTCGCCGGGTCTCACCGGTCCAGGTCGTAGATTGCACGAGTATCATGCATCAAAGACCATGTCTTCATTTTCTCCGGAAGCGCAACGTCAGAACATCATCCTTGTCTTCATTACCTGCGGATTACTGTTGTTTCTGGGACTGACCGCGAGGGAGGTTTCCGACAGCGAAGCGTTGATAGCATTCCGAGCGAAAGCCGCTTCGGAGCGGTCCTCGTGGACGGATCAATCGCTGACCACACCCGGTGGCGTGGCACAGGCAACCCAGGCGCCGCTCCTGGTGTGGGCGGAAACGCTGTTCATCCGCACGGCGGGGTGGACGAAGCCCTTCATGCTTCGCGTGTGGTCCGTCCTCTGCGGCGTCGGCGTCCTTCTCCTTGTCTATCGCATCGCAGCCGCTCACGTGTCGGCATCCGAGGCTCTCGTCGCTCCCGTCCTCCTTGCCGGCAGTCTGGCGTGGAACGACCTGGCGCGGAGCGCGATGCCGCACGTGCCTCTCGTCCTGTTCCTCCTGCTTGCGTTCGTGGCCGTGCAGGAAGTCCTGCATGCGCGTGATACCATGCAGCGAAGCGTGTGGAGCGTCGTGTATGCTCTTGCCGTAGGCTGCTCCGTGCTTCTCGATACCGTTCTCGGTTGTGCGTCCCTCCTTCTGGCCCTTCATGCCCACAGGAAGGGCGCGCGGTCGGTCGTGATCGCCGCCGGTGCCGGACTCCTTCTTGCCGTGCCGTGGTTCGTGAACCTGATTCTTCTTCACGGCTCGCCTGCGCTTCGCGCCATGCTCGCATCATCCCTGTTGGTCCACGGTGCCGACGGCTTCTCGCTCCGGGCCGTTCCCATGCATCTGGTGGATATGCTGGCAAGTCAGCCCCTCGTCATCATTGCCGTCATGGGTCTTGTCGTGTCGATGCGACATCGGCGAGCCGACGAAGCGACGATGTCCGTGTCCGATAACAAGCGTCTCTTGCGCTTGTGGGGTATGGCGGGACTGATCCTTTGCTGTCTCCCGTTTCACGGTACGGCGGGCGTGGCATTCGTTCTGCCCGTGTTCGCCATCCTTGCGGTGACGGAGCGGACGGCGGTGCTTCATGCCTTCTCGACGACACGGTTTCTGACCGCCGCTTTCCTCTTCGTGATACTGCTTGTCCTTCTTCGTGTGGTGGATATCATCGGCTCTCCCGATGGGACGAACACCGGGTCCATCGTCGTCCTTCTCGTCGCCTCGGCCGTTCTCATTGCCGCCGGCATGGCCCGCCTGTTCCCGCGTCAACGTCAGGTGCGCTTCAACGGCTTCATGATACGCCAAACACGCATGGTCATTCCGGCGCTTCTCGTCGTGCATTGCGGATGGCACAATACCTCGTCGATACGTGAGCCGCGCGACGGAGCCAAGGAGGTGGCCGCGTGGCTCGAGCAGTCGCAGCAGCGGTTGTTCACGGCGGTGGTGCGGTCGGAAAATCCTTCGGACACTCTTGTACCGCAGTTGTCGTGGTACACGCAGGGGTGGGCGGGATGGACACAGAGTCAGCCGTGGCGACCGGCATACGGGTGCACGGTGATCCGGTTGACGGGTGCGGCGACGGCGGACAGTGTCGCGCTGGCCGCGGCGGAGCGTCGCAACGAGCCGATCGTGTACGTGCGTCATTCCGGTGACCCCTATGGGTATGCCGATCCGGTCTTCGACCGCACACCGGAGCGCAAGGATACACGCCGGTATGTGGTGTACTCCCGTGTTGCGTACGCTACGGACGAGGAAGAGGATGACTGAGAGGAGGCATGCGCTGCGACCCCGCGCGTGATTTCCCGCTTGTGGCGCCGGGCATCCGTATTTTTGCAGGAGAGAAACCATCATTCCCTCTACCAGTGTGAGCTTCGTTGAAACCATAGCACGAGCCGACAGGGCCTTGCGGCCCGTCGTCACGCGGCTTCCGGGTCATACCGCGACGCGCGTGTATTCACGCGGACGTGAGCTCTTCCTGCGTCGGTTCGTTCGTGAGCGACCCGCCATGCCGGCCATTCCCTCGGAGTTCGGCGTGGATGCATGGGGACTCCGCTTCCGGGTGCCGTTGTTCAATGCCGCGGGCATTTTCAAGAACGGCGACGGCTACGAAGTATGCGCGTTGCAAGGAGCAGGAGCGTATCTGGCCGGAACGACGACGTCGCGTGCGCGCATCGGTAACACGCGCAAAGGCATCGATCATCCGTTCACCCCCTATCCGAACAGCGCCGCCGCGTCGAACTGGATGGGCTTGCCGAACCGTGGTCATGCGGTGGTTGCACAACGCCTGTCGCGCATAGAAAAAGTGGCGGGGTGTCCGCTTGGAGCGAGTGTGAGTGCGGACCCTGATCTGTCGGGACTCGATGCCTTGGGTTCGCTGGCGGAGGGCATGAATATGTATGAACAGGCGGGAGTGGATTTCCTTGAACTCAACGAGAGCTGTCCGAACGTGCCGTCGCATGCGCACAGACCGACTGCGGACGAGTTGGACAGGGACCTGCTCGAGCGCCTTGCCTACATCAGCGAGAATGTCTTGCGCCGACGCACGCGTCCGCTCCCGGTGATCATCAAGGTGTCCAACGACATCCAGCCGGACCTTCTGCCCGCGCTCATCGATGTGCTCATGGATCTGGAGTTCGATGGCATCAACATCGGCAACACGTCCACCGCCTATGCCGCTCACGAGGGACAGATCGACGTTCGGGACCGCGCGGCCTACCGTCTGTTCACGTCCACCTTCGGCGGTGGTCTCAGCGGTCGGGTCGTGAAAGCTTCGTCGCTTCATGCATGCGCGGTGGCCGAAGCGCATGTTCAGCGATGCATGGAGCGAGTCGCGAAGCGGGAGTTCCACGTGGTGCGCACCGGTGGCATCGAGTCGTTCGCGGACATGCTCGCCACGCGCCGCACGGGCGTGAAGCTGGCGCAATGGTACACAGGATACTTCGAACGCTTCGCCCATAGCGGTCATGCCGTGTACGGAGAGATGTTCCGTGAGGAGAACCTTGGCCAGTGGATGGCGCACGGTGAAGAACACGGGAGAGGGAAGCAGGACAGAGAAGCAGTGCAGAGATCAACAGACGTGTCGTAAGAAGAGGAATGCAGAAGTTCTTGACGCCGGGATATACGTTCTTGCTCATCGTCCTTGTGGCCGGCATCACCTTGTTTTCCGTGTACAACGTGGTCAAGGTGAACAAGCTGTCGGAGGAAGTGCGGACGATGGAGTATTCCAGGGACTCGCTTGTTTCGGTGAACAACGCGCTGCACAACGAGGTACTGCGCCTGGAGTCGTCCGAGCGCATCACTCGCGTGGCCCGCGACCACCTGAATCTCGTCCAACCGACGAACGCACCCATGGTGGTGGAGTATGTTCCTCTCGAGCCGTCGCAGGAAGAGAAGGAGTGACGGCCGATGGATGAACGAAGCGGACACATGAGCTGCGCTCGGAAAGCGATGGACGTTGTCGGCGCAGCGACGACAGAAGGAAGACGTGGAGAGGTATGAGCGAAGGAAAGACACAGGAAGAATCCGGCATGCAATCGGTCGCTACGGTATCGCCGTGGCGATTGCGCTTTTTCGCCTTGCTGTTCCTTGCGGGCCTTGCCGCTGTGGCCGTGAAGCTGTTCATGGTGCAGGTGGTGCATTCCTCGGAGTACCGTGAGCGGGCCCGAAAGCAATACGACGTCACGGTGACGCTGCGTCCGTGGCGCGGCATGATCCTGGACAGGGAAGGGCGGACGATAGCGACGTCCGTGCAGAGCGTCTCGTACGCGGTGGATCCCAAGATGGTGCAGAACCCGGGTCGTATATGCGCCCTGCTTTCCGCTGTTTGCGGAACATCGGCCGATTCCCTGATGGCGAAGATCCGTGCGAACGCGAAGCGCAACTTCGTGTGGCTGGCTCGCGGATTGACGGTGTCGCCGCAGACGGCGGTCCTGGATACGTTGAAGGACGTCGGCTTTGTCCGCCTCACCGAGCCCAAGCGCAGTTATCTCTTCGGCAGTATGGCTGCCCAGCTCGTGGGATGCACGGATGTCGACAACAAGGGCTTGGTAGGCCTCGAGCTCGCCTACGATTCCCTGCTTCGTGGTCAGGCCGGCTTCGAGGTGATGCAGCGTGATGCGAAGAACCACTTGCGCCAGGTGGTCGGTGCCGTCTCGAAGCCGGCGCAGAACGGCTATTCCTTGGAACTGACCATCGACGCCGAGCTGCAGACCATCGTGGAAGAGGAACTTCAGAGCGGATTGCAGCGCGCAGGTGCGGAGGGCGGTATCGCCATCGCCGTGTCGCCGCGAACGGGCGAGATCCTTGCCATGGCATCGGCGCCGTCGTTCAATCCCAATGCCGTCCATCAGTCCTCACCCGACGCCATGCGTCTCCGTGGCATTACGGACATGTACGAGCCCGGATCCACCTTCAAGCTCATCACGGCAGCGGCAGCCATCGAGCATGGTCTCGTGAACGCCACAAGCACGGTGAACGGTCTGCAGGGAACCTTGCAGTTAAAGGATGGAACGGTGATCCGCGATCATGAACCGCTTGGTGTGTGCTCCCTTCGTGAAGCGTTGGAGAAGTCGAGCAACATCGTCTTCGGCAACCTCGCCCGCTCGCTCAGTGATCGGGATTTTTACAAGATGACCCGCGATTTCGGTTTCGGTATTCCCATTGGATTCGAAATGGCGGGAGAGGCCCGCGGTATCCTGAAGACGCCGGCCGACTATGACTATTCCACGAAGCTGTTCATGGGCTTCGGTTATCAGATGGCGGCGACGGCTTTGCAACTCGCCTGCGCGTATGCCACCGTGGCGAACAAGGGCGAGATGATGAAGCCCTATATCGTTCGTGGCGTTTTGGACGAGAACCGGCAACGCATCGCCGAGTACGGTCCGCAGCGCATCCGCCGTGTCGTTTCCACCCAGACGGCCACCACGCTGTCCGATCTCTTCTGTTCCGTTGTGGATAGGGGTACGGGAGTGGAGGCGCGGGTTCCTGGATTGCGCATTGCGGGTAAGACGGGGACCGCTCAGCAGTTGGTGGAGGGCAAGTACAGCAAGCAGGCGTATACCGCGTCGTTCATCGGGTATTTTCCGGCGGATAGTGCGGAGCTCGTGGTTCTGGTGATGCTGGACAAGCCGAAGACGGATATTTATGGCGGACGCACAGCAGCGCCGATTTTCCGATCCATCGTTCAGCGCATACTGTCCACGCCGTCGGTGCACGATGATTTTCCTGCGTTGTCGCGCGTGCAGTTGCCGTCGCCGGTGGCGGACAGTGTCACTGTTCCCGATGTGCGCGGTATGGAAGTGAAGGATGCGGAGGAACTGCTTCGCAAGAGATTCCTTCGTTCGGTCTGCGACGCCACCTTGGGCGTCGTCCAACAGCAAAGCCCCGCTCCGGGAACCCGCACCGCACCTGGCTTCGGAGTGACGATGCGGACGTCGTCGGTGGCACCGGCAGCGCCGGTACCGGCGCGCGCACCGAGTCCGACAACGGATGCTGTGGCTGCGCAATCGATGGATGTCCGCGGACTCAGCATACGTAGGGCCGTGACGATACTGCACGCCCGCAACATTCGTGTGCGGATCATCGGCTCGGGTCGTGTACGGGAACAACGGTGGGTGCAAGAGCAGGGAAGGAAGACCTGCATCCTCGTGGCGAAGTGATCGGTGTGTGAAACATTTCACTCGATCGGATGTCTAAATGCCGTCAGTACGGTATATGATTCACGGCTTTACGCATATATTGTCCTCAGCCATCAACGCCCGCTAGTTTCATTTATATTCTCATCCTCCATGAATAACAGCTACCCTATCTCGCGCGAGGAAGCGTCCACCGGAGTCGTCCGAGCGATCGTTCTTACCATCGTCACCTGCGGCATCTACAGTTTTATCTGGCAGCACCGGCGTTTTCAAGCATATAATGCATGGCTTGGCCGGTATCAATTCGAATTCTGGAAATGGCTGGGCCTTTCCATCATCACCTGCGGGATTTATGCCATCTATACCGAGTACCTGGTCGCCCGTTCCTTGAACGAGATACAACGTCGATACGGTTTCGAGGTGGAAAGCAATTATCCCATTCTCTTCATCATACTGTCCATCACCGGTTTGACCATCGTCGCTAACTGCATCGAGCAAGCCGAGATCAACAGTTGGTACGATAGGTACACACCGGTGGAGAATCCCACGGCATGACCGCGGGGAGGATGCTAGGGTGGTTGATTCTTCTGGGCATGGGTTGCGGTCTGGGCCTCTTGTACGCTGTCGATCCGTCCGCCCACATGCTGTGGCCATGCCCCGTGCATGCGTTGACGGGACTTTCCTGTGCCGGATGCGGGATGACCCGGGCGGCCCATGCGTTGCTGCACGGTCACGTGGCGGAGGCCGTACGTTTCAACGTGCTCAGCATCATCGTCGTGCCGTCGGTCGCCGTGGCCGTGGTGCGAAGTTCCATGTACCGGTTGAAGGGGATGACGGCGCCTGCCCTATCCCTGCCTCGGTGGCTGGAGGTTTGCGGTATCGTCGCGGTCGTTGCGTACATGGTGGTCCGAAACCTTCCTGTCTGAGCGTGTACTGCGATCCGTCCTCCCTTTCCGAAGTTCTCAGAACTTGAATTCGATACCGAATCGCGTCATAAGGTCGTGAGCAGTGACGCCGATCACTTGAATGGTTTCGTACCGATGTTCGAGACCGAGGGAGAGAGAGAGTCTGCCGACGATGGGCGCGGCGATGGACAGGAGGTTCGACACGCGGAACACGTTCCTCGTCATATACCTTTGGCCAAGAACGACAAGTCTCACGGTACTGCCTGAAGGGAAGTTCCTTTGCATGCGTATCCGGCAGGAGATGAGTGGTGCGCTCACGGCGTCGGCGCCAGCGAAATCCGAGTACTCCCACAGGAGCATGCCGCTGGCTTTGGTATCGATATCGAACGCGGTGAAGTGATATCCGGCTCCTGCGCCGCCGTTGAACCGGAGATCGATTTTCCTGTTCCGATTGCTCTCCATGTTGATGAATCCCAATGGATATATTCCCGGAGTCTGTCCATCGAGCTCGACGACCGCGCGGTTGATCCTATCGAATACTTTGCCGAACTGTTCCGCATAGATGGAATGCAGGACGATGTCGGCCATCATCGATTCGCCGAGGACGAGGTCCATGTCGAAACGACCGCTCACGGAGAGCGCGTCCGTATTACCTGTCTGATAGTTCAAAGCCGCGTTGACGGTACCCCTTGTTGTTTGGGGTTGTGGGTTCGGTGGTGTCTGACTCTTGGCGTGCGTACACCAGAGGACGGTGGCCAATGAAACGAGGATACGGACGATGTTCATGAGGTTTCCGCGGGAAAAGGCACACCGCCGGGACGTCTACGAACCCATCGTGACGATGGTCTCGTATTCCTTGTCCGTCAGCGGCATCACCGACAGACGTCCGATGGTGATGAGTCCGATGTTCGCCAGTGCCGGCGTTTTCTTCATGGCGGCGAGGGTTACGGGCGTGGGAAGAAGCGAATCCGCGCGCACATCCACGGCCGACCAATCGCCATCCGTTGCCGTTGGGTCGGGATAGGCGGTTTTGGCGATGGTGCAGATTCCCATCACGGCTTTGTCGCTGTTGCTGTGATACACCAGGACGGAGTCGCCCTTGCTCATGGCGCGAAGGTTGTTGCGGGCAGCGAAATTCCTCACGCCGGTCCATGCGGTCTTCTTGTCACGCAGGAGATCGTGGAAGGAGTATTCTTCGGGATCGGACTTGATAAGCCAGTATGCCATACGGAACGCGGGAGTCTGTTAGCGCAGCGTGAAAGCCGCAAGAGAATCGATGCGCGAGAGCGTGTCCGTCGGCGGTTCCAGTTTGCGTGTATCGTTCCCTGTGCGCCGCACGAAGTAGAAGGTAGGCAGGACGCGCACAGGAAACTTATCCGCATACGGTTGCACGGTGGTGGCGTTGAGCATGCTCAGGACGATCATCGTGGAATCGGGAATGCCGGCCGCTTTCAGCGTGCTATAGAGATGCGGGAAGTGCTTCTGTGTACCGGTGCACGTGCACGACGGATTCACGTAGAGATAGGTGGAGAAGGGTGCGGCCGCATAGGCGGCTTTGACGGCTGCCACATCGGTGGCCGACGGGGTGTACTTGCCGACTTCTTGCGAGAACCATGCGTAACCGGGCTGTGACGACAGCTCGGAGATGGAGAGTTCTTCCGCCTGATACTCCGTGGTATTCATGCACGAGAAGGATGTCAGGGAAAGGATCGCGAGAAGGACGGCGGATATGGTTTTCATGGTGGTGCGATGATGGTGGAACCGGCAGCCGACTGAACGTCGACGGGTCAAATTTACAATAAGTATATTTGAACGGCAATTGATGCGTCGCACACCTGACTACCCTTATGATCGCTTTCTCGATGATCCTCAGCTTCCTTTTTCTGATACTCGGAGGCTACGGATTCTCCTCAACCAAGGTGGCATCGCTGAACCTTCCCCTCATGGAGAAGATCGCGCCGACCGTGCATAGCTGGGTGTTCCTTCATCCGTTGGTGTGCGGACTCGCCCTTTTCGCCTATGCCGTGCTCAGTGTTTCCGACCGATACAAACACACGGCGCTTCAGGCCACACTGGCATTCATGACGCTCTGCGTCCTTGTGGAACTTCCCGCTACCGTCCATGCCGTCACGGTCTATGCCGATGGCATGAGGCCGGTGCTGGAGGATATGCTGCAAGCGGAAACGGGGGTGATTGCGCTCGTGTTCGTCATCCGCGGGTATGTCTTTTACAAACGTGAAAGCTCAGCTTCGTCCGTCGGTACCAACGAGGCTTGACATCCGAAGCGTGCGGAGTCACCGAGACATCGTCCCGACCACTTCCTATCCAACGAGAGAACTACCGTATGAGAATCTTCCTCTTCTGTCTTGCTCTGCTGGCCGCAGACAACCTGTATTCCCAGACCATGCCGTCGTTCCTTATAGAGGGCGACGGGAAGACGGCCCCGACGGAGGAGAGCATGGGATGCGCCCACGGCAAGCAAGGTCCGGCATTCCTTTCCGCCCGACGTCCCTCCGCCATCGCGCGCAGGCCGTACGACGTGCTCTCGTACGACCTGTCTATGGATTGGCGGAAACCGCTGACGAAGACCGGCGCGGGCTCGCGCGAGTATGTAGGACGTAACACGATACGGGTACGCATCGACTCTGCGAACACGAAGGTGGTCACTCTCGACATCCGCGACCTGCGTATCGACTCTGCCTTTGTTCAGGGTGTGTTGGTAGGCAAGGCGTACACGTCGACGACCGGCAGTGTGGATATCAACGTCGGTACGCCGTCGGTGGGCGACACGCTCACGATTGTCGTCCATTACGCGAATGTGAGTCTGTCCAATCCCGGTGACTTCAATGGATTCGTCGCTGTTCCTGCCGGACCGTATGGCACGCGGACACCGCCGGATACGGTGTTCGCTCCCATCGCCTATACCATGAGTCAGCCCGAAGGCGCTCGGGAATGGATGCCGTGCAACGACCGTCCGTACGACAAAGCCGTCGCATCCATAACGGTGATCGTTCCTCAGGGATTCAACGTCAGTTCGAACGGGTTGCTGTCGCGCTATGACTCGTTCGGCGACCGAGAGGAGTACGAATGGAGGGATACGACGCCGATTCCGACCTACCTCATGGTGGTCTGCGCCTCGAAGTGGGCGAAGTTCGACGGCATACCGTATCGTCGAGTCAGCGACACCACACAGAAAGTACCGGCACCGATCTATCTGTGGACGAAGGACGCGGAGCGTTTCGCCGATAACCTGGCCTGGATGCAGAGTATCAATGTCAGCATGATGGAACAGTTCTCCATGCTCTACGGAGAGTATCCTTTCGGCTCCTACGCACAAACCCTCCTCTTCCCGTACTTCAGCGGAGCGATGGAGCATCAGACGAACTCCACCTATCACCGTCGAGCCCTTACTGATCGTTGGGAGGGAGTCATCGCCCACGAGCTCATGCATCAATGGACGGGCGACAAGGTGACGTGCGCCACATGGAATGACATCTGGTTGAACGAAGGCGGCGCCTCGTACGGGGAATTCCTCTGGATAGAGAAAGTGCGTGGTCTTGCCGCAGCCCGGAAGGATTTCGCGGCGCGAAGGGACCGCTCGTATTTCGGAAACGACGAGGGGGCCACGCAACCGGCCATCTACTACGTGCCGTTCAACAACCTCTTCAACTACGGCACCACCTATGTGAAAGCGGGATGGATATACTCCATGTTGCGCACAGTGGTGGGCGACAGTACGTACTTCAGTGTCATGAACGAGTACCTCCGTCGTAACGCGTATCGTTCTGTCGAGACGGAAGATTTCCTGGCACTGTGGGAAGAGCTCGTACCGAATCCCAGGGTGCCCTTCCGGCAGTTCTTCGACCAATGGATTTATAACTCCGGTCACCCGTACTATACCGCCACGGTGCAATCCGTCACCCGCGTCGATGACCAGACGGACGTGGTCATCCGATTCACACAGAAGCCCGGTCCCAACGCCAAAGCCGCTCCCCTTTTCGTCATGCCGGTGCCCTTGCGCTTTCACGCGCGCTATTCGAATGACACCTTCGAGCACGTGTTCGTCAACGACTCCCTCGAGCAGACGATCACCGTGCGCGTTCCGTTCCTTTCGGACACCATGATCATCGATGAAGACCAGACCTTGCTATGCATCAAGCCGCAGGGAAGCGTCATCGTGTCGGTGGAGGATGCCGACGGACCGGCGGCGTCGGCAGAGGAACTCGCCGTCTACCCTCAGCCCGTGATGAACGGAGACAACATCACCATTCGATACAAAGCCGCGCAGGCATCGCGTGTGACCATCGACATCTGGGACGAGCAAGGCCGCTGCGTAAGCACGCCTGTCCAGGGCACGGTGGATCAAGGTGTGTATGTCATGCCGCACTCGGTACAAGGGTATGCGTCGGGTGTGTATACCGTTCGACTTCGCGTTGGGGAAAAAATCTTCTTCTCTACGTTCATCGTTGCACACTAAATTGTTCCGAACGGGATGTCGTCACTTGTCGTGCACATCATGCGAGTATCGAGACGCATGAACGACACGAGCGCCGACACGGTCAAGGGATCACCAAGAACGTTCATCATGCAGAGTCTTTCACGACGTATCATTGCTGCCACAGAGTCTCAAACTCTCGCCATTGCTGCGCGTGCAAAGAAACTGAAACAACGTGGGGAGGATGTTGTTTCGTTGGCAACGGGAGAACCGGATTTTCCTACGCCGTCCTGCGCAAAGCATGCAGCTATCGAGGCCATTGAAAGCGACTTCAGTCATTACACCGACTCGAACGGGATTCCTGAGTTGCGCGAAGCGGTTGCCGACAAGTTCCGTCGTGAAAACGGGATCATCGGGGCCGATGCATCCACTGTGCTCATCTCCTGCGGGGCAAAGCACAGTATCATGAATGCGCTTTCCGCACTCTGCAATCCGGGAGACGAGGTGATAGTCGTGGCGCCCTACTGGGTGAGCTACCCGGCGATGATCACCATTGCGGGAGCGACTCCGGTCATTCTCGAGACGACGCCTGAATCGCAGTTCAAGGTACGGCCGGACCAGATCCGTGATGCACTGACGTCGAACACGAAGTGCATCATCCTGAACTCGCCGTCCAACCCCACGGGAATGATGATCACCCGTGAAGAGTGGGAAGGTATCGTCGAGGTTCTTGAATCGCATGATTGTTTTATCATCAGCGACGAGATCTACGAGAAAATCCATTACAACAGAGTTCCGCACGTAAGTCCGGGATCGTTCGCATCCATCGCGCACCGAGTCATTACCGTGAACGGTTGTTCGAAGGCCTATGCGATGACCGGTTGGAGAGTGGGATTCATGAATGCGCCGGCCGAGGTGTTCGCACAAGCAGCCAAGGTTCAAAGTCAGGACACGTCGAACCCGACCTCCATTGCGCAGCGTGCGGCTCTCGCGGCATTGCTTCATGCGGACAAGGATGTCGAGACGATGCGATCCGAATTCGAGCGCCGTCGGGAATTGGTTTGTGGACTTGTGGATGCAATCGGGGGCATCCGCGTCTTGCAGCCCGACGGCGCTTTTTATTTGTGGATAGATCTTCGGAACGTGCTCAACGAGCGGGTTCCCACCTCCCACGCCTTTGCAGAGCGCCTGCTCGAGCGATACTTCTGCGCCACCGTTCCCGGTGAGGCCTTCGGTGCCCCGGGCTTCCTCCGCATCTCCTTTGCTGCAGCCGACGACGATATCCGTCGTGGTGTGGCGCGCTTGCGTGAATGCGTCGAAGGACTTCACGCCGCCTGATTCTCCGTACATGCACGAGGTGTCAGTTTTGGACTGCCGCACCGCTCTGCCGTTCATGCGTCCGTCGTGGACCCACAGACCGCTGGTCATGGCGTACCGGTGGCCGACAACAAAAAAGGTGTGCGAGGAATCGCACACCTTTTTTTCTAAGGCAAAAGGAAGAGCGTATCCATGACGGACCGCTCCCGATAGGTCATCACTTCACGACGATGAACTTCAGCGCCGAGGTGCCACGCATGGTCGTCATACGGAGCAGGTAGGTTCCGCCGGAAAGACGCTGGACGACGGATCCGAGATCGATGGTATGAGCACCTTGATCCATGTATCCGTTGGAGATCTCTTCGACCGCTTCGCCACGAACGGACACGAGTGTCAGCTTCATCATCTCGCTCGTGGGGAGTTCGAACCGCAAGACTGCGTTCGATGATATCACAGGATTCGGCATGAGCGCGAGTTTGTAGGTGTCGATGAGTGCGGGATCGTCCACCGATGCCACGTCGGCGCGCGCCAGAACACGGATGGAGTCCGAGGGACCATTGTAGGAGAAGCGGAGGAATCCGATGACGCTGCCCGCGGACTTCGGTGTGTAGCGAATGGTGATCTTCGTGCTGTCTCCACCGGCAAGTTTGAAGGTGGACGGAACAATGGTCAGGTCAGTGACCGTCGAGTTGATACCGTTGACGATCAAGGTATCCGTTCCGCTGTTGGCGATACTGACAACCGAGTCGCGTGTCGTACCTACGTCCACCATTCCCAAGTCGATGTTCCTGCTCTCCACGACGATCTTCACATTGGCGGCCTTTCCTTGACCTACGAGAAGAACGGTGTCTGGTGTGGTATTGGCGATACTGCGCATCGTCGTCGTAGCTGCGCCGCCTGCTGTAGGACGGAAGGAGACGGTCACTTGGGTAGAGCCACCCGGAGCGACGGTGAACTGCGAGGGAGTGGCGGTGAACACTTGGGAGTTCGTGCGAAGGTTGCTGACGCGCAAGGTGTCGTTGCCGCTATTGGTGACGGTGATGACGGTGTCCTTGCGACCTCCCACATCCACCAGACCGAAGTCGATGACGTTCTTGCTGAATTGGATGGACGCCGAGCGCAATGAGGAACGTGTCAGCTTGAAACCGCCACGATTCGTGAACGCGTACACGCCATCGGCGGTTGCGACCAAGCCGCGCACAAGCACACTGTCCAGACCTGCGTAATCCCACGTGGCGCCGTCATCGCCCGTCGCGTACACACCGCGATTCGGCGAATTCGTGCTGAGCACACCGGAGTACGCCACATAGAGCGCCTTCGTGGAGTCCACCGCCATGGCGCGCGTGTCCGATACCGCAGACGGCGGAGCGGGAATATTCTCCCAGCCGCTTGCCCCACGCTTGTACAGATACGAGACGCCGTTGACAAGACCGGTACCGGCGTACGTGGTCGTCGCGGTGCCTGCGATAGCATAGACAGGACGTTTGTTGAGTCCCGTGGTATCGACACTCCATGACGTTCCCCCGGCCGTGCGACGGTTGAGGACGATGTCCCGCACCGAGAAACCGCCACCACCACCGCCACCATACACCGCACCCGACACATAGGTCGTGTTCGCTGGGTCTGAGTAGATCAACGAAGCGGCGCTGGTTCCTGCGGGCTGAGAGAATCCTGCCGTATCGAGAGCCCACGGCGTGGAGTACACGGAAATGGGCGTGCCCGTTGCGATGTATTTCTTGCCGGTGTTATCGAGACCGAACACCGAGGGTATCTGGTTGCTGGTACTGCCCGGGACATTGCTGAGTCCGGCGGTGTCCAGCGACCACGTGGCGCCCTGGTCAGTGCTCGTGTAGATCAAACCCGGTTGCGCGCTTGCTCCCTGTCCCGTTCCGGCAAGCTGGAAGGAGATGGATCCGTTACCACCGGGAGTCCTGAACAACGGACGTGCTCCATTGAAGCCCTTTGCCGGGAATACCTGCGCCCATGTCGTGTTCTTGCGAAAGACGCCGAGGGCGGTGCTCACGACGGTGACGTCGTTGGGGAAGTATTGCAAACCATAAATATCCTCAGCAAGAATTCCCATGGTGGTGTTGGACCAGTCGTCGCCCTTCTTGGCCGACGACATGACGCCGACGGTCGCGCCAAGCTCAAGGCTTGCATCTGCCGACAGGTCGTTGATGCGCACCACACCACCGACGGTCAAGGTCAGCGTGGTATCGATACGCGACCATCCTGCGCTCGTACCGGTCTTACGATACAGCGTAGACGTGGCATTGTTCGGGTTGGATACGGCGAACACGTTATTCGCAGCATCGTCGGTGAAGCGCACGAACGCCGTGGAACCGGAGCCGGCGGTGTCCAGAGCCCAGTTCGCGCCATTGTTGGACGAAAGGTAGACACCGCGGTTCGCGACCGTGGCGAGCATGCGTCCGTCGCGGCAGACGTACAACGCCGCAGCGCTCAACGTTGAATCAAACGCTGTGGCACGCACCCACTTGGTCGCCGCGCTGTTCCATTGGAATATCCCGCGGGTCGTGGCCGCAAGAAGGTTGCCCTGCATGTCAAGTGCCAGGTCCTGGACGTTGCTGCGTGACAGACCTACAGTGTCGAGCGTGTAGTTCGGTGCGTCCATCGGTGTGGAATACACCACGTTGCCGTAATGCAAGGACAAACCTGCATGGAAGACCACTTTCTTGTAGGTCTGCTGATTGAATCCGCCACCTTGAGGGACAAGAGGCGTCGGTACGTACCCAACGGTCTTGTCCACTGTGTTCGTGCTGATGTCATAGCGAAGGACGTGGACATCGCCGTTGTCGAGAAGGAGGGCGTAGCTGCGGGTAGAGCCCGATTCGCCGTATTTGAAGGTCGCATCGACGACGCGACGGCTATAGGGGACTTCGAACAGTTGGACGTTCTTGGACCAGATGCCACCGCTGAGCTTGGAGCCATAGACGCGTCCGCGCGTGGCGACGACGCGAGCATAGTCTGCCGGAGCGGAGGTCGTGGCGACGACATTGACGGCAAGGACGGCTTCGCCATCGGGCATGTCGATGCGCGTTTGCGCTGTCGCGAACGGAGCTGCCAACAGCGCGATCGCTGTCATCATCACCGCGAAAAAGAGTCGACGTGAATTCATAGAAGCTGAAAAAAATGATGAATAAACCTTCTTCAATGTTGATCCCGATCGCCGGCGCATGCACGCGGGCGGACGGGGAGACCCCGGAATCGTCGTGTGGTGCAAACTCTCATGATTCCCCCACTCGCACAACCTTGCTAGGGTGAACCGAGGATGAATTATGAATCACCAACCTTCGGCGCTTGCCAAGTTATCTAGGACGTGACAACAAGGGAAGAAGTTTAAGAGTGCACGAGGCTGCGAGCGGTGCTGCAGAGGCCCCCGTTCCACACGACACTGGCGTCCGACCTGTTACCGAATCGACCGTACGGGGTTACTCTTGACGAGCGCGGTACCACGGACCGATGTCTGTGGAAGGTTTGTTCACAATCCTGTAGTTTGCCCCGGAATGAACGGCATGGAAACATACAGCGAGATCGAGCTTTTCTCCTTCATACGGATCGGAGAAGAGAGGGATCGCCGTTTGAGCGAAGCGGCGTTCAAGGAGCTGTATGCGCGATTGTCTCCGCGCATCTATGCGTATTGCCGGAAGGTGGTGGACGACGTGGACCTGGCGCAAGACGTGTTCCAGGATACGTTCATCCGCTTCTACAAGAGCGCGCAAAAGGAACGCGAGATGACCAACGTGGCGGCGTACCTGCTCCGGATCGCCCGGAACCTGTGCTTGAATGCCAAGCGCGACTACGGTAGTCACCGTTTCGTGGAGCTGGAGGACTACCATGGCGCTCTTTCGGCCAACGATGGTGATAACCGTGAGCTCCTGTCGCTTATCGACAAGGCCATCGAGCACTTGCCGTTCGACTACAAAGATGTGTTCGTTCTCCGTGAGTACGACGGCTTGTCGTACGCAGAGATCGGTGAGATTGTCGGGTGCACGGAAGCGACGGCGAAGATCCGCTCGTTTCGTGCGAAACAGAAAATCCGGGAGATGTTGGCACCATATCTTCAGGATCTCAATGACAATGGTGCGTAATGCCCGCGAAAGCGGGTGTGTGTTTGTTCTCTTCCACCGCATAGGTGAATCATGGAAAATTCGGATCTCACATCATCGGAACTCTTGCACTCCTTTCTCGAGGGGGAGCTTGACTCTGCCCTTGAACCCACGTTGTTCGCCGATCTGAACGCAAAGAGCGAGCTCCGTGCGGAGATGCGCGACATGCTGGCAGTGCAACGTGCCGTGAAACGCGATCGTGCCGCCCTCGTGCCTCCCATCGCATCCACGGCCGCCGTGTTCGGCGCACTGGGGATGTCCACCTCGATGCTCGTCAACAGCTCATGGGGCTCGGCCATCTGGTCCAAGATCTGGGCTCCCCTGGCTGCTGCCGTCGTCAGCGGTGCGGTGACATGGTATGCGGCCGCGCCAAGCAGCGCGGAAGCCCCGCAGCAGGCCGTGCAGGCAGCAGCCGCGCGGAATGCCGGTCCCGCGGCGACCGTCGCAATCGTGCACGACACGGTCATCGTGACGAAGACGCAGCGCGTCGTGGTGCGTGAGGCGGCACTTGCCGATCCGGTGAAGAGCGTTGTCGACAACTCGACGGGAACTCCGTCTGCCCCCGGAACCATCACACCCGAGCTCGTCAATGACATGGCGATGAAGCCGACGGTCGCGCCTTCAGAGACAACGGTTACGCCGAAGGAAGTGACGGAGATGCAGGCCATCCAGACACAGCCGGCCTCCATCATCGTTCGCAGAGTGAACCCCGATGCGATGCTGTCGGTGACGGAAGTGGTCAATGGGACACGGGAATTACCGGATGGAGACATCGCGCCGCGTCCGTTCGAGCGCTCCTTCGTGACCTCCCTGCGATCCATCAACGCATCGTCGTATGTGAACGTGTCGAACGCCACAACGACAGGATCCGGATTGAACAACATGGCCCTCGGGATCTTCTATACCTTCAGCGATTGGTTCGGTGCGGGGGTGGAGTTAGGACGCGAGCCCTTTGCTATGAGCTTCAAGGGCGTGAGCGACGGCACCACGATGAAGTACGAATCCACCCAGGACCTTGTCTGGGGTTCGGTGCAAGCGCAGCTGTATCCGTTCCCTTCGCTCCGCGACAACGGATGGCAACCGTTCTTCCAGTTCAACGGCGGTTTTACGAACTACGGGTTCCTGACTAAAGGACTCTTCGGTACCACCTTCGCTCCGACCGCGCATCTGCGCATGATGTTCGGCTTCGAAGCCACGGGATTGTTCTACACGGTACAGGGTACCTCCTATACCACGCCGAAGCTAGGATTCACCTATGGCATCGGGTATCAGTTATGAGATGGTCGGTGGATACGGACATTGCAAACAATATGCGAGTGATCGCTTGATACGTATGAAGAACATCTTGACCATCACGCGGACCATAGGAACAGTCGTCCTGCTTTCCGCACTCATGACCGGTTGTTTCAAGGATCCCATGACGGGACCTGTGGATGGAACGCCGGTGGACCCGAAACCGGTGAACGTCGTGCAGGATTCGGTGCGCATCGACGTGATGGCGACCGATGACTTCGTCCCGAATTATTCGTCGCTCGTGTTCAGCAATCGTGCACCGTACCTTGATATCGAGGAAGCATCCACGTTCGTCGTGGACACCACCGGCGCCGTACCCGTGCTCCGCATGAACGCGTGGTTTTCGCCCGTCGTCCGCAGTCAATCGGACGCACGAGAAGTCTCCATGCGAAGTGTACAGATCATGCTGGATTCCCTGCCGATAGTCGGAGACGACTGGAACTGGTTGCACCAAGGACAGGTGGCCTTCACCGTGCGCACGCAGGAACGTCCGACCATCAGATACACGCGCATCCCCATCGTGTCGCCGAAACCGCCGACGATGAAGGACGAATCGTATGCCCGCGTCATCGCATGGAAGGTGACCAATCGTCAAGAGATCGTCGTCAAGATCGAGTCGCAATGCGTAGCAGTGGTTGCGGGTCAGGGCGGATCGGGACGTGTCCGTTTCCTTCTCGTCGGTACGGTCCGCATACCCTATTGATCGCACGCCGTCATCGCGCCGACGTGTTCTCCAGAACCGCTGCGCGGAATTCATGATAGTGCAGGGCGCTGCAGAGTTGATGCGCCATCCTATGGAACACCCGTGCTTGCCGTTTGTTGCTCTCTTCAAGAGCCATGGCGATGTTCGTGACCGTGAGCAGTTTGCAATCGTCGCTCGCCGACGCGGCTGCGTGAGCCGCCTGCTGAAGATGATACAATCCTTCGGACGTTTTTCCTTGCTCGGTGGAAAGGATGCCTGCGACGTTGTCGAGGATGCACTGGGACTCCATGTGCGGGGCTCTGAGGAGATCCTCCTGTGCTGTCTTGATGATATCCGCCGCTACATCATACCTTCCTGCCGCCACTTCACACCGTGCCCGCATGGCAAGAAGCAGCACCTTTTCCTGCAGGGGCAGGAACGCCTCCCACTGTTCCGTGAAGGCGCGCAGCACGTCGCCCGCTTCCTCCGCCTTTCCATCGAAGTACAACTCCAATGCTTTCTCCCGAAGATCGTAGCACGCAGCATCCAGCTTGCGCGGACCTCCTCCGAATACGACTGCCGGGTCGTCTGCCGTCGATGCTTCGTCGTTCCGCAAGGAACTCAACTCCTGTAACGTGCGCTCCGCCTGAGGCTCACGGAATTCGGAGATGATGGAGGTCACTTCGTCGATGATTCCCGGGTATCCCATGTCGTCCGCCGCATGAGCGGTGACCATGAGCATCGTCCGAGCGGTCTCTTCGTCGCCCGCCTCAAGAGCATGGGCGGCGATGTACGGTGCCAACTGCTGACGCAACCGCTCATCCTCCGTGGCATCGAAACACGCCCGAAGAATGTGGGCGATGCGGTCATGCAGCTCGATGCGCTCCTCGTGTTCGAGCTTGGCATGGAAGAAGGCGTGATGGATGGCATGGGTGAATTCATAGACGGTGGTCTTCATGCCATAGCGAGGCTGGGGGCCGATGCTGCGGATGAGTCCCGTGCGGAACTGCAAGGACTTGAGCTCACGCAGTGCCGTGAGGACATCGGTGTTCATGAGCTGGGCCATGACGTACACGCTGAACTCCCGACCCTCCGCGCTGCACATGGCCAGCAGATTGGTGTCCGCTTCCGCGAGGTTCTCGACATTCTTTGAAAGCAGTGCCTGCAAGGAGAGCGGAATCGACTGCGACGCCAGGACCTCCGTATCCAGCGTCCCATCCTCACGGAACGGTGAATGCGCAGAGAAGTACTCCAGATATTCGCCGACGGCGATGGGGACGCCCGATGTGCGTCGAAGAAGCCAGTCGTCCAGGCCGGACATCGAGCCGCGGTTCGGTAGCACCGCACGGATGCATGCGCGCACGCCGTCGATGTCGAACGCACTCAGCGTGCACGTGGAGTCTGCGGGCACGCTTGTCATCCAGGCGACACAAGCGGAATTGCTCTTCTCCGCTTCCGCGTGTTGAAGGGCCACGACCACACTGAAGGGTAACGGCGACGGATGATTCTGAATGAACGAAAGGAACTGCAGAGACTGCGCATCCATGAAGTGGGATTCGTCAAGGAAAAGCACGAACGGTTTCTCCTTGGCGATGGCGACGAAGGATGCAAGCAGCTCTGTCATGACGGTGTCCGCCGCGCTCTTGCCGCCGGATTTCTCTTTCTCCTTCTTGTACTCGCGAACGTCGCGCATCACTTCCTTCGTCATGTCGAAGATCGCTCCCGCGAAGGGAATGAGGCCGAGGACGGAGAGTCCGATGTTCATGGCGAGACGTTTCGTCGCCGCATTGCTGTTGATCGCGATAAGCGCCTCCAGCGCGCGCACGAACGGTTGCATGGTCTGCAACGACGACACGCTCAGCTTGCCTATGGGCGCTTCGCATTCCACGATGATGGCATCGACGGTTCCCGCACTGCGCAGTTCCTCTGCCACCGTCTGCATGAGCAGTGTCTTGCCGAAACCGCTCTCTCCGCGAAGGAGGATGACACGGCCGCGTTGCGATTGCGCGGCATCTGCGGCCGAACGCAGGAAGGCGACCTCGCGGTCACGTGCAACGAGCGGATGTGAGGATCGGTTCATATCGAACGGGGTAATCTATTCTGTGAAACTCTCGTCGCGATTCATCGACACGGGATCCAAGAGATGCGGGGTCCCATTACGACATCGTTCGCGGGGTGAAGGTCAGGGTTTGGGTCCGGCGACGAACATGCGCAAAAGTTTCTCTGCCTGCTGACGTGACGAGCCGCCGGTTGTTGCTCCGAACAGCGTCTGCAGATCGGAGACGCCTGCCTCCGATGATTCCGCCTGCTCGACGGCCTTCGTGTACATGAGCGTGAAAGCGTAGACGATGAGGAGCATGAACTCCAAGCTGATGGCGAAGAGCACCAACGACGGAGAATCTTTGGGAATGAATTGCAGTCCGCGGAGTCCGATGATGATGATCAGCACCGCCGCACCGATGTAGATGAGTCCCAGTACCGGGTTCTCATACCGTATGGTGAAATGCTGTTGCATGTACAGCGCAAGGGCGTCGCGGATGTTGAACACGCGACCGACGAGGGAGCGCTGACGCCAAAGGATGGCGCGTTGGAGCGTCTCCAGGTCCGGAACCGTCGTGTGCCAATGATCCTCGAGTTCGTGCAACCGGTGGATGTCCGCTCTGGCTATGGTCTCGGACAGTTCCAGGAGGTCCGCATCCGTGTGCTCGCCGTATTCGATACGTGCATAGTGATGCAGGGCGTTGATGATCTCCCGTTCTATCTTCTGCCGGATCAGTCCGATGCCCGGCGGAATGACGGAGCAGACGATCAACGCGACGAACGCGCCGATGCCGGCGACCAGGGGAAGCGTAGCAAGGACCGGATCGAAGAAGTAGACCTTCATCTCGCCGTCTTCGCCATAGGTACCGCCCTTTGCCGCGCGACCCGGTTCCACCACCACTTTCCAGTTCGTCCACGCATTGAGGTTCCCGCCTTCCGTATAGACATCGGCTTTGAAGGAGTCATGGAACAGGGTTTTCGCCAGAGGGATGAACGCTCCGCGAAAACAGAAGAACGCGGCAACGATGAGGACAGCGAAGAACAACACGATCTGTGAGGCCGTGCTCTTACGAAATTCAATATACCGAAGACGCGACGAAGCCATAGGAGTTGGGGACATCGTGGTACGCGGCAATATACGACACAGGCCTCCTTGATGCAGGAGGCCTGTGGTAATTCTGCTGTCGCGGGCAAGCTCCGGGCGTCGCCGCGCAACCTGCGAGTCGGGCCGACCCGACGGAATCATTTCTTGGAGCGCTTGGTCGGACGGTTTTGCTGTTGTGGCATGCGACCTTGCGCTTCAGCGAGCTCTTGCGCCATCTGCAGTCGCTTTTGCAACCATGATTCCTTCTTCGGCATGCGCTTGAGGTCCTCCAAGGTGATCTTGCTTCGCGAGAACTTCGTCATGTACACCTGCTGAGCGATACCGAGGAAGTTGAACGTGAGGTAATACAGGTTCAATCCCGACGGCAGGTTCGAGAACATCAAGGTCATCATCACCGGCATCATGTAGACCATCGCCTTCTGGCTCGGATCCGTCACCGTCATGCGCTGCTGGATGAACATGGTGATACCCATGACGAGTGCCATGCCCGACAGGGCGTGCACACCAAGGATGGAGAAGGGCAACGTGACGATGTAATCCGGTGCCGAGAGGTCGGGGATCCATCCCTGCACGAACATCGCCTGTCGCATGTGGATGTTCGAGGTGAGGACGGAGTACAAGGCGTAGAGGATCGGCATCTGCAAGAGCAGAGGCAGACATCCTCCCATGGGATTGATGCCGTACTCGCCGAACAGTTTCATCTGCGCTTGTTGCATTCCCGTGGGGTCGTCCGCAAAGCGCTTACGCAGCTTGTCGATTTCGGGTTGCAGCACCTTCATCTTCTGCGCAGATTTTATCTGGCCTACCGACAGGGGGTACAGCAACAGCTTCATGAGCAGGGAGAACACGATGATGGCCACACCGAAGTTGGGAAGGAACTTGTAGATGGTCGTGAACACGGGAAGCATGAAGAACTCGCCGATGGGACGCACAAGCCATTTCCAGCCGAAGTTCACCGTGGAAGCCATGCCGTATTGCTTCACGATGTCGTAGTCCAACGGACCCAGGTACAACCGATAGTTCGATGATTGCACACCGCCCCGGTACGGGACGCGAAGCGCGAAGGAATACTCCTCGACGACGCCGTTGTCGGGTGCGCCGTATCGCGTGCCGTCCAGATAGTACGTGTCCTCGCCCTGGGAGTTCGGATTGAGCAACGCCACGGAGAAGTACTTCGTCTTCGTTCCGATGAAATCCACTTTGCCCGATTGGTGGGATGATACGGGTTCGTTGTAGTTCGGCGCGTCCAACTCCTCCAGGGATCCGTTCATCGATGCATACGCCACCGCGCCATTGGATTCATCCACACTATTGGCCTCTTGATACTGCAGTCCTCTCTCCCACGAGATATCGAACCAACGTTGGGTGCTCGGCATCACATTATCCAGGTTCGTCATCGTGAAGCCCGCATCGATGACATACGAATCACCATTGAACGTCAGTGAGCGCTCGATGAAGCTGCCGTTGCCAAGGTCGATGCGACCGCGAACGACCGTCGAGGCCGAGCCTTTGACGACGATGGGTTCGGATGGCAGGTTCACGAATGCGGCATCCAGTGTCCGTGTATCCACCCGCTTGCCTTGATTGCCCATGAAGACCACGCCGAGGGCGTGTTCACCCTGCTTGATGAGCTGCACCGGTGTCTTGATATGCGATTGGAATCCCTTCAGCTCGTAGCGCGCAAGAGTCATTCCCTTGGAGCTCACCCATGCGATGTACTTATCCGTTTCCACTTTCACCAGTGCTTCGGGGGAAGCGGGTGCGGGAGTACCGGCGCTCTGCACCGATCCGGCATTCGGTTGCACCGGCGTGCTTTGCGGCGTGTCGGACCTCTGAGCCGCGGCAGCCGGCTTGGTCGGCGGCGGAGGAACGGTGTGCGATGAATTGTACACCATCCATACCGTGATGATGATGGCGATGAGTACGAAGCCGATGATCGATTGTCTGTCCATAAGATTCAGTGGTACTGGTTCGTCACGTGACGTTCAGGGTTGAAGAAAAATTACACTCCACCGGCGAAGCGACGGACTCCGTCGTAACGGTCCCGTTCCCTAAGGAACATTGTCGATGCCTCCCGGATGGAACGGATGGCATCGGGCGATGCGCGACAACGCAAGTCGCGATCCCTTCCACGCTCCATAACGTTCGATGGCTATGGCTGCGTATTCGGAACAGGTCGGCGCGAACCGGCAATTCTGTCCGAGCATCGGAGAGATGTTCCGCTTGTAAAAACGGAGGATCGACAGCAAGACATGTTTCATCCGGGTGCTCCTGTTCTCCGGGCTCGCTTCAGTGCATGGACCACGCAATCGTAGACATGTCCGAAGCTCACATCCGGTCGGTACACGGAATACGACGCTTGCCATACCACCACCATTGCACCTACCTCTTCAAGAAGGGCGCCATGCTCAAGCGCACATCGGCGCAGCGCCACGCGTAACCATCGTTTGATACGGGCCCGGTCCACCGCACGACGCACCAGCTTTTTTCGGACGACGATACCGAGCGACGAATAGGCTGCCGCACCTTCCTGCACGGGAGCGAACTGCACGTACAAGTGGAGTAACGGCTCGCGTACCTTCTTGCTCGAGCGGAACACATGGCCGAAGGCGTGCTCGCCCTTGAGGGATCGGATCTGACGTTGGTTCATCGGGGGTAGGAACACAAAAGCGATAGTGCGGCACAAAAAACCACGCTATCGCTTTCCAAAGAGTGTGATACCATTATGGACTACCGCTCGTCGCTGACCGTCAGTTTATGACGACCTTTGGCGCGGCGGGCAGCCAATACACGACGGCCGTTTTTCGTTGCCATGCGGGCGCGGAAACCATGCTTGTTAGCACGACGACGTCGGCTCGGTTGATACGTACGCTTCATACATTCACCTTAAAGTTTGATAGTGTCGATTTTCAGGCGCACCTGCGTAAGGGCCACAAAGATACAAAGAGACCGGTTTCGAACGACACCCTTGGGAGGATTATTTGTGGAAAAAGTGTCGTGACGGTGGATATCTCATCACTGGCACAGTGCTTGCTGTGAGGATGGGGTAGAGAGTCCTTCACCGAGAAAAAGTCGTTTTATGGTGTTTTCTGAGCGAAATCGACGAAAAATAGCCCGTGCTCGCATCGTGAGCGTCGAATCGGCACCCTCGTTCGAGAGTCACGTGTTCGAAGAATTCGATCGCACATTCACCGATTTCGACGACCATGCCTCGGCCGCCGTGCCGGATTTCCCGCAGGACCGGCACTCCTCGGAACCCAAGGAAGTGACCATGCTCGCGGAGCAGATCGAGGTGGACATCCAGGCGGCATACGATCGCGGTTTCACCGACGGTCAGTCCGTCACCAGCGCTCTCCTCGAGTCCGAACTCTCCACCTTCCGTGACAAGGTGGCCAACATCGACACCATGATCATGGACCTGCGCGATCACTTCGCCATGGAGACCGATCAGATGAGCAATATCGCCGTGAATGTGGCCATCGCAATTGCGGAACATGTGCTGCATCGCGAAGTATCCGCCAATTCCATGATAGCCGTCGATCAGGCCAAGAAAGTGCTTGCGAACATGCATGGAACGCGCGAAGTGATCATCCGCGTCCACCCGGACAGCTACGAGATGATGAAGGAATCCAACAGCCAGCTCCTGAACTCCACGTCCACCCTTCGGAAGATCGATATCCACGCCGACGAGTCCGTGGAGCGCGGCGGATGCGTGCTGGAAACATCGATGGGCACCGTGGACACGCAGTTCCGTCATCAGCTCGAACACCTGCGGAAGACCATGGAAGAGACGGTCCAGGTGAAAGAACTTGCCGGAGAGTTCTGATGATAGAGACCCTCCAACACCGACTCATCACCGCCATCAAGGCGACGAATCCCGCGGAATACATCGGGACCATCACGCACGTGGTAGGCCTGACCATCGAATCCAGAGGTCCGCAAGCACCCATAGGCGAAGCCCTCATCATCAGGGATCGGCATCGCAACGTGGTGGGCAAGTGCGAGGTGGTCGGCTTCAAAGACAATCGCATCCTCTCCATGGTCCTGCACCAGGAGGCGGAACTCATGCCGGGCATGGAACTCATCGCCACCCAACGGCCGCTAAGCGTGTGCGTCGGGAAATTCCTTCTCGGGCGTATACTCGACGGACTGGGTAATCCTATGGACGGCAAGGGGTCGTTCGTCGTGAACGACGTCCGGTCCATCTATGCCAAACCGCCCAACCCCCTCATGCGCCAGCGGATCTCCGAACCCATCGCTACGGGCATCCGCGCCATCGACGGCGTGATGACCATCGGCAAGGGTCAGCGTGTGGGTATCTTCTCCGGCTCGGGTGTGGGTAAGTCCACCACGCTGGGCATGATCGCCCGGAACACCTCGGCGGACATCAACGTCATCGCCCTTATCGGCGAGCGGGGTAGGGAAGTACGCGAGTTCATTGAAAACGACCTCGGACCCGAAGGCCTTGCCCGTTCCGTCGTCATCTGCGCCACCGGCGACGAACCGGCACTCATCCGCATCAAAGCCGCACTCACCGCCACGACCATCGCGGAGTATTTCCGCGACCTCGGTTTCGATGTCATGCTCATGATGGACTCCGTCACGCGTCTTGCCATGGCGCAACGGGAAGTGGGTCTGGCTGTCGGCGAACCTCCGACCGCCAAAGGATACACGCCCTCCGTGTTCGCGCTTATGAGTCGCATCATGGAACGCGCCGGTACGTCCGACGTCGGCACCATCACCGCCCTCTACACCGTTCTCGTGGAAGGCGACGACATGAACGAGCCCATTTCCGATACCGCCCGCGGTATCCTGGACGGACACATCGTGCTTTCAAGAAAAATCGCATCGCAAGCCCACTACCCGGCCATCGACATCCTGCCCAGTCTCAGCCGCGTCATGGGCGACATCACCACGCGGGAACACCGCGCAGCGGCATCGAAACTGAAAGAAGCCCTGGCAGTGTATACGGAATCCGAAGACCTGATCAATGTGGGTGCTTACCAGCCCGGGAACAATGCACGATTGGACAAAGCCGTGAGCCTCATCAACGACATCCGCACGTACCTTCGGCAGGACGTTCACGAGAGCGTGGAATACGCCGAAACCGTCCGTCGACTTCAACGCCTTGTCAACGACTTCTAGCCGTACATCCTCATTCTCGTCTGCCTCCATTCTTCATCTCCGTGACCTTGCTCTCGCACAGGCCGCCGCGGATGCATCAAACGGTATCCGCACCGGTTCTCCACGCCGGACTCACACATAGAGCTCCTTTTGTCGCAAATACGTACGCTCATCCCGCATGCCGTATCTTTGCGGTCCAGCGTCTTGTTTTTTCGCCTTCGGAGTGATGTTCCCATGACCTCAGCACCGCTTCTCGATGAACTCGGTATCAACGGATTTCGCTTCGCCGATCTCTACGATCCCTTCCGTCTTCGCGATCTTCATGAAGCCTTCGATGCTTTTTATCAAGAGCAGTTCCCCGAAGCGTTCTCGCATTTCGATCAGCTTCGCACCGGTGCCAAAGAGGGAATCTCCTATCCCGCACAATCCGATATCCTTCTTCACGCCGCCCGCGTCCTCGAAGTGTTCGTGGCACAGCTGTTCCATGTGAGCGATTCCGTCGAGACACTCCGCGCATCCCTCGTCAACGAGCGCATCGTCACCCTGTTCAAAAGCAACTTCCTCAAGCGTGCCATCCTCCGGAAGAAAGACAAGCCCGAGGACACCTCCGTTGAACGCTATGACGGTCTGCGTGCGGCGGTCGACGCGGTGCGTGCCAAGACCACCGCTCTGCCGTGGCATGACGAGGAACTCGCCATGGCGCTGCTCGTGTGGCATCTGACAAAAGTGACTGAGGAGTCCACACCGGCCGAACTGCACATGCTTCTGGACGGCGAGGCCTCGCCCGTCGACAAAGCCAAGGAGATCCACGACACGCTGGAGGATTACTACTTCCTGCGGAAGATTCTCGAACCCGCTTCTTTGGCATCGTGGATCAGTTCGCGTACGCCGAAGAAGGTGGACTTCGACCACTTGGTCCATGCCGAGCGTCCGAACGCCGACCTGCCCGAGCTCATCAAAGGCGACGAACAGCACTACCGACGTCGCGACGGTTTCAAGCTTACCGACCGCCGCTTCAACGCTCGGAACATCATGTATGAAGTGGACTATTGCATGATCTGCCATGATCGTGAGAAGGATTCCTGCAGCAAGGGTTCGAAGGACGCGACAGGCGCTCTGAAGAAGAATCCCCTCGGCATCGCCCTTCAGGGATGTCCGCTGGATGAGCACATCAGCGAGATGCATGCCCTGAAGCGCGACGGCTATTCCGTGGGCGCACTGGCCATGATCACCATCAACAATCCCATGTGCGCAGGAACCGGACACCGCATCTGCAACGACTGCATGAAGGGATGCATCTTCCAGAAGCAGGAACCTGTGAACATTCCCGCGGCGGAGACATCCGTGCTGACCGACGTGCTCGACCTGCCGTGGGGTTTCGAAATCTACGCATTGCTCACGCGGTGGAACCCGCTGAACCTGCGACGTCCCTACGCATTACCGTACAACGGCAAGAAGGTCCTCGTCGTCGGCCTCGGTCCTGCGGGCTATACGCTGGCCCATCACCTTCTCAATGAAGGATTCGCCGTCGTGGCAGTGGAGGGGTTGAAAGTGGAGCCCTTGCCCGAAACCCTTGTGGGGTCGCCGTCCGTGAACGCCACACCCGTCTACGATTATCACCGCGAGATCGAACAGGAACTCGACGAGCGCGTGCTCGAGGGTTTCGGCGGTGTAAGCGAGTACGGCATTACGGTGCGCTGGGACAAGAACTTCCTCACGGTGCTGCACACCTTGCTGTGTCGCCGTCGCACCTTCAAGATCCTCGATGGCGTTCGTTTCGGCGGCACCATGACCATTGACGACGCATGGGAACTGGGCTTCGACCATATCGGCCTTGCCGCCGGCGCGGGCAAGCCGACGATCATTCCCATGAAGAACAACCTGAGCCGCGGCATCCGCAAGGCCTCGGACTTCCTCATGTCCTTGCAGCTCACGGGAGCGGCCAAGCTCAGCTCCATGGCGAACTATCAGATGCGCCTGCCGGTGGTGGTCATCGGCGGCGGTCTTACCGGTATCGATACCACGACAGAGGCGATGGCCTATTATCCCTTGCATGTGCAGAAGTTCTATCAGCGAGCATCGGTGCTGATCGCGGAGCATGGCGAGGAGACCTTCTGGTCCATGTTCGACGCGGAGGAAAAGGACGTGGCCCGCGAATTCTATGAACACGGCCGCGCCATCGTTGCCGAACGCGAGCGGGCTCAAGCGGCCGGCGAACAACCGAACTTCATTCCGCTTTTGCAATCGTGGGGCGGCGTCACCATGGCCTACCGCAAACGCATGCAGGATTCTCCCGCGTACCGATTGAACCACGAGGAGATCGAGAAGGCCTTGGAGGAAGGGGTGTATATCCTTGAGTGCATGAATCCCGTGGAAGCGCGATTGGACGAGCACAAGGCGGTACGCGCGATGGTGTTCGAGCGCTATCGTACGGACGAGAACGGACGCTCCGTGGCCACCGGCGAGATGGTGGAACTTCCCGCACGCAGTGTCTTCGTGGCCGCAGGCACATCACCGAACACCATGTACGAAAAGGAATTCCCCAACACCTTCGTCATGGATTCCAGAAACCAATACTTCGCGGCATATCAGGCAGTGGTTGAAACATCGCAGGATGTTCTTGCTTAGCGCGTATGCTTAGCACATCGTGTGCGTATGAACCTCTTCTCCATCAGTAACATTTCGAAGTCCTTCGAGCAGACCTTGCTGTTCGAGGGTATCTCGTTCGGTATGGAAGAAGGCGACCGCGTCGGATTGATAGGACGCAACGGTATCGGCAAATCCACCCTTCTGCATATCATCGCCGGCAAAGAGGAGCCCGACACGGGCGTCGTGGCATTCAACAAAGCCGTGCGCACGGAGTTCCTCAACCAGCTTCCCTCCTTCGACGCCCATATGACGGTACTCGACATCGTGATGTCCGGCAAGCCCGAGGAGTACGGACTGCTCCGACGTCATGAGGAGTTGTGCAACGCCGCAGCGCACAGCGATGCCGAGGAAGAGGAGATGCACTCGCTTGCCGTGAAGATCGACGAGAAGTCCGCATGGAACCTACGGTCCACGGCTCTCGGCTTCCTGCATTCCCTGGGCGTCACGACCATGGATGCCGACGTGATGACCCTGAGCGGAGGCCAGCGCAAGCGTGTCGCTTTGGCCCGCGCCCTGTTGTCGCAACCGGATCTCCTGATCCTGGATGAGCCCACCAATCACCTGGACGCACGCATCGTGCAGTGGTTGCAGGACGAATTGCAGCGCTCCGCCAAAGGGGTGCTGCTCGTCACGCACGACCGCTATTTCCTCGATGCGGTGTCTTCCCGCATCGTGGAGCTCGATCAGCGTCGCCTGTTCTCCTTCGACGGCAATTACGAGAAATACCTCGAGCGCAAGGAAGCGATGATCGCGGCCGACGATGCCACGCAGGCGCACGAACGGAACAAGCTTCGTCATGAGCTTGCATGGTTGCAGAAGGGTGCGAAGGCGCGTCGTACCAAGCAGCAAAGCCGCATCAACTGGATCGAGAAGATGCAGGTGGAGAAGGCCGAAGCCAAACAGCGGGAGATCGAGTTGGAAGTGGGGTCGGTGTTCCTGGGCGGACGTATCATCGATGCCTATAACATCTCCAAGACCATGCGTGACCGCGTGGTGTTCAGGAACTTCGAATACTCGGCAGCGCCCGGCGATAAGATAGGATTCATCGGACCCAACGGCGCCGGCAAGAGCACCCTTCTCAATGTTCTGGCGGGCATCATCCCGCCGGATACGGGCTCGGTGCGTATCGGCGATACCGTGACCATCGGGTACTTCCGGCAGGAGGTGCCGCACATTCCGCCGACGCAAACGGTGATCGGTGCGGTGCGCGCGATTGCCGAGTACATCGACGGCGGCGTGGGACGCGAGAAGTACATCTCTGCACGGGAACTCCTGGAGCGTTTCCGTTTTCCTGCACATCGCCACGGCTCGCGCATCGAAACCTTGAGCGGCGGCGAACGTCGTCGTTTGGAGCTTTGCCGTGTGCTCATGGCGAATCCTAATGTGCTGCTGCTGGACGAACCGACGAACGACTTCGACCTTGCCACGCTCTCGGCGCTCGAGGAATACCTTGTAGCGTTCAAAGGCGTCCTGCTCGTGGTGTCGCACGACCGCGCCTTTCTTGATAAGACCGTCGAGTTCATCTATGCGTTCGAGGACGACGGGACGATAAAGCAGTACCCGGGGAACTACACCTCGTATCTGCATACCATGGAGCAGCGCACGCTCGAGCAGCGCAAGACCGCAGCCGATGGGAAAAAGGAATCCGCCGCCGAACGTGCCATGCAGTCGGCCACGCAACCCGCCAAGCCGCGCACGGGCAAGGGATTGAGCTACAAAGAGCAGAAGGAGCTCGACGAGATCGGACCGAAGCTGGAGGCGCTGTCGGAAGAGCAGGCAGCGCTGGAGCACGATCTTGCGAATTCCAGTGGCGCCGACCACGAACGTCTATCCCGCATCAGTACACGCCTTCAGGAGATAGCCGAGGAGAACGATACGCTTACGGAGCGGTGGTTCGCTTTGGAGGAAAAGAAGAGCGCCGGCGTGTAATTCCTCCTCTCGCAATTCCTCGGTTCGTATTTTTTCCCCGATGCTTTACAGTGAACGGGGACCAGCATGACATCGCGCCGCACCTTTCTTGCCGCACTTTCCGGAACAGGATTCGCCGCCCTTGCGCCGCACGCGCTGGCCCGTGCCATGAGCGCGTGGCATGCCGCCGCCGGCACACGCAGTGCGGACGACATCGCCGGCGACGAGTCGTTCTGGCTGAGCGTGCAAGAGGCCTTCGACGTGGACCGCTCCATCATCAATCTCAACAACGGCGGGGTGAGCCCGGCGCCGCGCGTGGTGATCAATGCCCTGAAGCAGCAATTGGACCAAAGCAACACCGCTCCTTCGTACACCATGTGGCGTCATTTGGAACCGAACGTGGAACACGTACGCAACGGCCTTGCGCGGATGTTCGCCGTCAGCGCGGAAGAAGTGGCCATCACGCGCAACGCCAGCGAGTCGTTACAGACCTTGCAATTGGGAATGGCGTTGAAAGCGGGCGACGAGATCGTCACGACGACGCAGGACTATCCTCGCATGCTCACCACGTGGGATCAGCGTGTGCGCCGGGACGGCGTCGTGCTGAAGAAGGTGGATTACCCCGTGCCCCTCATGGATGCGGAGGACTACGTGAAGAGCATCGAGAGCGCCATCACCGACAGGACGCGCGTGATCCTTGTCTCCCATGTATGCTTCATGACCGGCCAGATCCTGCCCGTGGCGCGCGTGGTGAAACTGGCGCGCGCTCGCGGCATCGAGTGCATCGTGGATGGTGCCCATGCCTTCCAGCAGTTCCCCTTCACGCACAAGGATCTCGATTGCGATAATTACGGAGTGAGCCTCCACAAGTGGATGTGCGGTCCGCTGGGAACAGGCATGCTGTACGTGCGTGCAGAAAAGATCGCGTCCGTGTGGCCGCTCATGGCGGCGGGCAAGGAGATGGATACGAACATCCGCAAGTTCGAGGAGATAGGCACGCATCCGGCGTCCGTGCATAATGCGCTCGGTGCATCCATCATGTTCAACGAGAGCCTGGGTACCGATCGCAAGGCCGCACGATTGCGGTACCTTCATCGTCGTTGGACGGACCGCTTGCGCGGGTACTCCAATGTGCGGTTCATGAGTAACGTGGACGACGACCGTAACTGGTGCGGTATCATCGTTGTCCATATCGATGGCACGGACCTGGACAAGATGCAGACATATCTCTTCGATAAGCATCGCATCTTCACGGTCGGGATTTCCCATGCGCAGTTCCGCGGTCTGCGTATCACGCCCACCGTGTACACACGGGCAACCGAGGTGGACGAGTTCGCGTATGCCATGGAGCATATCGCCCAGGGCAAGGTGCCGGAGGTGATGGCAAGCGCCAAGTAGCACGTCGTTGACCTCCGCACGGACCGCATCAGGACCGCTTCACAAGAAAAGCGGTGGTGACACGTTTTGCAAGGAAAGCACCGCACCATCGCGCAACCCTACCATCAAGACCATGGATATCAAACGTCGCTCCCTCCTCACCGGACTCTCCGCTGTTGCCGTCGGCGGCATCGCGGTTCCCACCTGGGCGCGGCGCATGGCGAAGGATGCGCGTGTGCATCAGGAAACGTTCAGAGCGGAGGCGACGCCGCACTTGAGCAAAGCCATAGCGGACCTTACGTGGGGGTTCGACGCCAATCCGCGTCTGCCCACCATCCTGAGCGCGTGGAAGGGAACACCGAAGGATTCCGCAGGCCGGTATCTGAACAATGAGTTTCCTCACGACGATGATGTCTTCCGACTGCTCGAGTGGCAGCTCTACGGCGAGTCCACGCGGGCTGCCAAGGCGGCCGATACGTTCCGCGTGCGGGTGGACAGGGACGACGCGATATTGAAACGCGACGAAGACTGCATCGTCTGGCTGGGTCATGCCAGCTTCTATATCTGCATCGGCGGCATCCGCATACTCACGGATCCCGTGTTCGGGAACATCTTCGGTCGCGACCGTCTTTGTTCTCTGCCGTTCAGTCCAGCCGATATCAAGAATCTCGATTTCATCTTGTTGTCGCACGTGCATCAGGACCATGCCGACATGCCCAGCATGTCGTATCTGCGGCATCGAAACGCCCAAACCACGTATCTGTGCGGACTGGGGGCAGGCGAGCTCATTCAGGAATGGACAGGTTCGGAGCGCATCCAGGAGGCGGGCTGGTTCCAGCAATACGACACCACCGCACTGTATAAGTCCTCGAACATCGAGATCTATTATCTGCCGGCGCGGCACTGGTCGCGTCGTGGACTGTTCGATGCGAACAGGCAGTTATGGGGTTCCTTCATCATTCGAGCCAACGGCAAGACGGTGTTCTGGGGCGGTGACAGCGGATACGGTTCGCATTTCAAAATCGTGCGTCAGCTCTTCGGCGACGTAGATGCGTGCATCGCCGGTGTGGGCGCGTTCAAGCCCGAGTGGTTCATGGCGCAGAATCACACCTCGCCCATGAATGCCGTGCGCGCGGCCGACGACATGGGCGCGCACACGTTCATCCCCATGCATTACGGCACCTTCGAACTGGGCGACGAAAGTGTGGGTGAGCCTGTGCGCATCCTGGAGAGTATCCGCGACAGCGGCCGAGCCAAGACGGCCATCCGCATTCCTCGTGTGGGAGAGCGGGTGTTGGTGTGAGACGATGCGCTAAAGATTTGTCGGCCGCATTGACGCAGTCTCAGCGATGGGTGATCTTGTACACCGAATTCCATAGGGGATGATGTCCCTTCCATGCCGGAGTCTTTTCATTATACACCCGCAGCGCTGTTCCCACATTCAGGTTCGGCATGTCTTTCATAGCGTACAGTGACGAATCTGCGAAAAAAGGGTTGGTAGCGACTTTTGAAACCGTGATGGGACCGAGTACCAGGCTGTCTCCCACGGTGGACTCCAGATCGTGCCGGTAGAGTGCCGCCAGAGGAGTGGTGCGATAGATGGGTCGATACGAGAACGAGTTCATCGTAACGATATGGGAGATGTGATTCCGCCTGATCGCATCGGCGAATGATTCCTTGGAGACAAGAAACGGAAAGAACTGGTTACCGACGATTCCATCTGCACTGATGACATGCTGCATGAGGTGGTATTGCGACTGCACCTCGTACATGAGGATGGTGTCATTCTCCGGGACTCCGCTTTTCGTGAGGACAGCGGGGAGGTCTCTCAGGAGAAGCGTATCCATGTCGTATCGACGGGCGACCGGGTATGCGGCGGCCGACATCCCCAGCGAAAGCACCGTGATTGTTGTCACCGCGAATGTTCGAACCCGTTCCGACGTCATCGTGCGGAGTGTTTCAAGGAAGACAGGAAGCAGGAGAAAGCTTGCAGGCAGGAAATACCGCGCCGCGTAGTCGAGCGGCGGCGATACGAGAAAGGGGAACAGGAAGACAAGGGTCAGTGCTAACAGACCTTTGACCTTGGTTCGTGTACTTGATCGGACCACGCAGACACCTGCGCAAAAGAAGAGTATGCCGTAGACGATGTTGATCGGTTGGAGGAAAAGATGTTGATAGGTGATGATGGTCGAACGCACCCATCCAGTCTGATTCTCCAATGCCGTGATTGCTCTGCCCGCCACGCTGCTCGGCATGAGAGATCCCGTATTGGCGAACATGTACGCGTAATAGACGGCGACGGGTAGGTAGGACAGGACGATTGTCGCAGTCATGCGCAAGGAGTAGCGGTGGCGATGCCAGACGAACACCTGTAACGCCATGCCGATAAGGATGAGCTCCGGTCGTATCAGGTGGAAGAGACCCGCAAGAAGGACCAGGACGGTGAGCGAGTTCCGTCGATATGACTCTGTGCAGATGCCGAAAGCCAAGACCACTAATCCCGTTTCGAAGAGAGCGGAGGTGGCGAACCAAAGTGGAGCGTTGAGGCAGATGATTGCCCACGAAGCCAGACGTTCGGAGGGCGTGTTCGCCGCGGAGCGGATGACAAGCCATGCGCCGAGAAGCAGGAATGCCAGGGAAACGGACTTTGCAACAGCCATCCACGCCGAGCCGCCGAGCGCATGCACGGGAGCCAACAGGACGACGAACAGCGGAGATGTGGCTCCGAAGCTGACCGTACCCGGCTGATACATGAAGGGCAGATGGAGGAAGTTCTTCAGATAGGTGAAGTAAATGGCGCTGTCGCCATAGATCGTGGGTGAATAACACACCACAGCGGCCAGGATGATGATGACGGATGCTGCGGACGAGAGACGATCATTCATGATGCAAGATTTCGTTCAGTGAGAGACGGCTGAGCTGGCACCGCATCGAGGAACGGCGACAACGCTCACGCAAACTACCAAGATCGACGGGAGTGAGGCGGAGCTCGGGTGGACGTCCGAGTTGTCATGTCCGTCGAACCGAAATAGTGTAAATTCAGACATTAATGACAATTATTCGGCCTCTATGGTAAAGAGCCTATGAAAAAACTCGCCGTTTGTCTGCTTCTTGTTCTCTGCTACCTGCCTGTTACAGCCGTTGCCCAACAACTCAAGTGGGATTTCCTTTGCAAGCTCAAGGAGGGACGTCGTAATTATCCTGGTTTACAGTATTGCGTACCCATCGGACCGTGTAGGGTGCTCGTCGTGGGCGGGTATGTGGGTGGAACGGCATCTTCGTATGGTAACCCGACGAGGACGTGCGAGATTGTCAATCCTTGCTGCGAGAAGTCCGAGTACACCGGCTCCATGAGCACCCCGCGAGCGGAACATGTGGTCCTGCTCACTCCCGACTCGAACGTCATCGCCATCGGCGGCATCACCGTTTTCACGAATGATAATAACCTCATCGGTCCGCTCTCCTCTTCCATAGAGCTCTATAACAGGTCCTCAGGCACCTGGTCGGTCATCGGAAACCTTCTCTACGCCCGCCGTCAGGCCCAGGCCAGATTCATTAACTCCTCGGAAATCCTTGTGACTGGCGGACGTGATGCAAGCCTGTCGACATACGATGTGTCCGAGATCTTCAATATCAATACCAGGACGAGCAGGGTCGTGGCTCCGACACCGTTTGCCGTAAACATGCATGTGATGGGTACTACATCCACAGGGGCAACCATCGTGGCGGCAGGTCGAAACGGTGGAACGAACGCACCGCGCACGAACACTATCTGGACATACAACCGCGTGCTCGACACCTTCGTCCTTGCAGGCACCATGACGGTACCGAACCGATCCTGCCAGATTCTGCGTCTGTTCGATAACAGACTGCTGATCACGGGCGGTGTGATCTCGGAATCTCCATACTCGGGAACCGACAGGATGATGATGGAGAATGGCGGATCGTTCAGTTCCGTCGGTAGGATGCGAAGGCCGCGGTGGGGGCATTCGATGAGTCAGTACAGTAACGACTCTGTCTTGATCTATGGAGGAAACACCGAACCGAGTGCGATACTCATCGACTCCTGTGAGTGGTTCATTCCGTCGGTCAATGCGGTCCGTCCGGCACCGAAGCTACCGAAGGGAATAGGCGGACACGCATGGGTATCGGTTCCCACGAGCTCCGTATATGCGACCAGACTTCCTGCCAATGCGGTCTTGTCCATCGGTGGCGTCACGGGCAACGGTGAGATGGCACGGGGTGTACCGTTGGACAGTGTCTTCATTCTTCGTGCCTGCACAACGCCCGACTCGATCAGAGTGACATCGTTGTCGGATTCCTGTAAAAGTCGGTTGTTGTCGCTGGACAGCGTCAACTCGTGTCGTACCCCGTCCGTCATCCTGTGGAATTTCGGTGACGGATCGGCGACTGTCGCCAGCTCGTGGTCCGTGCGCCACTCCTTCCCCGAGTTCAAGCAGTATACAGTAAAATCGACAATCGTGTATCCGGCGTGCGGCGACTCCGTCACGATCACACGATTACTGAACGTGGATGCAACCATGTCCGTGACCGCTTCACCCAAGCGACAGGCGATCTGCGAGGACGAAACCGGTGCGGTTCTGACTGCTTCCGGCGCTGTCCGCTACGAATGGCGTCCGGCAGCCACGCTGAGTAGTGCCGTCGGCGCCACTGTCATCGCGCGTCCCAGACAAACCACGACATATTATGTCCGCGGATATTCGCGTGACAGCTGCAGCGCGGAAGACAGCATCGTGGTCGAGGTGCGGAAGCGTTCCGCGGCCCGCATCACGGCGGCACCGCTCGTGAGCATCTGCAAAGGGGGAGACTCTGTGGCTCTGGTCCTGACGACCTACACGGGCGTCCGTGATGTCCGTTGGACACCTGCTTCTTCGGTTGCGTGCGACACCTGTTCGCAAACAAAGGCCCGACCGGAGGTCACGACCATGTTCATCGCCACCATAACGGACACTTCCGGATGTGTGACATACGATAGCATCCGCATTGTCGTGCGGAGCGGCTCGCTGGCCCGCATCGCCGGAGCGCCGCTCATGAGTGTATGCAAGGGAGGAGATTCGCTTTCGCTCGCCCTGACCTCCAATCTCGGCGTGCGAAGCGTGAGATGGATCCCCAAAGCAGGCGTGGCGTGCGATACATGCAAACAGACGAAGGTCCTTCCCTCGGTGACGACCACGTATACAGCGGTCATCGTCGATGCTGACGGATGTACGACAACGGACAGCGTTCGCATCCTCGTGGGTACAGGTTCCAAAATCATGCGTGCATCAGGCGAACAGTTCATCTGTTTCAAGAACGATTCCGCCCGCATTTCCGTTGAGGGTAAGGTACGCTCGGTGGCGTGGACGCCGTCCGCACTCGTCTCGTGTTCCACATGCGTTTCGACCACGGTGAAGCCTACAGTGACAACCACCTATACGTTCCTTGCCGTCGATAGTGCGGGATGCACGTTGCTCGACTCCGTCAAGGTGACCGTTCTCCCCAAAGCTACGGTGGACATCGACCCCGACACGGTGATATGCGGATCGACTCCCTTGCGAGTGACCGTGTTCGGCACCTACCAGCGGGTGGAATGGACGCCGACATCAGGCGTGAACTGTCCTACCTGTCCCACCGTCCTGTTGACACCCGTGCCGGGCAAGACCCTGACGTATTATGTCAAGGGACACAACGGCAACAGTGCGGATTGCGAGGCGGTGGACTCCGTTCGCTTCCGCTTCGCTCCCGGTATCGAGGGGCAGTTGTCGGACAGGCAGATGTGTCCGGGTGATAGCATCATCGTCTCCGTCCGTCGATTCGGAGGAGTGTTGCAGTGGACGCCGGCCCTTAAGCCCATGTGCGATACCTGCACCACCTACGTACTGAAGCCCTTGAAAACCACACGATATGTCCTAACGGGCGATTCACTGGGATGCGTGTCCCGGGACACCATGAACGTGGTCATTGCCCCTACCACCCTTCGGGTACCCGCGACGATGACCGTCTGTTCCGGAAAACGCACCTCCATCGGTGCGGTGACCAATGCGGACAATGTACAGTGGACTCCGTCCACCGACTTGTCATGCTCGAATTGTCCCAATCCCATACTTACGCCCACATCGACCCGAACCTACGTGGTATCCGCAGGACGTGGCTCTTGCATCGTTCGTGACAGCGTCCGGGTGACGGTGCTTCCCGCGCCATCGTTCACTGTCTCTCCTATCGATACCACCATATGCTCGTCGCGCCCCGTCACCATCGTCGTGCGTCCGGACCTTCCGGGTTCCCGTGTCGTGTGGAATACCACGAGCGACTTGAGTTGTTTCGAGTGCGACAGCGTCGTAGCCAAGCCAAGCAGTAGTGACGCATGGTACACCGCCCGCATCACGACACCGGGCGGTTGCGATAGTGCCATCAACGTTCGTATCCGAACTGTCGCACCTCCGCGCTTTTCGGTCCGATCGTCATCATCAAGGATTTGCGAAGGTGAGGAGGTAGAGTTGAAGGTACAAGGTGATACGACTGTCCGCTTCACATGGATCACCTCGGGCGGTGCAGCGTCAGGCATCGCTTGCGACACCTGCGTGCGCACCACCGCCCGTCCCCGCGCCTCTTCGACATTCATCGTCCGAGGTATCGCAGCTGCCGGCTGCGAAAGTGTCGATAGCGTGCGGGTGACAGTAGATGCTGTGCCGCAAGTGCGTATCAGTGCTGACACCGGAGTTTGTGCCGGCGAGCGCATAGCGCTGAGCGTGAGTGGAGGCGACGTCGTCCGATGGGAAGCCAATCCTGCACTGAGCTGCACGGATTGCGCGCAGCCGGTAGCATTGATTTCTTCCACAATGGTGTTCCGTGTGAGGGTTTCGTCTGCATCGGCGCCTTCGTGCGGACGGGACACCTCCGTCACCATCACTGCGTTGCCGTGCGTGCGCAAGGTCACTGTGAACAGCGCTCCCATACCGGCATTCAACGCGTGCGACAGCGCCCTTGCGACCATCATCATCCGAAACGACGGGAACAAGGAGATGATCCTGGATAGCGTGCAGTCCCGGAACACCGACGGAGCCATCATTCCCATTCGCGAACTTCAATCCGCGAATGCGGGAATGCCTCGGTCCATGCCGACATCGGGTGATACGCTACGACTCGCCTTTCATCTGGTCCCTCAGCGTGTGGGTGACTCGTGGGTCGATCTTCGCTTGTTCTTCCGCGACAGTGCATGTGTAGTGCGCTTGGAATTCCAAAGCACTGCCGAGCGGCTGTTCATTCAATTACCAAGCATGATGGATGTGCATCCCGACACCCTCATCACGTTGAATTGTTCAGTCAGCGGAATGAATGGGAATAGCCCGGGAGTAAAGGACAGCGTGCTGGTTCACGTGTACGTCGATCCTGCATCGTTGCACTACGAGGCGTTTTCTCGCGGAGCAGATCTTCCGGCCGATTGGACATGCGCTTATGATACAGGACGCAGCTCAAGCGGACATGCGGTGTTCATCCTGCGAGGAAGCTCTGTCATTGCCAACAACGGCGAGTGGTTACGCCCGCAATTCCGGACCTTGGTGCCGAAGTCAGCGCAAACCATGGCACGTGCGGAAGTGGAATTCATCTCGTTACGCCTCCCATGCGTGGAGGCGCAGTCAGTAGCATCCATGCTGAATTTTTCGTCGTGTGTGCTGGATCTCCGTCAAATCGAGTGGAGCTCCACCCGTGCAGGACTCTACGAGATACGACCGAATCCCGTACAAGGAACCGTCATGACGATTCGATATGGAATCTCATTTCGTTCCGAAACAGAGATGACCGTATTCACCGCCGATGGTCGAGAGGTGCTGCGGCCGCTTTCCGGATCACAATCTCCGGGAGTGTACGAGGTGGATGTCTCGGTCACAGGGCTGCCTGCCGGACAATATTTCGTTCGGTTGCGCACCATGGGTGATATCACGTCTCAGCCGTTCGTCATCGCACGCTGATGCATATTGTCGTGAACATGGAGCTTGCTCTCTTGTGTATCTGGAGTAGGGCGATGTTGGCGGGAAAAGAGAGGCGAACAGATGTCGAAAGAGGGGTGAGTTATCCGATGACCGACCGTCATCGGCTTCTTGGCACTATCCTTGCTGTGGCAAAGGAGAAACACCCTTTCGCGCCGGTAGTGTATGGCAAAAGAAACACCGGATGGTCAACAGAAAACCGAAGATGCCTCCGGTAAACGACTATCCGATGCAAGGAACAGAGGTCAGGTAGCCAAGAGCATGGACGCCGTCAATGCGTCCCTGTTGCTCTTCGGTGGCTGGGTCGTGTTCGCCTTCGGCTCCGGTATCGCGGAGAAGGTGGGGAACCTTACCATTTATCTTCTGCGCGAAGCCCCGTTCATTTCCATCTCGGACGTCTCCGTCCCCGGCTACTACACCTCGCTCATCGTCTTCATCGCATCCATCCTCCTGCCCGTCACCGTCGTCATCATGATCATCGGTGTGAGTACGGAGATCGCGCAGGTGGGATTCCACTTCGCCACGGAGAAGTTCACCAAAGGTCTGAACATCAAAGCCATTCTCAATCCGTTCGGCGGTATCCAGCGGATCTTCTTTTCGAAGTCGGCATACTTCGAACTCCTCAAAGGCATCCTGAAGCTTCTCGTATTCGGCACGGTCGTCTACCAGGTCCTTGCCTCGAAGATGGACACCGTCCTGAGTCTCCTGCAACTCCCCTTCACCTCCATGACGGCGTTCATGGCATCCACCGGTTTCGAACTGGTCATGAAGGTGGGCGTGGTCTACGCCCTCGTCGGCGTCGCCGACGTCATCTTCCAACGCCGACGTTTCAAGGAAGAGATGAAGATGAGCAAGCAGGAAGTGAAGGAAGAAACCAAGCAGATGGAAGGTGATGCGGTCATCAAGCAACGCATACGCGCCTTGGCACGTCAGCGGCTACGCAAACTCATGCTCAAGAATGTCAAATCGGCGGATGTCATCATCACCAATCCTACCCACTACGCCATTGCCATCTCGTACAAGCAGGGAAGCATGCAGGCGCCCAAAGTGGTGGCGAAAGGATTGGACTTCCTCGCTCTCAAGATCCGGGAAATCGCCACCGAGGCGAATGTCCCCATTGTCGAAAATCCGCCCCTTGCCCGATCCTTGTACGCATCCTGCGACATCGACCAGGAAATTCCGGAGAACCTCTTCAAAGCCGTGGCACAGGTCCTTGCCTTCGTCTATAAACTGCGCCGCAAGACCGCCTAGACGACCGTGGGTACGCGGATTGAGGATTTCCCTCGTCGAAAAAACCACGGACGGACGTTTCCTCGGGTTGCGTAATTTCGTCGCACTCACGGACCACGTTTACAATCTGTCATGGCCATCTCTCTCGATACAATCCTTGATGTCGTCCGCCCCGTCATAGGGGAAGCGCATGTCACCACTCATCACGGTCAGCACACCATCACCGTGAATACGTCCGACCTGATCGACGTGTTGCGTGAATTGCGCGACCATCCGCGAACGAAGTTCGAGCAACTGCTCGATGTCACCGCCATCGATTGGCTGGACAAGCGCACCCCGCGCTACGAAGTGGTGTACTTCCTGTATTCCATCACGCTCAAGGATCGCATCCGTATCAAGACCGGTGTGAGCGAGGCCGCCATGCACGTCCCTTCGGTCGTTTCCCTGTGGGAAAGCGCCAACTGGTACGAGCGGGAAACCTACGACATGTACGGTATCACTTTCGATGGTCACCCCGACCTTCGCCGTTTCTATATGCCTGAGGATTACGTGGACCCCGTCTCGGGCGAAGCATTGTATCCTTTGCGCAAGGACTACCCACTCATGGGTATCCCCGGTGCCGCCCCCATCCCGGATTTCCCGGAGCGCGATCGCTGGAAACGCGAGAAGGACGAGTACCTCAAGCAGTATCCCTCCAATCCCCTGGATACCAGCTACAACGTGTAGTCCGCCATCATCCGTCTACCGAAAGACCGAGTTGCTCAGGGAGGACGCCTTCTTCCTGCAAGCGTGCGCGCACGGATGTGACGATGGTCTGCCAATCCGTGAGCGGCGACATCGTATCGCGATGCATGTGCGTGGCAAGGCCCGGCATGGGCGATACCCCGAGCGCCTTTCCGAAGAACGTCAACCGGCCGTACAGGCCTCTGCTCAGCATGCGGTCGTTGGCACCTTTGGCGCACCGAAGCAAGAAGGGCAGACGTTTGTGTAGCACCGAAGCCTTGAGCAGGAAGGTGAAGGTCGTGTCCGTGATCTGTCGCCAGTGACAATCCTGGCTGTGGAAGATGAACGAGAACCGACGGTATTTGCCTCGATACCGGTCCGGGTAATCGGTAGGATGGACCACAAGGTCGCGCTTGCGAAGATCGATGAAGGAACTCCATGTGTAGAGTCGCTTCGTGTGTTCCATCCACGACTCCGGGGTTGCGATGAAGCGATGGATGGTCTGCATGGCATGGGGCACGTGCACATAATCGTCTTCGCAGAAATACACCCAGTCGTCGTCGTCGACTCCCGCTCCCAAAAGCAAGGCCTGACGTATGGATTCATCATTGCCGAAGTCGCCCTCGGTGAGCTGCACTCCGCGCTTCAGGAAGAACGCCCGCAAGGCAGGACTGAGCTTGTCTCCAAGCACATGGACGGTATGCGGAACATCACGCAGGGAATCCAGAAGACTCTGGAAGCTGATCGCTACGAGCGAGGTCTTGTCCAGCATGAACGGTCGCGGGTTGTTGTTCACCGCGTTCACCTTGTCGCAGGCGCGGAAGACGACATGGATGGTGGGTGCGGGGTTGCCACTCATGCGTGCTCCAGGATGGTCCACAGCTTCTCCCGCATGCTCTCCGGTGCGTACTCCTGTAGTTGCTCCCATGCGTGTTCGCAGGCGCGCGCGGAGAACGCATCGTCCTCCAACACTCGTTGCGCCATGTGCACGGCTTCTTTGATGTCGAAGGGCGTCTGCACGGTGAGCTCCGGGAAGAGACGCGGTGCGTGACCCGTGCTTGCGGTGCTGATGACCGGTACGCCGAGCGCCGCGGCATCAAGCACGAACCGTCCCCAGGTGAAACGGTCATCAAGGTTCAGCCACAGCTTCGACGTGCTCGCATGACGGTAATAGTCGGCGAACCACATCTCGTAGGCAACATCCACGGGAGGCGAATGGAAGATGCTCTGCACGTACTTCCTGTTGGCATCGCGGTCCAGGGCGCTTCCCGTTGTGCGATAGTTCGACGCCAGCGTTTTCCATTTCAAAGACTGTCGTCGCTCGAAGCCGCGTATGGGCACGCCCAGATCCTTCGCCACCGCATACTCGTTCCAGCGTGAGCGCAGGAAGGGACAGATATGGACGCTCTGCGTGCGCTGTTGTCGCGGAGTGGCGCACGCACGGACGCCGTCGGCCGGATAGGGTATTCCTACCGTGTGGACCGGCGCGGTGGTGAGCGATTGGATGAAGTCGTGCGCATGGACGTTGATGCAATTCACGAAGGTGCTTGCGTTGAAGAGCTCGCGCAGATACGGTACGGGACGCAGATAGCTTCTCATATCGCCCTCGAGCAAGGTCACCCACCGGACATGCGATGGCCTGTTCTCCGCCAGTGCCAGACTGTGCCGGAGTTCGCTCGGGTTACCGATGGCATTGAGGTTCATGATGACGACATCGCAGGACTTCACGTCATCCGCCGTCACTGTGTCGTACCGCATGTACCGTCCGTTCGTGGCAAAGACCCACGATTCTATGCCGCTGACCAACGACGCGTCCTGAGGACGCTCCGCGGCCGACCATCGGCCGTAATTTCCTCCGGCGACAAGCACTCGGCGTTCGTTTCGGGGTGAAGCGGTCATCGGTATCGACCTCGTGATGCGTGATGATGGAACATGCTGCGCAAGGAACGGACGAGTCCGTGCGCGTTATCGGGAGCCTCGCTTCGGCGTGAATGCAAGGACCCGCGCGGTGAGCGGAGGCAGAGACAATATCTCGCCCGTCTGCATGATTGCGGACGTCTGCACATCCGTGCAGGTGCGAGCGCCATCGAGCACGTCGTCGAATCGCTGCATGGCGACCGTCCGTGGAACGGTGTCGGCATTCACCGCCACGAGTACCATCTCGTCGGGTGTGTATCGCACATATCCGTACACGCCGTTCTCCGGTGCAATATGCATCATCTTGCCTTCGGTGAGGGCGCGACTGGTGCGACGGAATCGTGCGAGAGGTGCAAGGGCATCGATACACGCCTTCTCTTTCTCCGCCCGCTCCCCTTCGATGAAGATGCTGCGCTTGTCAGCTGCCCATCCGCCCGGCATGTCCTCGCGGATGGTACCATGTTCCTTCACATCGCTGAAGCCCGCTTCGGTGCCGTAGGTGATGCAGGGTATGCCGCGAAGGGTGAGGAGCAAGGTAAGGCCGAGTCGCATCCGCTGAAGGTCGCCGTTGAGCACGCCCAGTATGCGCGGCGTGTCGTGGTTGTCCAGAAAGATCACCTCCTTCATGGGGTCGGGATACAGATAATCCGCGGCGAGCACCCGGTATAAACGTCCTACGCCGGTATCCCATCCGGAGGTCTTCGTGAGGACGTCGAGAAGAGCGAAGTGCACTTGGAAATCCGTCGACCCCGGCAGATACGTGTTACGATTGTACTTGAAGTCCTCCAAGTAATACGCCTGCGAAGCATGCGAATCCACCCATGTCTCGCCGAACAGGAAGACGCCAGGGAACACGCGTCGCACCTCTGCATTCAGCATGGACATGAATTCCTGATCGGGATAGGTGTAGGTGTCGATGCGGAGTGCATCGATGTCGGCCTCCTCTATCCACCATAGGGTGTTCTGCAGCAGATATCGTGCGCAGTGGGGGTCGCGTGCGTTGACATCGGGCATGTGGCGGTCGAACCAGCCGTTCATGAACCGCTGTTTGTCCTTGGGGGCTGCATGGGGATCGTAGAGCGACACCTCGCGTCCGTTCGTCTGAGTGTATTCAGGCCACCAATTGAACCACGAACTGTCCGGCGGCGAAAGCGCCAACCGGTGCATGCTGCCTGTGTGATTGTACACCACATCCATCACCACGCGCATCGAGCGGGCGTGCGCCTCGCGCACCAGCGCGCAGTAGTCGCTGTTCGTGCCATAGCGGGGGTCGATGGCATAGTGATCGGTGATGGCGTAGCCGTGGTAGCTGGCTTCGGGCTGGTCGTTCCGGAGTAACGGACACATCCACAGGGCGGTGACGCCGAGGTCGGCTATGTGATCGAGATGCTTCCGTATGCCCGCAATGTCGCCGCCGTGACGTCCGTAGGGCTTTGAACGGTTCACGGACTTCTCCTTCATATCGGCGAAAGCATCGTTCGTCGTATCGCCATTGGCGAAACGATCGGCCATGATCAGATACACCAGATCCCTCGCATCGAGTCCGATACGCTGATGCTTGCTCCGGTCCCGACTGCGCACTTCGTACGGGAACGTGCTCGACGCTTTTGTGCCACCGCCACTGCGGGTAGCGTTCACGCCGATGGTAACGCGCTGTGCCGGTGCGTCCGGCGCGATACGCATCTGCACGTACCGATACCGCGGGTTGGAACAGGGTTTGTCGCTGATGAGCGAGACACCGTCGCCGTGAACACTGAGCGTCGCGGAGGTAAGGTCGTCGCCCTCCACGAGGAGCTCAAGCGTGTCGCTTCCTACGCCGGACCACCAATGGGGCGGGTCCACGCGTGTGATGCGGGGTTGAGCGTGCAGTGTGAACAGCGAGCACGTTGCGATGATGAATGCAAAAGTGAGAGGTCGGGTACGTCGTTGCATACGCGGTCGAGGAAAATGGAACACGGCGGAACCCATGGAAGCATCGCGCATGGGAGCTGCTCAATTTACAGCGGATGTATCGACTCCGAGCCGCTCTACCATGGCTTGGCTGTGTCGAGCGCCAGTTTGATCATGAGGCGGAAGGCGGCATCCGGATAGGCTACCTGGTTCACGGTGCCGGTGACGAAGATGTTCCTGCGCGGAGCGAAGAAGGCCACGGTACCCGAGAGACCTGAATGACCGATGAACTCGGGAACCGCAGCGAACGGATTCATATACCAGGGAAGAGCGAAGCGATGGATGCCGATTCCCGATTGTAATGGCGGGAAGATGTCGTTCCACACGTACATCTGCGGGATATAGGTGACGGGGAAGAATTTGCCCGAGAAGAAGGCGCGCAGGAAGGTCATGAGGTCGCTTGCCGTCGACACCATGCCTCCGTCCGCCGTGAACGACGCCATCGCATGCGGGATGTGCAGGGGTTGGTCCTTGTACCGGAACGGCAGGGGACGTGTGTCCGCGGGGTTTGTGTACAAGTACGTGTGCTCCAGCCGCAACGGATCCAGGATGCGCTCGCGAAGCACCTCGTCGAGCGATCGCTTCGTCACCCGCTCGATGATCGTTCCCAATAACTGAAAATTCGTATCCGAATAGTACGCCCGCTTCGGCGTATTGGGTGCGAACGGCGCCGCATAGGAGCGGGTGCGCTTCAGGATGCTCTCCATACTCCACGACTGGTCGATGCCGCGCAGGAGCGCATCTTCCAGACTTTGTCCGTCGTTACCCTTCTGCTGGAAATAGTCCGGAATGCCGGACGTATGGGCGAGGAGATTCTTGATGCTCACCGAGTTATAATAATCCGTTCCGTCCCGAACGACAAGTCCGCGGACGATGTCGTCGCTCAGATGCGTGCGTATCCTATCGTCAAGCGTCAACTTCTGCTGAGCGCGTAACTGCTGGATGATCGCGGTGATGAAGAGCTTCGTGACGCTCGCAAGGAAAAACGGCGTCTGAGGTTTCAACTCTCCGCTCGCACCCGTCCACGCGTCCTGTGCTGTGTAGATACAGAAGGACGTGCCGAAGATCCTCTCGTTGTCGACGGCGCGATCGAGAATGGACTGAAGTCGTGCTGGCTTTACCATAAGTGTCGAACGGACGTGAGACGTTTTCGTTTCCCCCTATCGTCTCTTCCCCTTGCTCAACCGTGTTTCTCGGTTAGTGCTCTCTGCTATGATAGCAAAGAATCACGGAATACCAAGCGTTAAGTCCATGCAATGTTGTCACATAGCTGTTTCGTATCATGGCCCGTCCTCGCGAAGCCTCCCAAGCGCAGCGGCGTGCGCTCGTCTGCATATCCCACGACATTCCGCACCCACCACACTCATCCCGTTTCCTTAAACCTGCGGTATCACCCGCGCGTCTGTCTATCGCATGCATGGAGCATTCATCGGAAACATGCGGTTTCTGCGGACGGCGCACGGGTGCATCATCCGTATTTTTCCACGACATCACATGCAGTCCGCACCCTCCACAACGTCCTTGCCACCCATGGATCCCATCGAACACTTGAACCTTATCGCCCATCCCGAAGGTGGATTCTATCGAGAGTACTATCGTGGAAGCGACGTCCTGCCGACGCCGCATGGCGACCGGTCCACGGCAACCGCCATCCACTTCTATCTGCCGCCGTACTCCCGGTCGCATTTCCATCGCTTGCGCAACGATGAATTGTGGTTCTGGCAATACGGAGGCACGGCCACGGCGTATCTGTTGCATGACGATGCCGCCGTGAGCGTTCACTCCATCGGATCTCCCATGAGTGGGAATGCATCCTATATCCTGTTCGCTCGCGAAACGTGGTTCGCCGCGGAGACCGCGGAGGAAGGCGTGCTGGTGTCCTGCGTGGTCGCTCCGGGGTTCGACTTCGCCGACTTCGAGCTTGCGCGTCGCAGCGAGTTACGGAAGCTTTTCCCTGAGCACGAGGAGCTGATTCGTCGGTGTACGCGTGTGGAGGACGACGAATGATGACGGGCCGCGCAGGCACTCTGCTCTTGGTTCTTTTCATGACCGTCATCCACTCCCGGCAGGCGACGGCGCAGGTGAGCGATGTGGTGTTTCCCGGAACGCTGGCAGTGTGGGAGACGCCTGCGTGCGTTGGCGCATCGGTCACCTTCATACCTCGTCCCATCGCCGAAGAAGAGATCCGTCAGATTCCCTTGCTCGAAGCGCGCGCGCGGACGGGGCTGCCCTTGGGCTTCTCGGTCAATGGTCGCGCGGCCACGAATATCATCACCACCCTGGCATCGCTTGGACTTCAGTGGAGCGCATCGATGACGCATGTCGTGGTGGGTGCCGGTGTGGATGAAACCTTCGTTTACGGTTTCGCCACGATGGACGGCTTCGATGTGGATTATCGGGGATGGCTCACCTCGCCGTTCGTCACCCTTGGATGGAGTCTCGGCGACATCAATATCAGCCTGCGTGTGGAAACGAGCATCGTGACCGAACGCACCACCCGCGTGGGCACCGTCGTCAGCGCCAACGAGAAGAACCTGCGCGCAGGGAATGCGGCAAGCGTCTGCATAGAGCAACCGTTCTCGAAGGATACCCGCGTCCTTCTCGGCTTGAAGGTGAACAACCTCAAGTCCGCGTATCAGTCCTGGCTTGCCTTCTCCACCTTCAACGATCCGTTGCTCTATCCCGAGTTCTTCGTGGGAGTGAAGCTATGAGCGACGTCCGAAACCATATCATCGCTCCGCTGGTGTCCGCTCTGCTGATGCTTTGTGCCTGCGACAGTGACTTGCGCGTGATGGTGCCGGATACCACGCTCCTCGACGAACGTGCCGGTACACGTCCTCTCAGCCGTCCTTCCGGTGCATGCATCGAAGGCGTGTACGTGGTCCGCGAAGGCAGTCACCGCCTTGGTGATACCGTCATCGTGAAAAGCACCCCTCGGTCACTGAGCGTGTTCTGTGCGAAGAACTCCCTGTACGCCGTTCTCGACTGCGGCATGAGCGATTCGTCGCTGATCGCTACCGGCTATTGGCGCAATGCCCATTCTCCGCAGACAGGATTGTGCCTGATGCGGATGAGCGCCGATGAAGGCGGCCGTAGTGTCGTCAACCAACAGCGACCGGTATCCATGACCCTTCGCGGTGTGCTCGGCTCCGCAACGGATATGACCGGCGATTCCATCGTGCTGACCTACTGCAGGCCCGTGCATTCCGATGCAAAGGGGTTCTCCATACTTGCGCATCGAGGTGGCGGACGGAACAGCGACCGTCTTCCGCACTCGGAGAATTCCGTCGAACTCATCCGCATGGCGGAGAAGTTCGGCGCTACCGGCGTGGAGATCGATGTGCGCCTTACCAATGACGGAGTTCCCGTGCTGTATCACGATGAGAACTTCAACACGAGACTCGTGGACGGCGAGTACATGGTGGGTCCGATCGGTAATTATACCTACGCTCAGATCCAGACCTTCTGCCGGCTCGTCAACGGTGAACGTCTGCCTACGCTGGCGGAGACGCTGCGGGCGGTGGTGGACTCCACGCAGCTGCGAACCGTGTGGCTGGATGTGAAGGATGCGGCGAGCGTGGAACGCGTCGTCGCCTTGCAGCAGGAAGCCATGGAGCGCGCGCGGGAACTGGCCGCCAGGGGATTGCGCGACACGCTGGAGGTGCTCTTCGGTCTGGCCGGCGATGACGTGTATGCGCGATTCACGTCCCAGCCCGGCTACACCTCCATACCCTCCGTCTGCGAGTTGGGTCCGGAACAAACCCGTACGGCGGCCTCTCGTGCGTACGGTTCGCGATGGACCCTCGGCACCATCGATGATGCCGTGAAGACGCTTCATGCGGAGGGACGACGAGCCTTCGTCTGGACGCTCGACGCGGATGAGTTCATCACAAGGTTTTTGCGCGAGGGGTCGTTCGATGGCATACTCACGAACTATCCCACGTTGGTGGCATACTATTATTACCTCCAGCAATGACGACCGTTCCTCATCGTGACCGCTTCCGTTTCCTCGCGCTCGTCGCGTGGGGTCTTGCCGCGATGTTCGGCGTCTGCACGGCTGAAGAACGGACGGAAGACGCCGCCGCGCGACATGATCGTCCTCGCATCCTTCTGCAATGCGCAGCAGGCGTTTCGCACTCGGCGGTGGAGCGCAGCGTGGATGTCAGCAAAGCGGAGTATTCGCGAACGGGACTCGCCGCCGATGTGCGTGTGCTGTACAGACCCGGGTATCATTTGGCCATGGGCGCGGAGGTCGGCTCCGTGGGTATTTCGTCGCTCCTTGTCAAAGAAGACTCCGCTCTGGCCGTCGGCAGCACCATGAACCTTACCGCTCTTCCCGTCCTGGCCGTCTTTGCCATGGAATGGTCGAATCTGGAGCTGAGCGCCGGACCCGGTGTGGTGCTCTACCGCTTCCGGGGAACAAGCGGAACCGAGGTCACGCAAAGCAGCGACTGGGAGATCGCGTGGTCGCTAGGTCTCACCTACTACCTTCCGCTCACCTCTTCCATGCGCCTCGGCATCGCAGCACGCGAACTCGTCATCCCCGAACGTCGCGTGAATTCCACTTCCGCGCTTCTCTGCCTTGAGTGGGGATGGTGACAGGTGCCTGAACCTGAACGTTCTGCTTCTCAGCGCTCCACCACCAATGTTTGCACGCTCTCCTTTCCGTCGATGTACGTGATACGAAGCACGTAGGTGCCGATGCCGAGTTCGGCGATGGATATCTGCTCGTTCACCGGAAGGTCGCGCTCCCGACCCTGAAGATCCGAGATGACGATGCGACGAAGGTCCGCGCTGCTGCGAAGGCGGACATGGGTGGTGGCTGGATTGGGGTGAACGGTGACGACGGACTCGTCCGTGGAGAGCTCTACCGACACCGTCTGGCATGTGCCTACACCCGTGAGCGTTTTCATCTGTGAACACAGCGACGCGTCATTCTCCTGCTGGGTTGCAGTGAGCTTACCGAGGAGCAGATCGGTGTTCTCCAGCGGGTCGGCGATAAGGTCGTAGAACTCCTCGCTGCCGGTATCGAAGTGCAACAGTTGGTAGCGCTCGTTACGGATGGTCTTGGCATCGGCGGGGATGGCGGGCTTCGTGAACTGTTCGGAGAATGCCCACGAGCGCACGGACACCGCATCGTCCTTGATGATGGGAAGGAACGACACTGCGTCGATGGTCGTGGTCTTGGGAACGGCCTCACGCCATGCGGAATACGAGCATAGTTCGGGAATGGTGGCGAAGAGGTCGGTGGCGTTGATGAGCGAGGTGTTCGTTCGTCCCGGACGCACAACGGAAGGTCCTGCGACGATGAGCGGAACATGCACGCCGTAATGATAGCAGGTGGCTTTGGCTTTTTTGGGGTCGACGTTCTGCGCCACTTGCGGGGCGTTGCCGTTGTCGCCGATGAAGATGATGTCCGTGTTGTCCGTCAGGCCTTTGGAGTCCAGGAGGTACAGACGCAGTTCCTTCACGCAAGGTTGAATGATTGCCAGATGACGAAGCTCCGCTCCCCGAGGGAGTAACATAGGTTGCGGACATTGGTTACATACGAAGAGCACCAGGGACGCGATGACTCGCAAGTACCTATTCCGTGTATCTTGCGGGAGTCTCGAAAACGCGTTGTGATACGCCTATGCTTCCCGTCCGCTCCTTCCTTCGTCGCTTCTGCGTCACGGTCATCCTCAATGCCGTTGTGACCTTGTCCGCGTTGGCACAGCTGCCCACGCCCACCTTGCTCGGATATTGGCACAACTGGGACGGCGGTGGTGCGCCGTATCTAGCTCTCGACTCCCTGGACGCACGGTACAATGTCATCGCTGTGTCCTTCGCTTTGCCTGTCTCCACTACCGACATGACCATGACCTTCGCACCGGCGCGCGGCACCCAGCAGGAGTTCATCGCGCGTATCCAGCGTGTGCGGGCGCAAGGGAAGAAGGTCCTGCTGAGTGTCGGTGGCGCTACGGCATCCGTGGACCTCACGACCGGCGCGAACCGCGACGCGTTCACCGCATCGCTGACGTCCATCCTCACCGTGTACGGATTCGACGGACTCGACATCGACATAGAACACGGTGCCTCCATCCTCATTAACGGCGGTACCATCGCTGCGCCGCAGAACGTGGCGCAGATACAGCTCATCTCGGCACTACGGACGATCATGACGAACTATCGCAACGCCTTCGGAAGGAAGATGCTCCTGACCTTTGCTCCCGAGACCGCCTACGTGCAAGGCGGCATGTCCGGGTTCGGCAGTATCTGGGGCGGCTACCTGCCGCTCCTTCATGCCATGCGGGACTCGCTCGATCTTCTTCACGTGCAACTCTACAACAGCGGCACCATGTACGGCATCGACGGGAATATCTACGCACAAGCGACCGCGGATTTCCTCGTCGCCATGACGGAGGCGGTGATCCAAGGATTCACCACCCGAGGCGGCGGATTCTTCACCGGTCTTCCCGCAACGAAGGTGTTGATCGGCCTTCCCGCAAGCACGCAGGCGGCGGGTGGTGGATTCTGCGATACGACGTTGATCCGCACGGCCGTGCGGTATCTGCGAGGTCAAGGACCGCGGCCGGGCAGCTATGTGCTTGCGCGTTCTTCGGGCTACGCCGACCTTCAGGGCATGATGACCTGGTCCGTGAATTGGGATGCCACGACATCAAGCCGCACTCGGTATCAATACGCCATCACCTTCGAAGAACTGTTCGGCTCGCCGCAGACCGTTCCCGATATCTGCACCATCGTCGCTCCGCAGAACAACGAGCAGCTTCAACGCAACGACGTCGTTGTCCGCTGGCGCTCATCGCGTCCGTCCGTCACCGCCTATCACCTTGACGTGCGCGTGAACTCATCGGTGTGGTACAGCGATTCCACCCTGACCGATACTTCCCGTTCCTTCACCCTTCCAGGAGCAAGCACCGTGCAGCTCCGCGTGCGCGCGCGCAATGCGCGTGGATGGGGTGAATGGAGTCCACCCGTCGTATGCACCACCGTCCCCCTTCCCGATGGCGTCACGCATGTGTCGCCGGCGAACGGCGAGAGACTGGGTTCCGAGCGATGCGTTCTGACATGGAGACGGTCATCGCCCGCGGTGGATGCCTATCGCGTGCGGGTGACGGCGCAGAGGAGCGGTGCGGTGTTTGACACCACGGTGGTCGATACCACCCTCACCCTCACCACGGTGGCGCAGGAATCCTATGTGTGGACGGTATGCGCGCGTAACCTGTCGGGCTGGAACACGTGGAGCGCGCCGTGGTCATTCCTTCGGGTGGGGTATCCGGCGCAGGTGGTGTTGATCGCGCCGGGCAAGGACAGCGTGGTGACTCGCGACTCGGTGCGGTTGCACTGGTATGGTGCCGGTACGTACGTAGATCGGTATCATGTGGAAGTGCGGGAGGAAGATGCGATCACCATGAACGATTCCCTCTGCACGGACACGATACGAACCTATGTCCACACGGGAACCACGTCGCGCGTGCAATGGCGCGTGCGCGCACATACGGTGGCGGGCTGGGGAGAGTGGAGCGACGTCGGTGCGTACGTGCATCTGGTCGCTCCGGGTGCGGTCGTGGCGGTATCGCCGGCGGACAGTGCCCGCGTGACGGGTTTTGATGTGAGCTTGCATTGGAGCGCGGCGAAGTCGGCGGTCACAGCATACGAGATCCATCTGGCGGTGGGAGGTACGGACAGCACCATGGTCACAACCGATACCGTGCTCGTGGTACGCCTACCGAACAACACGGATACGGTACGTTGGCGGGTTCGCGCGCGGAATGCGGCGGGGAGCGGACCGTGGACCAGGCAGCGGGTCTTCACTCTCCGCGACACTGTCTCGACCGCGGTGTGGTGGGAGCCGGCGCCGCATGCGGACGAATGCGCCTTTACGGTGTTCCCGAATCCGGGAACCGGTATGCGCATGATCACGTCGGAAAAAGAGCGGACGGAGAGTGTGATTGTTGCGGATGTGCTCGGACGAGTTGTTTTCGCAGCGCGACTGTCTCTGCGTCCGGATTTCACCGTTGTGCCGTGGCTGCCGGAAAAGTCAGGAACGTATTTCCTCCGGGTCGGCTCGTGTGTGCGGATCGTGGTCGTCGATTGACCCGCCGAGGACGCCGACAACGACGGAGCCCCCTCCATATCGTATCTTTGCACAACTCACGTCCGATATGCGCAAGCAGCGGCGCAGCGACGTGTCGCTTTCAGCGGTTAGCTCGAAACGCTCATGAGCTCCACATTTGACCTTCGGAAATATCTCGACAGATCGGACACCATCTACATCGTGGTCATCGTCCTGGGTCTGTTCTTTCTCGTTTTCCTCGACGACCTGCCCGTCCGGCTTATCGGTGCGTGCATAGCATTGCTTTCCGGTGTCATCCTTGTCATGACCATCAACGCCCGCTTGAAAGAACGGGTGGAACTCCGCAGGCCCGCTCCATCGCAGTCCGTCGAGCTCTCCATGAAAGTGAAGAAGGACGCAAGCGGAACCCGCTATGTGTTCGACGACTTCGAATCGAACTTCGGTGGAGACGATGTGCCCGAGGCGTCGACCGCTGCCGATACCGAAGAACCCAAGGAACCGAAACGCATCCGGTTCGATGATACCTCCGATGCCGCCGAGCCCGCGGTGGTGACACGCAGGGAGAGCGCCTACAAGGCCACTTCCACCGCTGCTTCGGACCTCGATGCCGCACGCAGCCGTCCGTCCGTTGCCAAGGCCGAGACGACATCGGCGGATAGCGGGACTCCGACGGATTTCGAGGACGAGATCTCCGGCATGCGCATCAAAGCACGACGTCCGGCAACGGACGCCACTCCGGCCCCTGCAGCGGCTCCAGCGCGACCTGCAGCGGCGTCGCTCGCCGGCGATGATGATTCCGGCATGCGCATCGTGGCCCGTCGTCCTCTTGCCGACAATCCCTCACGTGACAACGCGCCCGCTATCTCGACGTCATCCGATGCACCGAAGACATCCGATGCACCGACGTCATCCGATGCACCGGCACCTGTGGCTCCTGTAACCGTGCCGACGGAGGATGCTTCCGTGCCGCCGGCACCTGCGACTTCGACGATAGTCGGCACGGAGAAGAGCGAAAAGCCGGCTCAAGGGTTCGGCGGACGTTTGAAGCATCGCGTGGTGCAAGCGGACCTGTTCGAAGATCCGTCGCTGGAGATACCCTTCGTTCCGGGCGAACCGCCGCCGGATCCTGCACCGCGGTTCAGCGACCTGATTTACGGCGATGCCATTCCGCTGCCCGCACAAGGCACGGACGATCTCTATGCAAACACCTATCCCACGGACGCAGGCATTGCGCAAGGGAAGAGTCCGCTTGCCGCCGCCGAGTCCTCCAAACAACGTCAACTCCTGCTTGCCATGGCCAACCTCATCGACGATGCCGAACATCCGTCGGACGAGGAGGAAGAGCCGAGGAAGGAATTCGATTATCTGCTCTCCCGCGTGCTCATGGTGATCCGCTCCATGATGAACGCACGGACGGCCGCCTTCTTCTGGGTGAACAAGGAGCAGAACGAGCTCGTTCTGGAAACGCGCATCACCGATGTGGAAGAGCTGTTCCGCACGAAGAGGAAATATCCTTTGGGACTCGATATCGTGTCGCAGATCGCCACGAGCGGACGTCCGGAGATCCTCACGGAGATCAAGCCCTCGGCGCAGACCGACCTCATCCCCTACTACAACGGTCCCGCCGGAACGACATCCTTCGTGGGCGTGCCCGTGTTCCTCAACCACACCGTCATCGGTGTGTTGTGCGCAGACTCCACGCAGGACGATGCCTATGATGAGATCACCATCGGCTCTCTTGGACACTTCACCAAGCTCATCAGCGGTCTTACCCAGAGCTATACGGGCAAGTACGATCTGCTTCAACGCTCGCGGGCTCTGGAAGCGCTCACGCAATTCCGCTCCATGGTGAACCGTCCCGGCACCACCATGCAGCAGATCGCGTCGGCGCTCGTGGATTCCTCCGCGTCCGTGGTGGAATCGCAAACCATCGGCGTCGTCCTCTTCGACCGTCAGCAGGACCAATGGACCATTCATAACATCATGTCGTCGTTGCCGGGCGTGGAGCAGTTGTCGGGTCAGCCGGTGGATACCGAGAGCTCCCTCATCTCGCCGACCATATTCCGCGGTGTCACGAACTGCGTGCCCGCCGTGGCGCACGGCGCGGTGCGCTTCCACGAAGACGAAGGACCGTTGCATAACGGTTTCTTCGTGGCCGTACCGCTGAAGTCCACCACTCATTGCTACGGCGCACTTTTCGCCGAGGGCAATTCCGCGGAACTGTCCGGTCGCGATGTGGCCATCTTGGAAACCATCGGTGAGCAGACAGGCATCCTGCTCGAGCAGATCCATGTGCAGAAGATGCTGAAGAAATCCGCCTTGGTGGATGAAGCCTCGGGGCTGTTGAACAGCGGTGCGTTCATCCAACGTCTGGAGGAGGAATTGGTGCGCGCCTCCGAGACGAATGTGCCGTTGGTGTCCGTTCTCGTGCATATCGACCGGTACAGCGCCGTCGAGAACAGTCTCAATCACAACGACCGCGAGGAACTGTTCATGCATGTTCTTTCCGTGGTCCGCAAATATGTTCGCGGCTACGACGTCGTTGGTAGGGTGGATGAGAATATCATCGCCCTCGCTGTCAATGGCACACGCGACACCGAAGTACAATTATGGGCCGAGCGCCTGCGAAAAGAAGTAGCTATCAGCGTCAAGGAAATCAATAAGAAACGCTACACCGTCACCGTCAGCATCGGCATCGCCAAAGCGATCGCAGGCGACAATGCGGAGTCACTCCTGACCAACGCCGGACGTGCCATGGAGCTCGCATCCGCCAAAACAAACAACGTCGTCGTCTTTGCCTGATCTCGCTCCGCTGCGCACCGACGCCTCTCACTACCTTTCACATCTATGAAATCTTCTGCTTCGGGCTCAAAGCCCGGCACCTCGCGCGACGTGCGCGACCTTGTCCTTGACACCGTCAAACGCTCCACCGTTCCGTTGAAGATCAACGAAATCGGTCTGGCTGTGGGCATCTCCGCGGAATCACCGCGACATGACGACCTCCGCAGCGTGCTCGACGGACTTATCGCCGAGGGCGTGCTTCGCCGCACGACCCGACGTCGGTACACCTTGGCCTCGAAGGCCGATAAAACCTCGTTCGTGGGCGTTCTCGTCTGCGAGCATCCCACCAGCGGTGTCGTGGAAACCTCCGACAAGGAGTTCCCCCGCATTCACATCAAACAGCACGACATGGGAACCGCTCTTCCCGGCGACACCGTGGAAGTGCAGCTCCTTGCCCTGCGCCCGAACAAGAAACCTCGCGGCGAAGTGGTCCATATCCTCGAGCGAAGCGCCGCCCCTATCGCGGGTACGCTGTCGGCCGATGGGGATTTCCTGTTCTTCGTGCCCGACGAAGACTTCTATCGTCACGACTTCCTCGTGTCGTCGCGCAAATCGCACGACGCCAAGGTGGGTGATAAGGTCCTCGCGCGCTTTTTCAAATGGGATAATCCGCACAAGAATCCCGAAGCGGAGATCATCGAAGTGCTCGGTCGCGCCGGCGTGGTGCGGGTGGAGTTCGATGCCATCGTCAAGGAGTTCCGTCTTCCCGTGGCCTTCCCGCGTGCCGTGGAGGAGGCCGCCCATGCGTCCGCCAATGCCGTGCGGAACCTCGACAAGCGCGTCGACATCCGCGACGAGTTCGTCATCACCATCGATCCCGATGACGCCAAGGACTTCGACGACGCATTGTCCTACACCCTGCTCGACAACGGGAACGCCGAGCTCGGCGTGCACATCGCGGATGTGAGCACCTATGTGGAAGAAGGGTCGATACTGGATAAGGAAGCACTGAACCGCGCCAACAGCTATTACCTTGTGGACCGCGTGGTGCCTATGCTTCCGGAGATCCTTTCCAACAACGTTTGCTCGCTGGTACCGCATCAGGACCGTCTCACCTTCAGCGTGTTCATGGAGTTCACACCCCATGGAAAGCTCGTGAACTATCGGATCAACGAGACCATCATCCACTCCAAACGCCGCTACACCTACGACGAGGTGCAGCGGGTGATCGACGGTGCCGACGATCCGCATCGCGACTTCCTCCTGTCCTTGCATGAGTTGGCCACGACGCTGCGCCATCATCGCTTTCAACAGGGCGGCATCGATTTCGAGACCAGCGAAGTGCGGTGGGTGCTGGACGAGAACAAGCTTCCCGTTCGTGCCACCGTCAAACGTCGCTCCGATGCCACAGGCCTTGTGGAGGAATGCATGCTCGCCGCGAACCGCACGGTGACCGAACACATCGTCAACGTATCCAAAGCGTGGAAGCAGAAACGTACCGTGCCCTTCATGTATCGCATTCACGACGATCCCGATGTGGAGAAGCTGCAAGCGGCGTTCTCGTATGTCCGTACTCTGGGAGCGAAGCTTCCCACGAAGAAGGCCACATCCAAGGACATCAATGCACTGCTGGAGAACCTGCGCGAGCGACCAGAAGCGAGCGTCATCAATCAGGTGCTGCTGCGCTCCATGGCGAAGGCCCGCTATTCGGGACAGAATGTGGGTCACTACGGTCTGGGCTTCGAGAACTACACCCACTTCACCTCGCCCATACGCCGCTACCCCGATGTCATCGTGCACCGTCTGCTCAAGGAGTATGCGCTTGCCAAGCCGTCGGACGCCCGACTGCGAGCATTGGGTGAGTCCGTCGAGGATATCTCGGACCATTGCTCCGTTCAGGAACGCTTCGCCGTGGACGCCGAGCGTGCCTCCTCGAAACTCGCACAAGTGCTCATGGCCCAGAAACACGTGGGCGATGTGATGAGCGGCGTCATCACCGGCGTCACGAGCTTCGGCGTGTTCGTCCTTATGGACGATATCTATGCCGAAGGCCTCCTGCACATCCGCGACCTGAAGGGCGATTACTATACCCACGACGAACAGAACTTCCGTCTCATCGGACGTCGCACCAAGGAAGTGTACAGCTTCGGCAAACGCGTGCAGGTGCAGATAGCACGCGTGCAATTGGAGAAGCGACTCATCGATGTGCGACTGGCTCCGAGCGAGGAGTGATTCCGCACGGAAAGGACGATTGCCTGCAGCCCTGTGATATCGCATAGCTGCGTGCTGCGCCTTCATGCTGCGGCAAATCGGTATTTTCGCAGGCACACGTCTACGATCATCATGACCATCCGACTCTTCAACACGCTTTCGAAAAGCGTGGAGGACCTGGTTCCTCTGCGCGACGGACTCGTGCGCATCTACTCTTGCGGACCCACCGTGTACAACCATGCACACATCGGGAACATGCGCTCCTTCCTCTCTGCAGACCTTCTCCAACGGGTGTGTCGCGTGGTGGGCGGATACGACGTGCAATGGGTGATGAACATCACGGACATCGATGACAAGACCATTCGCGACAGCGCTCCCGGAAGCGAGCAATGGCGTCCGGAAATGGGCGGGCAGACAAGCGATCCCATCGCGAACCTTCGCGCCTTCACGTCGTTCTACTCCGCCACCTTCATCGAAGACATCTCCGTGCTCGGCATCGACCCCGCACAGATGCTGGCCATGCCCCGCGCAACGGAATTCATTCCGCAGATGCAGGAACTCATCCGCCGCATCCTTCACCGCGGTGTGGCCTATGTGGCCGACGGGAGCGTGTACTTCGACCTCCGCGCATGGCGTTCCCATGCCGCGTACGGTCGCCTGTTCGCCGTGGATACGGAGAACTTCCGCGATGGCGTCCGCATCGATGCCGATGAATACGAACGCGACAGCGTCAGCGACTTCGTCCTGTGGAAGGCCAAGAAAGACGGTGAGCCCGCATGGGATTTCACCGTCACCGTCGATGGCGTCGAGACGAATCTGCCGGGTCGTCCCGGTTGGCACATCGAGTGCTCCGCCATGGGGAAAGAACTTCTGGGGCTGCCCTTCGATATCCATACGGGCGGTGTGGACCTGCGCTTCCCGCATCACGAGGACGAGATCGCACAAAGCGAAGCGGGCTATGGTGTGGACCCCGCACGCATGTGGTGCCACAACGAATTCCTGGAAGTGGAAGGCAAGAAGATGTCCAAATCACTCGGCAATTACTTCACCCTCCGTGACCTTCTCGCACGCGGCTACGACGCCCGCGACATCCGCTACGCACTGATGTCCGGTCACTACAGCTCCGTGCTGAATTTCACCTTCGACGGACTCGCCGCCGCGGCCAAGGCGCGGGCACGGGTGCAAGAGGTGATCCATGATGTATGGTCGGCCTCGGGCACCGCGACCTACGACGTCGCTCCCGTCCGCGCCGCCGTCATGGGCGCGTTGGCGGATAATCTTCATACACCGCGTGCGCTGGCGGCGTTGTTTACGGGGCTTGCGGCCATGGCCGCTGCGCCGGCATCGCAGCTGGATGGGCCGTCGCGGGAGGCGGTGCTGCAGTTCTTCCGGGACATCAACGATGTCTTCGCCGTATGGGATATCACGGAACGCCCCGTCGCCCAGGCGCATGCCATTCCCGACAACGTCCTGCATTTAGCGCAGGAACGGTGGGAAGCGAAGCAGGAGCGTGATTTCGTCCGCGCTGATGCACTGCGCGCCGACATCACCGCAGCAGGTTGGCTGATGAAGGACCGTAAGGACGGTTTCGATCTGGAGCCCGTAAGCGCAGGGTGATCGGCATCGCACCGTGCATGCCGATGTTCATCCGAACGCATTTCACCACGCATATCTCAACCCGTCTCGTCTTGACCTGAAGCGAACGTTTTTCGAGCATCCCCATACCATGTCGTCACACGAGTTACAGCGCCCCTTGCCGATGTCCTTTGCAGACCATGCAGGCACCATGCCCGCAATGCGCGCAGGTGTCATCGGGGCCGGCAATGTGGGCATGAGCGTGGCCTTGGCCCTCCATGCGCGCGGACATCTGGCATGGATCGTGGCGCGATCGCCGAAGCGACGTGCGGAGTGTTCGATGGCGTTTCCGTCGATACCCGTGTACGAGAACGGGGCGGATATCGAAACCCTTCCGGACTGGATCATCATCAGTACGCCGGATGCGGCGATCGCTCGTGCCGCCAAGGAGTGCTTCCGTGCCGACGTGTGGTCCGAAACCGCCGTGGAGTCACACGACGTCGTGATGTCTCACTGTGCCGGTGCGTTGCATGCGGAGGTGATTGCCGATGCGCTCGATGATGCCTTGCCCGCTTGCGACCGACGTGTCATCTGCGCCGCCGCTCATCCGTTTCAGACGTTCCCGTATGTCAGCGAGCGCCTGGTTCAAGGCGTGGCATGGGGCATAGAGTGTCATCCGCAGGACGACCCTGCCGCCATGCAGCGTGTGGCAGCCCTGGTGCGCTGTGCGGGCGGTACACCGGTGATGCTGACGAGTGAAGCGCGAGAACGCAAGGAGATCTATCACAGCGTGGCCGTCGTCGCGTCGAACTATCTCACCGCGGTGAGCGGCGTGGCCAGGCAAGCGGCCCACGCCGCGGATATCCCGCCCATGGACTTCCTTCAGCCCATCATGCGCACGGCATTGGAGAATTCCTTGATGTCGATTGCGCGGGATGCTGCGCCGCCGCTGACCGGACCCATAGCCCGTGGCGATGTGGAGACCGTGCGGAAGCATTGCGAAGCCATGCGCAGCGCGGGCGAGACCGGACTGCTACGCTCGTATGTGCTCATGGGATTGGTGACGACGGACTACGCGGCGAGGGAGCGACTCATCGATGCCGCAACGCAGGAGGCGCTACGCACCTATCTGGAACGCGAGCTTACGCGCCGATCATGATGTCCATGGAGATATCCAGCGCCGGTGCGCTGTGGGTGATGGCACCGGTGGAAATGAAATCCACGCCGGTCTCCGCGATATCCTTCACTGTCTGCAGCGTGATACCACCGGACGCTTCCGTTTCCTTCGTGCCGGCCACCAGCTCCACGCCTTTGCGCAAGTGATCCACGGGGAAGTTGTCGAACATGATGCGGTGAAACCCTCCATGCGACAACGCCTCCACCACATCCTTCAGCGTATCGCACTCGATCTCGATGCGCACCTTGTCCTCTTCGTACTCGCTGCGCACCGCATCAAGCGCTTTGACTATTCCTCCGGCCGCTGCGATGTGATTGTCCTTGATCATTATCATGTCGAACAACCCCATGCGGTGATTCACCGCGCCGCCGCACTGCGCCGCGTATTTGTCGAGCAGGCGCCACCCGGGAACGGTCTTGCGCGTATCCAGGATGCGCGCGTGCGTGTGGGCGATGGCGGAGGCGAAGGCGTGCGCCATGGTGGCCACACCGCACATGCGCTGGATGAAATTCAATGCCGTGCGCTCGCCGGACAGGACGGCTTGGGCGTTACCGATGACGTCTGCTATGACGGTGCCGCGAGAAACCACGGTGCCTTCAACATGGCGGGCGGTGAACTCCATGTCGTCGTGCAAAGTCCGGAACACATGCTCGGCCACGGGCAAGCCGCATACCACGCCGTCGCTCTTGCACAGCAACACGGCACGCGCCTTGGCGTCCGGCGGTATCGTGAGTTCCGTCGTGAGGTCGCCGTTGCCGACGTCTTCCTGCAGGGCGATCTGCACAAGACGGGCGATGGTGGAATCGTGGAGAAGCGTCAACATGGGATGATCCTGCGGTCGTGGTAGAAAAGCCTTCGTGCTTACTGCGCCTGAAGAAGGTCGGCGATCAAGGATTTCACTTCCGGCGTGTTCCAGGTGCTCTCGATGTCCGGTCTGTCCATGATGCGTTCCAGCAAGGCATCGTTCACGAAGCCGCGTTCATACGCTTCGGCGTAGGAGACGTCGGGACTGAAACTGACGAGCGTGTACTGGGGGACATAGCGATCGGGAAACTCCTTGTGCATCATGGATTCGATCTTCTTGCGAAGAAGGAATCGTGCATCGGCCACCTTGTCGCGCATTTCCGTGAAGTTGTTGATGGCCAGCTGAGCGATGGCATCGGCATTGGGCTTGCGGTCGCGCTGATAGGCGTCGAAGGCCTTGGTCCAATCATCGGGATGCGCATCGATGCTCTCGGCGAAGGTGACACAATCCTCGAAACCGCAGTTCATGCCTTGTCCGTAGAACGGCACGATGGCGTGCGCGGCATCGCCGATGAGCGCCACCTTGTCCTGCCACACCCAGGGGAAGGTACGCATGGTGGCAAGCGAGCCCGTGGGGTTCGCGAAGAAGTCGTGCACGAGTGTGGGCATGAGCGCCAGGGCGTCGGGGAATTCGCGCGTGAACAGATCCACCACGTCCTGCTCGGTCTTGATGTTCTCGAAGGAGTCCTGACCGTGATAGGGATAGAACAGCGTGCAGGTGAAGGTTCCGTCGGTATTGGGCAGGGCGATAAGCATGAAGCTCTTGCGCGCCCAGATATGCAGGGCGTTCTTTTCCATTTGAAAGCTCCCGTTGGGACCGGGAGGAATGCTGAGTTCCTTGTATCCGTGCTCCAGGTAGTCCTGCGAGTAATTGCACCGCGTGGCCTTCATGATCTTCTCGCGTATGGCGCTGAATGCGCCATCGGAGCCGATGACCACGTCCGATTCCACCGTGGTATGGACACCGCTCACGTTGTGGACGAATTCGACGGCGGGTTTGTCCAAGGCTATGTCCAGCGCGCGTTCGTCGAAGTGAAAATGGACATCGGGGAATCTCTCCGCACAATTCATGAGCGTGATGTTCAGATCGCGGCGGGACACCGAGTTGATGGCTTGGTCGCCGTCGCCATAGGGCTGATAGGTAAGATTGCCCTGCACGTCGTGCATCATGCGGCCTGTCATGGGGATGGCGATCTTGCGGATCTCTTCGATGATGCCCGCGCGCTCGAGTCCGCGCCAGCCGCGCTCGCTCATGGCAAGGTTGATGGAACGTCCTGCCGGTATATGCGCCGAGCGCATGTCCGGACGGCGCTCGAAGACATGCACGGTATGACCGCGCTTGGCCAGGTAAATGGAAAGGAGCGATCCGACAAGTCCTGCGCCGACGATGGTGATGTTCTTCTGTGACATGGCGGTGTGAACAATGATTGGTTCGGAAGTCCGGTGAAGTATATCTTTATGATACCACTCGCAAAACTACGACAGGAGAGGAGCTGCTGCACATGACCATGCCCATTCTCGAGGAATACATCGCCGAAGCCGACCGCGCGCGCGACCACCTGCTGTCCTGCGCGATGCGTCATAAGGAATCCGTGCCGGCGGCGGGACGTTGGTCCGCCGCAGACGTGCTCGAACACTGCTGCATCACGGAGAAGTCCATAGCGGGCATCCTCCTGCGAGCCGACCGTATCGCCACACCCTGCGAACCCATGAGCGACGACCGGTTGACGGAGGAGCGCCACATAACCACCGGTGCTCTTGCCGACCGGACCCGGCGCGTGATGGCTGCGGAGCGACTTCAGCCCGTGGAGCACCCTGACTTCGAGGTGATTCTCGCCAATCTTCAACGCAGTCGCGAGGCGCTCTTCAACGCGGCCCGCGCCCGCAGCGACCTGCAGATGCGGTCGATGGTCTTCGCTCACCCGTTGCGTGGCGACCTGAGCCTGTACGGCTGGTTGTGGTTCGCCGCCTGTCACGAACGACGTCACGCCGAGCAGATCGTGGAGTCGGCGACAGCAGGCTGAGTCAGGTCACCCCATGGTTCCCCGCCCCCCGGCACGGTAAGGCAATAAACCGGTAGTTTTGCAGTCACTACGTAGACCGTGGCCTAGGGCACCGCCGTCGGAGTCTCCGCGTCGCGTCGTTCACAGGATTTTGTTTCACCAGTCCCGCACCCATCATGATCACTAAGCATCCTTCGGACAGTATCATCGAGATGACGGAAATGGTTCTTCCCAACGACACCAACTATCTGGGCAACCTGTTGGGCGGACGCCTCATGCACTGGGTGGATATCGCGGCGGCGCTTGCTGCCATGAAACACAGCGGTCGCGTGTGCGTGACGGCGTCGGTGGACGAGATCAACTTCTTCGAGCCCATCAAGCTCAGCCATGTGGTGAAGCTGTATGCAAGTATCAATCGCGCCTTCACCACATCCATGGAAGTGGGCGTGCGTGTGCACCGTGAGGACCCATTGAACGGGACCTCGGCCCACACGGCCTCCGCCTATCTCACGTTCGTCGCCATCGATCAATACGGCAAGCCCTTGCCGGTACCGCAGCTTGTTCCACAGACCGAGGCGGAGAAACGTCGTTTCGAAGACGCGTTGTACCGTCGCGAGCAACGCTTGAAGAACCGTGATGTGTTGAAGAACCGTCAGGACCATCACCAGTAACACCGCCATGCCACTTATCCGCTCCATCTCCGGCGTTCGCGCCACTCTTGGCGATGCGTGCACGCCCGATATCGTTGCCGCCTACACCATGGCGTATGCCGCCGTGATGCCCGAGGGGTGCATCGTCGTGGGTCGGGACGGACGTCCGTCCGGAGCATGGATGGAGTCGGTGGTGCTCGGCGCTTTGGCGGCTTGCGGACGCACCGTGCGCTGCGCAGGCGTCGTGCCCACGCCCACAGTCCAGCTGCTCACGGAAAAGAGCGATGCAGCGGGCGGCATCATCATCACGGCTTCGCACAATCCCGCTCCGTGGAACGGCCTGAAGTTCCTGGATGGAGACGGCACCTTTCTGGACGCCGCAGCCAATGAGCGCTTGTGGTCGGTGCTCGACGCGCCCGCACCTGCGAATGCGGTAGCGTGTTCGGTCGATCAGCAAGCGGGTTCCCTGGAATACGTCAGCGATGCCGTTGCCCGTCATATCGATGCCGTGCTGTCCTTGCCCTTATTCACTCCTGCGGCACTCCGAACCATCCGCGAGCGAGCGTTGCGCGTCGTCGTGGATGCGGTGAATTGTTCGGGCTCGCGTGCCGTTCCCGAGTTGCTTCGTGCCATGGGCGTGGAGGTCGTGGAACTGTATTGCGACGGCTCGGGCGTGTTTCCGCATACACCCGAACCGCTCACGGAGAATCTCGGTGCGCTTCGTGCGGCGGTGGTACAGCACGGTGCGCATGCCGGTTTCGCGGTGGATCCGGATGCCGACCGTCTGGTCATCATCGATCATCGCGGTGAGGCCATCGGTGAAGAACGCACAGTGATGCTCGCCATCGAGGCGGTGATGCGTACCGCGTCGGCGTTCACGGGCGACGCGACACCGGTTGCCGTCGTCAACATGTCTACCTCCCGCATGGCAGCGGACGCGGCAGTGCGGCATGGCGGACGATGCGAGATGGCTGCTGTGGGGGAGATCAATGTGGTGCGTGCCATGCAGAAGCATCATGCCTGTGTGGGCGGTGAAGGCAGCGGTGGCGTCATCGTTCCCGCATGTCATTACGGTCGTGACTCGCTCGTGGGTTGCGCACTCGTGGTCTGGCTCATGGCGCAATGTCCGCCGGAGGAATGGGCCGAGCTCACCACCAGCGAGCCCTACTGCATGATCAAGACGAAGTTCACGGTTCCGGAGCGTCCGTCCGGATTCAACGTGAACCTGAGCGAACAGGAAGCATCACACGTACGGATATCCTATGAAGACGGCGTGCGGGTGGATTGGAGCGACAAGTGGGTGCAGCTCCGTGCGTCGAATACCGAGCCGCTGGTACGCATCATCGCAGAAGCGCCCACACGTTCCGAAGCCGAGGAGCTGATCGCGCGTGCGAAGGAGTGGGGGTAAGCCATGCGCATCATCGCCGGTACCCACCGCGGTCGCGTCCTCCCCGCCAAAGTCCACGAGGGCGTCCGCCCTACCCTCGACGCCACCCGGGAGAGCATCTTCAACATGCTGGAGCATAGGGTGAAGTGGAGCGGCGCGCGTGTCTGCGACGTGTTCGCAGGAACGGGCGCGCTTGGTATCGAGGCGCTCAGTCGTGGTGCTGAACATTGCACGTTCGTGGAGAAGCAGCGCAAGGTGGCGAAGGGCATCGAGGAGAATCTGCAAGCGACGGGTCTGGACGGACGTGCCACCGTGGTGCTTGGTGACGCTATCGCCTTCGCGTCCGCGCACACCGAAGCATTCGATGTCATCTTCATCGATCCGCCGTATGCGATGCATACGGAGAATTCACTGGTGGAGCTGCTTGCAACACGAGGCCTGTTGCGGTCCGGCGGACTGTGCATTGCGGAGCACGACCGTTTCGAAGTGGTGATCGCTCCGGCGGGTTGGGTGCAGGTGGCGACGAAGACCTACGGCGATACCGTCGTGGATGTGTTCCGCTGCGACACCGTATGACGCACCACGGCGTTCACTGCGTGCGAATCCCTAATGCCCGATGGCGATCCAATTGAAATTCTGCGAGCCGCTGAATCCCCATGGCGTGTAGCGCGGATCCATCTTCACGACGAAACCTGAGCGCGAGACGGAGTCGAGCACGAGCGGATAGTGGTTCGAGGTCTTCGCTATCTGTTTTTCTGTCTGCCTGCCCACGATCTGCGTGAGCTGCGTAGTGGCGGTCATGTAGACGAGCGGTGGATCGAGGAACTCCTGACGGAAGTCCACGGGGTCGTCGGTGGAGGCGTTGCCGTATTCAATGCGGAACTGTGTGCCGAGAGAATCCACGAAGCTGGCGCTGTTGCCGGAAAAACCATAGGGAGCGACGCGCAGGTTGCTGACCAGACGCACGCTGTCCTTGAGCATCCGGAGTTTGGCCTGAAGGTCCGCAATGATTTCGCGATTGAGGATGAGGAAGGAACTGAGGGAGTCGCTGGCTTCTTTCTTGAACTCCGAACTGGATACATACACGCGTGTCAGGCTCAGCGCCTTCTCCTGGACGTAGTTGTTGAAACCCAGGAAGGTGATGGTGGCGATGATGACGGTGATGAGGGTGACGATGAACGTGACCCATGTGAGCACCCAGCGGATGCCTTTCTCTTTGATGCGCAGCCAGATATTGTCGTAGTCCTCGGTCGCAAGGAATGTGCGCGAACGGTCCTGCCGATCGTCGTTGTACTGCGAAGATGGATCGAATTCTGATGCCATGGTGACTCCGGATGACTGATGAAGTACGCGCACACACGGGCAAATTACGACCGCTCTTCCTCTACTCGTACTTTTTCATCCACGAGAAGTGCTCGCGCACCAGGCGACGTCTGTCCTTCGTGATGGTGGCAAGGAAGGATTCCGCGGAAGGCGAGAGGCGTTTGGATGCAAGCCATACGAGGCGCCATGTGGAGGTGATGGGGAAGCCCTTGATGTTGATGATATGAAGTTTGCGGGCCTCCAGCTCATGTCGGATGCCGATAAGCGGGATGATGGACGCTCCCAATCCCGCCAGGACGGCCTGCTTCACCGCCTCGTAGGAACTCAGTTCGAGCTTCTTGCGTGTGGGCAGACCATGCTCGCGGGCGAAGCGCTCGAGAAGGGTGCGCGTGCCCGAACCCTGTTCGCGATAGATGAGCGGCATGTCTTGAAGGATGCCGCGCTCCACATGCTTGCGCTTCGAGGCCACGGGAGTGTTCGACACGACGAACAGTTTGTTGTCCATGATCTCGAGGGTGTTCACGTTCAGCGACTCGGGGAGGATGGACATGATGGCGAAGTCCACCTCGTTCCGTTCCAAGCTCTCCACGACGCGCGCCTTGTTCGTCACGTCCATTTGCCATTCGATACCCTCGTGTGCCCGGTAGAACTCCGAAAGCAGGGTAGGGACGAAGTACTGGGCGGTGGACACGATGGAGAAGCGGAGACGGCCGCTCAGACGTCCCTTGTACGATTGCGTCCGAAAGTCGATGGCGTCGACCTCGTCCAGGATGCGCTCGGCGGCGCGCGCTATCTCCTGTCCGAAATCCGTCACATACAGTTTCCTTCCCACGATCTCCACCAGCGGCACGTCGAACTGCTCCTGGAACTGCCGCAGCTGGATGGACACGGCGGGTTGCGACAGGTGCAGCTCCTCCGCCGCCTTCGTGATGCTCTTCGTGCGGGAGATGGTGTGAAAGATCCGCAGTTGGTGCAGGGTGTAGTTCATGGGTGATGCTCGGTACGCTATCAATGGGTCGATACACGGAACATACATAAGGTTTCCTTATGATGACTATGGAAAACCTAAATAGAAGTAAATGAAAAGGAATCCGCAACTTCGCAGGTATTGTTTCACCAAACGAGAACGACATCATGGCACGTATCACAGTAGCGTATGGCGACGGCATCGGACCGGAGATCATGGACGCGACCTTGCGCATCCTGGAGGCAGCGGGGGCGGACATTCACGTGGATACCATCGAAGTGGGCGAGAAGGTGTATCTGTCCGGCAACACGTCCGGTATCGCGAAAGAGTCGTGGGACATCATCCGCAGGAACAGCGTGTTCCTGAAGGCGCCGATCACGACCCCGCAGGGCGGGGGGTACAAGAGCTTGAACGTGAGCATTCGCAAGTTCCTTGGTCTGTACGCCAACGTCCGTCCGTGCGTGAGCTATCATCCGTATGTGACCACCAAACATCCGAACATGGACGTGGTGATCATCCGGGAGAACGAGGAGGACCTGTATGCGGGTATCGAGCACCAGCAGACGGACGAAGTGGTCCAATGCCTGAAGATCATTTCGCGTCCGGGCTGCGAGAAGATCGTGCGGTACGCCTTCGAATACGCCAAGCACAACGGTCGCAAGAAAGTGACATGCTGCACGAAGGACAACATCATGAAGCAGTCGGACGGATTGTTCCACCGTGTCTTCGATGAAATCGCTGCGGAGTATCCGGAGATCAAGAACGACCACTTCATCGTGGACATCGGGGCGGCGCGCCTTGCCGATACCCCTGAGCAGTTCGATGTGGTGGTATTGCCCAACCTGTATGGCGACATCCTTTCCGACGTCGTTGCGCAGATCGCCGGTTCGGTGGGCTTGGCGGGATCGTCGAATGTGGGACCGACCTGTTCGATGTTCGAAGCCATTCACGGATCCGCGCCGCTCATCGCGGGTCAGGACATCGCCAATCCCTCAGGACTGCTCCATGGCGCGCTCATGATGCTCCATCACCTGGGTCAGCACGATGTGGCGGAGAACATCCTGAACGCGTGGTTGTACACCATCGAACAAGGTGTGCACACGGCGGATATCTACACGGAAGGCAAGAGCGCCAAGAAGGTGGGTACGAAGGAATTCGCGCAAGCGGTGATCGACAATCTGGGTAGGAAGCCGTCGGTATTGAAGCCCGCCGCCCGCGCTACGGGAACCATCCCCACGACGAACACCTGGACGCCGCGCCCGCCTGCGGAAAAGAAGCTTCTGGGCGTGGATGTGTTCCTGCATCATAACGACCGTGATCCGAACGCGATCGCAGAGCGTCTCAAGCCGATCAGCATCGATGGCGCCACACTCTCCATGATCACGAACCGTGGCATCAAGGTATGGCCGGACGGATTCGAAGAGACCTTCTGCACCGACCATTGGCGTTGCCGCTTCATGGCTGCCGAAGGTGCGGCGCTTTCTGTGCGCACACCCATCGAGATCATGGCTGCGGTGATGGACGCGGGCTTTGATGTGATCAAGTCCGAAAACCTGTACAGCTTCGACGGCAAGAAGGCCTTCTCGCTGGGTCAGGGTCAGTAAGACACGATTATCCGTAGGGACTTTCTGCGGAACATTCGCCTTTTACAACGACGGCGCATCTGGAGATGCGCCGTTTTTTTTTTTAATTCGTGAAACCACGTTTCGCCGCCCTCTCTACGGGATGATATGGTTCTGACGCGACGTATACTTGCACGAGGCGAAACATTATCTGAATAATCCATTGGAAAATCATGAACACGATAGGAGCAAAGCGGTTCGTGCAGGTGGTGGTGATATTAGTCGGGTTAATTGGCAGCACGATGCCCGCATGCGTACGGGCGCAAGGGATGCTTCGCGGACTGGAGGCGGTCAACGAAGCGTTGGCTGACGGAAGGAACGCGGAAGCGGAGCAGATGCTGGAACGGATCGTGAATACCGACGAGCGTAACGGGCGGGCGCATGTACTACTGATGTTCATACGTATGCGCCAAGGAAGACATGATGAAGCGTTCCGGAGTTTCCGAAAGGCTTATGAGGTGTCACCGCATCGTCTCGCGTTCTTATATGCCATGATGAACTCGCCGATGTTCATGGGCCGGGAGTCGATACTGCGGCCCGCGCCACGGGAATTCCTGATTCAGTGCTTGAAGGAGTCAGACAGCACGGGTGTCGTGCACGCGAACATCCATCAGAAGCTTGGATGGGCCTGCCGGATGACGAATCAGCCGGACGAGGCGGCCAGGCATTTCGCAGCGGTGAACAGTATCACGGACTGGGCGGCGATAGGTCCGTTCGAGAATCTCTCGAACAGCGGCTATCACAAGACCTATGGTCCGGAGAAGTCGGTGGACCTCAGCGCCAGGTACACCGGACGCTCCGGCACTTCGGTCACATGGTTCGTTCCCAAGCATTTCCGACCCGACAACTGGTTCGACGTGACCCGACACTTTCCTAACCGTCGCGGAGTCTATTACATGTATTGCGCCGTGTATTCTCCCAAGAATCAGGACGTATCATTGCGTGTGGGAACCTCTGGTGCGTTCAAGGCGTTCCTCAACGATGCGCAGGTGCTGGAGTGCGAGGAGGAGTCGAACAACGGAGCGGATACGTACATATGCACGACGCGCCTTCGGAGCGGTTGGAACAAGGTGCTCATGAAGCTGTGTGTCGATGAGCTGGATAGATGCGACTTCATGATGCGCATTTGTTTGACGGATGGCACGAAGCTGCCCGGGCTGAGGACCTCTACCGACATGCAGGCGTATGTGCCGAGTCCTGATGCGGTCTCGCAACGTATCGATGACGTCTTCGTGGGCGTGTTCGCGCGCCAGGCGGAGCTTCACCCCGAATACCCGGAGAACATTCTCTTGCTGAGCACCGTCCTCGAGCGACGCGGGGCTCCCGATAGGGCGGAGTCCGTCATCAGTGCGGCCTTGAAGTCGACGCCGCGCTCCACCCTGTTCCTCAACAAGCTCACCGACCGTTTCATCGCTTCCAACAGAAGCGACCGACAGACCGAACTCATAGCGAGGATCGCGAAGATCGATTCGAGTGATTTGCGGGCGATCATGTTCCGCTACTACGACGCATTGCGGAACAAGAACTTCGAGGAAGCGGAGAGACTCCTGAAGGTGTACGCGGAAACCGAACCCGATGCGGAGGAGGTTTGGGATGTGCGCATTGAACTGTATCAGCTCCAGGAGTTACGCACAGAGTACATCGATGCCATCACTGCGGCTAATGAGCGCTTTCCGGGTAACTATCGGTTCGCCGAGCTGGCTTCCGCCGTGGCCGTGTCGGTACTGCGCGACCTTGACAAAGCTGCGAAGATCTGGCTCGCCCTTACCAAGGCGTGGGCTTCGCCCAGAGCGTACATGAACCTGGCAAACGTCCATGCGTTCAAGGGTGATACACGGTCGTGGAGGAAGTATGTGGACATGGTGGCCGGGATCACGAACGATGATCCCGAGATCCTATTCTCCATAGCGAAGGTGTGCGAAGACCTGGGGGAGAATGACGAGGCCGAGAGGTTGCTGCTGATTTGTATTGAGGCATGCCCCGGCTATTCGGGGTACTATGAACGACTCGGCGACATACGCCGGAAAGGGCAGTCCACGCTCGAGGCAACGAAGCTATACAGGAAGGCGCTGCTTATCGATCCGGAGAATCAGCCTCTTCGCGAGAAGATACGGGACCTGGAGAAGCGGAGGGACCCGATGTCGGTATTCGCCGTGAACGCCATCGATTCGCTGATCGCCCATGCACCAAGTGCCGCGCAGTTTCCCGAGGATGACAGTTACATCGTCCTACAGGACGACAGGTACGTGGTGTACCCCGAGGGTCCAGTGGACTTCAGGGGTGAGACCTTGGTGCGTATTCTGAAACCGGAGGGCATCGATGACTGGAAGGAGTTGAACCTGGGACCGCAGGTGACGATAGAAAAGGCGGTGACGATACGTCAGGACATGTCCGAGGTGCGAGCCGACGAAGACGACGGTCAGCTTGTGTTCACGACATTGCACGAGGGCGATTATATCCACGTGCGCTGGCGACGTCAATACACGGACGAGGATAGGTTCTCGAAGGATTTCTCTGCACGTACCATGATGCGGTATCGACAGCCCGCAGGACGCCTACGATTGAGCGTGCTCGTGCCGAAGGATTACAGCGTGCGGTCCCTCGTCCACGGCGTTGACGTGAGATCGGAATCCCGAGTGGGAGAAGAGGGTACGGTGTTCGAATGGAATGCGGAGAATCGCCCCGCCCTTCGGTACGAAGCGATGTCCCCGAACCCGCTCTCCGTGTGCGAGTACGTGGAGCTGTCGAGCATCCGCTCGTGGAACGAGATAGCCCGGTGGTACCTGGATGTGACGAACAATAGAGCCAAGGTGACCGACGACATACGGGAGAAAGCGGCGCAACTCATGCCGAGCCGGGCGGACCTGAGCGATGATGAAAAGATACGGCGCGTCTATGGATTCATCACCGACAGTATCCGCTACAGCTTCGTACCGTTCCGTCAGTCGGGATGCACGCCCCAGCGGGCATCGGACGTGTTGCGAACCAGGATAGGCGATTGCAAGGATGTCTCCACGCTCGCAATCGCCCTGCTTTCGGCTTCGGGCATGACTGCCGAGTATTGCTTGGTGCGAACGAATTCCGAGACCATGAGGAAACCCTTGCCGTCGCGGGACTTCGATCACGTGATCGTCCGTGTGAAGTCGCTCGTCGGCTACCGCTACATCGATTGCACCATGAGGAATCTTCCGCTCGGAGGGATTCCTGCGTCGGACATGGATGCCTTGGTGCTCCACGTGAATCCGGAAACAAATGATATCGACACGCTGAAACGAAGCATGTTCTCTTCCAATCACATCGAGTCGGTGCTTCGGATCGACTATTCTTCGGGCGGGGACGCGACCGTCGACAAGCGCGACACGTATCATGCAGCCGTTGGAGCGCAGGTGCGATACGATTTCCGCGATAAGTCAAGGAGCGAGAACGAACGGAGGATTCGTGAAGCTCTGAGCTCCGATTTCAGGAATGTCAGGATCAACGGGTTCGGCTTCGAGAATCTGGATTCGCTTGACGCCAGGTTCGGTGTCGGCGTCTCCTTCGTCGCACCCGACTACCTCGTCGAAGCCGGATCTTTTCGCCTGATGAAACTTCCGTGGGCGTACACCTTGCCGTACGATGAGGCGTTCTCGTATGAGACGAGGGAGAATCCCATCGAAGGGTACCTGCCGTACGACAGTGTTTCGGAGCGACTCGAGATCACGCTTCCTGCGGGGTACCGTGTCCTGGAGATACCGCAGGACGTATCACTGCGCTCACCGCTGGGAACGTATACCGCCCGGTACTCGATGAACGACAGCGTGTTCATTGCACAGCGGATCTATGCGCCGCAATGCACGATGATCGCACCCAAGGATTACATTCGGACCAAAGACTGGTATCACGCGGTCACCAAGGAGGATGAGCGTCAGGTCATACTGTTTGCCGGTGCGCCGGATTCCATTCCCGTTCCCGGACCGAAGAAGTAAATCAGGGTATACACATACGACATGAACCTACTGAACCGATTCCGAATCCGGCCCGCATCGATGCGGAAACGACCTGGTGTATTCCTCGTCCTTGCGCTCTGCCTGTGCAGTGCGCAGGACATGGACGCCCAATCGATGGAACTCCATCCGCTCTTCCATTCACTCGGCGTGCACGTGCGTGGTGCCGGCGATGCCGACAGTTGTACGATCCGATACCGTCTCGATGCGGCAAGCGACTGGCAGCTGTTGTTTCCACCCGACAGGGTGGTCATCGACGGTGCCGTCGAGTACCGAGGAAGTCTGTTTCCGATCGACTCCGGATCGACCGTCGATATTCAAGCGGGTGTGTGGCGCCAAGGTGCGGTGCAGTACCTGCCCGTGCAGACGGCAAGGACCATGACAGGCATGGGAATGGCTGAAAACGTCGCGACACGGTATGTCGCGCCGCAGGGAAGCGGCACCGAGTACTCCCGGGCCAGGCCCGGAAGCATAGCGACGTTGTTCGCTTCGGGCGGACCTGATTGCGGTACCGCCATCGTGCTGCTCGCCGGGGTATATGCCGTTCGCGACCTTCGACTGGTCCTTCGACGGGATTGCTCGGCATCCACTCCGATCGTCATCACGGCCGACAGCGGAACGGTGCCCGTGGTTGAGGGCGGGATTCGGCTTGAGGGCGGGTGGATGCGCGTGACAGGCGACAGCATGATGTACGGCCGGGCGCTGCCGTCCGATGCCGCATATACGACCCTTTGCCGACTCGGCGATACGCTCCTCTATCCGTACCCGAGCATCAGCGCGGAACCCCTGATGGGTGGTCGCTGCCTGTCGGCGCTGACCTTCGGCGCGGACGGATTCGTCCGGGACGGACAGGGCATATGGATCAAGACACGAGCGGGTACGGACCCGAACACCTCGGTCGTCACCGTTTCCACCGCTTCCCGTTTCCTCACCGTCGAAGGTAACGGACATGACGCGCATCTGCGCATTTCCGGGATACGGTTCAGGAACTTCGCCAAACCCGTTCTGATGCCGTTCGGCAGTCAGGTGGATGCGATACCGGCGAACGTGGTGGACATACGGAAGACCGATGACGTGCGTATCGAAGACTGTACGTTCGAGTATTGCTCAACCCCCGTGGGATTCTCCGATACCTGTTCCAGGAGCGTCATCGAGCGCTGTCGGTTCCGTGACGATGCGGGTAAATGGACGCACGCCATGATCAAGACGTCGCAGGACCATGCACATTCCCCTTTCGCAACCATTCCGTCGTCGCGAGGCCGTAACGTGGAGCAATCCTGAATCTTCATGGAGTACGGGTCCGGTAATGTCATCCGGTTTTGTCGTTTCGAAGGACTCAACTCCGGCATATCGAGCTACTTCGACACAGGGTCCAATGAAGAGTGCGACATCTACGGTAACGTCTTCATCGATGTCTTCGACGCGATCGAGTGCGATGGATACTGGTCGAACCTTCGCATCTGGAACAACAGGTTCAAGGGATGCATGGCCGCCATTTCCGCAGCACCTCCCTTGACGGGTCCGCGATACATCTACCGCAATGTCGTTCATGGCATGCAGGGTCGTCGCAATGAACGCAACGACATGTACTTCGAAGGGTGCGAGCCGGCAGGAGGAAGCGTCATGATGCAGGCGCTCATGCTGAAGACGAACTCGGGGTATTCGGGCGGCGGGGCACCGGGGAATCTGTATGTGATGAACAACACTGTTCATTGTGCCGACACGCTCGCTTTCGTGCTCACGTCGTGGAGGTCCGAGTGGCGGAACGCGATGTTCGTGAACAACCTCTATTCCCATGAGTCGTCGGTCCTTTTCCATTACTTCGATCTCGGCGATACGACGGTCAACAGGGGATTTCAGCTGTCATCGAAAAACGACGACTATTTCGTGCATCGGGATGCGGCGCCTGCTGTCCGCATCGAACGGGAATACCGCATGTTCGATTGCACGGAGGTTTATGATGTCGGCGACGTGGAATCCGTCATGCGACGCATCTCCGGCAGCCCGAACATCCGCATCGAACGTCCGATGCAGAAGGAACCGATGTTCATGGATAAGGCACGGGGTGACTTCCGGTTGTCATCGAAGAGTCCGTGCATCGATGCAGGCAGCCCGATCCAGGGTTTCAGCGATCATCGGGGTTCCGCTCCCGACATCGGCGCCGAGGAGTACGATTCCATGAACGATGACGCCGACGGTTCTTCACTTCCGGACGTGATGACGGTCGTTCCTCATCCCGCCGACGAAGTCCTTCGCATCGGTGTCGCCGATTGCGATACGGGCTTCACGGGAACGGTTCACGATGCGCTCATGAGAGCGGTCCGAGTCTTCGCTTCTCAGGGACCGGTCGCGATTATCGACACATCGGACCTGCCGACGGGCAGCTACGGCGTCGTTCTGCGCTGCAGAGCGGGAAAGCGCGTGTTCCGCGTGTGCATCGTCCATGGAGCGGAACGGCCGTGAGCGCAGCAGGCGAATCATTAGATTTGCGTCAGCCGTTCCGCAGATGATGACAATCGCTCCCACCATATCGACGCACACCGGGTATTTCGTTATCGCCGACATCTCGGGGTATACGCACTTCGTTGCGCACAACGATCTGGCGCATGCGCAAGGCGTGTTGGAAGACATAACGTCGCTCGTGATGACGACGCTCTCTGCGCCGCTGGAGTTCGTCGAGCTCGAGGGAGATGCAGTGTTCATGTATGCGCCGGAGGCCGCAGTGGCGGATCCCGAGCGGCTTCTGGACATCGTCGAAGTGTGCTATGCGGCATTCAAGATGCGCGTGGAGCAGATGTCGCGGAACAGTACGTGCACATGTTCAGCGTGCATGGCGGTGCCGTCGTTGGACCTCAAGTTCGTCGGACATTACGGTCGATTCGCCACGCAGAAGACACCCAAAGGCGAGCAGTTGGTGGGACCCGATGTCACGCTTGTGCATCTGATGTTGAAAAGCAACGTGAAGCAGGCGACCGGTATCCGCGCCTATGCGCTACTCACGGAATCGTTCATAGAGCGCTCGTATTTCGCGAAGCCCGGCGACCACACGGCGTCCACCGGAGGAGGGTTGGGGTTGACGGCGTACGAAGAAATCGTGGATCCGTTCGGTCCTATACCCATGCGTGTGGCCGATCTCGCATCGTGCGTGGAACGTCATCAGGTGCGGTTCCGTGAAAGTCTGGACCATCTTCCCGTGGACATGGAGATCTCCACACCTATGGATGTGCCGGCGAGTTTCGTTTGGGGCTATGTGACGCAACCGTCCGAGCGCTTGCGGTGGCAGACGGACATAAAATCCGTTCGTTCCACATCGGCGGGCAACGGTCGAACGGATATCGGTTGGCAAGGTCATTGCGATCATGCCGGGTATTCCATGACGCATAGGATCGTGGACTGGCAGCCCTTCACGAGGATCACGATGTTCACGACGACGAAGGGATATTCTCCCACGAAGCCGCCGCCGTGTCAGGTGGATTTCAATTTCGACGTATTGACACCTCGTACGAGTCAATTGTGTTTCCAGGTTCGGCTTCGCAACTGCAATGTCGTTCAACGGGTGCTCTTCAGGCTGGCACTTCCGTGGATCCGCAAGCAGTGGCAGGGACATTTCAATAGGCTGCGTCAAATCAGCGCCGCGGACTGGGCAGCCGCTCACCCGACGACAGCGTAGTCACCGAGATACATACCATTCTCCCATACCGACATGCGTTGTACCGAGCTCCAGGAATCCGTCATCGACTTTCTGCGTCGCAACAGCGATCCGGTATTTTCTTACCATGCTCCCTGGCACACCGAGCATGTTCTCGAAGCGGCCACCCTGCTTGCAACGGAGGAAGGGCTGGATGATCGGACGACGACTCTGGTACGCACTGCCGCCCTTGTTCACGATATCGGGTATACGCACGGACGTGAAGGGCACGAGGAACGTTCCGTCGAATGGGCACGAGCCAACCTTCCGCGTTTCGGGTACGATGCGGATGCCATCGAGGCAGTATGTACGATGGTGCGCGGTACCAAGATGCCGCAGAAACCTGCGGATCTACCGGGACAGATACTTTGCGATGCGGATCTTTCCAATCTTGGAAGCGATGCGTACCCGGAAACGGCGTCAATGATGAGGAAGGAGTACATGGCGACGCGAGGATCGATGACGGATGTCGAGTGGTTGCAAGAGCAAATCGCCTTCTTCGAGAGTCACACGTATCACACCGAGTCGGCCAAACGTTTGTACGCAGCGCAAGCGGCTACGAATCTTCAACGGCTCCGATCAGAGTTCGAGAAATGTGGAGGCACCGGTGCTGTTGACGCCGCAGAGGCTCCGTCGCATACGGGCGGTGAGAAGATGAGTGCGAGCGACGTGCTCCAGGTGATCGTCGGTGTCATCATGGCGAGCATCGCATTGAAGTGTTTCCTTGTGCCGAATCGATTCTTCGATGGAGGGGTGACGGGGTTGTCGCTCTTGGTCCACGAGCTTAATCATCAAAGTCTGGGACTGCTCATCATTCTTTTCAACATCCCCGCGATGATCGTAGGATACATCTCTGCGGGCCGACGTTTCGCGTTCGGAATGGTGGCGGGAGTTTTGCTTTTCGGGGTCAGTCTGGAACTCATGCCCTCGATTCCCGCGACGGGAGACAAGTTGCTTGTGGCGGTGTTCGGCGGTGCGTTCCTTGGGATAGGGGTGGGGCTTGCCATGCGCGCCGGTGCTGCGTTGGACGGCATCGAGGTACTCGCGCTCTACACGCTGCGCCGTACGGGGTTCACCATCGCCGAAATCATTCTCGGTATCAACATCGTCATTTTCGCCATCGCCGCACTGAGTTTCGGTGTTGAAACCGCGCTGTATTCCGTCCTCACGTATTTCACGGCGTCCCGCTGCATCGATTATGTGGTGGAGGGGCTCGAGGCTTTCACGGGCGTGACGATCATCTCGGCGCAGAGCGAAAGGATAAAACACCATCTCGTGAACAACCTTGGCCGCGGTATCACCGTCTATAAGGGCGAGCGAGGATATCTTCCCGGCAGTTACCATGTACGCGCGGAATGCGATATCATATTCACCGTCATCACGAGACTGGAGCTACGGAAGCTGAAGAACCTCATCGCCGACATCGATCCGCAGGCCTTCGTCTTCGCGAGCGCCATTCGGGATGCGTCCGGCGGCGTGCTGGCACGGAAGAACCGTCATTAGGGTCACGTTATCACGTCGCGAACACCACCCACTCGTACAGCGGCATGCCGATGGTGATGTTCATGGGAAAGGTCACACCGAGCGCCATGGGGATAACAGACCCGGGTCGGCTTTTGGCACGGCCAGGCGCAATGCCGCAGGGGCGGCGAACAAGAAGAACGACTCCACTTCGCCCTTGAAGCCGATGGAGAACAAGAGGTACAGACTGGTAAACTTCGTCGTCGTTGCCGGGGTCTCGAGATTGCTCTTCACGCCTACCGCGAGTATGCCAAGCCGGAAAAACAGAAGCGTGGGGTTCGTAAGGTTGGAAACAAGAAGTCCCGGATCCATGACACCTCCCTAGATGGTGGGCAACGGTAGGGGATTCGCTCGGGGAAAAACGTTCTTGTTCCCCATCTTCTGCATGACGTCGATCATCATGAAAGATCTCCGGAAGGCCCTCATCTCACCCACCATGTTCCACTATCTATTGGATGTCGACCGGGCTCTCCCGGGTGTGTTTACCGTATTTTGAACGCAGGCCATCTCCCGGGATGATGATAGCCTGCGAGTCCCGTCCACGATACGACCGACATCATGCTCAGACCGACTGTAGGTACTGCTCTCCTTGTTGCAGCACTGTTTCTCTTCGCATTTGTTGTTCCGACTGCGGCACGCGGTGATTGTGATGCCACCACACTGGATCAGTTCTTCCAATGTTATGGCGGTAAGGGGGCGTTCAGTGCGCAGTCGGTGAGAGTCTTGACGACGTTCATTCAGACCGAAGATGCGATAACCGCGGGTGACTATGGGACAGCGAAGTCATTGCTGGACAGCTTGTACCGAGCGTATCCCGTGGGCTCGAGCGCATGGTCGCAGGTGTGGGGTGCGCCGAACGGCGCGAATGTGGGCTCGCCGAACGGTTATTACGGTTTGCGGATGATGGAGGACATCGTTCGCTACGGACTCAGTCCGAACACTCAGGCGAAGCCGAAAGTGATCAATATGAACATCGTATTGGTAGGCTGTTCCAAAGGTGTTCTGCCGACGACGAAACAGGAATTACAGGACGGTACGGGTACGATGGTCACGCATACCATGGACCCGAAGGTGAGGGAGAACGATTACAGGATCGTGCGACAGTCATTGGATCTGTTTGTCAAGTATGTGAACGCCATCACCAACGGCGAACTGCAGGTGCGCATCGGGTTCATCGAGCTTGATACGATGTGCCTGTCGGTCAGTGTCACGAAGACGAAACCGTATTTCGCGACAGGAAACTACGGGTTGGTGTTGGGGGCACTGTCCAAGGCCGCGAGAGATAGCACGGACTGGTTCCTGATATCGTATCCTTCCCATGTCCCCGACGCACCGGTCTTCAACGACGAGACCTTCATCACCGGTGGCATGGGCGGCGACAGTAAGGGAGGTCCGGTCTTCATTGCCGACGATAAATGGGTGACCCGCAAACCCGCTCATCTGGGCAAAGGGAACTACACGGATATCGAGCGAAGACTGTATCTGCCGCAGTGGCTGCAGCATGAGTTCTTCCATCATCTCTACGGCATCTATCCTGAATTGAAACTGGAAGTGAAGGGTCACGATTGGTTCGATCGCTCGTTCTGGCAGGCGGATTTCACGGGACAGTACGAGACGGATTACTATTCCGAAACGCTGCACAAACGACTTCAACGGCAATGCTTGCCGTTGTCGGTGAAGCTGTTGACCAGAACCGACAGGTACGACAAGACCGTGTATGGGGGATTGGGGATGGACGAACTGCTCGGATCGTATTCACTGGACAATATCCAGAACCCGTGGCACGAAGCGGATATCATCAAAGAGGGTTCCTTGTACTATTGGAAAAACAAAGCCAATGTCAAGTGGGAGGTGACGCCGATGTTCAACGACGGCATGCTCAAGACCGGCGCCGATTGTCCCTATCCCGGGCGTCACTTCCTCATCCAACTCTATCAAAGCAATGAGGGTCGGGTGTATCCGGCGGCCGTCGCGTTGAGCTTCGGCGGGGAACCCTACAAGAAACGTTTCGGCTTCATGCGCCAATCCACTCCGATGGAGATAGCAACAGGCAGCTACGAGCGTGTGCCGAACATCACCGATAGCCACGCAGGCAGCGTGGCGAAAACCCAGGGGCGCATCGTCTGGCGAAGTGACGCCGGTGAGTCGTGGACTCTTGTGCCGACGGCGGCCGAGGAGTGTCTGTATCATGCAAGCGACAGCCCCACTCCCGGTGAACGGTGTTCACTGATCCTTGTCGACACGGATTGCGGCATCGAGAATCTTGGTTTCCGATACATGAATCATTATTACTGGAAACCGAAACGCTCACCCGCGAACGAGTCTCCCCGTGTCGTCAACAAACTCGGTGAGAGGAATATATCGAAGGACTCCGCAAAGCAGGTCATCAGCATGAAAGGCCTGTTCGAGGATCCCACCGCCGATTCCCTGTTGTATTTCGTGACGTCGACGGATACATCCGTCGTCCATGCGGACATCGATAACGTGTCGCTCACTCTTCGTGGCGGCGGAAACGAGGGAACGTCCACCGTGTACGTCATGGCCTTGGATAAGAATGGCGGACTGGCTGTTCAGGAGTTCACGGCCGTCGTCTCATCCTCATCGACGGATGTGGAGCAGTCCGACAGTGCGCCGCACATCTCCTTTGCACCGAATCCTACGAGCGATATCGTCATGGTCACCGGCATGACGTCGAACTCACGACTTGTCATCACCTCCGTCACAGGCAGCTACCAAGAGACCTTCCCCGTTTCGGAACACAGACAGCAGCTCGATCTCAGCCATGTGAGCGCCGGGATTTACATGGTGATGTATACGGACGGTGTCACCGGCAGAACGCAGGCGACGAAGTTGATCAAAAGGTAGGACGGAAGCCTTTACCCGTTCGGATGCCAAGCGTACGGAACAGCAGTGTGGGGTTCGTGAGGCCGGAAACCAGATGTCCCGGATTCATGATGCCTCTTTGGATAGTGGGTAACGGTTGAACAAGATGAAGATGGCATCGGGATGACGGTCAGGCTCATGAGCAAGCGCACGTGCGAGCGCGACACGATGCGATGGCACACTCCTGCTTTTACGAAAAAAGCCGTGACATCTCTCGATATCACGGCTTCGCTCTGTGCGGAAGACGGGACTTGAACCCGTACGCCTCGCGGCGCCACCCCCTCAAGATGGTGCGTCTGCCAATTTCGCCACTTCCGCAGATTCCGCGGGCGAGCCTTCAAGTGATGACGTCGCAAACGGGATGACAAAAATACTCCCCGCACCGCCTCAATGCCAAACACTATTTGGCGGGTATGCATGGTTCGCGTCCGGGCTCTATCTTCGCCCGAGCAGTCCGCATCAACATCTCGAACATGAAATCCGCTCCCGCACATTCCACGGCCGTCGTCCTGCTCGTCATCACCGCCCTGTTGTGGTCCATGGGCGGTGTGCTCATCAAATCCGTCCAGTGGCATCCGTTGGCCATTGCCGGAGGTCGTGCGGCGTGCGCCGCTGTCGTGATGCTGTGCTCCATCCTTTTCCTCGAGAAACGGCGTCCGCATTTCCACTTCTCCTTCGCTCAGGTGGGCGGCGCACTCTGTTATGCGGCTACGGTATCGCTGTACGTGTCTGCCAACAAGCTCACCACCAATGCCAACGCCATCGTCCTGCAATACACGGCGCCCATCTATATCGTGCTCTTCGGAGCGTGGTTCCTGGGTGAGCAGGTACAGAAGCGTGATGTGATCGCCACGGGTGTGGTGCTTGCGGGTATGACCTTGTTCTTCGTGGATAAGCTGACGGCCGACAATACCCTCGGGATCGTCTTGGCCGTTCTCAGCGGTGTGAGCATGGGGTGGATGGTGTTGTTCCTGCGCCGGCAGAAGGAGACTTCGTCCATCGAGTCCATGCTGCTCGGTAATATCCTCACGCTGCTCATCGGCATCCCCTTCATGCTCGATTCGCCGGTTCCTGATGCGCAGGGACTCTCCTATGTGGCCATCCTTGGTGTGGTGCAGATAGGGATACCCTACGTGCTCTATGCGCATGCGCTGAAAAGCGCCACGGCGATGGAAGGAGTGGTGCTGACGATGCTCGAGCCCATACTCTCGCCTGTGTGGGTGATGATCGTGTTGCGGGAAACGCCCGGACCCTGGGCATTGCTGGGCGGCGCAATCGTTCTCGTTGCCGTCACCGTACGTGCCGTTCTGGCAGCCCGTCGTGCCGAGGTGTAAGAAAGGAGGGTCCCCGGCAGGGAACCTGCAGCCGTCGTGCTTACATGCTTCGACGATACTGTCCGCCTACCTGATACAACGCTGCCGATAGCTGACCCAAGCTGCACACTTTCGATGCTTCCATGAGCGCTTCGAAGATGTTTCCGTTGGCCACCGCCACGCGTTTCACCATGCGCAAGGCGTCCGCCGACCGCTGAGCGTTGCGCTCTTGGAACGCACGGACATTGCGAATCTGGCGGTCCTTCTCCTCCGTCGTCGATCGTATCACTTCCGCGGGGATGATGGTCTTCGAACCGTCTTTGCTCAGGAAGGTGTTGACGCCGATGATGGGATACTCGCCGCTGTGCTTGCGGGTTTCGTAATACAGCGATTCCTCCTGGATCTTGTTCCGCTGATACATCATCTCCATGGCACCGAGCACGCCACCGCGCTCGCTGATGCGGTGGAACTCCGCATACACGGCTTCTTCCACCAGGTCCGTCAGCTCTTCGGTGATGAAGGAACCTTGCATGGGATTCTCGTTCTTCGCTAAACCGAGCTCCTTATTGATGATGAGCTGGATGGCCACGGCGCGGCGCACCGATTCCTCGGTGGGCGTCGTGATCGCTTCATCGTAGGCGTTGGTGTGCAGGGAATTGCAATTGTCGTAGATGGCGTACAGGGCTTGGAGCGTGGTGCGGATGTCGTTGAAGTCGATCTCCTGTGCGTGCAGGGAACGGCCGGAGGTCTGGATGTGATACTTCAACATTTGCGAGCGTTCATTGGCACCGTACTTCAGCTTCATGGCTTTGGCCCAGATGCGTCGCGCCACCCGGCCGATGACGGCGTATTCGGGATCGATGCCGTTGCTGAAGAAGAACGACAGGTTGGGCGCGAAGTCGTCGATATGCATGCCGCGCGACAGATAGTACTCCACGTAGGTGAAGCCGTTGGACAGCGTGAGCGCCAGCTGCGTGATGGGGTTGGCGCCCGCTTCGGCGATATGATACCCGCTGATGGAAACCGAGTAGAAGTTCCGCACCTTCTCTTCAATGAAATACTGCTGCACATCGCCCATCATGCGCAGGGCGAACTCGGTGGAGAAGATGCAGGTGTTCTGCGCCTGGTCTTCCTTGAGGATGTCCGCCTGCACCGTACCACGAACGTTCTGCAGCGCGCGTGCCTTGCATTCGGCATAGATGTCCGCAGGCAATACCTCATCACCGCTGCAGCCCAGGAGCAGCAGGCCCAGCCCCGTGTTGCCATCGGGGAGGACCTCGTTCGGGGCGGCACCGTAGAACGGCGGCGTAAGACCGTGTGCAGCGTACAGCGCAGCGAGCTTCTCCCGCACCGATGCCTCCAAGCCATGGTCCCGGATGTATTTCTCGCACTCCTGATCGATGGCTGCGTTCATGAAGAAGGCCAGGATCATGGGGGCAGGACCGTTGATGGTCATGGACACGGAGGTGGAGGGGGCACTGAGATCGAAGCCCGAGTAGAGCTTCTTGGCGTCGTCCACAGTGGCGATACTCACGCCCGAGTTGCCCACTTTGCCATAGATATCCGGACGTTCTGCGGGGTCTTCGCCGTACAGCGTCACGGAGTCGAACGCCGTGGAGAGGCGTGCGGCGGGCATGCCGTGACTAAGGTAGTGGAAGCGTTTGTTCGTCCGTTCGGGGGCGCCTTCACCGGCGAACATGCGGGTGGGGTCTTCATTGGCGCGTTTGAAGGGATACACGCCGGCGGTGTAGGGGAACTCGCCGGGGAAGTTCTCCTGCATGGACCAGCGGACGATTTCCCCCCAATCCTGGAACTTCGGGACGGCGATCTTCGGTATGCGGCTTTGCGAGAGCGATTCGATGAAGTTCTGCACCTTGATCGTCTTGGAACGTACGGTGTAGGCGAACTCCGGACCCGAATAGTTGTCTTTTTTTCCCTGCCACTCATCAAGGATGCGTTTGACCTCGGGCCGCAGATGTTCCACCAGCTCATGATAGCGCGACTGAAGGGCTTCTATGGCGAGGGCCTGAGTATCGACCGAGCGTTCGGCTGAGCTGTTCTGCATGGGCAATGGCGAATCGTACGTGAAGGTGCGGCATTCACTCCGGTCGGTTTGCTTACGGATGGTGACGGCCAGCGACGACTGTGGCTGCAAAATAGGTCAAAACACGCATTGGACAGAGGTTGGAAGGAGAGAACGGACCGGGTGGGCGGAGGGAAGCGTGCACGGAAGGGGACGATTGGGGAGTCCCGCACGGGGAGAATCGTGGTTACCGCAGGTCACGCCGAAAGTGTGGTGGAAATCACACACTTTGCTCAAAAATTCATTGTGAGTATTTCGTTCGTGGTGTATTTTGACCGACCGCAGGACACCGCTAAACAACTGAGGGAACGTGTTCGGGGATTCATGGAACACGGTTAAAACAGGGAAAAACGTACTTTTTTTTACTTAACGCAGGTGGTAGGCTTATGCGACGACTGATTTTTTACACGTCTTTGGTCCTCCTTTTTTGCACCGGAGCTCTTTCCACATACGCTTTCGAAATGGAATTGGGCAACGTCTCGAAGAACGTCGCTATGGGGAAGCGACAGCTGTATTTGTTCGCGTATGAGATCGTGAAAGCGGATGAGGAGCCGGGATTCTTCCTTTCGGAAGCGAATATGAAGAAACTCCGCATCATCAACTTGGGACCCGTGGTGAATACCAAAGGGCTGGACTATGCGCCGACGGTTTCTGCGGACGGACGCACGTTGTATTTCGTGAGCGATCGTCCGGGCTCCATGCTCAACAAGAACGGCGACCCTTCCCATGACTTCTGGGCGACCAAGAAGCTGGAGAACCTTGATTCCACCTTTTTCCCGCCGTTTAACATCGATACAGTCCATCAGTTCGGTCCCGAGCTCAGCGTGAACTCCCGTCGTAATGAAGGCGTGGCATCGATTTCTGCGGATAACCAGACGCTCGTCTTCACGGCCTGTCTGCGTCCCGACGGTCTCGGTGATTGCGACCTGTACATCTCCGACGTTGAGGGCGAAGTATGGGGCAAGCCGCGAAACCTGGGTCGTGAGGTCAATTCCGTCAAATGGGATTCACAACCGTCCATCACCTCCGATAAGAACCGCATTTATTTCGCTTCGAACCGTCCCGGTCCGCACGGCGATGACAATTTCGATATCTGGTACACGGATCGTGACGAAGCAACCGAGAAGTGGAAACCGGCAGAACCGCTGACCGCGATCAACACGTCCGGCAAGGACTGGTCGCCCTTCATCGGTGCCGATAACACCACATTGTTCTTCGCTTCCGACGGACACAAACCGAACATCGGCGGCCTGGACTTCTATTATGTGAAGAAGACCGGCACCGATGCGCAAGGCAAGGACACATGGTCCAAGCCCGTGAACCTGGGTGCACCGATCAACACGAAGGAAAACGAATCCTTCTTGTCCCTTCCCGCCTCCGGCGACGTCATGTACTGGTCGTCCGAGCGCGAGGACATCGCAGGATTCCAAGGCAAGTACGACGTGTTCATGGCCTTCGTTCCTACCTTCTTCAAGGCGGCGCAGGTCAATGTCCAAGTCGTTGACGAGTGTACGGGCGCGAACATCCCGGCGTTGGTGACGGTGACGAACGAGCTGACGAAGCGTCGCGTGGCGGACAGCGTTACCTATGGAAAGAAGGAATATCAATCCATCTTCGGTAACAACGACTTCGGCAATCCGAAGGATTCCATCAATGACGTGAACCTGGAAATCGTCGCATCGAGCAGTCGGTACGGCGAAAAGAAGACCGTCCTCAACATCAAGAAGCCCGGTATCACGACGGAAAAGAACGATGCCGACAAGCCCGACGTCTATAACGTTACCATCAAGCTCGGTCAGCGTCCGCAACTCGTTCCTCAGGTGGAGCAATCCGTGTATGCGAAAGAGAACCCGAACGACGCAGAAATGCAAGCGTTCCGTGGTCTTGTCATGCGTCAGGTTGCATCCATCCAGTTGCACCCGCTCTTGAACTATGTGTTCTTCGACATGGGTAAGTCCACGATTCCCAGTCGCTATGTCTTGTTCAATTCACCGTCACAGACGCAAGGTTTCTCTGACGAGCGCATCCCGGGTGGCACGCTCCAGAAGTACTACCACGTCTTGAACATCTTCGGATACCGTCTCACGAAGAATCCCGATGCGAAGATCCGCATCGTCGGTTGCACGGATAACAACACCATCCAGACATCGCCGACAGAAAAGACGCCGGGCTTGTCCAAAGAGCGTGCAACGATCGTCTATAACTATCTCCGTGACATCTGGAAAATCTCCGAAAGCCGCATGAAGCTTGAGTTCCGCGACATCCCTGAGCTGCCGTCGAACCCCAAGGACTCCATGGGTATCGTCGAGAACCGTCGTACGGAAATCATCTGCGAAGACTGGGAAGTGATCAAGCCGATCATCGACCGCGATCCGAAGGTGTTCCCGCAACCGGAAGAAATGACGTGGGGCTTGCGCAACGGCATCGAGGACGAACTCGTGGCCAGCCGTCGTGTCGAGATCCTTCGCGATGAGAAACCGTGGGCTACCATCAAGGACATCGGTACCACGCAGCCGTCGGTGAAGTACGACTGGCAGAACGAATCCGGTGCCTATCCCGATACGACGTCGAAGACCGGCGTTTCGACAACGAACAAGAACGTGTACAATCTTGCTTCCTACAAGGCGCGCCTTGTGGTCACCTCAAAGCAAGGCTCCGATTGCGAGTCGCCATGGGTGACCGTTCCGGTCAAGTATGTCAAGACGCAATGCGGTGCCGTAGACAAGACGGCCGGATCGACGGGTAAGGACTCGACACTCGAGAAGTACAACCTCATCCTCTTCCCCTTCAACTCCGCGCAAGCGGGCCCTCGTAACGAGCGCATCCTGAACGACTACGTGTACAATCGTTGTTTCTCCACATCGAAGGTCGATGTGGAAGGCCATACGGATGTCGTCGGTATGTTCGATGCCAACAAGCGTTTGTCCGAAGCACGTGCGAAGACGGCGAACGATGGCATCAAATCGCGGACGAAGGGCGTAGGTTCGCTCTCCACCCGCGGTGTCGGAGAGGACGATCCCCTGTACGACAATGCAATCCCCGAAGGACGCTTCTACAACCGTACGGTGAAGATCGTCATTCAGACACCGCTCGAAGACGCTCACCTCTGCGACGAGCAGAAGTAAGCAGAATCAGCACCTGCAGATTTCCTCAAGGCCTGTCCGAGTGTTTCGGACAGGCCTTTGTTTTTTTCGGCGTCGCGCGCGCAACCGCGTGTGACCGTAGATTTGTCACGAACGGAAACGCCCGAACCATGATCACATCCATCATCCTCGTCCTCATCGTCGTAGTGCTGCTGCTCCTTGCGTATGCAGCCTACAAGGTGCATTTCGTCCTACCGTATCTGGCCATCCGTCCCTCGCGCATGACATCGAAGGACCTGGTCAAGAGATTCGGCACGGAGAATGTCCATGAGCTGTTCGGATTGAATCCTGAGCGGGTGGTCCTGCACACCCGCGACGGTTGCGAGCTCGATACATGGATCCTTCGCGCGGAGAATGCGCTCGGAACCATACTGGTGCTGCACGGAATCGCAAGCTGTAAGGAAATGGTGGCGCCGCGCATCGCCAAGTATGTGCGGTTCGGATATAATGTCGTGGCGTACGATTCGCGAGCCAATGGTGCGAGCAGCGGTGAGTTCTGCACCCTCGGATACAGGGAGAAACACGACGTCGTCGATTGTCTCAACGAGATCGAGACCACCTATGGTTTGCACGGACCCTTCGCCATTCACGGTTCGTCGATGGGCGGTGCCATCGCCCTTCAGGCACTCGAGATAGAACCCCGACTGCGATGCGGCATCATTGTCTGCGCCTTCGCATCGCTGCGGGAAACGGTGGGTGATTACATGCTGAGACTTTACTCCATCCGCTGGCAAGCGGTGGTAGACCATATCGTGTCACGCAGCGAGAGCATCGCCGGATTCACGGTCGATGACGTTCTTCCCGAGCGCGCCGCGCACGGCGTCCGTCAGCCGGTCCTCTTCGTGCACGGCGATCAGGACGATCGCGTCAGCGTGGACTACGGCAGAAGGAACTACCGAAGCCTGGCCGCTCGTGACAAGGAGCTCTACATCGTGGAGGGAGCGGGACACCTGAACATCTCCGAAATCGGCGGGACCGTCCTGGATGAGAAGATCCACGGCTGGATCAATACCCACCTGCATCGGTAGGGGATGGCACAGCATGCGATGTCGTGCCGCTTCCGATTGCCATGCACCTCAATCCGCAAGGATGAACCACCGTATGACGGTTCCCGTGCTCGAGCGGAAGAGGGCCGCGTAGAGTCCGTTGTAAACCTGCTTCTTCCTGTGGTCGTATAGTATCGTGCTCTTACCGACGACGACATCGGTACGGAAGGTGTCGATGGTTCTTCCGATCATGTCGATGATGTCCACGCGCACGGTATCGGCTTTGTCGGACCCGACCACCCAGCGCACTCCAGAGCATTGCTCACAGGGTAAGGGGACCGGGGAGCTCACGCTGAGAGGCTTGATATACGTTCCACCATGATCCAGACTGGACGAGAAGAAGGTGACGGAGTCTGCGTCGCACGATGCACCGTCCACGATCACACTGTCCATCGTGACGACGCATACGGTGTCGGACCCCGCAAGGGCCAGGCACTCAAGGGCGATGGAAGCGATGGAGTCGCCCTGCGCCCTGACGGAGAACCGTAGCGTGAACACACCCGGCTCCACCATGTCGATACGAGTACTGTCCGGCGTCACATTCAACCCGCGAATGCCCGATGGATACGCGAGCGTGTAGTTGCCGACGCGCACCCGTGCGGCTATGGCGACGGACGCACCGGTGGTGGAGGGGATACGGACACGGAACGGGATGGCGACGGACTCGCCGACGAACGAGCGCACGGAGTCCGGTGTGATGTCGAAGCATTGAGCCGAGAGCGAGGATGCGGCCGACCAGGCGACGAGGACGCACAGGGCGATCGTGATGACACGGGTATGGGTGCGGATCATCACGGGTTTCGGTCGGTTAGCGTGTGGCAGGTTTTTCGATGAGATACGGAACGCAGGAGCATTGGGCTTCCACCAAGGGTTTGCTTTTCTCTGCCGATTCCCGTGAAGAGTAGTTACCGACGACGACAGCGAACTTGCCATCCTTCTCGATCACGTCCACACGCATGCGCTGTTCCCGGTACGACTGCGCTTCGGTCTCCGCAGTCTTCCGCGCGGAATAGACACCGATCTGCCAGCCCCACACCTTTTTCTCGTCGGACTTCGGAGCGGTGTACGCTTGGGCCGTCAACGTCGGTGCTTGCGACTCTTTCTTGACGGTGTCTTTGGCCGGCTCCTTCTTGGCAAAGGTCGGTTTCGTCACCGGTTGCGCCGAGGTACCGGCCGGTGTGGCCGTGCCGGACGTCGATGCCGTCGTGTTCGTCGGTGCGGATGCTGCCGATGATGTGGCGGGTACCGGTCGCTCCGTTGTCGGTGTGCCCGGCTTCGCTCCCTCTTTGCCGAGTCCGACGGTCGACTTCACCAGGTCGTGCGCGAACACAAGGTACTCCGACAGAGGATAGGAGCGTTTGAAATTGGCGAGCTCGCGTTGCGCGCGGACAGTGTCTCGTTTGAGCGCGTGATATTGCACCAGACGCAGCTGCGCGTCGTCGGCCCACTCACAGTCGGGGAAATCACGAGTGATGCGTTCATAGACGACAACGGCCTTGGCACCGTCCTCCGTCACCGCCGCCTGCAGGAACATGACGCCGGGGTCCTCAGGCATCTCCCTGCTCAGTTCCACGAGTTCCTTGCGAACGTCGTCCGTCTTGCCGTTCATGATCATGCGAAGCCGTTGGTATACGAACGATGTCTGAGCGGAAAGGTCGAGCGAAGCAAGGACGAGAAGTGCAAAGGCGAGGAGAACGTGGGTGCTGCGCTTCATGGATCTTCCGTTGATAGTAAGGTCAGGCTGTGGGCGGCCCGTGCCGGCCACGGGCGTCTGCGTGTTGCGGACGAATCAAAAGTAGGATTTTTTCCCCTAATTTGTCGAGCGAAAATACCGCGCGGCGGACCGCGTTGCGGCTCGTCGTCATGACTCCAGAGCCGGATGCGAACATGTTCGGCGAACGAACCTCAATCAACACGTATGACCGATTCCCCGCTTCGAATCATCGTTGCCGCCGGCGGCACCGGTGGAGACCTTTTTCCGGCGGTCGCGGTGGTTGAGGAGATCCAGAAGATCCGCGCCGCAGATGTCGTCCTCTTCGGCAATCCTCATCGCATGGAGGCGCGTGTAGCGCCGCAACTCGGATACGTGTTCGAGCCGCTGAGCGTTCGCGGTTTCAAGGGTGTCCGCTCGCTTCAATCGTACGCTCTGCCCTTCACCATCCTTCACTCCACCATGCGCGTGATCGCCCGCATCCGTTCATGGAAACCGCAGGTCGTCATTTGCGCGGGCACGTATATCTCATTCCCTGTAGCCCTTGCGGCATCGGTGTGTTCGGTGCCTGTGGTGTGTATCGAGTCCAATGCACTGCCCGGCAAAGCCAACCGGCGTGTCGCCGATCGTGCTTCGCTCATCATCGCGGCCTTCGAGGAATGTCAACGATATCTCTCGCCGGCAGCCGCAAGGAAGATCCGCGTGCTCGGCAATCCCATCCGCGGTTCTCTGACGAAACTGCCGGACAGGGCTGCGGGCGCGGCCGTGTTCGGACTCGACCCGTCGAAGCCCACTCTGTTGGTGTTCGGCGGTTCTCTCGGCGCGCGTTCCATCAACACCGTCGTCGAGTCGTCCGTCCACCTCTTCGAACGCGAAGGCATCCAAGTGCTTTGGCAGACGGGTACGTCCCACACGGCGCCCGCGGATCTGCCGCGCCATATACGCTCCGTGCCCTTCATCAACGATATGGCGTCCGCCTACGCGGCCTGCGACATGGTGGTTTGCAGGTCCGGCGGTGGGACGGTGGCAGAGCTGGCCACCGTCGCGAAGCCCGCCATCCTTGTACCGTATCCGCACGCGGCCAACAACGAGCAGGAGCATAACGCCCGAGCATTGGAAGAACGCGGAGGCGCGGTGATGATACGTGATGCCGAGCTCGCAGAGAAGCTCGTGCCCGAAGTGCTCCGCCTGATGCGCGACACGGGGTGTCGCACCGCCATGAGTTCGGCGCTGCATGCCATGGCCCGACCCGATGCGGCACGCGATGCCGCCCGCCTGATCGTGGAGTTGATCGCTACGACTCGGCCTTCTTGAGCTCGTTCGCATGAAGTTCGGTGACGATGTCGAGAACCTGACGGAAATCCGCCGGTAGTTCCGACGCGAACTCCATCCACTCTCCGGTCCGAGGATGCGTGAAACCCAGCGAGGTGGCGTGCAATGCCTGACGTTGCATGAGCTCCAGGCAGCGATAGGCGGTGGTACGATGCTGGGCGCGGATACCGCCGTACACAGGAGCATTGCCGCCGTACGCGGCATCGCCGAGCAAGGGATGATGCAGGTGCGAACAGTGCACGCGGATCTGATGCGTGCGGCCTGTGCGCAGGCGCAGTTCCAGCAAGGTAAGGAAATCGAAACGGGAGAGGACGGTGTAATCGGTGATCGCCGACTTGCCGTCGCGCTCGTTCACGGTGAACACCTTGCGGTCCTTCGGCGAGCGCGCAATCGCGGCGTCGATGGTGTCATGGTCGTTCTTCACCACGCCCCAGACGAGTGCATGATACACGCGCTTTGCTGTTCGCTTCGCGAACTGCGCTGAAAGGTGTTCCGTCGCGCGCGGGTTCTTGCCGATGACAAGGATGCCCGATGTGTCCTTGTCGATACGATGGACGATGCCGGGTCGCAATGCGTCGGTATCGAGAACGGATTCATCATCCAGCTCCGCCTCTTCCTGGTCGTCGCTCTCTTCCTCCAGCACGATGCTCTCACGCTGACCCATGTGATAGAGCACGGCATTCACGAGCGTACCATAGCGGTTGCCGTGCGCGGGGTGCACCACCATGCCGGCGGGTTTGTTCACCACGAGGACGTCGTCGTCTTCGAAGACCACGTCGAGCGGGATGTCTTCCGGACGGAGTTCGATGGGCGGACGCTTCATGATCTGACAAACGATGACGTCGCCGGGTTGGACCTTGTAGCTGGACTTCACCACTTTGCTGTTCACGCTCACCTTGCCGTCGTCGATGGCGGTCTGGACTTTCGAGCGCGTGGCGTTCTTGATCGCTGTGGAAAGATACACGTCGAGACGGTTCGGCTCAGCGCCTGCGCCGACGCGGAATTCCACGACGTGTTCCTGCTTGGCGGGATAATGGGTGCGTTCTTCGTTGCTCATGGTATGGGTGGACAAACCGAATGGGTGATGATGCCGATCAAATGCGATCGCGCATGGTGGAAGCGGTCCCGCGAAGCCAATCGCCGTACATGGCCATGAACTCGCTCACGATGATGGCGGTAGCGCCCCACAAGGGTGCGCGAGGATGAATCTTCCATTGAGGGACGACGATACGGGCGCCTTGATAGTCCCACTCCTCCTCGACAGCGTGACCGTGGTCAAGGCGCGACAACGGCACAAGAAGGGTCTCCTCCACCTCGTCGGCATTGCTCTTCAGCGGCTCCGTTCCGTTCCACCATGCCACCACCGGATGAATGATGGAATGCGACGGCGGCGTGTACAGCGATGTCAGACGTCCGAGAACATGCAGGGCGTGGGACGTGATGCCCACTTCCTCTTCGGTTTCACGGAGTGCCGCTTCCACTATCGTCTCGCCGGACTCCATACGTCCGCCCGGGAAACTCCACTGGCCCTTGTGCGTGGGCAGGTGCGCACTTCGCAGGGTGAACAGCATCGAGGGCTCTTCGTCCTTATGACTGAGGACGAGCAGGACGGCGTTCTGTCGGGCACCCTCGGGTGCATCGAAGGAGCGGAACGATCCGTCGGGGAAGCGCGGTGCCAGGCGCTGCTGCGCACTTCGGCCCGGAAGAGCGTCGAGAGCTTGGTTATGAAAAAACTCGGCGAAGGGATGCATGATAGGGTGATGGTCGGGAGTAGTGCGTGCGTGGCGACCCGGCCTCGGGCCGCCGATGAGACATCAACGGGCGGGATTCACCGCGTCGGCGCTCCACAAGAGTTTTTCCCGCAACAGATCGAAGTACGTACTCGAGGATTTCTTGATAAGCTTCACCACGTGCGACGATTTACGGAAGACGATGGCTTCTCCTTGCCGCAGGACGCCTGCATGCTGACCGTCGGCCACGATGGCTACGTCGCTGCTTTCGCTCAGGACCATGCATCGGACGTCGCTCGTATCGTTGATGATGAGAGGCCGCAGCGTGAGCGTGTGCGGAGAAACGGGCGTAAGGCAGAACACCTGCGCCGACGGCGTGATGATGGGTCCGCCGCACGACAGCGAATACGCTGTCGATCCTGTCGGCGTCGTCAACAGCAATCCGTCCGCCCGGTAATCACCGACGATGTGCTGATCCACCTCCGCCCGGACATGGATCATGCGGGAGGTGGAGTGCTTCTCCAACACGAACTCGTTGAGCACATGCAAAATCCGTTCCTCGCCGTCCTTGATAAGTGTCGTGCAGAGCGTGCTTCGGTCGACCACGCGATAACTGCCGCTCAGCAGATGCGCAAGCGACTCCTCGAGGTCGTGGACGGAATATTCCGCAAGAAAGCCCAGCTTGCCGATGTTCACACCCATGATGGGGATATCGGTGCCGACCAAGTGGTGCGCACAGTTGAGCATGGTACCGTCGCCTCCGAACGACAACACCACGTCCGACGACTTGATCAACTCCGCCATCTTCACCGTCTGCACCGTGGATGCCGCTTCCGTACTCATGCGCTCCACGATGTCGTGATGCGCCATGCAGGTGGCCCCGTTCGCGTGGAGGTACAGGGCGGCGCGCTCCACGGCACGTAGGGCTTCCGCTTTATTGGGGTTGACGTAGAGTCCGATGTTTGTCATCACTGCGCGTCAGCGACGCTCGTATCGATGGAACCGGCCGATTGCTCCTGAACATAATTCAAGCGCAACGTGGACAGCGTCTGATCGAGGAGCGATGCCTCCGACGCACTCAAGTTGTTCGCCGTCTTTTCCTTCAGGACCGACAGGACGTCGATGGTGAACTTGGCATGCTCCAGGTTCCTCTCCAGCGTCTGCGTTGCGGGATGTTTGAGTTTGCCAAGGGCGACCATCCCCTCCATGGCGAACATGTTCACGACGATGGTGAAATCGATGGCGTTCATGATGATATCCTTCTGCGAAGTGTCCGTGATGCGTGGTATCTGAAAGCAGCGCCGTCGGCGGCGGCTGCTCCGTGTAAGTGCAAAACTACGAACGAAGCGACGGGTAGTGACAGCAGGTATTGGAAGCATCTGCGCGACACCGCGCTTCGGTATCGCGTGTCCGTGGCATCGTCACGACCTATTTTTGTCAGCGCCACACCGAGGACCTATGCCGAACCTTCAACGATCAGGAATAATCGCCGATGTGCACGCGGGCCGTCTCCTGCGTGGCACGGTCGTTGTGCGCAACGGCGTCATCGCCGAAATCATCGAGGAGGACGTCCCGCACGACCATCTCCTTCTGCCCGGTTTCATCGATGCGCACGTGCACATAGAGAGCAGCATGCTCTCGCCCTCGGCCTTCGCTTCCGTCGCTGTCACCCATGGCACCGTCGCCACCGTGAGCGACCCCCACGAGATCGCGAATGTCTGCGGCGTGGCGGGTGTGCGATGGATGCTGGAGAGCGCCGCGACATCTCCCATGAAAGTATGTTTCGGCGCACCTTCCTGCGTTCCTGCCACCACCTTCGAAACCGCCGGAGCCGTTATCAGCGCAAAGGATATCGAGGAGCTCTTCCACGACCCCCGCATCGGCTACCTGAGCGAGATGATGAACTATCCGGGCGTGATCCGGAGCGACGCGACCGTGTGGGAGAAGATCCGCGTGGCACAGGCGCTGGGCAAGCCCATCGATGGCCACGCTCCCGGTCTGCGTGGCAGCGACGCCCGTGCGTACGCCGCGGCCGGTATCAGCACCGACCATGAGTGTACGACGCTCGACGAGGCGCTCGAGAAGATAGCGCTGGGCATGAAGATCCTCATCCGCGAAGGGTCGGCCGCGAAGAATTACGAAGCGTTGCATTCCTTGCTGTCCACGCATCCCGAGAGGGTGATGCTGTGCAGCGACGATAAGCACCCCGATGCCTTGATCCGTGGTCATATCAACGAACTGGTCGCTCGCGCCGTTCGGGACGGACATCCGTGGCAGAACGTGCTGCGCGCCGCGTGCGTCAATCCCGTGGAACAGTACGCCCTGCCGGTGGGGATGCTGCGGGTGGGAGATACGGCGGACTTCATCATCGTGGACTCCTTTGACCATGCGCAGGTGGCAGAGACGATCATCGGCGGCGTGCCCGTGGCCGAGCGGGGTCGTGCACTCTTCACCCCCGTCGCCCTACCTCCCATCAACACCTGGCATGATCGTCGCATCGAGGTGAAGGATCTGGCAGTGACGGCAACCACGCCGACCATCCGCGTCATCGATGTGGCGGAAGGACAACTGCTCACCAAGGAATCCCATCACGAGGCGAGCATACAGGATGGGAAGGTCGGTATCGACACCGACCGTGACCTGCTCAAGCTCGTCGTCGTGAACCGCTATGGTGACACGCCGCCGGCCGTGGCCTTTGTGCGGAACTTCGGACTTCGCAGCGGCGCGCTCGCATCGAGCGTTGCGCACGACTCCCATAACGTCATCGCGGTCGGAACCGATGAGTCGCTCATCGTCCGTGCGGTGAACATGGTGTTCGCCGAACGCGGAGGATGCGCATGGGTTTCGGCGTCGGCGTCCGCGGTCCTACGGCTGCCCGTTGCAGGACTCATGAGCAACGACGACCCCGCCTTGGTGGCGCGCGCGTATGAGGAGCTGGACAGGATGGTCAAAGAGGCAGGATGCGTGTTGGCGTCGCCGTGGATGACCCTCTCGTTCCTGGCTTTGCTCGTGATTCCTGCCTTGAAGCTCAGCGATAAGGGACTCTTCGACGGTACGACGTTCACCTTCACCGATGTCTGCGTGAGCGCCGCCCCCCCTGCTGTTCCATCCATGGGCGAGGCAGGAGCATGAGCGACCAGCATCCGGCATACGACGTCTGCATCCTGGCATTGGCGGACCTGCGCATCGATGCCCGCACGATGAACATCGCCACGGCGCTCAGCCGAAGCGGGTTGCGGGTGGTATGCGTTGCACCCGACATCAGTGACGGTGCGGTCTTCGACGGTGTGGAGACGGTGTACGTGCCCATGCAGTCCGATGCCCGGCTGTGGAAGCGCTGGCTGCACTTCACCCGGGAGGTGAGGACGCGCACGCGTGGCTTGTCGGCACGGATGTATTGGGCGGCGGATCTGTGGACCTTGCGCGCCGCGCGCCTCTGCGGATCGAGACATCATGCACCGGTGGTCTACGACGCCCGAGAGATGTACTCCGCGTTGGGTCCGCTGAACGAGCGGCCCGTGACGCAGTTCTTCGTGAGCATGATGGAACGTGTGTACGCAGACGATGTTACGAGAATCGTGGTGAGCGGGGAATTGGACGCGGAGTACGTGCGGCTGCACCTTCGTCGTCAGCAAAAACCGGATGTCATCCTGAATGTGCCACCGCTCTCGAATGTCGGCAGAACCGATCTCCTCCGCCATCATTGCTCCATTCCCGCGTCGCATCGCATCATCGTGTATCAAGGAGCGGTGCTGGAAGGACGTGGCATCGCTTTGCTCATGGATGCCGTGGAATTCCTGCCGGACATGCATGCGTGTATCCTTGGCGACGGACCCGCCCGCTCCGCCTTCATGAAAGCCGCTGCCGCTCTGCCATGGCGCGACCGCATACATTTTCCGGGAAGCGTACCGAATGCCGACCTGGCCCTTTGGACCGCTTCTGCGGATGTGGGGATGTGTTTCATCGAGCCGCGCTCCCTTAGTTACCGACTGGCCCTTCCGCATAAGCTTTTCGAGTATGCCATGGCGCGCATACCCGCACTCGTCAGCGATCTGCCGGCGATGCGCCGGGTGATAGAACGTTTTCCCTTCGGAGAACTCATCTCCGCTGCCGCCACGCCGGAAGAGTGCGCACGGACCTTGCGCACGTTGGTGGAGAATGCGGAACGGTATGTTCCCTTCGCCGAAGCGGCATCGATGGTGTATAACAGGGAGGCGCAGGAAGATGTGATCGTGCGCGTTGCAACGGAGTCGATGAAGAAGGTATGATAGACAAGACCGACGCCATCGTCCTGCATTCGCGGAAGTACAAAGACACGAGCGTGCTGCTGTCGATGTACACGCGCGAGCATGGTAAGGTGCGCCTGGTGGCCAAAGGTGCCAGGCGCGTGAAGGGCGGTTACGGTTCGGCGGCCATGCCGCTGAGCGTTGTCGAGGTGACGTATTCCTTGAAGGAGGGACGGGACCTGCATACGCTTCGGACGGCGGAGACGCTGCGCGTGCTGAAGACCATCACACACCGGTATGAACACATGACTACGGCACTGGCCATCGTGGAAGTGGTGGAGATGACGCAGCCCTTGCAGGAGAAGAACGAGCGATTGTTCCGGCTCCTGGTGGAAACCTTGGATGCCCTGGATGCCAGCACGGAAAACACGTATGGGTTCTTTGCAGCCTTCTGCGTGCACTGCGCGGAAGTGATGGGCTTCCGCATCACCATGCCGGAGAAGGAAGACCTGGCCGGCGAGGGCGAGGTTGTGTTCTCCTTCGAAGACGGCAGGGTGGTGCTTCCTCCCATCGATCCCGGAACCCGCGTGTGGCGCATGTCGGCGGCATTGCTCCGCATCCTCGCCCGCATCGCGCATGCGGAGCTTCACGTCGTCGGTTCGATACACCTGGAACCCAAGGAGCAGCGCGAGCTGCAGGACTTTTTCGTTCGCTATTACAGTTTTCATCTAGACAAGAGCGTGGTGTTCAGGACGGAAGACATGATGCTCGGAATACAACGGAGTTGAGGATATGACCACGCTACGCTTAGCACCCAAAGCCCATAAGAGACTACGTCAAGGACATCTGTGGGTGTTCCGCGACGAACTGGCAGTCCACGAACCCTGCGCCGCCGGCGAGCTGGTGCGTATCGTCACTGACTACGACTACGACATGGGCGTGGGATTCTACCATCCCACCAGCCAGATCGCCGTACGGTTACTGGCAGCGCCGGATTTCGACAGACCGATGATGGTGGAGCGGTTGACGTCGGCGTTGCGGTTGCGCGAACGGCTGTTCGCTCCGGAGACCGCCTACCGACTGGTGTTCGGGGAATCGGACGGATTGCCGGGATTGATCGCCGATCGCTACGGCGACTATGTGTCCGTGCAGTTCCTCTCTGCCGGTATCGATGCGCGACGTGACGAGATCACGAGCGCACTGCGCGAGGTATTGCCGGATGTGAAGGGTATCATTGCGAAGAACGATTCCCAGTTGCGAGGTAAGGAAGGTCTGCCGCGAACGACGGAGGTGCTCTACGGCGAGATACCCGAGAGGGTGGAGATGACGGAGAACGGCATCCGCTACGAACTGTCGCTCACGGAAGGTCAGAAGACAGGGTACTTCCTTGATCAGCGGATGAACCGCTCGTTCGTGGGTCGCATCTCGCGCGGTCTGCGGGTCATGGATTGCTTCACCAATCAGGGAGGCTTCGCCCTGAACGCCGCCGCCGGCGGGGCTTTGCAGGTACTGGGTGTCGACAGTTCCGCATCAGCCATTGCCGCCTGCGCGCGTAATGCGCAGCTGAACGGCTTCGACAGGTGTTCGTGGCTGGAAGCGGACGTGTTCGATGATTTGAAACGCCGCGCCGCACAGGCGGAAAAATGGGATATGATCATTCTGGATCCGCCCGCATTCACGAAGACGAAGGCGCAAGTGGCGCAGGCCAAGCGCGGATACGCGGAGATCAATCGTCAGGCGTTGAAGCTCATCGAGGACGGCGGGTTTCTCGTGAGCGCGAGTTGCTCGCATCACATGCGCGAGGACATGCTCCTGGAGGTGATCATGGATGAATCGCGAAGGGTGAACCGGAAGCTCACGCTCATCCATCGCGGCGACCAGTCGCCGTGTCATCCCGTGTATCTGCCCATGCCGGAGACGCACTATCTGAAGTTCTTCGTGTTCCGTGTGGATGGATGGTGAAGACCATGCACGCTGCCGGACGCTGCGCACGTCCACACGAGCTTACTTGCAGAATTTCGTCAAGGCGTCCTGCGCGTTCGTTTCACCCAGCTGAGCCGCTTTCTTCCAGTCTTCGCAGGCCTGTTTATTGTCACCAAGGTACCGGTTCGCGATGCCGCGATTGAACCATATCATGCCGTTCTGTCTGTTTGAATTCAGTGCCTTGTTGAAGTCGCTGAGAGCATCCTTGTAGCTCTTCGTTTCCAAGAACAGGACGCCGCGCGAATTAAGGGCGTTGGCGTACGAGGGATGACGACGCAGCACTTCATTGAAATCGGCAAGTGCGCCCGTGGTGTCCCCTGTACTTTTTTTCAAGCTGCCGCGAATCACGTACGCAGCGGAATCGCTCGGGACCAAGCGCAGGTATCGATCATACGAGAGCAATGCCCGCTTGTCGTCGCCCCCCTGCTCGAGTATCTGCGCTTGGAAGAGGACAGCGGTGCTCTGCGTGCTGTCGAGACGCAGGCATGCGTCAAGATCGCGAAGCGCAGCCGTGGTGTCGAGCGCAGAAAACGACGAGCGCGCCCGCATGGAATAGAAGACGGCGGTGGCGGGTTGATTCCGCAGCGCCGCTGTGTAGTCGGCAATGGACGCTTTGAAGTCGCCGTTCCTGAAATTCACGAGTCCGCGATTGGCAAGCGCATCGACGTCGGCTGGATTGCGCCGAATGGCTTCGTTGAAATCGACGAGTGCTCCCGAAAGGTCCTCCGCTTCGGCTTTCAGCGTTCCCCTGTTCGTATACAGCAGGGAAAGCGCGGGGTCCACGACGATCGCGGAATCATAGTCGCGGATGGCACCGCGTACGTCGCCCATGCGTTGCTTGCTCAGAGCGCGGTTCGCGAATGCGGCTACGAACCTGGGCTGCAGGGCGATTGCTTTGCTGTATGCCTCGATCGCGGCCGGAACCTTGCCCGCCGCGTCCAACGAGTCACCGCGCTGAAACCATTGTTCGGCGGTCTGTGCACCGATGTTCGAAGAAGCGGCAAGGAGTGTCAGGAGCACGAGACACGGTTTGAAGATGGCCAAGCGAAGGTTCATGGGAAGATGTTATGAAGAGTGAAGGAAAACGGTGAACGGTGACGGGACGGACGTGTGGATGGACGCTCGTCGGGGTCTTTTCGGTTCCCGCGCACGTCCTATCTTTGCAGGCATCAGACCATCGTCTCGAGCACAATCTCGCGCACCATGATACTCTCCGACAAAGAAATCCTCGCCCGTATCGAATCAGGTTCCATCGTCATCGAACCGTACCGTCCGTCGTGTCTCGGTTCCAACAGTTACGATGTCCATTTGGGTCGCACGCTGGCGGTGTACACCGACCCCGTCCTTGATGCGCGCAAGCATAACACCATCCGACTCTTCGAGATTCCCGATGAAGGATACGTGCTCGAGCCGGGTATCCTGTACCTGGGCGTCACGGAGGAATATACGGAAACCCATCATCATGTGCCGTTCCTCGAAGGCAAGTCATCGGTGGGACGTCTGGGTATCGACATCCATGCCACTGCGGGAAAAGGCGATGTGGGCTTCTGTAATTTCTGGACGCTCGAGATCTCCGTGCAAGTGCCGGTGCGGGTGTATGCAGGCATGCCCATTGGACAGTTGATCTACTTCGCCGTACAGGGCGACGTGCTCACATCGTATAAGGACAAGTCGTCGGCCAAATACAACGACCGTGTCAACATCCCCGTGGAATCCATGATGTGGCGGAACTCGTTTTAACCAAAGTAGCGAGAGGAAATCCATGAAGGCGTCCACCGTACACTCCGTGCTCAGCACCTTGATCCGCAGCCGACTCCTTGCCGGTATCCTCGGCGTCGTGCTCATGATGACCATGGTTGCATGCGGGAGTGACGAGGAAGAAAAACTTGCGGACCTTCCTGCGAATGCATCGAGCATCGACAAGGCCCGCGCGGAGAAGGACCGTTTCCTGAAATCGGATGCCGCATCTCCCATACCGGCCGACCTGCGGGCGTCGTTCACCGGCCTGTCGTATTTCCCGTACGACGAGAACTATGCCGTCGTCGCATCCTTCGAACCCGCCGACAAAGCCGATACCGTGAAGATCCCTGCCTCGCAAGGGGAGTTCCGGACGATGATCCGTGCGGGCGTGTTCTCCTTTTCGTTTGGCGACGGCGACAAGATGTTCACGTTGACCGGCTACAAGCAAGCCGATGGCGATGCCAAGGTGGTGACCATTCCGTTCAAGGATAAGACGTCGGGGACGACATCGTATGGCGCCGGACGGTACCTGGATATCGAGGAGCCGGGAGATGAATGCGTCCTGGATTTCAACAAGGCGTATAGTCCGTATTGCGCGTACAACGAAGATTACTCCTGCCTTTTGGTGCCTGCGCAGAACGTTCTCACGGTAGCCATCAGCGCCGGCGAGAAAACGTACCGTCCTTCTGCGAAGGGCTCCCACTGATGATCACTGCCGCAACCACCGACGCCAAAGCATGGGCACGGTCGCTCATGGCCGTCGTCCTCGCCGTCGGACTCTCCTCGTGTTTCCTTATGCGTCAGCCGGTTCCGCCGCCGCCGCCGGACCCTCTGCGCAACGTGCCGCGCGTTCCCATGAGCGATGAGTACCTGCGGTCCCGCGCGGGCGACATCATGGTTTTCCTTCCCAAGACCTGGTTCCTGGTCGACACGGAGAACAACCTTTCCTCCGATATCAGCGGAGTGGCGGTGAACCCTGCTTATACCGCTTCGCTGGTGTTGCAGATGATCCGCAGCAACGAGATTGTCCGTGCGCGTGTCGGTCGTGAAGGACTGGGAGGTTTGGCCAAATACGCCTACGACCAGCGGGCAGCCAAAGCACCGGCTTCGTTGCGATTGCTTCGCGTGGTGGATACGGTGGAGTATGCAGGAAAGCGGTACGGGTATTACGAGTTCACGACGGATACCGCCAAGGTCCCGACGTATTCCATGCGCTCGGCGGTATGCCTTTCTTCCGAAAAGACCTACTACGAGATATCCTTGATACCGACCATGGTGACGGCGGCGAATCTCCCTTCGGACGAAGAGTTCGCCTCCGTCTTCCAGTCCGTCTTGGTCACCGCACTTTTCTAAAGCGTCGTCACCACCTGCCGCTCACGGCGTGCTCCGCGCCATGTCCATACGCCCGCTCCTATCGTCAGCATCACACACAACCACGGCACCCAGTCGCCGTAGGAAACATACACGCTTTGCTCGTTGTGCAGTCGGACGGTTCCCGCCAGGGCCGTGTATGCGCGTGGCAGCGCCTCCGCCGTGGAACGTCCCGTGCGCGAGATGAATCCGCTGACGCCCGTATTGCCGCAACGCATGATGTCGCGCCGCGTCTCTATCGCCCGCATGCGGGAGATACAGTAGTGCTGTCGCGGACCGAAGGTTCCGTCGTACCAGGCATCGTTGGTGATCACGGCCAGGACATCCGCACCGCGGCGCACATAGTCGGCGACGAATCCGGGGTAGATGCTCTCGATGCAGATGACGGGTCCGACACGTGCCAGCGTATCCTTGCCGCGCACCACCGGAATCACCGTGGCGCCCGCACCTTTGTTCCATCCTGATATGCCGACTCCCCAGCGCAGCCAGTTGCGTATGGCGGGCACGTCGTCGGAAAACGGCATGTATTCACCGAAGGGAGTAAGGCGTGACTTATGATGCGTGGGCATGTCGGTGGAACCCGGATTCATGATGCCCGCGGCGTTGTAGATGTTGAGCGACGTATAGCCCGGATGGGTGGGGTCGGGAGCTTCCGCGTAATCCGCGTAACCTGTGAGCAGGGAGGTGCCAGTGCCATCCACCCATTGCTGTAATCCCCGGCGAAGGAAGAAATACTCGTCGCTGCGCAAGCCCAGCGGCACGGCGGTCTCGCTCCACACGCTCACATCGCAGGGCGCCACCGCATTGAGCGAGTCCTGCAGATAGCGATGCACGCGGATCATATCGTCGATGCCGCCCTTCCATTTCACCCAGGGGTTGATGGACGGCTGGACGAGTCCGACGCGCATGACGGGGGCGGCGGAGTCCTGCAACGCGAGTTCACGGTAGGTGCCGTACACCATACCAATGGACAACACGACCACGATTCGCAACAGCACGGCACGACGACGGTGCTTCATGAGTATCATGTAGGCGCAGGCCGCATTGATGCTTATCACGACAAGGCTTACCAGCCACACACCGCCGATGTCGGCGATTTGTACGATCGAGGATGCGTCGATCTGCGTGTAGCCCAATGCCAGCCAGGGATAGGAGAGGTCCGTGAGCGAATGCAGCCACTCGCAAGCGGTCCATGCCACGGCAAGGAATCCCAGCGACAGGGCAACGGACTGACGTTTGCGCACCGCCCGGTACATCCAGAATGCGGGCATGAGGAAGAATGGATGTCCTAACCACAATCCCGCACCTGCGATCATGAGATACGGATCCGTCTCCGTCTGCCAACTCATCACCCACCAGTTCGCCGCTCCGTGAAAGCAGAAGAAGAAGAGGTAGAGAAGTCGGTTGAATCGCTTGTCGTCAACGTACTCCTCCAGCACGAGAATCAACGGCACGAACGCCGCATATGCCAGGAATCCCAGCGGCATGGGAGGAAAGGCGAACCCGGCGCAAAGTCCTGCGGCCGCCACCACGAGAAAGGGATGTCTATGAGGGGTCGATGTCACGGCTCAAAGATAGCGGAAGCATAAAAAAGCCCGCCACCGATTTCTCGATGGCGGGCCGAGGAATGATCGTCGAGTGTGTGCGGGCTGCCGCTGTCCGATCAGCGTTGGATCACGATGGTCTGCGAGGCGGCTGTGCGACCTGCCGTGCAGCGGAGCACGTAACTACCTGCGGGAAGGGAGGCCGTGGAGAGCGTGACCGTGCACGAGGTATCGGTGACCGGAGCGGTGCTGCTGAGAAGCTCACGTCCGGCCATGTCGTAGATGCTGAACCTGCATGCCTCCGCCTGCACGCCACGAAGGACGGCCGTGAGGATGTCGCGGGTAGGAACGGGCGACACCGCCAGATCCGGCGCATGGACACCGGCATCCGCGCGTTCGTCGTCGACGGATGTGATGAGCACCGAATCGCGGATACCGCAATAGAGGAACTTGCCTTGCAGCTGACCGGCCAGGATGATACGTCCGGACTCGGTGATGCACCCCGTGGTGAACACCGACCCGATATTGGCCGAGTCGTCATACACGTTCAACCATTGGATATCACCGGTCTTGGCACTCAGGCGTGCGGCGAAGGCGTAGCACTTGGAGATGTATGGACTGTTACCCACGGGATCTAACGGTCCTTTGCTGCCGTAGATGACGATATCGCCGTTCCGTGTAGCGACACCGCCGTAGATGTTATACTCCGTCAGCTCCGTGTAGTCTCGGTTGACAAGAACCGTTCCGGTGGTATCGAGGACGAGAAGCCCCGGCATGGCCTGATGGTAGGCAGGATCCACATTGGAGATCGGCATGATGAGGCGTCCGTCATGCTTCGCCAGGCCGACAACTCGTGAGATCCAGACGGTATCCTCTCTCGCGACGGCGGTTTTTCGTACCAATCGAAAGGAACTATCTGCCTCCCATACGACGACCTGCCCCGGTTTTTTTGTCAAATCGGTCGTCTCCCAGTATGAGTGATCTATGGTTCCACCAACGTACGTTGTTCCTGAGCTCGTTGAATATGTCCGCTCAGGCCTGAAATAGTCATGAATCTTTCCCGAGTCGATTCTGCAGGTCCGGGTGATTCGACCCTTAGAAGTAAGAGCATGCAACCTGATTTCGTTTCGATCGTTGATTGCCGTCACTATCCATCCACTGCCGCGCGCGGCGGTGTACCTGACATATCCATACGGATACATGGTCGTTCTTGGGTCCCAAATCGGCTCCGTGAAAAAACGATTCCACGGCAAGGAGGTGTCGAGGGGGATGCTGAAGCCGCATAGACCGTCTTCCTGCGTGCGGTATCCCACCGTCGGGCCGAGAGAATACAGTGTGTCGTTACGAATCGAAACGACATTCATGCCCGGCGTTCCAGGATCATTGATATCTGCTGTATCCCGCATCCAAAACAGACTGCTCTGATACGATGAATCTATGCGAAACACCGCAAGGCGGCTTGAACACAGCGCATGAACGAATACATCACCGGTGCCCGGCTGTACCGCAATAGCCAATCCGCTCTCTTGCCACCCCCTTAGATACTGTACCCTATATCCGGGAAGGTTCATAGTTCCGAAAAACTCTGTACGAATGCTTCCCGTCTTGTCGCTGTCTGGTTGAATTGCTCGTGTCTCGCGAATCGCACTTGCGATTGTAAGAGATGATACCGACAGAAGCAGAGAGAGAAGTACGAGGGATTCTCTGAACACTCTGCCATAGGTATAGTTGTTCATATAGATCACCTTTTACTATTTGTATTCCTCAAGTATGTAATAGCAATTCGGCTCACATCGGTATTCATCTCTTTTATTTATTGCCCACTTGCATCCGGGCGGCAGCAGCTTCGAGTCAGGTTTGTTGGCCTGTGTATCGACTGGATCATTGCAAGAATTATCATCATCCGGGGTGTAGAGAGTCTCGCTTATCTTGGCTTCGCCTCGCTCTTTGTCCCAGCAGATCTTCGTGTAGCGCCTGCAGCAGTGCTGGCTGGCGCAATCCACCCAGACGACGCCCCTCCACGCCATGGAAACCTTGTCACCCTTGTTCACGATCACATCCCCTACCACTTTATCGATGGGAGTAACGAGTATCTCGCCCTCGAAGGGAGCACCCCATGCACAACTGGCCGCCACTG
>JBBATK010000002.1:47579-117318 GCA_040398805.1 Kapaibacterium sp. (SeqCode) | reverse complement strand
TGGGCACGCCATGGTCTTGTTGTCGAAAGGACTCTCCACATAAAACGGTCCTATCTTATCACTCCACTGTGCGTCGTCACACGTGCCGCAGCTTGTAGGGCCTGCACACGGCTCCGAGAGCTGCCCCCCACACATCGCCTGCCGTGACAAACATAACGAGCACGGCTACACAAAACCACTTCATATCAACCTCCCCAAAAGAAAATGAGTAATTCCTGAAGAGCCGTAGATCGAGTATCGTCCTCCCAACAACAAGAAATATTCGCACAGCTGCCTATCCGGAAGTGAACATACCCCCCCCTTTTAATAACTGTGCAAGAAAAAAACAAGAGTGGGGAAAAACAAATCACCAAATAAAACAGAGACAAAAAGGTCGGAAGGAGATGATCATCGGTAAGCGGCGGGTGCGGCGTGACCCTAGCGAGTACCCCCTTGCAGAGCGTCACCTGCGGAGCATCGGGACTCGTATCCTGGTTCGGGACAACTGCAGGGAACCACCCGATGCGGGTCGATGCGGTGACGGAATCCCGCCTTCCCCTCTCCCTGCCGTATCTTTGCAGGCAGTCAGCCGATTCATTCATCGACATCCACTGTCCTACGGAGGAGTACGCAATGCTGGACCTGAAATTCATTCGTGAGCACGCCGAGCGCGTGATAACAAATACCCGGAACAAGAACGAGAAGGCCCGTGTGGAGGACCTGCTGGAGCTGGACGCGCAGCGTCGTGTGCTGGTGGCGGAGACCGATGCGCTGAAGAACACGCGTAATGTGGCCAGCGAGGCCATAGCCCGCATGAAGAAGGACAAGCAGGACGCCACCGCACAGATCGAAGAGATGCGTCGCGTGGGCGATGCCATCAAGGTGAACGACGAAAAGCTGCGTGGCCTGGACGACAGCATGGCGGCCATCCTCATGATGATTCCGAACATGCTGCATCCGGAGGTGCCGGTAGGACGTGACGCCGCGGACAATGTGGAAGTGCGCAGTACGGCGCAGAAGCTTCCGCAGGAGTATCGACTGAACCATATCGAGATCGCTTCGAAGCTGGGTCTCTTGGACTTCGAACGTGGAGCCAAGGTGAGCGGCAGCGGCTTCGGGTTCTACACGGGCAAAGGCGCTACGCTCGAGCGCGCCATGATCAACCTGTTCCTGGACATGCATATCGAGAAGCACGGCTACACGGAGATGATGCCGCCCTTCGCCGTGAACCGCGCATCGATGGTGGGAACGGGTCAGATACCGAAGCTGGAAGAGGACATGTACCGGTGCGCTGATGACGATCTCTACCTCATTCCCACGGCGGAGGTCCCGCTGACGAATTTCTTCCGCGACGATGTGTTGGCCGAGGGCGACCTGCCCATCAAGTTCTGCGGTTACTCCGCGTGTTTCCGTCGGGAGGCCGGCAGTTATGGCAAGGACACCCGCGGCTTCCTTCGCGTGCATCAGTTCAACAAGGTGGAGCTCGTGCACTTCGTGAAGCCCGAGAATTCCTATGCGCAGCTGGAGCTGCTCGTGCGCGATGTGGAGGATCTGCTCGATGCCCTCGAACTGCCGTATCGCGTGATCCTGCTGTGCAGTGGGGATACGAGCTTCAATAGTGCGAAGACCTACGATCTGGAAGTATGGTCGCCCGCGGAGCAGAAGTTCCTGGAAGTGTCGTCATGTTCGAACTTCGAGAACTTCCAAGCGCGCCGCGCCAATATCCGCTACCGCACGCCGCAAGGCAAACTGGAGCATGTTCATACGCTGAATGGCAGCGGCCTTGCCACATCACGGATCATGGTGGCCATGCTGGAACATCATCAGCGGGAGGATGGCAGTATCCGTATTCCGGAGGCTCTGCGTCCGTACACACGATTCGACGAGATACGATAGGGCGTGTGCCCGAAACGCGTGCTTACGCTATGGCATGGCCGGCACGCAGTTCCTTGATACGGCTCAGACCGTTGTTGATGATCTCCGGGCCGATGTGTACTTCGTAGCCCGTATCGGGCAGCAGGGATGAGTCGGCAAGCAGGCGTTGCAACGCATGGAACGCCTCCTCGGCTTCGTCCAAGCGATGAAGATGCAGGAGCGAATACGCCCGATAGTTCAATGCCATCGCCTGGTTCGGCACGAAGCCGAGAGACCGTTCCGACCACATGAGAGCGTCTTCGTAGCGCGACTGCGTGCCACAGATATGCGCGAGCGTCGCAGCGGCCGTAGCCGCGATGGGCTTGGATAACGTCCCGATCTCGAGAGCGAAGCGCAAGGCCTCCTCGGCCTTGTCGGCAACATTCATACGACCAAGCGTCTGACCCAATTGGAACCATGCGTAGGCGTTGAGCGGTTCTTCCTGGACGTGCTTGATGAGCAGCTCATAGTTACGCTGTACCTTCCGTTCCATTTCCTCGCGGTCGATATCGTATCCTGTATGAAGGATGGTGATGTCGGTATTCACCACTGCGCCGCCGCACTCGAGGATGGAGGGCGTGATCTGCTCATGGACGCGGCCTTGGAACCGGACCCGCGGATATCCGTAGTTGCGGAAGATGCGCGGATAGCCGCCACGGTGGACTTCCGTCGAATCGTCCGCCTGACGATGCGGACTGATGATGGTGCACATGGCTGCACCGGCGGTGGACGGCAGGGAACGCAGGAGGGTGGCGAGGCCCGGACGTGATTCGTCGGTCAGACGTTCATCCGCATCCAGATACAGTATCCATTCTCCCGTGCAGAGTTTCAGTGCCTCGTTGCGCGCCGCCGCGAAATCGCCGATCCACTCGAAATGACCGATGACAGCATTGAATTCCCGTGCGATGGCCACCGTGGTATCGGTCGATCCCGTATCGATGATGACGATCTCATCGACGGCTCCGCGAACGGATTCAAGACATGCACGCAGGGTGTGCTCCTCGTTCTTGACGATCATGCACAGGGAAAGGAATGGTTTCATGGCAGAAGGGACCGGTGTGGATTGATGCGATTGCTCTGATGCAGGATGGGACGATTCCGGGGTCTTGCTCATGCCGCTCGTGAATGTCCGTAGATACTCTTCCGTCTGCGCATTACGCACCTGCTCGAGAAACACGCCGATGTCGGTGCGCCGCGGTGCGAGGTCTTTTGCTGACAGAAGGTGTCGGCAGGCGGTATCGTAGTCCTTTGCATGGTATGCGCAATTGGCCAGTCCCACCAGACACGCGTCACTCTGCGGGTTCGCGGTGAGACCGATCTCGAAGAACCGCTTCGCTTCCGCATGCTTGCCCATACCTATTAACGAACGTCCGCATGCATATGCCACATCTGATTCCGGCACGGTCATCGCTCCCACGATTCGCGCTTTGACATCGTTGATCCTCTGCGCCGCGACCACATCGGAGTATGCCTGATAGGCCTGGGCGAACTGACCGAGCGCGGTGTACGTTTCGCCGAGGATGTATGCGGTGTAGGCTTGGAGCGGAACAAGGGCAAGCGACTCCTTGGCACGTTCGATAGCTGACGAATAGTCGCCCTGACGATAAGCGATGATGGCTCCATAGTTCAGGGTCTGCGGTCGCACCACCCCACCGTTTTTCGCCAGTGTCAGCGCAATCTTCGTATCCCGTTCGGCTTCCTCGAGGTTGTTCAGTGCAAGATGCGTCCGCGCCCGTTGATGCACCAGGTACGCATCCTGCGGCTGGGCGCTCACTGCTTCATTGAGCAGGGCGATGTTCCGTAACTGCTTCGCCCGCATCATGTCCGGAGGAAGGTCGTACCCCAGGTGCAAGAGCTCGACGCCTGAGGGCTCGAAGCGCAGGTCATGCGAGGCGAGGCACTCCAGCACCTGCTCGTGGATGATCCCATAGAATCGGATGCGCGCGTCATTGCGGAAGAGCCGGAGAAGTTGAGACACGAAGCGGGTTGTCGTGGAACCCGTCGTGCTGATGGAGACGACATCCGTAAGGTAACCGTACACATCATCCGGTGCGGAGGAGACGAGGGAGAGGAACGTCTCGGGATTCTCCAAGCGCTCATCGGCGTCGATGGACAATATCCAGGCACCTGATGCATGCGCGAGCGCCACGTTCCGCGCTTTGGCGAAGTCGTTCTCCCACGGCACGGTAAGGACCGTGGCGCCGAAGGATTCGGCGATGGCGCGTGTGCCATCCGTGCTACCCGTGTCGACGACGATGATCTCCGTTGCTATCGGACGCACGGATGCAAGGCAATCAAGAAGCATCGCTTCTTCATTCCTCACGATCATACAAACGGAAACGGACGCCTTTTCACGGAGATTGCTCATTCGAACCATCCTTGGTATCACCATCATCCACCGACGGCCGCGGGAACGCGGCACGACGCCACGATCCGGATTATGCCGTCGTCTTTCGTCCAAAGGAGCAAATACCTTGCCAATCGCAGGAATCGGGATGCGACGCCACGGGCACGCGACGCTTCTTACTCGGTCATGGTAATGACTTCGCAATTCTTCGGTTTCTTGAACATGAAGGCGGTTTTCGGCAGGGGCACGTTCAGATTCATGGATTCCACCGACCAGGATTGGGTGCCTTGGGCCAGGGTCACCTCGATGGCACGAAAGCGTTTGGAAGTCCTGTCGAGGGTGATTTCCATGGCACGCACGCCGAATTTCTCCTCGCGTGAGGGCTCCAGGCGAAGTACGAACTGACTGCCACCCGCGCTCGCATTGCGATTCTTCAACGATACGGGTTTGTAGGCGGTAAGGACGTCGAGAAGCAGGGTTTCCACCGACATGGCAGAGATGTTCTGCTTGAAACGGGAGACGACGACGGAGTTCCTCGTCACCGAATAGTTCCACACCGTCGAACCGTCGCACACCACGATGCGGTCGCTCATCTCGATGCGGTACTTGTGCGAGCGTGCGGCAAGAATGCTGAGACGTTTGTCGCCCATCATTGAGGAGCGCGCGGTCACCTGCAGCGACGTCGCCGCTCGGAGTCGGTCGGCCCAGTACGTATGGATGCTCGCGGCGTCGTCTTGAGCACGGGCCGGGACAGGAAGAAGGAGGACGGTTGCGAGGAATGCGAAGAGTGTCTTCATGGGTTTACGGTCAATTCTCTTTTTTCGACGTGATGGGTCCGCGCAGACCCGAATACCCCGTGAGCTCGGCATCGATACTGCCGATGGGGATCTTGCTGCTCACTTTCACGGGCACTTTGCGATCGTCGTCGGTAAGCCAGATAAGGATGCGTCCGTCCGACTTGAACAAGCCGCCTTCTTTCACGAGCGGCTCGACGACGATGCAGGTGAACGTACCCGCACTCACTTCCACGGTCTGACGTCCGAGAATGCGCACTCCCAGGTCATGACAATCCTTGTTGAAGAAGTTCCGCAAGGGAAGCACGGCGCCGTTCTTGAAGGAGCGGAGGTTTTGCGTGCGGACGAAATACAGGGCCGAGACCACGTCATGGATATAGGGCGTAATGGGAAAGTCACCGTCGGTGGTGCGCGCAACGTGATTCACTTGGTCCAGTGTCGCAGAAAAATCCCTCCGATAGCCGCCCTCGCGAAGACGCTGATGGAACTCCCATGGGAACAGCCCGGCGGCATCCATCACGGTGCGATACTCGTCGCGCACCCGATACAGCCAGTCGAGACTTTCCAGTGAACGTACCACGAAACGGATATCGTAGCAGGGACGTCCGTTCTTCATCACCGGTTTCGGCAGGATATCGAAGCTTGCGGTTCCCGCGGTGATGAACTTGTACCCTACTCTGTACTCCAGATGCTCGCCGAATCCGAAGGCGTCGTTCTTCACATACCGACCGATCTCCGATTCTTCGCCTTGCGGCATGAAGCCCGTGGCGAACAAGGCAAGCGGAAAACACAGGAGAAGACAGGCGCGTCGTTGCATGATAGGCACGTGATTGGTCCGGCGATTGGACGTCGGCGCCGGGCAAAACGTTTCGTCCGGTGTCGCGAGGGACGCCCACGCCAGAATTTACGCAATGCATCGCCACGGTCTGCGTCCTACCGACGGTGGCCGTTTGTGAGTCCGATGCCCAAGGAGTACGTATGAACACCGTCCTGTCGATAAAGAACATGGTTTGCGCCCGATGCGTCCGGGCCGTCGATGAGATCGTGCGGTCCGTGGGAATCATCCCTGCGGATATACGTCTTGGCGAGGTGCGGACCGATAGCGGTATCAGTGACGAGCAACGAGAGCGGCTACGCGCGGAGTTGGAGAAGGAAGGGTTCGAACTGCTCGATGACAAGCGTCGACAGTTGATAGAGAGCATCAAGCATGCCATTATCGACCTGGTGCACAACGGCGATGAAGAGACACTTGCCACCGTGCGCATTTCCGAGTATCTCAGGTCGGCCTTGCATACCGACTATGCGGTCATGAGTTCGCTGTTCTCCCAGTTGGAAGGGTTGACCCTGGAGAAGTACGTGATCCACCAGAAGATCGAGCGGGTGAAAGAGCTCATGATGTACGATGAGCAGCGCTTGGGGGAGATAGCCCATCGATTGGGTTACAGTTCCGTTCACCATTTGTCCAATCAGTTCAAGCGCGTCACGGGAATGACACCGACGGAGTTCAAGAAGTCGTACCGGGTGCGCGTTCCGCTCGATAAGGTGGGGCATGCGTAGGCACTGCCCACGCCACTATGCCCGGATCATGCGGAACGACGGTGACGGAGGTAATTGAGGACATCCGGTATCGCGCGGAAGAACATGGATATGCGCAAGCCCAGTCTGCTCTTCACCGCTCCGTAGAGAAGCATCGCCACGACGGCGTTATACACCACGATGCCCAAGGGGAACATCCACTGCTGCCGGAGCATTCCGCTGAGTATGAACACCGCTGCGCCGCACACCGTGCCTATGCATACGTAGAGGAGCATGAGGACATTCCTGTTTTCGGCCAGGAGCACGGAATAGAGCGACGCGAACGGAAGGAAGAGTGCGGCAAGGACCATGGTGTTGAACTGCCCGGCCACGTTCACGTATTTGCCGCCGAGAATCGATACCAGAAGCGTCGTTCCGCCAAGTTCCAAAACGACGACTGCAGCGACATACGCGAGGAACAGGTAGGAGACGCCTTTGGTAAGTACTGCGGTGAATTCCTCGTCCTTCCTCTCGGGGAGCAAGCGGATCGCCGTGGGATAAATGATGCTGAACAATGCATCGAGTCCTGTCTCGAACACCCTGAAAAAGGTCTTGGCACTGTAGTACATTCCCAGAAAGCTCAGGTCGTGGAAGGAGAACTGCAGCAGAAGGATATCGAGCTGACGCACGGCGTTCGTGACGCCCGCGATGCCTATCTGTACGACGCCGAATCGATAATAGGCGGACAAGGAGGGAATATTCCGAAGGGTGAGGGGGACAAGCTTGTAGGCGAGGATCACGGACACCAAAGAGCTCACACCGATGCCGGCGCAGGAGATGGTCGCCATGCCCGAGAAATCCGTGAGCGAATGATTCAAGATCATCCATGCAGTCATCACGGTCATCGTTCCGAACCACGCGAAGTTCGTCCAGAACACCTGCTTCATTTGTGAGTCGCGAAGCAGCACCTTCAGGCAGAAGGTGCGGGGAATGGTGAGCACGCAGAACACGGGCAGCCAAAGTGCTACGTCGGCGAATCGCGGCTCGTGGAAGATATGGGACAGCGGTCCCGCGCAGAGGGCGATGCCGGCCGAGATACCGAGCGTGAGAAGGATGTGGGTGACCAGGGCTACGGTGTGAACGCCGGCGCGATCGGACTTGTTCATGCCGAACTGGATGATGCCCTGAAGGGCAGCTCCGTCGCTCACGATGAAGATCCACGTCTGCAATCCGATGAGCAGCGAGTAGAGTCCGATTTCCGATGGCGGCAATACCCTGATCTGCAGGAGGGCGACGAACCCGTACGCAATGAACAGGACCTTGTCCGCAACCGTCCAAGAGATCTTGCCGACATTGTCCTGTACGCGCATGGTCACTCCTCTTTGCCTATGCCCTTGAACTTGTCGTAGCGCGCACTGTATGCCACGATGTTCATGTTCTCGTCACGAAGGGTGCCGCCGGAAGGAGAGTAGTAGTAGCGACTACGGTTGCCGGTAACGGTCTTCGCCAATTGACCGTGGGCGTCCACGTAGAACTCCAGGATATGATATCCCTTCTCCAGCGGAGTCTGCTTGGCTTGCGCCAACAGGTTCTCCGGCGTGTACAGATAGAATGCGTCCGATGTCTGCGTATCCATGCTTTCAAAGATTATGATGCGGAACGGCGGGAGCGCCATTCCATGAAGCCCGCACCGAGAGCCGCGAGAAGGACCACGAGGTTGCACGCCAAGCTGATGGTTTTTCCCTGTTCGAACTTCGGCGACTCGTAGCGGAACTCCACGGTGTGCTGTCCCTTGGGAACGATGAGACCGCGGAACGCGAAGTTCGTCTTGATGATGGGTGTCTCCTTTCCGTCGATGTACGCTTTCCAGGAAACAGGGTAATACACCTCGCTGAAGAACACGAGATTGTTACCGGTGGCGGTGACGGTGTACACCTGACGTTCGTTCTCCCGTTGGGTGAGTGCCACACGGGCTCCGGGGGCGATGGTGTCGATGGCTGAGGGCAACTCTTGTTCCACATAGGCCGTATCGATGTCATTGAAGTCCTGTTGTTTCAAATGACGGAGAATGTCCATCTTCGATGCGACGACGGCATGATTGACGAAATAGGCACGCGGACGGAAGCTCGGATTCAGATAGACACGCGCATTGTTCTGCGACGAGACGAATACCGGTTGCACAGGGCCTAGGTCCTGTGCGGATAGTATGTACTTCACGTTGAGCATGTTCCACAGCAACGGATTATTGATGATGGAGCCGCCGCCATTGCCGGCTTCGTCCATGAGATCCTGATACACGCGTAGCTTCGCTGAGTGATACCCGTGGATGTTCTCCAGGCGGTGGTAGGCCGCGACGTTCGGCGCAGGCAGTACATCCATGTCCGCAATGCGGAACACGGTGGTATCGGCCGTAAGGAAGTCGATCAGGTCCGTCTTTGCGAACACGTCGGACTCGATGCGTTTCTTCGGGATATCCATGGGGCGCACATCCACGCGCCACAAGTCCACCAGGCATACAAGCGTGATGGCGGAGTAAAACACCGTATGATTGATCCTCTTGCCCACGAATAGCCATACCAGCAGTCCGGCCACCACCGCAAGGAAGCCCGTGGCGCGCCAGTCGCTTTTCATCTCGGTGAAGACGAACTCGCTCAGGGCCGCTTTCACATCGGGTCCGTACGACTGCATGGCACGTGAGCTCTCCACCTGTTCGCGGTACGAAGTTTCGATCATCGACGGTACGATGAGTCCCAACACTAGGAAGGCGCCGCAGGCGGCAAGCATGATGAGCGAACCCTTTTTCGCCTTGGGATTCTTTTCCTCACGGGCCTCGCTGAAGGAACGTATACCGTATGCCGCCAGGAGCGGCACGGCGAACTGGAGAAGGGCGAGCACCATGCTGGGCGCTCGGAACTTGTTGAACGAGGGCACCGCATAATAGAAGATGTCGTACAGGAACGACATGTTCTTGCCGAACGAGAGCAGCAGAGCGAAGACGGATACCGTGATGAGATACAAGGCGAAGAGGTCCTTACGGTTCCTCCATGCGCCATACCCGGCAAGGAAAAGGACGGCCAGGCCCATGTAGTTCGCCGCATCGGTGAAGGGCATCTGACCGAAGTACGTGGGGACGACGGTTTCACGATTATCCGTGAGCGGACCCTTGTATTTGAGCTTTCCGAAGCCGTAATAGTTCGGAACGAAAAAGGTGGTCATCTCCTCGGGGGAAAAGGACCAGTTCGTTGCATAGTCGTAGTCGTTACCGCCATTCGCATCCTGTTTGTTCGCCGCCTTCTGCTTTCCTTGCTCCGAGAGCTGCCCGATAGGAGCCGATCCGCGCGTGGAGTAGGGCGTGTATTCAATGGTCGACAGGAACCTGTCGGCACCCATCCCGAAACTGAGCGCCCCCGCAACGGCAAGCACAGCCGCAGCCCGCACGACACCCATGGGCTCGTTCTTTGTCATGATACGGCTGATGAGTTCGAACAGCAGGTACAGTCCGAAAGCACAGATTCCGTAGAACACCATCTGCAAGTGCGTGGATTCCACCATGGTGTGCACGGCGATGGTAAGCAGGACGGCGAAGCTCAGTGACCATTTCTCGCGTAAGCGTTCCAGACACATGAGGATGTACGGGAACATGGCGAAGGCGATGGGTTTGGTGTTGTGTCCGATCATCACCCAGGCGATTACCCACGTGGAGAAGACAGCAGTGGCCGCGCTGAAGAAGGCCACGGGCCGATCGAACCTCTTGGACCGCATGAGCAGATAGACACCCGCGGCATAGAGGATGTACCAGAAACTGATGCGCGCGGTGTCGCTGCCCAGAATGGACGAAAAAAGGAATGAGCTTTTCGAGACGATGTACGCTGATATGTCCCAGTTCCTCTCACCGGTCGTGAGCAACGCGGCATAGCTCGGTAGTCCGCTGAAGATGTACGGGAGCCAGTGAGGGAATGCACCCTTTGTCGATGCATCCTTCAGGTAGGTCTGAAAACTCTCCGACGCGATGTTGTCGCTAGCATTGAAGCCCGGACCGAAGATCGCCTTTCCCAGAAAGCCGATGATGAGCACCGCGAGGAGTCCCACGAAGAGAAGGTCTTGATACTTCTCGGAACCGGATGACGAGGCGTTGGGAGAGGATGCCATAGCGTACAATCGAAAGTGAAGAAACAGATGCCGACAAAAATAGTCCCGATGGGAGCAACGCCCGTAGTCCGTGCTACCCGGATGCGCCACTTTTTGCGAGAATGAAGGGTGGCAGCATAAAAAAGACAAATTTATCTTTTTTGTCTTGCAATCCCGTCGGGCACATGCTACGTTGCACTCAAGTCCGTGCATGAAGAACCACCTCGATCCCGATTATTCACCTTTCATGCTTCGGGCGGGTTGGTTTGCCATCAGTCATCACCATTTGCGAAGAAAGGAGTAAGGGTATGAAGACCTACGATGTCGGTCATATCAAAAACGTCGCCATTCTCGGTCATGCCGGCTGCGGCAAGACGACGCTCGTGGAATCCATGCTGTTCGAGGCGGGAGCGATACCGCGTCGGGGAAATGTGGAGTCCGGCACCACCGTTTCCGACTACACGGACATCGAGCGTGCCCGGGGCGGGTCGATGTTCAGCACCGTGTGTAATCTGGACTGGCGTTCGTCGAAGATCAACGTTCTTGACACACCGGGCTACGATGATTTCATCGGCGAGACGATCGCCGCTCTCAGAGCAGCGGATACGGGCTTGCTGGTGCTGAACGGTGCGAACGGTGTGGAAGTGGGAACGGAGCTCATCTGGCGGTACACCGAGGAGTTCCGGACGCCGATGATGATCGTCATCAACAGGATCGACAGCGAACAGTCGGACTACGAGCGGACGCTTGCGCAGGCCAAGGAGCGCTTCGGTCGTGCCGTCACCGTCGTCCAGTATCCGCTGGACGAAGGTCCTGCGTGCCGCCGCATCATCGATGTGCTCAGCATGACCATGTATGAATTCGGCGACGAGGGTGGCAAGCCCTCGAAGCTGGCCATTCCGCCGGACCAGACAGAGCGGGCGGAGCGACTTCACCGGGAGCTCGTGGAGGCGGTAGCCGAGAACGACGAGGGATTGCTGGAGCGATACCTCGAGCGGGGTCGGTTGACAGAGGATGAGCTGACGTCGGGATTCACGGCATCGATGATCGACCATGCCCTGTTCCCTGTATTCTGCGCTTCGGCACTTCGGAACATGGGCAGCGGTCGACTCCTGGGAATCATCGACAAGCACGCGCCGGGGGCGCACGAAAGTGTGACACCCGTCGTGGACGAGGACGGGAAGGTAGTCCCCTGCGATCCATCGGCGAAGCCGCTCGTGTTCGTCTTCAAAGCCGTGTCCGAGCCGAGTCTGGGGGAGATGTCCTTCCTGAAAGTGTATGCAGGCACCATTCATGCGGGCGATGTTCTTGTGAACGAGCAGACGGGTGTCACGGAGAATCTGGGTCATCTCTTCGTCGTCGACGGAAAGAAGCGCGAGGACGTGCCGTTTCTCGTTGCCGGGGATATCGGTGCCGTGGTGAAGTTGAAGAACACCCATGTCAACGACACCTTGCACGAGAAAGGGTATCATCAGTCGCTACCTCCGATACGCTTTCCTGCGCCGAAACTTCGTACGGCAGTGCTGGCCGTGCAGAAGGGCGAGGAAGAGAGGGTAGGCATGGCTTTGCATCACCTGCACGAGGAAGATCCCACATTGATCGTTGAACACTCGCATGAGTTGAAACAGACGATCCTGCATGCGCAGGGCGAGATGCATCTGGCTGCCGCGAAATGGAGGTTGGAGCATCGATTCAAGGTCCAGGTCGAATTCGTTCCCCCGCGCGTGCCGTATCGTGAGACCATCGACCGCGCGGCACGCGGCGTGTATCGGCACAAGAAGCAATCCGGCGGCGCGGGACAGTTCGCAGAGGTGCATTTGCTTGTGGAGCCGTATCACGAGGGAATGTCGGCTCCGGAGGGAGTGAGCATCCGCAGTTCGGAGACCATCGAGTTGCCGTGGGGTGGTATCCTCGTGTTCGTCAACGGCATCGTCGGAGGTGTCATCGATACCAGGTTCATGCCAGCGATTCTCAAAGGCGTCATGGAGAAGATGGCCGGCGGTGTGCTGACCGGATCACCGGTCCGCGACGTACGCGTGAGTGTCGTCGATGGAAAGATGCACGCGGTGGACAGCAATGAAGCGGCATTCAAGGCGGCGGCGATGATGGCCTTCCATGAGACTTTTCTCCAGGCATCTCCGAAGGTCCTGGAACCGGTGCACGAGGTGGAGATCCTCGTGCCCGAGGAATTCGTCGGAGAGGTATTGAGCGATCTTCCAACACGAAGAGCCGTGATCCTGGGTGTGGAGAGCGATGGACGGCACCAAAGGGTGACGGCCCGTCTGCCGTTGGCGGAGCTTGATTCCTATCCCATGGTCCTGCGCGCAATGACCCAGGCACGAGGCATGAGCACATCGCGGTTTGCCGAGTACCATGTCGTGCCACCGCATATCCAGCAAACGTTGGTCGCAAACCGGTAGGCAGGCGCGAGAACGCAAGCGGTGCAGGTACACGGAGGGATTTCGGTGAACAAGGTCATTCAATCCGGTTCGATACCGGGGAAAGCTTCGGATTTCATCCGGAGCTTTTTTTCTCTGCGGCACGTTTGCCCGTTGGGCGAAAAAGGCATAGAATAGCGGTTGTGCCCCGCTGACATGATGCGTGCCTCGCAGCTTGCCAAATGAAATGTTCGGCTCTGCGTCTGTGTCGCGATAGTGCATTGCTGCTATACGTTCGCGGGTTGTTGTACTGAACCGTCTTCATCTATGATCGTTGTCCCGATCCGAGTCATTATCCTTATCCTCATGGGAGCATGGATGGTATCGTGCGATCAGCCCGAGACGCCGGAGCCGTTGCAGCCGAGCAGAGCGGATTCCGTGGCCATCTATTCCAAGGCATTCAGTCCGCCCGAGAGCTGTGCAACCTGTCACCCTCGGCATTACCGCGAGTGGGAACAATCCATGCACGCATATTCCATCGAGGATCCTGTGTTTCACTCGATGAATTCGGAGGGCTTGAAAGCGACGAACGGACTGATGGGCGAGTTCTGTACGGGCTGTCATGCACCGATTGCCACGCAGATGAGCGAAGCGGACGGTGGACGATTGAAAGCGAACCTTTCGCCTGCGGGCCGGCGTGGTGTGACGTGCGATGCGTGTCATAAGAGCGAGTCGCAGATTCCCGGTATGGTAAGTAGCGGCTATCGTTTGGACGGCGTCATGTATGGCAACATCATGGACCCCGTGCCGAATTCCTATCACGGATCGAAGGGTCGGGCGGACATGGGTCAGAGTATCCAGTGCGCGGGATGTCACGATGTGGTGAACCCCCGTGGTGTGAAGGTGGAGGCCACGTTCACAGAGTGGGCATCGAGCAGTTATCCAGGCCGTGACATCTCGTGTCAGGTATGCCACATGAAATGGGAGCCGGGTCAGGCGGCCATCGGCGGACCGTCGAACCGGCGCGTGCATAGTCACTACATGGATGGGGTTGATATCCCGTTGAAGGATTTTCCCGGCAGGGAGGAGATGATCGGGCGAGTGTTGGATCAATTGCGATACACCGTGAAGGCGTTCCTGACGCCGCCGGCCACCGTATCACGCGGTTCGCGCATCCCCGTGAAGGTGGAAATCGTCAACACCATTACGGGTCACAACGTCCCGTCGGGTACCATCTTCGAGCGTCAGATGTGGGTGCAGATCATTGCGGTGAATTCCAAGGGCGATACCATTTTCACGAGCGGAATGACCGATCCGCTCGGCGACCTACGCAACGAGAACAGCGAGTACGTTGCCAAGGGGCTGATGCCCCGTGATACCTCACTGGTCATGTTCCACGGGAAGGCGTTCCGCTTGGGTAAGGAGATTCCGTTTTTCTTCGATGCGGATGCCATCGTGAATCTTACCATACCGCCCTATGAGACACGGTACGCGCGGTATACGATCACACCGGAGATGTATGCGTCGAGTCCGGACGTGAAGATCACGGCGCGCCTGTTCATGCGGGCCTTGCCGCCATATTTCTTGCGTAAGCTGGGACATGCCGACCTGGTGAAGTATCTGCCGAGCTTCCTGATGGAAGAAATGCATGCCAACGTGGGCATCAAGTGACGATGTCTTCGCCCCCTTCTCGTACGTCGTGACATCCGCCCGCACTTTGTCCGTTATATTGACGGCCTATCACATGAAAAAGGAAAACCGGTGGATAACACAGTGACAGTAGTCTTTGTCGGTGACGTCGTCGGCGAGAGTGCCCTCATGCACGTAGCCGGCGCACTTCCGGAGTTACAGCGACAGTATGGTGCCGATGTTCTTGTGGTGAACGGCGAGAACGTCTGGGATGGCAAGGGAATCAACGAGCAGGAAGCGGCCGTGCTTTTCCATGCCGGTGCACATGTCATCACCACGGGAAATCACATCTGGGAGAATTGGAAGTCGCGTCCGCTTCTCGCGTCCAATCCCAAAGTGCTGCGACCTTTCAACTATCCTCGGGAGAATCCGGGTCGGGGCTACGTGACCTTCACGGTCGGCGAAGGCATTTCCGTGACCGTACTCCAACTGCAAGGCAGAGTGTTCATGCAGCCCATCGATTGTCCGTTCCGGGCGGCCGATTACATCCTTCCCAAGATCGCCGAAACCTCGTCCATCATCCTTGTGGACTTCCATGCCGATGCGACGGCGGAGAAGGTGGCGATGGGCTGGCATCTGAACGGTCGTGTCAGTGCCATGTTCGGCACGCACACGCATATTCAGACGAATGATGCCCGGGTGCTTTCCGGGGGGACCGCGTACATCACCGATGTGGGAATGTCAGGACCGTACGACTCCGTCGTGGGCATGGCCAAGGACGTGGCCCTGAAGCGCATGATGCTGCAGACCGCGCACAAATACGAAACGGCGAAGGGGGATTATCGTGTGTGCGGCGCGATGGTGCGCATCGATGCGGATACAGGAAAGGCACTGGAGATAGCGCCCTTCACCATCATGTGCGGCGATGAAGAAAAGACCATAGGATGAGTTGACACGTGCCAGGGTTCCCGCCCTGGCTTCAAACCCCCCACCGTGACCAGCGGTCCGCCGTTCGATGCGGCGGACGCCATGAAAAGCGCGAGACTTCGAGTTTCTGCCAATCTGGAACGGTATTTGCCTGCCCTTCGGGAGTATTCAAGTAGACCTCCGATCCGTCCGATATCTTCAAAGCGATTCGTGATGGAAGAGGACCGTCCAGGACCCACATGCCGAAGCGATTCACATTTCGATTAGACAGTCTTCACCGCTTTCGTCAGCATCGTACCAATCAGGCGAAGCTGGCGTTAGGTGAGATTGCGCGACTGCGATACGAGAAAGAACAAGAGATCGAAGATCAGGTCTTGTATCTGGAGCAACTCGGCAGCGACGTGCGATCGATGAAGGTAGCGGATCACCAGATGCGCGCAGAGCATATCCATGCGGTGCGCACGCTGATACAAAGGCTACATTCCGAGTTGGAGAATCTTCGAGAAATAGAGTCGTTGCGACGGAAGGTGCTGACGGAACTCATGAAAGAAGAGAAGGTACTCGATTCATTACGCGAGAAGAAGGAAGCCGATCACAAGGGGCTTGTCCTGAGCGAAGAGCAAAAGACCATGGACGAGATAGCCTCGCGCCGCACTCCTGATGCACACGCGCGCTGACCCGTCCGGGTGAAGTACCAACGAACAGTGTTCGCGCGCCGTCATGAATTCAAAATCCGTCGTCATTCTCCTTGCTGTCTCCGCGTGTTCCGGACTGCTTATCACGGGAGCTATCGTGTACCTTTGGTCCACGCATCCCGAGACGCTGGGCATGGAACGTCCGGTCGTGGCCAAGCCGCTCGGACCTCACGCGAACGACTCACTGCAACAAGCATCGGAAGCCGAAGCACTCCGTCAGAAAAACGAGCGACTGAACACAGAGGTCTCTCGCCTGCGCGATTCGCTGAAAAGCGCTCATGCCGCCATGCAATCCAGCTCTGAACGCGTCCGACAACTGGACGAAAGTCTGTCGGCCACACATCGTGAATACGCCAAAGAAGAGATCGAAAGAAAAGATTCCACGCGACTCAAGAATATCCAAATCGCTGCCGAAATGTACGAGAAAGGTCAGCCCACGGAAATCGCGAAGATTCTCGCGGAATCCGAACCGGAATACGTGGTCGACGTTCTCAAGTTCATGAAGCGGAAGAACGCGGCACAGATTCTCGAGCGCATGCCCACGGAGAAAGCGGTGCGTATCAGCAAGATGCTCGCGCGCAAATGACGACTCCCATGAACGTTTACGCTCGATCGCTTGTCAGGATGACACCCGTCGGTTGAACACTACTATATATCTGCAAGGAAGCACATATGCAGCTCTCAGAAAAGATACTTTCGTTTTTCCCCGGACTCCGCTCCCTTTCCGCTACCAACAGTGCTCCAACCGTTGAGTCATCGACTCCGGCAAAGGACGGCATATCTCTCTTCGATCAGATTCAATCGCAGGTGCAAACGGAAGCATCGACCACGCAATCGACGACCAATCGGCAATCAACCCTTGATATAGCGACGAACCCGGCACTGTATTCTGTTGGCGTGCCTGTCGACGGAGGACTTATGATGGTCGGTCAGTCCATGACTGTATCATCGGCAGCACTGCAAGAGGTCAGTACCGAGTATGCATCCATGAGTGATAGTCACATGAGTGAGTTCGTCGACGCAGAGTTCGATACCGCGGATTGTGCCCGATCGATGACGGCTCTGGGCAGTTTCACCACCGAGCTTCGCCACGTCGTGCCGTTTCAAACCATAGCGGTCACGCCACCAACGAAGAACGACGCAGGTGTCGTCGTGTCCATTCCTACGGACGAATTGACGCAGGACTCCATGGAAGCGCTTGCGAAGCTTCTGGAGAAGTACGGTGTCGCTACGACCGGTTTCATGCGCGAGTCCGAGTCGGATGTTCGCCCGATCGAGTCGGACCTTTTGCAACCCTCCGTTTCGGAGTCTGCGCTCATTCTGGGTGTGCATATTCCCGTGCAGCCGACGAACGAATCCGCATCGATGAATGTCGACCCGGAGTACCGTGACACTCCACAAAGTCTTGAACCGCTGAGCCGTTTATCGTCGATGAGTTTGTCGGACCCGGCCATGCCTCTCAGCTCCACCAAGCTCGGCTCTCACGCGGATACCTCGTCGGATGAACCACACGGAATGACCGTCGACCACATGAAGAGCGGATCGACAGTCAGTGATCCGTTGGCAGATTCGTCGACCGAAAAACTACTGGATACCGGCGCTGAGCGACGTCGAGGCATCCACGGTTTGCGCACGGAGAGCGAAGACAGCCCATCGTTCGACAAAGACCATCTTCGGAATGTCGCATCGATGAACATCCGTGTCCATGAAAAAGCTTCACACGATTCGCAGTCGCCCGAGCAGCTCGAATCGGCGGGTACGAACCTCGATGGTATTCCGCAGGCGGTACCGTCTCCGGAAAGTGGCGTCTCGATGACAGCGAGAGCCCGGTCGGAAGGTGAGGCGCAGAGCGCACAGCCGGAGCAGCATCGTTCGAGGGTGGACGAAGCGGCGGGAACATTGGACGTGCTCTTGAAGAAAACACCGGCAATCGGCAAAGGGCAAGGGCGTGACAGCGAGAACCTCCAGCAGGTGAACAGTCGTCGCGATCGCGTAACGTCGACGAACGATGATGGTGTACGTCATGACGAACCGACGTCGTCCACGGATGCGGGAACACTCGTGGTGAATGCAGCGAACACGGCGAACGGCACCGCGGCGAATTCGTCGGGATCTTCCTTTGCCGATACGCATCGAGAGGGGGCGGAGCACACGCTCGGTGCTCGGGATGTATCGTCAAGCGAGGGTAAAGTGCAAGCTCGGACTCAGACGGAGTCTCCCGCAACGCATATGGCATCAACTCCTGACGCACCGACGAACGTTGGCAACCTACACGCGGTCGCCGTGGGTACGCAGCAGACGCGAGGAAGTGTGCGTGTAGCGGCTGATGCGGGGTTGAGTTCCGGCGCCCGGGTTTTCAGGGTGACGATGGAGCGTTTCGTGCCGCAGGCATCGGCCATCCTTTCGAACATGGCGGAGCAAGCGGAATCCACGGCGAAGCTCATTCTGACACCGGAATCGCTTGGCACGATAGTTGTGAACATGAAGATGCAGGAACACCAGAGTACGGTGCATCTGGAAGTCGCCAATGCGGGCACTCGCGATCTTGTTCAAGCGAACATCGGTTTGCTCAAAGATCAGTGCGCAGCGCAGGGAGTGCGACTCGAGAACGTAGCCGTGACCGTTCGTGAGCCGGAAGCATCGCCCATGCGATACGAGAACGGCAACCAGCAGTCGAGACAGCAACGCAGAGATGATGCAGAAGCACGCTCTGCATTCGTCCGTTCCGGCAGTCGTCACGATTCGGATCGGATGTCCGGCGATGACGCGCGCGGATCGACTCGAGAGCGTGGTCAGGGACATCGACGTCGTCCTTCGGACGACTCGAAGTTTGAGCGGTACGCATAAGCGGGACGCACAAGAAGGTATATCCAGGGTAGTGAATATTTGTCAATAGCATCTGCGGAGATCATATGTCTGAAGCGGTATCAGCGGCAACCAAACAGCTCTTCGAACAATACGCGGCGCAGCCCACGACGAAGTCCGCCACGAAGGAGCTGGGTAAGAACGAGTTCTTGAAACTCCTGACGATGCAGATGAAGTATCAGGACCCGACGTCGCCCATGGACAACAAACAGATGGCGACGCAGCTGGCTCAATTCTCATCGCTCGAGCAGCTTCAGAACATCAATACGTCTCTCGACAAGATGACGCAGAGCAACGCGACGCTCGCGCAGAGTCTGGCGCAGATGTCATTGCCATCGATGATCGCGAAGACCGTGAAAGCGAATTCCAACGCACTTTCGTTCAACGGTAAAGACGCCGTGAACTTCGCGTACGAACTTCCGCGAGACGCAGCCAATGTGCGCATCGAGCTGAAGGATTCCACCGGCAGGGTGGTGCGCTCGTTCGAATCGCCGAACGTGCCCACGCGTTCCGGCTCGAATAAATTCAAGTGGGATGGCAAGTCGTCGGACGGCACCGTCCTTGCATCGGGCAACTACAGCTTCGTTGTTACGGCGAAGGATGCCAAAGGCAACGACATCGCAGCGTCTCCGATTGTCGAAGGCAAGGTGACCGGCGTCCGATACACAGGAAATGGCGCATTCGTCATCATCAATGGTGCCGAAGTGCCGGCCAATGCCGTCATCGAAGTGGGAGAGTGAGAGGGCGAAGACGCACACCGCTGTCTCTCAGACTCATGCCTCTGCCGATAGCAGGTAGGTTTTGATGAAGATATCCAGATCGCCGTCCATCACTCCATGGACATCGTTCACCTTGGTTTCCGTGCGGTGGTCGTTGACCATCGTATACGGTTGGAAGACGTACGAGCGTATCTGACTTCCCCACTCGATCTTCTTCTTCGCTCCCTCCACCAAGGCCTGGGCCGCTTCGCGCTCCTCGAGTTGTTTCTTATACAGTTGCGACTTCAGCATCTTCATTGCCGTTTCGCGGTTCTGGTGCTGCGAGCGTTGCTGCTGGCATGATACGACGATGCCGCTGGGGATATGGCGGAGTCGGACTGCCGTCTCCACTTTGTTGACATTCTGACCCCCCTTACCTCCTGAACGGAAGGTGTCCATTTCGATATCCGCGGGATTCACTTCGATGTGGATGTCATCGTCGATCTCGGGATACACGTATACCGAAGCGAACGACGTATGACGTCTGGCATTGGAGTCGAACGGCGAGATGCGCACCAGTCGATGCACACCGCTCTCGGCCTTCAGATAACCATAGGCATTACGACCTTTGATTTCGAGCGTCGCTGATTTGATGCCCGCGGTATCGCCTTCCTGTTCGTCGGCAAGGGTGACGGAATAGCCGTGCCGCTCGGCCCATCGGGTGTACATACGAAGGAGCATCTCAGCCCAATCTTGCGCCTCCGTGCCGCCTGCACCAGCATTGATGGTGAGCAGTGCGTCGCGACTGTCGTTTTCGCCCGAGAGGAGTTTGCGGATTTCGGCGTCTTCCAGTGCCGACGCCAGGGACGTCAGCTCGTTGTCGATTTCCGTTTCCATGGAGGAATCACCGGACTCCTCGCTGAGTTCAATGAGGGCGGCTACGTCTCCGCATCGGGACAGAAGGGACGTCCACACGGAAATCCACTCCTTGCGTTCGGCGATTTCCTGCATGATTTTCTGGGCAGCCTGATTGTCGTCCCAGAATCCCGGCATCTGACTGTCGTGTTCGCGTTCGTCTACTTCACGTTGTTTCGCATCGATGTCAAAGAAACCTCCGCAGTTGATCGACACGATCGGTGAATACACGAAGTCTGTTTTTCTGAACGTCAAACATGATGCGTCTCGAATGAATGGAAGGCGAAAATACGATGCAGGCGTGGCTTGTGCGGACGGTGCTGCAATCCATGGAACGAGAAGCCGCTCCAAACCCGCGTCCGAATTGCCGTAACTTGCACGATAACAACAAGCAAAAAATGAAGCCATCGCCGGATAGAATACAGCGTCCGATAGCCACGAACAAGAAAGCGACGCACGATTACACCGTGTTGCAAACGTTCGAGGCCGGAATCGTCCTGACCGGCACCGAGGTGAAGTCGCTCCGTGCCGGAAAGGCCAACCTCAAGGATTGCTATGCCACCTTTCCCCGTAAGGACAGTGATGAGTTCGTTCTCATGAATCTCCACATCTCGCCGTATGAGCACGGCAACAGGGAGAATCACAATCCCCTGCGACCGCGCCGACTGCTGGTCAAGGGCCGGGAAGCCCGTCGGTATCGGCAGGCGATTCAGGAGCAGGGATTGACCATCGTTGCGCTGTCCATGTACTTCTCCGGTCCCTACGTAAAGCTGGAAATGGCCATCGTCAAAGGCAAGAAGCACTATGACAAGCGCGCAGACATGAAAGAGAAGGACATTCAGCGCGCCTTGCGCCGAGGTGACGACTAGGATGATGCGACGTTCGCCGGAGTTCCCATAGGCAATACGCCGTGCAGGTGGCATTTTATTCGCATATCACAGCCTTTCGACAGCCTCCCCGCCTTCACACTTTTTCGTACTTTTGCAGGTTCAGGGATAGCCTGCTCCAGTGTCTCTTTTTCAGGGAACCATGACCGAGTTCGAAGCAGTCATAGGGTTAGAAGTGCATGTTCAGTTGCAAACCGCGACCAAGGCGTTCTGTGCCTGTCCAACTTCGTACGGCGCGGAACCGAACGCTAACACCTGTCCTGTATGCCTGGGCCATCCGGGAGCCCTGCCGGTACTGAATAGGGAAGTGGTGGACTACGCGTTGAGAATGGGCATAGCTACCAACTGTTCGATTCGACCGGAGTCCGGTTTCGCGCGGAAGAACTACTTCTACCCCGACCTTCCGAAAGGCTATCAGATCAGCCAATTCGATGATCCCATCTGTTACAGCGGATTCCTGGATGTCGAACTGGGCCCTGGCCAGATGAAGCGCGTCGGTATCACGCGGATCCACATTGAAGAGGATGCCGGCAAGTCCATTCACGATATGGATATAGACACACTTGTGGACCTCAACCGTTCCGGTGTGCCGCTTATCGAGATTGTCAGCGAGCCGGACTTGCGAAGTCCGCGTGAGGCGTTCCTGTATCTCACGAACCTGCGTCAGATTGTCATGTACTTGGGAATCTGCGATGGGAATCTAGAAGAGGGGTCGTTGCGATGCGACGCGAATGTGTCGATCCGCCCTAAAGGGACGTCCGCACTCGGTACGCGCACGGAGATCAAGAATCTCAATTCGTTCAGAAACGCGGAAAAAGCTATCGAATTCGAGATTCAGCGACAAACCCAAGTAGTGCTCGCCGGCGGAACGATTGTCTATGAAACCCGCATGTGGGACGCCGGGGCGCAACAAACGCGGGCCATGCGCTCGAAGGAAGCCGCGCATGATTATCGGTATTTCCCTGAGCCCGACCTGGGAACGCTCTATGTGGACCATGAGTGGGCGAGCAAGGTAGCGGCCGGTCTGCCGGAGTTGCCCTTGCACAAGAAACACCGTCTGGTAGAGCAGTATGGCATTCCGGATTACGATGCGGGACTGTTCGTTGCAGATGGCCGTACCGCCGATTTCTTCGAAGCCTGTTGCGGTCTTGTGAAACCCGAAGGCCAGAATTCATGGAAATTGGTCAGTAATTGGATCATGACGGAGGTGATGCGGAGGATGTCGGAGCGGAAGTGTCCTATCGACGACGTCGGAATCACGCATCATCAGCTGGCGCAGCTTGTTTCTCTCATCGCCCAGGGCGTGATAAGCTCGAAGGCGGGCAAAGAGGTTTTTGAACACGTCATGGAGTCGGGTAAGGACCCTGCCGTCCTTGTTGACGAGTTGTCGCTCGGCATGATGACGGATGAATCGGCGATCGCCACGCTTGTCGATTCGGTGTTTGCAGAGAACCCGGACGCAATGGAAAAGTATGCAGCCGGCAAGAAGAACATATTCGGCTTCATTGTCGGCCAGATTCTGAAAAAATCCGGTGGCAAAGCCGATCCTCAAATAGTCAATACACTCGTTACGCTCACGTTGGATCGTGCAGTGTCGAAAACCACGGAATAAATATTTATTACGGAACACCTATGCCCATACCTCGTACAGAATTTATTTGGATGAACGGATCGTTCTTGCCGTGGAACGACGCAAAGATTCACGTGCTCTCGCATGTCTTGCATTATGGTTCGGGTTGGTTCGAGGGGATCCGTGCTTATAAGACCCAGAAAGGGGTAGCGGTGTTCCGCTTGCATGAACACATGCTGCGTTTGGAGAAGTCGCTCCGTATCTATCATGCGGAACTGCCGTATTCGGTAGAGGAGTTGTGCGAGGTGACGCTTGAGCTCATCCGCAAGAACAAGCTTGAAGGATGTTATATCCGTCCGCTTGCATACCGCGGACTTGGTGAGATGGGGGTGAATCCCGCCGGCTGTCCGGTAGAGGTCGTCGTGGCCGCGTGGCCGTGGGGACGGTACTTGGGCAAGGAGTCGATGGATGAGGGTGTTGACGTATGCGTGTCGTCGTGGAACCGCATATCACCGAACACGCTGCCATCCGTTTCCAAGGCATCGGCGAACTACATGAACTCCCAGCTCGTGCGCATGGAAGCCGTGCGTCACGGGTACGAAGAAGGGATTACGCTGGACTCGTATGGCAACATCAGCGAAGGCAGCGGCGAGAACATCTTCATCGTTTCGAACAATACTCTCTATACGCCGCCGGCTGGCTCGTCCATCCTTCCCGGCATCACGCGCGCATCGGTCATGCAGATGGCCCGCGACGCCGGCATGTCTGTGGTGGAGCAGACGATTCCGAGAGCCATGCTGTACACCTGTGATGAGATGTTCATGACGGGCACCGCCGTGGAGATAACCCCTGTACGATCCGTCGACCGGGTGGTCATCGGCAGCGGGTTCACGGGGCCGTTGACGAAGCGTATCATGGTGGCGTTTGCCGACGTCGTGGAAAATGGCAATGATCCCCATTCATGGTTGACTTTCGCCTGAAAAGGTGATATTGTTCAGTCGTGCGATGAATGGTGGTATCCAAGGAGAAGATAAACCTAAAAATCAGTCGAGCAAATATTTATGGCAAAGAGCACATCAGCGGCGTCGGGCAAGCACTCGGCGTTCGACTACAGCGGATTCGATAAAGAGACGATTGTTGAATGGTACAGGATAAATCATCTGGGCAGAAGGCTTGACGAGAAGGCCGCTTCGTACCTGAAGATGGCGAAGGGCTGGTCGTATCACGCACCCTGCGCAGGGCACGATGGAATCCAGATCGCTTTGGGTCAGATTTTCCGATCAGGCAAGGATTTCTTGTTTCCGTACTATCGTGACCTGCTTACCTCGCTGTCTGCCGGATTGTCTCCGTTGGAGATCATTTACAACGGACTGAGCAAGGACGCCGATGTGGCCGGCGGCGGACGTCACATGAGCAATCACTTCGCCAAACCGTCGGTGAATATCCAAAACGGCAGTTCTTGTACCGGTAACCACAGTCTTCATGCTGTCGGTACCGCTCGCGGCATCAAGAAGTTCAAGGGCGATGAGATATCGCTCTATTCCGGTGGTGAGTCGGCGTGCTCCGAAGGATACTTCTACGAGGCTGTGAACGGTGCGTGCACGGAGAAGCTGCCGGTGATCTTTGTCATTCAGAACAACAAGTTCGGTATTTCCGTTCCGGTTCGTGAGCAAACGGCAAACGAGCGTGTCTCGGACAACTTCATTGGATTCCGGAATCTTCTCATTGTGAACTGCGACGGACGTGATCCCTTCGATTCGTATCGCGCGTTACGGAAAGCGGCCGATCATGTGTTGTCGGGTGCAGGTCCGGCTATGGTGCATGCCGATTGCGACCGTATCGGATCTCACTCAAATTCCGACAATCAGGAATTGTACCGTCCGAAGGAAGAAATCGCAGCAGTCAAGGAGCGGGATCCTCTACCCCGGTTCCGGTCGTTGTTGTTGGAGGCAGGCTTCTTGTCGGAAGAGGAAATCGTGGCGCTCGAGCAGGAGAATCTACGTTTGATGTACGAAGCGGCCGATATTGCCGAGGCATCACCGGATCCTGAACCGGAGTCGTACACCGAGTTCATGCTGCCGCCCTCAGTGGTTTCACCGGATGATGCGAGTGAATACACCTATGTCAACGATCCATCCGCACCTCAATTGACCTTTCGCGAAGCGGTGAATCATTCGCTGAAAGAGGAGTTCCGGCGGAATCCGGCCACTTTCTTGTGGGGTCAGGACGTCGCTTCGGTCAACAAGCAAGGCATTTTCAATGTGCCCAAGGGAATGCTGGATGAGTTCGGTAACGATCGTGTGTTCAATGCCCCGATTGCGGAGGATTTCATTGTCGGTACCGCCAATGGTATGTGCCGATACAGAAAAGACATCCGCGTGGTGGTCGAAGGAGCGGAATTCGCTGATTACTTCTGGCCGGCCATGGAGCAGTTGATCGAGTGCTCCCATGACTACTGGCGTACCAAAGGTCAGTTTTCCCCGAATGTCGTCATCCGGCTTGCCAGCGGAGGCTATATCCAGGGTGGCTTGTATCACTCTCAGAACTTGGATGCGATATTCTCGCATTTGCCGGGAATTCGCGTGGTTTGTCCCTCATTTGCGGACGATGCTATCGGTTTGATGCGTAATGCGATGCGCTCGGAGGGCGTGACGATGTACCTGGAGCCGAAATTCCTGTACAATTTCCGGCAGACCTCGGCTTCGGTGCCCGGAGATGACTTCATCATACCCTTCGGGAGGGCGAAAGTCCGCCGAAGCGGAACAGATGTCACGATTGTCACCTATGGCAATGCAACGCATATTTGCCTTGATGCAGCGTCGAAATTGAGTGATTTGGGCTATTCAGCGGAAGTCATTGACCTGAGATCGCTGCGTCCGTGGGATCGGGAGACTGTTTGTGCATCTGCTAAGAAGACCTCCCGCGTCGTCGTGGCGCATGAACACTATCTGACTGGCGGAATGGGCGGAGAAATCGCCTCTGTCGTCACAAGTGAGTGCTTCCGCTGGTTGGATGCCCCGGTGGCGCGTGTTGCGTCCAAGGACGTGCCCGTAGGTTTCGCGAAAAACCTCGAAAAAGCTATCCTTCTCAATGCCCAGGACGTGGTGGAGGCTGCTAAAAACGTGCTAAATTTCTAGGTGGAAATGAGGTGTCTGCTACACACTGTGTAGCATTTCTGACACTTTGCAAGTGCTTGACAAAGCGGATGTTGGAGCAATTCCGACGTCCGTTTTTTTTCTGCGTTTCGTAACACTTTCTCACCTATATTTGCACGCTTGTTGATTAGGCCTGGTGTGTTCCCTTCGGGAAGCAGAGGCTCATGCGCCCGTGGCTTAATGGATAGAGCATTGGATTCCGGTTCCAAGGATTGGGGGTTCGAGTCCCTCCGGGCGTGCTGGAAAACGCGAGACATCGCACGAAGGTTTAGTCAAATAATGGTTTAATGCGAGAGAGACATAATGTCCGAAAGTCAGGCTCAAATAGAAGAATCGTCAGGTAGTTCAGAGGCATCTGGTGGAGCGCTCAAGGGTAGAGTGTCCGGAAACAGGAATGCCACCTTGATAGCTGTTGCCGTCGCACTCATAGCTATTGTCGGTCTCTGGTTGTACCGGTCATCTGATTTCGGAGATAATCCGGAAGCATCCTTGGCTCTGAGCCGCATCATGCCTTACGTTGAGGCGGGTGACATGCAGAAAGCATTGAACGGAGATCCTACGAAGAAAGTTCGTGGAGAGGACGTGCTGGGCCTTGCCGCCATCGTCGATCAGTATTCGTCTTCTCATGCAGGAAAGACCGCTGCTCTGCATGCTGCAATCGCGAGCTTATCGTTGAAGAAAACAGACGATGCTAAAAGATATTTCGAAATAGCTGAGGGGTCGTCCTCATCCTACGTTGCTGCCGGCGCACAGGCAGGCTTGGCCTCGGTGAAAGAATCTGAAGGCGATTATGTCGGTGCTGCTGAACTCTACGAGAAAGCCGTCGTATCCAGTGAGAACTCCGGCGCCAAAGACAAGTATGAATACTATGCCGGCATGTGTTACGAAAAGTCGGGCGACAAGGTGAAGGCACAGAAGATGTACGAAAACCTCTTGGCGGAGTTCGAGTTCTCGGAGTTCGCTGGTGAGGCAAAGGCCGGTTTGACAAGACTTGGCATAGTAGTTGAATAGAGAAGGGTTCAAAGAACCGGGTTCGAAAGAGTCCGGATTTGCCGTTTCAAGACGATTTGACATTCAAAACTGTTTTAATTAAATGTTTTAATCCATTTGGAGGTAGTATGTATAGTTGGTTTCGTTTAGGCGCGCTGCTCCTCGCTTTTGTTCTCAATTGCGTGATCAGTGAAGCTCAGCCCCTGCAGACATTGTCGGGGACCGTACCGGCAGGCGAAGTCCGTACGCTGGTTCGGGACAGTATATACCGGATCAATGGCCGGTATACCATTGCGGGTACCCTCGTCATCGAGCCGGGTACGACCGTAGAATTTGTTGCAAATGGCCAGCTTATCGATTCGGTCGGTGGTCGAATCTTGGCTGATGGCCGTGCAAACGCAACGTATTCTGGTACGAACTACGCGTTTGTCAGCCGCCCCGGCGGTGGATTCGCGTATGATTACTCGGATCCGGCGTATTTCCTCAATGCCGCGGTGGTGAGCCGTTCAACACAGATTGAACCTACTATCCACTCGACAAAGAACGACATGGTGTTCCATGTGATTCTGGATACACTTACCCGTCGTATCGAAAACTTGCCGAACCTTCCGGGAGACGCGCTTGGTAAATCGTACGTCAACTGGCCGGTAGCGGTCAATCCGTCGGCAGGATCTACGCCTCCGGCAGGAAAGCTGTTCTTGGCAAATCCTACACCGACGATCATTGGAACGACATCGACCTTCAATACGAAGTTCGTTATCCCCTACGAGTATGCACTCATGTGGATCACTGCTCGTTTGTCGAACCCCAACCTCGACCCTGCCATCCGCACACGCGCTTGGACACGTCTCAACTACGCTAGCCCGAACGTGGGTGGTCCTGGTCGCGATCGCATTTTGTTCCTCGGACGCGCCATCAATAACTTCTCCCGTGAGTGGGGTCATATCGTCGTCCTTCCTGGTGCCCGCGCTGCATTCTTCAGAGACTGCGATTTCCAAAACTTCCGCAAGGATACCACGGTAAGCCGCCTTCCTGTGTACAACTCGACGGTAGCTGGCGATCCTACAAGCACGACATCGCTGAACTTCGGACTCAATTCCATCCTCAATGGTTCCGGTGGTGCGATCAGCGTTCTCTCATCCCGCACATGGATGGTAGGATGTAATTTCAGTCGCAACATGTCCCGCTATCACGGTGGGGCGGTTCAATTCCACCAAGCTCCTGTCGATCCGTCAGGGACTCAGTTCCCCACGGTTCTTAGTGGTACGAGCGCTTCGGCGGCCCAATACAGCGGCATGCCTACCACGTATCGTCCGGCTGACCTTGGTGCTGCAGCAGTGCCTCCGGTACCTTCTATCATCGTCAATCAGTACCTTACAGAGCAGAACGTCAACAGCGTTACGACGTTGCTTGATCCTCCGCGCTCGAACGCCGATCCGGCGAATCCGACCTTTGTTCGCGCTCATGATAACCTGTACTATGCAGGCCTTCGTGAAATGGACGACCAAAACCGTCAAGGTGTTGACGACGGTCGTCTTTCTGTCTACCTTGGTCGCGTTCGTCAGTTGACCTTTACGCAGAACAAGACGCAGCTCGCAAACATCACCCAGACTGTCACCAGTCAAGGGGTCATCGTCTCCGATGATGATAACAACCCTGCTACAACGGAAACCAACCCCAACCTGACATACAAGAATACGTCGTATGGTGGAGCGGTTTACATCGGCGGTCGCTGGGCAATGGACATTGGTCTGGGTATCAATGATTTCCAAGGCCGTGACTTTGTCATTTTCGACGGAAACATGACACGCAATCACCAAAACGAACTTTCCAACGGTGTCACCACCGGTGGATCACGTGGTGGTGCTTTGTATGTAACCGGCGCTACGTCGGTAACGACGACTGGTCGCTATCGTTCGAACATGACGGAAACCAAATTCATCACGACCTACAATTCGGCTTCTCTGAATCAAGGGGGTGCCGTGTTTATGGCTTCCGGAGCTGGACGACTCTCGCTTCGCGGCGGCCAGGACGTTCAAATTCCTATGCACATGAGCTCCAATAGCTCTGCGCGTGGTGGTGCCATCTATGTAGATGAGAACTTTAGTATCGATCCTAACCGTCCCTCGCCGCACATCGGTGGTGCGAATGGCGACAACGTCCAGGCTCGTAACATTGGTTACAATATCAAGTTCCTGAACAACTCTGCGAAGTATGATGGTGGTGCTTTGTTCGCAAAGCGTAACTACTTGATTCATGGTTCCGGTGGTGTTGTCGGTAACGTCATCCTCGGTTACTCGCAAGCTCACATGGTTGAATTCAACGGTAACACGGCCGGATATTCCGGTGGTGCTATCGCTATGCACTTCCGCAGCTCCATAACAGAGGCCGAGCGTACGTATGTCCGCTGTATCCGCGGCGTGTTCGACAACAACCGCGTTGGTGAGAACCTTGATAGCGTCAACCAACTTCGTGTTCGTGGTGGTGGTGCTATGTATGCTCTCAACGCAGAGTTGCAAACGATCCAAGGATCCGAATTCCGCGGCAATCTTGCTCAAGCCGGTAACGGTGGAGCTATCGCTATCGTGAATCCTAAGTCTTCGTTTGCTTCGTCCACAGGTGGAAACTTCCAACGTGTGTTCTGTACGGACGTAGATGTTGTCTCCTATGGCAGCAATCCGGGCTTTGTTGCCGGCTTCCGTTCTACGAACGAGCCGTTCACGTTCACTCAAGGTTCAGGTCAAGTACCGGCGCACGTTCGCATGATGACGCGTTTCCTTGACAATCGTGCTGTAGAGAACAGTGCTCGCATGGGTAATGGTGCTACACAAGCAGGATCGATTACGATCACCCACCCTGGCACAGGCGCTTCCACGGGACCCGACGCTATTGTCGGCGGTACGCAGTTGCAAGAAAACGGTACCGGTCTTGGCGGTGGTTTGTATGTCCTCGATCAGATCGCTGCTAGCCGTGTCGGACGTATCGACTCTGTCTTCTTCAATCGTGTTCGTTTCCAAAACCAAAGCGCTTATAGCGGCTCGGCAGTTTACTCGGACAATTATGATCTGAAAATGGTCATGCTTCGTTCCTTGGTTGCCAACAACACAGCGACGAGTAGCATGGGTGCTGCGCAGAATGTCATCACGGGTCCTATGCTAACCACAGGTACGACCGTTTCTAACAGCGCTTCGAGCGACTTGGCAGGTGCGACAATCTATGGCGAAGTGATCGGACCTGTTCCTTTCGCGAGCTTCAGCACTGCCGGCAACTCGATGTTCGATAACAGTGCTCGTTTCCTTATTCGCTATCCCGATGCTCCCAACACGAAGGGCGCTCTTGCAGGTACGACGGGTATCGGCTATGGTGGTGTAGACTCCTTGAACGGTAACTACTGGGGTCATACCGAAGCAAATGTGTCGACGCGAGTATATCGCTACGACGCATCAGGCAACGTCAATGATTCCATTCCTCAAGAGACGTTCTTCGTTGCCGGCGATGGTACGCAGCAACTCAAGTATGTTCTCAATGGCACGGGTAAGAATCAGGGGCCGTTTGAAAGTATCTTCCGCTATTCCTATAGCGAGATTCCTGCATTGAACGGTGCTGACGAAAACACTGTCAATACAGCGTCCATCCCTGAAAAACTGTTGCAACAAGGTCATATTTATGATTCGTTCGATAAGGGAACAGACATCAAGACCGCTGACTACAGCAAGCGTCGTATGTCGCCGATCGAAGACTTCGCAGTGGGTATTCCCACGACGTTGAGCCGATTCGCTGATCCGCTTCAGCCCTCGTTCAACAAGTACATCAAGCGTTTTACACGCGACCCGTTTGTTGCTGCAGCTGACGTGAACATTGCACGACTGCAGACTGAGTACAAAGGTGACCATCCTATCGGCTACCCGTTGTTCCTCGAAGCAAAGGCAGATTACACCTCAGCATCAGACGTGTTCAGCAACAATGATGCGCGTTCGATCAATGAGACGGTATTCTTCGTCATCAACACGAATACCGGTGATTACATCCGTGTTAATCTTGCTCAGCTCGACAATACGAGCGAAGTTTTCCGCGCTCGCGTTGATATCGTTCCCGATTCAACCAATGGCGGTCAGATTGCCGGCGGTTATCAAGTGCGTCGTAATGCAGAAGGTCTTGCAAACTTCGGTACTGATCTCGCGTCGATCCTCGCAGCTTTGAAGCGTAACGCCGATAACGAAGATGCAGGTACGTTGCAAGGTCGTAAGTATCAAGCCGTAGGAACTTCCAACGAACTTGGCGGCAGCGGCTTTGGATTCATCAATCGTCCCGCTCTTCCGTCATCCAATGTTGATGGTTTCGGCCGTAACGTTGTGACCTACTTTGCTGGTGAGCGCTACAACTCGATTCCTGCTAAGGTCGGCGACCAACTCGCTATCGTTTCGCGTTCCGCTCTTTGGAGAGAAGTAGGTGCAAGTAACGATGCTTTCGCAGGTGCTTTGATCTTCAATGTCGGTGCAACCACACCTCCGCCGGTATGGACTGGCAATAAGGTTTCAACGGCCAACCCCGTTGCTGCCAATGGTGTTCCGGCGGCTCCGATTTTCCGCGATAAGATCTTTGTTTCGGAAGATCGGGTATATCCTCGCGATCCGAGTGATTTGTCTCGTCCGCTAGGTCGTGACACGATCTTCGCTATCACCGTTCGTGATACGAACATGTTCTACGATCCGCGTTCGATCCTTGATGGAACGAAGTACATGCAAATGGCATACAGCTGGTCGGTAGACCCGAACTCAGGTCTTGCTCGTTGGCTACAAGCCGACACGATTCCTGCGGTTGTCGGCGGCGACTCCACACCTTGGTGGCAAGCGCGCGGACACGTCCGTCTCCGTGGTACGCCGAGCAATCCTTACGTAGTACCCGGTGGTGAGTGGGTCAATGTCGGTGCGCGGAACTTCCCGCCCTCCTATGCTACTATCGACTCGATGAAGAAGGCAGGTATCGCTGCTGATGTCATCGCAAAGTACATCTACCTTTACCCCTCGTACTTCGCTAATCAGTCGTATGATGGATCGAACGCTCGTTTCCTCCAGCAAGACACTGTGAACAACGGTTTTGGTGCTGATACGGCATATCGTTTCCGTATCATTGTTACGGACAGCTTGCCGATCTTCACTGCAAGTACGAATAGCTGCGAGGCAAATGGTAAGCTTTATGCTAACCTCACGGATAGCTTGCGCTTTAAAGTCGACTTCAACACCGATGATGAAGCAGAAGACAAGGCCGCAGAAGGTAATGGCTGGCAGTTCAACTATGGCCGTACCTCCTACAACTGGTTGTCGATGAACCGCAATGATGCCGGTTCGGATACCGCTTACGATCAGATTACGCAAGTTCGTCCCTCGTGGCTTGCATCGCGTTTCCTCAGAAAGTTCGCTAATTCGGCAACAACCGACCCGTTTGCTACTGACTTCACTACTCAAGGTCAATTGTCTGTAGCGATCGATTCTGCTACAGCTGTAGCGGTGTTGAGTCCGGTAGTTCGTCTCCACAATTACCTGAACACAGACACGACCATAACGGTTGTCGCTAACGATGGTCACGGTGGAATCTCGTCCTTCAACAGACAAGTCATTGTCAATATTCCGCCGGTGATTCTTAACGAATCGCTTGCTGATGCTTACGAAGACATTGATTACAACATCAGCCTTATCGGTGATACGACCTACATCAAGGTAAGCGATGCCAACTATGGCCAACGCATCACGTATGAACTGATTTACGGTGACGACGGTCGTAAGACCGACGGTATCCGCCGCGATGGTTGCTTCCCGGAAGCCGGCAAATGGGATATCTCGAACGCATCAACCCCGAAATGGTTGAAGATCAATCCGGTCAGCGGTATGCTGTTCGGTACGGCACGCGTCGGTGATACGAAACTTGCCGATACGACGGTGGATGTCACTGTACTCGTATATGATGATGGTCCGCAGGGTGGTTTGACCCATGTCAAAACTCTGAAGCTTCGTATCGTTGGCAAGAACCACGATCCGCACATCTTCGGCACCCCGAACGTCCGTTGTTTGACGAGCGGCGAAAACTTCAGTGATACCGTGTTCGTATCCGACGTCGATCTCCGTCGTACGGAGACAGTCAAGCTTCGCGTCATCGCGCCGAGTGGTTTGACCGTATCGCCGTCCACTATCAACGGACCTGTCAGCCTCGACACCGTCAAGGTTGCTATTAACGGTACACCGTTTACGGTAAATCCGTATAAGACAACGGAGACGGTTATCGTTGAAGTCACCGATGTCAATGGCGGTCAGCCTGATACGTTGAAGTACCAGATCCGCGTATCCGAAGCGACGAACTTTACCGCGCACTTGGAGATTCGCAACAACAAGGGAGCATTCGAAACGCTCTCATGGGGTACGGGTCCCAATGCTACGACAGGCGACAACCCGACCAAGGGTGGAGTTGGTAAGCTCGACTCGAACTATTGCGAGTATGAACTTCCTCCTATTCCTCCTATTGACGTGTTCGACGCTCGTTGGACTGTTCCTTCCAAGAACGGTATGCTGAGAAACTTCTTCCCGAACTGCGCATCAGGCGACAAGCGGGTTGAAATCTACAAGGGTCGTTTCCAAGCCGGTGGTGTTGTCGGTTCGCAAGACGAATACTTCCCTGTAACGTTCAAGTGGCTCAAGTCCGAGGTGCCTGATCGCAACAACACAGCGAAGAATCCGTGTGGCGGAACGTACTACCTCATCGATGGAGTCGGTGGATCGCTGTTCGCTGTCGACATGGCTAGCGGCAGATTCCGTACACAGAGTCCGAGCGTTTATGACGTGACAGTCAGTGGTGACACGGTAATCCTCAGGGCTTATCAGTCATCGGCAAGCTCTTTCAGCATCATGTGGGACCAAGCATCTGATGTTGAGACAGAGCAAGGTGACGTCGCTCTCGGTCTTGAACCCGTATCTCCGAATCCTTTCAACGGAACCGCTAAGATCAGCTTCAACGTTCCTACGGCAAGTGCCGTTCAGATCGATGTCTTTGATAATCTTGGTAACAAGGTCGCTATAATCGCAAACGGTCAGTACCCTGCGGGACGCACATCCTTCGAGTGGGATGGTCGTGGCCTGAATGGTTCAGACCTCTCATCCGGATCGTATACGATCAAGATGACTGTCGGTGCTTTCAGCGCTGTTCAGAAGGCAGTGATTGTACGCTAAAACTGATTTGTTGACGCGGGGTCGAACGGCCCCGCAGTCGACTTCTATACGAAAACAAATTTTTTAAATATCAAGGACAATCTGCTATGAGAAAAAGTCTCTTTCTTGCAGCACTGGCTCTACTCTTCTTTGTAGGTGGCTCTGTCCATGCACAGATCTACGTAGAATTCGAGTCGCCAGTCAAGAAGGGCAACCGCCCTTACACCCCGCTTGGAACGGGTGCGACAGTTTACACTGCTAATAATTTCACTGTTCCGCCGAATATCGATCCGGATGACGGTTTCGCTGCTGCGCAGCTTCCGTTCCCTTTCGAGTACAACGGAACGGTTTATAACTGGCTACTGATCAATGTCAACGGTTTCGTCATGATGAATCCGGACGGTTCTGTGCCGCTTGGTGTCGTTGGCCAAAACGTTCCGTCACGTTTGTTCGACGGCTCGCAATTCCCCAGAAACGTTATTGCTCCGTATTGGGGTGATCACTTCTTCCGTATCGGCGGCTCCTCGCAGCCTGGCTACATGGCCTCGCAGATTCTTACAGGAGTTGTCAACGTTGGTGGTCGTCGCGCATTCTGCATCGAGTGGCGCAATCTCAATATCAACGACAAGACATTGCCTTCGTCCGTCGGAAATTTCCAGATGTATCTGTATGAGCAAACCGTTGTTCCCGGCAACAGCCAGGGTGATATCGAGTTTGCGTATGGTCAAGTCGGCGGAAATCCGAACACGACGCAAACAACGGTGATTACTCGTAACGCAGCGATTGGTATGAAAGGATCAGCTCCCCAGGGAGACTGGTTGAATGCGTTCTTTACTGCTCCGCAGCGCTCGTTTACATCGACGACTCTTTCGAATCAGTGGCAGCCGAGTGGCGGAAGTGATACGGTAATCGTGTTTCAAGCTATTCCGCGTCTTCGACTGAATGTATGGGGCGACGGGGATGCAGACTTCAGTTCAGCACCGGGCGCTCGTCACTTCACCAAGGCGCAGAATCAGTTTGTAACCGCAAACGATGCACTCTCCATTCTTCGTTCAGTTGCTACCAACGTTCCGTTGGACAGTCTCGTGAAGCGTATGGCGTTCAAGGGCGACGTTGATCATAACGGTCGATTTTACTACTCCACTCGCAACTTTTCCAACACCGCAGATACCGCTCGTTACAGACGAGAATGGCGTCTTCGCACGCCCCTTCCTCGCAATACGTGGACTCTGGAAGAGCATTTCATGATGGGTTCACCGGTAACACAAGACAGCCTGCTTCGCCTGCATACCTATGGCATGCCGAGCGACAACTCTCTCGACTTCCAGTCGATTTATTTCCAGGTTAACGCATACGATGCAGCATTGATCATGCACTACCTCGGTGGCCGTGTGATCACTTTGCCATGGACTCTTGATACGGTAGTACCGTTCGGTAAGGCCGGAAATGCACTTGACGTTGCGACCGGTGTCGCGCCTTTCAACGGTTTTGTGGCTGCTAACGGTACAACGCGCATCCCCGTCTACCTTAACGGTGCACGGAATGGGGCTGTAAGCGTCGTCTTCAATGTAAATGGCGATGTGACGAACATCGAAACGATTGGCGAAAACATGATCAACGTTGCTGCCAATGGTCGCGTGGCGATCGCTGGTACGGTGAACACGGATGGTACAGAGCCGATCGCGTATGTAACGGTTCGTTCTAACGATTGCCAACTCGTAGCAAGCGATCTCGAGTACAATGGCGAAGCCCAAGGTTCCGCAACCATCAATGTGGTTAGCGAAAACTCAGCTTCGGTGTTGACAGTAACGGGTGCTAACCCCGCAACGGTTTCAAGTGGTGTTAATGTCAACATTCCTCAAAACGGTGAATACACTCTTCGGGTGTTTGATGCTGCAGGCAATGAAGTCACGACACTTGCGAGCGGTACTTTCTCCAAGGGTACATACAGCTACTCTTGGGACGGTCGTACTGCAGGCGGAAACCGCGTCAGCAATGGCGTGTACTTCTTCCGCTTGACGGGAACCGGCATCAATGCCACAGGTTCGGTTGTCTTTGAAAAGTAATATCGTATCATTCTTGATGGCGGCGGCTCTTATGGTCGCCGCCTCAACGAATGTAACAGGGCAACGGCGACCTCTCGATTGTTCTGTGAAGGTTTTCGCACCTGTAGATATATGTAGTAGTGACAGCAGTTTTGTGGTCACAATAGATTGTGGCCCTTTGTCTGCTGTAGATAGTCTCTTGTTGTACGACATTTCAGTCCGTTTTCCGGCTTCCAAAGTTTCGTTCAAACAGGTTCTTTATCAGAACACGTTAAGCGAGAACCTTGAAACAAAAGGATACGGTTCAAGAGACACCGGGGTGATTCGTGTGTATGGCTTCAATGTTACACGTTTCCTGTCCGGATCGAAACCGTTAGTAGCGCTCCTATTCAAACATGCGGCAGGATGTGCCGACTCGATTGAAATCGGGTTTTCCTCTTTGCCAGAGTTCAATCCGGAAGCGAAAGTGTACGTTCGCGAAACCAGATCCGTTTTGGTTCCGTTTTCGAGGACAGACGACAAAACAAGATCTTTGACATTTCAATTCTCAAACGACACTATTGTATTGCGTGAAGGTACGAGCTCTTTTACGACTGGTCTTTCATGGATGGTAAACGGTGGGGTTCGAGCGAACTCATTCTCCTTTAAGATTCGGAGCGCTAGAGAAGTTCGTATTGACAGTATCAGTCATGAACAACGGCACTTGGTAGACGACTCCGTTGATGGCGGAACGCGACTTTTTCAGATACGAGGAAGGTCCGGTCAGGCCATCTCATCGGACTCTATCGCGTTACATTGCTCAACGCCCGATATGGTGTCTACGAACCTCGGAATTCTGGAGGTGTCGGATTTCGATGTCGACACGTGCTCTTGCATATCCTCCTTTGCATCTGACTCTTTGAGAGTCAATAGACAGGTTGCGAGTGGCGTAGAAAATCATGTCGAAGGTTTTCACATGACGAGCAATGGTGACGTTTGGGAAATTGAAAACAGAACAGATGCTGATGCTACAGCTGAATTGGTAAGTATGACAGGTACGGTTGTGTGGCGTGGAGGCATTGATGCGAATGGTTTTGCCATTCTTTCATCACCTTCGTTGGTCTCCGGTGTATACCTTGTCAAGGTAGTATCCCCTAAAGGTCTGTTCGTTAAAAAATTGAAAGTATGGAAGTAAATTTTTTATTACTCATTTTTTTCGTAGGAGTGTTTATGTACAAAGGGTATTCCTTGCTGAGTTCAGTCCGCTCTATGATCGCGGCTGTCCTCGTTGCAATGTGTGCTTTCGCTGTAGGCGTAAATGCACAGCAGCTCATACCGCAGTCGCCCCGACTCAGCCTTACAGGCGGCGAAGGTGGCTACAATAATTCTTGGTATCCTGATGGTCGTTTGTGGGTTACCGCGGCAGGTACCAGTGGTGTCACTGAAGTGATCGTTCCTGTCTTCATGAAGAATTGCTGGCAGACAAGAACGCCGTATACCGTGCGTCCGATCTATAGCTTCAACTTCAAACTCCAGTATGATAGTACGGCTCTCAAGCCGGTTGGAGTTTTGACACGTGGCCCCGTCATGCAGAATTCGCACCCGAATGTAAGAATGCAGAACTCTGACGAGTCTGCACTGACGGACGGATGGCAAGTGACATGGGACGATGCTGTCGATTCTACCTACCAGGTTCAGAACGGTTTGATTTCTGCAAACAACCCGAACCGTTTGCGTGGTAAGCGAGTACGCATCGTTGGGCAGTCGGGGCGTCCGTTGCCGACAACGGGGACAAGCAACGACTGTAATCAGTACGAATACAAGCCGTTGTTGTATGTGAAATTTCAAGTTCTCGGTCGTCCGGGTGTTGGCGTCAGCGACGTCTCTCCTCTTATTATCACGACGGACTCAATTTTCTATAACAACTCGAATGCTTTACGCGAGTCGCCATTCCCGGGTGATGTGAATTATCCGCAACCCCAACCTCTGGATCGAATCATCGCCGGCGTTGACTATTCACGTATCGGTATCGAGCCCGCAGCTGTCAATACGATCACGAAGGGAATGATTTATGTCCATGTTCATAATCGCCCTCAATTCGCGTTTTTGCCGGAACCTACTGGCAACCCCAATGAAGTTTCGGTAAAGCAAGAGTCCGATAGCGCATTCGCTCTCACTCGTGTCATTCCGTTCGACCCCGTGTTGCAACAGGCGGCTGGACAGGCAGTCAATGAAATCCAGGTATATCTCAAGCCCGACGGTGTACGCGCAACCAACATCATTGTCGAGTCTGATCAACCTTGGTTGCTCTTCCAAACTCGCGGTTCAAAGAACCCGATTCCCGCGCCTTCAAGAGTTGGTCGCATAGCGTACATTGACAAGGGTATCCTTGGTCCGGGTGGTCTTGGATTCCCCGACGTTCAGAATGCAAACTTCCCTAACATCATCGACCCGTTGATGAACTTCCGTATTATCTGCGATCCGGGTCAGCTTACTGACAATCCGGACCCCAGAAATCCTTCGGAGTTTGCTGGTAAGTACGTTGGTTTCATTACGTTCCGCTCAGCAAACGCCGAATTCTCTCCGGTTCGTCTCCGCGTCGAATTCCTCGTGGTTCGTTCTGCTGACGAGACATACAACGGTGTACCGTCGGAAGACAAGCTTGCCAAAGGTATGTGGATCAATGTCCGCAACTCAGGAAGTTCGCCTCGGTCCGCCGACTTGATGTTCGGTACGGGCTTGCGCGCAACGAAAAGCGTTGACTCGTTGTTCGCTGAGTATGCATATCAATCTATCGATTCGACGAACTTCTATGCGCGATTCTTCCAAATCGCTTCGTCTCGTGATACGTCGGCACAAGACGTTCAAGCTCAGACATACGGTTTCGGTGATGTCACAGGTATCTTCTCCTCACGCGATGTACGCAGTGTAGCCGAAGACACGACCTTGGTGTATCGTTGCCGCTTTAGCGCGGGTGGTTCGGTGAACTATCCGGTAATCCTGACGTGGGACAAGAATCAGTTCCCCGAAGGATCGCAGCTCTACATCCGTGACATTCTTAACGGCTCTTTGTTCGGTGTCAATATGCGCGAGGCTACTCCGGTACCTGGTGGTAATGGTAGTCTGCTCTCGTACACGATTCGTGACTCCAAGATAACCGCATTCGATATCGAGTACACCCCCGCTCGTGCACGTATTCAACAGAAGTACAACACCGGCTGGAACCTCGTTTCATTGCCTGTCCGTCCGTCATTGAGCGACTACAAGGTCATTTGGCCGAACGCTCCTTCGTCACCGATCAAGTACTCCATCAGCTACTATCAACCGGAAACCAATCCGGTAGTAGGTTATGGTTACTTCCTCCGGTTCCCGAATCCCGACACGACCATCATCTCCGGTCTTCTCGTCAAGAGAATTGCCCGCGATGTGTACCCCGTTCGTCTGTTTGAAGGCTGGAACACCATCGGTTCCTTGTCCGTTCCTGTCGGTGTCGATCGTATCACCTACGATCCGGCGTCTACCGGTCTCACGCCTCCCGCTGCGCTCAGTGGTGTATTCGGATATTCGACAAATCGCGGTTATCGTGAAGTTTCCGAGTTGACACCTGGTAGTGGCTATTGGGTTAAACTGTCGGGCGAAGGTTATTACAACGTCATCGCTCCGGTTACCAAGGGAAGCACGCCCGAAACCGGCCGTGATGCTGTTGCGAACGTAAGCGCTCATATCACGCTTCGTGATGCGGCGGATCGTGAAAACACCTTGTTCGCTACGGAAGGTCGCGTTCAGGTTGATGCAAATCGTTTCGAACTTCCTCCGGTTCCCCCGTCAGTCGACCTCTTCGACGTTCGTTTCTCGAACAATGGATATGTTACGGCGTCCGAGAATCCGATCGTTCGTTTCTCCGGTGTCGACTATCCGGTGACCATCAACGTAAGCAACTCCGCTAACGGTTATACCGTCGTGGACGCGCAAACAGGAATGTTCGTTGGTGAAATCGCCAAGGGTAACGGAAGTGTCGTGGTAAGCGATGAGCGAGTAACCTCACTCCGTCTGCTTAACAACAAGACGACCGCAGCGGAATATGCATTCGATGCAGTTCCGAATCCTGCCTCAACCAAATCCACCATCAGCTACTCCGTCCCTGAGACGCAAGTCGTTACTATCGCGTTGTTCAACGCCATGGGTCAGCAGATTCGGACTCTGGTTAACGGCGTCGTGACGAAGGGTGACAGCAGTGTAGATCTCGACGCTTCGGATCTCGCTACCGGTACCTATCTTGTGAAGATCGTTGCTAATGACTTCGTATCAACGAAGAAGATCAACATCGTTCGCTAATCGTCTTCGACAGTCAGCTTCATGGGCAACGGTTTCCGTTGCCCATTTTTTTTTCTCCTTTCACTTTTATGCTATGCGCCTTAGATCATTGTTCACCCGCTTTCTTCTCGTTCCCTTCGTCGTTGTATCGGCGACAGCCCAGTTCATTGACATAAACGTGACTGTCAGGAATGAGAAAGGGGCGTATGCTACCGTACTCTTGGGTTTCGATGAAAAGGCCACCATTGGGATTGATAAGGATTTGGGTGAGTTCGCCATTCCAGGATTCCCACCAACACCTGCCGGACTTCAAGCGGCGCTCATTTATCGTGATAATGGTCAAGCAGTTCTCGCTTACCGTGACTATCGTCCCTTACCTGGTTCTTCACCGTCGCGCGATACCTTCCTCCTGACACTGACGCCCGCAACAGATGAATCGCGTGGGAGCTCACTTATCTTCACATGGGCCTATCCTCTTCGTCAAGGAGTGGATTCCATTGTGGTGTCGGATCTCTTCGGAGGGCTACTGTATAAGGTGAAGCTCGACGCAAGGGAAGCCGACACCGTACGAGGCAATGCGTTGAACTTGGAAAACTTCCGGATCATTGTGTATACATCGCAGATCAAGACATCGATAGAAGCGGAACAGGCAGCTTCGGCTCCACTGAGGGCATCTGGTATACGAGCAGGAGAGGAGATTCGCTGTGAATGTGGCGGAGACGAACAGACGGTTTCGGCGTTCCTGTGCGATCTTCGGGGAAACGCTCAGCGTATTGAACCGGCGGCAGGGATACGGACGTTTCCTGACGTAGCACCCGGACTATACGTGGTGCGATTCATCGATACCGCGTCGCAAAAAGTCGTGGCCCAAAGAACACTCATCTGTGAGTAAATGACAGGAACCGTGGGTTCAACGGACAATGGTTCCGTCCCGTTCCGGGCTTGTGGAAACGATACTGACTGGTACACCGCAATACGACTCGATGAATGAGACATACTGTTTTGCGGCCTGAGGAAGGTCGTCATGCTGCGTTATGCCGTCGAGGGAGCAGTTCCACCCCGGCAGCTCGGTATAGTGCGTGGTGACGCTTTCCAGATGTTCGACTGCAGAGGGAAATGTTTTGAGTTCCTTCGACCCGATGGAATAGGACGTACACACCTTGATGCCGACGAAGGTGTTCAGGACGTCCATTTTCGTGAGGGCGATATCCGTAATGCCATTCACCATCACAGAGTACTTCAACGCAACCAGATCCAACCAGCCACAGCGACGCGGACGCCCGGTGGTAGCGCCGAACTCCGACCCTAAAGAGCGCAATTGTTCTCCTTCTTCGCCGTGAAGCTCGGTAGGAAGAGGGCCGTTCCCCACGCGAGTTGAGTACGCCTTTACCAAGCCTACTATGCGCTTGATCGACATGGGAGAGATGCCAAGCCCGGTACAAGCACCGCCACTTGTGGGATTCGAACTTGTGACATACGGATACGTACCGTGATCCACATCAAGTAGTGCACCTTGTGCACCCTCGGCAAGGACCTGTTTTCCGTCTGCGAGTGATTGAGAAAGAAAGTGAGCGGTGTCTGTGACGAACGAGTCGATATACGCATCGAACTCGGTGTATTCATCGACAATCTTATCAACATCCATCTGTTCTATGCCGTAAACCTTTTCCAAGAGGACATTTTTCTCGGCAAGATTGGCGCGAAGCTTCTGCTCGAACGATGAGCGATGCAGGAGGTCGACGATGCGGACACCGCTACGGGAGTACTTGTCGATGTACGACGGACCTATGCCTCGTCCTGTCGTTCCTATCGCGTTGGTTAGTGCCTGCTCACGGGCTTGGTCCAGCATCTTGTGATACGGCATGATGACATGCGCCTTATCACTGATGAACAACCTGCCGCGCACATCGATACCGTTCTGCTCAAGCATCGTGATCTCCTCACGGAGAGCGACGGGATCGATAACGACGCCGTTGCCGATGACGCACTGGACTCCGTCACGGAGAATGCCTGAGGGAATCAGGTGAAGGACCGTCTTCTTGCCATTGTGGACAAGGGTATGACCTGCATTCGCTCCTCCCTGATAGCGCGCCACTATATGGGTGTCTGCGCTGAGAACATCAACGATCTTGCCTTTTCCTTCATCGCCCCATTGGGCACCGACAACCACTGTGACGCTCATAATTCGTATCTCGTGAACAAAAGAAAACTCCGCATGCAGTGCAGGCGGAGCTTCAAGAATCAAAAATCAAAAGAACAGGTTTCAGCCCTTCGAGGCGGCCAATTCCTTCTTGTACGGAGTCTCTAGGTCAACCTTCTGGACCGTCTCAATATACCACACAACGAACGCGCTGGCCACATAGATCGAGCTGTACGCTCCCGTGATGATTCCGACAAGCATGGTGAAAGAGAACCCGTGAAGCGCTTCGCCACCAAGGAAGAGGATCGTGAGCAAGACCAGAACGACGGTCACGACGGTATTGATCGTCCGGCTAAGGGTCTCATTGATCGACAAGTTTATAAGAGAAATAAGGGAGAGGCCTTTGTGCTTTTCCCGGTTCTCTCGAATACGGTCGAAAATGATGACGGTATCGTTGATGGAGAAGCCCGCAACCGTGAGCAGTGCCGCTAGGACTCCCATGCTGAACTCGAGGTTGAGGATTTCCAGTTTCTGCATGATGATCACCGCGCCGAAAGCAACGCAGACGTCGTGGATAAGAGCGATGACCGCACCCAAGCCATAGATGAATTCGAAACGGAACGCGATGTAGACGAGGATGGCGAAGATCGAGATGACGATAGCAAGCAACGCCTTCGTGCGCAGCTCGCTACCGACTTTGGGTCCGATGAGGTCATCCTTCTTCACAATGATGTTCTCCGTGGGGAAGCTCTGCTTCAGAGCAGCGATAATGGCCGCAGAGGGCTTTTCTTTTCCTGTGACCGCTACCTCTACCGTCCTAATCAAAAACTCGTTAGGCTTGCCATACTGCTTGATTTCAGCATTCTGAAATCCAGCTTTGTCAATCGTCTGGCGAATCGCCTCCGTTGATTGAGGATTTGTGAACGCTATACCCACTTCACTGCCGCCCAAGAAGTCGATACCCATGCGAACACCCAGCAAGGACAACCCCAAGCCCACGACGTTCAATGCAATGGACAGGTAGAAGAACGTGAGTCTTTTACCGAGGAAGTCGATTTTTGTTTTTCCGAAAAATTCCATGATGGTCCTCGTGTCAGATTAGTGGTTTAAGGTAGCATGCTGTCCGAAGTTGATTGTCGCTCCCGGCTTGCGGTTGACGACCAATTCGATGATCGAACGCGAAACAATGATACCTGTGAACAGAGTAGAGAAGATTCCGATGATGAGCGTGACTGCGAAACCCTGGATTGCGCCATATCCGAAGTACATGAGGATGAGGGCCGTGATCAGGGTGGTGACGTGGGAGTCGATGATAGGCGGTAATGCATGATGGAAACCTTCGTCGATAGCCGCACGAAGTGTTCGGCCACGATAGATCTCTTCGCGGATACGCTCGAAGATGATGATGTTCGCATCCACTGCCAGACCGATGGTCAGGATGATACCGGCAATGCCCGGCAACGATAGCGTTCCGCCGAAAGCGGCAAGGGCTGCGATGTTCAGAGCCACATTGATCAACATCGCTACGTTGGCCACGATTCCTGCCGTGGAGTAATAGACCGTCATGAACAGGACGACGAGAACGAACGCGATGATACCGGATAGCATTCCATAGCGAATGGAATCCTCGCCGAGTGACGGACCGACAAGACGCTCCTCGATGATCTTCACCGGCGCCTTCAAGGCTCCGGCCTTGAGGATGATCTTCAAGAGCTTCGCTTCTTCGATGTTCGCCATTCCCGTGATCTGCGAACGACCGCCGGTGATCTTGTTCTGGACCGTCGGAGCGCTGTATACCTCGCCGTCAAGGACGACGGCGATGCGCTTACCGACATTCGCGCCCGTAATGCGGGCCCACTTCTCCGAACCTTCATCGTTCATCATCATGTCGACGATAGGACGATTGTTCGTCGGGTCGAAGTTCTCGAAAGCATCGACAATCACTTCACCGGTCAATTCCGCGTCGCGCTTGACGACATACATGCTGTACAGCGGAGCTCCCGCCTTTTCCGTACCATTGATGGGCTTCGCATCGACAACGATCTCGAGGTCCGCGGGAAGCAATCGACGGATGTCGTCGCGCTTCATGTAATTGAGGATGGCAACCTTGCTCTTCTCATCGGTCGTGTAATAATAGTCGGCTGTCGGCGGCAATGTTGCGATCTGCTCTTTCAAGAAGGCGAAATCCTGAGGACGCTGCTTTTTGTCCATTGCGAACTGCGAGCGGAACAACGACGTGAATCGGTGCTCGCGAAGGTACTTCTCACGCTTCTGCTCATCCGAAAGTCCCGCATACGGATCCTTGGTCTTGCCGCTGTCCGTCGATGCCACCGCGCTGGTATCCTTCTTCGTCGAATCCGCCGCGGCCACCGACGTAGAGGAATCCGCTGCGACGGCAGCTGTATCCGACGTCGGCGTCGTACCGTTCTTGGGGGAATTGATGCGTTCCAGATACTCGTCGATGTTCAAGAAGGCACGGAGGACGTCGCCGCCGCCACGCACGAGTTTGAAATCAAGACGGGCTGTTGTCTGCAACAGTTGACGCATCTGCGCTTCGTCCTGTACCCCGGGAAGCTCCAAAAGGATACGACGAGTTCCTTGCTTCTGAATCGTCGGCTCGGCAACTCCGAACTTGTCCACACGTTGACGGATGACCTGCAATGCCTGGTCGATGGCCTCATCGATGTCGCGGCTGAGCTTTTCAAGGATCTTGGCGTCGGAAATCTCCTTCATGTCCGCCAGGTCGTAGTAGTTGATCAGCGACTTCCCGTTCGGACGGGCATACTTGTCGAAATTCTTCTTGAAGATTTCAATGACGGGTTCATCACTGGTCTCCGCCATCTGATGCGTCTGCGCGATCACCTGCTTGAACACCTCGTCGTCTTTCGCCGAACGGTCTGCCGCTTCCTCAAGAAGACGCACCGCGTCGACCTCGAGGGTGACGTACATACCGCCGCTGAGGTCCAAACCCAGTTTCAGCGCTTGCGCGCGGTTGTTTTTCAGACTCTCCATGTTCTTGGAGTCCCATTCGACAAGTGCGTTGGGGTTGGTGGTGGTATCTATGGCGGCACGCTCTTTCTCAAGAGAACTTACCCGCCACGTGGGAAACAATAGCGAACCCACGAAAACGATGGGAAGAAGTATAATGATATACCTGCGAACAGAACCTTTCAAGGTCAACTCCGTAATGGAAGGAACAATTGCGAGAAAATGACGCGCAATTTACAGTGAGTGAGGGGAATAGCAAAGGCCTGAACAATCTTCGGATAGGGCGTCGAGAGATGGCGGAATCAACGGTTCGCCGCGTCTCTCCGAATCCTGTGGAGGAAAACGCCTTCGTAGGCCCGTTGCCCATGAGAAAGTTCCATGGTTTTCGTTAAACCGAGAGTCTCGCTCCATGCTCTAACACGCTGTGTTCGGGACCGGTCGTTCAATCGTTCCGCAACCGAAGATGCAGGAAATCAATGCATTTGTACGTTTTTCTTAACCACCATATTCAGGAGAGTGCCATGAAGAAGTTCTTTGCGTTCCTTGTTGCTGCGGTAGTCATGTCGTTGACCGCATTCGCACAAGACCAAACCAATCCCAAGCCCAAGCTGACGCCCGAGCAGAAGGCCAAGGTCGAAGCGGCCAAGGCCAAAGTCGTTGATGCCAAGGCGGAAGCATCGAAGGCCAGAGAGGCCCTCAAGCAGGCAAAAGCATCCGCATCGCCGGAAGAAGCCAAGGCGCTGCGTCAACAGGCACGCGCTGCCCACAAAGAGGCTCATCAGGATGTCAAAGCGGCGAAACAGCAGTTGCGCGAGGTCCGTCGCGAGATGCGTTTGCAGAGAAAGGACAAGTAGGTCGGCATTCGCAGTGGCGAATGGCGAGTCGTCCCTTCTGTATCAAATGAAAAAAGCCTCGGAGTGAATGTCCGAGGCTTTTGTGTTTCAATGAGGATTTGATGATTACTTTTTGACTCCCATGGGAGGTGCTTCGGCATCGGCGGCGACGAATGCCACGATCGCCATGGCTGCGGCGCATTCATTGAGCTCCCGGGGATTCAGCTTGTCGATGGTGTCTCCATGCGTATGGTGATACCAGAAGTACCGTGTTCCGTCCACCTGCAGACCCAGAAGATTGGTTCCGTATTGTTGGTTGAGGGGACCGATATCAGCGCCGCCGAATCCCTCAACGATGGTCGTCGCTCCTAAGGGTGCAAGAAGGGGAGTAAGGCTTTGGTACCAGAGAAGACTCTCTTTGGATCCCTCGTGATGAAACCCTTGCGGCTTGAAGGTGCCTTCGTCCGACTCGATCGCGAGGACGTGTTTTTCCTTGCCGTGAGCGGCCGCGTAGCCCTTTCCGCCGCGCAGTCCGTTCTCCTCGTTCGTGAACATCACCACCCGCATGGTGCGCTTGGGTTTGAGACCAAGCTTCTTGATCGTGTTCAATGCATGCCATGCAGCGAAGCAGCCGCCGCCGTCGTCCATCGCCCCTTGGCCCACATCCCATGAGTCGATGTGTCCACCCATGACAACGACTTCTTCCGGTTTTTCCGAACCCTTGATTTCGAATACCACGTTCCGCGAGGTCGCGTCCGGCTCCCATCTACCGCTGGTTTTCAGCGTCAATCGCACGTTCTGACCGCGTTTCACCATCCGGTGGATCATTTCCGCATCTTCCAAAGAAATGGCTGCGTGCGGAATCTTCGGCACCGAGTCGTTGTATGCCATGCCTCCTGTGTGCGGTGTGTAGATACCATACGGTCCGATGGACCGTACGAGAGAACCCACAGCACCGAGTCTGGCCGCTTCGATCGCCCCCTGTACCCGGTAGGTGACAGTCTTTCCATATTCCGTGAATGGCACGTTGTACAGGACGATTTTCGAGGGTACTTCGGACGCACGGCGCTTCAATTCGTCGAAGGAGCTTACGACCATGACGTTGCCGCTGACACCGTCCGGCGGGGTCGCTATCGTGCCACCCAGGCCGAGCAAGGCGATGGACTTCTTCCTCGGTGACGTCATGGTGCACGTTTCTTCGCCGCGAACCCAGTGCGGCACTTTCACTTCTTCGCCGCGAGCGTCGTATCCTTCTTTCCTGGCTTCGGCAAGAATCCAATCGATGGCTTGTTCCAACGAGCCGGACCCGCTCAGGCGTGATCCGAAGGTGTCGCACATGGTCGCAAGGCGCTCGTAAAGACTGCTATCGGCCGTCGCTGTCGCGATGATCTTCTTCGATATCTCTCTGTATTGCTGTGCGGGTTGAGCGCAAAGACCCGACGGGATGGCACTGATGCAAGCCATGGTCACGAGTGAGGTCGCGGCTCGCTTGGCGACCCGGAGGAGTTGAGGATAAAGCATGAACGTGCCCTTTGAGTGTGGTTGGGAGAAGTGTCTGACGGTTCCTGATTTCATGCGGATGTCAGTCTTTGCCTGAAGTCCCGGCATCCGCATCACGGCTTCGTTTGTCTGCCCGGATGCAAGTATACGCACACGACACAAACGCAACGACATCACCCTGTGGTCAGGATGACGGTTGAATGCGTGACGCTTGGCTCTTGGGCTCATGAGGGCGTTTCTTTGATACATCCTATCGCGCCACCCCTCGGTCTTTCTTGTCCTCGTCACCCTCAAAAGTGTTCGCGCTCCCGGGGTTCGGGCTAAATTCGCGCACGATATCAATCGAGAGGCGTCTGTGCGGATAGGGTTTGCATGCGAGTGGTCAAGGCCGCGAGGAAAAACGTGGTCGCACATACCGTCTTCTCTCTTCGATGCTCTGCAGCGTTTGCCTGATACCGACGTACTCGATATCTCCGGACAGATTCCCTCCCTGATCCTGAAGGCCTTGAAGCTAGCCTCGATCCGCTATCAGCCGAACCTGCGGTCGTTCAGCACCCAGGTCATGTTCAGCGCCCTCCATTCCTTGCTCGTAGAGCGGACCATGATGAAGGAGATCGCGAAGAAGAAGCCCGAAGCGGTCATTTCCATCTTCGATTATCTGACGGAACCCGGTTTGCCTCAGTACATCTATTACGATCTCTGCGTGGCGGAACTTCGCCGCGTCCTTGCCGATCCTTTGCAAGGCAGATACGAGCGTGTTCGGTATGCGCCGCGCGTGCTCGGACGACGGGAGCGATATCAGAGAGGTGTCTACGAGAATGCGGCCGGACTTTTCGCGATGAGTGAATACGCGGCCCTTACCGCTCGGGAGTACTATGGTGTGGACCCGAAGAAGATCCATGTGGTTCATGCAGGATGCAACGTCGTTGCGTCGGCGAACACCGAGCGTCCGATGAAACGGGACTTCATCCTCTTCGTCGGTCGTGATTTCCGGCGCAAAGGTGGGGAGTTGCTGTTGGATGCTTTCGAGCATGTGCGCGCGCACCACGACGTGGATCTCGTCATTGCGGGTCCCGCCCGATGGGTTCGGCCCGGCCAGATACCTGCCGGCGTCCATCTGCTCGGGAATACCACGCCTGCGTCGTTACAGCCATACTTCCAGCATGCCAGACTTTTCGTCATGCCGTCGTATTTCGAAGCATTCGGCATAGCGTTCGTCGAGGCCCTGTGTTATGGGATACCCGTCATAGCACGGAATTCCTGTGCCATGCCCGAGATCGTGACGCATGGTGCGAACGGATTTCTCTTGAATGCCGATTCCGAGTCGCCGCGCGAACTGGCCGACCTTGTCAATACCGCTCTTGCGTCCAAAGGGATGAAAGAGCTGGCGGAGCAACAGTCCGCAAAGGCGCGAGAATATTACTCGTGGGACCGTGTAGCCCGTGACATGGTGCGTATTATTGAACGTGAACGCGGTCGAACACCCTGATGCCATGAAGATGAACCTGCTGAACTCCCTGTGTACGCCTTTCCGCTGGCAGCCCGCCGTTCGCACCGACGTGCGCGATGTCCGCTTTGCTGATCGAATTCTTTGCGCTCATGATCATGGCGTCCCCGACGCGGTCGCAGTGGCCATCCTTGGTGTTCCGCAAGACCTCGGTGTTCAAAGAAATGGGGGCCGGGCCGGTGCGGCGGATGCTCCGCGAGCGATCCGCGAACACCTTGCACGGCTTACCGTGAGTTCCGGTCCGGACGAACTTCCTCCTGAACGCATGATACTTGATGCAGGAGACATCAAATGCGAAGGGTGCAGTCTTGAGCAGATCCAGGAGCGTCAGTTCGAGGTCGTTTCCACCCTGCTGAGCATCGCGGAAACCGTCATCGTCCTTGGAGGAGGTCACGACATCGCCTATCCGAACGGACGAGCCCTTGCCGCTGTGTCAGGGTCCATCGGCATCGTGAATGTGGATGCTCATCTCGATGTCCGGCCCACGATAGAAAACGACGGACAACATCTTTCCCATTCGGGTTCGCCGTTCCGGCAGTTGTTGGAGAATGCCGACGTCGGTATTCCGGACGGGTGTTTCACGGAGTTCGGCATCCAGCCCTTCGTCGCAGCGGCTCATCATGTACGATTTGTGCAAGATTCGGGTCATCACGTGATGATGCTGGAGGATGTCAGGTCTGCCGGTATCGGTACTGCTTTCGGCCGTGCCTTGACGTCGGCCGCCGTTGCGCAGAGCATCTACTGTTCCTTCGACCTCGACGCCGTGGCATCGGCCTATGCTCCGGGCGTGAGTGCTCCCGCTACGGATGGCTTCACTGCCGAAGACGTCATGAAGATGGTGCGACTGGCAGCGGCCCACCCCAGCTGTCGACTGCTGGATATTGTCGAGGCCAATCCTCGCTACGATGTGGACGCACGCACCATGCGCCTGGCCGCTCACATGATGGCCCATGCTGTGTGGGCGAAAGTCGGCAGGAAAAGGGAAGGCGATGCGGGGTAGAGGTCAACGGTGTCGCCACGATCACGAGATCGCCTGACGACTCCCGAAGAGCGCTGTACCCGGACGGATGATGGTGGCTCCTTCCTCGATGGCCACTTCGTAATCATCGCTCATTCCCATGCTGAGCTCGACGAACGAGGGAAGGGAAAGCTCGGTGCGGACACTGTCGCAGAGCTCACGAAGCAAGCGAAACTCGGATCGGACATCGTCGGCGTCATCCACCGGTGCCGGAATGGTCATAAGACCGCACAAGCGAATGCTCGGTAACGAGATGCATTCTCGGACCAGCGAGAGGACGTCGTTCGGCTCCACTCCCGATTTGGAAGACTCTCCGGAGGTGTTCACCTGGAAAAGGACATCAATGGTGCGGTGGAATTTGACAGCTTGTCGGGAGATTTCCTGCGCGAGAGAAGCGCTATCGACGGAGTGGATCATCCTGACGAACGGAGCGATGTACTTCACCTTGTTCGATTGGAGATGTCCGATGAAGTGCCACGAGACGTCATCGAGACCGTCGTGGGCGTGTTTGAGGAGTAACTCTTGGACATAGTTCTCCCCGAACGTCCGAATTCCCAGATTTCTCATCGTGACGAGGGCATCGATAGGTTGTGTTTTCGACACGGCAACGATGGATATGTCGCCCGGCCTTCGTGCACTCCGAAGGCACGCCGCGTCTATGCGAGCCCGTAGCTGATCGATTCTTGTTGACAGTTGATTCATGACGCGTGCAAAATGACGAAAAAACCTCGTTTTCTGTCGAAAAAGACGCTCGAACACAGTCCACGTACCCCTTTATCCATCGAGAGCGTTAACGGTTGCAGGTAACGAAGACCCGTCCTCATCGACGTCTCACCTGCGATAACCATCTCGCCGCGCTCGGTCTCGAGCACGTCAAGCCAGGAGCACTCGGACGGAACCCCCCGCACGGCGGGTAGAGACGATCCGGTTGGAGGAGGAAGGGCTTTCCCGTCTTCACGAAGCTGCTGCTCGTATGGCTACAAAAACGTCCAAAATTCCGCAAAACCGCGTTTTCAAACGTTTCTCGCGACAACCTGAACCATGGTTTCGATTTTTTTTTCTACCCCTCAATCACATGTTACAGTTTAATAAACTCTGTGTATGTTTGCCTCATACCATGAATCCCGACCCTCCCTTCCGGAGGGTTGACGCTTACGTGTGCATGCGGACGGTTTGTGCACACGGACCCCATAGGGTCATCGTCGACGAGGGGAAGCGTGATAGGGAATTGATGAAACATCGGTCGCTGGGGAATGGACAGAGAGTGGAACGGAAGAAGATTGAGGGAGGGGTTCGAGGACGATGACGACGGAACGGTCGGTCTTGAATACGTGAATATTAGTCTTTTCACATTTTACAGGGTTTATTTATGAAACACTTTTACCGCGGTTGGTTGATGGCATTCGCGTTCATGTTGGGTTTGGCCAACGTGGATCTGGTTGCTCAACAAACATTCGTCATCGGTGATCCGAACTCGGCGACGACCAGTACTGCCTTCGGATACCCCACCCCGTACGGTCGGTATTTCGGAGGAGTGAGGACGTACTTTCTCGTTCGCGCCACCGAGCTTCAGGCTGCCGGTTTTACAGGGGCCGGTGACATCACAGAACTTGGATTTTATGTTACGGCTCTAAACGGCTCAGACGCATCACCGAACTTCCGGATTTTGATGTCGAATACAACGCTCACCACCGTGCCGACCGCGGAAGTTACCGGCATGACAACGGTGTTTGGTCCTCAGACGTATTCACCGGTCGTTGGAACTAATGCTCATACGTTTGCTACGCCGTTTCGTTGGGATGGAACGTCGAATCTCTTGATTGAGATTTGTCATCATAACACCTCTGGATCTGCGTACACGCAAAACGCCTCTGTTCGGTTAAATACTGCAACGGGATTCAGTGCTTCCAGTTGGTCGTTGAATGACGGTGCAACTGGTTGTATTCCCTCTCAATTCTCGTTTTACAGTACGTCGACGCAACGCCCTGTCCTCTATGTCAAGGCCAACCTTGGCGGTATCGTCAGCTCGTTCCCGAACGATGCCCCTGCGTCGGACTACATCCTTACAACAAACCTCTACAATGGTGTCAGCTTCCCGCGACCGTCCTTGACCATGCGCGTGCCCAGCGGCGCAACGGCGCAGATCACCTACCGTATCGTCGGTCCTCTACCCTCGACGAATGTCGTCTATCAAGCAACGACATCCGATCCGAACGTGACAACGATTCCGATTACGTCAACATCCAGCAGTCCGTTTACGACGACCTTCAGTAACGCCACCGGCCCGTTGGCAGGGTCCGGCGCTGATGCCGGCGCACTCGACGCTCGCGGAGCAGTTGGCGGCTCGTACCGTCTGGAAGCCACCTTCGCGATTCCTGCCTTTGGCATTAACGCGACATATAACAAGAATTTCGTTATCGCCTATCAAAACGACCTTGCTCTCGTCAATATCATCGTTCCGCGTTCTTCTCCGTACAAATACCTCCGCGGCGTTGATATCCCGGTAGCGATCAGCGCCCAGAATGTGGGTCTGAATAACGTGACGAGTATGCAGTTGATCGCAGAGATCACCGACCTGTCGACGAATCAGAATGTGTATCGTGATACCATCAACTACGCTAACACTCCCGGGTTAGCTACAGGTAACACCTATCTGGCTCAATTCAGAAACTTCAATACTCTTGGAGCCGGTACCTACTGCCTGAAATTCCGTTCTGTCCTTCAGAATGGCAACGACGAGAATGTCAACAACAACCTCATCCCTGCAGCCGGAGCTTGTTGGAACTTCGATGTCCAGTACGCTACCGAGTTGTCCGCTGATGCCATCATCAATCCGCCTTCAAACTCGCAGATGTTCGTGAACAAGCCCTTCAACGTGCTTGCTCGCTTCAAGAACAACGGAGCCATCGATCAGTCGGACATTCCGACGCGTATGACGATGGAGAAATTCGTCAACGGAAACTGGAATCTCGTCCTCACGGTCGACAAGACCATTCCCGACCTCGCGTTCACGAACCCGAACACGACGACTTTGCTGTACGATCCGTGGACGCCGACGTCCACCGGCCGCTATCGTGTATGCGTCACAGTGAACGCATCGGACGATCCGGTGACATCGAACAACCAACTCTGCAACGAGTTCGATGTTGTCGACGCTCTCTCCGGTACATACACCGTCGGTACGTTGAACAACGGAGGTTCCCGTAACTTCTCCACTCTACAGAGCGCCGTCGATGCGTTGTACATCCGTGGAGTTAGCGGTGCCGTCACCTTCGAGTTGACAGATAATAGCTACACGATTGGTAGCTTGACATCTGCTCCCGCGGCCCCCGCGGTGGACCTCAGCTCCAAGATTCTTGGTGTGAGTTCACTCAATACAGTAACCTTCAAGCCCTCGCTCTTGCAATCGCTGTCTCGCGGATCGGTATCGATTCGTCTGCAGTCAAACCTCGGTATCGGGTTCTTCTTCGGTCAGAATGTGAATCCCGCGAACCCGAATGCTGTTCAACTGCAATTCAAGGCGTCGAACCTCTATTCGAACTCGGCAGGCTTCTTCATTTTCGATGGTGGTTCGCAGAAGTCCTTCCGCTTCCAGCTTGATGTCGGCACGGCATCGCCCACAGCGTTGCCTCATCGCGCCGTCTTCATGCTCGGACGCGGCTCCTCGAACATCTCGGTTCGCAACAGCTTGATCGAGAACTTCCCGCAATCGACCGCCAGCTATGCTTCCGCATTGCCCGTCGTTCGTTACTTGGCGCCGAACTTCACGTTTGAAAACGACGTGCGTGCTCTTACAACGGGTCCGGAGAGCTATTCGGCAGGTATCATCAGCCGCAGTGTCGTTCCGAACATCAACGGAAACAACTCGCTCGGACTGGATACGTTGAGCAATGACAACAACCAATTCATCGGCAATGATATCAGCGGCTTCGGCTACGGTATCGTTTCTCTCGGCGTCGGTCCGTTGTTCTACAACGACATATCACCGAACGGTAATCCCCGGTATCAGCGGTATTATAACAAGAACACGGTCATCAGAGGAAACGTCATCAGCAGCGTCCGCCGTGCCGGCGTTTACACCGGTTATGGCGAAAACGAGCAGATCACGGATAACCGCATCCTCAATGTCGGTATCGGTTCTACAGGTGTCGGCGGTCAGGCTGCAGGCATCATGGTTGGTGGTGAAGCTCGACCCGGCCAGCAGTGCTACAACAGCATCAAGCCGACGATTTCACGTAACGAGATTTCGAACATCGCTTCCGATGTAGCGTCTCAAGGTATCTACGTCGAGCAGACGATGAACTCATTCGTCAACCCGACCGGTGGTACGGTATCGTTCCCCAACGCCAACGAAGCGGCGTATATCAGTGGCAACATGGTATACGAAATCGCTCGCACGTCACAGAACGCCATTGCAGCCGGTATCCACCTGCTCACAACCCGTTCGTTGACCGCGACCGGACTCACGAAGTTGATCACGCCGCAAGTCGCATCGTACAACTCTCGTGGTGACTCCATCGTCAACAACACCGTCATGATCAAAGGCGATAATGTCAGCAATGGCCTGAGTGTTGTCGGTGTAGGAGTTCAGCAGGCAATCAATACCGTGATGGTCAACAACGCCATCTCCGTACACGGCTCCGCAAGCACTGTCAACACGGCTGCCGGTAACGTATTCGCAGCGCTGTTGTACCAAGGTATCTCGCCGAAATCGTCTGCGGGCGTACCGGGACTTCTTCCGGCAGTCAGCGGCGGTCTTACATCGAATCGTAATGCATTCTTCGCTCCTCAAGCAGCGGTTGTCCGGTATATCGAAACGGATAACACGAACGCAATCCTGGTTCTTGGTACCCACACCGACTACCTGACCTTGGGTCAGTGGAAAGGCTGGACGGCTCAGGATATCAACAGTGTCGTCGGCAACTTCGTCAACGATCACTTCGCCAACACGTCGACACCGTCGCGCATGCGTATCAACACCAACCCCATTCCGATCGGTTCCGTCCTGGATCGTCGCGGTGAGCGCCTTGGTGCGAACATCGTCGATCTCGACGGTAATCCTCGCGGTCTGAACGGTGCACGATATACCATCGGTGCTGACGAGTTCATCGGACGTTTGTACGTCAACGACGTCGAAGCCATCGAGATAATCAATCCCGTTGCATATCGCGCAGGCGCAGGTAACTTCGCCGATGCTGAGTATGTCATGACAAAAGCCCCGGTCAATGTGACGGCACGTATGCGCAACAACGGATCCGGTGGCCAAGCCGGTATCACCATTCAAGCGGAAATCCGTGATCAGAACAATGCGGTTGTCGCATCGAACAGCAAGGTTGTCACCATCGCTTCCGGTGAAAGCATCGATATCAACTTCGATTTCAATTTCGCTCCGATGACCTACAGTGATATGGGCCAGACAGCTCCGGCTCCCTTCGCTGCAATGTCACGCAACGTCACGCCGGTGTATACGATCAACGTCTTCACGCCGATCGACGAGAACACTGCGAACAACAACACCTCCAAGCCGGTCCGCTTCTATCTGATGCGGTCGCCGGTACGCATGCTGAACAGTGTCGTGAACGTCACAAGCGATCCGAATGAATCGACGACACCGTGGAACGATATCGTGGGTCGACTGAATACCGACTCGCTCTTCAAGGCACTTAGCTACCTCGGTCTTAGCAGCACCTCGTACGACGTGTTCGACCGTAACGGCTGGGAACCTCGTGCTGTCAACTACACCACCTATCGCTCGTTGTTCTGGGTCGAGGATACAGCTCGTTTCACACGTCAACAGCGCACGGATGTTCGCATGTTCCTTGCGAACGGTGTAGCGTCGGATAAGAAGAACTTCGTTCTTGCGTCGCAGGAGATTCTTGGAAAGCACATCGGACTTGATGCAACGAACGATGAGCAATTCGTTCGTTATATCCTCCGTGCCACCAATGCAAACACGGGTGCACTCAAGGGCGCCGCTCCTTCGGATCGTACGCCTCGAGCAGCCGGATACGACAACCAACAGGTTCTCGGTATCACACTGGCTCAAGGTATCCGCGAAGTGATCGCGAAAACAACGAACGTCAACGACCCGATGAATCCGATGCCGAGCATGATGAGAATCTTCTCGGACAATCAGACCAATGGCCTTGCCCGTACGGCGTACTCGTACGTAACACGCGACGCAGGTGTCACCGATAGCATCATGGGTATCGCCACCAATGCACTTAACTACAACGTCGTGTTCCTCGGAACCGACTGGCGTCACTTGCCTCGTACGTCGGTGAACCAAGGTAGCGAGCGTATCATGCGCGCTATCATCGAGTTCATCGAGCGTTCACAAGGTGTCGTCGTACCGGTGGAACTTGTCACCTTCGATGCACAACGCACGGGCAGCGATGTCCGCGTGGCATGGGAAACGGCAAGCGAGAAGAACTCCTCGCACTTCGATGTCGAGCGCGCCGCGGTAACAATGGCCGGTCAGGGTTCATTCTCCTCCGTCCGCACCGTTGCAGCTCAAGGTACCAGTACGACTGCGAAGGACTACATGGTCGTCGACGCGAATGTCAGCACGGCTTCGGCTTGGTCATACCGCCTCAAGATGGTAGACCTTGACGGAACAAGCCGCTATTCACAAGAAGTCCTCGTAGCAGCAGAGTCGACACCGTCGACCTTGACCGTTGCTCCGAACCCGGCTTCCACGACTACCAGCGTCACCGTAGAACTTGCCGGTAATGGCATGACGGAAGTGACGCTCGTCGATGTGAACGGTCGCACCGTTGCAACCATCGCTCAAGCAGACCTCAGCGGTACGCAGCAGTTCAAGCTGAATACCGATACGTTCGCAAGCGGCTCGTACACCGTCGTTGTCAAGCAAAACGGTTCCATCACCTCACAACCTCTCCAGATTGTGAAGTAATCACCGCGAAGCAGACGGGAAAAAGAAACGGCTCCTCGAAAGGGAGCCGTTTTTTTTTTATATCAACGAAAGGTAGGAGTCGAGGTGACGTCCAACATGAGACCTCCACAAACAATCAAGGAAGCACCGCCGGAAGGTCGTTCTCGGTACGCAACGCCCGACTGCGTAAAACACCTCAGGAACGGGCGAAGATGTCCCTGCATGCGTCCGCAACGAAGGCGATATCCTCTGTCGTATACGGACCGATGTGCCCTATGCGGAAGATGGATTCAGCGAGACCATCCTGGCCACGAGCCACGGTGACACCGAAATCGTGCTTGAGCCGGTCCACGATATCCGGCACATGGCGGGGAATCCGCACCGCTGTCACGGCGTGCGACGGAGCGGTGGAATAAATGTCGAAACCCGCGGCGGTGAGCGACGTTCGAAGCGATAAGGAATAATCGGCGTGACGTTGCCAAACCGACGCCAATCCTTCACCGATCAGCATTCCCAATGATGTATCGAGAGCCATGACCAGGAGCATAGCGGGTGTCCACGGCGTCCTGTTGCGCTCATGTGCTGAACGGGCGATCTCCAGGTCGAAATACGTGGTTCGCTTGGTCTCCAACGCCGCAGAGCGTTGCCATGCACGGCCACTGAGTGCCACGAGGGCGAGTCCGGCAGGAGCCATAAGACCCTTTTGCGAGGAAGCGACGACGACATCCATACCCCACTCATCCATGCGAAGCTCATGAACACCGAGCGACGATATCGCGTCGACACACACGAGAGCATCACTCATCGAACGGAGGGTCGCGACCGCGGCGCGGATATCGGACGTTGTGCCGGTGGATGTCTCGCTGTGGACCAGCCACACAGCTGTGCAATCCGAATGGGCTGCCAACGCTTCCCTGATGATAGCGGGTGTGACGGGCTCGCCGAGTGGTACGGGTATGTCCACACATGGTATCTGCAGGGAGCGGAGCATCGTCACCCAACGCTTCGCGAAACGTCCGTTGTTGAACACCAGGACGCGGTCGTTCGCACCCAACGTGTTGAGCATGGCGGCTTCCACACCGCCCGTTCCTGAACAGGAGAGGACGAGCACCGGCTGTTCGGTATGGAAAACGGTCTGGAGCCGTTGATGGACCGAGGCGAACAACGCATCCGCTTCAGGTCCGCGATGATACACGGGCTCCTCCCGCAAGCGCGCGGTGACGGCCACGGGCAGGGGAGCGGGGCCTGGAGTGAAAAGATGTTGAGGCATGACGGGATATCCAGTAGGATGCGCGAAGATAACACGGGACGGGCATCGGCTTTGTGCCTGTGCCGAGGACCTCGTCGAAGCGCTGCTTTTCCTCCCCGTGTTTTGTCCGCATATTGCGCTCCATGTCCACGATGTACCAATGATCCGCAGCAACCCCCATGAAGCACTTTCTCACGTACCTCACTCTTGCTCTTATGTCGTTTCCTTCCGCGCATGCACAATACACCGTCGAAAAAAAGACGTCGAACGGCTACACGTATGAAACGGTCAACGGCGATCCCCTCGGGGTGCGCAAGTACGTGTTGGCGAACGGACTGACCGTCTATACCAGCGTGCAGAAGGATGAGCCGCGTATCCAGACCTTGGTGTGTGTGCGCGCCGGAAGCAAGAACGACCCTGCCGATGCCACGGGTCTTGCGCACTATCTGGAGCACATGCTGTTCAAAGGCACGGACAGGTATGGAACGCAGGACTACGCCAAGGAAAAGGTGCTTCTCGAGGAGATCGAGCAGTTATTCGAAACCTATCGCGCTACCCAGGATCCCGATAAGCGCTCCCAGATCTATCATCGCATCGACTCCCTGTCGGGTCTTGCCGCCTCGTACGCCATACCCGGTGAATACGACCGGATGGTGCAACGGTGCGGTGCGCGCGGCACCAATGCCCATACGAGTGTCGAGGAGACCGTGTATGAGAATAACATACCGCGTAACCAGCTGGAGCGTTGGATACAGCTGGAAGCGGAGCGATTCCGGAATCCCGTGCTGCGACTCTTCCATACGGAACTTGAAGCGGTGTACGAGGAGAAGAACAGGGGACTGGATAACGACGGACGCCGCGTGTTCGAAGAGCTGCTCGCCACGGTCTTCCAACGTCATCAATACGGAACACAGACGACCATCGGTACCATTGAACACTTGAAGAATCCGTCGATGCGGAAGATCCGCGAGTATTACTCCACGTATTACGTGCCGAATAATATGGCTATCGTGCTGGCGGGCGACGTGGATCCGGATGCGGCTGTAGCCCGCATCGATGCTGCGTTCCGGACGTTCACGCCGAAGCCGGTGACGCCGTTCGCCGTTGCCACGGAGGAAGCGATCACCGCTCCCGTGATCCGGGACGTCGTCGGACCATCCGCGGAGAGCGTCACTCTGGCATTCCGTTTTCCCGGCGCCGCTCATCCCGATATCAAGCTTCTCACCATGTGCGATATGTTGCTCTCCAACAACTCCGCAGGTATCATCGATCTTCAATTGGCGCAGAAGCAGCGCGTGCTGAATCCCGGCTGCAGTCCCATGATCATGAAAGACTACTCCCTGCATCGCTTCTCGGGTTCGCCGCGTAAAGGTCAGAAGCTGGAGGAAGTGGCATCGCTTCTTCTCGAACAGATCGAAGAGCTGAAGAAAGGGAACTTCACGGAAGCCACCATGCGTGCGGTGATCAACGATCTTGCCATCGCGCAGATGAAGCAGATGGAGTCCAATACGAACCGCGCTTCGCTCATCTCGCAGAACTACATCCATGGGTTGGAGTGGCGGGAAACGATCTCGTTCGTCGATGACCTGCGACGTATCACGAAGCAGCAGATCGTGGAATTCGCGAAGAGGAGTTATGCGAACAACTACGTAGCGGTGTACAAGAGGTCCGGAGAAAACACGAACACGACGAAAGTCACCAAGCCGCCCATCACGCCGGTTCCTGTGAACCGCGATGCGAAGTCGTCGTTCTCGGAGAAACTCCTTGCCATTCCCGTGGAGAAGATCTCTCCGCGGTTCAGCGACTTCGACAAGGACATCCAACGCGCGACGTTGAAGAACGGCACGGAGGTGCTTTGCGTGAAGAACATGGAGAACACGTTGTATACCATGAATTTCGTGTGGGACTTCGGTACCAAGCATGATCGCCGGTTCTCCACGGCTCTGCAGTACATGGATTTCATCGGCGCGGGAACCTACGCGGCCGAAGATCTGCGCAAAGCCCTGTACGAGCTCGGATGCACCATCCGCGTCTCCGCGTCATCCGATGCCATGACTCTGGAGCTCAGCGGTATCGAGGAGTTCCTGGAGCCGGCGCTGAAGCTGGTGGAAGAGCGTTTCCGCAATCCCGTTGCCGATACCGCCGCGTTGAAACTGCTCGTGGACGGCATACTCAAGCAGCGCACGAACGTGAAGAAGAACAAGGCCGTCATCCTTCAGCAGGCGATGATGAACTACGTCACCTACGGCAAGCGCAACCCCTTCACGAACATCCTTAACGAAGCGGAGCTGCGTGCGATCAAGGCGAGCGACCTGCTCGAGGTCATCACATCGCTGCCCTCGTTGAAGCACTCCGTGTATTACTACGGAACACGCCCGCCGGAAAAGGTGCGGGATCTTCTCAACACGGTCCATGCCGGCTCCCAGCCGGGACGTACCCTGGCCGAACCCGAGCCGTACCAATGGCAGGACCATTCGGCAGGCAAGGTGTTCTTCGTGGACTTCGACATGGTCCAGGCGGAGGTGATGATGCGGATCAAGCTGGATGAAGAGTATTCCGTGCCGACGTCGGCGTTCGCACGGATGTACAACGAGTACAATGGTGGACTCTCCGGAGTGGTGTTTCAAACGATCCGTGAGTCCAAAGCCCTTGCCTACAGTGTCGAAGCGGGCTTCGGTGCTCCGCGTCGTAAAGGCGACCCCTATGTGTATAGCGCATACATCGGAACGCAAGCCGACAAGCTGCCGGAAGCCTTGGTGGCCATGCACGATGTGCTCAGTCATATACCGACGAACGAAGCGTCGTTCGCCAACGCCAAGCAAAGCATAAGCGAGAAGATCGAAGCCGAGCGGTATACGCGATTCTCGTTGCTTCAACAGTACGACAATCTCCGCCGACTGGGCCTGCAACGCGATGTCCGGGAAGACATCTATGCGGCGGTGCCTGCGATGACCCTTGCGGATCTGCAGCGCATCCGCGACGAGAAAGTAGGCTCGAAGAAGTTCGCCCTCATGGTGATCGGATCCAAGAGCAAGATGGACATGAAGGCCCTCTCGCAGTATGGTCCCGTGCAGGAGCTCACGACGGAAGAGATCTTCGGCTACTAGGCAGGTCGGAAGGATTCCATTACACCCGAGAGCAGGAGGATAGCCATGAACATCGTCACTCCGGACGAAGCGGTCACATGCATCGAATCGCGTCATCGCGTCTTCATTCACTCCGTTGCCGCCGCACCACAGGAACTCATCGAGGCCATGACGCGCCGCGCTGACGAACTGCGCGATGTCGATATCGTGCATCTGCACACGGAAGGGGAAGCTCCGTATGCGCGTCAGGAATTCTCCAAGAGTTTCAAGGTGCATGTGCTGTTCACCGGACCGAACATGCGCGAAGCGATACGTGACGGTCGTGCCGACTACATTCCGGTGTTCCTTTCCGAAGTCCCCCTGCTGTTCCGTCGCCGAGTGCTGCCTATCGACGTGGCCCTGGTCCAGGTGACGCCTCCCGATGCGCATGGATACTGCTCCCTGGGCGTATCGGTGGATGCCACCATCGCCGCCGTGCAGACCGCGCGATATGTGATCGCACAGATCAACCCCAACATGCCACGGTCATTGGGCGATGGCAACATCCATGTGTCGCGGTTCCATGCCGTCACGCAATCGAACGCCCCGATCCTCACGGCCGAGTATTCCGAACCGAACGAGATCGAGCGCGCCGTTGGCCACCATGTCGCCGAACTCGTCCCCGACGGCGCCACGTTGCAGATGGGCATCGGTTCCATTCCCAATGCCGTCTTGGAACAACTGTTACATCACAAGAATCTCGGCATCCACACGGAGATGTTCTCCGATGGGGTGGTGGACTTGGTGGAGCGGGGGGTGGTCAACAACAGCTTGAAGAGGAAGCATCCCTACAAGACCGTCGCAGGCTTCGTCATGGGTTCCCGGCGACTGTATGATTTCATCGATGATAATCCCGGCGTCCTGCTTCTCGATATCGCCTATGTGAACAGCACGCGGGTCATCGAACAGAATCCTCGCGTCACCGCCATCAATAGTGCGCTCGAAGTGGATGTCACCGGACAGGTATGCGCCGATTCGTTGGGTTCCCGCATCTACTCGGGAGTAGGCGGACAGATGGATTTCATCCGCGGTGCGGCGTTGTGCGAGGACGGTAAACCGATCATCGCTCTGCCGTCGACGACGCGTACCGGAGAGAGTCGTATCGTGTGCAAGCTCAAGCCCGGCGCAGGCGTCGTCACCACGCGCGCCCATGTGCACTACGTGGTCACGGAATACGGATCCGTCAACCTCTATGGCAGAAACCTTCGCGAGCGGGCGGAACTTATGGTGAGTATCGCGCATCCCGATCATCGCGAACACTTGGCTCGTGAAGTCCGCGACGTGTTCCACTACTGAGTCATGCACTAGGGCTCAGGCGTCTGGCTTGACAAGGGGTGACAGGCCGCTGCTTTTCTCCAATGCCTGCTTCGCATCCGCAGGCCTACGGGTGCCAAGCAATAACCGCGCGCCATCCGTGAACACGAGTTGTATCCCTTGATTGCCGGAGATGTTCAAGGCCTTCCCTTTACCCATGAAGCCGGGCATTGCGCGATAGCCCCAGCCGCCGTATTCCAGAATGGGATGGTAGGTGCGGACATAGGCGCTTTGCACATCAACGGCACGGACCGTGCGCCATGAAGGGACGAACGGGAAGAAACGGTAGCGTATCGAGTCGTTGTGGATCTCGACGTCCAACTGCGCAGCAAGGAACAGGTATGCAAGAATGCCCATAAACAGAGCAAGGACGGCCAGAATGATACTCGGAGCAGGTTTGTCGCCGAATGGCGTGTGAAAGACTTCCTGCCGGATGATTCCCCACACGAAGAGAAGGGTCAGAGCCAAGAACGGAAGCCACAGAAGCCAGCGTCGCAGAGACTGTGACTCACGGAACAGGGGAGTGTCGATGGAAGTGTTCATGGCAAAAAAAAACGGAGATGAGAGTGTCGTCCCATCTCCGTTCGTATGACGTGGATTCAGGACCTATTTGAATTGGAAGGTCGAAATGCACTTCTTGAAGATGGGAAGGTAGACCGCTTCTTCCGTCTTGTTCCATGTGACGAACACGCGATACAGCTTGCCGTCCTTCACGCACAAATACGCATAGCGTCCGATGCCCGGTGCAGGACTGTATGTGAACATGTATGCCTTGACGTTGCCGAGCGTCGTGGATGATTGCGAAGCACCGCTGAACTGTGCCTTGTTCTCCGAGGCGATCTTGTCCAGGTTCGATTGCTTGGAAGCATCAAGGATGTCCACACGGATGGTGCAATCCAAGCGGCTTCCCAGGTACTCACTGCCACCGATGGCCCCTGCGGCTTTGACACCCTTCGCGCGGAAATTATCGGGAATGCTGATGCTGTATCCCATGCCCGGTGCCGTGATGAAGTTCTCTGAGGGCGGCTCCGGCGCGGCCTTCACGGTATCGGGTTTGGTATCCGCCAACTTGGTAGGACCGGCACAGACGAAGGAAGAGAGGATCTCGTCGATCTGCGGTTTATATGCATCGTAGGTGCTGCCGAATGCCGCGATTTCCAGCGTGGTCAATACCGTATCCTTCAGCGAATAAAGCTTGATACCCTTCAACTGCCCGTCGGATGCATCCGCCGAGTAGCTCAACTTGACGGCAGGATTGCCGCCAAGGGTCACGTTCTCCTGTGGGGCGTAGGCGGAATTATCGAAGATCTTGTCCTCGTTGATGAATTGATCCAGCGGTTGGTCTTTGATGTGAACGACATGAACGTCGATCTTCGCACCGGCCGGACCATCCTGATACTCCACGAAGCGGGCTTCGGCCTCCGCACTCGACAGGGCAAGAAAGCGCTCACCGGGAGTTTTCTTGACGACCCAGTTCTTGGGATACCGAAGCGAGAAAGAGGTGTTCACGTCGGTGTACGTTTCCATGCCATCGATCTTCACAGGCTCGGCTTTCTTCTCGCCGCAACCCGTACCGATGATCAGCGCGGCACAACACAGGAACAACAGTGAGCGCAAGGACATAACAACTCCAAAAACGAATGAGACAAAGGGTGAAACCGCGGAACGGTGGACCGCGCGACGTGACGTCATGATGCGGCGGCGGTGACTCGTCACCATTGGTTGCGCATCATGACTGTACGGAGCGAAATCTACCAAAAAGGCATGGAACGGAATTCATAAAAAACGGCAACACACGGAGCGGCGACATCGCATGAACGCTCATCGCCACGGCGCGCGACGATGACGGAGGCATGAGTTTTTCCTTCGGACTCCCCACCCCGTGCCTATCTTGCAAAACACCATGCATCCCGCACCCCATGAACGTTTCTGATCACATATGCCGCGAGTTGGCCAATGCCGCCCTCGAGGTGGTAGCTCAAGGCCGATTTGCCAACAGCGTGGTGCAGAAAAGGTTCAAAGCCAACGAACATTGGGACGCCGAAGAGAAGTCCTTCTTTGCCGAGTCGCTGTACTTCATCGTGCGTAACGCCCGCAGGCTCTGTGTTGTCATGGGAATCCGGGAATGCGAGTCCGCTGCGGATGCGTTGAAGCTCGTGCAAGGGATGCTCATCCTTCACTCGCTTCACGTTCCCAAATACCTGAGTGTCCAGAATCGTGTGGAAGCCGCCTCGGTGCAACGTCGCTGGACCGATGCCGGCTCCACGCGCGCCGTTGCGTACTCCTATCCCGATTGGCTCGATGCCATGGGGGCGGAATTGTTCGGTGCCGCATGGGATTCCATGGTGCATGCCTTGCACGCGGAGCCCAAGGTGGTTCTCCGGGCCAATGCGCTCAAGACCACCCGCGAGGAACTGGAACGCCGCCTGCGCGACCGCGACCTATCCTGTTCCGCGTCGCCGCTCAGCGAGTCCGCCATCGTCCTTAGCAGGCACTTCAACGTGTTCACCCTGCCGGAGTTTCGCGACGGACTCTTCGAAGTGCAGGATGCTGGATCCCAGTGCATCGCTCCTTTCTGCAAGGTGGAACCGGGAATGCGCGTCGTCGACGCATGTGCCGGAAGCGGCGGCAAAGCCCTTCACCTGTCGGCGCTCATGAAGAACAAAGGAAGAGTGATCGCCATGGATACCGAGGAGTGGAAGCTTTCGGCCCTGGCTCAGCGGGCGCGGCGTGCCGGTGTGAGTATCATCGAAACGCGGACGATCACCTCGACGAAGGTCATCAAACGTCAACATGCGAGCGCCGATCGCGTGCTGCTCGATGTGCCCTGTTCCGGACTCGGCGTACTCCGCCGTAATCCCGATACGAAGTGGCATATCACGGCATCGGATATCGACAGATTCGTGACCATGCAGCGTGATATCCTTCGGCAATACTCCGCCATGGTCGCCCCCGGCGGCGCTGTGATCTACGCCACCTGCAGCATCCTGCCCGCCGAGTGCGAAGACCAGGTGCGGTGGTTCCTTGCGCAATCACCCGGCGAATGGACGCTGGAGGAGGAACGACGCATCGAGCCCGGTAAGCACGACGCCGACGGGTTCTACATGGCACGCCTTCAACGAGCGGCATCGGCGCGAACATCCAAACCCGAACAACCGATCACGACCGAAGAACACGGATCGGATTCCGCACCGGAAGCGCCGTCCGCTTGACATCCGCATCAGGAATCAATCTTGGAAACCTATGGAGACGAAATCAGGTATACCGGAGATACGGCTGACACAATACAGTCACGGCGCGGGCTGCGGCTGTAAACTCTCTCCCGCGGTGTTGGACCGTATCCTTCATACGAACGAAGCCGGACCCGAGTGTCCGCGCCTGCTCGTGGGCAACTCCACCCGCGATGACGCAGCGGTGTACGACCTCGGGAACGGCCAAGGTCTGATCAGCACCACGGACTTCTTCATGCCCATCGTCGACGATCCCTACGACTTCGGTCGCATCGCATCGGCCAATGCCATCAGCGATGTGTACGCCATGGGCGGTACGCCCGTCATGGCCATTGCCATCCTGGGGTGGACGGTGGATAAGCTGGCTCCGGAGATCGCCTCGGAAGTGATCCGCGGCAGCCGCGCCGTGTGCGCGGAAGCGGGAATACCGCTGGCGGGCGGACACAGCATCGATTCGCCCGAACCTATCTTCGGACTTGCCGTGAACGGGCTCGTGGACCTTGCGCATCTCAAGCAGAATTCCACGGCAGAGGCTGGCTGCTTGTTGTATCTCACCAAAGGTCTGGGTGTGGGCATCCTCACCACCGCGGAAAAGAACGGCTCGCTGAAGTCTGAACATCATGGCGTGGCTGCGGCATCCATGACACGGATCAACAACATCGGAGCGGCGCTTGCCCGCATCGACGGCGTGACCGCCATGACGGACGTCACCGGCTTCGGTCTTCTGGGTCACCTCCTGGAAATGTGCAACGGTAGCAACGTCAGCGCCGAAGTGAACGTGGACGCCCTCCCGCGCATCGCCCACTTGGACGACTACATCGCAGCTCGATGCACACCGGGCGGGACGAAACGGAACTGGTTGAGCTATGGCTCCGGATTGAACCTGTCGGATTTCTCGACGTTGGCCGAGCAGTTCGACGAACACTATGCCCGGCTTGCGTTGCTGTGCGACCCCCAGACAAGCGGTGGCCTGCTCGTCGCGGTCCGGGAAGATCAGGCATCGGCGGTGGAGGAGTGCATGCATGCGCATGGCCTCGGCGCGCTTGCAACGCCCATCGGCCGCCTTGTGGCGCGAGAGCACCATCCCGTGACATTACGGTGATGGTGATTGTCTGCTCTGAAGATTCATCGACGGCGTACGCTCGGTGGGAAATTCTCTGCACCCGCCGAGCCTCGTAATCTCGGCCATGTCGCTATTTTTGTGCCTTGCAGAAGGCATTTTTCGATACTAGAATCTCTTGGAGTACCAATGAATATCGGCGTCCTGACTGAGTCGCAATCCAACGAGCATCGCGTAGCGCTTACGCCGGATGCCGTGAAGCAATTGAAGGCGAAGGGCTTTTCCGTCAACGTCCAATCCGGAGCCGGACTTGCCGCTGCCTACGATGACGCATCCTACACCGCCGTCGGTGCCACCGTTCTCGGGTCGGCCGCCGATGTGTGTGCGCAGAGCGACGTGGTCTGCAAGGTGCAAGCGCCCACGATTGGCGAAGTAGGAACGATGAAGAACGATAGCACGCTCATCTGTACGATGAACGCCTGGAAGAATGCCGATGTCATCGCTGCCTTGAAAGCGAAGAACATCACCTCATTCGCCCTCGAGCTTATTCCCCGCATCAGCCGCGCGCAGAGCATGGACATTCTCTCGTCCATGGCCTCCGTTGCGGGCTACAAGGCGGTTCTTACCGCGGCGAATCACAGCGGACGTTTCTTCCCCATGCTTGTCACAGCGGCCGGCACCCTGGCACCCACGAAGTGCTTGGTGATCGGCGCAGGTGTTGCGGGCTTGCAGGCGATCGCCACGGCACGCCGTCTTGGAGCCATCGTCGAAGCCTTCGATGTGCGTCCCGCCGTCCGTGAACAGGTACTCAGCTTGGGTGCGAAGTTCGTCGATATCGACCTGGGTGAACAGGATACCGAGACCAGCGGTGGATACGCCAAAGAGCTGAGCGAAGAAGCGAAAAAGAGACAACAGGAAGGACTGGCAAAGCATATCGCCCAATCGGACGTCGTTATCTCGACGGCAGCGATTCCCGGCAAGCCCGCTCCGAAGATCATCACCGACGAGATGCTCGCCATGATGAAGAACGGTTCGGTGATCGTGGACCTTGCGGCGGAAACCGGAGGCAATACCTTCCAGACGAAACCCGGCGAGACCGTGGTCACGGCCAATGGCGTTCATATCATCGGACCCGTCAATGTGCCCGCAAGCATGCCGTTCCATGCGTCGCAGATGTATGCGAAAAATCTTGTGAATCTTATGATGCTCTTCGTGACGAAAGAGGGCATTAAAGTCCATAAAGACGATGAAATCCTCAGCGCGTGCTGTGTGTAAAACTATGTGTTGCCTGCAAGTGATGCAGGTGCTATAATCGCGACCTTTTTTTCGTGAGGCGGGGACAAAGTTGAAGGGTTGGAGGGTGTTTTAAAAGAAACCACTTCTGTACACTTTCACAAGAGAGACGTCATGGCAACGACAAAGAAGCCTGTGGCCAAGAACAAGACGACGGTAAATTCAACGTCGAAGAAACCGTCAACCGCTTCCGCGAAGAAGGCGAAGAAAACGGCAGGGAAAGCGAAGGCGACCAAGCCCGTAGCGAAGAAGGCTGCGACCAAGGTCGTCAAGAAGGTTGCCAAGAAACCGGTCAAGAAGCTTGAGACAAGACCGGTCAAGAAGAGCACCGCCAAAGCTGCTCCGAAACGTGCCACACCAAGCACGTCGAAGAGCGTGAAGAAGACAGCGAAGGCGGTGGTCAAGAAATCACCACCGCGGCCCGCGAAGGCCGCGCCAAAACCACCAAAGAAAGGTCAGATGAGTAAAGCAAGTAAGAAAGCCGCTCCCAAGAAGGCGGCTCCGAAACAAGGCGCTCCGAAGAAAGTCGTTGTCAAATCATCACCGGCGAAGAAAGCCGTCGTAAAGAAGGTAGTGGCTAAGAAGAGTGTCGCCAAGAAGGTAGTCGCCAAGAAGGTCGTGGCCAAGAAGGTCGTGGCCAAGAAGGTCGTGGCCAAGAAGGTCGTGG
>JBBATK010000002.1:24381-47479 GCA_040398805.1 Kapaibacterium sp. (SeqCode) | reverse complement strand
AAGGTCGTGGCCAAGAAGGTCGTGGCCAAGAAGGTCGTGGCCAAGAAGGTCGTGGCCAAGAAGGTCGTGGTAGTCAAGGCACCAAAGGCTGCTCCTGTGAAGGCTGCACCGAAAGCGACGCCTGCGAAAGCGTCGCCCACGGTTCCCTCCACCGCACCGCAGAATGTCGTCGCCATCCCCGCACCGTCGAAAGGCGCACCGGCGAAGGCGATCGTCTTATCTCGTGGTAACGGCCCTGTGAGAAGCCGTTCGCGCAGGCCGAGCGAGCGCGCCACGCCGAAGCTTGAGCCGCGCGTGAAGAAGGATACGTCGAAGAACGAAGCGATGTTCGAGCGGACGCAATCGGCACCGACGATCAGTGCTCCGAAGATCACCGAGTTCCTCTCCACACCGTCGTATACGACACCTGAACCGGTAAAGCCGAAGCCCAATGTGCGCTACTCGGACAAGGATCTTAAGGTGTTCAAGGCGTTGATCGAGAGCGAAAAGGAGAAGACCCTCGATGAACTCCGCATGTTGAAGGAGCGTCTCGAGGACCTTACCAATTACGAAGCATCGGAAGAGACTGCCGTGTATTCCATGCACATGGCCGAGCAGGGATCGGAAGCGGTTGAACGCGAGAAGACGTATGCGCAGATTCAGCGCACGACGGATTATCTGCGGAAGCTCGACGAAGCCATGGTGCGTATCGACGAGAAGACCTACGGCATCTGCCGTCAGTGCGGCATCCTCATTGCGCGTGAGCGTCTGATGGCCGTGCCCATCACGACTCTCTCCGCGTCCTGGAAACTCCGTCAGCAATGTCCTACGGACGGCATCGATAGAGTGGGAAGGTAAGCGGTCGCCGCATCGGAAAGTTCGAGCAAGCCTCATCGCACCGCGGTGGGGCTTGTGTGTTTATCGGCCCTTCGGTCGCGGTGCGTTCATCGGACGTCGTCCGTTTCCGCGCCGCGGGGTATTTTGCGCCTCCGCGGCCACCGTGCAACGGTAAACGAACGACGTGCTCATATTCTCGGGAGAACAAGAATGGCTATCGCAGGCGCTTTTCATTTGCAGACATGGGTCGACGAGCATCGTGATCTTCTCAAGCCGCCCGTCGGCAACCAGTGCATTTATGAGGATACGGATTTCATCGTCATGATCGTGGGCGGACCCAACTCGCGGAAGGATTATCACTTCAACGAAGGCGAGGAGTTGTTCTATCAACTCGAAGGCGATATCACCGTCAAGATCATCGACGAAGGCAAGCCTCGCGACATCCATATCCATCAGGGTGACATGTTCCTGTTGCCTCCGCGCACGCCGCACTCACCTCAGCGAGGGGCCAATACCGTGGGACTCGTCATCGAACGCAAGCGCGAGACGAAGGAGATGGACGGATTCCAGTGGTACTGCGAGAACTGCGGCGAGAAACTCTACGAAGAATTCGAATACGTCACCGATATCGTCAAGCAGCTGCCTCCCATCTTCGAACGCTTCTACGGAAATTCCGAGCATTGCACCTGCAAGAGCTGCGGAACTGTTATGGAAGCCCCGAAGAAATTCGCATGACCGGGAGAACGTAACGGACTCCGCCCGACTACACGTCGGATCCCGCATTCACACTCAGTAAGCGTATGAAAATCGATATCCACGCACATCTCATGCCCGAGAAATGGCCTTCGCTGAAGGACAAGTACGGGTATGGTGGATTCATCGCGCTCGATCATCACGTGCCCGGTGCCGCGCGGATGATGCGCGATGACGGCGTGTTCTTCCGCGAGGTGCAACGGAACTGCTGGGATGCCGCATGGGTGCTGCGAGACATGGACGAACATCACGTTGATGTCAGTGTCCTGTACACCATCCCCGTCCTCTTCTCCTATTTCGCGCAACCCGCGCACGGTCACGAGTGGTCTCGCTTCCTCAACGACCATCTTGCCGATGTCGTTGCGCGGCACCCCAAGCGCTTCATCGCCATGGGCACCGCCCCGATGCAGGATGTCGATCGGGCCATCGAGGAGATGTCACGTTGCGTCAACGAGCTCGGCATGCCCGGTCTGCAGATCGGTTCGAACATCAACGGTATGAATCTGGACGATCCGGCACTGTATCCTTTCTATGCGGAGGCGGAGCGCCTTGGTTGCCGACTGATCATTCATCCGTGGGAGATGCTCGGCGCTGATCGATTGACGAAGTATTTCTCCCCGTGGCTCGTGGGCATGCCCGCGGAGACGACCCTGGCATTGACATCGATGATCTTCGGCGGCATCTTCGACCGGTTCCCGCGATTGAAGGTGTTATTCACCCACGCCGGCGGATCCTTCCTGTTCACCTTGGGACGTATATCGCATGGTTGGCATGCACGACCCGACCTGTGCGATGTTCACGGTATCAGCGACCCCTTGTCGTACACCGACAGGTTCTGGGTGGACGGTATCACGCACGACCTCCGGGCTCTGCAGTATGTGCTCGATGTGATGGGCGATACCCGCGTGTGCTATGGCACCGATTATCCTTTCCCCTTGGGCGATCTTCATCATGGCAGGTTCATCGAGGAGTCGTCCCTCGGCAGCATCACGAAGCAACGCCTGCTGTGCGACAACACGCTCGCGTTCCTTGGCCTGGACAAACAACGCTTTCTTTGAGCGGTTCCCGCTTCCTTATTCCTCGAGCGAGTCACCCACATCGCGAATGGACGATGCCACGTGGGCGATGCCATCCCGCATCTCGATGATCATGTCTGCATCGGCGACGGTATGCAAACGATGGGCGATGATGAGCATGGTCACATCCTTGAACTCCGATCGCAGAGTCTGCTGGATCAACGCATCCGTCTGCACGTCCACGCTCGCCGTGGCCTCGTCGAGCACGATGATGGAAGCGCGAGTGAGCAAGGCGCGCGCCAGACAGAGCAGTTGGCGCTGACCTTGGGAGAAGTTCAGTCCGCTCTCTTGCACCTGCGCCATGAGTCCGCCCAGCGAACGGACGGGATCGGCCATGCATACGCGATCGAGCACCGACCACACCTCGGCGTCCGTGTACTCCTCAAAGCGATCGAGGTTCTCGCGGATGCTACCCATGAAGAGCATTGGGTCCTGCGGAATGATCGCCATGGCCCGGCGCAAACGTTCATACGGTATGCGGGCGATGTCCACGCCGTCGATGCGGACCATGCCCGAGGCGGGCGTCACAAAGCGCAAGAGGGTTTGAAACAGCGTCGTCTTGCCGCTGCCTGTCCGGCCGACGATACCGACGCGGGCTCCGCCGGGAATGGTGACACTCACCTCGCGAAGAATCAATGGCAGCTCGGGAGCATACCGCGCAGAGACGTCGTCGAAGACCACCTCGCCCGACTGCGGCCACGGTGCCGACGCCGCGAGTTCCGGGAAGGCGTTCACGACGGGCTCGGGTTCGAGTCCGCCATAGGCGCGCAGTCGCTCATACGAAGTCATACGGGATTCCACTTCGCTGAACGAACGCACGCACCAATTGAGATTGCCCCAGAAGGTCATCGAATACGTGATGATCATGCCCGCAACACCAGCACCGATGCGGTCCTGAGAGCATAGGACGACGATGGACGTGGTGGTGGCCACGGCGATGACGCCGCTCAGCAAGGGAGCGCGGGTGGAGAACCATCGATTGAGGAGGATGGATCCCCAGTTCATGCGTTGGAAGAACTCGAGCTTGTCGACGAACGATGCGGTGAACTCCGCTTCCTGCTTGTATGCCCGTATCACGGGCAAGCCCAACAGTGTTTCCTTGAAGTGTGCGTAGCGCGGAGATCGCGAGATGCTCGTCAGACGTTTGGCTTCGCGCGCCGAACGACGATAGTCGCGCTGAAGTCTGTAGAACACCGCCATTGCCGGTACCGCCGCAACGATGACCACGGGTGCGACGATGATGATGAGCAGCAAGGTGCCAAGCATGTGCGTGAAGGAACGGACCGCGCTCTCGAAGTTCCAACTGAGCTCGTCGTCCACGCCCGCCAAGTCATGGGCGAAACGGTTCAGGATGCGGCCCATCGGCGTCGTATCGAAAAAGCGTATCGGCGCGGAGACCACCGCCTGAAGGGTCTTGTTGTGGATCTCGCGACCGGCCAGCGTGGCACGAAGCATCCATAGCAAACGCTCTCCGTAGTTGGCGGCAAGGATCAATCCGCCCATGGTGGCATAGCCGGCAAGAGCCACTCCGGGAGATCGCAACCATGACGGCATGGCATCGCCAAGGCCGCGGTTCTGTGTCCACCACGCCAACCACGCACTCTGCAGCATGGGAAGAATCACGACGAGCAGGCAACTGACGACCAAGGAGGCGAAGACCTTCCACGGCGTGCCGTTATCGGCAGTGCCGAGCTGACGTAGGTAATCGAAGAACAGCTCCGCCTTCATGGAACCGACAGCTCGATCCTCATCCTCCATGAACTTGCCGTCGCTCTCGTCGTGCGCTCGCTTCGCGGGCGCCGCCTGAGTCACGGCGGGTGCGTGCGATGCCGATTCCGTTGCCGTATGTTCGGCGTAGAATTCTTTGAATTCGGTGCAGGTGCGGAGGAGTTCGTCGAGCGGACCTTGACCGGCGATACGACCCTCGTGAAGGAACACGACACGGTCGAAGCGACCGAGATGTGCCAGGCGATGGGTGGCGATGATGCGGGTGGCGGAGCCCCAGTGACCGAAGAGGAGCTCGTCGGCGAGGGTCTGCTCCGTGTGGACATCCACGGCCGCCAGCGGATCGTCCATGAGGATGATGCCCGCTTCCTTCATCACGGCGCGCGCACAACATGCGCGCATCTTCTGTCCGCCGGACAGGTTCACGCCTCGCTCACCGATCTCGGTGGAAAGTCCGGAGGACAACGCAGCGATATCCGACTCCAACGCACACAGGTGCAGTGCCTTGCGAAGCAACGTCTCCGTCTTCTCGTCGTCAATCCTGCCAAAGCAGATGTTCTCTCGCAACGTGGCGTTCCGGATGTAGGGCTCTTGTGATACATAGGCGATGCGCGAGCGCTCCTCCGCCGTGTCCGTAGAGAACGCGATGCTCCCCGAACTGCGAGGCGTTTCGCCGAGCAAGGCAAGAAGCATGGTGGATTTCCCTGCGCCCACTGCGCCGACGAGCGCGACGCTTTCGCCGGAGCGAATATCGAGGTCGATATCCCGCAACGCGTGGACCGATGCGCCTTTGGAGGCTTCCGTGGTTCCGGCGTAGGTCACCGACAGGTTCCGGATGGAAACAGCGCCCGGCGTGTCGTCCGCCCGTTCCCGTCGCGCATCGGGTGCGTACACCTCGCTGCTGAAGAAGGAGTGCAGGCGCTCTGCAGCGACACGGGCATGAGCGTAGTTCTTGATGAAATGCGGAAGCGCGCCGATCGGACCCTCGAGCTGCATGAAGATGAGCAGGCAGGGGAAGATCAGGGCGGGCGTGAGCTCGCCGCCCATGGCCGCATAAGCGCCGAAGCCCGCAAAGGCGACGACGGTGGAGGTGCTGAGGAAGAGCATCGTGCTGAGAGCTTCGGCACGGATGAGTTTGGTGAACGCCCCGAGCTCCCGACCGCGGATGGTGTCCACCGAACGCACGATGCTTCGTTCCCATGCGAAGTACTTGATCACCCGGATGCCGCTGAGGATCTGCGACATAAGGGTCACCCGCGCGTCGCGATGTTTCCATAGTTCGTTGTCATAGCGCGAGAAACGTCTCGCGGCAAGCCGCGTGAGAGGTCCCATGCACACCAACGTCGCCACCGCTGCCAGCGTTGCCGGACCCAGCAGGAAGGAGAGGAGCACGAGCGAAGCGGTGACGTGGATGCATGATTGGAGTATTTCCGGAAGGAAGAACGACACTTCCGCCATGCCTTCGCTATCGCTGGCCATGTGGTTGACCACGTCGCCCGTGTGCATGTGCATCTGCGAGGTGCGCGTGATGCGAAGGGCGTGACGGAACACACGCATGTTCAATCCGTTGGACACCCGTCCCCAGGTCTTCAGGGCGTTGTAGTAATAATGCTGTACCAGCACACCGTCGGCAACGACGACGGCGGACAGGGCCAGGGCTCCCCCTAATGCCGGCACCAGGTCCTGCGGTCGGGAACTCAAGGTACCCAGATAGGTAAGCACTTCACGCAGGAGCAAGGGTCCCGCCAGAACGAATGGCAGGCGTCCGATATCCAGCATGAGCGCTCGCTTGGCGCTGTGCCCTGCCGCGAAGAAGGCACGGACGACGAAACGAAAGGGCTGGTCGGTGGCAAGGGAGGCGAAGGAGGCTTCGACCGCTGCCGGACGCAGGTCGTCGTCAAGCGCCGGCATGTCTTCCGCCATGAGCGCACGGTCGCGTCCAACCGCGATAAGCGGCGACACATAGCTGAAGAGGAATTTACCGATGCGATTCATGGAAGACGACGAAGTTAGGAGTGAGCGCGAACGCTTTGCGCACCGGCATCGGGATCACGATGCGTGTGATGTCTCGATCACCACTACGGCCAATGCCATGGTGCTCGTGTGGGAGAGGGTGACGTGGATGACGAACTGTCCGTAGCGCTCGCTCATGCCTCCGCTCAGGTCCGCCGATGGCTGACCCGACGGCAGGTTCTTCACGCCGCATTCCTTGAATTGGAATCCCTGCGTGATACCCGTCCCGATGGCCTTGCTGAAGGCTTCCTTGTAGGCGAAGCGCGCAGCGAAGTGGACGGCTTCCGTGCCGTGGAATCGGCGACAGTATTCCTGCTCGGTGGGAGTGAAGATGCGGTTTAGGAACCGATCCCCGTATTGTTCGATGGAGTGGGCGATCCGTGCCACATCCACGATGTCGGATCCGATGCCTATGATCATGAACGTGCTCCGGCGGTTTTCAACTCCGTCATCGTGAACAGCGGTGTCAGCGGAATGTCGATGGCCTGCAAGGCCGCCGCTCCGCCCGACTCACGATCGATGACGCAGACAGCCCCAAGGATGTTCGCGCCATGCGCACGCAGGTCCTTTGCCGAGAGCACCACCTGGCCGCCGCTGGTGATGACGTCTTCCACGACAAGGATGTTCTTTCCGTTGATGTCACTGCCTTCGGCGATCTTACACGTTCCGTATTCCTTCGCCTTCTTCCGCACGAACGCAGCGGGGATGCCCGTGTGGAGCGAGAGAGCTGTTGCCAGAGGCACGCCGCCGAGTTCCAACCCGCAGAGGACATCCGTTCCAGCAGGTATGAGCGGAGCGAGGTGTTCGGCGATCACACGAAGAAGCTCGGGTTTGGCTTCGAACAGGTACTTGTCGAAATACTCGGTACTGCGGGCTCCCGAACGCAGGAGGAAATCCCCCGTGATGTGAGCGGTGTCGTAAATTGCTGCGGCAAGGTGGAGTCGTGTCATGGTAGATACGGTGCGATGACCGTGATGATACGGTGTGTGCTGACAGAAACAACAAAATTAGAGGATTTTGTGCAGAGAGGTCCGGATTTCATCAGGCAAACAGAGGAGGAACGCGATGCCGAGATGCGTGACCATCTTCGCCGTCATGCCATCGTCTCCACCGAACTCGGTCTGAGCGGACGGGAGAACATGCAACGGGATGAAGAGTCCGCCCAGCGCCTTGCGGCCGCACCCGCCACCGATGTCTTCGTACGATTGTATTCGTGGAATCCGTGGTGCATCTCGCTTGGGGCGAACCAGCGGGAGGACGATATCGACCATGAGCGCCGCCTGGCCCGCGGCTACGATTGTGTGCGGCGCGCCACCGGCGGACGTGCCGTGTTCCATGCCGACGAACTCACCTATTCCGTAGTCATGGTGCTGCCGCATGGCTTCGGCATGCACGACGTGTATCGCGCCAGCCATCAGGTTCTCAAGAGTGCGCTGCATTCCCTTGGTGCCACCGACGTGGAGTTTCAAAAGACCCAGCCGGACTTCGCCGCGCGATATCGCACGGACGGCGACAGCGTCTCGTGCTTCACCAGTGCTGCGCGTTCGGAACTTCTGTGGAACGACAAGAAGGTGGTGGGTAGCGCGCAACGTGTCTATGGGAACGTCCTGCTTCAGCACGGATCCATCCTTCTGTCGTCCGCGCACGTGCAGCTTGTGGACTGCTTGCGATTGGCCGACGACGGCGCGCGCGAACGCCTGCGTGCGTCGCTCCTGCGCCATAGCGCCGCGCTCGACGAAGTTATCGGACGTTCCGTGTCGCCTGCCACGTGTGCCGATGCGGTCCGCCACGCATTCACCCGATAAAGAAAAAGCCCGCGAAACGCTTCGCGGGCTTTCCATCATCAATCGGAATCGGACGCTTTGCTTATTTCTTCTTCGCCGGCGCCGGTGCATTCGGATTGGGAATCTCGATCTTGCCGTTCTTCGCCTTGCTGGGGTCGATCTGGATGACGGACGGATCGACGATACCCGCTTCGTCCTTCACCTGACCGTAAGCGCTGATTTCGAAAGGAGGGAAATCGGGATCAGCTGCTTCGACAACGACATTGGCGCTCCAATAGCCGCGCTCTTTGCCAAGGTACGTGCCATGAATCACCACTGAATCACCTGCAGCGATACTGACGGGACCGCGCTGGTCGATCTTCAAACCTTTCGTTGCCAGGAAACGCTCCACCGTGAACGGTTTCGCGTCGTTGTTCTTCATGGTCACCGAGAACTTCGAGGTCTCGCCCACCTTGATTTCGGGGAAGTTGAAGGTTTGCGGCGTGAGCGTGATCGGACGGAAGAGGTTCGCCTTCAGATACACCAGACGTCCCATCTTCGACGGATCGTCGTTCGCATAGATGGTCATCGTCTTCGTGAGTTCACCGGAAGCGAGCGCAGCGTTCAATCCTACGTGGATCTTCGCGGTCTGGCCGGGCTTGATGGGGGCCGTCGTATACTTCGGCGTCGTACAACCGCATCCCACCTTGATCGTGTCGATGATCAGGTCCTTGTTGCCTGTGTTCTTGATCGTCAGATTGGTGTCGAGTGTCACCATCTTCAACGGATTCTCTTTCACCGTCACACGACCCCAATCACAGGTCTCGCCACCGATGATCTCCATCTTGGGTTGTGCATAAACAGCGCCCGCTGCAATCAGCAGACAAGCGATAAGGACAATAGGTGTACGCATAAAAACAGGTATGGTTTGTAATGAGATAATGAAAACAAGTTTCAGAGTGTCTTTCTCTCCCGCTCAGAGAACTCTCCAGCTTAACGAGGACTCGTCTTGTGCGATGATGCCGTGTCGATGCGTGCCGATACTTCGCAAACGGCATTGCTCGCGATGTGATGCACCATCTCCGCCTGGACAGGGTTGATGTCATGGTTGTTGCCGATGCTCTCCAGGACGAACTCGATGTCCGTGATGAGCTTCTGTACCTCGGGGTTGCCGTCGGCTCGGGCGCGGAGAGCGGTCGCTTCCAAAAGAAGCTGCTTGGCGATCTGACGATTAGAGAGTTGTGCGCGGATGGGAGGACATTTCTCACAGACCACTTCCTCGTCCACCGAGGTGGCAAGGTAGATCTGGGAACGACGTAAGAAATCCCGTATCTGCGGATTCGAGGCCACCGCCGCTGCCGACGGGCCTTCTCCTTCCGGTAGGACCGCGCCACCAGCGCTCGCTCCGCCCGGCATCATCTGCACATTGCTTCCTATGACCATCCCAAGGAACACGAAGGCGAGTCCGCCCGCAAGGGTGAACCCGATGCGCTGCGGCGTCGCGAAGATATCGCGCAGCGTGTGCCACCAGCGCGTCTGCTCACTGATCCGGGGCGCATGGGCGTCGGCCACCACCGTCGCGGTCAGGATGTTTCGTTCCAGGCGCTCAAGGATGCGCGCATCGATGTCCTCTGCCGGCGCATTGCGCAGTCGGGAGAGATTCTCCGTATAGGTGTTCGCGGCTGCGACAATAGCGGGATCGGTTTCACGAGCGGCACGCAACGCTTCACGCTCGGCCTCGCTCGCTTCACCGTAAAACTCCAACACTATGTTCCGCGCAAGTTCTGTATCAATTTTTCCCATCAATGCTCCGGACGTAAAATGATTCGAATCCTTGTCTCTTTCACACTTCCGCATGGTACCCGTTCCGCACGGAACCCGCGTTCCGTCGGGACGATCATCGGTCTGCCTCGTAGAACTGCAAGTACTTCTGCAGGTTCTGGGTCGCCCGGAACAACAAGACCTTCACCGTTCCCTCCGTATTACCCATCTGCTCTGCTATCTCTTTCAACGGCAGGTCATGGTAATGCCGCAGGATGAACACGGTCCGTTGCGACGGACTCAACTTTTTCAATGCTTCCTGAATATGCTCATCAATGACTTTCTGCGAGAGCACCCGCTCGGGATCGGCGACATCGTAGGTGATTCCGTCGGTGTTCTGCATTTCGTCGTCGAATTCCGCGCTGGTTTTCGACACCTCGTACTGACGTGTCCGCGTCGTATTGATGAACGCATTCATCGTTACGCGGTAGATCCAGGTGCTCAGTTTCGAGTCGCCCCGGAACGTGTTCATGGATCGATACACGCGTATGAACACCTCTTGCGTCAGGTCCTCCGCCGCATCATGATCCTGTGTCAGTTCCTTCGCCAACATGTACACACGCTTCGTGAAGGTACGCACGATATCGTTGAAGACCTTGGGGTCCTTCGCGAGTATCCTGTCGACAAGCTCCTTGTCGTTTTCTACCGAACCAAAGCTGCGTGACGACATAGGCGAAAAACGGTAGTACTATAGACCGGCGGTCTGTGAAAAACGTTGACGGTGAAAATACGCCAAATGAGAAAAAGAGCGGTTATTCCAGAGGAAAAACCTGGCCTTGGCGCGCACATGGAAAGCACGGGCGCCGAGCGGGCGGTGCCGGTGAACGGTAAGCAGAGTTCCGGAGCGTCCGGTCGTTACCACACGAAGGTCTTAGAGATGGGCTGTGAGGAGGAGATGCTCAGCACATACATGCCGTGGGGAAGGGATACAGGTACGCGCGTGTCGGCATCAATGCGCATGCGCACGAGTTCCTGTCCCGTCACAGAGCATATGCTCAAGACACCGCCGGTCACATCGGTCATGCCGGTGACCTCGAGGGCGGAGCCGGCGCGGTCCACGCCAACACGGATGGAACAGGCGTCGTCGCTCGGACATGTTTTCTCCTCGACATCGGTGGTGGTCGTGACCAAGGGGAAAATGCGTCCGTCGGACGTCGCTCCCAGCACCTGGGTCATCGTCATCGGCGAGGCAGGTCCGTCGATGACCAACGAGCCGACGATGCCGGAGCCCATGCAATCCGTACCGTTTTCGCTGCCGAACACCAGCAAGAGGTTGCCGTTTTCATAGGAGAAGAAACTGGGATGCACTCCCGGGAGGTTCTCCGAGGGTTCGAAGCCGACCACACGCACATCTGTGTCTGCCAATCGGGCGTTTACCGCCACGCCCAGGATATTCTCCGGTGCTATGATACGGAGCGGCACGCGCGTGTATTCCGACGGGAAGAGAGCGGTCGTGCGGGACTGAATGCCGGGTTCGTTCTTCGTCCGCGTGTGCGTCTTTCCGAAGTTGATCTGGACCACGAGATTGTCGCTCAGGGTGACATCGCCGCTGCCGTCGCAATCCGCATACGTCGCCCGCGCACTGTCCCACACGAGCGAGGCCTGTGGCAACCACAAGGTGCTGGCAGGTTCGCGTTTGTAGCCGCGAACGTTGCTTGTGCCGGAGCCCTGCTTGATGAACGCTCCCACGGTGGTCGCATCCCGCGAATCCACCACCCCGTTGTTGTCCGCATCACCCGGATGCACCCGCACGAAACCGTGGATGGTGACCGTCGTCGGGGTAGAGCGAAGCTTGACGATGGTGCCGCCGCTATCGGTGGTGACCGCTTGAGGATAGACGAACGAGAAGGTTATGGTCGAATCGTTAGGTGCATCGGGAAGAACGACGAAGTCGAGGTGGATGACCACGGGATTGGAGAAGGCGCTGTCTGTAGCACCCATGCCCGATAAGGCGCCCACGTGCACGCTACCGTTGCCGAGCGAGTCGGTGAGGTCGTACACGAACACACCCTTCTTTCCCAGATCGCGCGTCTTCCAGTGGGAGAACACGCAATATCGGGCGTTGGTGAAACGAAGTTCGAAACTCGCAGAGGTGCAATCGTCAAGACTGTCGATGACGACGTCCATGCCGAAGGACTGAGTGGCAGTGACGAATCCGGATCGACCGGGGTCCACATCGGAACGGACCAAGCGGATGGACTGGGCGCGGACGCCTGCGGAGAGAACGGCGACGAGGGCCAGGAGTCGCAAGAGCCTTGCTGCGGTTTTCAGACATTCATCCATGAATACTCTCCTCGTCGTGTGTTTTTATCGAACGCGGTCACCCGACCATGGCAATCTCCGTGCCAAGGCCCGAGTAGCCGGAAGTCGCCACAGGTCACTCTTCAGACGATGCGGCGGCCTTTTCGTCCTGTTCGGGCGTCGATGCCAGCAATCCCTCGGTCACGAGCTCATCGCGGGCCACATCCAGGATACCGTTGATGAAGACACTGCTTTTTTCCGTGGAATAGACTTTCGCCAGCTCTATCGCTTCGTTGATCGTGATCCGCGGAACGATATCGCTGAACGTCATCATTTCCGTGATGGCCATACGCAACAACAGGCGGTCGGTAAGGGCGATACGCTCCAAATCCCAATTCTGCGCCAACCGTTCTATGCGTTCATCGAGCGCCTTGGCGTTCGCGACCGTCGTGAAGAACAGGGTGCGGGCGAAGTTGATATCTTTCTCTCGCCAGGTGATGGGCGTGTCGGACTCCATTTCCTCCACTTCGTCGGTGCGAAGCGGACGTCCGTGCTGCTGCTCTTCACCCTCTCCTAAGTTGAAATCACGATAGAAGATGTGCCGGAACATATGCTCCGTATCGACGGACTGCACGTCCGCACCCTCTATCAGCATCGACTCGTACGCGCTGAGTATCTGCACGACCTTCTCTCTTGCCAGCCTGCGCGTACCATCGATACTGCGGGTCCGGCTCAGCGGGAATTCTTCGGGTTGCGGTGTCGCCCTTTTCTTCATATGTCAAACCTGACTGCGAACTCTCGCGTTGAATAATCTCTCGTCTCGTCCCTGCCTGCTCTTCCAGTCCTCGATACGAACGGAACCATCGCATCGAATCAATTGCCACCGCGGATATTCGGAACTCCCGTGAAATTGCCGTGGATATGGCGAACCTTGGCGATGCGTTCTTCGGCGATGCGGTTCGACGCATCAACCGTGAGGATGCCCTCGGTTTTCGCTGTCGCGAAAATCTTCACCAGGGTGTCGTAGATGCCTTCGACCTTGCGGGTGACCTGGTCGACGGACCAGTTCTCGATTTCGGAGGACACGTTGATGAGTCCGCCCGCGTTGATCACATAATCCGGTGCATAGAGGATGCCTTTCTGCTTCAATGCCTCGCCGTGCACACGTTCGTCCTTCAATTGGTTGTTCGCACCGCCCGCCACGACAGAGCAACGGAGCTGGCCGATGGTGTCGTCGTTGATGATGGCGCCAAGAGCGTTCGGCGACAGGATGTCGCAATCGAATCCGTACACGTCATCGGGCGCGATGTACTCCGCACCGGCTTCCGCACAGAGTGCGCGGGCCTTGTCTTCAAAAATGTCGGTGACAAAGACCTTTGCGCCGTCTTTGACAAGGTGATGGGTAAGATGGCGTGCCACATTGCCCGCACCCTGAACCACGATGCGTTTTCCCGACAAGGAATCGCTACCGTATTGGGCATGCGCTGCCGCTTTGACACCGCAATACACGCCGAGCGCAGTGAAGGGCGAGGGATCGCCGCTTCCGCCGTGGCCGCCCACTCCTGTCACGAAGCGCGTCTCCATGCGGATGTACTCCATGTCCTGCACCGACGTTCCTACGTCTTCCGCTGTGATGTACTTGCCGCCCAATGTATTGACAAAACGACCATAGGCGCGGAACAGCGCTTCGGATTTCTCCGTCCGCGAATCACCCAATATCACCGCCTTGCCTCCGCCCAGGTTCAGTCCTGCAACGGCTGCCTTATACGTCATACCGCGCGAAAGACGCAGAGCGTCCGTTATCGCGTCCGCATCGCTTGCGTACTTCCACATACGCGTACCGCCAAGGGCAGGTCCGAGGGTGGTGTCGTGAATACCGATGATGGCGCGAAGACCGCTGCGGGGATCCGAGCATAACACTACCTGCTCATGACCGTATGATTCCAGATCCTGAAACATGACGTTGCACTGAAATAGGTGAAGAATACTGCCGAAGACGCAGGCCGACCCCGGCCGGCTCATGGCCTCCGGTGGACGGACGGACGTCGACGATGAATCCGGTTGAGCCTACGTACCCTGATGAATGCTCCCGCCGGAGGAACGGTGCGCAAAGATACACGGAATTCCGGTTTTGCCGGCGGCTTCGCCATGGTGCCGTTGAACGTGATGAGACGCCCCTTCCATGGAATCCACTCGGTCGATGATCCGCCGTGATTCATGGCCATTCCGAGTGCGTTCGCTCATGCGTGCATTTTCGTTGGTGGGGAGGCTTCGGCGGGCTATTTTCCTCGCGTCCGGCAGCGTCACGGCGTCCGTGTCGGCGGACCTCTTCGGTTGTTGTGCATGGCGGGACTCTCCTCATGATATCACCGCGTCCATACAGACGGCTCTTCCTGCTCTCGGTGCTCATCGTGCTCCTGGCCGGCATTGAAATGCGCGCACAACAGACCACGAAAGGCAAGGAGTTCTTCCTTGCGTTCCTTCCCAACATCCATAACTACGGACCTGCCTCGGACGACAGTCTGTATATCTATGTCGTTGCCGATGTCCCCACCACGGGAACCATCCGGTACAGCAACGGCTCGGTGCCTCAGTCCCGCAGTTTCACCATATCGAATCCCGCGGTCATCTATCAGTTCGCCATCCAATGGAACGGCTACGAGCTGAGAGGGTATAACCAAAGTCTGGCCTTCGATCCCAATAACGACAATGAACGTCCCGTGCGGCGTACCTTCCACATCACCACTTCCGAGAATGTGGCGGTGTATGCCATGAACCAGTCCGTCACGACGAGCGATGCCGCCATGCTGTATCCCGTTCCCGCGCTGGGAAAAGAGTATCAGATCCTCACGTACAAGGCAGACGGAGTCACGGATAATTCGGGTCCGACCCTCAGCTACACCCCATCGGAATTCTGCGTGGTCGCAACGGAGGATAACACTATCGTCAACATCATCCCCTCGGCCCCGTCGCTCACCAGCGGACTCGCCACGAAGTCCATCACGCTGCAGCGCGGCGAGGCGTGGCTATGCCAGACCGCGTTCTCCTCCTCGCAACTCAATTATGATTTCTCCGGCACGCGTGTCATCTCCAGTGCGCCCGTGGCGGTGTTCGGCGGACACCAACGGGCGCTCGTGCCCGTGGAACAACGGGGCGTCATCCAGTCCCGCGACCACCTCTTCGAGCAGCTCCCGCCCGTCTCCGTCTGGGGTCGGTCGTATATCCTCACACCCCTTGCCGCTCCGCCGGGAACCATCGATGTGACCGGTGTGACCGACCTGTATAGGGTGATTGCCGCAGAAGACAACACGCAAGTACGACTCAACAACGTCGTCATCACCACGCTCAACAGGGGTCAGGTGTACGAGGCGCCACTGACGGCGGCCGGACTCCTCACCGCGTCCGCGAAGGTCTGTGTGGCGCTCTTCAAACGCTCGCATTCCGTCGGTCAGACCCTTCAGAACGGCGACCCTTTCATGCTCATCGTTCCCCCGCGCGCCCAGTACCTGAAACAATACCGGTTCACGAACTGCCAGGCCACCGGCGACTACGTGTACCAATTCATCACGGTGATGACTGCGCAGAGCAATGCATCGAGTATCACGCTGGACGGACAACCCATCACGGCCACGTGGCGAGCGGTGCCGAACACCTGCTATGTCTATGCGCACGTGCCGATGAAAGACGGAGCGCACACGCTGGATAGTCCGAAACTCATCGGTCTGTACGTGTACGGTTATGGTGCCGCCATCTCCTACGGGTACGTAGGGGGCATGGCCTTCGTTCCTGATATCGAGGATGATGCGGTGAGTGCGGGACCGGACCAGAGCATCTGTATCGGCGACACCGCCGTGGTCAATGTGCGAGGAAAGGCCGCAAGCTTCTCGTGGAGCGGTGTCCGCGGCGGACCTCGTCCACCGTGCGACAGCTGTACGTCGTTCCGTATCGCTCCCACCCAGAACACCACCTTCATCCTGAATGCGGTGGACTCGTTAGGCTGTACCATCCTGGACAGCATCACCGTCGTCGTGTATCAGATGCCCACCGTGGATGCCACCCCCGACACCGTCATCTGCACCGATGCGCCGTTCGTGCTTCGCGCCGACGGACAGTTCACGGATGCCGTGTGGTCGCCCCCGGTCGGACTCTCCTGCGTGAATTGTCCGGTCACCACCGTCACCCCCGTTCGTGATATCACGTACACCGTGACCGTGCGGAACGGACCGTCACCGCGCTGCACCGCCACCGACACCGTCCGCATCCGCTACGCCAAAGGCTTCGCCGGCATGTTCCCCAGACCCATCACCGTATGCCGGGGCGACAGTCTTGTGGTCAAAATCCCGTATTCCGGAAACGTACGGTGGACACCTTCCGCGGGACTCAGCTGCTCCACGTGCACCGACGTCGTCATCAAACCGCAGAAGTCGTCACGGTATACCATCTCTGGCGACTCCGCCGCATGCTGGAGTCAGGCCACCCTCGATGTCATCGTCGCGGATCCGCCGACGCTCCGCGGCCCCGCCGACACCACCGTCTGCGCCGGTACACAGATATTCGTGGTCGTGCAGACGAATGCGTCCACGCTTGCCTGGCAGCCCACCACCTATCTGCCCGGCGTCGGCCTTCGCGCGCTTAGCTTCACTCCCGACTCCTCCATCCGCTATACGCTCACGGCCGTGAGCGCCGCCGGCTGTGTCACCGTCGATACCTTCGCGGTGACCGTGCTGCCCGTGCCCCTCATCAGGACGGGATTCACGGATACCGTGGTGTGTGTCGGTACGGTGATGGACCTGCAAACGCAGATCGCCGGAGCCGACTCCATCGTCTGGACTCCCGCCACGGGACTGAGCTGTACGGACTGTGCCTCGCCGCGTGTCGGCGTCACCGCCGCACAGACCTACACCGTCCGTGCGAGGACACGGGCCGGCTGCGAACGCTCGGCGACCGTCTCCGTGCAGACCCGTCCGTCGCCCGCCATCACGCTCGCAGCGGATACCGTGCGGGTGTGTCGTGGCGACCGCGCGGTGCTCTCCGCCCGCAGCGATGCGGGTCCGATACGCTGGGACAGCACCGCCGGCCTTTCCTGCACCGACTGTGATACCACCTCCATCTTCCCGACCCGTTCCCGGTACGTCGTCGTCAGCTCGTCGAACAGCATCGGATGCACGGCACGCGATTCGATATGGGTGGATGTCTCCCCCACACCGTTGCCGGTGGTGACCGTGGACACGGACACCTTGTGCGAGACCTACGGTGAGTCCCGCCTCCTCGTCCAAGGCGGCGTGTCCGGCGAGACCTATTCATGGTCACCGCCCGACGGGTTATCCTGCACCACGTGTGCGAACCCGACGGCACGTCCGCTGTCGACCACCATGTACACCGTCACCCTCCGCGCTCCCGGCGGCTGCAGCGCCTCCACCCGCATACCTATCTTCGTCATCCCGTGCGCGCGACGCCTACGCACGACCGAGGTGGACGCCGGCGCGGTCGTCGCATGCGATTCCCGAGATACCGTCATCGAGGTGCTGAACGACGGTGAAACGGACATACGTTTCGACTCCCTCTCCGTGCTTCGAAGCGACGGCCTCGACGTCGTCCTCGGCGATTCGTTGCTCCGCGATACCACGCTCGTCCCGCGGGCCGTGCTTCGCATTCCCGTTCGTGTGCGACCCGTTCGCGCCGGTGATGTGTGGATCGAACTCGGTGTGCACAGCAACGCGGGAGACGGTGGCACCGATACCACGCACCGGGTGCGGATCCGTTTGCAAACGGAGACACGTTCGGTGACCGTCGCCGTGCTTCCCGCAAGCGTCAGCGAAGGCGGAACCTTCCGCCTGCCGGTGCAACTCCGTTCCGCCGCGTGGAGCGATGCGCCGTTGCGCGCCATCGGTGTGCGCGTGCGGTATGAAAAATCGTGGATGAGCTACACGGACACCGTCAGCATGGGCGAGGTGCTTCGCACACAAGGCTGGACCTTGCGTGCGGGTACGGAACAACGCGATGCGTCCTTCGCATCCGTGCGGTTCGAGCTGCAGGGAGGTGTGCCGCTGAGAAGTGATGAGATCGTTCTCCTGCCGCAGTTCCGCGTCTTGCTCTCGTCCGTCTCGTCGTTCCGTCCGCAGGTGGACAGCGTATGGTTCTTCGATCAGGACGTCTGCCTGCGCCCTCTGCCTCTTGATGCAGAGGTCGTGCCCTTCGGATGTGTGCGGGAGTTACGGAAGGTGAGTCTGTCCGCGCAGTCCTTCGCCCTGTATGGCGTGAAGCCGCAGCCCGTGCAGGGATCCGTTGCGACGATAGACTATGGTGTGGGCTTCGAGTCGCCGGTGCGCATCGAGTTGGTGGATACCTATGGTCGCACGCGCACGCTCTTGCAGGATGACCATCATGCGGGCGGGCGTTTCGAGTTGCTGTTCAATGCCGACGAATTCCCCTCGGGTATGTATCACTGCGTCGTCACCGCCGCCGGTCGTTCCTTCGCCGTTCCTGTCCTTGTCCTTCACTGATGATCGCGATGCCATGCGGGTTCGGGACGCCGTGCACATGCCCGTCGACTCTTCGATGACGGGAGTTCGCGCGGTGCATCAACCGTCGGTGGGGAGACTGGGTGCGGTGCCCGCCGAGTACTTCTTTGCGATCTCATCGACGAGCGTGGGGTCGTTGCCTTTGTTCTCCGTACCGGGTCGTACAAGCGCGCACATGTCGCTGAACGCGAGTTCCATGAAGGCCTTGCTCACCGCGGGAGCGAACCGCTGTTTCTGGTTACGTATCATGGCGAGCGCCTGGGCCTGACGGTACTCGATGGCGACACTCGAGAGCGATGTCTCTTTCGTGCGTGTCGTCGCTGTCATACGCGTGAAGTTCGGCAAGCGGTAGACGCGGTTGTGATACTCGTCGGCGATGTTGATGATCTGCGCCTCGATGACGATCTGCGGACCTTCGAGCTTTTCCGGAAAACCCGATCCGTCGTACCGCTCATGATGCTGTGCTACGATTTTGCCGGCGTACTCCAATCCCTCGATGCCGGCCAGCAAGGCGCGTCCGCGTTCCGTATGCGACGCGTATCGGCTCCGGTCGATTTCGGACAGCATGTCCGGTGTGAACGACAGGATGCGTTCATCCATGCCGTACTTGCCGCAATCATGCAGGAGAGCTGCGATGCGAACGGTGTCGATCTCCTCTTCCGAGAAGGACATCAGCGTGGCCAGCGCCACGGCGATGTCGGCCACTCCATGAGCATGATTGTTCACGTGGTACCGGTGCATCTCCGGCGGTGTTCCGCTGAGGAGACGGATGAGCGACCTCACGGGCGCGGAACTGCGGAGTGGCGATTCCCTTCGGGATGGTGCCGCGACGTCGAAGGGTTCGAGCGGTACCAGGTGGACCGTGTCCTCGGTCGTTTCATCGGCGTCCGCGTTGTTCGCAACGTCATCCTTATCCATGGCATCGGCCGGGTCGTCGACCATCGCTATTGCTTCGTATTCCGGTTCGTTCTCGATGGAGTCGAGAAGCTCCTGGAGTCCTTCCTCCGCATGCGATCCGCCCTTGATCTTCAGGGGCTCGACCGCTGAACTGATGACCGGTCGTTGCTGGATGATGCGACGGCGTCTGTTCGAGGTCGACTCTCCGCTCTCGCTGCTGTTCTCCTCGCCTTCCTCGTCCCGCGGCTCCCGTGTGTCATCCACTGGAAGGAAATCCGATCCGCGGCGCACACGTTTCGGCGCTCCATTGGGAAAAAGTAGGGCTTGTAGCGAGGTGCTCGACCGTTGAAGGGGGATGAACTGTTCGATGAGCAGGCGCAACTGGTAATGGATGTCGGTGCCCGGTCGCGGAAGCTTGATGAAACGATGGACCGCGGTCTGTTCGTTGAACAGATCCATGTCCTTCGCTGTCGTGGTCTTGCTGAAGATCACCCGCACGCCTTCGGTGCAGAGGTATTTCACCTGGAGGAAGAAGTCGAGTCCGCTCGTCTTGCCGTAGCGGACGTCGCCGATGATCATGTGAGGACGGTACCCGTTCTTGATGTGGGTGAGGGCGTTCTCGGGGTTGGACATCACACGCAAGGTGAAGATGCGCGCGAATTCGTTCTCGAACCACGTGACGAACGAGCGATCCTGGTGCACGAGCAGCACATTCAGCGGTCGCATCGGCTTATCGAGCTTCGTCTGTTCGGAAACGGAGGGTTGGTGTATACTATACTTGATCATGGAAAATTCTCCGACAGTCGAAACGTCGTCGACTGTTCTTTGACGTTTTACCATGGAAGTATCGACATCATCAAGGCATTCTGAAGACCTCGTCGCCGGTCCGCCCAGGCCTACTGCCTGTCTCGATCAGGGAGCGGTCCTCTGAAGGGTCACGTTCCAGTGTTCGTTATCAAGATCGTTGCCCACCGCCTCTATCTCCATCTTCTCGTTCAGAAGGATGCGCCACGGATAGCCCACATACTCCAGCAGGGCCTTCGTATCCTGTCCCTCCTCGGGAACGACGCGCGCCGATTGGACATGAACAACCTTGCCGCGCTCCTCCTTGACCGCCGCCGGCTCATTGCCGATGTTCAGACTGATGATCCGAATCGGCTTCGTTTCCGACGCCTTGAGACCGGAGACAAGAGCGGCAAATCCGCTCTCGCACACGCCGCAATGATCGGTGCGGATATCGATCAGGGTGCGCATGCCTTTCAACGTCGTGGAACTGACCGCCGTTGTCGCACCGTTCATCATCATGGCGAAGGTTGGCAGCGTCTTGCCCGGCTGTATCATCCTGTCCGGATTCAGATACAGCTTCGCCGATACGGCGAGCGGGTGATCGGGAAAGCGCTTTACGAGAAGCTTGTAGAGTTCCCGCTGACGCGAAGTATTACCTGCCACCTGCGCCTGTATGCACTCGGCATAGGCGATAGGCGCAACGACGTTCTCTGCCGTGTTCGTGGCCAGGACATCATTGATGTATTGCTCCTTGCTGTCTCGCTGCCGTGCATTGAGGGCATTATACATGGCTTGGGGATCGATGGCCCACATGGTGGACCACGCCGGTATCACGCGCAACGCGCGCTCCATCAGTCCCTTGTCCTTGTCTCCTTCGGGCAATGCCAGATACGCCAGATACAACAGTCGCTCGGTGAGAGTGTCGTCGGCACCACGGATCTGTTCCTTCAGTCTCTGCTCATACGCGCTTATGCCCATGCGACTCTGAAACGCACTCACATCGAAATTGGCGTTATCGCCGCCCATGCGCTTGTGCGCCACAAGCGCGGCATCCATCTCACGGTTGTATCGGTCCTGCCGCTCCGTCACGTCCAGAGCCGCAACCAGGAAGGACTGCAGTCTGGCATTGCCTGCCGTCACCGTTGCCACGCCGCTGCGCTGCGGCACGGATGCAGGATCGAACACAAGTTCCGTTTGCGGACCGCGGGGCTCCAGGCGCGCAGCCACGCGTCCTTCTGCTACCGCATATCCGTCCGCCGTGCTACTGCACAGGCGCACGGGACGCAGGGTGGCGGAGTCTCCATAGACAAGCACCTGCCACGTGGCACCGCGGTCCGCACCGCTGATCTTCACGCGGTAGGCGCCGCTCTTCATGTCCATGCGCCGCGCCGACGCCACGGAGTAGCCGTTGAAGGTTCCCACGGCGCACACGCTGTCGATGCGGCGGGGAAGGGGTGTGGGGGCGAGGGTCACCTGAATCTCCTCCCGACGGACGAGATCGCAGATGAAAGGGAAGCTCACGGGCTCGTGATGGAGTCCTACGATGCGCACCTTGTACACACCAAGCTTCGGTATCTCCAGCGCGAACGCTCCCGTGGCTGCCGCCGTGATGACGGTATCGGAATTCGCCGAACCATAGCGGAACAGCTCCACTGCCGCATACGCCATGGGCGATCCGTTGCTCCCCAGGATACGTCCGCTCAGCACGGAGGCGTCGGCCGCCTGCATGTGGGCGGAGCAGACGAGCGCGACAAGGACGAGCGCGCCGTTCGCGAGCGTGGTCATGCGGGCGCGAAGCGCCGAGCATGCGGAAGAAAAGACGGAAGAGACGGCCGATAGCGAGCGTGTCGGTGAAGAAGACGTCGCTATCGATGGCACGTGCCTGGATGTGATACGGTCGGTGATGTTCATGACTGCGTTTCCTTTGGTGATGGTGCGTCGCACCATTCGTGGGATGCGGTGCGTGCGCCGGTGTGGTGCAAAACTACGAGGGAAAGCTACGAGTGACGGAGTTCCTGCAGGATTTCCGTGAGTGCGGTGACGGCAGCGAGCACATCGCTCTTCGTGGTGGTGCGGCACACGGAGAAGCGCACGGCGGCCCGCGATTCCGCCGTGGTACGTCCCATGGCCATGAGCACGTGCGACGGCTGCATGGTTCCGCTCACGCAGGCGGAGCCGTTGCTGCAGGCGATACCGCGCAGATCCATGAGTTGGAGGATGGCATCGCCGTCCAGCGTCGCGGCGTCGGTGAAGGAGACGTTGAGGATATGCGGAGCGGACAGAGCGGGATCGTCCGGCGTATTCCAGCGTATATGCGGGATGTTCTCCGTGATACCTTCTCGCAGCATGCCGACGAGCTCACGGCAGTGTGCGGCGGTGTGTTCCATCTCGCGAAGGGCGATGCGGACGGCGTGCTGGAAGCCCACGATGAGCGGAACGGACTCGGTGCCTGCGCGCCGGTTGCGTTCCTGTCCGCCGCCATGCTGATGCGCCTTGAAGTCGATGCCCTTGCGGATGAACAACCCGCCGATACCTTGGGGTCCGTGGATCTTATGCGCCGACACCGTCAGGAAGTCCACGCCCAGCGCCGTTGCGTTCAGGGGGACTTTGGTAAAGGACTGGACGGCGTCGGTATGGAAGAGTGCGTCGGGCACCAGGGCGCGCAGTGCGGCGATGTCGAACACCC
>JBBATK010000002.1:0-24281 GCA_040398805.1 Kapaibacterium sp. (SeqCode) | reverse complement strand
GTATGGAAGAGTGCGTCGGGCACCAGGGCGCGCAGTGCGGCGATGTCGAACACCCTTCCCGTTTCGTTGTTGATATGCATCACCGAAACGAGCGTGCGTGGCGTGTTCTGCGCTGCCACGTCATCATGAATGATTCCGCCGTGAGCGTCCACGCGAATGGTCGCACAGGCGATGCCGCGGCGCGAGCAATCCTCCGCTGGTTCGAGCACCGCATGGTGCTCCACGCTTGAGCAGGCGATGCGGTCCGCAAGTGCGGATTCGCCCGTGCAACTCTTGATGACGGTGTTGTTGGATTCGGTTCCGCCGCTGGTGAAGATGAACTCCGCGGGATGCGCATGGAGAGCGGCGGCCACTTCCTCGCGTGCCTGCTCGATAGCCACCCGTGCGCGACGTCCGGCGCCATGAGCGGACGAGGCATTGCCGTACAGGTCGCGCAGCCATGGCTGCATGGCCTCGAACACCTCGGGGTGGAGTTGCGTGGTGGCGGAATTATCCAGATAGATCATGTGCAATAATGCGATAGGGAAGGCAATCGTGCGGCGGATTTTTGTGGAGGACGTCATGGTTCAGTAACGGTTGAGCGTCGCTCCGACGACAGTTCAGCGAAGCTTCTTGTGGGGCGACACGACGCGCAGGTGCGGCGAGATCTTCGCGTAGAGTTTCGGGCCTATGCCTTTCACGGTGCGCAGGTCGCGCAGGGAGCGGAAGGGTTTGCGCGTGCGGCGGTCGATGATGCGTTGGGCGATGGCGGGTCCGATGCCCGGTATCAGGCACAGGCTGTCGCGCGAGGCGGTATTGATGTCCATGGGTTCTGCGGGGGCGTGTTTTTTCCTGGACACCGCACCGTTCCTGGGTCCGGAGGGGAATGTGCGCTGAGGTGCACCGGGCGGTAGGGCGAACAGGATGCTGTCACGAACGGCGGCGGCGCTGTCGATGCGGCGTTGAATCTCGGCGCGGAGTTTACGGTCGAAGGGATCGTTCGGCGACTCCATGATGCGCAGGACGACGGAGAAGGTGCAGTAACAAAGGATGAAGCCGGCAACGATAAGCTCGCTGCGGGTGACCTGCAGATACTCCGTGAGGCGTCCTTGCACCTCCGTGAGCGAGAGCCGTTCCCTGAGCCGGTCCTTTGTTCCTGATGGTCGTTTCTTGTCACGATCGATGAGCATGCGACGTCCGTTCCCAAGTGGTTCACTGGTTGGTTGGGAGCGGGGTGTTCGGGAGCGGGGTATCCATGAGCGACGCCACCGGGAGCGGGATCGGCGTGTTCAGGATGAGAGCGGGTCACTCCTCTGCGCTATCGCTGCCATCGTCGGATTCATCCTCTGCTGTTCGTGGCGGAAGGATGGCGAGGATAGGCAGAAGGTTCATGAAGGCATCGCGCAGAGCGGCGAGGGTGGAGTCGTTATGGAGGACGAAATCCGCGTGCCGGGTTTTTTCGGCCGATGACATCTGTTCGCTCATGCGGGAGCGGATCTGCTGTTCGCTGAGTCCGCTGCGTTCGCGCACGCGCGCCACGCAGGCATCGGCGGGGGCATCGATGGCGAGGATGTAATCGAAGGCGTCTTCCAGTCCTGCTTCGTAGATGAGAGCGGATTCGATGAACATGCGGCTCAGGCCGGCGGCTTCCGCTTGGCGCAGCTGATGTTCGTGTTCCTCGAGCACGCGCGGGTGGACGAGGCGATTGAGCAGCGAAAGGCGGGCGTGGTGGTCCGGCGTATCACCGAACACGAGAGCGGCGAGGGCCGACCTGTTCAGGGTGTTGTCTTCATTGAAGATCTCCCCGCCGAACGCGGCGCGGAGCTGATCCTGCAGGTGGACATCGGTATTCATGAGCCGCGTCGCGGTTTCGTCCGACGATGCCACGGTATGACCGGCCTCGCGAATCCAGTGGGCGACGGTGGACTTGCCGCTGCCGATGATACCCGTGATGCCGATGACGACAAGCGGGGTGGCGTCCGAAGCGGATTCTTGGTCCGTGCCCTGGGGTGCGTGCGAAGGTTGGCTGTTCATGACCGCAAACTAAAAAAAACGGCCGACCTATTGTCGGCCCGCCCGTTCCCCCTATCTTTGCAACTCGTTTGACCTGACGCCGCGCCCGCGCTGCTTTCGGTCGGCAAGGGTCCCATCGACTAATGGTTAGGTCACCACCCTTTCAAGGTGGCAGTACGGGTTCGAATCCCGTTGGGATCACCACAGGATGGCTATGCTCGGTGCGAGCGTAGCCATTTTGCTTATTCGGCCCTTCGTGCTTGTCCGCCTCCGCGCCCGGTTCTGCGCTCACCGCGCCCCCTCGAACGTCCGTTGCATCCTCTCGTCCGCAGCATGCGATCCATCAACCCCGAGATCCTTCCGAAGCTTCTTCTGAAATCACACGCTCGTGCTATTGCCGTATCGTCTATAAAAAGATATATTTGTCCGAAAAAGGCCGCCGAACTGTGAGGGCAACACGTTTGCTCACGGACACGCCTGATGGCGAGCGGCTACCGAACCATCACTGTACAGGGAGGCGCACATGGAAACGATGCCCATGATGAATGTGGTCAGAAGCGGCAGAGCATATCTGTCCGACGAAGAGGAGGTACGAAGGTATGGCGGGGTGCCCGATGCACCGGGACGCGATGATACGCAGGCGGTGCGACGAGGCGCGTCGGGTCCATCGACGGCGTCGGACGTGGACCACGGAGCGGGAGTGTATTTCTGTGACGACCTTCACGCCATCCCGTTACTGGGGTACGGCTCCATAACCGCGGAGCAGCGCGCGAAACTGCGGGAGCTGCACATGCTGGACACCCGATACAATCTGATGATCGTCTTTTACTTCGCCGTGTGGTGTGTCGCCGGGTTCCTCATGATCACGTCCGATCTGCTCCTTGTCGAGGTGCTCGCGGGACTTGCCATCGGATTCTGCATCTCGGGCTTGCCTGTCCTGATGCATGAGTCTTCCCATCAATTGCTCTCGAAGAACAAGCGGATCAACACGGCACTAGGGTTCATCTGCGGTCTACCCGGACTTGTCTCCGTGAGCGCCTATGTATCCATGCACAAGATGCATCATGCCGCCACGAAGACGGAGAAGGATCCGGATAATCTCGAGAATTCCGCCTCGGCATTCGTCCCTCTGTGGTTGGTATATGGCGCGGTGCTCCTCATCGGCGTGCCGATGTACATCCCCACTGTCGCCATCATGGGTTTCAAGAACGCACGACCTCGCATGCGGGTCCGTATCGTGGCAGAGTATCTTCTCATCGCCGGCGTCGCCGTAGCGGCGGCGTATCTCATCCCTACGCCGTACCTCGTCAAGCTCTGGGTCATCCCCATGCTGTTCACCATCGTCATTCTCAACATCCGGGGTCTGGCCGAACACGGAATGACGGGTAGCGACTCCGTGTTCACGAACACCCGGACCGTTGTCAGCAACCGTTTCGTTCGGTTCATGATGTGCAACATCAATTACCATATCGAGCACCATCTGTTCCCGCGCATTCCCTGGTACAACCTCCCGAAGGCGCACGCCATCCTTCAGGAACACTACCGACATGCGGGTTCGTCCATCTACCCCTCGTATACCCGATTCCTGCTCGATTACGTCAAGGTGATGCGCGGCGGGGTCCGTGCGAACGTGCGCCTCATCAGTGCGCGATATCTTGAAGCGCTGTGCGGATGATGCAGTGCCGATGATGCAGTGCGGATGATGCAGTGCGGATGATGCAGTGCGGATGATGCGGCAAGAGTGATTGTCGTACGCCGCGACTCGAACGCACGCCGGGCTCCTGATGAACCTGCCGGGGGAGCCCGGTGTACGTGAGTGGTGAGGGGTGTCCGACCAGCGCGGAGCGCACGGTTATTCGTCAATAACTGATCGGCACATTGTAAATGGCCTTGCCGTCGCCGGAGGTCTCGCCATTGCATTTGTTCTTCGCTTTCGCTTTCACGAGAAGTTGAACATTGCCTTCCACTTTGCCCTTCTTCAGCGGCGGTCCATCCAGACGCAATTCCACCTCGTAGCCACCACCTGACGCCTTGAGCGGGCCGGCAGTGACTTTGTAGCCCGGAATGTCCTGTTTCTCTACTGTCGGAGGAAGGACGATGAGATCGTACGGTCCCGCCTTCGAACCTCCGATGTCGATGATGGGTGTGTTGATCTTGATGTTCATGACAATGACAGACGGATCACGAGGATCGGTGATCGGATTGATCTTCACATCGCTCATGACAATCCTCGGCGGACGTTGCTTCGGAGTTCCTTGGATAGGAGCACGAAGAAGCGATACTTTCTCATTCGTTTGCGGATCCTCCCATAAGACGTCGACACTGATCTGCTTCGACCCACAGGGTATTTCCTGGCGCCATTGCAGACCGCGATGCTCCTGGTCTTGCGGCGTGAGTTTAGCATTGATCAGGTACTGTCCGGAAGGAATCTTCTTATCGTCCGACGGCACGGGCAAGAGCTCGAGTTCCTGACCGAAGTAACAATTCTGGACGATGGACTGGATATCTTCGTCATTCTCGAGTTTCGATTCGAGCACCTTGAGCAGGGTCGTCTGCTCTGTCGATTTTCCCGAGGCGGTCTTCTGGGTCAGGGTAAGCACGTACTCGCCCGCCTGAATCTGCCGCGTGCAGGCGAGTCGGTAGTTATGCATGGTGACCAGATTTCCTGCGCCATCCGTGCCATCGAAGGTGGAGCCGAGATCCTCGACCGTCCAATCGAGCGGAGGAGTGCACGACACCGTGGGGAGCGCGCCTGTGCGGTGGGGTCCGGCCACGAAGGGAATCTCCGTGCGCGACAGCTTGTTGAAGGTATAGGTGGCCGGAACGACGACGATACACGGCGCGGTTTCGGGATGATTCTGTGCATGCAGGCGCGGTGCGAGACCGGCAGTCATGAAGACGAGGAGGAGTGCGAGGGTTTTCATAGTGGGTGTTTTCGTTAGTGATTGAAGTTCAGTAGGTATGATGCGGACGGTCGGACACTGGGCGAACGGTCGATAGGAGCGCATGGATTCAACCTCCCTTCGTCCATTTCCTCATGATGCCTTCCAATTCCCGCAGCTTCACGTTCTTCGAGACGTTGGCGGCTTTGCCCGTGAAGGAGGTTTTCAACCCGTCCATGAGCGTGTCGTACAGACTCGTCGTCGACGCGCCTGCTGCTGATGTCATCGCACGCAGATCATCCGCCGTGTAGGATGCCATTGGCGCGTTCACCATCTCGGCGACGTTCTTCGACGTGACACCCGAAGCGATGACACCGATGACCGACGGGGTAGTGCCGGGCGATACGGGGGTCGTGATGATGAACACTTCGCTCGCGCGGAGGCAATCGCTCCACAGCTTCTTGAGAATGGCGTACTTCGCGTAGTCCATGCACGGTCCGCGGAGCTTTCTCTTGATCTCCTCGTTCTCTGCAATCGCGGCGAGGTCGGCCGCGCAGCCGTATTCACTCACTACATCCTCGATCTCCTGACGAGTAGCGGCACCGCAACGGGCAGCCGCTTCGGACATCACGGGCTCGGGCTCGGGGTTAAGCCGCTGCAGGAGGGCCTTCGCATAGTCGGGCTTCGCCCTGAACACCGCAACGCTTTTCACGGTGGCCTGCGAGTTTTCGCGATCGATGTACGCTTGCAGATACTCGCAGAGAGTCCTATACCCGCTGTTCGGCGGAGCAGCGAGCATAAGCAGACTCTTGCGCGGCGTGTAATCGCGGTATGACGAAAGGACTCTTTTCAGCTCGCGGCTGTGGGAGTTGCTCGTCACCAAGGCGTCCACCTGCGGGGTCTTCGCACCGGGTATCATGCTCGTCAGCACAAACGCATTCTCTAGGCCGTTACACTCCCATTGCTTCCGGGAAATGGCGAATCGCGCGTAATCCATACACTCGCCTCGAAGGTATTTCTTCACCTCTTCATCTTCCATCAATGACGAGAGATTGGCAGAGCATCCCAACTCCAGCACCTTGTCATCAATCAACACCTGCCTGGCTGGTGCGCAGGTACCTCCCACCTCGGTGATGACGGGCAGAGGGTTGAGCGCATTCTTGAGCTCCATCAAGGTCTCGCCCGTAATACGGTTGACCGGCAAGCCCTTCGTCGAGTTGTCGGTGATCCGTTTTGCTACATCATTCACGCGCCGTTGCTCTTCGTACCGCAACCTCTCCTGCACATACGCGTTCTTCGTGTATGCCAGGAAGTCGTTGGCAGGACTTCCGTCGGGCGGACGCATCATGCCGAGTCGGTTCGCGGGGAAGAGATCGGCGGGATGCGCCAGGACGGAGTCGATGCGACCGGGACCGTAGGACGTGACGATGCCGACGACATCGGCGTCGGTCTGTTTGCCCTGATACCGGAGGATGACGCAGGCGGATTTATAGGAGCTGCACTCCCATCGTGCCTTCGCGATGGCGTATCTGGCATATTCCAGACAGTTTCCGCTCAGGGACTTCTTCACATCCTCGTTCTTCATGAGCGTGGCGATTTCTACGGCACAGCCCGCTTCCTGCACGGCGTCGTCGATCAGCAATTGCTTGGCCGGCGCGCATTGAAGGGCTGCATCGCTGATGTTCGGCCGTGGATTCGTGACGTCGATGAGACTGCGCAAAAGCCCATCGTCGGCTTGAACGACCGCGTACTCGCCTGCGCGACGTTCGAACAGCCGTGAATCGGCTTTGGCGAGCTTGGGAAGAAGACTTTGCACCAGACTCTTCATGTCAGGTGTATCCCGTGTCCGACTCGCGGGAATGGCGGGCGACGCCAAACACAGCCACGCGGCGAGGACCGAGAAGATGGAAACGTAGGTCCGCCAGTGGGGCGGATAAAGAAGGACGTTGGACATGATTGCCCTCCGTGTGGTGGAATGAATGAGTTGATAGTCAAAAGGCGACCGGGCGGCTCGACGCGCCGAGAGTGTTACCTCGTTCCCGCGGAACGGGACGACGTTCGATGGGTGGTATGGTCGCAAGAAGTGTGCATGGGAGGCGCCTTTGGAACCTGTGACGCAATTCGATGACGTTCGGTGGACATATCTGCACTCCATGAAGGAACAATAATTCCCTCGTCATAAAAAACATTGAGGAAGAGGCCTTCTCCCATTGGCGGCGCTACCATGAATTATCGGATTACGCGTCGGAAACGCCGTAGATTCCGAATGCGTCGTCATCCCGTTCGAAATTATATGCTCGATTTATCTGACCTCATGGTATAATCATGTTCCCGGGCCTGTATTCCATGGGAGAATCATGCGGCAGCGGGGATGCGCACGGATGAACCGGCAGGACGACACGTCACGATGCCGATACCGCAAGGTTCGGAATAGCACGGTCGTGGTATTGCAGGCATATCCGCTTCGGATTATACTGTCGTTCCGTCTCGGTGATAACTGAATGAAACGATGCCATGTGGATCTGTCGAATGCGAGTATCTGCAAAAGGTAGTGGTGGCAGGTGATGACAAGGGAGGAGAATGATGTGAAAACGTCGAGTGGAAATTATACGGCCGGGCGAGGAGCATATATTCCTTTCGTCCTACCTGTTCTTCGTGGAGTCCTGTTCCGTCTATGAATCGTTGTCCGTCCATACGTCTACACGTGATAATCGCGCTGATGGCGCTCGTGTGCTCAGCCTCTCCGCTGCGGTCGGGAGAGGTGCGGTTCCGTCGTTTCGGTTTAGCGCAGGGTCTTCCTCAATCGTATGTCACGCGGATCACGCAGGACATGGACGGGTATCTGTGGGTGGGAACGCAGGACGGCTTGGCACGATACGACGGGAAGACATTCGCCGTGTACCGAAGGATGCCGGGAGACGTGCATTCCATACCGAGCGGACTCATTCATTCCTTGTACGTGGGAAAAGATTCCGTGCTGTATGCGGGTACCGGCGATGGGAATGCGCGGTACGACCGAACCAGCGATTCGTGGAAGCGCCTGCGCGAAAAGGAACTTCCGCCGCCGCTTCGGTTATCCCGGCTTCGTGAGGCGAATGATCCCGCACGGTTCATCACGTTGGTGGACAGGAAAGGAAGGGAGTGGACGGGAACGCATGCGACGGGACTTCTTGTTCGAGATCGAAAGGGCAGAACGCTCGCGTCGTTCGGAACGTGCGGTCCGGTGGGCAGGCGGCTGGCGTCGGACGACATCCTTTCGATGATCGAAGACAGCCGTGGGAGGATATGGGTGGGCATGCATGGCGGCGGCCTTGCCGTCATCGATTCCCTGCGCGTGACCGCTGCCTTTCGCCATGAACCCGGAAACGCCGCATCGTTGTCGGGCGATGTGATCAACGCACTGTTCGAGGATCGCGGCGGTAACCTATGGATCGGTACGCACGGAGGCGGACTCTGTCAGTACGATCCGTATGCGCATCTGCTTCCCGTGTTCAGACCGACGACGTGTGGTCTCCCCGTCCGAGATGACTTCATCCGTGCCATCGAAGACAACGGCGACGGCCGGCTTCTCGTGGCTGTGAGGAGCGGCATCGCCATCGTCGACACGGCTTTCGTCTCTGCGCGGAGTCTGCTGATGTGGAACGACCGATACCCCAGCATCGGAACCGCACGTGCGTTGTACAAGGACAGTCAGGGAACCGTCTGGATAGGGACGGAGCGTGCCGGAGTCGGTGTGCTGAGCAAGGGCCGACGTGAGATCGCCTGGTTGCCGCGTGACTCCCCGTCGAAGCGTCCGTTCACCGAGACGGTCTCGTTCATTGGCGAATACGATGCCGATCATGTCATCATCGGTACGGATGGCGGCATAGCGGTGACGGACATCCGTACTCGTCGCTCCCGCTGGTTCGATACGCCGAGGATTCCTGATGTAAAAGAACCCCGCATCACCGTGAGTACGTGCGTCCGTGCGGAGGATGGAACCTGGCTGCTGGGAACGGAGTACGGACTTTTCCGTGGCCGTTTCGGCGGCAGCTGGAAAAAGCTCGTCTGCCCCGATACATCGACGATTCGGCCGAACATCGATATTATCCGTTCCGTCTGCGTCCATAACGGTCAGCTGCTCGTGGCCACGTGGGGCGGCGGCGTGCGGGTGATACGGCTGGCGGACGGTTCGGAGCGGGTGATCGATTCGCGGTCAGGTCTGCCGAATAACACGGTGTATTCCGTCGTACCGGGCGCCGATGGTCGTGTGGTGGCGACGACCAATGCCGGTGTGGTTCTGCTGGATGGCACGGACCTCCAACCGGTGAGGATCCTTACCTCCGATCATGGTGCGCAAAGCAATGAGTTCAACAGTTGGTCATACCTCCGGCTTCCGAGCGGTACCGTCGTTGCCGGCGGCATCGAAGGATTGAACCGCATACGCACCGATGCGTTGCCGGAGCTGCCGTCGCCGCAGGTCATCATCACCATCGACAGCACCTCGTCGCAGTCCTACATCGTGCGCTTTCATGTTCCGGCGATGTCATCGGTGGAACCCTTGAGCTATCGGTATGCGACATCGACGGATGATGCGACGTGGACGGCGACGACGGCGCCCGAGATGCATATCTCCCGTAGCGACTATGGCCGGTATGTGATACGCGTGCAGGCGCGATACGGCTTCGGTGCGTACGGTCCTCCCTCCGACGTCGTCCTCGCGGTCGCGGCTCCCATCTGGCGTTCGTGGTGGTTCAGTGGCGGCAGTATCGCCCTTGGCGGACTGGGTATCTGGCTGCTCGCCATCGCCGTCGGCCGCCGTCGGGCGAACCGTCGCTTCGAGTCGGAACGGTTGGTCAACGAGGAACGTGTGCGCATCGCGCGCGACCTTCACGACGACGTAGGCAGCGGACTGGCGAAGATCGTCATCATGGCGGAGACCGTCGAAGCAGCGGAGGATCCCACTGCCGCCCGGTCCATCGCCGACACAGCCCGACAGGTCATCGACAGCGTGCGCTCCATTGTGTGGGTGATGAAGGCCACGGACAATACCCTTTCTCATACCGTGGATTACCTTCGAGACGTAGCTGCGGATATCATGAACGAATGTGGTATCGCGTTCACCGTCGATGTCTCGGTGACGGACCGACCGATCAAGGCGATCATGATGCGCAACCTCATCCTCTCCGTCAAGGAGACCATGACGAACATCGTCCGCCATAGCAAGGCGAGCGCCGTTTCCATGCGCGTGTGGTCCGATGCGAAGACGCTCACCGTCGACATCCGGGATAACGGTACAGGATTCGAGCCGGGGAAGAATCATCGGGGCTCCGGCATGAGGAACATCCACGAGCGCATGCAGGAGCTGGGCGGTGAAACGATCATCGACGCAGGGTCGGATTCCGGCACTCATATCCGGCTCGTCATACCATTCGGCGAAAACTGACTGCCGCCCCGCGACAGCTCTCGGGTCATGGTTACGCATCCGTGCGGGTGTTCCGAGAGCACCGCGCCGAGGCGACGGCTTCGTCACCGAGGGGCGAAGTTTCCCGGCTCATGATGGTATAAACGTGGTAGGCGGATGTCCCGAACGAAATACACGTCGATGATGTCCGTTCATGATCGGGAGAACGACGGTATTCATCCGAATAGGGAGACAATCCATGAATACGACACTTGTGGCTCCGACGGACCGTGTGCACCACCTACTCGACGATGACATGACACCCAAGGCTTCACAACCATTGAGCGCCTCGACGAACAACCGGGCGGTCCCCATTCGGGTGGCCATCGTGGAGGACGATGCCGTCCTGCGTCGCGGCTTGGCCGGTCGCGTAGGCGGAGATCCCCGATTCGAGAAGCCTATGGTGTTCGCGAGCGCGGAGGAACTCCTGCAAGCGCCGGATCTGCAATCCGTCGATGTGTTCCTGGTGGATATCGGCCTGCCCGGCATGTCGGGCATCGACGCCATTTCCGCTCTCCGAAGGATGAACGTCCAAGGTCAGACCTTGATGCTGACGAACTTCGACGACGACGAGCATGTGCGCTCAGCCGTCCTTGCCGGTGCCCGCGGATATCTGCTCAAGACCATCCGGCCCCAATCGCTCATCAATGCCCTTGTCGAGATCCATCAAGGCGGCGCCCCCATGAACGGCATCGTCGCCCGCATCATCATGGATTACATTGCGCAGTTACCCAAGCCGTCGGCGCTGTCCATCCTCACGGATCGCGAGCGCGACGTCCTGGCCCTGCTTGCGGAGCGCAAGCAATACAAGGAGATCGCCGATCTGCTCTTCATGAGCATCGAGACCGTCCGCACCCACGTCCGCGGCATATACGGCAAACTCAACGTGCACAAGCGCCACGAGGCGGAACAGATCTACAAGGCGAGCATGGGAACGCACGGTCCTTCCCGCACCTGATACGTCGTCTTCCGATACCGCGACACATTATGTCGCTCTGCATGTGATGTTCGTAGGAGAAACGGCATCGACGTCAACCATCGCGCTCGCTCGGAACGTCTATCCCGACGAACGCATCACTCAACCACTATCGCGTTTTCCCATCATGCTTCTCCAACGTCTCACCTATAGTGCACCGTCTTCCCGAGCGAACGGCGCCTCCCGAACGTGGGACGTCTCCTCGTGGTGTTGATACCCTTGCAGCGCCTCTTTGCCGCATGCATCGGATAGGCAGCGAAACTGCGTCGTCCTATTCCCGAACCTGAAGTCCGCTTCTCTCTCAACTCCCGACGTGTCGACGTCGGCACACCGTCATCGGTTTGGATACGCACCAGCCGCCTGTTCGATCGGGCGGACCGCACCGCAGCTATCGTTCCGCGCCTCTGTCATTGGTCAATCAATCAAGGAGAGCATCATGAAAGCGCTGTCGATGATTTGTCTTGTCTGCTTGTTCGCCTGCGTGGCATGTCCGGCGCAGGGTAGGATCGTACCGCCGAAGGGTATCGATTCGACGGTGAGAGCCCAACTCTTCAACAAGAATTATCCTGCTCCGCCGGCAGGTGTGCTGACCCTACCGTGGGATTCCATCTACGCCATCGTGGACAAGTACACCGGTGTACGGAAGCTCACGCTGAATGAACGGCGGGAACTCATGAAGGGTAGCTGGTTCGCACTCTTCGACTCCACGCTCAACGTTACGCCGAAGTATCTCGGTATCGCCTACACAGACTGTCGCATACGCCGGATCAGGATACCGTCTCCCGCGTACAGCGAAGGAGTGTGTCTTGACGACAGCATCCTGAGTGTCAACGGCCGGCCCGTGATGGGGAAGGACTCTGTCCTGAGAGCGCTCACGGACGACATCCCCGTCGATGATGTCGTCCGTCTCGATGTCAAGCGTGGAGAGCGTATCGTGCAGGTATCCATGGTGCGCGCGGAACTGCCGACGAGTTTCGTGTTCGCTCGCAGGGAATCTCGTACGGTGTTCGTCCGCATTTCGCAGTTCGGGGAAGGTATGGCCGAAGAGTTCGATAGGAAAGTGGGCGGCAGTATAGGATACAACGGCGTCGACAGCATGGTGATCGACCTTCGCGGCAATCCCGGCGGCAGGGTATGGGAGACCCTCAGGTTGTTGAGGATGTTCTGTCGAAACGGAGACACTCTGTGGAAAGAGATTTCGAGAACGGACACTGTCGTCGAAACCTCATACCGGTTGTCGCATCCCTTGATGAAGATCCCGACCATCGTCCTTCTTGTCGATAGCGCCTCCGCCTCCGCATCGGAGGCGTTCACGGGCTGCCTGAAAGTACGTCGCGGCGCTACCGTTCTCGGCACGCGCACCTTCGGGAAGGGTATCGTGCAGACCACCGCGGTATTGGAGGATATGGAGTTCAGAATGACAACGGCCGAATACCTGGCTGGCGGAGTCATGAGGATCCATAAGGTGGGTGTGCAGCCGGACGGACCCGTCCCGGCGTGGTTGCAAAAGGAGCCGAGTTGCATCAACGACAAGACGGCGGGTCTGGACATGAAAGAGGTGCGCATCAAGTTTCCCTATCCGCATGAGCTGGCGCTGAAAGAGCTCGCACTCGATTGGTCGCAAGCCACGTACATCTGGGGCGACCAAGCCGAGGTGTATTACACACGCCCGGGCAGCATGGCCAAGAAGTGATCGCTCATGTACCACGTGCTTATCGGCGCACACCATCCGTCATCGCAGTCTTCACACTCGTATCATTCACGGAGGCAATCATGAAAGCGCTGCTCCCCATCGTCGTCATCGCGTCGCTCCCCTCGAGCGCACTACCCTTCATCCACGCCCGCTGTTCTGAACATCGTGCGACGGTCGGCGCGGGAGGCCGACCATCTCCGGTCCATGCGTAGCGGCGCATACGTCGTCACCGATCCGCACGCGGAAGCCGTGATGACGCGTCCCGCAGGAGAGCGTCGCACGCCCATCCCGAGTCCGTGTCATCGACGGTGCTTCCTTCCCATGTAGGTATAACGTATTCTTCGGAGGATATATGAGAGCGATCATGGTGGTGCTTATGGCAGCAATCATCTCCGCCTTTTCCATCGAGGCGCAGGTGTCGAAATTCGATGGACGCTACCGTACGGGCTTCATCAAGCCGCCACGGAAGGTGGACCGTGCCGCGCGGCAGCTGATCGGTGATTACTATTACCTGACCCTTCCCGTGGATGTCATGAAGGCGCGGTGGGACACATTGTATACGCACCTGGATAAATTGACGGGGGTATTGGATCCCGGGAACAACGGGTATAAGCGACTCGACGGCGATTCCCCGCATGCGAAGTATGTCGGCATCGAGTTTTCGTTCTTCGTGAGATACAATCTCATCTCGCGGGTTTACGGTTCCTCCGCCGCCTTCAGGGCGGGACTATGCGAGGGCGACCTTCTTGTGGCCATCAACGGCGACACGGATATCGCGCACCAGGACCTCTCGACGGAGGCGTTCTCGAGCATCGCCGAGAACGACCCCATCCACCTCGTCGTCCGTCGAGGTTCGCGGGAAATCCGCCGGACTGTCTATCGTGAACCATTGCCCGAGGAGAACGTATTCGTTCATGTGTCGAAGAACACTATGAGCATGCGCATCCGGGAATACCACCGCGACACCGACGACGAGTTCTGTCGAAAGATCGCGAATGTGGATCTGCATGCCATCGACTCCGTCTTCATCGATGTGCGCGGTAACAGAGGAGGTTATTCCAATGTCGCCTTCCGGATGTTATCGAGATTCCTGAATGAAGGTGATACTCTCTGCATGACGAAGCGACGGTCGACGAAGGAGTACGTCCGTGCCTATCCCGTGAACGGCGATCGCTTCCGTGAGGATGTGAAGGTGGTGATACTCATCGATGAGAAGACGGCGTCCGCGGCCGAGATCATGGCAGGATGCCTGAAGCAGAAAAGGAACGCTCTGCTCGTCGGCCGACGCTCCTAAGGTAAAGGCATAGGACAAGAGATGCATTATTCCACGTGGCACAGAATCCCGATCACCGTTGCGGAATTCTTTCCCGGCGGCACGCTGAAAATCCATGACGTGGGTCTGTCGCCCGATGTCGAGACGGATTTCCCTCGGCCCGCCTCGTCCGCGTCCTTGAAGGATGTCGATGTCGATGCGTTGCGTCGTCGGTTCCCCTGTCCGGACATGGCGACTCTTGAACGTCTCGGCGCAGACGGCAAGCTCGCAGAGCGTCTCTGGCCGGACGCCGGCGGTCTCGTCTTCTTGCCGGACGAAGTCCGGCGAATCATCCGTTCGTTTGCGCAGCAGACACCGTAGGCGATGCGAGTGCGGAGCGTTCACGGGAGCGCGCGAACAGACACAGAAGACCGCGACACATTATGTCGCACCGCGTGTGATGTTTGTGGTAGATGGTCTGCGCATGTACACCGAACGTGCGGGATCCGACGTCTATCACCCACAGCGGCACTATGAACATGTGCAGCTGACGAGAACTCAAGACATGAGCATCAGACCCTGCCCATATAGTCCCGTGAATGCGACCTCATGCGGCGCCCGCCGAACGTGGTTCGCCTCCTCGTGGTGGTGATGACACCGCAGCGGCTTCTCGCCGCCGTCGGACCGAACGGTCCCGACATCTCTCTCAGCGGCAGCACCATCGGAATCACCTTGTACCACGATCGTCGTCCTCGATGCCGTATCGTCGTCATTTCCCGTCACCAATCCTTGGAGGATACCATGAATCCCATCGACCGAGCCGGTACACCCGAACGGAGCGGACTCTTCACCTCGGCACTTGCCGATCTCGATATCCATATCATGACGGCACTCATCATGGACAGTATCCGCACGCCGACGGATGAGGAGATCATGTCCCTCATGGAGGAGTACGCCGACATGACCGTGGAGGAGCTTCGATACCGTTCCGAACACATCGAGGAATACGTGCGTACGTGTGGCGCGTCGGGAGCGGATGCGTGGCTGACGGATTTCCTTATCGACAGGTGCATGACCGACGGAGACCTGGACATCGAGCTCGTCATGGCCCACGCGCAGGTCCTCCGCAACTCCCTTTGGGGCCGGCAGCACCGATACCGGCTCAACGCCCCCGGCGGAGAAGAGTGATCCCTTCACGGTGTCGAGATTCCTGTCGTGACGCTCGCATCCCGTTGACGGACGGGAAACAGAAACCGCATCCTATCGGCTCTCCACGTTTGTGTCATCATTGATGGGAGACAGATATGAGAACCTTCAGAACAGTCGATGGAACAGCGGCAGTCCGCATCATCATGATGCTGGCGGCCGTTGTCGTCGCGGCGGAGGATATGACCGCTCAATGGAACGGTCATCCGCCGCAGGAGGTGGAAAAAGAGATCCGCAAACTGCTGGCGAAGCAGTATTTCCCTGTGCCACCGGACTCCGTCCTCACATGCCCGTGGGACTCGATCTTCACGCATGTGGACAGGTACACCCGCGTGAAGAAACTCTCCGCGAGTGAGCTGAAGGATTTCAGAAAGCACCATTCGTGGTTACGATTGCATGACGATGATGACACCACTCCGCCTCCGAAGTACTTCGGAGTCATGTACCAACACGCAAAACTGAGCACTGTCTCTCGGTACTCTGCCGCGTATTGGGGTGGATTGTGCACCGGCGACAGTCTTCTGCGTGTTAACGGCATGAGCGTGCTCGGAAGCGACTCCGTCTTCCGGGTTCTTCTCGATGCCATACCCGTGACCGATACCATGCATCTGGAGGTGAAACGGGGTGACCGGGCGGTCACCTTCCATCTGGTGCGGGACGAGATACGTCCGGACAATCAGATAGCTGCACGTAAGGACTCGCGGACCATCTTCGTCCGGATCTCCGAGTTCGACTATGGTGCGGCCGAAGAGTTCAGCAGGAAGGTGGGCGGAAGCATCGGCTACAACAACGTCGACAGCATGATCATCGACCTTCGGGATAATCCCGGTGGATTGGTGAGTGAGGTGGTGCAGATGTTGACGGACTTCTGTCCGTTCGGCACCGTCGTCTTCCGACAAGAGTCGCGGACGGATACGTCGGAGCGCGTCTCGAGCAATCTCGGACATCCGCTGATGAACATTCCTCATCTTGTCATTCTTGTCGACAGTAACACGGCATCCGGAGCGGAGGCCTACGCCGGATGCCTCAAGTTGCATCGGAATGCAACGGTCCTGGGAACACGCACCTTCGGTAAGGGTATCGTCCAGAGAGAACAAGTGATTGGTGACTACTCGTTCACCATGACCATCGCGGAGTATTTCGCCGGCGGGAGCATGAAGATTCATAAGCTGGGAGTAGAACCCGACGGACCCGTCCCGTCATGGCTCGAACGTGCTCAGGGCATCTCATCGAAGGTGGCGCGTATGGATATGGCTGCCATCCGCGAAAGGTACGATGGATATCCCGTGGATATGGCGCTCACGGAACTCGGCGTGGACTGGAACCAAGGCATCTACATCTTCGGTGTCCACGCCGAGATATACTTCAAACGTCCTGCCGGACTCGCAAAGAAGTAGACCAGCCGATCGTTTCCCGCAGGCGATCGCGGCGCAGCCTCCGTCATTCTCCACCACACTGAGTCACGCTCAGTCACACTCGATCATTATCACTCTCGTTCGCTCGCATCCGATCACGAATACCGGGAGTCCCGTATGAACACCTATCAATCTCTCAGAGCACTCCTTGTTCTGACTTCGCTCGCGCTTTGTTCACTCATCCTGTCGGTCGTCTCATCCGCACAGCGCAGGATGCCTCCGCCACAGGAACTGGATGCCGATGCCCGAGCTGTACTGGCGCAGTATTACTTCCCGCCCTTGCCTGATTCCATCCTTCAGGCCTCGTGGGATACCATCTACGCACGGTTGGACAAATACACATACATCGAAAGAAACGAGGTCGATGCACGGACGGGTCGTTCCGACAGACCATTACCGTATCGTCCTCGCATCGGAACGATCATGAGCGGCGGACATGTGGAAGGCGTCGTCGTGCCCTCGCCTGCTTTTGCCGCAGGTGTCTGTGCGGGAGATCGTCTTCTCCGCATCAACGGCATTCCCATCAACGACAATGACAGCACCCGCGATGCCGTGTTTGCCGGCATACCGAGGACCGATTCCGCCGTCTTCGAATTCGACCGCGGAGGTCATACCTTCACCCGTACCATGCTGCGGGGCAAGGTCGGTAAGGAGAATGTCTTCGCCCGTAAGAGCTCTCGGACCCTCTTCGTGCGCATCAACATTTTCGAGTACGGAAGCGATGATGAGTTCGCCCGCACGGTGGGAGCGCTTGGGTATGAGGGAGTGGATAGTGTCATCATCGATGTGCGACACAACCCCGGGGGCGATGTCCGCGAGACCGCGCAGATACTCGAGTGGTTGTGTCCTAAGGGCGACACCCTCTTCGCATCCTATGGAAAGAATCGGCGGCCCTCCACCTATTACGTCTCCACGAACCCGTGGCATCCACTGCGACAGGTGCCGAACGTCATCGTGCTTGTGGACAGTTCCAGCGCATCTGCGGCGGAGGCGTTTGCGGGTTGCTTGAAGGTGCGAAGGAACGCCACCATCCTCGGCATGCGCACCTTCGGCAAGGGCATCATGCAGTCGACACACATGCTCGGCATCTTCTCAGGGTACTCTTTCCACATGACCACGGCGGAGTTCTTTGCGGGAGGACGCATGAAGATCCATAAGGTGGGAGTGCAACCAGACGGACCCGTCCCCGCATGGCTACAGTGCAGCTTCGAGCCCGTCCCCTTCGGTCGGGAGATGGATGTCGCGGCCTTCCGTCAGCAACACCCGCGGCCCACCCAAGAGCTTATCCGCTCCATGAATCTCACGGCGGACGAGGCCTTCTGTCTGTGGGGCGATGACGGGGTGCTCTGCACCTTTGAACGTCCGAACCCTTTGGCTGGTAAGTGATGCTATCGCCGCCGGTTCACAATGATGCACATCGGTTCATAACAAACGATGTATCTACACATACCACGGAGGTTCTATGAGAGCGCTCACGAAACTCTTGAAGAGCATATCTCTTTCCGTATTCATTGTGGTGGCTTGCGGCATCACCCTTGATGCGGGTTCGGTGAATCCTAAGGGAAAGACTGAACGAAGGCCTGTGTATGGCGGGGACACTCTTGAGGTCATCACCTTCAAGGATCCTTATGGCAACGTCGTCGATTCGGCGAACGAGAACAAGATCAGGCGGTTGTTCATTCAAGCCACCGAAGCGTTCTTCTCTGTTCCGAACACCATGAACGGGGACAGTGGCGATGTGTATTTCATGAGAAACATCAATGACCGTCCCGACAAGGAGGCGTTCTACAACAAGATGAAAGGCTACGTCATCAATGGGAACTTCACTGATGGCGATGATGCGTGGCTGGAGAATATGATCAACCCCGATTCGCTTCGTGTCAACTTCTACTACTACGAAAGAGTGAAGCGGTTCTTTACCGTTCTGAACCGCACTACATGGAAGAACGAACTCGACTACAGAGAGTGGAAGTACTGCCGCGACCGTATCGACAAGCCCGAGTTCAAAAAGATCTTCGAGGATATGCTCTACTACTTCACCGTCTGGAAATCGAGGAACTTTTTCTTCGATACACGGTACGACAAGATGGTCATCATGAAGGACCGTATCTGGGTTGTCCGCTACATGGCAGACCGCAACCGCCTTATGAAGACCGACACGTGTGTGATCAAGAACTTCTGGGTGTGGAGGTGAGGGGGAGGGGAGGCGACAGATGAGACATCCAAAGGACACTGAGACGAACCCCTCTCCCTCTGGGAGAGGGTCGGGGTGAGGGCTTGAGAACAGTGCGTAAACGATAGTGGTCACCGCTCTCCCCGCGAGGTCTTCGAGCGATGTCGAGCGCCGACCTTAGCGGAGTGGTAGGATACCGGCGAGCTCTAGAGGTTGGGAGAATCGAGGCGGGCTCCTCTGCCCAAAGAACGACGAAGTGATGAGTCCAAGAGACAACTTCAGTGGAACTGCGTACGGAGTTGAAAGGCAGAGTCGCACACGGAAGCATGATTTGAAAATCGAGACCACAGACCCCTAGGGAAACGTCGTCATCGACCGGACGCAGTGATTTTACGGTACATCGATGCTCGTGACTCGACCGATGGGCGAGAGCTGTTCGACCGTCATTACCAGACTGCCAAAGAGGGCGTGGTGAGATTGTTTGCCGTAAGGCTGCTGAAACAGGCTTGCGCTATGTGCACGCTTCCCTTTCGATTCTCGTTGTCCTTCGCTATTGAACGGTTGTCGAGTGTTCACGCAGCCACGATACCATGGAATGCACAGAATACAACTCGTATTATAATAGGAGGTCGTTCCCCTTGTGTTTATATCCTCCCGGGGGAGTATTGTCCACGCAGACAATGCGTCCTCCGCAATCGGAACAGGTGTAATTAAGCCGACGTGCGCATGTCTCACAATAGTGGGAGAGTATGCAGTCCATGTTCGGGTTCCGGCAGGAGTAATAGCCGCCGTATTCCAATGCACCGACGGGCTCGTTGCACTTTTTGCACGTTGTTTGCTGAAGCATAGAGATCGAAGATGTTTGCTATTGTTTGAGAATTGGTCTTCAGAAGAAACTACGAATGAAGGGTCACTGTCGACTCTCCACTGGAATCAGACGCGGCAGATAGATGTAAACACTCATCTGCATAACGAAATGCGAGCTCGGACCATCGAGCGATATTGGTATCGTTCTCTATCGGGTACGGTTTGTTCCCGCTCCATGCAAGTATCCCCTGAAGTGCCATAGCGGCGAAGTACTCTCGTTTGCTCAGGCCCAAAGGTGCTTGCATATTATTGACAGAAGTATCGATGCTGGGCATTGCTTTCATTGGTACTGAGTGAAATATGTGATGGAACAAGACCGCCGGGTCTGTTGCGAACGCTCAATGCAGGATGGCTGTCGTTCGAGGTCGCCCTCAAGTTATTCGGTCGGCCGCGACCCACGTGATCGACATTAATGTGAAGTTCATGGGATATGTCGACTCCGCTGTCAACCGAAGCGGACCATTATGCGTCTGCCGCGTATAAACTCCCCCGAAGTGTCTTTATTGATAGAGAACACCCTTGCCCCTTCGTGTGTCCCATATCGTCCCTTCCTGCGCGCCGCGAACGTGGCGTGCCTCCTGTTCATCGTGAAGTGTGAGCGGCGTTCCTCTGCCGCATTCGTGTCCGGCGTATCCTCTGCGTAACAGCGCCCGCAACCGATTATCGTCGCCTTGCTCCTGAACGTCTCCCTGACGTTGGTGATGTCCTGTCGGGTCCGCCCCATGACCGATATAATTATTCCACCATGTAGGAGGAAGACCATGAAACCGATCTACCGTCCCGAAACCGGTGAGCAGCTCACGTCGTCCATTGCGGAATTGGACGATGTGGCACTCCACCAGGTACTTTTCGAGCTCTTTCCACGAGTGGCTGACATCGAGGAAGTCATCCCGCGGCTCGAGTACGTGTTCATGCCGTATGACGAACTCGTCTCTCGTATCGAGCAGATGGAGGACTTCATCATCACGCGTGGACACGCGTTGAATTCCGAGTGGCTGACGAACCTGGTCCTAGACAACTGCGTGGTGAACGGAGTGCTCAGCATCGATATGCTGTTCGCATACGTGGACGCCATGTGGATCCATCGTATGTGCAGGGACCTCGTTGCGGAAATCGAGGCGAACGAGGCGAAAGCCGCAGAGGATGCCGACGACAAGGAGGATCATGAGTCCCCGGACGACGAGGGGGAGCCCAAGGGATGAATGGGCAGAGACGCTGCTGTTCCATGACCGTGACCAATCACATTTCTTCAACTTCCGGAGGCGTCATGAAAGCGACATTCGTTATCCTCATTCTCTTTCTTACCGGCGTGATGCGGAGCGATGCCCAAAGGGCGAGGCTGTCGAAAGGCGATGAAAACAACATGCGGTCCTTTCCCCGCGAGCTTCGCTATGATCTCAAGCTGTTCCTTCGGGACAATTACTATCCGGCCTTCCCCGATTCGCTTATGACCATGCCATGGGAGAAGGTTTGTCATGTCTTCGACCTTTTCACGAGGTATGAAGGCGGGGACTATAGAGAGGACGCAGGACTCTGGCCGGACGCTGTCCGGAATGATGAACCCACGATGAGATTCGGGCTCACGTATCTACTCGGGCTTCCGAAAGTCGTCATGGTGAGTCTGTTTTCGTCCGCCTTCTATGCCGGTCTGTGCGTCGGTGATACCATTGTTTCCATCAACGGGCGCCCTGTCGGCAGGAATCTTCAGAGTGCCAGTTCTGTTTTCGCTGCAGTGCCTATTCGGGACTCCGTTCACATGGTGGTGACGAACGGGGGCTTCCTGGATACCCTCCACATGCTGAGATCGCCTGTCGTCATTTCGGACCTCGATGTCGCCCGATCGGAACGATGTCTGTCCATACTCCTCTGCGGTTTCCCTCGATATCTGCCGCACGAGTTATGGCGCGTAGCGGAGAGCGGAAACGCTCCTGATACGGTCGTCCTCGACCTGCGCGGGAACGGCGGCGGTAACTACCACGAAGGATTGGACGTAGCGAAGATGTTCCTGCACACGAACGATACCGTCTGCATCTTTTCCACCCGCGAGGAATCGAAGGTGATGCAAGCCGATATGAACGGTCCGTTCGCTTCCGGCAAGCACCTCTTCGTCCTGGTGGATTCCCGGACGGCATCGACCGCAGAACTCGTTGCCGGTGCCCTCAAAGGACGTCGGAACGTCACCATCATCGGCGACACCACCTACGGCAAAGCCATCGTCCAGACCAAAGAGAGTTTTCGCGGCATCCAGGTCTGGTATACCATCGGCGAGGTGTGGCCGCGGGATGGCGTTCGCATTCAGGGCCAAGGAGTGATTCCTGATGTGCTACGCACCGATGACTGTCTCCTGCGTGCTGGAGACCGAGCGAAGATCGTCGCCGCGCGCAAAGCATCTGCGAAACCCAGCTTCGAGGTACTGCGCTCCGTGGGACTCCCCGAAACCCTCCTCCATCGAACCTGGCCCACGGCAGAAGCCACTCTCCTTCAATTCCGTCGGTCCTTGGCACGCATACCATGAAAGTCGCATTGGGGGGATGCGGGGGGTGGGAGTAGATTCACTCACATAAACCAATATTCGATTCACCGGAGGCATTATGACATTCGATGAAATGGTTCGATCACTAGCAGACCGCGGTGCGGCGGAGGGTATAGAGCATCTTGCACGGCATGTACAGTCGGTCGAGAGAACGAAGGAAAGATTGAGGGAGGTCTATCGGCGACATCGACGGGAAGAGCGTGGGGATGGTGACAACCGTGCAATCTTGCTTCCTGATTGGTTCAATGATGTGGACATGATTTGGATGTCGCTTGCCGGAGATGATTTTGATGAATTTGAATATGAAGTCCACAAGGCTATTAAGCATGGAGTGCCTTGGGTAGACATCGAGAGAATGTGGCGACACCGAAGATTCCGAAGCCATCGAGCATCCGGAACAAGAGGCGGGACCATTGAACGTAATATCATTCCACCGCCTCCTGATGGTGTCCGCGGTTGTGCACCGATCTTGTCGGCGTTCGCTTCCCGTGGCATGGATGGGAATAGCAAGGCGTCGTATCTACCGGGACCGTACCCCAGAATGTACGGCCTGAGCGTCCCCGAAGTCATGCTCGAGGTGTTCGGTGTCTGGTTCGCATGCGGTCGCGAGAATCAGGTGACCGAGATCATCGCGACTCAAATGAACAAGTCGGTGTTTCGCAGCTATTATAAGCCCGTCATCGAGCAGTATGCGTCGAACGGGAATAAACTGGTCAGGGTGATGACCGACGATGAGGGTGATTGGAATATCATCTACGTGAATCGATAACCATCGTTTCGGCGGAACCTCACGAAAATGCCCGTGGGTCCTGCACGTCTGCGGACTACGAGTCCGGACAACGACAACACTTTTCCCACAAACCACGACATACGCTCATGAGATCTCTCCTTGCTATCTGCATCGTACTGCTTTTTACAATCCCTTTATCCGCACAAACCAAATACTACAAAGGCAACTCGGTGAACTACAGCGACTGCCTGTATACGCAGAGCGGTGATAAGATCTACAAGAGCAATTCGACGAACTACTCGGACTGCCTCTATACGATCAACGGCTCGAAGATCTACCAGGGCAACTCGACGAACTACTCGGATTGTCTGTACACGGTATCCGGCGACAAGATCTACAAAGGCAATTCCACGAACTACTCGGACTGTCTTTATACCATCGCCAACGGGAAGATCTACAAGGGTAACTCGACGAACTACAGCGACTGTCTGTTGACCGTCGACGGAAGGAAGGTCTACCAAGGGAACTCGACGAACTATTCGGATTGCCTCGTGACAATCGACGGTATCGCGAAGTATGTCATCGTGGCCGTACTCGTCGGACCGTACTGAGAGGAACATACCGACGTGCCGTGTCCTCCGGCTCGCCATGGAAAAAAGGGAACGGCGATGAGACGAGACTCGTCCTGATGTCTTGCCGATACTGACGAGTCGGCCTCCAATGCAAGTAATGAAGCGACGGAAAGGTCTCCTCACGGAGCCAGTCCTCAAGGTCTTGCAGTACGTGAACACCAGCCCCACCCATGCGTGGTTGAATCCCATGGAAGTTTCCACAGGCTACTCGGATTGGAAAGAAGGAAACCTCTATTCAACGGATGTGAGAGGTACCCCCCACCTCACCACACCACCACGCGCCGCATCACATATCCGCCTGCGCTCTGCGCGCGAAGGATATAGACTCCCGGAGGGATGTCGCGGATGTCCATGGGGGTTGTGCCCATGGCGGAACGCAGGCAGGCGCCGAGCGGGGAGTACAGCTCCATGCGGTCGATGTCCATGCGCGTAATCACGGTGAGTGTTTCATGAGCGGGATGCGGTGCGACCATGAACGCTGCCGGTG
>JBBATK010000001.1:641064-658000 GCA_040398805.1 Kapaibacterium sp. (SeqCode) | reverse complement strand
ACGCCGTGGTTGATGATGGAGGGACAGTTCAATGCCGGTCGGACGATCTATCCCGGACAGCAATCATGGGCGGCGTCTGCGATCATGCAGCCGTCTCTCGAACTTCCGTCGCTTCGCGTAGGATTTTTCCAACCCTCCATCGGGGTGAACTTCGACGATCATACCATGCTCGTTCGTCAGGAGCCGGATGCGACACCATCGCCGATCATCGCGCCGTATTATGCGGAGTTTGGGGCGGAGGTCCGGTACAATGCGCCGTTGTGGCTGGATGTATCAGCTGGTGTGTTCTCCTCGCGCAACCTCGCGGATGTCTATACGGCCGACAGTCTTGGTGTGTCTCGTTCCATGATTTCCAGCGCGGGTACGCCCTTACTCAATGCCCGTTTGGCCTTCACGCCGAGGTTCTTCGAAGATCAAGTGAATACCTACGCAGGTGCCTCGTTGCTGTCGTGCGGAGATTTCACGATGATCAACACGTTCGTTGGCGTGGGGTGGCAGGATAAGGTAGGATTGCTGGTGGAATCGATGATGCAAGGGAATAGGGACGCCCGACAGGTCCGCGCGGTTTCATCGGAGATCTTCTACCGTCCGTTCGACCCGCTCTATCTGTATCTCCGCGCGGAAAACGGAACGACGAAGAACGTCGTGAAGGGCACGGCGCAATCGGCCTACTGCACCCAGTACGTCATCGGATCGAAAATCCTCGTGTTCCCAAGCGTGGAACTCAGGCCGGAATACCGCATCATCGAAACCGATGAGTTCCTTCGCACGCGCTGGATGGTTCAACTGCATTTCTATTACTAGCAATAGCGGGTACGATACCGCGTCTTTCTGGCAAACGAACTTCTTTCGATTTATGGCGAACATCCTCCGTGTCCTCGGGTTTCTTATCATCGTCGTCGCACTCGGACGTTGGGGCTACGATTGTCAGAGATACGGCGATACGGTGTATTACACGAAGACATCCAAAATCACCGTGACATCGACGGTGGATCCGTTGTTCGGCACTGCAGTGGAATCCACGACGACAGAGCAGGGGTACTGGCTGGGGTTGCTCGACAGCGCGTTTCCGTTCGGTGCATTGCCCATCTGCGGATTCGGTGGTGCGCTCGTGCTCGTCGGCTCCTTGCAGGTGCGCAGTCGAAGGAAGAAGGGACTTCGAGATTGATGAGCATGAGTATCACGAGTCGTACCTGACACCTTTTTTACAGACAGTCTTTCCCGAGAAACATCCATCTATCATCGTATTCTTTATGAAAACACCTACCCTTGCGCTTGTCGCCACGTTATTCATCGGCACCACGGTCGTCTCTGCCGGACCGAAAACCGTCATTCTCGGAAATACCGAGAAATACAAGAACGAAGTCCGCTTTGTGAGCGATGCGCCGCTCGAAAAGATCGTAGGGACGGCGAAGGAGATTTCCGGCACGTTCTCCATCGATTTGCAGAATGTCGGAGCCACTTCCGGTTCGTTCACCGTACCCGTGCGCAGCATGGTCACGGGTAGTTCTTCTCGCGACAGTCATATGTACGACACCGACTGGCTGGATGCCGATGCGTACAAGAACATCACCTACAACCTGAAGTCGGTGGTCGTAGAAAAGACCGACAATTCCACGCCAGGTAGGACGGTAGTGAACGGTACGGCAAAGGGCGAATTCTTCCTGCATGGCGTATCCAAGCCCCTGGATGCGAAGGTGAAGATCACCTACTTGAACGAATCGGCGCAGACGCGCGGTATCGCAAGCGGTGATCTTGTTCTTGTGAATGCCGAGTTTTCCGTTCCGTTGAAAGCTCATGGCGTGAAGGGTAAGGGGAACATCGTTGGAACGAAGGTGGGCGAGTCCATCACCATCAATGCGCAACTTTTCGGAACATCGGCAGACCACTAGCACGTTCGTCCACACAGAACATTCAGATACAGCGGAGGTACACGGGTATGAACGATTCCACTCAAGAGCAGAGGCGTCACTTTCTGCTGCGCGCAGGAGCCATGCTCGGCATAACGGTATGTGCAACGTCGATGGCGGCGGTGCTCAATTCATGTGAGAAGGACGAGAGCAAACTGGTCGCGCAGAACGGAAACGTGGATATAAGCATCGCTTCGTACAGTGAGCTCAAGAACGTCGGTGGGGCGGTCAAGACCGTCTTCAGTGGCTATAACTTCGGCAAGCCGGTCATCATCACCCGTGTATCGACCACGGCGTTTCTTGCGGTATCGGCCGTGTGCAACCATCAAGGGTGCGAGATATCCCCTCCGACGACATCTGGCGGTCCGCTGACATGCTATTACGAAGACAACAACTGCGGGCATGGTGCGGAGTTCAGTTTCAGCACGGGAGTGCAGACCAAGGGACCCGGCGGTTCGTCGCCCTCGGGCGGACTCACCATCATTCCGACGACGTTCAACGGATCGACGAATATCCTGACCTTGAGTTTCTGACGTCCATGACCCCCGACGCATCATTTTCATCATAAATAAATTTCTGAATCTATCAACTCATTACATCAACACTCTATGAAATCATCTCTACGACTTCTGTTTTCGAGCGTAGTCGCATTCGTTCTTCTGAGTTCCGTAGCTCCGACGGGCAAAGCCTCCAGCGGCGGCATCACGGGACGCACGGTAACCGGGTGCAGTTGTCATAACGGCACACCGACGAACACTTCGATCAGTTTCTCGGGTCCCATGACCGTCAATGCGGGCTCGACGAACTCGCTGACCTTGGTAGTCCAGAATTCATCACGGCCGCGTGCGGGGTTCAACATGGATTTCGTCAACTCGTCGAACAATCAGATCTCGGGTCTGGCAGTGGTAAGTGGTCAGGGAGCCCAGTTGTCAGGAAATGAAATGACCCACTCCGGTGCCAAGACGATCAGTGGTGGCCAAGCGACATGGCAATTCACATTGAATGCACCAACGACGCCCGGACTCTATACCATCCGCGTAGCGGGTAATGCCACGCAAAGCGGTTCGTCCGGAGATCACAGAACCTCTACGCAGACCATCATCGTCAAGGGAGTCACTCTTACCGGTCCTACCGGGGGATCGACCTATTGCTCCGGTGGAACGCTTCCCATCCAATGGACGTCCTATGGTGTCTCGACGGTCAATATCCAGTTGTCATCAGATGGAGGCGCGAACTATTCAACCATCGCTTCGCCGACGTCGAATAACGGGTCGAACTCGTTCAATTACACCATTCCCGCGTCGACGACAGCAGGAACTACGTATAGAGTACGGGTCGTGGATGCTGCGGATGCCAGCTTGGTGTCGGCAATGACGTCGGACTTCACCATCACCTCGGGATTAAGCATTGTCACCCAACCGTCTCCTGCGTCCCGCAGTGCCTGTCAGGGAGCCACGGTGACCTACTCCGTCGTGGCATCGGGAGCGTCGCTGAGTTATCAGTGGCGGAAGGATGGAAACAATCTTCCGGGAGCCACATCCGCTCTTCTTACGCTGGCCAATGTCCAGACAACTCAAGCGGGTTCCTATGACTGCGTGGTATCGTCATCGTGCGGTAGTCCGGCAACGACAGTGGCGGTAACGCTCAGCATCGATCCTGCAACCGCTATCACCACACAACCCGTCGCAGCGAACGTCTGCGAGGGAAGTCCCGTCAACCTCAGCGTCGTCGCCTCTGGCTCCGCTTTGCAGTACCAGTGGAAAAAGGGAGGCACGGATATTCCCGGTGCGACACGCTCGACGTTGAATATCCCCATGGCTGCGACAGCCGATGCGGGATCGTATGGGTGTACGGTCACGGGAACATGCGGTACGCCGGTGAATTCGACTGCGGCTGCGGTGTCGGTTTCATCCACACCGGTGTTCTCGACCCAACCCAAGGATGCGAGCCAATGCGAGGGAACGGCGGCCACCATGGCTGCATCGGTCGTCAATGCGAGCGGGTTGAGCTTTGAGTGGTTGAAGGACGGCGTGGTGGTGAATGCCAGTGCGCGCGTGACCGGTGTGAACACACAGACATTGAATATCGCTTCGTTGCAAGCCTCCGATGCCGGTACCTATCAGCTCCGCGCGTTCTCGCCTGTGTGCAGTGCGACGACGTCGTCATCGACGGCGGCTCTTATCGTGAAGACGAAGCCCCTCATTACGGCGCAACCGCAATCCAGGACCGTTGGTGTGGGTAGTGCCGTGGAGTTCACGGTCACAGCAAGCGGCGCGGGTTCGACGTATCAATGGAAAAAAGACGGCAATGCGATAGCGGGGCAGACACAATCCACCTACACTATCGGGTCCGCGGCGAAGACGGATGCCGGGACATACACGGTCGTTGTCAGCAACGAGTGCGGTAGCGTCACGTCGACATCCGCCGTTCTCTCGGTGAGCGATGTCGCCAAGCCGGAAATCGTCGTCTCGTCCGTGTTGACCTTCGGCACGATGAAAGTGGGTACTACCAAGTCGATGATGATGAATCTTACGAATGCAAGTAAGGATACGATCGACGTGACGGACATGGTTGTCGGCGGTGTCGACGCATCGGAATTCACCATCGAAACGAAAGCATTGCGTCTGCCCCCGGGCGTCAAGTCCGTCCCTGTACGTTGCTCGTTCGCCAAGGTGGGTGCATTGACGGCGACGGTGACGGTGAAGAGCAACGCGGGCAACGAGCCGGTCGTTACGTGTTCGGCAACGAGCGTGTCTCGTGTGCTGCGTCCGGAATCGGTGATCTTCGCCGACTCTCTCGAAATCGGTGCAGCGAGGGATACAGTAGTGAGTTGGTGCAATACGACGAAGGAGAGAATCACTCTTGTGAACTTCATCTACTCGGGTGATACGACGGAGTTCTTCTCGACGTCGATGCCGCCGCCAACGGTCGGACCCGATTCATGCATCGAGCTCGATCTGACCTTCGAGCCGACGAAGACCGGACGCCGTACCATGTATGTGACGGTCGTGACGTCCATTGGAACCGATACCGTGCTCTTGACCGGCGTAGGAAAGAATCCGGTTTCATCCGTAGCGGATGCAGAGAAGGCGGTCTTCGTCTATCCTTCACCTGCCAGCGACGTTGTCGCCATACGTCCTCCGGGCGATGCTACAGGCACGGTTGAGTTTCTTATGATCGACATGCAGGGGCGCACGGTGACGAGCGATTCCTGGCTTGGCGGTGACAAAAGCATATCTGTTCAACATCTGCCGTCGGGAGTGTACACGATGGTCGTTCAGCAAGGTGCGCGGCGCTTCGTGCAGCCTCTTTCGATCATTCGATAGCTCTGTCATCACGCGAAGGTTGCGCGTGGTCTCCTCACCATCAGTAGTCAGTAGCCTCGGCCTGCGCCGGGGCTTTTTTGTCTTTCGATCCGGAGAATCTCATCGCTTCGATACGGCATAGGTCACGTGCCGGACCGAGTGGCATGGATATTGCACTTATGAGCTGTCACGTCGGTTTGTTTTGTGCGGATGACGAACGATTTGATGAACGAAGCGGCGCGGTGCGGCTCGAATTCCGACGACGGAATACGACGCATCGGGTTGACGAGACTCGAACGAAAGATACACCACGGAGGTTGGCATGGAGGCGACATCAGGTATGATGATAGACGGCGCAGACAATGATTGTCGCGGAGAAAGAGCGACGGAAGCAAGACCCGATAGGCGAGGTCTCACGACGCACCGACTCCCGGCAGCGCTCTTCGATGATCTGTACACATCGACGGAAAAGCGTGACCTGTTCATCGGGACGATAGCGGCTCTCCCACCATTCCTTCTCGTCGTGGGTGGGCTGGATGATGCGATGTTGGCCGTATCTGCGGCGGCGGAACGTTCAGCACGACGACACGTTCTGCTGTGTACGCCGGAGGAGGACGAGTGCATGGATTTTCTTCGACGTATCGATGACGTCGAATCGGTCTCTCTCGTACCGTATCCGGAGTCCGTCCAGAACCGACAAGCGCTCGTATCCGTAGCGAAATCGCTTCCTTCCTGTCGTGGTATGGGATTCACAGCATTTGATGCGGAGTATGCCGGGCTGTTCACCGATCCCGAGCGTCAGAGCTTTGCTCCGACCATGAAGCTGCTCCCGATCACCGCCGTATCGCCGGAAAGAGAGCGTGCGACTAAGCGCATCGTCGTCCATGCACACAACATCTGCGTGCCGGTTCATCGTTCGGAACGACCCATCATCAATCCGCGTTGGTGGGAGCGCATCATGTCCGTATGTACTTCCTTCGAGACGGAGGTCGTCATCACCGGCGACCCCGAGTTGGCGTCCGCCTATCCGGCACCGGAGGGCGCGCGCGACATGCGAGGAGCGTCGAGGAGAGAGCAGAGAGCGCTGATCTCCTCTGCCGATGTATTCGTGAGCAGCGATTGTCCGGAGTTGGTCATTGCGGCTTTCGGTGGGGCGTCGTGCATACACTGTACGCCGCTACGAGGTTATGATCTTGAGGGAATAGAGAACCATCGGCATCGACATGTGTATCATCGTTTTGCCGACCTGCGAAGAGTCGATACGGCGGACGACGCAGATGTGGCGCTGGTTGATGCCGCGCGCGATCGCGACATCCGTCAGGATGCTCGTCATTCGTTCCAGGTCAGCAAAGTTGAGTGCAGGACGACGGAGAATCCGCGTCGCGTGGGTGATTCCGCCCTTACATCTTTCCATCCCGTGTTCACCGACAGGTCGTACCGCACTGCCAAGAGTGTTCTTATCAAGAGCTCGACCGCCGTGGGTGACTCGTTGATCACGACCGCCGTGATACGAGAATTACAGACGGCACACCCGGATATCGCTATCGATGTCTCTGCACCGCCGCACATCCTGGATTTATACCGAACACTGCCGTACGTACGTCGTCTGTACCGCAGAGGCTCGGCTGAGGAGCTTGCAGCGGAAGCGGTAGCCGATGAAGTGGTTGAGTACAATTTCATCGTCGACCGGTTTCCCGAATATTATCACGGTATCCATCTCTACGATATTCTCGGGAACATTGCAGGGGTGCGTATGCGCTCGAAGGATCTTGCATATGCGTCCACAGAGGAGGAGTTACGAAGAGTGCATGACGTCATCGATCAAAAGTGGAACTCCCTCACGACGCGGATGATCGTGTGCACGCAGTTCGAGACGAATACGGATGCTCAGCGATCCTATCCTCACGGGAGGGAATTGACGATACGTCTCCTGGAGTGTATGCCTTCCCTCTGCATCGTCAACGTGGGGACGTCGCTCCTCGGAATCTCTCACGAACGTTTCATGGAATGTGCCGAGGTCAGCGGGTGGGGGTTGCGTGATCATCTCGCTGCTGTGAGCATTTGTGATAAGGCGATCATGATTGACAGCTCTTTTCTCCACGTGGCACACAATCTGTGGCGTAAGCCAACCCTTATGATCGAAAGCATAACGCGTCGAGAGCTCGTTGTTGATACCTCGAAGCGTCGAGTCCTTGGAGTGCGGAATGTGGGTCATGCATGCACGGCGTGCTACTGGCAATCCCCGCCATGTAAGCGAGATTGCTTGAGGAGTCTCCTCACGGAGATGCTTTTGCCGGACGTGATCGGGTTCCTTCTCGATGAAGAGTCCGATATCGATGCACCGTCCATGGTCGGTATTGAACGTCCTCTCGCCTTCGACGATGCTTCGCAAAGCATCGCGAGAGTCTTCTATGAGAATGTCCATCGCCGTGAGTTGATCACCCCTGTGATACGAGTGACACCCGACATGCCGGCGTATGTTCGAGCGTGGAATGGCGTGCGCGTGGAGGACGCAATAGAGAATCACCAAGGTGTGACGGATGTCCGAACTGCCGAATCCACCGACCGGGTCGCGCAACCGGTCGCACAGACCACGACGGCGACGGCGGGATCCCTTTCCGGTGCTGTCGTTTGGTCGTAAGCCCTCCAGTCAGAAACGACGGCGGGGCCGAGGGTTGGTCGTTGGGATATCCGTGACGACGTCATCTTTGCCGAATGACTCGTATTTTCCCGCATGATTACCTATCAGGTTGTATGCACCGTGCCGGAGGACATCGAGCATGAGTGGCGGGACTGGATGCTTGAGGAGCATATCCGCGACGTCATGGGCACGGAGATGTTCACCGAGTATTCGCTGCAGCGGGTCGTGAAGCCGCACCCGGAGCAGACGGTCCAGTATTCCATCCGCTACAGGGCGGAGTCGTGGGAGAAGATCGAGCAGTACCGGTCGGACTTCGCGCCGGTCCTTCAAGCCGCTCACAATGCCAAGTACGGTTCTTCGATCACCGTGGAGCGGAGCATCCTCGAGGATGTGCGCGTGTGAAGGATGGTTCCTGACCCGACGGTAATAAACAACACAGCAACACGTCATTCTCCCTTATCATGAGCGACTCACAACCCTTACAATCCCTCGATCCGCGGGTGAACCGTCTTGGACTTCCCAGCGATCCGGCCGAGCAGGCATTCACTCCCACCGCTCCCCTGGAGCATTTGGAGACCTTCGAAGTGTTCCATCAAGCCAAGACCGGCGCCAGGCATGTGCACGTCGGCTCCGTTCATGCGCCCTCGCACGCTGTCGCCGTCCTCTTTGCCAAGGAGCAGTTCGGGCGTCGTTCCCAGACCGTCAACATGTGGGTGGTGAAGACCGAGGACATCGTCTCCATATCACCGGATGACGCGGATTTCTTTACGACGACACCGGAGAAGGACTTCCGTGAGGCCAGCGGTTATAAGGTGATGCAGAAGATCAACGCGTTCAAGAAAGCACGTAAAGAAGCCGCAGAGCAGTCCGGTGCACCGACCACTCCCACGGAGGCAGGTGTATGAAAGACGAAGCGATCCGGAACCTGGCCATGCGAATGGCCGATGATGCACTCATCTACGGTCACCGTAATGCTGAATGGACCGGTCTGGCACCGACGCTGGAAGAAGATATCGCCTTTTCCTCGACCGCCCAGGATAAGTTCGGTCATGCGCAATCGCTGTATGCCTTCCTTCAGTCGCTCGGCGGACCCGATCCTGATACCGCCGCCTTCATGCGCGATGAGAAGGAGTTCCTGTGTTGTCACTTCGTGGAATTCGAAACCATCGATTACGCCGTGGCCCTCATGCGGCACTTCCTTTTCGACACCGCGGAACGTCTGCGCTATGGTTTCCTCGAACGCTCATCGGTGGAACCTTTGGCACAACTGGCTCGGAAGATCCGGGGCGAGATAAAGTACCACACGTTGCACGCGCGCACGTGGGTGCAGGTGCTTGGGGCGCAGGGCAATGAGGAGAGTCGGTTGCGCATGCAATCGGCGGCCAACCACTGCTATCCCATGGCATTCTCCATCTTCGAGCCGTCGGCGCATGAGGACGTGCTCCGAGCCGAGGGCATTTTTGCCGGCGAGGTCGAACTGCAGGAAGCGTGGATGGAAGAGGTAGCGAAGGTTTTCGCCGAGGCGTCGCTGAGTGTCCCGGAGGTAGCGGACGTGACGGCGCATTATGGCGGACGTCGCGGCTATCACACCGACGCACTGGCACCGCTCATTGCGGAAATGACCGAGGTGTATCGTATCGACCCCACGGCGACATGGTAGAAGAATCACCACGCATCCTGCCGTCGAAAGACGATGTCCTGACCGCGCTGCACGAGGTCAAGGATCCGGAGATCCCGCTGATATCGGTCGTCGATCTCGGCATTATCACGAAGGTCCATATCGATGAAGCCGCGCGGAGCGTATCCGTCACCATGACGCCCACCTTTGTCGGGTGCCCGGCGCTCGATCACATGCGGAAGGAGATTCACGAACGGGTGAGCCTGTTGTCGTTCGCTGATGTCCGGGTGACCGTGGATTACACGACGCCGTGGTCCAGCAATCTCGTAACGGATCGTGGTCGCGAAGCCCTGCACAAGCACGGACTCGCCTTGCCCATGCGCTTCGAGGGGGATTTCGAACCCGAGATCATGCTTAATGCCGAGTGCCCCTTCTGCGGAAGCGCGAACACCAGGCTCGTTTCACCCTTCGGTCCCACCCTCTGCAGGGCCCTCTACACGTGCAATTCCTGTGCTCAAGGGTTCGAGCAATTCAAGCCGGTGTAAAGGCTATCCGGTTTCGGTTTCACCGAAACAAGGGATGTGTGACACGGGACGAGACAAGGATGTCGGGACCGGACGCGCGGGGAAGCAAGCGCCACGTGCGCGGACCTTCACGGAAAGTAACGACGAACAATCGATGAAAGAGGAAACGATGACGGAGCGAGAGTTCATTCTGACGACGGGTGAGCGTATACCTGTGGGGACGATGTATTGCATAGGAAGGAATTACGCGGCGCATGCCCGTGAGATGAACGCGCCGCTTCCGGAAGCGCCGCTCGTGTTCATCAAGCCGCCGAACGCCTATGTGGCCGACGGGTCGACGCTGCACCTGCCGACCTTCTCCGGCAATGTCCATCATGAGGTTGAGCTCGTCGTCGTCATTGGGTCCGATACCGAGGGCTGCACTCCCGAGGAAGCGCTGGCGCACATCGCCGGGTACGCGGTTGGTGTGGACCTCACCCTTCGGGATATCCAGTCGGCCGCGAAAGCCAAAGGCGAACCATGGTCCGTGAGTAAGTCTTTCCGTGGCAGCGCTCCGATTTCACCCGTCGTTCCCGTCGGTCTCGTTAGCGATCCCGCGGATCTTGAGCTGGACCTGACGGTGAACGGGATATCCCGTCAACACGGTCGGGTGGCTACCATGGAACGAAGCGTAGGGGAGCTCGTCGCCTATGTGGCCGGCGTGTTCGGTCTGCGTCGCGGCGACTGTATATTCACGGGTACGCCCGAAGGGGTTGCGAAGATCGACTCGGGCGACAGCATCGATGCCAGACTCGTGGGATATGTGACTTTGCACCTGCACGTCGCCTAGGTTTTTCTGCCGCGAGAAAAAATCCCTTCCTCTCGCCTGCTTGGGGAAAACTTTTCGGGTAAATCCCTCAATTCCTTAGACTTCCGCACTTCATGACCGATTTTTCATTGGTCAGGTCCGCACTTTTTCCGATTTTTATGCGATGTCTCCACCCAGTAGTGTCAGATTACTTGCACATTACGCTCGTCTATGGCAAGGGTATGGAGCTCATCGTTGTTCTTTGACATCGTCTATGTTGGTTATCATCGTGTGTTTTCTTGCAGTGCTTTCTTCGTGTTCTCACGAACAAGCGCAGCAATCGGAAACGACGTTTTCGTATAACGAATCGAATGGCATAACGTCACTTGACCCTGCGCGAGCGGGATATCAAGCGGCGATCTGGGCCGGAACACAACTCTATAACGGGTTGGTGGAGCGGGACTCGGACCTTCAAGTCGTTCCTTGTATTGCCGAATCCTGGGAATGCGATCCTCGCGGAACGCGGTGGGTGTTTCATCTGCGGCGGGACGTGATGTTTCATGAGGATCCCTGTTTCGGCGAGAAAGGGACGCGAGCGGTGACGGCGGCGGACGTGGAGTATTCGATTCTTCGACTGCTCGACGTGCGAACGAAGTCGCCGGGTCTGTGGGTGTTTCAAAAGCGCATCAAAGGTGCTGAGGAATACATCCTAAAGACCAGAAGCGGGCGACCGCTCTCCTGTGAAGGCATTCGTTGCAAGGGTGATTCTCTCATCGAGATAGAACTCGACAAGCCGTTTGCGCCTTTTCTGCAGTTGCTCACTATGCCCTATGCGTGGATTGTTCCGCGCGAGGCGGTGGAGTACTACGGTGAGGAATTCAGTCGGCATCCGGTCGGGACAGGGCCGTTTCGAATGGAATATTGGACCCCGGATATAGAATTGGTCTTGCAACGCAACGAGCGGTATTTCAAAAAAGACGGATCGGGCAGGCAGTTGCCGTATTTGAGTCACGTACGTATCTCGTTCATACGGGATACGAAGACGGAGTTCATGGAGTTCCGCAAGGGCAGATTGGATGTTCTTGCGTCTCTCGACCCGTCTATTGCGACTGCGGTGGTACAGAGTGATGGAACCTTACAAAGGGCCTTTGCTTCGTACGGATTGCAGCAGGTATGTGCTGAGTCCATCGAGTACTACGGTATCCTTCTGGATACCTTGTGCGAGACCGGTAAACGTTCTCCGTTATCCCGTTCGGTGCTTGTCCGGCGAGCATTGAATCATGCCATCGATCGTGAACGAATCGTCCGTTATGTCTTGCATGGTAAAGGCGTCCCGGCTCACTATGGAGTGATACCACCGGGCATGCCGGGGTTTTCCCGGGATGTCAAGGGGTACGGGTATGATCCTGACCGTGCGCGAGCGTTGTTGGCAGAAGCCGGGTATCCCGGTGGAATCGGATTGCCTCCTTTGACCTTGCAGATGGGCAACAGTGCCCGGACTGTTTCGGTAGGAGAGGCGATACAACAGATGTGGAAGGAGATTGGGGTGACGGTCAACCTCAAGCAAGTGGACTTTCCACAGCATTTGGAAATGGTCAGTGCGTCGAAGCTTGCGCTTTGGCGGACGAGTTGGATTGCGGATTACTCGGATCCGGAGAACTTCCTCGCGCTTTTTGCGACGGACTTTCTCTCTCCGCGTGGTCCGAACACCACACACTATGGTAGAGCGTCGGTCGACTCACTGTACGGGTTGATCGCATCGTCTCCGGTCTCATCGGAACAGCGGTATCGCTGGGTTCATGAGCTCGAGAGACAGGTACTGGAGGATTCCCCGTGGATTTTCCTGTACTATCCCGTTATTCAACGGTTGGTACAGCCAAGCATCACTGGTTTGCCTATTGATGGGTCGGATCGCTTGGTTTTGGAACGTGTGCGAAAAACACGTTCGCTCGGTGGACAGTAAGGGTGAGGATGGAAGATGAGCGCTGAACTCCTTCATGAAAGGAAAAAGGTATTCAGTACTCAACCCTCCGTCGTAACCCGAATCCCTGTTGTTATGGTTGCCGTAGAGAGATCGCGGTGAACCGATAACACGGGATGAAAAAGTGGTCTTCATGTTTTGCGGCGAATGTCCGCACCCAAGGAAAGAGCCCTTTCAATCATCCCGACCAAGAACAGGCGTAATCATTTTTTTATTCTTTGGAGGTAAGATGGTTTCACGGATTTCACTCAATCCGCTTCTTACCATGATGGTGGCGTTATTGGTCGTTTTCACGTCTGTCGAAATCGAGGCTGCGAAAAAATCCAAACCGTCATCTCGTGGTACGAGCAAACGAGTTCATTACAAGAAGGGTTCGAAAAGAAAGCACCGTCGGTCAAGAGCATGTAACACCGTGGTAGGAAAACACCAGGCGCTGGAGCTTCTGAAATCGGGATCGCCCGAACTGCAGATGCTCGCAGGTGTGGGTGAAGAGTCGGAACTCCCGACCGTTCCCGCTCTCGATGTGTCTGTCCAAAAGCAATTGCTTCAGGAAGTGGAAGACATCACGGACCTTCAGAACGAGGAAGACGCGCAGATCGATGCGGATAATTTCCGTATGCTCTGGTTGTCCTATGTGGACCCCGTCGCCGATCCGGAGGAGAAGGAACTGACGCTTTCGTGCGGTATTCCGAAGCAGAACATGATGAATGCCATCATGGAATGGCTCGGAACCCGTTATCACTTCGGTGGTACGGGACGCGCAGGTATCGATTGCTCGGCATTCGTCCGTGCGGTCTTCGCATCCAGTGCGAACCTCGTGCTTCCGCGTACGGCGCAAAGTCAGATCGAAGTGGGTCAGCGAATCAAGAATGTCGAAGACCTGCAGTTCGGTGACCTTGTGTTCTTCCACACCGCGCGTCATGCCTACGTCTCGCACGTGGGTATCTACTTGGGTAACAATCTGTTCGCACACTCCAGTTCGCGCTTCGGCGTGACGGTGTCGCCGCTGAACAGCGATTATTACAGCTCGCACCTAGTCGGTGCACGCCGTCTGACCGAGAACGATGTGGTGGCGCTATCCGCGCAGAACACCGTCTCGTCAGGTACGCACTGATCACGGGGTCCGACATAGACGAACGTCAAGATCGCTTTCAACAAGCTCTTCACCATTCCGGCGAAGAGCTTGTTGTGTTTTATGGCGGAAGCCGGGAGAACGTGAACTATGATACGATGTGAAAACTGGGGGATGATCGACTATGCCGAGTCCGAGCACCGGCAAAGCGAGTACGTGCGCGAAATCAAAGAGGGAACAAGGACGAGTACGCTCGTGTTCTGTCAGCACCCGACGGTCATAACCGTGGGACGTGCCACGGAGGAAGGTCATATCGTCACGGATATGGATCGGCTTCGCCGGCTCGGCATCGACGTCGTTACCAATAACCGCGGCGGAGATGTCACCATCCACAATCCCGGTCAACTCATCGGCTATCCGCTCTTTCATCTTTCCCACTTCAAAGAGGATCTTCATTGGTTCCTGAGGGAGATCGAGGAGTCGGTCATGGAAACCCTCCGAACCTTCGGCATCGAGTCCCATCGAATCGACGGACTCACCGGAGTGTGGATCGGGAATCAACGGAAGATCTGCGCCATCGGCGTGCACTGCTCGCGATGGGTGATGTCTCATGGCTTCGCTCTCAACGTCGCCAACGATACGGGGGAATTCGACCACATCATTCCATGCGGGATCTCGGATAAAACGGTGACCTCGATGTCTGCGGAGCTTGGTTATCTTGTTGAAATCAATGCAGTTGCAAGTGTCTGCGAAGAGGTGATCACGAAACGTTTCTCGGAAGTGAAAAAAAACTTGTGACAAAAAGCGTCCAAGTGTTATGTTCGTATCCCAAGATAAGTCAAGCGGGAGTAGCTCAGTGGTAGAGCGTCACCTTGCCAAGGTGAATGTCGCGAGTTCGACCCTCGTCTCCCGCTCGATGGCGCAAGCCATCACTTCCTCTTTATGCTGCATGCCTTGCTATCAATTCCCCCCGATGGCAGGGCATTTTTATGTGCGGTCACCGGTTCTCCATATCCTTCACGACAAAGATCCCTCGCTTCGCACTGAGCGGGGACGTCTGTTTGTTTCGGCTTCGAGAGAAGAGCGACGACACAACGTACCGCGAGGTACCCGAGTGCACGATTCGCAAAGGACGGCTGTGTTCTCCAGGAAAGCGCAGGTACGTCTCCGCTTGGGATCGTCGGCGTTTCTTCGGTGAATAGGTCCGAGAGGGACGGAACCCTACCGTGCAGAGGTTTCCACGAGCTGCAGTCGCACCCGGGCATCGGCAAGAGCGCGCGCCGGTGACTTCCTGCCGTAAGCCGCTTCTGTCACTTCCTGCTCAAGGATCTCCTCCGCCTGAAGGAAGATTGGCGATGCCGGTATAACGACGGAGAGGAGGGTCTGCGCATAAAACGCTTCTGCGAGAGGGCGGGAAAAGACCGCTTTCCCAGGTGCGTCCGCCACGGACCTGTCCACGCGCACACAAGGGAAGCCTGCATCGGGAACCGCGGCACAGAAACGCAGGGAGACGGGTTGCGAGCAAAGGAAACGGAGCAAGGACTGCGCCGCATCCTTCACGGTAGAGCGGGTGTTCACGGCAAAGCAATCAGCACTGAGAACGGACGAGCCGCTTCCTTTGGGGAGGGACCCATGGGCCAACGAAGGGAAGGAGGGCATGACCGAGTAGGTGCGGGTGATTCCCGTATCGCCGAGATTCCACATACCCGAGATCCACACTCCCAATTCCTTCCTTCCAAGCCGCGCGTCGAGCGCTCGCGACGACTCCATGATACCGGCACGAGCCCAGGCGCAGTACTCCTCCAACCCCGCGACCGCGAGTGAATCGACGGAGGCGGAAAACGGAAGACGAAGGAAGATCGAGCTTCCGGAACTCCAGAGGAAGGGAAGGACTTTCTTCACCACGTTATGCGGTTCATAGGACTGGACACCGATTCGCGCATCGGGAGCCACCTGGCCACATGCGATGCGCAATGATTGCACGTCGGGAACATAAAGCTTGCCATCGGCGGCCAATGCTCCGCGCAGCTTTTCGAGCACATCGTTGCGAACAAAAAGAGCGCGGGTGTTCATGACCCATGGCACGGCGAACACGGCGGATTCACGGGAGACACTCGAACGGAGTTGCAGGGGGACGGTTGCGACCAACGTGGTGTCCAACGGTGCAAGGACCCCCGCAGATGCGAACTCTTGCACCCATTCCAGTCCGAGATGGACGATATCCGGCGCGGTACCTGTTGCGAATGCCGATTGCAGTTTCGCTTTGCCGTCAGCCCAGCCCAATTCCGTCAGCTCTATCGTCACACCCGGGTTCGCTCTCTCGTAGTCGTCGACGAGGGCATGGAACGCCGTCCTCTGCAGCGGTTCGCTCCAGAAATGCCATACGCGAACGGTCGTCTGTCGCTCCGGCGATGAGCACGCCACGAACCATAGCAACGAAATCAACGATATCGCGGCCGGCAGGAGCACACTGAGACGTACGATGCGCATCCGGCTTCTGGATCGGTTGGATGTCATCGACGTTGTTTGGGTTTGAGTGCAGCCCCAGGTGGCGGTGCGGTCCGCTTCGGAGCAACCGCGGTCTGCTTGGCAGGTGTGACGACGGAGTCGGACTTCCGCGCGACACGGCTTGAGTCGGTTTTCGTGGAATCCGACTTCTTGGGATTGAGAAACGTATCAGGATGGAAATAGGCGTCGAGGATATCACGGGCAATGGGCGCGGCCCGTTCTGCTCCGAATCCCGCATTTTCCACCATCACACACATCGCAATGGTCGGATTCACCGCCGGCGCGTAACAAATGAACCACGAGTGCGGTTTGCCTTGAGGATTTTGGGCGGTGCCTGTCTTGCCGCAAGCCTGGACGCCCTCCACCACGACGTTCGTCGCCGTTCCACCGGGTGTGTTGCACACGTCGAACATGCCTCGCTGGACGATATCGAAGTACTTCTTCTCTATGGGAATGCTGACGGAATCGTAGGCATTGTTTTCCATCCTGCTTCTGTCCTTGTAGTAGTACGAGCGGACGATGTGCGGTTGGTAGTATGTCCCCTTGTTCGCCATTGCACAGCAGTATGCCGCCATCTGGAGCGGGGTGGC
>JBBATK010000001.1:602208-640964 GCA_040398805.1 Kapaibacterium sp. (SeqCode) | reverse complement strand
CTCGTACGTGCGTTTCGTTTCGATGGTCAGATCCACTCCGGGCAGATACTCGTGCGATTCCTCGATCGCCGCTCGGACGTCCGCGTCCACGTCCCGCATCACTTTGATCTGTGCGAAGCGGTTCGTTTTGTTCGTTTGATAGATCTCTGTGATCTCCTCTTGTTTCATCTTCGTGATACTCGACAACAGGGGAATACACGACTCGTCGAATTCGTTCGGTGTGATCACCAGTGTATACGACGCTGAATTCTGCACCATGATCTTGCCATGGCGATCGAACATGCAGCCGCGGTAGGGCTCCTTGGTCAACCTCTTGATCGCCTGGGTCTCGCTTCGTTCCAGCAACTCCGAACTGCGGAGGAATTGAAGGTATCCGAGACGGGCTACGAAAAGGACGGTGACGGCGAGGACAAGGGTACGGAAAATCCGCTCGCGTGAGGGAGAATAGAACGATGAGAAGGACGATTGCGCCATGAACGGAACGTGATTGGGATTTGAGAAGAGAAGAATAGACGTCTATCGAGAGAAATACGGAGGACCGAAGAAGAGGAAGCTGACGGTGATGTCGTGGAACGGACGACTTATCGTAGTCGCTGCGCGTATTCTTCCAGAATGGCTCGCTCGCTCTCCGTCAACGAGTCCTGACCATGTTCGAAGATCTTGTCGAGTAGTCGATTGATATCCTCTTCCGTGATCTGCTCAGCCACCGCAGGAGGTGAGGGCTGTTGTAAACGTTCACGGACGGAGTTTGTCGCCACCGCTTCCAAATGCGGAGACTCCACATGCTGGTCGATGAATGATTCGACCTCCATGGCATAGGAACGGAACCGCAGGAGCTTCAGCTGAAGCTGCGTGCTCACGAGCACCGCGAAGGCAACACCGATGGCGCCAGACAAGGCACCAGTGAAGAAGTATGTGGACGGGTCCTTATAGGCCGTCAGCGCCGACACGCAGAACGCCGTCAACGCAAGCACGAACACAAGGAACAAACCACGGATCTCGATGACGTTGTTGATACGCAATACCCTTCGAGGCATGAGGAATGCGAAGAGGCCGAGGAGAAAGAAGGAAATGCTATCACCACCACTGAGAACCACGTTCTGGGAGGATTGTGCCAATAGGGTGGCGTACAGCAACCCTTGAGCAAGAACCAGACCTGCCACATACAAGGCAAGACGCTTGGTAGACAGCATCTTCTCCAGCGAGGGGGCGAACAACGCAAGAACGGTGCACAGCAGAATGACGCTGGCACTGCTCATGCTGGAAAAGGGGTACGAGACCAATCGCCACAACTCAAGGGAGGAGAATACCGATGCCGCCGGCAATGATAGCCATGTGTAGGCCATGTTGTGCGCAACGACATTGCTCAAGAACCCCATTGCGATGCATAGCAGAAGGGTCTGAGAAAAGAGTGGTGCTCTATGGTACAATCGACGCATCATGACGGTCAAAAGAATCAGCGGACGACAGTGAGATGACGGACCGTGACAAAGCCCTGGTGCGTACGCAAGCGGTACGCATAACTTCCGGGTGCGAGACCTTCCACGGAGAAGGGAATCTGGTGCACGCCGGATTCCATATCTCCATCCACGAGGGTTGCGACTCGGCCGCCACGAGCATCGAATACTTCAAGGGTGGCCCGTCCATTCCCTTCCAGACCGAACTCGAACGTCGTTTCCGTCGACGCCGGGTTCGGGAAGCACCGCACGGAATAGGCATCCGGCGTAAGGTCGCGGACATCCGTAAGACGGTTGAGGATGAGTCTGTTGCCGGCTTTATCGAAGGTCACAGGGTAGGACCTCAAGGCACCGCCGCCGGGACCTGACTTGTGGACGCCCTTGCTGTCGAAGGTCGCTCCGTGCGACGAACACGTGAAGACCATACTGGTCTTACTGAATGCGCCCATTCTGCCACCCTCATGTGTGCAGGAATTTTCCAGAGCCACATACTCATCGGTCCCCACACGCATCACGATGATCGATGCCGATGAGATACCCGTACCCGTTATCGACACGGAGGTGAGGTCCTGAAGGAGATTCGCATACTTGGAAAGGGAAAGATCGATGACGTATTCGGCCTGGATCGTGTCCGGACGATCGGTCTCGATAATGCGCGGCACGATCTGGCCAAGTGCTTTGCCGGTGGTACCTACAACGACCACACCGGTGAACAGACGTGCAAGGAACTCACGACGTCCGTTTTCCATGCTCATACTGACTCCTGCGAAAAATGTGAAGGGGAAATGCTCTCGGTAGCAATAACCGACAGAGCATCAAAATGTTTCCGGGTTAGGTACGGTCGAGCGGAGGAGCGGTACGTCCGTTCGGTCAGGACAGTGAGGCAAGCAGCGACTCTACCTTCTCCCACGAGACGTTCTCGAAATAGTCTTCATTGATGGCGATCATCGGAGCACCACCGCACGCACCCATGCACTCCACTTCTTCCACCGAGATCTTTCCGTCGGTCGACGTCTCGTTGTGACGGATGCCGTATTTCGAACACACATGATCGTACAGCGTGTCGCCACCACGTAGCATGCAGGAAACGTTCGTGCAGACCTGGACATGATACTTGCCCATGGGCTTCTTGAAGTACATCGTGTAGAACGTGGCCACGCCCATGACATGCGCGAAGGGTAGGTTCATGATGCCCGCGACGTACATCATGACGTCTTCGGACAACCAGCCCCACTTCTTCTGGGCCATCCACAGCACGGGCATGATAGCGGCCTTGGAATCTGGATAGCGTGATTTGATCGTCTCGATTTTCGACAATTCTTCTGCGCTGAATGCGATAGGGTTTTCCATAGGGAACAGGGTAGTTATTGGCGGGCGCAAAATAGAAAACAGAGGGGTATCACTGAAGGAAAAACCGCGGAGAGAGGGGCGGGTTCGTTATGATTTTACCCGTTGGACCATGACCCTGGTATACACGTACAATTTTATGGCTATCCACACCTTGTGGATGGTGGATACGCGCACCCGATGGCGGAAAACATCGTAGTTCTTCAATTCGATCTTCTCCAGAATCCGGTAGTAGATGGCATCCATGATTTCCGCGGCGAACATGGTGATACGCTCGTCGGACCTGAGCGCCGCCCGGGCTTTGTTAAAGTACTCCCGAGCCCGACGTGCTTCGTATTCCATGAGGTTCACGAACCGCTCGTCGTACACTTCGTTGAGGAGATCGGCTTCCGTGTATTTGAACTTCGCCATGTCTGCCTTCGGCAGATATACGTACCCACGATCCTTGTCGTGCTTGATGTCTCGCAGGATGTTCGTGAGCTGCAACGCATACCCGAGATTCACGGCGTATTCCTTTGTCTGCTCGTATTTGTACCCGAAGATTTCGATGCTTATCAGGCCCACGATACCTGCTACGCTGTAACAATAGTCCTTGAGTTCGTCGAAGGTCTCGTACCGACGTTGGATAAGGTCGCGCTCGCACCCGTCGATGAGGGTGAGGAAATACTGCTTGGGTATCGAGAATGATCGAACCACCGGACCAAGGGTGGCCACAACCGCATGGGTCGACTCGCCTGCGTACAGGGCGTCGATCTGCTGACGCCACCACTGCAGCCGCTCGCGCTTCTCGAGGACCTTCGCCGTGTCGGTCGTAGGATTTTCGTCGACAATGTCGTCGATGTGCTTGCAGAAGGCATACACGGTGTGAATAGCCTCACGCTCCGCCCTCGGGAGGAAGGAGAACGAATAGTAGAAGTTCGTTCGTGAACGCGTGGGACTCGCCCCGGCGTGCCCGTGATATGCAGCTACATCAGACATCATGCAAAGTACGATGGAATGGCTCGGAGAGCAATGATGGGAACATCCCCGTAACCAATGGTAGGACGTTTATCGAGTAACTCTTCGTGCATCCGCGTGCAACGCTCCAGCAGTCTCGTCGCGCTCTCGATGATCAAAGTCAGCTCCGCCCTTAGTCGACGATCATGGATGCCGGTCAATATCGGACGTCCCGAGGTCATGAGCTCACGCGTGCGAGTGAACAGGATATCATACAACGATCGAAGACGTTGCGGATCCGGTCGCCCGCCTGCAGGCTCCGACGCCTCGAGTCGTCCGAGCACATACCGCACACCATTCTGCGCGCACAGATTCTTCGGGATATAGCACCGACCGCGCGGATGATCCACCGATTGATCCTGCCAGAAATTGATGAGCTGAAGAGCCGTGCAGATGCGGTCGGAGAACTCTATCGACGCCGCGTCGTGCACTCCGTGGATCCTCAGTACCGTTTCACCAACGGGATTCGCCGAATATCGGCAGTACTCGAGAACGTCGTTCCACGTGTCGGGCTGACGGAAGGAGCTGTCCATGCTGAACGCACGGATCAAGCGCTCGGGAAGGGAAAAAGGGAGACTGCACCGAGCCATGGTGGTCGACATCGCGCGTATGATCGGATGCGAGGTCTGCCCTCCTTTCCGGAGTCTGTCGAGCAGTGTCTGAAGAAGCCGCTCCTTCTCCTGCGGTTCCGTCCTGAGCTCATCCGCGATATCATCGGCAAGTCGGGCGAATGCGTACACGGCCGCGATATGCGGTCGCACGTCCGACCGCACCAACCTTGAGGCCACGGGGAAGTTCTCATAGTGGGAGGATGCCATGCGCTCACAGAAGGCATAGGCATCACGCTCGCTTGTCGTCGCGAACCGTCCACCGGTTTCGAGTAACAACTCGTGCAGTATGTCGGCATCGACGGCCATAGTCGTTCGTGCGAGGTGTATACATAGCTCGTTCCGATGCACCACCACTGTGTGCATCCCTGTCATCGTGGTTGCTACAGTCCCAATCGTTTGAATACCCGCTCGGGGATGAGTCGGATGATGAGCATGATGTAGCGCCAGAACCCCGGCACGTACACGACGTCTGTTCCTCGTTCCATGGCTCGGACAATGGCGCGGGCCACGTTCTGAGGGGAAGCGAAGAGCGGGTTCTTCGGAATGTGCGCCGTCATCGGCGTATCCACGAAACCGGGTTTGATGGTCACCACGTGAATGCCCTTCTTGAAGAGTCGGTTCCGCAGACCCTGAAGGAAGATCGTCACCGCACCTTTTGCGGCGCCGTAATAATAATTGCTTCCTCGTCCGCGGTCTCCGGCCACGCTGGAGATGACGGCGATGCAGGGCGTCAAGGGGAAGGTATGCGACTCGTACCAACGCGCGGCTTGCGTGCATACGGCGATCACCGATGTGGCGTTGATCGTGAAGTCGCTCACGGCCCGATGCTCGTCACCGGCACACAGGGTGTTGTCGGACAATACCCCATGGGCGATAAGGATGGCGCAGCACGAAGGTTGCACGGCTGCGATCTCCCGGAGAATGTCCCTCGAGGCGAAATCCGTCTGCGCATCGAATACCGCGGTATCCACCTGCCGTGCGCCGCGCGAAAGAAGATCCGCTTTGATGATGGCGCACTTCTCGGGCGAGCGGGCGGTGACGAAGAGCGATGCGCCTCGGGAGGCGTGGATGCGAGCCACTTCCTGCGCGATGGCGGAGGTGGCGCCGATGATGGCGAGTGATGTGGCCATGATGTCAGTCTGCCATGCGGCGATAGAATGTGGAGGAAAACCTCGGATCGATCCATTTCCGGAATTCGTCCCATCGGGGATACGAACTCAGGAAATGGTCCTTGCTCATGCGCGCATCCTTTGCCGGATACAGACGTCCGCCTGCCGACCGCACGATCGTATCGAGTTCGTTCATGAGTTTCAACGTGGCGCTACCCTCGTTGCGAAAGTCCATACTCAAGGTGACCCCTTCGGCGGGAAACGAGAGCATGCCGGGGGAACTCATGGCACCGAAGTTCTTCAGGACCGCAAGAAAGGATGCTTTCCCGGACTTCGCCGTCGTTCGCAACAACTCGTGCAAGGCCTGCGGTGCCGTGGCATAGGGAACGACGCATTGATACTGATAGAATCCTGCCCTCCCGTACAGCTTGTTCCAGCCGTGGATGGCATCCAAGGGATAGAAGAACGGATTGTAATGAACGCGAAAGCGGGAGTGCCGTCTCCACTGCTTGTGGTAGAAGCCGAAGTTGAAAAGGCGCACGGTCAACGTGTTCAGGAACCAGGACGGCATCTCCACGGGAAGCGACCTTGTGCGCACGGGCGGTTCGTTGAACGCATCCCTCTCCACCGGCGTGAACGAACCTCCCATGTAGATGCCACGGCCAAGACCCTTTCCTCGGACCGAGCAATCGATCCATGATACCACATACGGGAAAACGGCATCATGCTCCCTCGATGTGGCCAGATACTCGTCGATGTTCGCGAAGCGGAAGTTCTCCTGACGGATGAAGGCCGAAGGGATGCGTATAACGGTGAACTCCGCCCACGTGATCAGACCTGTCAGACCTAGCCCGCCGATGGTGGCGGAAAACAGCTCGGGATTCTCTATAGGGGAGCACATCCTCACGGTTCCGTCCGAACGGTATAACTCGAAGCGAGTGACATGGCACCCGAAGGTGCCGGCCGAGTGATGATTCTTCCCATGCACGTCGTTGGCGATAGCACCTCCCACTGTCAACATCTTCGTTCCCGGAGTCACGGGCACGAACAAGCCGCGCGGAACCAGAACGGATAAGAGTTCAGCAAAGGTGATACCGCTTTCGCACCGAACGAGGAGCGCTTCTTCGTCGATGCTGATCAGGTGATTCATCGCAAGCGTCCGCAAGAGCACGCCGCCATCGTTCAGGCAGGAGTCTCCATAACTCCGTCCGTTCCCGAAGGGGAGCACCGTCTCGCTCATGCCGCCGATATCGGGCAACGCGTCGCGCCACTGTAGGTTCACGATGTCGCGATGCTGTACTTGAGGGGTTCGCCCCCACGATTCGATTCGGGACATCGTCACCAGTTGATGGTTGAGAGAAGTATGACAGCCGCGACGCCCGCTGCGACCACGTAGCTTGTGCGGTCTTCCAACGCGAAGATCACGGGGTCGTCGCGCATCTCACCACGTTCCGCGATCAACCAGACGCGGGATATCCAATACAGGATGAGAGGAACGACGAACCATAGTCGTTGGGGGTGAAGGTAGAGTCCGCGAACATCCGCACTGTTGATATACAACGCCATGACAAGAACGGCCATATATCCGCTTGTCACTCCCATGCTGCGGACGGCATCGGCATCGTGGACCGAGTAGCCGCGACCCTTCGTCTCCACGCCGTTACTTCTCTTCAATGTTCCAAGCTCCGACGAACGCTTGACGAAGGCAAGACTGAGGAACATGAACATGGAGAACGCCAACATCCATGCCGAGATGGGGACCTCGACGGCAATGGCGCCACACCACACGCGATACGCGTACAAGCCGGCCAACACGAAGACATCGACCAGTGGAATGCGCTTGAGCGAGAGTGTATACATGCTCGTGAACACGACATACAAGGTCAGCGCCGCGAAGAATCCCGGAGAAATGGTGGACGCGATAAGGCCGGATACGATGAAGAGCGACGGAGCAAGGAGAAGACCCGTTTGCACGGGAATGACTCCTGAGGCGAACGGACGTTTCCTCTTTCGCGGATGCGCCCTGTCGGATTCGAGATCGAGGATGTCGTTGATCACATAGACACCGGATGCACACAGACTGAACGCCGCGAAGGCGAGCGCGCATTCGAAGACTTTCGAGATATCACCTACTTGATGCGCAAGAACGAGCGGCAGGAACAGCAGCACGTTCTTCAGCCACTGATGCACCCGCACGAGTCGCAAGAAGTCACGCAATGTCGGTCGCGGTTCGTGGAAGACCTTATCGAAGGGGCGACCGAAGCTTTTCTCCAACGCCGGGGTCGGGTTCACCGCAAGCGTGGAGTGAGACGCCTTCCATACGGGAATGTCCGCACCGCGATCACCGATGTAATCGAATTCCTCTTCTCCGATCAACGACCTGATGGCGGTCACCTTATTGGCTCCGCCCACATTGGGTCCGTCCGACGTCGCGATGACATCGTCGAAGACACCCAGACGCTCCGCTACCGCGCGCACCGGCGTTTCATGACTTGCCGTGGCAAGGATGATCCGCCGTCCGCCCTGCTTCTGCTCGAGGATGAACTCCATCACCGAGGCGTTCAACGGCAGATGCTCGGCATCGGGAACCGCACCGAGTCGGACCAGATTGTTCTTGAAGGCCACCTTGCCTTCGGCATACCAGAAGGGCATCCGGAATAGCGACAAGGGATCGTTTTTCAGCGCCAGGATGATCGATTCATAGGTGATATCGGTGGCAAGGACCGTGAAGTCCAAGTCCACGACCAGCGGACGTGCGGGGACGATCGGCGTGAGCTCGAGCTGTTTCGTCGATGATGAGTGTTCGCGGTCCGTCATACAAGTCCGGAAGGTTGTCACGTGAGTACGTAGCAAAACTACGAGGGAAGCAAGTACGGACGAACCGCTTCTTTGTGGTGTAGAGTGGCTGCCGCTCCGTGTTGTGGAAGGATACCAGTGTCTGTGTTCTCGGGCCCAACAAGGGAATGTCACGGCAATGCTGTCGCATGTAGTTTTGCAGGCGGTCCATCGGGGCCCGACGTACCTATCGTTTCACGGTATCATTTCCCATCTCGACGCCTATGTACCATTCCTCGTCCTTCCGTCCGCATCTCGCGACGTTCCTCGCTTGCCTTACCATCCTTCTCCTTACCGTCTCCGCTCACGCCCAGGTTGCCGTGTTCGACAGCGTCATGCAATGGCGGTGCATCGGTCCGTATCGAGGCGGACGGAGCCTGGCAGTGGCCGGCCATCATGCGCAACGATTGACGTATTATTTCGGCGCGACCGGCGGCGGCGTATGGAAAACCACGGATGGCGGTGAGTCGTGGTTCAATGTTTCGGATGGATTCTTCCAACGGAGTTCTGTCGGTGCTCTCGCTGTCGCTCCGAGCAATCCCAATTTCCTGGTAGCAGGCATGGGTGAAGCGGAGATACGTGGTAACTGTGCCACCGGTGACGGTGTGTATGTGTCTGCGGACGGCGGTGAGACGTGGAATCATTCCGGTCTTGAGTCGACCGCGGCCATCGGTGCCGTGGCCATCCATCCGCTCGACGAGAACACCGTGGTCGTGGCGGCTCTTGGAAATCCGTTCAAACGCAGTCCGGAGCGCGGCATCTATAAATCCGTCGATGGCGGCAAGACATGGCGCTCGACGCTGTTCGTCAACGATTCCACCGGCGCGGTGGATGTGCAATACGATCCGCTCAATGCACGGATACTCTATGCGGGTACGTACAGCGCTCGCCGTGCTCCCCACGAAATGTCCGGAGGAGGCGAGGGAAGCGGTCTGTGGAAATCCACCGACGGTGGCGAGACATGGAAGAACATCAGCACGAATCCCGGCTTGCCGCGGGGGATTCGCGGCAAGGTATGCGTCGCCCCCTCCCGTGCCCAGAGCGGTCTGGTATGGGCCATGGTGGAAAGCGAGTTCGGTGGACTTTTCAGAAGCGACGATGGCGGTGCGACCTGGTCGCGGATGAGTCAGGACAAGAACATCCGCCAGCGTCCGTGGTACTTCTCCCGAGTCTATGCCGATCCCTTTGAACGCGATGTCGTCTATGTCCTCAACGTGAATTGGTGGAAGAGCATCGATGGCGGAAGAAGCTTTTCTCGCATGTCGAGCAAGCACGGGGATCACCACGCGCTGTGGATCGATCCGTTTGATCGCAACCGGATGATCCTTGGCGATGACGGCGGAGCGAGTGTCAGTTACAACGGCGGAAACTCCTGGTCGGATCTCGATCTGCCGACGGCGCAGTTCTATCACGTGTCGGTGGACAACCAGTTTCCGTACCGGGTGTACGGCGCACAGCAGGATAACTCGTCGGTGTGCATACGCAGCAGGTCCATGGGGTGGTCCATCACAGACCGGGACTGGTTTCCCGCTGCGGGTGGCGAGAGCGGATACGTCGTGTCGCATCCGAAGAAGCCATGGGTGATTTTCGGCGGAAATTACGGTGGGTTCCTGGAGCGCTTCGACACGCGCACGGAGCAGCATCAGGATGTGTCCGTCTATCCGGAGAACAGCATCGGCGATGCAGCGAAGAACCTGCGCGAGCGTTTCCAATGGACGTTCCCGATCGTGTTCTCCCCGCACGACAGCACGACGATGTACACGACCTCCCAGCACGTATGGAAGTCCACCGATGAAGGAATGAGTTGGACCCGGATCAGCGATGACCTTACCCGCAATGACACGACAAGACTGCAGGCCTCGGGCGGACCCATCACGAAGGACAATACCGGTGTGGAAGTGTACTGCACCATCTTCGCCTTCGCCGAGTCGCCCGTCAAGGCAGGCGTGCTCTGGGCCGGCAGCGACGATGGCAAGGTTCATGTGAGCACGGACGGAGGCGCACACTGGAAGGATGTCACACCGTCGACTCTGCCCGAGTGGGCTCTCATCTCCATCATCGAGACCTCGCACTTCGATGCTGGCACCGCATACATCGCGGCCACCCGCTACAAATCCGGCGACGAACTTCCGTACCTGTTCCGCACGACGGACTTCGGTGCCACCTGGACGTCCATCACCTCGGGCATTCCCGCGAACGCCTTCACGCGCGTGGTCCGCGAGGACCCGAACCGTCAAGGTCTGCTTTACTGCGGAACGGAGACCGGTGTGTATTGCTCCTCGGACAACGGTCAGTCGTGGCAAAGTCTGCAGTTCAATCTGCCCGTCACTCCCATCCACGACATCGCGATCCATGCGCGGGAGAAAGATCTGATCGTGGCCACGCACGGTCGCTCGTTCTGGATTCTCGACGACCTCACGCCCCTGCACCGGTTCGCCGACAGCATCCGGCGTTCTCCGCTGGCCATTCTCGCTCCTCGGCATACCTATCTCATCGGAAGCGGTTCCTATACCTCGCGTACCATGAGCGAGGGGACGAATGCACCGGGCGGCGTGCAATTGACCTACTGGTTGCGCGACAGCGTACGCGGCGAGCTCACGCTGGAGATCGTGGACCAGCGTGATTCCGTGATTCGCACATTCTCCAATCTGAAAACCGAATCCGGCGACGACCGCAAAGCCAACACGGAGACCTTCGAGGCCCCTCCCGCGCGTCGTTCGAACTCCGTCTTGCCTACCCGCGTCGGCATGAACCGCTTTGCTTGGGACATGAACCTGCATGGCGTGACCAAGGTGAACGATGCGGTCTACTGGTTCGGAGGTCCGGGCGGTATCAGTGTTCCTCCCGGCGTGTACAAAGCCGTTCTTCGGAACGGAGCGCAAACAGCAAGTACCATGTTCACCATCCTGAAGGATCCGCGGCTCGAGACCTCCGACGGAGACTTCGAACAACAATATGATCTGGGTGCTCGCATCGTCGAGAAGGCCGAACGCGTGAACACGACCATCAATGCGATCGCGGAGCTGACGCGTCAGATATCCGCATGGGAAGTCCGCGCCAAAGATGCGGCGGATTCTACGACGGCGGCAAAGGTGAAGGCGCTTGCATCGTCGATCAACGACTCGCTTTCGCGCATCGAAAAAGCCCTCATCGAACGTCGGGCCAAGGCAGGACAGGATGCACTGAACTATCCGCTGAAACTCAACAACAAGATCCTGGCGCTGAAGAGCACGGTCTATTCCGCCGACGCGCGTCCTACGCGTCAATCCTATGACGTGTTCGCCGACCTGTCCCGTCGCATCGATGAGCTGATCGCCTCCTACGAACGCATCCGCGACTCGCAGGTCGCCGCCTTCAACGCTCTTCTCAAGTCCTCGGAGGTCCCGGCCGTCGTCCTTCCCAAGAAGAAGGATTCCAAGCGCTGACGTTCCGTTCATTTCGGTCAAAAAAAAAGACGCTCCCGGAACGGGGCGTCTTTTTTTTATCATGCGGAGAGCTTACCCTTCCATCGCGTTCTTCACGGCATCTTCCACGGAGTCGGCGAACTGCGCGAAGTTATTCTTGAAGAGATCAACGAGGTGCTTGGCCTTCTCGTCGTACGCGGCCTTGTCCGCCCACGTGTTCTTCGGATTGAGGATCTCACTCGGCACGCCTTCGCATGCGGTGGGGATGCTCAGGTTGAAGAACTCGTCCTTCACATACGTGGCGTTGCTCAACGCGCCGGTGAGGGCAGCGCGGAGGAGTGCGCGCGTGTAGGCGATCTTCATGCGGGCGCCGACGCCGTATCCGCCACCGCTCCAGCCCGTGTTCACGAGCCACACCTGTGCTCCATGCTCATTGATGCGCTTGCGAAGGAGGTTCGCATACACCGACGGATGATGCACCATGAACGGTGCGCCGAAGCATGTGGAGAACGTCGCCGAGGGTTCCTTCACCCCGGCTTCGGTCCCGGCCACTTTGGCGGTGTATCCGGAGAGGAAATGGAACATGGCTTGTTCAGGGGTCAGTCGGGCGATAGGGGGCATGACGCCGAAGGCATCGCAAGTAAGGAACACGACGTTCTTCGGATGGCCTGCCTTATTCTCTGCGACGATGTTGGGGATGACATCCCTGGAATAAGACGCGCGGGTGTTCTCCGTGATGGTCTGACTGTTCAGATCGATGACACGGGTATTGGAATCGTACACGACGTTTTCCAGGACGGTTCCGAAGATCTTCGTCGTCTGATAAATGATCGGTTCCGCCTCCTGCGAGAGGTTGATGACCTTGGCATAGCAACCGCCTTCGAAATTGAAGACGCCGTCCTTGCTCCAGCCATGTTCGTCGTCACCGATGAGCGCGCGCTCGGGATCGGTGGAGAGGGTGGTCTTACCGGTACCGGAAAGTCCGAAGAACAACGCCACGTTGCCATCCTTACCGACGTTGGCCGAGCAGTGCATCGGGAATACGTCGCGAAGCGGAAGCATGTAGTTGAGCACGGTGAAGATGGACTTCTTCATTTCGCCCGCGTAGTGCGTTCCCCCGATGATGACGAGCTTCTGCTCGAAACTCAGGATGATGAACTTGTGGGAGGCCGTTCCGTCGAGTTCCGGGTTCGCGTGGAAGTTCGGGACATGGATGATGGTGAATCCCGGTGCGAAATTCTCCAACTCCTTCTCCGTTGCACCGATGAACATGTTCTTGCAGAACATGTTATGCCATGCATGCTCGTTGATGACACGGACGGGAAGACGATAGTTCTCGTCGGCTCCGGCCATGCAGTCCAACACATACACATCCCGGTTCTGAAGGTATCCAAGGACGCGGTTCTTCAACGCGTTGAATTTCTCTTCGGTGAATTTCTTGTTGACCTTGCCCCACCACACGTTCTCCGTGCTCGATGCTTCATCGACGACGAATTTGTCGTTTGCGCTGCGACCCGTGTTCGGAGCCGTGTTGCAGAGCAATGCTCCGTGCTCGGAGATCTCGGCTTCGCCAAGCATGACAGCGTGTTCGTAGAGCTCTGCGGTGGTGAGGTTGTAAAAGACGTCTCCCAGTTGGGAGAGTCCCTGCGCGTGAAGCGATGCTACAAGGGAGTCGGCGGAATCCATGGTCGTGTTGATTACGTGGAACAAGTGATGGTGTTTTGAGCGGCAAATATCGCTTTTTTTCAGGAGGAAATCCGGCGCATTTCTCCACAACTCGTATCTTGATACAGAACACGACGGCCCGAAAAACGAGCAGAGGATTCGATGTCTGATATGCGACAAAACGGCGAAAACTCCGGGGGCATTTCCTCCCGAAAAGAGTCGCACGTGCGCATCGTTGTCGATGATAATGTGAGCTTCCGCTCGAAAACGACGGGTTTGGAATCCTTCGATATCGAGTATGTCGCCCTCCCGGAAATCGATGCCGTGGATATCGACTGCTCGACACCCTTCCTTTCAAAGACTCTGCGATGGCCGCTGCTTGTTACGGGGATGACCGGCGGGTATCCTGATGCGGTCCGTATCAATGCCGCACTGGCTCGTGCCTGCCGCCGGCATGGCATTGCCATGGGACTCGGCTCGCAGCGACAGGCGTTGCGTTCGTCGGCCTATCACGAGTCGTACACCATCGCCCGCGCGGAAGCGCCCGATATCCCGCTGCTCGCCAACATCGGGGCGGCGGAGATCGTCGCACCCGATGGTGCCGAAAGTGCCCGAAGACTCGTGGAGCTTGTCCGGGCCGACGCCATCGCCATCCATCTCAACGCCCTTCAAGAGCTTTTGCAGCCGGAGGGAACCCCGGCGTTCCGTGGTGTGCTTAACGGCATTGCGGAATGCGTACGGAGTCTTTCTGTTCCTGTGGTCGTGAAAGAGGTAGGTGCGGGAATCTCCGCGGCGGTCGCAAAGCGACTCCTTGACGTGGGCGTGCGCTACATAGATGTGGCAGGAGCGGGAGGAACGTCGTGGGCGGGAGTGGAGCTACGCAGAGCGAACACGCCGCATTTGGACGAACTGTGGGACGCGGGCATACCGACCGCACAATGCGTGCAGGAGGTATGTGCGCTGCGTTCGTCCACGGCGGATTTCACGTGCATCGCCTCCGGAGGTATCGCCTCCGGTTTCGACGTGGCGAAAGCGCTGGCGTTGGGTGCAGACCTGGCCGGGGCGGCACGTCCGTTCTTGGTCGCCCTCGAAACGGGTGGCGAAGAAGCGTTGGACCGATGTTTCACCGAGTGGGAGCAACAGTTGCGGGCATCCATGTTCATTGCGGGAGTTGATCGCGTTCACAAGTTGCGGTCTGTTGCCTTACGCGACAGACAGGGCAGGGTGCTGCGCGAGCGCGCGCGGTAGCTTGGGGAAGACTCGGAGCACAGACGGCAGTACGGTGACAAAGTGCGAAAGCTCCGCAACGGGAAATGTCCTCCTGCTTGTCGTCGTGTCGAAAGTTTCACTACATTATGACTTGGCAAGACAGATCTTCATTCGGATTGTCCTTGCGCGATCCATCAACACTTTCGAAGACGAGACGAATCAATGAGCAATGCTCACCATGAAGTTCTAGAGAAGCTCCGTCAGGACATTGACGAGGAGCTGCGCGCAGTGCTCGACAGGTACCAACGACCGACGTCGCTCTATGAGCCGTTTGCGTACTCCATGAAGGGGTCGGGCAAACGCATACGTCCGATGATGACCATCCTGACCGCAGCCGTGTACGGTTATCAGTCCAAGGCTGCCTTGCAGGCGGGCTTGGCCATCGAGATCATGCACACGTTGACGCTCGTGCACGACGACATCATGGACAAAGCCGAGTTGCGTCGGGGCTCCCTGACCGTGCACAGAAAATGGAACGACGCCACCGCGATTCTCTGTGGTGATGTCATGATGGGAATCGCCTACAGGTTGCTTCTCGAGTCCTCGCCGCCATCGGTCGTCGCGGAGGTGATGTCCTTGTTCACCGAAGGTTTCATCGAAGTGTGCGAGGGTCAGGCGATGGACCTGGATTTCGCGTCGCGCAGGGATGTGACCATTGCCGATTACATGCTCATGATCGAGAAGAAGACAGCCAGACTGCCCGAGATCGCCGCCACCATCGGTGCGGTCATCGCCGGCGCCCCGACGGAGGATCTCCCTGTGGTGCGCCAGTTCGCACGGGAGGCGGGACTTGCCTTCCAAATGCAAGACGACTTGCTCGACATCCTCGCCGATCAGACGGAGCTCGGGAAAACCATAGGCCAGGACATCGTGGAGGGGAAGAAGACCTACATGATACTCCGTACGGAAGACCTCGCGTTCAGTGATGAGGACCGCTTGCTTATCCGTCGGTTCTACGATAACGACGGGCTGCCGCCGCAGGAGGTGAACGCGATGAGAACAGTCATGGAGCGACTCGGTGTCTTCCGGGAAACGCGCGAGCAGATCGAGTTGCATTTTTCCCGGGCCGACGAACTCCTTCATCGATTGCCCGAGGGGCCGGGTCGGGACGATCTGAAGGTGCTCGTGAGCACACTTCACGACCGCAGGAAATAGAAAAAGCCACGCATGAGCGTGGCTTTCTTGTTTCTGACATGACGTGCGATCCGCTATTTGTCCAGCGGCAGTCCTTCTTTCACCCAACCGTCGATACCTGTCTTCATGTAATACGTCCAACCAATGCGGTTGGCGACAAGGATGCCGCATGCCTGCATTCCCTTCACGCCCTTGTCGCACATCGTGATGATGGTGCGACTCTTGTATTTGCGCAAGGAGGAAAGACGCTTCTCCAGCTGCATCAACGGGATGTTGATAGCGCCTTTCAGGTGACCCGTGGCAAACTCTTCGGGTGTACGCACATCAAGAAGAATCGGGTTGGCTCCCTTATGTTCGATGATGGTCTTCACATCCTTCGGCCTGAATCCTTCCACCTTGATGGTATCGAGTTTCAAGCGTCGCGCGGGTTGCGGCGCTTCCGGGATGTTCTCCGGACTCTTCTGAGCACACAATCCGCCTCCGGTCGCCAATAAAACGATCAGGAGCAGACACCGTGACTTCGCTGTCGGATTGGTGATACTCATCGCGGTTTCGTCTTACTTCGACTGGGAAGGAATGCCCAGCAGTTCCACCTCGAAAATGAGGGTGGATCCGGCCGGGATGACGCCACCGACTTCGCGATCGCCGTAGGCGAGATCGGAAGGGATGAAGAACTCGAACTTCGAACCCACGTTCATGAGTTGTACGCCTTCGGTCCAGCCCTTGATGACGCCGTTCAGCGGGAATTCGATCGGCTCGCCGCGCTTGTAGGAGCTGTCGAATTCCGAACCGTCGATGAGGGTTCCTTTGTAGTGGACTTTGACCTTATCCGTCGCAAGGGGCTTGGCTCCTGTGCCTTGTGTGATGACGCGATATTGCAAGCCGCTCGCGGTCGTGGTCACTCCCGCTTTCTTGCCATTCTCTGCAAGGAATGCTGTTCCCTTGGCCTTGTTCTCTTCCATAGACGGTCCGTTGTTCTTTGATGAGGAATTCTCGGCAGATGCGCTCTGCTGACGTGATTGTTCGAATTGTTGGAAGCACTTCATCATGTCCTGCTCGTTCATCGCGGGCTTCTGTCCGGTGAAGGCATCCTCGAGCGCACGCATGAGGATCATGGGGTTGATGTCGATCTGCTGTTGCTTGATGGTGGCGATGACATTGGTGCCAAGAGCGTAGCTCAGACTGTCACGGAAGTCGGCCAGTTGCAACATGCTCGCCGGAGCTGCGGCAGGGGTGGAAGCGGCGGAGGACGGAGCGGACTCTGTCGTTTTCGTCGTCGACTTCTTCTTGGAATTCGGGTTGGTACCCGCCTGTGCGCTTGTGCCGGAACCAAGAACCAGGCAGGTGAGCGCGAGTGCGATGTGTTTCATAGGATACAGATAAAGTGAGCGCAAAGATACGAGGAGCCGCCGAACACCGGTATGACGCCACGGAAATGACGAGGGGGATGGACTCACAGCCACCACGAAGCATTCGTGGTGGCTGCATCCACAGGTTAGGGAACGGGAATGATGTCAGACGTCCTTTGGCGGCGTGAGCGACGTGAGTTTTTCGCGGACGGCGTCTTCCGACGGAGTTTTCAGGTCGGTTGCCAGAAAGGGGCTGACGTCGTCGATGAGTCCGATGGTGCATTCCTTGTGAATGTACTCGACCACCTTCTCAATGCTCTTCGTCTGCTCGAACACCCGCAACTGCCTGTCGGCTCCGCTGCCCATCTCGAGGATCTGATAGATGTACTCGAGATGTTGCCGACTGCCGAGTCCGTCCACGACGTCGTCGACGAAGTCCAACAACTCACGGATAAGGTCTTTTGCCGGATACTCCTGCTGCCGTCCGAAATCGATGAGTTTTCCGTCCAGTCCATACCGCACGGCTCTCCACTTGTTCTCCATGAGGAGCATTCGGGGGTAGACGCGGAAACTGAGGTTCTTCTCGTAGAGCGAGAAGAGCTTGGCTGCCAGTGCCTGAACCAGGGCCACGATGGCGATGGTTTCGTCCACGCGCATGGGGAGGTCGCAGATGCGGACTTCCAACGTCGGGAAGGTGGGGTGCGGACGGATGTCCCACCAGATCTTCTTCGGATTGTCGATGCAGTTCGTCCGCATGAGCAGGTCCACATAGCTCTCGTACTCGCCCCAGCTGGCGAAGTAGTCGGGAATGTTCGTACGGGGAAAGCGCTCGAAAATCTTCGAACGATACGACTTCAATCCCGTGTCCATCCCCATCCAGAAGGGCGAGTTCGTGCTGATGGCCAGGATGTGCGGCAGGAAATACCGCATGACGTTCATGATCTGGATCTGTGTCTCCCGGTTCTCGATTCCGATATGGATGTGCATGCCGAAGATGAGCAGGGAACGGGCGAGCATCTGCATGTCGCGGACGACGTTCTGGTAGTGTTCGTCGGGGTAGATCTCCTGTTCCTGCCAACGCGCAAAGGGGTGCGTGGAAGCGGCGCCAAGGAGTAGGTTGTTCGTTCGCGCCAAATGCGAAACCATGGATCGGATCTTTATCAGCTCGAAGTGGGCTTCCTTCGTATTGCGACAGATTCCTGTGCCGATTTCGAGCATGGAGCCGTGCATTTCAGGTTTCACATGCTCTTGCAGGATCAATCGTCCTTTGGAGATAAGCTCAAGGTCGATGTGCGATTTCAGATCGAAGGTCTTGGGGTCGATCACCATGTATTCCTCTTCGATCCCGATGGTGAAGGACGGGCGCTCATACGGATTCGAGGCCCGCAGGGAGTTGGAAAACTGATCGGCGTATTTCATGGCGATGGCTGTGCAAGATGAGTGGGGTGCGCGCATCAATATAGCAAACCACATCGACTCGAATTCCGCTGAAAACGAGCTGAATTAGGAAGTATCTGTGTTGGGCACCGAATTGTCGACTAAACAGTCGTATTTTTCGAAAAAGTTTTTTTCCAACGCTGTAACCAACGCGTCATTCCTTTGTTACTGCTGGTGTACGTCGATGGTCAGAATGGCGGAACAAGACGGTTCATCGGTCGTGCGGTTTTTCCCGAGTCGCGTCAAACCTTTTTTCGAGGTTGTGCGTCATACACGGAAAGTCCAATGCAGAAAATCCTTTATCACTTTACCCTTATGGAGGTTTTATGAAAACAATCAAGCAAGCATTCGCAGGAATGGCGCTTGTCGGTGTGTTCGGCCTTGGCTTGATCATGCAAAGCTGCAGTTCGAGCTCCAACGGTCCGGTCTCATCATCCAACGATGCCGTACCCATGGTCGGCGCCAGCAACGGTCTTGTTGCACCGGACTTTGCTGTTCCGGGACTGAATGACAATTCCGATGTCGTCGCCCTCGATCCGCCGCGTGGCGGAGGCGATTCGGGTAAGGACACGACCATCCGCGACACGAGTAAGCGTGGCGGCGGTCCTATCGACCCCCGCAAGACGAGAATGCGTCGTCTGCCGATCGATTGCCTTGGTCTGGACTCCGCGCAGATGGTCCAACTGAAGCTCTTGATGGAGCAAGCAGGTCTTGCAAGCCGCGCGGCCAACGACGCCTATCGCAACGCTATGGCTCCGATTCGTTCCAAAGACAGCGCTGCCATGGCTGCCTATCGTCAAGCGACGAAAGATGTGCAAGCGAGCTTGAAAGAGATGCAGACCAGGTATCGTCAGATGTCGTCGGACATCATGGCTCAGGTGAAATCCGGTGCCATCACACGTGAGGATGCCAAGACGCAGCTTGCCGACCTTCGCGCTCAGTTCGAAACCGAGTCGAAAGACCTTCGCGCTCAAATGGAAGCAGCACGCACGCAACTTCGTGCCGAACTCGCTTCCTCGGCTGCGGACCGTAAGGCAGCAATGGATGCATACCAAGCGAGTATGAAGGCCATTCAGGACGACCTATATGCCAAGATCGGTGCGATGCTCACACCTGAGCAGCTCATCAAGTGGAATCTGTGGCTCAACGGTGGCGATCCCTGCGCCGGCAAGCGTCCCATCAAGTAAGTTCCCGGGCGTTCCGTACGTCGAAAAGCCGCCTCGATATCGAGGCGGCTTTTTTTTTGCGTTCCTGTTTTGTGAAATGTCAGGAAGGAAGGATCGCCGCATGCATCAATGAAGCCAGGGGCACGGTCAGTGCGCGGGGAACACTCATACAGGTGATGTCCGCAGCGACGGTCCACGTGCCCATACGCGAACCATCCTGCCGCGTCATGAACGCAGCCGCTGCCGACAGGATCGCCGCTGTGGCAATGCCTTCGTGAAACACCGTCACGAAACCGGAGTCAGGGGTCGTCTCACGGTCGTGTGCCTCATGCTGATGAGCGCTGAGGATTTCGATGGAACCCGATGCGGCACGAACCTGAAGCAGGGGATTCGCTTCCGTACCGTCCGTCCGTAGCGACGATGTTTCGCGCTCGAACAGAGGAAGGTTCCGTTGCGTGGAATGAACAGGATACTGACAGATGACACAGCGCAAAGGAAGGGAACCATGCGTATCATGAATCACCGTCCCCGGTGCCGTGGTGTCGTGCAATGAACGAACGACAAGGGGGATGGAGGATTCGGCCAGCAACGGTATCATGGTAGGATAGAGGATCTTCATGCCGTGAACCGCCAGACGATGCGCTGAAGCGTAATCCAAACGATCCATGACGCGCGCATCGGAGCAAAGATCAGGGTCGATGGACATGATACCGGCAACGTCGCTGAATACCGTGACACCGTCCGCCTCGAGGATCTTGCCGAGCAGTGCTGCCGTGAGGTTCGAGCTCTCGCTACCCATGGTGGAGGTTTCGCCGTGCTCGTCGGAGGCGACATAGCCCTGAATGACCAAGCGGTCGTGACGGCGAAGCTCAGGCAGGAGGACCGATCGCACCGCGGCGGTGGTGGAGAGGATGTCCGGCCGGATATCCCCATGGATGGAATGCGTGCGAACGACGCTGCGAGCATCGACGACGGCGTGATCGATGCCTCGTTCGAGCATGACGGCGGAGATGAGGGCCACAGCCCAGTCCTCACCAAGGGCACGGATCATGTGGCCGACACGCGCAGTACGCTGACGGGTGATGCTGATGCCGCGAAGTATGTTCGTACACCGCTCGTCCAGCTCGGCATCCTTTTCGAGGAATGACTGTAATGAAGGTTGCTCGCGGAGGATGGCGACAGCAAGGTCATGCGTGCGACGCCGGTTCTCCTGCACTTTGGCGCATGCATCCTCCAGTGCCCCGGTCGCCGCGATGAGTGAGGCAGAATCCAGGTCGCGAGTGAACGAACCCAAGGCGGAGAGCACCACGACGACCTTCTCGGATCCGGCACGGAGAAGGGTGTCACACAAAGATTCCAAGTCCTTGGAATCATGGAGTATGGATCCGCCGAACTTATAGATCTGCATGGTCATTCTCCGGAAGAAGGTTTTGCAGAAAACGGAAACCAGGATGCCATGTAGGCCGTTGCGAGATAGACGAGTATCCCAAGGATCATCATGCCGATTCCTCTGGCGATCATCGTGGAATCCCTTGACAGGAACATCAGCAACCAGGCACCGACCGCCACGACAAGAGGAACAGGATACAGCCACATGCGGAAGGGCATGTTCGCCGCGCCCACCCTGCGACGATAGATCACCAGGCCGATGGCCTGGCCGACGAATTGAACCAGGATGCGCATGGTAAGGATGGCACCGACAACGAGTTTGAGGTCGTTCGTGAGCAGAGTGATGACCAGCGAAATGCCGCCGATGAACAGGAGGCTGATATGAGGAAAATTCTCGGTGGGATGCGTTGCGGCGAAGACTGGAAGGAAATTGCCCTGACGGGCGGCCGCGTACGGTATGCGGGAGTATCCAAGGATGACGGCGAACAGGGAAGAGAGAGCGATGATGAGCACGAGGACCGTAGCGAACAAGGCGACAGGTCTTCCGTACAAGCGCTCCATGAAGACGCTCACGATGAACTGCTTGGCGTGGATCTCCGAGGGTTCCAAGACCGACAGGATGCTCAGTTGCATGAGAATGTACATGGCCGCAATGCCGAGGATGGAGTACAACATGCTCCTCGGAATGTTCTTTTGCGGTTCAACGATTTCGCTTCCAAGATGACATACATTGTAGTATCCCAAATACGAGTACACGGTCAGCTGCATGGCGTCGCCAAGATTCCGCATATCGCTTATCCCGATGTTCATGGGAGTGAACGCAAAGGTGGAGAAGACCGGCTGTTGACCGAAGAGAAGTCCGCTGACGATGACCCACACAAGGGTACCCACCACGCATATCCACAGCACGACCGATAGCTTTCCGATACTGGTGATGTTCCTATACAGGGCTGCCGTCACGCAGACAACGACCGCTCCGCTCACGAGTTTCTGCAGGAACACGTCGGGTATCGGCATGAGGTATCCGACATAGGCGGCAAAGCCGATGGCGCCGCTGGCGACGACGAACGATGACTGAAACAGGGTCTGCCAAACGAAAAGGAAGGAGATCATCTTTCCCCATTTTTCCTTGCCGTAGGTCTCTCTCAAGAACGCATAGCTGCCACCCGCCTCGGGAAGCGCGGCGCCGAGTTCGCTCCACACCTTCGAATCCACCAAGGCCAGTACTGCGCCCGCCAGCCACGCATACAGGCAGTTGGCGCCGCCCATGATGCTCACGACCGTGGAGGACACGATGAACGGCCCGATGCCCACCATGTCGATCATGTTGATGGCCGTGGCCTGCAGTATGGTGACGCGTTTGGACAGGGACATCAATCTCTCCAGACGAATGGGAATACCACCAATGCAAGGAGGGCGATGACGATCGTATACGCGAGCATGACCACCGTGTTGGTTGCGATGTAGCTGCCCGGTGTTCCCACAACGCTCATGGTCGTGCCATCGACTCCAAGGAAGACGATCGGCAGGAGAAGCGGAAAAGAAACGATCGGCAACAACGCTCCCTTTGCGGTACTGCGGGATATCATCGCGGAGCAGAGCGACATCACCGTAGCGCAGCTCACGGAACCCGTCGTGGCAACAATGACGAACCATTCGGTGCTTTGCATGCGCACGATGTCGAAGATGCCGAGAAAGAGAACAAAGCTGAAAAGCGATAGGGCGAGTACGAGTGCGATGTTGTAGAGGAGTTTGCCGACGAAGACGCTAGTGGGTGAAGCGATGAAACGCAGATACAGTGCTGTGCCTCGGTCCTCCTCGTGACCGAAACTCTTGGCGGAACCGAGAGACGCGCTGAACAACATGATGAGCCAGAAGAGGGCGCTGAAGGTTTCCGCGTTCACACGAACGCCCGCCAAAGAGATGACCGAGACGAAGATCGCATTGAAGACGAACAACAGGAGTGCGGCCACGGATTGCCGAGACCGTGACTCCGTCACGAACTCTTTGCGAAGTATTGCGGAAGCCTGAGCGATCAAGGTGGTGTGTCGTAAGGGTGTGCCTGCGCTTTTCGGCACAGGGCGGAACACAAATGAAAAGCGCCTTCGGATGATGAAGGCGCTTCAAAAATACAAGAAGACCGGACGCGTTTAGCGCTGAGCTTTTTTCTTCGCCTTCATGGCAGCGCGCTCCGCCTTCTTGGCGGCTTTCGCAGCTGCCTTTTCGGCTTTAGCGGCTGCCTTTGCAGCGCTCTTTTGCTCGCGCTCCGCCGCACGCTCCTCTTTGGTCAGCTTTTTCGTCGAGCTGCTGACTTTGGTGCGATTGTCCTTTGCGGATATCGCTGCCGTGGCATGCGAAGCGGTTGCCGAAAGCACGAGGGCGACGGCAAGTACCAGTGCTGTGCGCATAGGTGAACTCCTGTGGTGTGGTGAAAAATGACGCGCAAAAGTACGTTGACGTGCGGAGTGCAAGAAGGGTGGATTGACGAATAACACCGCCATTTTGCGAAATCGATTTTCGAAAAAGTGGACATCGTTTTTTTTTTGCCGCACCGATGACGACGAAAAAATACGGCAACATGGCGACCGGTGCAGGATTCCTTCGATGGCATCGGCGACGTCACGCCGTAGATTGCAGGGAAAACGTACCGCACCGTCCAGGAGCTCTTCCGTGATACAAAACCTCGTCGTGATCGAGACGGCGTCCGTATTGGCCGGACCCCTCGTGGGTCAGTTCTTTGCCGAGTTGGGTGCGCGCGTGATAAAGGTGGAGAATGGTACGACCCACGGCGATGTCACACGATCGTGGAGAACGTCTGGTGAAGATTCCGGCAACGACATCTCTGCGTATTTCGCCTGCGCCAACTTCGGGAAGGAGTCCGTGTCGGTGGACCTGCGCGACAAGCAAGACGTGGCGCTGCTGCGTTCGATGCTTCAACGGGCCGATGTGTTCATCCATAATTGGCGACCCGGTGACGCGGAGAAGTTCGGATTTACGTACGACCAATGCCGGTCAATCAACGAGCGGCTCATCTATGCATCCATCAGCGGGTACGGCCAGGAAAGCATGCGCGTGGGATATGATGCCATTATCCAGGCAGAATCCGGTTTGATGTCCATGAACGGATCACAGAACGGCGAACCGACAAAGATGCCCGTTGCGATGGTGGACATCATGGCAGCCCATCAGCTCAAGCAAGGGATTCTCGTGTCTTTGCTTGAACGGGAGAGCACGGGGAAGGGATCGTCCGTGCACGTCTCTCTCGTGGAGTCCGCATTGAGCTCGCTGGTCAATCAGGGCACGAACTACCTGAACACGGGAAGTGTTCCGGGTCGCGAAGGCTCGGAGCATCCGAACATCGTTCCCTATGGTACCGTTTTCACGACGATGGATGGTTGCCAGGTGCTTCTTGCCGTGGGGACGGACTCCCAGTATCGCGATTTGTGCGCGGTGCTGGGCATCGACGTACATCCCGGACACGCAACGAACCATGGACGAGTGAAAGATCGTCAAACCGTGGTGCGGACTCTGCATCAAGCGATAGGGGCGGTGGATTCGGCGTCGTTTCTTTCCGAGTGCGCTACGAGAAAGATACCGGCAGGTCGGGTGGAGACGGTGGACCGGGCACTGAACGGTCCGCTTGCGGCAACGGTCCTTCTCGCCTCTGATGATCTGCGCGGCCTTCGCAGCGCCGTCTTCCATTCCTCCGCTGTTCCCGCAGGCACCGCACTCCTGTCACCTCCGCATCTGGATGAACATGGAGATCGAATCAGGCAGGAATTCGGGCAGACCTGAGACATCATCCGGGTGTCACGACACGCAGATTCATGCGGTCTTACTCTGCCTTGCCGTTGTTCCGCATCAACGCTTCGATATCTTCCGCTTTGCGCGGTAGCGCACCGCTCATGTTGATCGGGTCGCCCTCGGTGACAAGAATGTCGTCCTCGATACGAACGCCGATATCCCACCAGCGCGCATCGCACGGACTACCTTTGGGGATGTAGATGCCCGGTTCCACGGTAAGGACGACCCGTGGTTTGAGGGCTCCGCCGGTACCTGCGTCGTGGACATCAAGACCAAGGTAGTGCGACGTTCCATGCATGAAATACTGCTCCGCCTCCTTGGCTTCCTTGATGATTCCACGTTCCAGCAGACGCAGTTGGACCACGTCCATGGCGGCACGGTGGGGAGACCGAAACGGATTGCCGGCGCGGCACCGAGCAATACCGGAGTCCTGAGCTTCCAGGACGATGTCGTAGATCATCCGTTGTTCGGGAGAGTATGTCCCGTTCACGGGAAAGGTCCGGGTGATGTCGGCCGTGTATCCATGATATTCCGCGCCGCAGTCGGCAAGAACCAAGTCGCCCAATCGGGTGGTACGACGATTGGATTGATAATGAAGGATGCATGCGTTATAGCCGCTGCCCACGATGCTCGGGTACCCCACATCCTCCGCGCCGTTATACTTGAACCCATGCTCCATGACGGCTTCGAGTTGATATTCCTTGATACCGGGAACCGCTGCACGGATCGTTGCCAGGTGTCCTTCGATCGAGATGTTGATGGCTTTCTGCAGCAGACGTATCTCATGTTCATCCTTCACCTCGCGCATGGCGCTCATATCGGAAAGCGTCGTGCGAATGAAAAGGTCGGGATGATTCGCATGCAACTTGTCCTTGATCGCTTGTTCGGCCGAGAGGCGCGTGGTGAGCAAGGGATTGGCGAGGGATTGCGTGGGGAGACCGGACGCAATGAAGAGCGTATCACGTCCCACCAGCAGACTATCGAGTACCGTGTTGAGTCGGGAGTACTCCACGGCGTGCTTCACGCCCAGGTGTTCCTTCGCCTCGCGTACACCCATGGATACACCTGTCCACGACTCTCTTCGCGTGTCGCGCGGTCGGACGAAGAACACTTCGTCGCGCACCTCGCCATCCACCGAAGCACCTCCGGGAATGAGAACGAGGGCGCACGAGGATTCGGTGCCGCCTGTGAGATAGAGGAAGTTCGAGTTCTGCCGGTACTCGTAGTCCACGTCGTTCTGCCTGTTCCGCACATCGGCGCTCAGGAGCAGGATGAGGGACTTCTCGGAGTGATTCCGAAGGAGGGTTTCACGTCGTTCGCGATGACGCTGCGCCGGCACTCCGTCCGTATCAAACCGTTCGTAGGGAAACGCGGGTGACTTCTCTTGAGAGAAGGCGCACGATGCCGATCCGATGAGAAGAAGAAGGAAGAAAAGACTGCGTACCATGTGGCTGCTCCGGTGACGTGATGTGCGAATCTACCCAATCTCGTTGGGTGGACATCCTCCGTCCCCCAAAAGGCATGTGCTCGGTTCACCGTGCCCGGATCACCGTCATGGCATGAACGTTCCTCGCCCCGCACTCCAAGACGCAGTGCGCAAGCGCATTGAGGGTGGAGCCCGTGGTGAGCACGTCGTCGATGAGGATCACCGTTCGGTCACGAATGAGTTCCGATGCGGGCCCGGGCGCGAACGACTCCTCGACATTGCGCATGCGCTGAGCACCGCGAAGGGAGGTTTGCGAACGACGGTTGCGCGTGCGACGGACGGTATGGTCATGCACAGCGATTCCCAGGATTTCCGACGCTCCTGCTGCGATGCGCTCCGCCTGGTTGTAGCCCCGTTCGCGACGGCGCGCAGGATGCACAGGCACGGGAATGAGCAGGTGCGCTCCCATGATGGTCGGATCCTGCGCGAAGTGCCCGGCGAGGATACGTCCGAGATCCACGCCCACGTGTGGAATGCCACGGTATTTGAGATGATGCACAAGCGACATCACGCCGTGCTCGTCGTGAGCACGAGCGGCAAAGCAGGAACGCGCGGACGCCAGTGCCAGGGCATCGCCGGGAAAGCGGGAGACAAGCTCGTTGTGGATATGTTCGGGCGAAGGCGCAAGCGGCAGCCGGTCCAGGCAGACGGCGCAAACGTAGTCCGAGACAGGACCCGATGCATCATCGTCACGGTCCCTTCGAGGCGCCTCCCGTCGTTCTACGGGACGGGATTCGCACACCGCGCAGATACGGGGGGCGCATACGTCGAGGAACGGCTCAAAAAAACTCTTCGCACGTCGACTAATTGTTCCGATCATTCGTCCTTAGCGAGCGGGCGGCGGCAAAGGTGAGGGTATCGACGTATGGGACGGAGATACCGTCCGCGGGCAAACGTCGTCGTCGTCAAGGCGCGTTCGATACAGTCGTCGCTTATCGGGTCACCATCATTCTCTACGCTGAACATACCATGCCTTCCTACATTCCTACATCGGTTTCTCGACCGCATCCCTTGCTTCTCACGTTGACGTGGGACGACGGCTTCTCGTCTACCATCACCCTGGAGACCTTCCGCGAGGAGTGTCCGTGCGCCCTCTGTAAAGGGGAGACGATCATGGGCACGACGTACCTGGTCGGAATCAAGCAATTTGTTCCCGGCATGAACGAACTGGAGCGTCTGGAACCCGTCGGGAACTATGGTGTCCAGGCCACGTGGAAGGACAAGCACGACTCGGGTATCTACACATGGCAGATGCTGCGACTCATCGCCGAGAAGAATGCCCTGCGGAAGAACGAGATCGATGATTATATGAGAAGCGACGAAGAGAAGAAGGCCCGACTCAACTGAGACTTCTCCCTTCCGTACTTTTGCCGCTCGAGCGCTGCATTCGCAGCCATCGACCGTAGCTGTCGGCGGTGCCATCGGCGCGCGACGTACCATGTGAACCTACAACCTTTACTAACTGAACGAAGACTATGCGTATCGTACGTTCTCCGCGAGGATCGACCCTTACTTGTAAGAATTGGCAAATCGAAGCGGCATACAGGATGATCCAGAACAACCTCGACCCGGACAATGCGGAACGTCCGCAGGACCTGGTGGTGTATGGCGGCATCGGTAAAGCCGCGCGCAATTGGGACTGCTTCGATGCCATCTTGAAGAGTCTGCGCGAGATGGATGAGGACGATACGTTGCTTGTGCAAAGCGGAAAGCCCGTTGGCATTGCGCGCACGCACGTGGACGCTCCACGGGTGTTGATCGCGAATTCGAATCTTGTGGGCAAGTGGGCGACGTGGGACGAGTTCCGTCGACTCGACGAGCTCGGCCTTATGATGTACGGTCAGATGACCGCCGGTAGCTGGATCTACATCGGCACGCAAGGAATCGTCCAGGGAACGTACGAGACCTTTGCCGAGTGCGGACGTCAGCACTTCGGTGGCTCCCTGCACGGACGTTTCGTCCTGACGGCAGGTATGGGCGGCATGGGTGGGGCGCAACCACTGGCGGCGTATTTCGCCGGAGCCGCGGTGCTTTGTATCGAGATCAACGAGTCGCGGATCGACAAGCGTATCCACGACGGGTATTGTCAAGTGAAGGCGCATACGCTGGACGAGGCGCTGGAACACATCCGAGCGCACACGGCGGCGAAGACGCCCGTTTCCGTTGGACTCGTCGGTAATGCCGCAGAGATCCTTCCCGAGTTGCTTCGTCGGAACATCACGCCGGACGTCGTCACGGACCAGACATCGGCGCATGATCCGCTGAACGGGTATTATCCCACCGGACTCTCCATGGCCGAGGCGGATGCGCTGCGCGTGGCGGACCCGCAAGAGTATCTTCGACGCTCCTATGCGTCCATTGCTGCGCATGTATCAAGCATGCTTGATTTTCAGAAGCGCGGAGCGAAAGTCTTCGACTACGGCAACAACATCCGTGGTATCGCCAAGGAGTACGGAAACGTGCCCGATGCCTTCGATTTTCCCGGCTTCGTTCCCGCCTACATACGTCCGCAGTTCTGCGACGGACGTGGTCCGTTCCGCTGGGTGGCGCTCAGCGGCAATCCGGATGATATCCATACGACCGATGAGGCGATGAAGGAGTTGTTCCCGAATCATGACGACCTGCACCGCTGGATCGACAACGCCCGTGCGCACATCGGCTGGCAAGGCCTGCCCGCCCGCATCTGTTGGTTGGGATACGGGGAGCGTGCTCTTGCCGGCGCTATGTTCAACAGACTCGTCCGCGAGGGTAAAGTGGAAGCACCCATCGTCATCGGTCGCGATCACCTGGATTGCGGAAGCGTGGCCAGTCCCAACCGCGAAACGGAAGCCATGCTCGATACGTCGGATGCTGTTGCCGACTGGGTGTACCTGAATTTCGCCCTCAATACTCTGGGTGGAGCAACCTGGGTGTCGTTGCATCAGGGAGGCGGCGTCGGCATGGGACTGTCGTTGCACTCCGGTATGGTGGTCGTTGCCGACGGTACCGATGCCGCTGCCGCTCGCCTGCAAAGGGTATTGACGTACGACCCGCTCATGGGTGTTCTGCGTCATGCCGATGCCGGGTATGATCGTGCTCAGGCGAACGCATCCTCGTGGGGAATCCGTATCCCCATGGCGGCGCACGCAGGCGTCCGATAACCGACCGCTGACAGACACACGCATCCCGGAGAGGCGTCCTTCCGACCGCCTTTCCGGGGGTGCTTTCCGCCCGTTCTCCATGGGGAAAACTTTACCCCTCCACTCCGCCCCGAGACCGCATAAAACCTTGGTTCCGGGCCCTTTTTGACCTATCTTTGCACGCGGGTCAACAAGCAGTATTCTCCCCCTCTCCGTCATCCATTCCAGCAGACATCATCCGATGCTTTCCGAAGCGTTCGATGCCGTGGTCCGAGGAACTGGCCGACGGTTTTTTTCGACATTCATTCAATACTCTCATGGCTTCGAAAGAAGAAAAACAGAACAGTGGATATACCGAAGACAGTATCAAGATCCTTGAAGGTCTGGAAGCGGTGCGCAAACGTCCGGCGATGTACATCGGCGATACGGGCGAGCGTGGCTTGCATCACCTGATCCAAGAGGTCGTCGACAACTCCATTGATGAGGCGCTTGCCGGGTTCTGTCGTACCATCGTCGTCACCTTGCACGCCGACGGAGCATGTTCGGTACGAGACGATGGACGGGGCATTCCGACGGGACCTCACCCGGTGAAGAAGATCTCGACGCTCGAAGTGGTCATGTGCACCTTGCACGCGGGCGGAAAATTCGACAAGAATTCCTATAAAGTCTCGGGCGGTTTGCACGGCGTGGGCGTCTCGTGCGTGAACGCTTTGTCCACGCGATGCGAAGTGACCATCCAACGTGATGGGAAGATCTATCGTCAGGATTATGAAATCGGTGTTCCGACGGCTCCGGTGGCGGAAGCGGGAACGTCGAAGCAGACGGGTACGGAAGTGCGTTTCTATCCGGATGCATCCATCTTCTCGACGGTCGCCTTCAAGTTCGAGCGCGTGTCGGAGCGCCTTCGTGAGTTGGCCTTCCTGAATCCCGAGGTCACCATCGAATTGGCGGACGAGCGCGACGGAAAGAAAGAGGTCTTCGCGTTCCGCGGAGGACTCGTGGACTTCGTCCGGTACGTAGACAGCGCCGTCACCGCGATCATCAAGCCCATCCTCATCGCCGGCAAAGGCACGGGGGATAGCGGGAGCGAGACCATCGTGGACGTCTGTTTCGAATACAATGACACCTACACCGATCGTATCAGTTCGTATGTGAACAACATCAACACGGTGGAAGGCGGAACGCACGTGTCGGGTTTCCGCTCTGCGTTCACCCGTACCATGAACACGTATGCCGCTGCTAACAAGATGGACAAGGTGGCGTTGACGGGCGACGATTTCAAGGAGGGATTGACCGCGATCATCTCGGTGAAAGTCGCCGAGCCGCAGTTCGAAGGTCAGACCAAGACCAAACTCGGTAACAGCGAAACCGAGGGCATCGTCCGCACCATCGTCAATGAGCAGCTGACGCAATACTTGGACGCGAATCCCTCTGTAGCGAAGCGAATCCTGGAGAAAGCCATCCTTGCTGCCGAAGCGCGCATGGCCGCCAAGAAGTCACGCGAGCTCGTCCGCCGAAAGAACGCCCTCGAATCATCCATGTTGCCGGGCAAGCTTGCGGACTGTTCACTGAACAGTCCTGAAGATTGCGAGATCTACATCGTGGAGGGTGACTCCGCTGGCGGCTCTGCCAAGCAGGGACGCGATCGTCGGTTCCAGGCCATTCTTCCTTTGAAAGGAAAGCCGCTGAACGTTCACAAGGCCCGACTCAACAAGATTCTGGAGAACGAGGAAATCCGCATCATCCTCACCGCTATCGGTGTAGGCTTCGGCGACGATTTCGATGCGGCGAAAGCGCGGTATGGCAAGATCATCATCATGGCCGATGCGGATGTGGACGGTTCGCATATTCGTACCCTGCTGTTGACCTTGTTCTTCAACTACATGCGTGACCTCATCACCCTTGGTAAGCTGTATATAGCCCAACCACCGTTGTACAAGCTGAAAAAAGGCAAGCAGGAGTATTATGCGTTCAACGATGCCGAGCGTGATGAAGTGATTGCGCGCATCCGCAAAGAGAAGGCGGAGAAAGCGAAGGCAAAGAATGCCAAGGAAGGAGTGGAGGATGAGGAACCGGTTCAGGAGGGAGCGACAGCCGATGGAATCGTGATATCACGCTTCAAAGGTCTGGGTGAGATGAATCCCGAACAGTTATGGTCGACGACGATGAATCCCGAAACACGGACCCTCCTGCAGGTGACGGTGGAGAATGCCGCGGAGGCCGCTCTGCTCTTCGATACCTTGATGGGCGACAAAGTGGAGCCGCGCCGCGAGTTCATCGAGCGCAACGCTCAGTATGTGAAGAATCTAGACGTGTAAGCTCCGACGAAGGAGACGACGCAAATGATGCACCCCCATCGAAGGGTCTCCTCACCGGAGCCCCTTTTTTGTTGATGACTATCAAGGTGAAAACTGACGCATGTCATGATCGTGAGACACAGGATTCGCCAAGTTGCGTGTGGAAATAATACAAAACAGTATTATTAAGATCTTTGAAGCTCTCTTCGTCAACGCATGCCGTCGGATGGCTCACGTATGGTCAGCAGATGGAACGGTTATCCGGTGAATGTCCGGACTCGGATGAGGTCGTGGTGAACGGGTGAGCGATAGGCGGGTGGTTTCGATGTCGGTGTGAGGAGGGTGTCAAGGGTCGCGGTGGGGTTTCATCACTTTTGGAGGTTCCTATGAAAACGCAACGTACCTCATTGTGGGTCACGGCGGTACTCATGGCACTGCTGCCCACAATCATCATGGCGAGAATGCAGGACAACATCTCGGCAACCATGGTGTCGATTTCACAAACCGAAGCGTGTTATGATAACACGCAGTCCATGATCCACATCACTCTGGAAGGACAAGCGCCCTTCCGGGTCGTATACACGGACGGTGTGGATGAATACAATGTCGAGTCGTTCAACAGCGACTTGGACGTCCATGTGCAACCAGTCATTACGACGACGTACAGTCTGGTGTCCGTTGAAGACAATACGGGGGAAAGCGGCACCGTGAGCGGTTCGTTCACGTTGACCGTCTATCAAGCTCCGATGATCGTGGGCGACCTGTCGCCTGTACCGACGTATGCATGTCCGGCCGAAGCGGTTTCCCTACATATCGATGCCGAAGGCTGGAACATCGTGTATCAATGGTACAGGGACGGCGCACCGATCACTGACAACAACACGGCATTCACAGCGACTCTCATCCTACCGTCATTCATGACGGAGGATAGTGGCATGTATCGTTGCGGCATCGTCGGTTCATGCTACGAAGGCGAGAAGTTCAGCGTCTCCCACGCCGTCATGCCATCGGTGCCTCCGCAAATCACGGAGGACGTGCAACCCGGTCTGCGCGAATTGTGCACGGGCTCTCCCGTGCTGGCTCATGTCACGGTTACCGGTACCGATGTTCAGTACCAATGGAGAAGAAACGGTCTCGCCATTGAAGGAGCATCCAATGCCACTTTTTCGATTTCAGCGGTGGCATCAACCGATGTGGGTGTCTATGATTGCATGGTGAATGCCCGCTGCTATCCCTCACCGATGCTGACGTCTTCCTTCACTATCCTGGTGGATGTTCCTGTAGGATTCATCTCGCAACCCGAGTCCGTGGTTTCGTGTCAAGGTCAGGATGCGCAGTTCCTCGTTGCAGTGTACGGTTCCGAGCCGACGTTCCAATGGCTGAAGAACGGCGAGCCGATCCACGACAATCTCACTGCTCAGACGCATCATCTGATGCTGACAGGCTTATCTGCCGAGGATGCCGGCTCATACCGGATACTTATCGGCTCACGGTGTTCGGAAATCAGCCTTCAGTCCGACGAAGCGCTTTTATCGGTCCTACCGCTGCCCGCATTCGTCGAACTTCCCAAGAGCGCGAGCATCTGCGAGCACGGTGACGTGGCATTGCAGGCGCGCGCAACCGGTGTGGATGTGCGGTATCAATGGCTTCTCGACAATCATGAGGTGGAAGGAGCCACCGACAGCAATCTGTACCTGTACGATGTCATGCCAAGCATGAGTGGAAAATACTCCGTCCGGGTTACCGATGTGTGTATGTCGCTCGAGTCCGAAAGCGTCGACGTCACCGTGGTCAGTCCGGTCCGCATCCTGGAGCAACCTCATGCCGTCACGGTCTGTGAACAACATCCGGTTCTTCTGAGTGTCACGGCGACCGGTTCGACGGGATTATACCAGTGGTTCAAAGACGGAGTCCCTCTTGGGGAGTGGAACACACCCGAGCTTCGCATCGAGAATGCGGACAATAGTGTTGCAGGACTGTACACATGCAAGCTCATCGGTGCCGTCGAGTGTCAGCCGCGCGAGGTGATGACTGAACCTGCGCGCGTAATCGTGCTCTCGGCTCCGGTCATCGCCACCCAGACACGCGTCGCCTATGCCGCCGTGCACGGACAGGCCGTCATGCGCGTTGGTTTGACCGCGCTGAGCGAGGCGGACGTCCACCGCACCTATCAATGGTATGTGGATGGCGCTGCTCTCGTCGATGATCAGCGATTCATCGGCACTTCGACAATGACGTTAACCGTTTTGGATATCGGTGTTCATGACGCGCAACGCGTCTATACTTGCAGAGTCAACGGCATGTGCGGTGCGGCATGGAGCGATCCCATCCGTATCGTGATTCCGCCGCTCACCATCATGCAAGAGCCGAAGGATGCGAAGGTCTGTGCAGGAAGTTCGGCTCAAGTATCCATCGTCGCCGTCACTGACGAAGGTATTCCGCTTACGTATCAATGGCTGAGGAACGGCGTCGCTCTTCAAGGTGCCACATCGGCCACTCTGTCCATGCCCATGTTCAACGATGCGGATAATGGCGACTATTCCGTTCGCATGAATCTTGGCGACAACGTGTTCGTCGATTCGCGTAGCGCTCGTCTGTTCGCCTTGCACGCTCCTCGATTCGCCGATCCGGACGAATATCGTACCGTGTACTTATGTCCGGGAACATACTTCGCTCTCAATGCCCGCGTCGTTGCGGGCAACGACCTCAGCTACCAGTGGTATCTCAATGCCGTTCCCATCGAGGGCGCGGTCGACAACACCTTTGTGGAGTATGCGGTAGCGAATGCATCGTCAGGACAGTATGCCGTGCGGGTTCATAACGACTGCGCGGCCATCGAACACACGGTTGTCAATCTCGTTGTCCGTCCGGAAACAGAGATCACCCGTCATCCCGCTCCGCAGGTCATCGTTCGGGAGGGCTCCCGACTTCTGCTCTCGGCCGAAGCCCGTGGCGACCGGTTGCAGTATCAATGGGAGCACGACGGCGTGCTTATCAATGGGGCAACGAGCGACGTGTATACCAAAATTGCAGCGGCAGAGGATGCGGGCTATTACAAAGTCCGTGTCATGAGCGAGTGCGGTTCCTTGGTATCCGATGCGTCACGGGTCCTGGTCAACTCCATCTCCAGTGCCGGTGAAGTCGAGAATGCCGGTTGGAGCGTCGGACCATGCACACCGCAACCTGTCTTGGACCGTTGCGTCATCGCCGTCAATCTGGCGGGTACGTCGCACGTGCGCATGATGGTGGTGGACATGTTCGGTCGTGAGGTCTGCGTTCTCCGTGACGAGAACATGAACGCCGGTTCGTACTCCGTCGTGCTCGATGCCAACGAGCGCGGCCTGACCTCCGGTCGGTACACCGTGGTTCTCTCGAGCAGTCTCGGCCACCGGCTCACCGCACCGGTGATGATCGTCCGATAGTCCCTACCACCTGCGGCGTCGCAGGTTGGTCTCGGGTGCGTCCTCCCAACGGATGGGGTGGATACGACAGCGGGTGAATCGAACGATTCACCCGCTGTTTTTTCTTCGTACCGGTATCACACCTTGCGTTTGGTCTGTCATCCGACGACATCTACCCGCGTGCGTACTAGCTTTCGATCGTCAGTTCCCTGAGAAGCGCTTCGCGTTCGATTTCCAGTTGACGGATCTTCCGCTCCACACTGTCGAGCTCCTCGGGAAGGGAGTCGATCTCGATGCGCAACTTCGACGCCGACTCGTCAATGAGGTCGATCGCCTTATCGGGAAGGAAACGGTCCGTGATGTATCGATGCGAGAGTTGTGCGGCGGCGACAATGGCGGCATCCGTGATGCGGACCCCGTGGTGGACTTCGTATCTCTCCTTGAGACCACGGAGAATGGAAATCGTGTCCTCCACATTCGGCTCTTCGACTAACACTTTCTGAAAGCGTCGCTCCAGCGCGGCGTCCTTCTCGATGTACTTCTGGTACTCGTCCAACGTCGTTGCGCCGATGCACCGCAGCTCACCGCGTGCGAGCGCGGGCTTGAGGATGTTTGCTGCATCCATGCTTCCTTGCGATGCGCCCGCACCGATAAGGGTATGCAACTCATCGATGAAGAGGATGATCTCGCCCGCGGCGTCCGACACCTCCTGGATGACCGCTTTCAACCGTTCCTCGAACTGACCACGGAACTGCGTGCCTGCCACGAGTGCGCCCATGTCGAGCGCGACGATGGTCTTGGAGCGTAAGGTGTCGGGAACATCTCCCGAGACGATGCGCTGCGCAATACCTTCCACGATCGCCGTCTTGCCCACACCTGGTTCTCCGATGAGGACGGGGTTGTTTTTCGTGCGACGGGAAAGCACTTGTAACACGCGCCGGATCTCGTCCTCACGTCCGATGACGGGATCGATCTTGCCCTTACGGACGGCGTCGTTCAAGACGCGTCCGTAGCGCTGCAACGCCTGGTACTTGTCTTCCGGATTCTGGTCCGTCACCCGCGTATTCTTGCGATAGTCCTTCAGCACCCGCAGTACGGCGTCCTTGTTCACGCCTTGGTCGCGAAGGAGTTCCTGAGCCGATGACTTCTGGTCCGTGAGCGACAGAAGCAGATGCTCCACGCTCACATATTCGTCCTTCAGCGCCGAGGCCTCGCGGAACGCCTGCTCCAACAAGGCGCTCATGCCTGTGGAAACATACGACCCGCTCTGAGCGCCTCCCACTTTGGGAAGTTTTTCGAGTTCCTCGTTGATCTTGACTTTCACGTACGAAAGGTTCGCGCCGATGGTTTGGAGGATGCCGGGGACGATGCCCTGGGAATCCTGGATAAGAGCTGCGAGAAGATGCAGGGGCTCGATGGATTGATTGTTGTATCCCTGCGCGATATCGTGCGCCTTCTGGACGGCCTCTTGCGACTTCAGAGTCAGTTTCTGGATATTCATGACGGTGCCCTTGTGATGATAAAGGGGAGTACCATGGCAGGTACTCTGCTCTCATCTACGACGAAGAGATGAAAGGTTCATTGCGCACGGCAGGTCAGCGCACGCGAATCCGGATCGATCGGTTCAGAAAGCGTCCTTCGGGTACAACCTCTTCGACCTTGACTTTCGAAACCGAAGATTCAAGCGTGAACCGGTCGCCCGCCACACTGCGAACGAAGGCCTCTGTAACGGCGGCTCGCTTCGAAGAAAGCTCCAGGTTGCTCTGCTCGTCGCCGAGCGCATCGGCGCTACCCAGAAGACTGATGGTCGATCCGCCGGGAAGTGCCCGTAAGAGCTGACGTAAGAGGTCTTTGTTGTCGTCGGACAAGACGCTGCTGTTGTAATCGAAACGCAGCCAGGCCTCGAACGACGTCAGGTCGAGAGCGATCACTTCACGCTTCAGAGATGAGAGGTCGACATCACGATCGGTCTTCCAGGTGAGCGGGGGAGCGGCATTGGCCTCAAGGGTCACCGTCGTCGATCCTTCCGAGGAGGGAATGCGGCGATCGATGTCGACGGTACGTGTCTCCGAGCGCATGTGGACTTGCTCGGGAATGAGGTTACCCGTCACGCGTATCTCCGAGGCATTGAAATGCTGAGCGTCCACGCTGTACTGTATCGTGCCGCGAAGGTTGGCGAACCGCTGACGCGACACATACTCCTGTAGCGGGGCGTCTTTCACGATGATGTCGACACGACGGTTTTCCTCACGACCTTCCTGATAATCGGCATTCGATGCGATACGAGGCGTCAGGAACGTTCGAGCGCTCATGCGGTCGCGGGACACGCCCAGAGCGGCAAGAGCAGTGATGACGTTGTCCGCTCGCTCCTTGGCCAGATTCAATCCCTGACTTTCATCGTTGCCCGAGGTGGCACCCTCGACGATGATGCTTGCACGCGCATTCTCCTTCATGATCCGAGCGACAGACAAGAGAATGTTCCGATGATGTTCGACGGCACTTTCCGTGACGATGAAGGCCTCTGAGGTCGTGAGATAGCGCTGAGGAATGACGGCGGAGTTCAATTCGAAAAACACCGCATTCACCAGTGGCAGAGAGGCGCGAAGCTCATTCCCCGTCTGCAAGCGCAGGTTCAACGAGTCCATTCGGACGGTGAGGATGGGAAGAGGCGTGGGCTCGGTGAAGGTCTTGGTCGCGACGGGAGGAGCCGGTGCAGGAGGCGGCGGAGGTACGGCTTTGGGTTCCTGGACGACGGGTGGTGCGCTGAAGAAACCGAAGCGATATCCGAGATCCGCACGCACGCCAAGGGCTTTCCATGAACCGGAAGAAACGATATCCGTGACTGTGTACTCAACGCGGACGCTTTGGGTGAAATGACGTCCGAAGCCTGCATCAAGCATGTTCTCCAGGCCGAGCGAGAACGCGACCAGAGGCGAGGTCATCGCTCCGATCGGTTTCTCGCCGTTCGAGAGGGAGATGCTCTGTTGTCTATTGAGCTTGTAGACGGCGTTCTCCGGAGAGACGATGCGCTGGGTGAGCTCGAAACTCGGCTGGAGCGGTATGCCGATGACCGCACCCGCCAGGGCGCGAAGTTTCGACGATGTGCCGGTGCTCAGATCCAGAATGAGCTCGGGAACGATGTCCATGTACGGTAGACGGGCCGCGAGGGTATTCTCAAAGACGACGGAAGCGGGAGTCTGTGTGGCGACATCGAAGGCGGGAAGAGAGGTCTGCGCTGAACCCAGGGTAACGCTTCGCGTCGTCCAACGTCCACCGACGCCAAGCGAGACATTACCGACAAGTTTCTTTTCCAGACTCAGGGAGAACTGCGGCGAAAGGCCGTTGCCGTCGGTATAGGTACCGCAATCGGCAATGCCTTCGAAGTTGGCGATGGATGCTGTGTGGCGAAGGACGTTGAGTCCGCCGCGCACATGCACGGCCACCGCTTCGTCACCTTGTTGCCCTTGTGAAAACAGACCGA
>JBBATK010000001.1:569054-602108 GCA_040398805.1 Kapaibacterium sp. (SeqCode) | reverse complement strand
TCGCACGTGTTTCTTCCCGAGTCCATCGATGAACTGCAAGAGGTGCTCCGTGCATGTCATGAAGAACGGCGACCGGTGCACATTGCAGGGAACGGAACCGGACTGGTCGGCGGACGGGTTCCCGCCGGAGGCGCTGTCGTATCTCTCGAACGTCTGCGCGCGCATGCCGTCCATCCGGATACGTTGCGCGGCACCGTTCAAGCCGGCTTGAGCATGCGCGAATGGCAGGAGGCGGTCTCGTCCCGGGGTGTGCTCTATCCGCCCGATCCTACGGAATGGAGCGCGGCCATGGGAGGGACCTTCGCGACGAATGCTTCCGGTGCACGGACCTTCCGGTATGGTCCCACCCGACGATACGTTGAAGCATTGCGAGTGATCCTCGCCAACGGAGAACAACTGTCGCTTCGGCGCGGAGATGCCGTGGCAACGGACGGGTTCTTGCATCTGCGAACGGACGAGGGAACATCGTATACGGTACCCGTCCCGACATATACCATGCCCGCGACCCGCAAACATGCCGCGGGATATTTCGCGGCACCGGACATGGATGCCATTGATTTGTTCGTGGGTAGCGAAGGGACTCTTGGCGTCATTGCCGAAGCGGAGGTGCGCCTGGTTCCCGAACCGCAAAAGGTCCTGGGCATGATTGTCTTCTTCACCGATACCGACGCCTTGCTCGACATGGTGGAGTTCCTTCGCGATAGCTCCGCAGCCCGGGATGCCGTGCAGTCCCATCTGCAACCGCGGCTTGTCGAGTTCTTCGATGTGAACGCCCTTGCCATGATCCGTCCCAAGTATCCTCAGATACCCGCGAACGCGCTTGCGGCCTTGTGGATGGAAACCGAGTACCGGGAGGACGAAGAGGATGCGGTGTTCACTGCCTGGACGGAGTTCCTGTCGTCGGCGACGGCGTTGAGCGATGAGACATGGTTTGCCGCCGACGCCAGACGTCATGCGGAACTCCGTGCCTTCCGACATGCTCTTCCCAGTGCCGTCTACGAGCGCGTCAGCGATGCCGGCTCGACGAAAATCGGTACCGATATCGCCGTCCCTCCGCAGCACTTCCGCTCGTTCTTCTCGTTCTATCATGATCTGTTCCGTGAGCACCATGTCGACTACGTGCTTTTCGGACATATCGGTGATTGTCACCTGCATGCGAACATCTTCGCGAAGGATCCGGAGACGCATCAACGCATGATGACGATCTATGACATGTGTATCGCGGAAGGATTGCGTCTCGGCGGAACCGTCTCGGCGGAACATGGTATCGGAAAGCTCAAGAAACGGTATCTGTATGCGCTCGTCGGCGACGAGGGAATCGACGAGATGAGGGCCGTGAAGCAATCACTTGACCCGCTCGGTATCCTGAGTCCTGGTAACATGTTCGATATGTTGTAAACACGACTGCGTAAGGCAAGGTTCATGGGAGTTGACAGTCCTCCTGCAGCAGCACTCAGTGCTCGGAGAAGTAGGTGGAGTGGAGAAGGGCGTAGCGGACGAGACCTGCCATGTTCGTTGCGCCGGTTTTTTCCATGAGATGGGCGCGATGGCTTTCCACGGTCCGAGAGGAGATGGAGAGCTTTTTGGCTATCTGCGGACTCGTCAGTCCCTGAGCTACAAGGTGAAGGATCTCCTCCTCGCGACGGGTGATGCTGACGGCTTCGCTCGCTCGCGGCGGCATGGCCTGCGGCTTCCGTCCTTGCATGACGGATATGACCGCTTTCGAGAACACTCTTCGGCCCAGCATGACGTCTGTCACTGCATCGTGAAGCTCCTGCCGGCCCACATTCTTCGATAGATACCCGTCGGCACCGCTTTGCAGTGCAAGATCCAGATAATGGTTGTCTTCGAACGACGTCAGCATGACCACCTTCGTCTCGAAAGAGAAATCCTTGATGCGCTTGGCCGCACCTATTCCGTCCAGACTCGGCATGAGGACATCGAGCAAGGCGATATCTGGTCGTTCGCGCTCAACCAAGTACACCGCTTCCTCGCCCGAAGATGCCTCGCCAACGACATCGATATCCTCCCGTGTCTGAAGCAAACGGCGCACACCGACACGAACGAGCTCGTGGTCGTCTGCCAGGATCACGCGAATGCGGGAGGATGGAGGAACTTTGCTGTTCATAAGGAATGGTTCAGCCGTGGAAAAACGCAACAAGGTCGTTGCCAGTAACGGCGCACAAAGCACGGGGACGTTCTTTGGGAATGTCGGCATTCATTCACGTTTCTTGAGGGCGGTGGCGGTGTCTGGACCCTTCGCCGACGCGCCGTTTATGGTAACTCCGCCAACCACAACCGTGCGGAGGCATCGCTGGGCATACGCCAGTCGCCACGCGGTGAAAGGGCAAGGGGCAGGACCTTCGGTCCGTCCGGCATCGCGCTTCGCTTGTATTGATTGGCAAAGAACCGGCGGTAGAACACGCGCAGCCATGACGCAATCACGGCTTCGGAATACTTGTCGTGGAAAGTCCGCAGGGCCAAGGACAGGATCTTCACCGGATGGAAGTGATGTCGGAGCATGTGGAAGAGAAAGAAGTCATGGAGTTCGTAGGGTCCGATGACCGACTCCGTCTGTTGCGTGGACGTGCCGTCTGCCGCCACCGGTAGCAGCTCCGGCGAAATGGGTTGAGAAACCACCGCGTCCAATGCCGACCGCAAGGAGGGATTCGACTCGTGATCCCGCAGCCATTCCACCATGGCCTTGACGACCGTCTTCGGGACGCCGCAGTTCACCGCATACATGCTCATGTGATCGCCGTTGAAGGTATTCCACCCCAACGCGATCTCCGAGAGGTCGCCCGTGCCGACGACGAAGGCGTTGTTCGCGTTCGCCACATCCATAAGGATTTGTGTCCGTTCGCGCGCCTGAGCGTTCTCGAAGACGATATCGTGCACATCCTCTTGGTGTCCTATATCCGCGAAATGCGAGCGGACGGTTGCCGTGATATCTATCTCCTTGAACCTCACTCCTGTTTCATCCGCCAGTCGCCGTGCCAAGGCACGGGTGGTGGACGACGTCCCGAAACCGGGCATGGATATCGCCGTGATGCTCGAGGGGTCGCCACCCGCCGCGCGAACCGCATGCAGGCATACGTACAGGGCGAGCGTGGAGTCCAACCCACCGGAAACGCCAAGCACAAGATTCATCGAACCCACATGTCGCATGCGTTGTTGCAGCGCCGTGCTTTGCAACAGGAGTGTTTCGGAGCAAAGATGTGCGCACGACTCCGCCGTCTTTCCAAGGAACGGATTCGACATGGTGGGACGGATAAGGTCCGACGGTTCTTCATCGTGGATGAACACCGGAATGCGGTGGAATGCATGGGTCGAGAGCTCGGCTCTGAACGTCGTGTTGCGGATGCGATCGTTGTCGAGCGACTCTACGTCGATATCCGCACAGGTGATTTGCGAATCGAAGGAGAATCGCTCGCTCTCCGCCAGAAGTTCGCCCTGTTCACAGATCACATTGTGTCCGGCGAAGACGACATCGGTGGATGATTCGCCGGAGCCCGCAGAGCAATACACGTACGCGGCTATGCAGCGTGCGGATTGCATCCGCACAAGGTCCCGGCGGTAGGCCGCTTTGCCCACCACCTCGTTGCTCGCACTCAGATTGAACAGGACCTGTGCTCCCGCCAGCGCCATGTCCGTACTCGGCGACCGTGTGGCCCAGAGGTCCTCGCAGACTTCCACGCCGAAACACACATCCGTGGCGGTCGCCAGCACACTGCGCCGATGCTCGAAGAGAAGACCTGTTCCGAAGGGAACGTCGTTTCCCGCGATGCGGATGGTGGTCTGTTCGGTGTCTCGAGATGATGCGAACCACCGAGCTTCGTAGAACTCATGATAACTGGGCAGGTAGGTCTTGGGAACGACACCGAGGATGGATCCCTGGCCGATGACGACGGCGCAATTGTATAGCTGACCTCGCGAACTCAGCGGAGCTCCGACGATCAGGACGCCATCGCTGGTAAGGGTCAACTCCGCAAGCTCCGCCAGCGCCGCCTCCGCTGCATGAAGCAAGGTGGACTCGTAAAAGAGATCGCCGCACGTATACCCCGTGATGCACAGCTCGGGATACAAGACGATCTGAGCATGCCGGGCCCGCGCTTCGGCAAAGGTCTGCATGATCACGCGCACGTTCTCCCGGACATCGGCCACGCGTAACGACGGTGTGACGGCTGCCACGCGGATCATGCGAAGCGCGCTGAGTGACGGTGTGGGAGATGCATCGGACATGATCGTTCAGGAATCGTGAGGAAGAAAACTACGGAAAAATCAAACTGAGCTCGCCTAGAACGACTCGTTTCCACGGAGAGCTTCTTTGTACACCTTCAACGCCCGGTTACGGGCGAAGGCATGGTCGACGATCGGCCGAGGGAAGGCGATTTCATCTTCAGCCAGCCATCGGCGCACATAAACGAGGTCGGGATCGAATTTCTTCAATTGCTCATGCGGGTTGAAGACCCGGAAATACGGAGCCGCATCGCAGCCGCAACCGGCAGCCCATTGCCAATTACCGTTGTTCGATGCCAGGTCGTAATCGAGCAGGTATCGCGCAAAGAACGCTTCGCCTTTCCGCCAGTCGACGAGCAGATCCTTGCACAGGAAACTCGCCACCACCATGCGCACGCGATTGTGCATGTGTCCCGTAGCGACAAGCTGGCGCATGCCGGCATCCACCATAGGAAAGCCCGTGCGCCCCTCGCACCACGCCTGGAACTCCTCTTCGTCGTTCCGCCAGCGCACATCGTCGTAATCGGGCCGGAAGCTCTGCGTAACGACATGCGGGAAGTTCGCGAGAATCATGGAAAAGAACTCACGCCATATCAATTCGCTCAGCCACGTGTCGTTGAGACCTTGGCCGATGCGTATCATGTCCCGCGGGCTCACGGTACCGAAACGCAAATGCACACCTATCTCCGTAGTTCCCTCGATGGCGGGGAAGTTCCGTTGTTCGTGATAGCGCTTGACCACCTCCGTTTTCGGATCGCTCGGCGGCACCACGTATGCTGCCCGTTGGAAGCCCATGCTCTCCAACGTCGGAAACGGATCGGCAGATCCTGCATGGAGATTCCCAAGCAAGTCCTCGCTCGCGTATCGAGGCAGACCCGCCTGTGCCAACAAGGAACGCCACGCTTTTCCATACGGCGTGTAGACCGTGTACGGCTTGCCGTCGGCCTTGGTCACTTCCTTCCGCTCGAACACCACGTGGTCCTTGAAGGTGTGCAAGCCGGCGCCGCGTGATGCAAGCACTTTTCGGACATTCTCGTCACGCGTCTCTGCGTACGGCTCGTAGTCGTGATTCGTAAATACGTTCGCAACTCCGTGCGTGTCGCACAGCGCGGTGAAGACCTCGGTCGGTTTTCCGTAGCGGACCGTGAGCGATCGGCCGCTCTTACGAAGGTGCGCATCCATCTTTTCCAGCGCTTCGTAGATGAAGGTGACCCGGCGATCATCCCGGTCATGAAGATCGTTGAGGATCTCGGGATCGAAGACGAAGAGAGGCAGGACATTATCCGAGGCCTGCAAGGCGCGGAACAACCCGTGGTTGTCGTGAAGTCGCAAGTCGCGGCGAAACCAGAAGACCGTCAGCGGGGAAGGGGAAGATGGTGTCATGGTCGTACAGGTCGGAAAATGATGATTCGCTTGGTACGCATCAATGGTCTATCATACGCAAAGAGCCATCACGGGATGGCTCTTTGGATTCTCTGGACAGCGCGGTTACCGCGGTGTTTCGACGACTATCTGGACGGTCCTGCTCAGGTGACGCCCCAACGGAATGTCGTTGTCGAAGATTTTCTTCGTTTCACCAAGACCGTAGGCTTCGTAATTCACCGACGACATCTTGTCCTGCAGGGCCTTGCGTGTCGCCTCCGCCCTGCGCAACGAGAGTTCGCGGTTGTATTTGTCTTCACCGATTCGGTCGGTGTGCCCGTAGATCTTCACGGTGGAATTGAACTTGATGGCAGGCAAGACCTTGCTTTCAAGAATGCGAAGATTGTCCGGAGTGATCTCGTCTTTGTCGAAGTCGAAGAGGATGAGACTGAACTTGTCGATCGTTCTGTCGGCAAGACGCTGCTGCTTCTTCTTCATACTGCTCAGGTAGTCCACCGCGAGTGATCCCGTCACGCTCTTCTTCACCCCACGGACATTCTCGACCGTGAAACTGTAATCCACCGGCACCTGTTTGTCCGACAGCTCGCCCGGACGGATGGCCCAGCGCATGGGGCGTACGTCGCCATTGCCGTTGATGGTTCGGATGACACGTCCCGCCTGCATGAGCTCCATGCTCCAGGAAGCGATGGCATCCGACGATTTCGCCTCGGGGATGAACTCGACGAGGTCCGGATCACTCAACCGTTCCAGCTCCTGACGGGAGACGACGGGAGAAAGGATGTCGGGCATCTCGCTCGAGAGTTCTACGCGACGGTTCTCAGCAAGTCCGTCCTCCAAGGTCACCGATGATGCTTTTTCCGGAAGGTCGCGCGATACGACAGTCAAACGATCGGCAGACACCCCGCAATCCGCGAGATACTGCTTGATACGCTCCGCGCGTTGCATGGACAGTGACCGCTGTTTCATTTCCGTTTTTCCGTCGTTCGTTCCGGTGATGGTGAGTCGGGCGCTCTCATACTTCTTCAAACGGGCGCACACCACATCGAGAATGGAATAGTTCACGCTCACCGCGTCGTTCAAGCTCGTGACATCTTCGGGCATACCCGGTTCGTTTCGACGGGGCTTGGTGACCAACGAGTCCTCCAACATGGAGTTGAGAGGGAAGAACAGATACGGAACAAGCGGATACAACTCCGAGTATTGGATATCTTCAACGCGGATGCGGCGCACGTCCACCGTGTCGCCTTTGTCCGTAAAGGAAATGACGCGGGTGATGTTCGGCTCGACGAACGGATCCTTGACGATGTCGACCTGCTTCTTTTCTCGGGCGAAGTCCATGGTGATACCCACGGAGAAGCGCACTTGCGGAACAGTCCATGCATCGAACTCCGTCTTCGAAGAAACGTTCGTGAAGGGGAATCGCACGCTGAGTTCCGGCAGGACGTGGGTTCCGGAGAAATCAAAATCATACCCAATGCCCGCAGCAAGGGCGAAGCGGAAGGCCGGAGAATCCAGCGGCGCATTCGAGAGGGAGTCCGGATGACGGGTCGTGACACCGTTCACCGTGCTGCTTCCGAACCGGGAAAGTGTGGGAGAGATCGGTATCCCGAGTTCGGGTCCGGCAATGGCGAACAGTCGATTCACTCGGAAGACATCGTCGAAACGGAAGAGGGGCATGATTTCCACGTGCGGCAGCGAGGGGAGGATGGTATCCCGTTGGCGTGCTCCGGACCCCGCGTTCGTCACATCGCTGTACACGTCACCGTTCACGTGATTGTATCCCAGGCGGAGTCCTGCACTCAACGAGCCGGACAAGGGATAATTCAGCATCGCACCGACAGCGGGTCCAAGACCGACGGATGAACCCGAGAAGTTCGCGGCACCGGACGACAAAGGAAGCGTAAAGGACGGAGAGGGGAAATTCGCATTGAGTCCTACAAAAATACCGGCCGAGACGGGCGGTAGATCCTGAGCGGAACCGATGAACGGCAAAGCACCGGCGACCAACATGCCGAGAAGGATGTTCTTCATAACTCGTGATGATGATGAAATGGAAGATTGCGATGACATGAACGGGAGGCGCAAAATACGAAGGGTGTCTGCTTGATTGAAGAACGTCCAGCAGGTGGAGCGTATTGTGCAGTGACGAAACCGTGGAAAAAAAAAAGCCCGATGCATAGGGGTCGCATCAGGCTTGAGCATAAGAACGCAGCATTCAGGGGAGAGAATACTGCACAACTCAATAGTCCGGTTCCGCCGCCGGGCGGAACATCAATGTGCTAGTTCTTCCGGAGGAACGAAGTCCATGATCTCTTGGACGACGGCATCGATGATTTCCTCTTCTTTCACGCGACGGACGACTTCGCCCTTGCGGTACAAGATACCGACTCCTTTGCCGGCGGCAATACCGATGTCGGCTTCGCTTGCCTCACCGGGTCCGTTCACGACGCATCCGAGCAACGCAACTTTCACCGGCTTCTTGATTCCTTTGATCCGACGTTCGATTTCATTCGTGATACCGAAGAGATCCACTTCCAAACGTCCGCACGTGGGACAGGAGATGATCTCCACGCTCCGTTGTGCCAGGCCCAGCGAGCGGAGGATGTCCTTGCCCACTTCCACTTCATTCTCGGGTTCGTCGGTAAGCGAAACGCGGATGGTATCACCGATGCCCTCGGCAAGGAGGGTTCCGATACCGATGCTGGACTTGATGGTTCCTACACGCAAGGTGCCTGCTTCCGTCACCCCGAGGTGCAAGGGGAAATCCGTTTTCTCCGCAATCAGGCGATACGCTTCGATCATCAAACGGACATCGGTCGACTTCACCGAGATGACGATGTCATCGAAGCCGAAGTCCTGGGAAATCTCCACGTGACGCATCGCGCTCTCGAACAGAGCCTGCGGCGTGGGGTATCCGTGACGCTCAAGGATATCCTCTTCCAGCGAACCGCTGTTGACACCGATGCGGATGGGGAGTCCGCGCTCCTTGGCTTTGGTCAGTACTTCTTTGATGCGGTCGCGCGAACCGATGTTACCCGGATTGATGCGCACCGCATTGACACCGGCCTCGATGGCCTTCAAGGCGAAGACGTGATTGAAATGGATATCGGCGACGATAGGCACCTGAACTCTCTGCATGATCGCTGCCATCGCCTCTGCCGCTTCCCAGTCGTTCACCGTTATGCGCACGATATCGGCACCCAGCTCGGCACAACGCTGCACCTGGGCTACCGTGGCATCCACATCCGCGGTCTTGGTCTTCGTCATGGTCTGCACCGACACGGGGGCGTTGCCGCCCACAGGTACGGATCCTACCATGACTTGACGACTCTTCCGACGACGGAACGGTGCGACCGCCATGGGTTGTGATCCGGTGTCGCCGGTGTTTCCAAGTATGGGCAATTCGGTCATCATGTTTTCGCTCAATCGGTAAATATGGGTAAATCAAGGTCCGCATGCAGACCTCGCACCGTCGGCTCTCAAAGATACTGAGCCCTAGTTCATCCTACGACTTATCTCCATCAATATCTCCTTTTCCCGCTGATCCAGAGAATCATACCCCGAGGCCGAGATCTTTTCAAGAATGATATTCACGGTGTCTTCCGTGATGTACTCGCCCTTGTAGAAGAACGATCCGCCATGGAACACGCCCGACGGCGACGCCACCGTCGACGCCTGCGGTATGTCACGGTACCTCGCATCGATGACTTTTCTTCCCATGGGCGCACCGCCTCGTCCCGAGCTGACGGACTGACCCACCCTCTGGACAAAACCGTACAGTCCCGAGCTTTCACCGAATTTCACCAGCAGGAATCCGGCGATGGCCCCGCCCAGGTGAGCGAAATGCGCCACTCCGTCGGACGACGACGAGAAGCCGGCGAACAAGTCGATGAGCGCGTAGAGAAGGACGAAGATGCGCGCGGGAATGGGGATGAAGATCGGGAACATCATGACCGGGCGGTCGGGGAACATCATGCCGAAGCCGACGAGCACACCCATGATGGCACCCGATGCACCGACGGCAGTGCCGGGTTCAATCGCCAAGTGCAAGATTCCGCCACCGATCCCACTGAGCAGGTAATACGTGACGAAGCGCGCCGATCCCCATATCTGTTCAAGCTCGGAACCGAACATCCACAGTGCCAACATGTTGAAGGCCAGGTGCGTGAAACCGCCGTGCATGAATTGATACGTGATCAACTGCCAATAGGGATAGAATGTCTCGCTGTCGAAAGGCTTGAGGGCGAAAAAACTCTCGAAAACATACCCAAGCGACGTACCGGAATAACTGAGGAACGGAAGTATCCACGATGTCAGGATATAGACGACCACGTTGATGACGATGATCGTTTTCATCGCACGTGGAATGAGGGAATTCGACTGGAAGCCGAATTGCGTGGTGTATCGTGGCATAGGCCGTGATGGAGTGAGTTATGTTTCTGCAGACGATTGACCGGCGGATGCATTGCTTTGCGACCGTCGTTCCCCCTCGTGTCTCGGTACGGCAGATTCACCGCACCGTCATTCCTCCAGGGCGGCGATGCCGGGAAGAATCTTTCCTTCCAGGAATTCAAGCGAGGCACCTCCGCCGGTGGACACGTGAGTCACCCGGTCCTTCAATCCTGCCTGGGCGATGGCCGCAGCGGAATCCCCGCCGCCCACCACCGTCACGGCACCGTGGTCCGTGGCTGTACTCAAGGCCCGTGCTATACCGAAGGTACCGGCACTGAAGGCGGGGAACTCGAAGACTCCCATCGGACCGTTCCAGACTATCGTTTTCGCTCCCGTGATGATATCGGCGAATCGTCTCACCGACTCGGGTCCGATATCCAACATGCGCCACCCTTCAGGAATGGAATCGACGTCGACGATGCGGGTGTTGGCGTGGGCATCAAAGGCATCGGCGATGACGGCATCCACCGGCAACGCGATCTTTCCACCGGCATTCTGTACCAACGTCCGAGCCGTTTCCACCTTGTCCTCCTCCACAAGCGAGTCGCCTGTCGCCTTGCCCATCGCCCGCAGGAAGGTATTGGCCATGCCGCCGCCGATGATGATGGAATCCGCCGTGGACAGAAGCTTGTCTATCACCTCGATCTTGTCGCTCACCTTGCTTCCGCCAAGAATGGAAACGAAGGGACGTACGGGATGCGAAAGGGCAGCGCCCAGGTAGCGCAATTCCTTTGCAATAAGGTAGCCGGCTCCGCGCTTGCCTTCGAAATGATGAGCGACTCCCTCCGTGCTTGCGTGAGCCCGATGCGCGGTTCCGAAGGCATCGTTCACATACACGTCGCCAAGTTGGGCGAGCTGCGCAACGAAGTTCGCGTCGTTCGCTTCCTCCTCCGCATGGAAGCGCAGGTTCTCGAGCACGACGACGTCGCCCGGTCGGGCTGCATCGATGACCGAAGCAGCAGCCGGACCTATGCAGTCCGTCGCGAAGTGCACCGTCACACCCAGAAGCGCTGAGAGGTGAGCGGCCACCGGAGCCAAGGAATACTTCGCATTGACGGTGCCCTTGGGACGTCCGAGATGCGACATGAGAATGGCGATGCCGCCCTCGGCGATGATCTTCCGAACGGTGGGCAAGGACTCCACGATCCGCGTGTCGTCGGTGATCTCACCGGCATCACTAGAGGGGACGTTGTAATCCACACGCACCAGGACGCGGTGTGCATGCAAAGGAAGGTCTTCAAGGGTTCGTATCATGATCGTGGTCGTTAGGTTCGGAAGTGTCGTCTGTGGTCCCCTATACCGCCGCGCATTTCACCGTGTGAATGCGTCATCCCGTCACGCCCGCATGTTCCGAGCGTGAAGGTGTCACGACATCCGCTCACGGACGGCTTCTTCCGCCTTGCGGATCCGTATGCCAAGGTTCAGCATCCAGAAATACAGCAGGGTGAAAGCGCCAAGGGACAGCGAGAAGATGTACGCTTTCGTGATGTTGATGGCATCCGCTTGGGTGCTGAGTATCGGACCCGCATTCGTGTCGCTTTGAGAACCGGGATGCAGGGACTGTGTCATTCGCGGCACGATGAACAGGAGGAACAGTGCAGCCACGCAGCTGATGATGGCATAGACTCCCGATATCCGTGCGCGGCGCGCCGGTTGCGGAATGGATGACCGTAGGGCGAAGTAAGCGCCGTACATGAGAAGGAGGACAAGGACGGAGAATTCACGCATGTCCCAATTGAAGAACTTCCCCCAATTGAACTTCGCCCAGAGAGCGCCCGTGACGTACGCCAGAGAGCAGAAGAGAAGTCCGATACCCGCAGAGCTCGCCGCCATGAGATCGTGATCCGCCTGTTCCCTGCGCAGATACAGCACCGAATACCACAGCGTGACGATGAAGGCAAGGAACCCCACCCACGACATGGGTACATGCAAGAACATGATGCGGGAGCGCTCTTCGAGGGCAGGAATGTACGGCAGGAAGAGGAGCGGTCGGGAACCAAGCACGTCGTGGACGAGAAAGGTCTGATGATCGCTTTCGTTCGTCACCGTGACGACCACCGGTTTCGCCGGATCACATGCGCGGGTCCGGTCTACCAGGTCCTGCGAAGCGAATCGAAGAATCAGACTCTTCGAAGCACCGGGTTCCTGATAGGAGATACGCAGAAGAGAATCCACCGACGAGAGGTCGGGTCGGATGAGGACGTTGACTTTTGGTTGGGCCGCATGACGTTCCTTGTTCATGATGGCATCCCCGAAGGTTCCCACCAGCGGCGGAAGAAACGTCAGAAACGTCACCGCGACGACGAGTGCCACCGTGAGTATGCGCGTGAGGAGGGGACGCGGGACCTGCGGACGCGGAAAAATGCCGAGTGCGAGTGCTCCACCCAGACCGACCACATACAACAGGAACTTCATACGTACGATGGAATGGTGACGTGAGGAATCGTGTTAGGCGCGAGACGCGAACGCAGCACGGATGCGGCGCAGAGCTTCTTCGATGTTCTCCACGCTGTTGGCATAGGAGAAGCGGATGAACCCCTCGCCGACGGCTCCGAAGGCAGTGCCGCTCAGGCAGGCCACACCGGCTTCATACAAAAGGAAGTCCGCACATTCTTGCGAGGTCATGCCCGTGCCCGTGATGTTCGGGAAGACGTAGAACGCACCCTTCGGCGAATGACAGCGGAAGCCGGGGATGGAATTCAAACCTTCGACGATCACGTCACGGCGACGTTTGAACTCGGCAAGGAATTCGTTCACACGCGGCAGCGTATTGTCCGTCAATGCCTCGATCCCTGCGATCTGAGTGAACGACGGCGCACAGCTGGTGCAATTCGTTTGGAGTTTCGCCACGACCTTGGCGATCTCTTCCGGCATCAATCCGTATCCCAAGCGCCATCCCGTCATGGCGAAGGTCTTCGAAAATCCGTCGAGGACGATGGTGCGTTCCTTCATGCCCTCGAACTGGGTGATGGTTTCGTGCGTGAAATCGTCGTAGGTCACTTGCGAGTAGATCTCATCGGAAAAGACGATGAGGTCGTGTTTCACGGCCAGGCGGGCGATACCCTCAAGGTCGTCGTGGGTAAGGATGCCTCCCGTGGGGTTCTGCGGCGTATTGAGGATGATCATACGCGTCTTGGGCGTGATGCGCGCCTCCAGGTCCGCGAGATCGAAACGGAACTCCTTCTCCTCCTTCAACGGAAGCGCAACGGGAACCGCCTTGAGGAAGTTGATGACGGATTCGTAGATGGGGAAACCAGGGTTCGGGTAAATGACTTCGTCCCCTTCATCCAAGACGGCCATGAGTGCGTAGAAGATGATGGGTTTCGCACCGGGAACGATGACGACTTCGTTGGCGTTATACAGGTCCACACCGCGGGTCTTGTTGAAGTACGCGGCGCACGCCTCACGAGCTGCGGGAAGTCCGTTGCTCGGACCATAATGCGTCCACGAATTGTCGAGTGCATTCTTCGCCGCTTCGATGATGTTGTCCGGGGTATCGAAATCCGGTTCGCCGATCTCGAGGTGAACGATGTTCTTACCTTGGGCTTCGAGCGCCCGCGCGCGGACAAGAACTTCGAAAGCTGTTTCAGTACCTAGTCGGGAGATTCGTTCGGCGATATGCATACGGATGGACGGTTAGGGGTTGTGGGTTATGATTCCAAAGGGAGATGGGTGTGCTCGGGCATGCCGATAGCGGTGATTTCCACGACACGTTCCGAATCGTCGTCGGCGGATGCGCGGAGGTTCACGGCGTATCGGGAACTCGGCAAACCTTGCTCTGCACGTTCAGCCCATTCGACCAGCTTGATGGAATTATGCGCATACATGCAGTCGTCAAAGCCGACGTTTTCGAGTTCTTCGCTGGTCTTGATCCTATACAGGTCTATGTGGTAGATCTGAAGAGGTTGTCCGTCCGGCAGTTCCCCGTCGTACTGGTTCATGATCGTGTAGGTAGGACTGGAAACGATGTCGCTTACGCGAAAATGTTCGCAGATGCCTTTGGCGAATTCCGTCTTGCCTGCACCGAGATCACCAAAGAGAGTGACGCAGTCGCCGCGGTGTAAACGCTCGGCGAATCTGCGACCCAGATCGATTGTTTCTTTTTCCGAATGAGTGAGATACCTCTCCGAATCCATGCAACGCTTTCAAGTGGACAACAAACGACGTCGGGGCGTGCGTGACTGGCGGACGTCATGCGACGCGCTTACGACTTCGACTCCAAAACTACGACGGGTAGGATCATTTCTTCCATGGAAATTCCGCCGTGCTGGAACCCGTCCTTGTATTTGTTGAGATAGTGGTGATAGTCCGTCGGGTACACGAAGTAGAAATCCTCTTTCGCTATGATCATGTTCTGCGTCACCGACGTGCGGGGCAGGCGAAGCTGCTCGGGACTCTTCACGAGCATCGCGTGGCGCTCTTCGGCTTTCACATTCCTTCCGATCTTGTAGCGCAGGTTCGTGGAGGTATCGCGGTCGCCGAGCACCTTCACCCCATGCATGCAGCGGATGGACCCGTGGTCGGTGGTGACGATCACGTCCACGTCCTTCATGGCCGACAGGGTACGCAGCATGCCGAAGAAGCTGGAATGCTGGAACCACGAACGCGTAAGGGAACGGTACGCAGACTCGTCGGGGGCGATCTCGCGAAGGATGGCGTAGTCGCTGCGCGAGTGAGCGATCATGTCCACGGCGTTCACGACGATGGCGGTGAGCGGTGATTTGACAATGCGGTGCAGGTCGCTTTCGATGCGTTTGCCGAAGTCGGTGTCGATGATCTTCACGTACTGCAACGGACTCTCCAGATTGACGAATCGGCGCTTCACATATGCCTCGAGCAGTTCCTTTTCGTACGCGTTCTGTGAATGTTCCGATTCGGAATCCTGCGGGGCCCACGCGGGATAGTGTTTCGCAAGATCCGCAGGGAAGAGTCCGCTGAATATCGCATTCCTTGCATACGGGGTGGCCGTGGGAAGGATGGAACTGTAGAAGCTTTTCGACACGGTGAAGAGCGGCCGGATGAATTCCTCCATGACAAGCCACTGGTCAAGGCGCATGCAATCGATAACGAATACCACGGTCCGGCGACCATTCCGCAACCGCGGGAGAACCACTTCGTCGAAAATATGCGGCGACAGCAGAGGCATTCCGGGTCGGGGTTTGTCGTTCAACCAGGACATGTACTCATCGGTGACGTATCGGGAGAATTGCCGATTGCATTCCTGCCACTGGTCGGCGAGGGTCTGGCGAAAGCCAAGGTCGGGGTGTTCATCGAGGTCGATGCTCCATTGCACCATCTTCTGGTAGATGTCCACCCAGTCCTCCCACGAGGCGCGGTTCATAAGCCGGTTGGAAAGCTCATTGAAACCCTTGAAATACTCCTGCGTGAACTTCTGCTCCGAAATACGCCGCGATTCGAGGAACTTCTTGCACGCGGCGAGGATTTGCGCAGGATTCACCGGCTTGGTGAGATAGTCATCGATCTTCCGGCCTATGGCCTCGTCCATGAGCGACTCCTGCTCGTTCTTCGTGACCATGACGACGGGCAACGAGGGATCGATGCTTTTCAGGGCTTCGAGCACTTCAAGTCCGCTCATGCCGACCATGCTTTCGTCGAGGAAAACCAGCCCGAACGATTCCCGCTGCACGAGTTCGATGGCGTCAGTGCCATTGCTACAGGTGGAGACGTTATAGCCGCGCTGCTCGAGGAGGATGATGTGCGGTCGAAGCAGGTCGATTTCATCATCGACCCAGAGTATACGACGTTGTGTTTCCATGAAGGGAATGAGAGTAGTTAAACACGAACAATCGTACCAATGTGCATTCGCCGGTTTGGATGGTGAGGAGTGCTTGGGGAAAATACGAACCACTGCCCGTTTTCGTGTTCATCCGCTGCATTCCGTTCACAACCGATGAGACGTGACTCGGTGAATCGTCATCAAAGCTTTCCCGACGATCGGTATTTTTCCACCGGATACTTTACCTTGACCGACATTCACCGATAATCTCCAGGGAAAACTATGGAACCGAAGAACCCCCATTTCGCCGAGCGGATTCGAGAAGAACTCACGAGGCAGGAATTCATGAAACACATCGGCTGCACCCTCACGGTGATCGAAGCCGCGTACGTGGAGGCGGAACTTGTGCTGGAACCACAGCACCGGCAGCAAGTAGGCATCACGCATGGTGGTGTCATCGCCACTCTTGCCGATGTGGCCGCGGGCTTCGCCGGTTTCACCCTCGTTTCAGAGACGCAGCAGATGGTGACCGTGGAATTGAAGACCAGCTACTTCTTTCCGCTTGTCGGTGTCAAGGCCCGCGCAAAGGGCAGGGCAGTCAAGCACGGAAACTCGTTGAGTTTCTGCGAGGCGGATGTTTTCAGCGTGGATGATCATGGAGTGGAGAAGCTCTGCGCCCGTGCCACGGCAACCATGGCGATTGTTTCCTGAGACGAATGGCTTTCGAATCCGACATACACCGCTTTTCCGATTCATCTACCGACCGCATGTCGTCGCAGGGAGTGCATCGCCTGCTCAAGCGCGCGGAGTTACTGCATGTGTGGAATGCGCATGATGCCCTCGACATGGCGCTTGAGGCCCTCGAGCTGTCGGAGGCGCTGTCGTATCGATCGGGATTGGCTTCGTCGTTGGCCTTGTGCTCGAAATGCCATACGTTGCTGGGTGACTCCTCGAGAGCGCTCGCGGAGGCCGAGACGGCCTTGAAGCTTTTCGAGAGCGAGGATGATGTGGAGTCGCTCTTGGAGTGCCAATGCACTCTCGCAGGCGTCTATGCTTTGATGGGTGACTTCTTTCAAGCGCTGCATATCCTGGAGGACACCGCGCATGCGGAGGCAAGTGCGAAGCCGAGCATACGATTCCGGATCCAGTCCACTCAAGGCGGTGTCTATCAGTCCCTTGCCGAGTATGCGAAAGCCCTGACGCATTTCCACGAGGCTTTGCTCATAGGTACGGATGCCCACGATGAGCGCGGTCGTGCCGCGGCCCTGAGCTCCTTGGGATCGGTATACTTCGATCTCGGTGAATACGCCACGTCCATCTCCTTCTATCAGCAGAGCATGGCGATCTATCAGCAAGAGGAGGACAAGGGCGGCGAGGCGTGGACGCTCGAGCGCATGGGCACGTTGTGTACGCGCATGGGCGGATTGGAAGATGCGTTGGCATTCCACCACAGAAGCATGGTGCTGCGACGTGAATCGAACAATCATCGCGGAGTGGCAGGAAGCCTTTTCTACATCGGTGAGATCCTCAATAAGCAGGGACTGGAAGATCAAGCCGTCGTCATGTTCAAAGAAAGTCTGAAGTTCTGGGAGAATGCGCACGATTATGTGGGGATGGCGGAGACGTACCTGGCCTTCGCAGACCTTCACCTCAACGAAGAGTCTGAACAGTTCAATACGATGCGGGCAACCGAGCTTCTCGTGAAGTGCTTGCGCATCGCGCAGGAACTTGGATTGAAGCGGTTGGAGATGCGGGTGCACGAAACGTTCACGGTTGCGTACAAACAGATACGATTGTTCGAGAAAGCACTGTCGCACAAAGAGAAGGCCATCGAGCTGCGCGAGATCATTTCCGGTGAAGACGTAAGCAAGCAGGTACAGCAGCTCGAGATCGCGTTGAGGCGGGAGCGTTTCGAACGAGAGATCGAGCAGGATCGGAAAGAGAGTGCGGAACTGGCGACCGCGCTTCAGCACCTGGACGATCTCAATGCGCACCTGCAACATGTGGCCCAGGAGAAGAACGAGGTGTTCTCTATCGTCTATCACGACTTGAAGAATCCGATCGCGGGAATACTCGTGCATACCTCGACCCTGGAGAGATACCTGGAGCGCATGAGCATGAGCGAGATCCGCAACTCGATCACCTCCATCTCGAAGACCGCTCATCGCATGAAAGACATCGTCACTCACCTCTTGCAGGGCAACTCATCTCAACCACAATCGGTTGTCATCGAGCCGATGAATGTCAATCTCACGAACTCCGTCCGCGATGCCTTGGACGACCTTTCCGCCCGCGCGTATGCGAAGAGTCAGAGCATCCGTTTCGACGGTGCGGAGCATGAGCACATGGTGGTAGGCGATCGTGTAGCTCTTCAGCGATGCGTGGAGAACCTGGTATCGAACGCCATCAAGTATTCGCCGAACAACACCACCATCACACTGTCCGTTCGCGAGTCGGTACGCGACGGCTTCGTTCGGTTCACGGTAACGGACCAAGGACCGGGCATTGCTCCCGATCGTTTGCGCAATATTTTCACGGGTACTGTCAAAGGGGGTAGCAGAACGACCGGCGGGGAGGATAGCACGGGCATCGGCCTCGTGAGCGTGAAGCGCCTCATCGAAAAAATGCATGGCACCGTTCATTGCACATCAGAGGTCGGAGTTGGAAGTTCTTTCTATTTCGACATACCGAAAAACGGTGCGTGATAGATTATAACACCTCTTTATCGAATGGCGGGACGCATATCCATTCGTCAAGGTGTGTACACTCTCTCGTATATTTGCACGTCGATTCACCGTCACTCAACAGAATATTTATGGCCATCTACATTACATCGGATTGTATCAATTGCGGTGCGTGCGAACCGGAGTGTCCGAACACGGCTATCTACGAAGCCGGCGCCGCGTGGTCACTTGCCAATGCCCAGCATTCTGATTCGACGTCACCGTCGGGTTTCAACCGTGAGTTCTGGTCCGATTCTTACTATTACATCGTGCCGGATAAGTGCACGGAGTGCGTAGGGTTTCACGACGAGCCGCAGTGCGCTGCCGTTTGTCCCGTGGACTGCTGTTTACCCGATCCGCAAGTGGTCGAGACGAAGGAGCAGTTGCTTGCGAAGGTCGAGCATCTGAACGAGATCGATCCGGGACGCCGTCGCGCCTAACCCGTGCCGCTGTCCATCATGTCCGTCAATAAAACGGCCCTTTGTCATCAAACGATGATAACGGGCCGATTTTTTTTCAGGGTCTCGTCGCTTTTGTCCACTTCACCATCCACAAGGGAGAACCACAATGCCACGTACCGAAGCGCCGAAGAGATCGTCCGAGTCGAAGAGCAAGAAGAAGGATCGCGTCATCCGGATTCTCGATGCACTTGCGGGCGAGTATAACCATGAATTCGAAGGCTTGGATCACGGTAATGCATTCGAGCTTCTCATCGCCACCATGCTGTCGGCGCAGAGCACCGATAAGCTCGTGAACACTGTCACCCCTGCGCTCTTCAGAAAGTATCCCAGACCGTCCGACTACACGAACGTGCCCGTCGAGGAGATCGAACAGGATGTTCGTTCCACGGGATACTATCGCGCCAAAGCGCGGAACATCCGGGCGTGCTGCGAGATGTTGCAGGAACGGTTCGGTGGAGAGGTTCCCGGCACCATGGAGGAGCTTGTGCAACTGCCGGGCGTGGGACGGAAGACGGCGAACTGTGTCCTTGCACAGTGCTTCGGCAAACAGACGTTGACGGTGGACACGCATGTCACGCGGATCACCAATCTTCTGGGACTTGTCTCCACGACGGATGCCGTGAAGATTGAGTTCGCCTTGATGGAGCTCGTGCCGGAGGAGCGATGGAACGAGTTCAATAGCAGTATCATCACTCATGGACGTCGCACCTGTATCGCGCGCAGGCCTCAGTGCTCTTCGTGTGTCATCTCATCGCTCTGTCCCTCCAAAACCGCTGGCTGACCGTACCGTCTACACGCGGGCTTTCATCCAAATTTTACTCCGCACTGCGTACATGCCGATGGCGGCGAAAAGGGCGTATCCTGTGGCCGCACCTATCCAGATACCCGTCTGATTCCACCCCGTGAAGTGGGAGAGGGCGTAGACAAGCGGCAGCTGCAGGAGGACGATGGACCCTGCGACGATGGCCAGGCTGAGGTATGCCGCACCGGCACCGCTGATCACGCGTGCCGAGACGATGCCGATACCGAAGAAAAGGTAGCCGAACACCGAGACATGAAGGTACTTCTGCGTCTCGTCGATGACGACTGCATCCGTACTGTAAAGAGCGGCGAAGTGAGGTCCGAACGTGTAGGCAAGGAAACCCATCACCGCCACGATCATGGCGATGAGCTTGAGTCCCGCCGTATGATACCCGAGCACGCGGTCGAACTTCCGTGCACCCAGATTCTGCCCGGTGGCCACTTCGACGCTGATGCCGAGGGAGAAGACGAACATGAAGACGATGAAGTCGACACTGATGCCCAAGGTGTACGCCGCCATGACGCTCGTGCCGAACGCAGCGACGAGTTTGAAGATGGAAATGCGCGTCAGGCTTACGGCCATCATCTGCGCACTGGAAGGGATACCAAGAGAGACGATACGCCGGATGACGGACCAATCGAAGCGGAATGACTCGAGCTTGAGCTTGATGCCGGTCCTGTTACTGACCATCAGGTACAGGTTGAAAACCATGCCCATCGTCTGCGCAACGGCAGTGGCCAGTCCGGCTCCGAACATTCCCATACCGAGAACGAAGATGAACAGAGGCGCAAGCATGGCGTTGATCAACGTCGTCGCCAGCAAGACGATCATGGGATAGAAGACGTTGCCGGAGGAGCGGACGATGGAGTTGATCTGGAAGGTGATGAGGTTGCCGACGAAGCCGAGGAGGACGGCCGAGAGATACTGACGCGCGTACGACGTGACAGCCGCGGACAGTCCGAACGCGGCGAGAATGGTAGGCAGGGAAATCTCCAGAAGCACCGTCAGCACCACCGTGGCAATGAACATGAAGATCACCGCTTGCGTGGCTACGCGATCAGCGCCGTCGCGATCATTCTCACCGATGCGCCGGGCAACGATGATTCCTGTTCCCATGCAGAAACCGCTACCGAGGGTGAACACGAGAAACCCGAGCTGCTCCCCAAGTCCGATGGCGGCAATGGCATCCGTTCCCAGCGACGAGATGAACCATCGGTCGATGAGGGAATAGATCATGTTCACAAGGAAGCTGAACGTGAGCGGTATGGCGAACTTCGTGAGAGATGGGACGAATGGCGAGTTCAGGAGGTCGACACGTCCACGCTCACGCCCCTTGGCGGGGGGACCGGACTGCGGTCTGTCCGCATTGTCCATGGCCATTTCCGAGGTGCCGTCGACCGACGCCGTTGTTCCTTGCGATGCTCGTGTCTTCACATGGTTCCTTCGATTCTTAGCGCCTGAAAAAAGCAAATGACCTGACCTTCAATGATTGTAGTTTGCACGGAATACGGTTACGCTCCATGCACATTCTCTTCTATTCAATCGCGCTGCTCACATATACCGCCCGCTCGATTTTCTTCATGATCGGAGCGGCTCGCGAACGCAGACAGACCCTGTTCTCCGATGAAGAGCATCCATTCGTCTCCGTCGTCGTTCCCGCGCGAAACGAAGAGACGAACATCGAAGCATGCGTCATGTCGCTCCTCGGTATCGACTATCCCGCGGATAAGCTCCAGATCATCATCGTCAACGACCGGTCTTCGGACAAGACAGAGGCGGTATTGTCAAGCGTGAAAGAACGATTCGGACGTTTGCATATTGTTCATATCCGACATGATGGTGAAAAGAACCTTCAAGGGAAGGCGGGAGCGTTGGATGTCGGCATACGTCATGCCACGGGCGACATCGTCGTTCTCACCGATGCCGACTGTCGTGTCCCCTCAGGTTGGGTGCGTTCGCATGTCCGCCAATACAAGGATCCCACCCTCGGACTCGTCTGCGCCAATACGCTCGTGAGCGGAACGACCTTCTTTGCGCGTGTCCAGGCGGTGGAATGGTACAGTTTGAACACCATGGCAAGCGCTGCATTCTTCTTCAAGCAATACCTTGGATGCTACGGCAACAACATGTCCGTTCGCCGCTCCGTGTACATGGACATTGGCGGGTACCCGGCCATTCCGTTCTCGGTGACGGAGGATTTGGCGTTGCTACAGGCAGTGGTGGGACGGGGACATTCCGCGCGCTACCTGTGTACACCGGAATCGAGTGTCACGACCATGGCGCTGCGAACCATGGCGGAATACACGGCACAACACCGGCGGTGGACCATGGGCGCGCAGAAGCTCGGGTTCCGCGCCGTCGTCTTCGTCGCTTCGTCGTTGGCGTTGTGGAGTGGTATCTTCACCGCTCTTGTGAGCGCCGATTGGACGTGGCTTGCCGTCATCCTGAGTGTCAGGGTGGTGGAGGACGTCCTCATCATCCTTCCCTCGCTGCGTCTGCTTCGAGGGGGGAGCCTCTTGCCATACACAGTACCGGCTGTCCTCTTCTTCACCTGTCTTGAACTCAGTCTGCCGTTCCTTATCATCGATCGAACCGTGGAGTGGAAGGGGCAGCGTTTCAGGATGTGACAAGGGGACGGAATCATGACGTGTTTCCGATGCGGACCTTCCGCGTGATTGGTTCCTGATTTTTTCCACACACGAAGTGCAATAAGTATGGAGAAGAATTCTCAGACGATAACCCGGTATCATCTTCTCGTGTTTGCCGGCTGTTGGCTTGGCGGATTGTTCGATGGTATGGACTCCACGTTCATGTCTGCCGTCCAACCCAAGGCCGTTGCCGAACTCTTGCAAGGAGTCAGCGGCGTGGATCCCAACCGCATCGCCTCCATCATCAACTCCGCCTTCCTCTTCGGGTGGATGGGCGGAGGGATCCTTTTCGGCATCATCGGCGACAAGCTGGGACGGGTCCGCTCCATGCTGTTCTCCATCCTGTTGTATGCGGTGTTCACCGGGTGTGCGGGATTCTCGCAGACGTGGTGGCATCTGGCGCTGTTCCGTTTTCTCACCGGTCTGGGAATAGGCGGTGAACTGGTGAGCATAACGACCTTCCTCTCGGAGGTATGGGTGGAACGTTCACGTGCCTTCGCCATCGGAGTCCTACTCACATCGTATCAGGCAGGAGTGCTGGTGGCCGGACTTGTCACGCGTAACGTCGATCACTGGCGGACGGTGTTCTTCATCGGCGCATTGCCCGCCCTCCTCACCATTTTCTTGCGATTGGCCTTGCGTGAGTCCGAGAAATGGCGGACCAGTGTCCAATCCTCGCACGAGGACCTCTCGCTGCTCGGCGAGGTCCTCTCTCCCCGGCACCGTCGCAACGCCTTCCTCGGAGCCCTTGCCTTCGGCGGATTGCTCATCGGCTATTGGGCGTCGCTCTCATGGATACCTCAATGGGTGCAATCGTTCTTTCCCGCCTCGTATCCCGGTAACATCGAGCGTGGTACGACGCTCTTCTGGCAGGGCCTCGCCGCCGTGTGCGGATGTGCAAGTGCGGGTTGGCTCTGTGAGCGCATCGGACGACGTCGGACGATCATGGTGAGTTACGCAGGCTGCTTCGCTGCCTCCGCCTTGCTGTTCCTTTCCAACCATTCCTTCTCTACCCAGATCTACGTGCAGGTGGCTATCCTGGGATACTTCATCGGACTCGCGCAAGCCGTGATGTATATCTATCTTCCCGAGTTGTTCCCGACGCGTATTCGTGCAACGGCTGTGGGGTTCGGGTTGAATGCCGGACGCTTTGCGACAGCGATAGCGGTTCTCTTTGTCGGTACCATCGTCCAACAATTCGGCGGATACGGTCCGTCGGCTCTCTTCTTCGCCGGGTCGTACCTCATCGCCGTCATCGCCGCATACTTCAGTTCGGAAACCCGAGGTAAGGGACTTCCCGCGTGAGTGGTGAGGAATCCTGAGTGCAGAGAACGGTGTCCGTTTGCTGCTGCTCCGTGTATCCGCGGGTGCTCTGCTTCTCGTGTCGACAAAAAAAACGCCGCTGGTGCGAAGCACCGCGGCGTGAAGAGGAAATTTTCCTTTACAGGCCTTCTTAGAAATTCACCGCCTCGCCATAGGCGAGGGCTGCCGCTTCCATGACGGCTTCGCTGAGCGTAGGGTGAGCGTGGACCGTCTTGAACAGCGTCTGCGCCGTTCCGTCCAATTCACGTGCAAGGCCCACCTCCGCGATGAGTTCCGTGACATCCGATCCGATCATGTGCGCGCCAAGGATTTCTCCGTACTTGGCATCGAAGACCAGTTTGACGAAGCCTTCGGTCTTGCCCGTACCGGTCGCTTTGCCATTAGCCGTGAAGGGGAACTTGCCGACCTTGACCTCGTAACCGGCTTCTTTCGCTTTCTTCTCCGTCAGCCCTACGCTCGCTACCTGCGGTTGGCAATACGTACAGCCGGGAATGTTGCGGTAGTTGACACCCTGCGTGGCATGGCCGGCAATGAACTCGGCGCAAACGATGCCTTCGGAGGACGCCTTATGGGCAAGCCAGGGGGCACCGGCGATGTCGCCGATGGCGTAGACTCCTGGAACATTGGTACGACAGAATTCGTCGATGACCACCCAGCCTCGTTCCGTGCGGACGCCGCACTCTTCGATTCCGATGTTCTCGATATTACCCTGAACCCCTACGGCATTGAGAGCCACGGATGCCGTGATCGTCTGCTGCGTACCATCCTTCTTCTCGACGACCACCTCGACATGATCACCGACGGTCTTTGCGGAGAGCACCTTCGTACTCGTCATGATGGTCATGCCTTGCTTCTTGAAGCTGCGTTCCAATTCCTTCGATACGTCTTCATCTTCCACAGGAACGATGTTCGGCATCATCTCGACGATGGTGACCTTTGATCCGAAGGAGTTATAGAAATACGCGAATTCCACGCCGATGGCCCCTGATCCGATGACGACCATGGAATCCGGGATCTCTTGCTGAAGCATGGCTTCGGTGCTTGTCAGGATGCGCGTGCGATCCACCTCGATACCGGGAATCATGCGGGTGCGGGCACCGGTCGCAATGATGATGTTCTTGCAGCGGATGACGTCGGTGACGTTGCCGTCGGCGTCACGGACTTCGAGGACGCCGGGCGATGCCATCTTTCCCGTGCCTTGGACTTGTTGCACTTTGTACTTCTTGAACAGGAAGCCGACGCCTGCGTTCATCTTGTCGGCCACGCCACGACTGCGTTTGATGACTTTGGGGAAATCGACCGAGACCTCGGGAAGGGTGAACCCGTAGTCGCCGGCATGATCCAAGAACACCCGGTACTCGGCGCTTTTGAGCAATGCTTTCGAGGGGATGCATCCCCAGTTAAGACAGACTCCGCCGAGGCGGTCGCGCTCCACACAGATAGTGGAGAGTCCGAGCTGGGAAGCCCTGATGGCGGCTACATAGCCGCCGGGTCCGGAGCCGAGCACCGCAACGTCGCAGGAATGTTCTTTCATGATTATTCTCCGAGTGATTTCAATGGAACATGGAACCGAAAACGGCACCGCCGGCGACATCGCCGTGGGTTATGCTTTCAACGCGTTCGTGACGGCCGATGCCGCGTCGTCGAGCGTGGCAGCCAGGAAGAAGTTCATACCGCTTTGCTTGAGAATCTCTCGGGCTTCCACCGCATTGGTGCCGTCCAGACGGACGATGAGCGGAACGTTCACCGTTACCTGTTCCAAGGCCTTGAGGATGCCATTGGCGACGCGATCGCAACGGACGATACCACCGAAGATGTTGATGAGGACCGCTTTGACGTTCTTGTCGCTCATCATGATACGGAAGGCATTGGCGATACGCTCTACGTTCGCTCCACCGCCCACATCGAGAAAGTTCGCCGGGCTTCCGCCTGCAAGCTGGATGATGTCCATGGTCGCCATGGCAAGTCCTGCGCCGTTCACCATGCAACCGACGTTGCCGTCCAACTTGATGTAGTTGAGGTTGTACTTGTTGGCTTCGTGTTCCAGCGGATCTTCTTCGTCGATGTCCGCGAGAGCCGCGTAATCGGGATGGCGGAACAGGGCGTTGTCATCGAAGTTCACCTTGGCGTCCAGAGCGATGAACTCATCGCTCTCCGTCACCACAAGCGGATTCACCTCGAGCATCGAGCAATCCATTTTCTCGTATGCGTTGTACAGCTTCGTGATGAAGTCGACGAAACTCTTGAACGCCTTGCCTTCCAGGCCGAGGCCGAACGCCAGACGGCGCGCCGTGTACCCTTGAAGGCCGCCCAGTGCGGGGTCGACATGCTCCTTGATGATCTTCTCGGGCGTTGTTTCCGCCACATGCTCGATTTCCACGCCGCCTTCGGTGCTCACCATGATGAGGTTCTGCGACACAGCGCGGTCGAGAAGGATGGAGCAGTAATACTCTTTCTTGATCGGGGCGCCTTCTTCGATGAACAGGCGGCGGACCACTTTGCCTTGCTCGCCCGTCTGAATGGTGACGAGGGTGTTACCGAGCGTCTCCTTGGCGATAAGGTACGCCTTGTGGGAAAGGGAACCGCGATCGTCCGCCTTGATGACGTTGACCCCGCGGAGCTCTTTGTTGAAAAGCTTGACCTTCTTGCCGGACTTTGTGTCGTGCACGACGCCCTTGCCACGACCGCCCGCATGGATCTGGGACTTGACGACGATGACCTTCGTGCCTTTGGACTCGAATTCGTCGTGGGCCACTTTGCCAGCGTCCTCCGCCGTGAAGACGGCTTTGCCCCGGAGGACCGGAACGTTATAGGAACGGAGAAGCTCTTTTGCCTGATACTCGTGAATGTTCATGAATCGCTCTCTTGTAATGGAGGTAAGATATATTTGTACGTATTGACGATGTCGGATGCGCTTCGGACGACGGTGACATCCGGGCGCGGGGTTTTTCCAGAACGCAAAATTACCCACGCACCTATCAACTACCAAAGAAGCATTCCCACAATGAAGAAAGCGGGCTGGTACATACTCATCCTTCTGGCCATTCTGGTGAAGCTCAGTGTGGAGCCGTTGTTGCGTTCGGGATCGCGGGAACTCGGTTCACCGCAAAATCCCATCAAGATCATGCTGACCCCATCGGTGGAGGCGCATAAGGTCACCGCCAGTGCCGATTCCCTCGTCTCCTTCCTTCATCGTGCCACGGGATATTCCTTCGTCGCCTCGGTTCCCGCAAGCTTCATCGTCGTCGTCGAATCCTTCGGTAGTGGCGGCGTTGACCTTGCCATCACGAACACTTTCAGCTATCTCAAGGCCCACGAAAAGTACGACGCCCATGCATCCATGATGGTGATTCGCAGGAACGGGGAGCGACGATACAGGGGACAGATCATCACGCATGTGGATAATCCTATCAATTCCTTGGCAGACCTCAACGGCAAGTCGTTCGCGTATGTCGATGCCGTGTCAACATCCGGGTACGTGCTGCCGCGTGCTCTCCTGCAATCACAAAGGATCCGCCTGTCCGATTCCGTCTTTGCCGGCAAGCACGATAATGTGGTGACGATGGTGTATCAAAAACAGGTGGATGCAGGCGCCACGTATTATTCGGCTCCGGACCCCAAGACGAAGGAGTTCCTTGATGCCCGTATCCGCGTGCGTACGCAGTTTCCCGATGTCTTCGATAAGGTGAAGATCCTGGCGTTGACCGAGGAAATCCCCAATGATCCCGTGGTGTTCCGTTCGGGATTTCCGGCCGATATGGAAGAGAAGATCAAGAAGGCGCTCCTGGACTTTCAGGCCACCGAGCAGGGAAGGAAGGTACTCTATGCCACCTATAGCGTAGAAGGTCTGGCACCGGCCACGGATAGCGATTACGACATGCTCAGAGCACTAGTCCGCGGTTTCGCCATCGATGTGAATAGCGCACTTTCCAAGAAACGTTAACGTGAGCCTGCATGTATAACAAGACACATCTTACCCAGAGCGAGCTGGAGTATCTGCTCCACGACAACATGAGTCTTGTTGATCTTCAGCGGGTCATGAGCGCGTACGAGATGGCACGAAGCGTGCATGAGAATCAGACACGCCGGGATGGCACTCCATACTTCTTCCACTGCACCCGTGTCTGCAAGATCGTCATCGAGGAATTGAGATTATACGATGCGGACCTGGTCTGCAGCGTCCTGCTTCACGACGTTCTTGAGGATTCCAAACAGATCACCAAGGAGATCATTGCGTATAATTTCGGCGAGTACGTAGCGTATGTCGTCGAGACTTTGACGAAGGACCTGGAAGCGCAGGAGAGGAACTACGATGCCATCGACAAGGCGCACGCGGAAGCACTGAAGCGCTCCAGCGAGGATTGCATGCTGATACGATTGGCCGCACGTCTTGATAACTTCCGGTGCTTGGAGTTCGATTTGAAAAGCAATCCGCTCAAATACGTCAGCGATACCAGCGAGCGCTACATGCCGTTGGCGGAGAGCTCCACGAATAGCGCTTTGCAGACGTTGGTCGCCGAGATGAAGATCGTCCGCAACAAGTTCCTCGGCTAGACGGCGGAAAACGTGTTCACGCGGCTCGTTCTCCCCGGCACCTGCTCTCGACCACTCCTCCCTATGACTCCCAGCGGTCTCGGTGTTCCGTGCAAGCGGTCATTCGGCCGGTTGGCAGCCAGCTCGACAGTCTGATCATCCGATGGAGGATGATGCGGACGCCGCTTTCTCCGGAAAGAACGTCTGGCGAAGAACCAGATACATGATGCCGATGAGGAAGGAGACAGCGCCGCCCAGAAGGACCATCCACACGCGAGACGGAGCGCTCCGCTTTTCCGGGGCAATTGCGGGATCGATCACTTGAATGGTGGGGACATCGCGTTCCTCCTGGATGGATTCCTGCATGCGTTGCGATTCAAGGTAGGCATTGACTTGTTCCAGGATCTTGATGTCACGCACAAGGTTGAGATATCCCATGGAGACTTCCGGTAAGGTGCCGACGGGAATGGAGAGTCGATCGTTTGCGCCGACCCCACCGTTCTGCGCTGCGGAGAATTGGGACTGCAGACTCCGCACTTTGCTTTCCAAGGCACGCACATACGGCGTGTTCTCTTGGAATTGTTCACGTCCGAGACGCAATTCCGTTTCCGCCTTCGCGAGTTCGGTACCAATCGATACCGCACTCGCCACCAAGGCCTCTGCCTGTTTCTCCGGCGTGAAGATGTGATAACGGTTCTGGTAGGTGATCATGGTCGTCTGCAACGAATCGAGCCGGACGTGATTGGCGGCGAGGACCCGCTCGATATACAGGCGTGTCTTGCGCGCCGTACTCGTCGTCTTCAAACGGTTGGCACTGTCCAGACCGGCTATGGCGGCGTTGCAGATTTGGGCGGAGAGCCTCGCTGTCTCCTTTTGCGACCATTCCGAGGGGAGAAAAAACGTTCGCAAGACGCACGACACAGCCAGTACGCCGCTTGTCCGCTTGGTGTCGACGGTGATGGACTCGAGCAGTGCACGACGACGCTCTTCCGGCGAGGCGTCACGGAATTGTGGCACCGTATCAAGGCCACAGGTACGGATGATGAAGTCGGCATTCGTTCTACTTTGCAGGATCTCCGCCATGCTGAGTAGCGAACCGGCACCACTACCGCCCGCACCGCCAGTAATGAACGCCGGGATGCCGCCAAGTAATGATGACATCTGGCCGGACTTGGTCTCGTTGGCGATCACCTTGGCGCCGGACTCGAAGGTCTGCTGCATGACAAGGCTGTAGACCGCTATGAGTAGGGTGCACGCAGATGTCCAGCGAACGACGAAACGCTTGTGAGATTTCACCACGGAAATGAGGGAAATGACTGGCACGGATGGTGAAGCTTGTCGGGACTCTTCGTTCATATCAATCCTAGTTTCGATAGGCAAACACCACGCCGATGACGACACCGACAATGGTGGCTAACTGTGCAGTGATACCCAATGCTTTCGTGAACACGTCGATGAATCGAACGTCGGATTTCTCCGGCACCAGGATGTTATCCCCCGGATCCAGTCTGGAGGAGTAGTCTATGGCTCGATGTAACTCGCCTGAAACCTTCTGGATCAGTACCTCCTCGTCGTCCGCCCGTAGCCCGAATCCACCGGCGCTCTTGATATAGTCAAGGTACGAACTCGTGTTCTTGAACGGCACACGGCCCGGCTTGACGACCCGGCCTATCAAGGTCACGTAGTTCGTCGATCGAGGAACATACACGGAGTCGAGATGGACGAGCAGGGGGTTCGCATCCGTATCGGTCGAGGAGAAGATCTTCTCGAAATCGACCGATACCAGGCCCATGTTCTCCGATGATTTGGTTCGATAGTATCGCGTCTCGTACTCATTCATGTTTTCCGGCTTCATCTTGCTCAAGCGGTCCAATTCACGATCGTACCACGTGAAATCCTTTCGACGGAAGAGCAGACCCGTTTCCGGCTGAGCATCCTCCGTGTATCCTCCGGCCCGCATGATGAGGTCGGACAAACGATCGGTCTTCGGGTTGATGCTGTATAAGCCGGGATGCGCAACACCACCGGCAATGGCCGCTTCATACTTCCGCAACATGCCGGTGCGTTCGCGAACGTAGATCTTATCGCCAAGCTTCAAAGGAATATTCCCTTGACCCGAACGAACATCGACGATGACGGAGAACGTGCGGATACCGGATTCCTCGTATCTCGACACTTCCACGGAGTCCGGCATGCCCGTGACGGTGAGTCCCTGGGCAAAGGACAGATGCGTGAAGAGCGAATCTCCCGAAAGGTACTCGTACAGACCTTCCTGCTTCACACTTCCTTTCACGGAGACGCACTCCTCGTCCGTAACGTACGGGATGTAGATCTTGTCACCGCAGTACACATACGGATTCGCGGATTCCTTGCCGTCGGTGAAATACCGCAGCAGATCGACAGGGATCGTCGTGCCGCCTTCCCGTTCGATGGAGATTCGACGTGTCGAGGCATTGAACATCATGCCACCCGCCCGATCGATCACTTCCGAGACGCGATCGCTGGAACTGGCGCTCACGATGATGGGCTTGCGCACTGCACCATACACCGACACCTTGAACAGTTTGATTTTCTTCAGGAGGACGTCCACCGATTGCGAACGATAGACGCGCTTGACCGATTCGGCGATTTTCTTCTGTCCATCGAGCAAGGTGCATCCCTTCACATCGATGGCAGGTACGGCAGGGACAAGGACTTTCAGGTCGGGCGACACGATGATGTCCATGCTCAGCGGCTGAGGTCCGGTGATGGCCACCGTCAGCACATCGTTCGGTCCCAACAGGTACACTGCCGGGTCAACAGCCTTTTCGACGATGTTCTGGGTTTCCTCGGCGATTCGGATGGCATTCTTGTGTCCCACCGTATCGTAACCGTTCGGAGCCAGGTTCAATCGAGGTAATCGGAGGAAGTTCGCAGGCTGGGCGACCAATGCGAGCGAGCCGGTGATGATGATCGCGAGGACGCGCGCGGTACGGCGAATGTTTTTGAACAGGTCGTTGATGATGTCGCTCCGCAGTGTGGTAGGGACTGTCTCTCTGTACGTCGGCGAAAATAGTGATTTTTGTTGATGGCGTCAGTACCGGCTCGAAGTCCGAGCCAGCCGCAACCCTACGACTTTCCAGGAGTCCTCTCCATGTCCGTGACCACCGACGATTTCCATGAGCTATGCGCTGCGGCGCGCTCCGTGGCGATGCTCGCCGGCGACATCCTTGTCCAGGGATTCTCCGAAGCCAAAATCATCAGCAACAAAGGCGGTGTCCATAACCTCGTGACGCAGTTCGATGTGGCCTCCGAGCGAGCGATCATCGACTCCCTCAAGAAGCGGTTCCCCGAGTCGTCGTTCCTTGCTGAGGAAAGCGGAGGAAGTGACCGGCCGGAGGGTTTGCGCTGGATCATCGATCCCTTGGACGGGACCGTGAACTTCGCTCATGGCATTCCCATTTTCTCCGTGAGCATCGCTGCCGAGGTGGACGGCGACATCGTCGCCGGTGCCATCTATCAGCCGCTGCTTCGCGAAATGTTCACCGCGGTGAAAGGTCATGGCGCTATGTGTAACGACGTTCCCATCACTGTGAGTGCCCAACAGCGGTTGCAAAGCTCCTTGCTCGTGACAGGGTTTCCGTACACCATGAGCGAGAATGCGCCGCACACCCTGGAGTACTTCTCGCGATTGGTCTCTATGGGCGTTCCCGTCCGCCGGCTCGGTTCTGCCGCCATCGACCTTGCCTATGTGGCCGCCGGACGCTTCGACGGCTTCTGGGAGAGTGCCCTGAAACCGTGGGATGTTGCCGCAGGCATCCTCATCGTCAAGGAAGCGGGTGGGGCGGTTTCGGACTACGCCGGGGCTGACTTTACCCTGGCATCCGCAACCATCCTTGCAACGAATACGGGAATCCATCAGGAGTTCCTCTCGTTTCTCTCCTAGGTCTAGAGCATCACCGGAGACTACACGACCATTCTATTTTCATGCAGACCATTCCACTCACCTACATGTCAGGCGCAGGAAACCTCTTCACGGTCATCGATAACCGTGAACACTCCCTTGCGTCCACCACCGTTTCCGCCCTTTGTCCGCAGCTTATCCAGCCCACTGCAGCCCAGTCCACTGCAACCGAAGGGGTGCTCGTCGTGAACTCGGCGAATGACCTCGGAGGCATCGACGTGGATTTCTATAATCCCGATGGCAGCTCGTCCATGATGTGCGGTAACGGCGGACGCTGCGCGGTGCGTTTCGCCCGTGAGATCGGTGCGCTCCCCGCATCTCGGACCAACGGCGTGCTCCGCATGGCCGGTCGAGAGTATCCGTTCGAAATCAGCGATGACCATATCGCGCTCACGTTCGGTGCCCCTGTGGCCTTGGATTCCTCCCGTGTTCTGACTCTCGACGCAGCGTCCATCCGGGGATCGTACGTCGATGTGGGATCGGATCACCTCGTGTTCGAACGGTCGGAGTGGGAGCGTGCCTTCGGCCCGTGGTCGATGGAGGGTTTCTTGGCCGTCGCTCCATCTCTGCGATCGCATCCGTCGCTTCCGCGCGGTGCGAACGTGACGGTGTACGAACAGGTCGGAGCAGGAATCCTTCGGTTGAGCACCTTCGAGCGGGGAGTGGAGCGCGTCACCTATGCCTGTGGCACGGGAGCCCTGGCCACATCGGTCGTCGCGTGGATGAAGTCGGGAGGTGTCGTCCGCACGTGGCAGTGCATACCGCCCAGTGGCGAGGTATTGCGCTGCGAAGTATGTTGCGAAGCGGAAA
>JBBATK010000001.1:562381-568954 GCA_040398805.1 Kapaibacterium sp. (SeqCode) | reverse complement strand
CAGGTGCGTGGCCTTGCGTGCGGATATCGATGCCTTGCCGATAACGGAGGAGACGGGCCTGAGCTTCGCCTCGACGGTTCCGGGGGTGATGCATGCGTGCGGACACGACTCGCACACGGCCATGTTGCTCGGTGCCGCGCAGAACCTGAAGTCCCGCGAGCACGAACTCCCGGGCGTGGTCAAGCTATTGTTTCAACCCGGGGAGGAGAAATCCCCCGGTGGAGCGTCGCTCATGATTGCGGACGGCGCTCTGATGGATCCCGTTCCCGAGGTGATCTTCGGACAGCACGTCAATCCTGATGCGCACGTGGGTGTAGCGGAGTTCGTGGCGGGTCCGATGATGGCCAGCGCCGACGAGCTCTATTGGACCCTCCGAGGTTTCGGAGCGCATGCCGCCCAGCCGCACAAGGGCAAGGATCCGATCGTGGCGGCGGCGGAGCTGATTTCTCACCTACAAACCTTGGTCACGCGTCAGCGCAATCCCTTGGATGCCGGTGTCATTTCCATTACCTCCATTCACGGAGGTTCCGCGACAAACATCATCCCGGATGTCGTGGAGCTCAAGGGGACGCTCCGTTCGTTTAGCGAGACATGGCGTCGGGAGACGATAGCAAGGATCGAAGAACATAGCAAGGCCCTCTGTGCTCTCCATGGTGTGGAGAGTGAGTTCACCGTCGTCATCGGATACCCGCCACTCGTGAACGATGCACGTGCCACCGAATTCGCGCGGATGTGCGCGCGACAGGTGAGCGGCGTGACCGAGGTGAGCGAATTCGAACCGAAGATGTGGGCGGAGGATTTTTCCTTTTACGGACAGACCATACCCTCTGCCTTCTGGATGCTCGGCGTCCGTCCGTTTGGACACGATTCCATGCCGGGCTTGCACAATGCACGATTCACTCCGGACGAATCGGCGTTCGTCGTCGGCGCCCGCATGCTGGCCACCGTCGCCGTGAATTGGCTCCGGTCCTGATGGACCGGCAGACCAAGACAGAGCCGTCGGTAGGTCCTTTCACGTCATTGCGCCGAGCTCGCAACCCCGTGCTGCTGAGCGTACGCATGGCAGAGCACCGACGCGGCAGTAGCCACGTTGAGCGAGGAGACGAGCGGATCCATGGGGATGTGAACGATCTGGTCGCAAGCATCAAGCACGGACGGTTGGACACCGTGCCCTTCGCTGCCCACGATGAGGACGGTGCGACGGGGGAAGACGACATCGTTCAGTGGCAACGAGTCCCGCGTCAGTTCAGCGGCGATGATCCGTGCATCGGCGTGATGACGCAGCTGACGGAGTAGTGCGGGCAGAGACGCTGCCACATGGATGCGCATGGAGAACACCGTCCCCATGGACACACGGATGGCGCGTCGCATTAACGGCGACACGGTCGGTGTGTCGACGATGACGTCCCTCCATCCGAAAGCGCAGGCCACCCGCACAAGCGACCCTACATTCTCGCTGTCGGCGATGCCGTTCAGCACCAGACAGGGAAATGAGATATCGCTCTCGTCCAAGGGCGGCGGTGCTTCCACCGCAGCCATGATTCCTTGATGCATATCGAACCCGACGATGGAGGTCATGAGGTCGCGCTCGGCCACAAGAAGTCGCTCACCCTCGATTCCCGCAGACCGGAACATCTCGCCATGGTGCTCCACGTACGACGGCTCGGCAAAGACGGTATGAACGGTGCAGCCGGAGTGAATGGCGGAGCGCACCACTTTCAAACCCTCGGCGATGCACAAGGAAACAGCGCCGTCGTTGCGCCGGAGTTTCAGCGAGCGGAACATCCGGATGCGCGGATCGTCGATATCGAGGATGCGGATCATGACAGGGATCGAAGCCCCCATGAAGCGGCGATGCTCTCGGCCACGCGCTGTCCGTCCATGGCGGCAGAGACGATACCACCTGCGTACCCCGCACCCTCGCCACAGGGGTAGAGCCCACGGACCTCCGGATGCTCCAAGCTCGTGTCGTCACGGGGGATCTTCACGGGTGTGGACGTGCGGGACTCTACGGCGGTCACGATGGCATCGTTCGTGTAGTAACCGCGCATGGATGCACCGAACACGCGAAAGGCCTTGCGCAATCGGTCGCCGACGCCGCGCGGCAAGAGCTCATGGACCGGTAACGAGTGCAAGCCGGGTATGTAGGACGTATCGGGAAGCGTGGATGAGACCTTGCCCTCGGAGAAATCCACCAAGCGTTGTGCAGGAACCTTTTGCGACTCGTCGTGCTTTGAGGAGAACATGGATTGTTCCACGTGACGTTGGAAGGCCAGACCGCAGTGCTCGCCATGCGATGCGAAATCTTGAACATCCTCCCGTCGGATTTCGACGACGATTCCCGAATTCGCGAAGCGCGAGTCGCGCCTGCTCATGCTCATGCCATTGACGACGAGTTCCTCGGAGGCAGTGGCAGCGGGCACGATGAGTCCGCCCGGGCACATGCAGAACGAATACACACCACGTCCATCCACCTGCGTGGCAAGGCGATAGGATGCCGCCTCGAGATGCATGTCCCGTGGACGTTGTTTGTATTGGATCTCGTCGATCAGGGCTTGCGGGTGTTCGGCGCGGACGCCAAGGGCGAAGGGCTTGAATTCCGTACGCACGCCCCGGCGCTCGCAGAGTGCATAAATGTCGCGCGCGGAGTGTCCCGTCGCCATAACGACCGCATCGGCGGTCACTTCGTCGTGATCGTTGACCACGACGCCGCGGATGCGGTGTTCATGCAGGAGGAAATCCGTCACTTTGGCTCCGAACCGTATCTCACCGCCTCGGTTCTCGATGGTCTCACGCATGGCACTCACCACGCCCGGTAACTTGTTCGAACCGATGTGGGGGTGCGCATCCACAAGGATATCGGTGGTAGCGCCATGGTCGACCAGGACGCGAAGGATATGATGGACATCGCCGCGCTTCGACGAGCGGGTGTAGAGTTTTCCATCGGAGTATGCGCCTGCTCCGCCCTCGCCGAAACAGTAATTGGAATCGGGATTCACCTGCGCGAACTGCTGGATGGCACGCAGGTCCCTGCGCCGGGCCCGAACGTCCTTTCCGCGGTCCAGGACGAGGGGTCGGATACCATACCTGATGAGATGCAACGCGGCGAAGTATCCCGCCGGGCCGGCTCCGATGATGATGACGGTTTTACCGGCGTCCACGTGCGGTAACGCTGCGGTGAACGACACGGGCTGCGGCGCATGCTCGTTGACATAGACATCGACGCGAAGATTGACGACAGGGAAGCGGGAGCGGGCGTCGACCGAGCGCCGTTGGACGATGATTTCCACGACGTCGTCGTCGGTGATTTCCTTCAGACGCTCTCGCACGACGGTCATGACGTGGGCGACATCTGCCGCTTCGGCGGGAAGGACGGTGAGTTCTAACGTTGTTTGCATCCTGGAGCGGCGCTGTGGTATCGGGCAAAAGAGTGCGACCGCTGCAAAACTACAGAGCCGTGACGTGTCACGGTTACAAGATCGGGGAACTCTACACCGATCGCGCGAAGGTGACACTTGCATGCCTCATGGTTCCGGTGACCGGATCCATACTGCCGGGCGTTATGGCCACACATTCGAACGTCATGGTCTGCATCGTGCGTGTCATCTCATCGAGTGTCAAGATTCCTGAGGCGTCATGTTGCAAGGAGACATGGATATGGAAGGCACTGACGTCTTCTATCACCGAACGCGCACCGCGAAGGATGTCGCGCTCCCGTCCGGGCACGTTGATGTGAACGAGAACAGGCTCACGATCCATTCTGAAGGCCGGAAGGAGAGTACTGATGCGACTCATCACCACGTCCTCGCACATTCGACCGTTCAGGGAAACAAATGGTGCGGTGTCGTGCGACATCAATTCGTCGAGCGGCATGCATTCCTGAGGCACATCCATGTCCACAATGCCGTCCTTGTCGCCGAGTGCGCATTGAACGGTCTCCCATTCCGGGTCGTTCAGCGCGTTCTTTCTCAGGATCGCGTATCGTGCGCGGAGAGGTTCAAGGGAAACGATGCGTTTGCCGTACCCGCGTCCGCGCAAATCGGCAGCGAAGCCGCCCGCGCCTGCGCCTATGTCCAGAACGAGTCCGATGCCGCGCGTTTCCATGAAAGAAACGAGGCGATCGTTATCGAATGACGACGATCGATTGATGATGCTGCGTGAAGCGCTGTATTCCGGTCCTTTACCCTTTGCCCGTGCGGTTACAAGTTCCATATCTTCGATGATTGCGTTCATGGGTTCCACGGACGACGTCGTGGTGAAAGGCGACGTCATCACTTTCTGGGACGAAGAGCAATGATTGTGCCAAGTCCATGCCACATGATGCTTACGCATGATGTAACTTTGCAGCCGTTCGCAACGCGATTGCACCTAACAGGAGGGAATACCGGTGATTCGAGCTCTCATTGCTGATGACCATCCGATAATGCGGGAAGGCTTGAAGCTGTTCCTGGTTTGCACCTTGGATATCGTCGTCGACGAAGTGGACGACGGATTCCAGGCCGTCGAGTTCGTGAAAGCCAACGAGTTGGATGTGCTCATCCTCGATATCTCCATGCCCGGCATGGATGGCCTGGAAACGCTCCGAATGGTCAAGGACCTCAAGCCGGAACTCCCCGTGCTCGTCCTCAGCGCCTATTCGGAAGACCAATATGCCCTGCGTGTCCTGAAGGCAGGTGCCAGCGGATATTTGATGAAAACGTCGGCCACGGAAGAATTGGTCGACGCCGTCAACTGCGTGATCGCAGGTCACCGATACCTCAGCCCGAATGTCGCCGATCAGCTCCTTGCCCAGATTTCCGGGGACGGAGTGCCGATGCATGCCCGCTTGTCCGACCGCGAATTCGAAGTGATGCTCAAGCTGGCCCTTGGAAAAACCGTGACGCAAATTTCCGAAGAACTACAGCTAAGCGTAAAAACCGTCAGCACCTATCGCACCCGCATTCTTGAGAAAATGAACTTCCAGGACAATGCAGGTATAACGGCGTATGTTCTTAATAATCAACTTCTTGGGAATACTGTATAATCATCCTTGACATCCGGACGACCAATCCGATCGTCCTTCGAATCACGCCGATTCCGACCGCAGACTTTTCATCACCTTTTATCATTCCGTATGCAAAAGTTCCCCGAATTACCGTATGCACGACCGGATTTCACGGAGTTTTCCGCGCATTTCAAGAGCTTGGTCACCGATTTCGAAAACGCTTCTTCCGCAGAAGTTCAAAGCGATATCCTGAATCGCATCAACGATCAGAGAAACACCATGGAGACGATGATGAGTGTGGCGAGCATCCGTCACTCCATCGACACGCAAGACCGTTTCTACGAGGCAGAGAAGGATCATATCGACACCATAGGTCCGCTCTACGGCGAACTGTGCAACTCCTATTACAAAGCTCTCGCCGCGAGCCGGTTCCGCCCGGAGTTGGAACGGAAGTGGGGACCCCAACTCTTCAGAATAGCGGAACTTTCGGTGAAGTGCATTTCGTCCGAGGTCATCGAGGACCTGCAGAAGGAGAACGCTCTCGGCACCGAGTATTCAAAGCTCTTGGCATCCGCCAAGATCATGTTCGATGGCGAGGAGCGGAATCTGGCCGGCATGGTTCCCTACCAGCAAAGCATGGATCGGGAGATACGCAAAGCGGCTAGTGCGGCGAAATGGTCGTTTTTCCGTGAGCATCAGGCGGAATTGGACCGCATCTATGATGACTTGGTCCGTCTGCGCACGACTATCGCGCAGAAGCTCGGATTCGCGAATTTCACTCCGCTGGGGTATGCGCGCATGGGCCGCACGGATTACAATGCTGCCATGGTGAGCGGGTACCGAAGCAAGGTGGAGAAGTATATCGTGCCGATCACGCAGAAACTGCGTGAGCGACAGCGTCAGCGTATTGGCGTCGATGCCTTGAAGATTTACGATGAATCTTTACAATTCAAGTCCGGAAATCCTACGCCCAAGGGTAGTCCGGATTGGATCGTCGAGCAAGCCCGCACGATGTATCGCGAAATGTCGCCGGAAACGGATGAGTTCTTTACCTTCATGTGCGACAACGAGTTAATGGACTTGGTTAACAGACCTACCAAGGCCGGTGGGGGATACTGTACCATGCTTCCCTCGTTCAAAGCGCCGTATATCTTCTCGAACTTCAACGGCACGGCGCATGATGTCGATGTCCTCACCCACGAAGCGGGCCATGCTTTCCAGTGCTATATGAGCCGTAATCTCGGCGTGCCTGAGTACTATTTCCCCACGTCGGAAGCATGCGAGATCCACTCGATGAGTATGGAGTTCTTCGCATGGAAGTGGATGAAGTCGTTTTTCAATGAGGACGAGGACAAATATCAGTTCTCGCACCTCAGTGGAGCGCTTCTCTTCCTGCCATACGGGGTGACGGTGGACGAGTTCCAGCACTTCGTGTACGATAATCCGCAAGCGTCCCCGGCGGAGAGGAATGCCGCATGGCTGTCCATCGAAAAGAAATACCTGCCGCACCGTCAATACGATGGCGACCCGTTCCTGGAGAGCGGTGGAATCTGGCAGCAACAACGCCACATCTATGAATCACCGTTCTA
>JBBATK010000001.1:554557-562281 GCA_040398805.1 Kapaibacterium sp. (SeqCode) | reverse complement strand
TGGAGAGCGGTGGAATCTGGCAGCAACAACGCCACATCTATGAATCACCGTTCTATTACATCGATTATACCCTTGCGCAGATCTGCGCACTCCAGTTCTGGGTCCGCGCGAAAGTGGATCGTGACACGGCATGGAAAGACTATGTCACGCTGTGCTCGGCAGGCGGATCCAAGTCGTTCCTGGAGCTCGTCGATGTAGCCAAGCTCCACTCTCCCTTCGAAGACGCAAGCTTCGTCTCCATCGTCGACGACATCAATCACCGTTTGGACGGTGTGAACGACGCCCATTTCGCCTAGGCATCGGTAGCGGCGGAAGCACAGCGGGAAACGACATGATGCACGCAAATAACAACGGCCCGACGGATGAAAGTCCCATCGGGCCGTTGTCGTATGGTACGTTGAACGTGTCTTACGAATACACGCGGAGTGTCGTGCCGGTAAGTTGCGTCTTGTACACGGTCAAACCCCTGCTTCCCGTGGAGTTCATGCCGGCTCCGGTTTTCGAGTACCGCGCACCGTGTGCCGTGCAATAGTAATTGTCGTTCGTCTTGTCGTAGATCACCTGACGTTCGCCCTCATGACTGCAAATGACCGTCGCGGCGTAATAGTTGCCATCCACACCATAGGCCACCACACAGGAGTTGGCGACGACATAGTTACCCTTGGTCAGCAGTTTCGCATACGCGGCTTGGGAGAGGTCCAGGGTGAAATCCACCGGACCGCTCGGCGTGGTGCTCTCGGAGCAAGATTGCGTGCAGGCGATGGCGAGGGCGAAGGCCGCTCCCATACCGGCCTTCTCGATAAACTCTCGACGGTTCATGATGATCCTTGAAATAAAGTACGGTTCGCTGTTTTCACGAATAACGATAACACCTGACAATCGTTACGCCGAACCACAATGATATGGACGCAGTACGGTAGGACAGCGGAACGTGATGCACGGGGTGGAAGACACCGCCACGGTCACGAAACGCAATAAAGGCCTGGCGCAAGACGTGCGATTTAGGCGCTCTTAAGCGCTTCGGCACCACCGACGATCTCCAGCATTTCCTTCGTGATCGATGCTTGACGGGCTTTGTTATAGTCCAGCTGCAACGCGCCGATCAGGTCTCGGGCATTCGTCGTGGCGTTATCCATGGCCAGCATACGGGCGGCTTGCTCGGCGGCATTGGAGTCCAAAAGAGCGCGCCACAGTTGAAGGTTCAGATACCTGGGAAGAATGGAATCGAGAATGTCGACGCGGGACGGCTCGTAAATGTACTCCGTGCCCGCTTCGCCCTTAGCGCCGGTTTCTTTCTTGGTGCCTTGGGAATCCGATTCGATGGGCAGGAGAGGCATGATGCGGACGTCCTGCTTGATTGTCGACTTGAATTCGTTGAAGACGATGACGACCCGGTCGTAGGTACCGAAGGTGAATCCTTCGGTGACGATGGGGGAGAGCTCACTGACCGTCTTGAAGTCCAGTTTGGTGAACACATCGGGGAACTTCGCGACGATGGGATTCGAGCGACGCTGGAAGTAGGTGATCGCCCGTCGGCCTACAGGCAAAACGTGCACGGTCGCTTTGGGATAGTCCTGTGGAATCTTCTTGTCGACATAGTACGCAGCCGCTTTGAAGAGGTTCGAATTGAAACCACCGCAGAGTCCGCGATCCGAACCGACAACGATGAGCAGGATGTTCTGCACGGTGTCCCGTGTCTGAAAAAAGGGATGGGACATCTCGGACTCGGCCGAGGCGAGATTCCGCAAGATGCCGGTGAGCTTATCGGTGTACGGACGTGCCGCCACAATCGCGTCCTGAGCACGACGAAGCTTGGCGGCCGCCACCATCTTCATTGCGGACGTGATTTTCGAGGTGCTTTTCACCGATACTATTCGCTGTCGTATGTCGCGTAACGTTGCCATGCTTCTCCCTTAATTCACTGTATTCGTTGTCATAGGCCGTGCGATGTCGCATCACATCGGCGCTGTCTTCGACGATATCCGAGCCAACGGCTACAGATACCGCCATGGGTGCGACAGATACCGTCGTACGTAATCACTCACCGATTCCTCGAGTGAACGAAACGTCTGGGCCGCACTGGTCGCTTGCAGTCTGCCCATCGAGGCCTGGGTGTAGTTCTGGTACTGATTTCTCAGGGACTCAGGCATCTCGACATAGTCAATGCTCACCGGGACGTCCATCGCAGAGAACACGGCGCGGACCAGATCGTTCCACGTTCGCGCCTCACCGGTACCCAGATTATAGATACCGTTGACCGTCGGATCGCATTGGACTTTCCAAAGAACATCACAAACGTCCTTCACATAGATGAAGTCCCGCTTCTGACCACCGTTCTCGTACGCATCATCGTACGACATGTACAACTGAACCTTGCCTGTACGTTCTATCTGCGAGAACGATTTGTATACCATGGAAGCCATCGCCTCCTTATGGTATTCGTTCGGACCGAAGACGTTGAAGAATTTCAGTCCGCAGACGCGAGCATCATGTCCACCCCTCCTCACCCACTGGTCGAACAGGTGTTTGGAATAACCGTACATGTTCAGCGGGGTCAACGTATCGAATATCGAATCGTCGTACCCGTTCTCACCGGCCCCGTACGTCGCGGCACTGCTCGCGTACACCAGACGGATGTCCCGCTCCACGCAATAGTCCGCCACGTGGACACTGTAGCGGTAATTGTTGTCGATCAAGTAATCCGCGTTGCGTTCCGTGGTGGACGAACACGCGCCAAGATGAACGATGCATTCAATCTGTCCGTCGAACGTTCCGTCGTCCAGACCGTAGAGAAACGCCTCTTTGTCGATGATGGATCTGAAGCTTTTATGCACCAGATTCTTCCACTTCTCGCCGTTTCCTAAGCGGTCGACGACAAGGATATCGTCGACACCCTCACGATTGAGTTTTTCGACGTATGCACTGCCGATGAAACCGGCACCACCCGTAACGACAATCATTGTTTCTCGATGAACGGTGATGGACGACCATCGGCAACGGACCACCGACCGGAATGCACCGGTCCATCCGTTCGCCGATTACAACGTACGCTTGAACCCTTCGACGAATCCACCGAGTGCAGCATCAAGCTTTGTCTTGGCATCCGCCGTGATTTCCTTCTGGACACCGATCGTGCTGACGATGTCGCTGTGTGCTCCATCGATGAACTCGAACAGCTCCTGCTCGAACCGCTTCAGCGACTCGATGGGGAGTTCGTCCAGATAGCCGTTCGTTGCGGCATAGATGAGGATGACCTGCTTTTCAACTGCAACCGGACGGTATTGGTCTTGTTTGAGGATTTCCGTGAGTCTGGCGCCACGACGCAACTGCTGCTGCGTGGACTTATCCAAGTCCGAACCGAACTTGGCGAACGCCTCCAATTCGCGGAACATGGCAAGCTCCAGTTTCAATGGACCTGCCACCTTCTTCATGGCTTTGATCTGCGCATTACCACCCACACGGGAGACGGAGATACCCACGTTCAACGCGGGACGGATACCGGCATTGAACAAGCTCGGCTCCAGATAGATCTGTCCGTCCGTGATCGAGATCACGTTCGTCGGAATGTACGCCGAAACGTCGCCCGCTTGGGTTTCGATCACCGGCAAAGCGGTCAGCGATCCCGCGCCGTGTGCGTCGCTCAACTTCGAGGCGCGCTCGAGCAGACGGCTGTGCAGATAGAAGACATCGCCTGGATATGCCTCACGTCCGGGAGGACGGCGCAAGAGCAGGGATACCTGACGGTAGGAAGCGGCCTGTTTGGTCAAGTCATCATAGATGATCAACGCGTGACGTCCTGAATCGCGGAAATACTCGCCCATGGACGTACCGCAATACGGAGCAACGAATTGCAGCGGAGCCGGATCGGCAGCCGATGCCACGACGATGGTCGTGTATTCCATGGCGCCGTTCTTCTCCAACGTCGCGACCACGTTTGCCAGCGTCGAACCCTTCTGACCCACAGCAACGTAGATACAGAACATGGGGTTGATACCACGTTCCTTGGCTTCGGCCGTGTGCGTGTACTTCTGATTGATGATCGTATCGATGGCCACCGCCGTTTTGCCGGTCTGACGGTCACCGATGATCAACTCACGTTGACCACGACCGATGGGGATCAGGGCATCGATGGCCTTGATACCGGTCTGCAGCGGTTCCTTCACGGGCTGGCGGGAAATCACACCAAGCGCCTTCCGCTCAATGGGGAGGGAGTGCGGTGTGTTGATCGCGCCCTTTCCGTCCAGCGGTATGCCCAAGGGATTCACCACTCGACCGAGCAATGCTTCGCCGACAGGAACGGAAGCGATTCTTCCGGTACGCTTCACCTGGTCACCTTCTTTCACGAGACGGTCGTCCCCGAACAAGACCACGCCCACGTTGTCTTCTTCAAGGTTCAGGACCATGCCGACGACCCCGTTCGGGAATTCGACGAGCTCGGATGACATACAGTTGTTGAGACCATACACCCGAGCAACACCGTCGCCCACCTGGAGGACCGTACCGACTTCCAATACTTCTGTCTCTTTTTCGAAACCAGCAAGCTGTCGTCGCAGTATCGCTGAAATTTCATCCGGTCGAACTTCTGCCATAAGTAACCTCAGATACAATAATTAAAGATTTTTCTTCTGTTCTGTTTTGTCTTCTTCGATGATTCCCTTTTCCCATCGTCCTCGAACGCCGTTCCGACCGTGACGTTGCCAATGATTCCGGCACGTCCCAAAGCGCACCGCTTTACTCACCACCCATGCGCCCTCAGGTAGGAATCGTTCCGTTCGTCAGAAGCGACGTACGCAAACGTTCCAGCTGCGTGCGCAGCGACGAGTCGAGAAGCACATCGCCGATCTGGACTTTCAAACCGCCCTTGAGGGAAGCGTCGACATGATAGTCAGCGATCGGCGTCTTTGAATACCTGGTCTTGATACCGCTCTCGATGGCCGCTTTGCTATCGGCATCCAGAGCCACGGCGCTTGTGACCGTGATGGGAACCCGTCGGGTTTCTTCATTGTAATACACGAAGAACTGCTCGAAGATATCTTCGGTGATGTTCTCGCGTCCATGAGCACACAGGATTCCGATGAACGCCTGCGTGATCGTCGAAATCTTCCCCTCAAAAATCTCGTTCATGAGATTCTTCTTCTTCCAGCTTTGGATGATAGGGGAACGAAGCACTGCTTTGAAATCGTGTGCGGTCCGGATGCTCTCAAGGATGAGTTCCGCATCCAGTCGGACTTTTTCCAACGATCCCTCCGCCTTCGAAGAGGCGAACAGTGCCAGTGCATATCGTTTTGCAACGCGTACGTGCTTCATAGGTATTTCGGATTCGGGTACGTGACCGAGCGGTGAAAAATCAGTTCTTCGACACTTGAGCGATCGATGATGCAATCAGGTTCTTGTGCGCTTCGGCATCAAGCTTGGTATCGAGCACTTTCTCCGTTGCTTGCATGACCAAGGAGGCGACTTCGGCGCGGAGCTCCGCGAACGCTTCCTCTTTGGCACGATCCATCTCCTTGCGTGCTTCGTCCAACTTCTGCACCTTCAACTTTTCGGCCTCTTCCGCCGCCTTGGAAACCACACGTTCCGCCTGGGCCTTGCCCTCCTTGATGATGGCCATCATCTCCACCTGGGCGTTGGCGAGCTTGTCTGAGCTTTCTTTGAGAATGCGCTGGGATTCCTTGTTCGCTGCTTCCGCACCGGCGATGGCGTCCTGAATGGATTTCTCCCGAAGCTGAAGGGAGTCGCGCATCGGCTTCCACCCGAACTTCATGAGCAGGAAGAAAAAGATCCCGAAGTTGACAAGCGTCCAGAAGATGAGTCCGGGACTGATATTGAGTACGTTTTCCATACAAGTGCCTGTTGTTGGTTCGTTGAATAATCAAATCCGGCGAGAGAAGTAACCGGTCAGCGCCCGGGTCCTTTCACTCAACACATTTCATTACTCACGTCCGCCGTGTTCCGGCGATGGTCGCCACCTACCATGATCACCATGCAGGGGAGTACGGTCCTGGTACCAAGACCGTACTCGCTGCATCCAGTTTACTTGATTGCGAGCAATACGCACACAACCATCGCGAACAGAGCAACACCTTCGATAAGTGCCGCACCGATGATCATGGTTGCGCGGATGTCTCCGGCTGCTTCCGGCTGGCGAGCGCCAGCTTCGAGAGCCGATGCCGCCAAACGGCCGATACCGCTACCGACGCCGATAACCGTTACGCCGCATCCGAGACCGGCACCCATCCATGCAAAACCTGTTGCGGTTGCTTTTGCAACGTCAACTGCTGCTGCATCCATAGTATACTCCTAGAGAAAAGTGAAACAAATAGAATATGTGAACTGTCACTGTTAACCGACGTTTTTCCCAATGACTGAACCGACATCAGTGGTGCGCACCGTGCGGATCTTCGCTCTTGTGGTCGCCGATCGCCAGACCGGTGAACACCGCAGTGAGCATGGTGAAGATGTACGCCTGAAGGAAACACACCAAAGTCTCGATGAAATACACGAACACGGAGAATCCGACAGCAACGACGGATGTTCCGTAACCGCCCGCCGGGCCCCAAAGCTTTGTCGTGAAGAAGATCAACCCGACGAGTGTCAACAGGACGATGTGTCCGGCCGTCATGTTGGCGAACAAACGGACGGTCAACGCGAAGGGCTTCGTGAAGATGCCGATGAACTCGATCGGAACCATGATAGGGGAGAGATAGACCGGAGCTCCACCGAGCAAATGCGCGAACCATGACTTCACTCCGGCTTCCCGCATAGCAGTGATGTTCACGACGAACAAGGCCGTGAGAGCCAGGGCGGCAGTAAAACCGATCGCTCCCGTCGCAGCGTGCATCCCGGGTAGCAGGCCGACGTAGTTCAGAATCATGATGAAGAAGAACAATGCCAGGAAGTACGGCATGAGCTGGTTGGTCACTCTGTCGGTACCGACGTTCGGACGAATGACTTCGTCGCGCAGGTAGGTGACGAGCATCTCGAACGCATTCTGCATTCCTCGCGGTGCCGCAGACGGATTCTTCCTGTAACGACGTCCCGCAGGGATGACGGCAAGAGCCATGATGACGATGGCCAGCCATTCATAGACGACAAGGTTGGTGATCGACAGGTCATAATCAGCCGTTTGCGGCTTACCATCGACAAGTATCACTTCTCCGTTCCGTGCCTTCACCGGCTGGCCGTTGAAGCGTGCGAGCGCCTTCTCTTCGGTATGGAACATGACATAGGAACCCTCATGCTCCATGGCGTGCGGATTACTCCACGCATGCAGTCCGGCATCGTCCACGACGATGATGGGCAACACTTCCGCCGTCACGAAGCCCATACTCAGCTCGTGATGGTCACCAAGTTCACTGAGGAGGTGATCGAACACCTTCTCGCGCGGCAAACTGTTCACATCGACAGCATGGTGTCCGCCAGCTTGCGCATGGTTGCCATGCTCCGCGGTCACCGATGCACCGGTCGCCTCGTGTGAACCCTGCTGAGCTTCTCCCGCCGAAACCGTTGTACTCATATCTCGATAGTAAGTTTACTGTTCGTCTTTCTCTTCTTCCTTCTTCTCTTTGTCGACTATCCGTCGCCTCTGTCTCTCACCGCGGCGTCCCGGGATTATCCGGAGTTGTCACCGCGCCATTTTCCGTAGCACTTTCTCAACCGTCAGTCCCTGTCGATCGGTCGTCGTTTCTTGATGATGGGTCGGGACGACTGTTTGGTTGTCGTAT
>JBBATK010000001.1:452324-554457 GCA_040398805.1 Kapaibacterium sp. (SeqCode) | reverse complement strand
TCGATCGGTCGTCGTTTCTTGATGATGGGTCGGGACGACTGTTTGGTTGTCGTATGAAAAAAAAATGTTTCGACCATCAGCATCAAAAAGAACGAAATCATCAGCGAGAGCGTGAACGAGGCAGTATGTAACCGCCAAAAGGTCAACGCTATCCATGTCAGAATCGCCATCAACAACAAGCGGACCATCATGCCGCCGATGACGAAGGACAGTGCCTCTTTCATCGGACGTGTTGCGGTCCACCGAGCGATGCCCACACCGATGAGGGTATTGGCCCCGCTGAACGCAATGCCGACGGCTACTCCGACCAGCTCGGGAGGTATTCCACTCACGCGCTATTTCTCCGTTGGTATTGCAGATTGCTCTTCACGTTGATGTTGCGTCCGTGTCTTCGACAGGGAAACCAACAAACGAATCATGTTGGCCAGCCCTATCACCGCGCCGACTCCCGCACCGATGCCGGTGACAAGGGGAGACGTCGACCATCGTGCGTCTAACCACCATCCGATCGCCGTGAACAGTAGCACCGTGAGGGTCAACTGACTTCCCACCGTCATGTAGGGAGCAAGCTCTCTCATGACGGTGGATGACGCGAGCCGCGGTGGATTCCTCGACATGGAGCACCGACGACGAAGTGAATAAGACATGCGAAAATAGGCGGTTATGGACTCGTGGCAAAGAAGGGGACGGTTGGTGTGGATAAAAAGTCATGAAGTGACCGTGGTCTCAGGGAACCGGTGCTTGGAAAAAGCAAAGGCCTGCCGATGACTATCAGCAGGCCTTCAGAGAAACCACGTCTCACAGGCTAGGTGGGAAGTACGTGCGATACCCGCCACGAGCCCGTCCCGTCAGTCGCGATGTTCGTTCCGTGCAACGACCAGGTACGTCGAACCAACGTACCTTCGTCCCTTGGCGGCACGCCCCTGAGGTACGGGATTTTCCGGATCTATGCCCGAGGACGCCTTGACGGACAGTCGCTCAGCTGAAACACCGCTCTGAACCAGGTACGCCTTGAGGTTGTTCGCGCGCTCGGTCGTGAAGTCCGTCGCCGCCTGAGCCCCCGTTTCCATGTCCGGAAAACATTGGAGCTCGAACGTGGATTCGGGATTCGCCTTCATGAGCGAAACGTACGAAGAAAGCACCTGCTCGGATCCGACGCGGAGTTTCGTTTTCTTGTATTCGAACGGGGACACAGCCGGACGTAGCTTCGTTCCGACGCTGCCGGGATGGACGAGCCAGTCACGGGTGATCTCGGCATATTTCTTCACGGGTGGAATCTCCAGAGGGCGCGATTCCTTGAAGAAACTCTCTCCCTCGAAGGTCACGGTGTACGAGACCCCTGGCTTCAACACCACATAGTACGTCCCGTCGGATGCTCGGCTCTTCGTGTTGGCCACGCGCTTCCCGGTGGCATCCGTGACCGTTATGGTAACGGCCGCAGGCTTGCGTGTCGTTTCATCCACCACCGTGCCGCGTAATCCGATACTGACATCCATCTGCGCAAAAACAGGTACCGTGCTGAGGAAGGCACATGCCAGAAACAGGTGCGCTCCGTAGGAAATGAGACTCTTCATCGATCACCTTTTCGTTGATTTTTTCGTTTTCGCTTTTTTCTTCGACTGCTTTGCTAAGGGTTCGACGGCAACCGGGGCTGCCGGACGTGCGACGAAGTCGTACGAGAGCTCGAGGAACTTTTCGCTGGCGGGAGCGTCGTAGGCCATGGTGAACCGTTGCAGGTCCTGATCCGTGATGAGGACAGAGTAATGATGCCCGGCCTTCAACACCGCTTGATACTTTCCGTCCGTCCCGCTCGATGAGCGGATCTTCGCGCCGGATTCATCGGTGAAGACCAGATCGACCTTGCCGGGTGCCACGGAACCCGTAACTGTTCCTTTCAGCAGGACCATCGTCTGGCCCGCAGACGCTGAGATGCTCGTTATGAACAGAGCGAGGACGACGAGACCGACATTCATGGTTTTTCTCATGTCAACAGGTACCTTGGTTCGTTACTTTTTCTTCGAAGGCCTTTCGGACTTCTTTTCTGCCTGCTTCGGCTCCGCTTCCTTCAGCATCCGCACGGTTCCGTCCGAGCATGCCAGAATGATCTTTTTCGCATCGCTCGTCACGTCCACACCCCAGATCTCCGTGTCCAATTGCTGCTCATACAGCTTTTCGCCTGTCATGAGGTTCCACATCCGCACGTACTTGTCCAGTCCGGTGGTGATAAGGGTGGAGTTGTCTTCGGCTAAGGTGACGTCCTGGACGAGTTCGTCGTGGGCTTTGATGCTCCGCTCCAGTGTCCGAGAACCGAGATTCCAGATGTTGACGACGCCGTTCTTGTCCGATGATATCAGTCTCTGGCTGTCGAAACTGAACAAGCAGGTCAATACCGGGGCGGCATGAGCATTCGTGTCGAGGGTGAAGCTCGAGCTCTTTCCTTGGAACATGTCGGCTACCGACCAGACGATGATCTTCCGATCGTCTCCGCAGGACGCGATGTACTTGCCATCGTAGCTGTACGCAACGCCGTTCACGACATCCGAGTGGCCACGCAGGGTCATGACCTCCGTTGGAGGACACTTGACGGGGTCGGCACAACTGCTTCGGGTATCCCACAGTTTCACCGTTCGGTCGAAACCGCTGGAGGCGATGAATGCTCCCGTGTCCGCCTGGCTGTAGTAAACGCTGCTCACCTCGGCCGTGTGTCCTTGAAGGACAGCCAAGGCCTTACCGGACTCCACATCCCAGATCCGGACCGTCTGATCCGTGCTCGCACTGGCAAGAGACTTGTCGTTACCAGAGAACGTAAGATTGTTCACCGTTCCCAAGTGTCCGCTGAGTGTGCGTAACTCCTTGCCATCCGGCAGACTCCATATCTTGATGGTCTCGTCCACGCTGCATGTTGCAAATCGCGTGTTTGCACCATTGACGAACACACCGAGCACCTCGTCACTATGTTTACCCAACGTGGACAAGGTATAGGTTTTCGGTTGCGCTGTTGCCGACGAAAACACCGCGATGAACATCACGATGAAAATGTGCGAGGTTCCAAAAAAACCACGACGTGTCATTGTCTACTCCTTAGGCATTATGCATGGGGTTTGAGACTGCGGGTCGTCCGATCGCCTCGCAGAGACCTTCGGACGACGTGGTGGGTCACCTTACACGAGCTCTTCGAGATCTCGAACGATACTCTTGAGAACATCGATCAACTGCCGGGCGTCGCTCGATGGGATTCGGTCCGTCACTTCCTTCGTAGACGCTTCCGGAGAGGTCTTCGTTGACATCGGCTTCGCAGGTATCGAGGTTTCTTCGACATCACGGAGGGCGCTAGCCGCAGGTACGTCGATGGTACGATGAATCATCAACGCCCGCACCGACTCCTGCACCATCTCCGGCGTCACACCGCGATGAAGAAAAGCCCGCGCCTCGGAAACCGGTAGGCGATCGACACGCAACAGCTTCTTGATCACGCGTATGACATCAAGATCCTTTTCCGTGTACGTGCGGTTGCCCGCACGGTTCTTCGACGGACGCAGACAGTCGAATTCGCGCTCCCAATATCGAAGGATGTGCTGTTCTTCATCGAACAGCTCACCGACTTCTTTGATGGAATAGTACAAGCGCTGTGTGCTTGTTGATTTCACAATGGTTTCCCCTCGCATTGTCCCTTGAACAAATATACTTTCGCTCAATCATAGGAACGTTACTAATTTCAAGCAGATGGTTGACCAAAGAAAAAAATGGCACTTTTGTTGTATGCGATATGTCGTCGATAACGTGCAACCTTCCACGTCGAATGGTATCTGAACACTATCACATCACCCTTCCCAGTCTGCGAGAGAACATCTCGCGGATCGAGCCGTTCCTGCGCTCCATACCATGTGTACACGAGTTGCCCGAGAACGTGTACTACAACGCGCTGATCGTGCTCACGGAAGCGGTGAACAACGCGATCATTCACGGTAATGCGTGCAACGAAGGCAAGGATGTCGATGTCGTCGTCAATGTGGACTCCGAGCGCTTCCAGATCATCGTCACCGATCAGGGGACCGGTTTCGATGCCGAGGCCGTACCCGATCCCAGACGTCGTGAGAACATCCTCAAGGACGGTGGCAGGGGAGTTTTTCTCATACGCGCTCTGTCGGAAGATGTGCGCTATACCTTCCTCGGCACGGGCATGCAAGTGGAGATCATGATCCCGTTTCCGCCGACGACTCCCTCACCTTAAAAGAAGGCGTTCTTCCAATGACGCACGTAGCGCTGTCCGTCGCGGAACTCGATGGCTATGACATCGAAACGGCACTCCATGTCGTGGACCCGATTGATATGCAGGTAGGCATGGGCCACCCGTCGTAACTGCTGGCGCTTCCGCATACCCACGGCATCCTCCGGACGTCCGTACCGGTCGGTCAAGCGCATCTTCACCTCCACGAACACGAGCGTCCTACCGTCCGTGCACACGATGTCGATTTCGCCGATACGTCCCAAACGGAAATTCGTTCGCAAAACGTTGTAGCCACGACTCTCAAGGAACGCCACGGCCACGTCCTCACCACGTGAGCCTTTATCCGATGTGCTTTTCATTTCTACTCCGTGCGCAGGGAACTTGCCACGTGCGCGTCGGCAGCACGACGTGCGGGAATCAAGGTGGCCGCGAACGACGAGATCAACGTCAATGTCATGACGGAAAGGACTTCCGGCCAAGCGATGGAAACCGGAATGGCTGCGATAATGAAGGTTTGCGGATCGAAGCGGAAAATCTCGAACTTCTGCTGGAGAATACAAAGGACGATACCAAGCACAGTGCCACCGAGTGTGCCAAGCAATCCCACGACAAAGCCCTCCCACAGGAAGACGCGACGGATATCCTCGGGCGTCGCACCCATCGCCATCAACACCCCTATGTCCCGACGCTTCTTCACCACCGTCATGCTCAGCATGGCGAAGATGTTGAAAACGGATATGAAGACGATGATGAAGAGAATGATGAACGACGCATATCGTTCGTATCGCATGACCCCGTAGATGTCCTTATGAAGGTCGAACCATGTGCTCACGGTGACCTTCGCCGGTAGCGAGCGCCGAAGATCACGTGCCACGGCATTGGCGTCGGCATCGTTCTTCAATCGTATATCGGCACTGGTGAGAGCGTCATCCTGTGCATTGAACAGTTTCCGTGCGAATGACGTGCCGCAGAACGCAAGTCCGGTGTTGTACTCTTTCGAATTCGTGTAGAAGATTCCGCTGACAATCACCGGCATACCCTGAGGCGCTATGAAGGTCTGCAGCGCACTTGCGATGAAGTCGGGCGAGAGGATCGTGGCCGTATCACCAACATTCAGTTGAGCGTTCATGGCGAGTTCAGCGCCGATGACGATGGGCTCTATGGTTCCGGATAAAGAGCCCGCAACCGGAGAGTCCGGGAAGCGTCCGACGATGACACTGGAGCGGATTCCCGATACTCGATCGTATTCCGCATGCTCGATGCCATGTAACTGAAGAACATGAAAGCGGTCGTAGCGACGGAGTATCACTCTTCCCGCCATCACGCCGGCGCTACCTTTCACGCGTGGGTCCCTACGGATGGAGGCCATGACGATCTCCGCATCAGGAAGGAAGCGACCTCGCTCTGCCTCCACCCGCACATGAGGGTCGTAGGTGAGCATGCTCGATGTATAGACTTCCCGGAAGCCGTTGAAGATGGACGACACGCAGATGATGGCAGCGACGCCGACGACGATGCCGATCAACGACAACATGGTGATGACGCTGATGAACTGCAACGACCGCCGCGCACGAAGGTATCGGGTAGCTATGAAGAGGGAGATGTTCATGTGTCCTGGAACTGTTGTTCGCAATATGTTCAACCACGCAGGATTCTCGACAGACAATACATTACGTCCGGGCATTCGCCGGATCAGGAATCCGCAATGACGACGACGATGCTATGGGTGAAGACCGCACCGGAAGCGGCGTCCACGGCCTGACACGAAACGACGTACGGTCCCACGGGTAACACGTCCCCCCGCTCGTTCCTTCCTTCCCAAACCGCCGAGGCATCACCTCGCAAGTATTCGCCATTGCGCAGCGTTCCCAGTTCACGTCCATGGGTGTCGAAAAGGCGGATGGTCCATACCGCCTCCGAGAATGGTGAGACAAAGCGAAGCACGGTACTTTGCCTATCTCCTCGCGTGCTGTGTGGCGAGAACGGATTCGGCGAGGCAGAACTTACTGCGCCCGAGTCCAATCGTCTGGACACACTATTCTGCAGTCCCGGGGTGCAGCCCGCAGTATCCACGCTCGAGGTCCACGACGATGCTGCTGCGGAGCGCAAGACGGGAGACCGCTTTTCCAGCGAACGGCCTTTGGTCAGGCCTACATGTGGAGAGTGCCAATCGGAAGAATAGCACACGGAGTCGATGACGAAGCCGTACGCATCAGTGACCAGCACACTATCCCAGGTGCTCCGCAGAGTGAAGGTTTGCGACGTGAGACCAACCGCCCGTCCTTCGGTAGTCCAGATTCGTTGCGCAATGCTATCACAGGTTACGGCAAGAACGCCTCCGGGCTCCAGGATACGCGCCTCAAGTGGAATGACCTCCTCGTCGATCCGGAGGTGCACACCCTCGGTCGACCTGTTTCGCGAATCCGCGTTGACGATTTCCACGAACTCCGCCGCTCCTGCCCCAGCGCCCGACGGGTCGTAGAGAATCTCGCTGATGCGAATGCTCCCTTGAGGTGGAGCCAAGACGATGCTTCGCGATAAAGCGTCGTTCATCGGACGCGGATCTCCGGCGATATGCGCGGCGGCGGATGCGTCGAAGCGTCCGCTCTCATCGATCCGATTGGCGATGGAATCCAATGGCAAGAGGATTGCTCGCTCTTCGAATGCTTCTAAGGTGAGCGTGTCCGTGAGAAGCAGGATGGTGTCGATGCGAATGGACAGGACTACTCCCGCAAGGTGGGTAGCGCCCATATTCCGGACAATCGCGACGAGACGACGTTCCGGCGTCTGGACGTTCAGGGACACCAGAGAGACGTCGCCGTCCCTCGGACTCACCGAGTTATCACTTCCGCATGTAGCTCCGGAAGCCGCTATGCAGGGTTTGCAATTGTCGGCGGACAGCAGAGGACGACGCGGATCGATGCGTTCGAGCGACTGACCGCTCGTGCCCCACGCCATCGAGTACACGATGGAGTCGATGGCAAGCGAGTCCTTCGTGGCCAATCGAAGCACCTCGCCGGTATTGTTCAACGAGGGGAGGGTGATGCGCACCAACGTCGCAGACGGCGGTATGAAGCGTGACGTCCGCAGAGCTGTTGTGTCCTTGCACAAGACGACGTACGTTTCCGGAGGCATGATGGTTTCCGGCAAAGGTGACCTGGACGTCGCATCGTAGAGATAGACGCCTTGCAGGACGACGGAATCCCGAGACGCGTTGTAGAGTTCCACCCACTCCGGTTCCGGTGAACGAGGGGCGGGCATGATTTCATTGATGACCACCTGGGCCGATGTCGTGAGCGCGCGAAGACCGAGAATGATGGTCACCATGACAGCGTTCGGACGCATGGTCCGTACGTGACGTGATGTGATGTTCATGAGTGCGGAAAACTATTCGAATCGTGACGATGCAGCGACAAGCCGGCAGACCGACTCAAGAAATGAGACATCATCAGGGGAAAAACGTGCGGGTATGGGAGAGTCGAGATCAAGGACGCCAAGTAATCGGTCCTCGAGCATGAGCGGGATGACGACTTCGGAGCGGGTAGCGGCGTCGCAGGCGATATGTCCGTCGAAGGTCTCGACATCATCGACGAGGATTGTCCGCCGTTCAAAAGCCGCTGTGCCGCAGACACCACGTCCGAGACGAATGCGCGTGCATGCAGGCTTTCCTGCGAACGGCCCCAGAACAAGTTCGCCGTCTCGCAACAGGTACCACCCGCACCACGATACATCGGGGAGACTATGGAAGAGAAGCGACGCGATGTTCGCACAATTGGCTATCGCATCGTCTTCACCCTGAACGAGCGCCGCAGCACTCGTGTACAAGGTCGTCCGCCACGAATCCTGGTTCGAGGGATCGAAGACCGCGACGTAACTTGCCTCATGCATGACCGTTCCTCTGTGGTTCTTGAGCCGCAAGATAACGGAGCTTGACCCGAGAGCATCGCGCCGAACGGGGGCAACGCGAAAATCGTTTTCCGAACATCTGGACATTCCCGACCATGGAGACGCCCGATCTTTTTTCCACCGATGCGCCGTTGACACCGGCGGCTGCGCGAGCAGCCGAACTCAGCGCGATGATCCGACGTTTCGACTACGCCTACTACGTGGAAGCCGATCCGTTGATCAGTGATCGCGAGTACGACGCACTCTTTCAAGAGCTTGAGGAGTTGGAGCGCACGCACCCCGAGCTCATAACCGCCGACTCGCCAACGCAACGTGTGAGCGGAGAGCCGCTGTCCCACTTCACAAGCGTCACGCGCACGGCGGCCATGCTGTCGCTTGGCAATACCTACTCCCGCGATGAACTCGAAGCCTTCGATAAGCGCGTCAGGCAGGGCTTGCAGGATGAGCCGTTTCACTACGTCGTGGAGCTGAAGATCGATGGCGTGGCCGTATCGCTGAAGTACGAGAACGGCTTGCTTGTTCAGGCCGCGACGCGCGGCGACGGGACCACGGGCGACGATATCACGGCGAACGTGCGCACCATCAAGAACGTGCCGTTGCGGGTGAACCACGAGGGATGCGATGCCGCCCTTCTGCGCTCGTTCGAAGTCCGTGGGGAAATTTTCATGACGAATGCCGACTTTTTGAAGCTCAACGATGAGCGGCGTGAGCAGGGTGAGAAGGTGTATGCGAATCCGCGGAACACGACGGCGGGCACGCTGAAGCTGTTGGACCCGCGCGAGGTGGCGCAACGTCCGCTTCGGATGATCGCTTATTATCTGCGTGCGGACGACGCACGGCTGGTTTCGCAGTATGAGAACACGTCCATCCTTCGCAGCATGGGTTTCTCCGTCGGGGTGGATGTGCGTCGTTGCGAGACGATGAATGAGGTCATGGAGTACATCGACGAGTACAAGACCAAGCGGTTCGGTCTCGACTTCCAGATCGACGGTGTCGTCATCAAAGTCGATGCTCTTCGACAACAGGAAGAGCTGGGGTACGTGGCACGTTCTCCGCGCTGGGCCGTGGCCTACAAATACGAGGCGGAGCAAGCGACAACGGTATTGAACAGGATTTCGTTTCAAGTAGGACGTACCGGCGCTGTCACACCTGTGGCAGAGCTTGAACCGGTGCACCTGGCGGGGTCGACGATTTCACGAGCGACCTTGCACAACGAAGATTTTGTGCGAGAGCTGGATCTGCGGGAAGGAGACACCGTCGTCATAGAAAAGGGTGGAGAAGTCATTCCCAAAGTATGTGCTGTGGTGGCGGAGAAACGTGATGGGGTGTCCGTTCCCTTCCGTTTCCCGGAGCATTGCCCGTGTCCGTTGCAGACGCTGCTTCACCGACCCGAAGGCGAGGCTCAGCATTATTGCGAGTCCGCCCGATGTCCCTGGCAGATACGTCGTCGTATCGAACACTTCGCGTCGCGCAAGGCCATGGACATCGATACGCTCGGCGAAAAGGTGGTGGATGAGCTGGTAGAGAAAGGATTCATCGCCAATGTGGCGGACATCTATCAGTTGGAAGAACATGCGCAGACGCTCGCGACGCTTCCTCGTTGGGGACAGAGAAAAGTGGAGAAGCTGCTCGCGGGCATAGAAAAGAGTAAAGCCATTCCGTACCATCGCGTATTGTTCGCGTTGGGCATACGATTCGTCGGCGAGGGTGTAGCGAAAGTGCTGGCCGCTGCCTATCCGAGTATCAGCGCGTTACGCACTTCGACGTTGGAGGAGCTCTGTTCGGTGAGCGAGATAGGTCCCCGCATTGCAGAGTCCGTTGTCGCCTTCTTCGCCGACGCAGAAGAGCGGGAGGTCGTCTCCCGACTTGAGATGGCAGGTTTGAAGATGGAGGCCGAACAGACAGCAGAGGCCTCGTCCGAATGGTCTGGGTTGACGTTTGTCCTGACGGGTGAGCTTGCGTCGATGTCACGCACCGAGGCTGCCCACGAGATCGAGCGGCGCGGCGGCAAGACCTCATCAAGCGTGAGCAAGAAGACATCGTTCGTCATCGCCGGCGAGGCAGCAGGCTCGAAGCTTGCCAAGGCCCTCGAACTCGGGGTGCGCGTCATGAGCGAGGACGACTTCAAGAGAGCGCTCGATGAGGGCGCTCTCCCGAAGACATCGTCGTGATTGTCGCCGGTATCTCAGTGGTGAAGTCCGCGGATGACCGTTTCGATGATACCTATACCCTCATCGATGATCTCGCGAGAGACATCAAGGGTGGGACGGAAGCGTACGCTCTTAGCGCCGCAACCAAGGATGAGCAGTCCATGTTTGTACGCTTCATCGATGAATGCGGAGCGTACGTGCGCATCCGCAAGGTCGAAGGCGGCGAAGAGTCCACGACCTCGGACGTTTGAGACACGATCAGGATACTCCTCCGCAAGGGACCCCATCCGTTTCTTCAGATATTCTCCCTGCTCCGTGGCGTTCGACAGGTAGTCATTCTCGTGAATGATGGAGAGATATCGTTGTGCGCGAGCCATGTCCACGAGATTTCCACCCCAGGTGGAATTGATACGGCTCGACACTCGGAACACATGATTGTCGATGTCATCGATGCGGTCGCTCACGAGAATACCGCATACCTGCATCTTCTTTCCGAAGCTCATGATGTCCGGCTTCACACCCAACTGCTCGAACGCCCACCATGTGCCGGTCATGCCTACACCCGTCTGGACTTCATCGAAAATCAGCAGAATGTCGTTCTCGTCGCACACACGACGTACCTGTTGGAGGAACTCGGGACGGAAGTGATTGTCTCCGCCTTCGCCCTGGATAGGTTCCATGATGATCGCTGCGATATCGTCGCCGTGCTCTTTGATTGCCATCTCGATTTGTCGAATTGAGAGCGCTTCTGCGCGCATGACGCGTTCGAGAGCTTCGCCCACACAAGGAAACTCCATTTTCGGGTTGAGTACCCGAGGGAAGTCGAACTTCGGAAACAGGGCCACCTTGTTCGGATCGGTATTGGTCAGCGACATGGTGTAGCCGCTTCGACCGTGGAATGCTTGCTGAAAGTGGATGATCTTATGGCCTATCTCGCGGGTATGTCCCTTCGCGAAATTCTTCCGCACCTTCCAATCGAACGCCACCTTCATGGCGTTCTCGTTGGCAAGAGCACCGCCCTCGATGAAGAAGCTGTATTTGAAGTGCGAAGCAGCCGCAGTGCTGAAGAGGGTATCGACATAGCCGGCCATGACGTCGGTATACAGGTCTGAGTTCGACGGCTTATGAAGTGCGATGGTTCCGATTTCGTGGATGAATTCCTCCGACCGAAGCTGAGGATGGTTGAGTCGCAGCGGTACCGATGCGAAACACGAGAAGAAATCGACAAAGCGGCGTCCACTGATTGCATCGGCGTAGTATCCGTCGCCGCTTCGGTCCAAATCCAGGACGAAGGGGAAGCCGTCGACAAGCATGTGTTTCTGAAGCGTGCCATGAACCGATCCGGGTTGGACACGAGAGGGCATGGAGAGTTCGTGATTCATAAGGTTCCGATAGATTGTTGACAAAGGTGGTGGCGTGAACGCCATGACGGGCTAATGGACGGCGAATGAGACGTGCCCGAGGACCTGTTCGTGTCCGCTGTCCGAGCTCTACGAGGTCGTGGAGAGGGACTCACGTCGGAACCGCCGGCTTTCGCCACTCCACGGCAATGCTTGCCGGAGGACCGGAAAAACTCAGGCGAGGGGAATGGCCGAGGCGATGACGAGGGCCAAAAGAAGTGCTTGGCGCTGCTTGTGCCACGTGATGAACGAGCCGCCACGGATGGTACCACGGAAGCCGAGAGGGAAGGATGGTATGAGAGTTGCTGTCCTCATTTCGAGCGCAAGATAACGACAATCGGCCTATCGCGCGCGTGGCGCTGAATTCAGACGGAAAGGGAGAAAATGCATTTAGGATGAAAAGAAAATCATGATGGTTGTCTGCTACCCGCTTTTATTCATTTTTGTCCGTTCCTTGCGAACAGCGTCTGCGGATTGATGGCGCGTTGTATATTTGCTCGCAACGGGTCGTGCTTGACCAAACAGCGAAAAAAACTGGAAAAATCTGCAAAAACAACAAGAAAACAAGCTTTTATTGTTCACATTATAGGGGTTGGCAACAATGTCATCATACAGCGCGGAGAACATAGACTCCCGGCAGTACAAAACAACATTCGTCCACTACGCCATCTTTCTCGGTGTCGTCGTCGTTGTTACGGTAGCATTCCAGACGCTCATTCTGAGCAGCATGGTCGAAGGTTTCGTGGTGTCGCAGTTCAAGCCGGAAGCTTCGGTGGGTAAGCTGGAGAGGTTCAAAGGACTCCAAGCCCTTCCAACTCCGGAAGGTGAAAAGAACTTGGGCGGGGACGTCAAGAAGGAATACATCAAGCAAGAGTTCATTTTTGATTTCAGTTCGTACAAGCGGGACGAGAAGGTCCATGGATACTCGAAAGAGTCGGGCGAGTGGGTGGTTCGTGCACCGAAACTCGGTGACGAAGCGATTTACCTTGAGCCGTACGGCTTCTGGATCCTGTCCTTCGACGTCGGCTTCGTTCTGGCGGTCCTCATCACGCTGATCATGCCGAGCAGTCTGGGCTATATCTCCCTCAAGGTTGAACGCGAAATTCACAACAACAAGTCCAAAGCACGCCTTCAGACCGGTTTCTCCGAGGAGATCATCGAGATGCTCACCATGCCCGATGAAGACCTTGCAGAACGCGGTGAGACAGAGCGGAAGCAGTTTACGGAGCTGTATCGTGTCGTGTGGAACAGAACGACGCCTGAAGGCGAGGGCGATACGTTCGGGTCACATCAGAAAGTCCATTTTGAAGATGTCTTCGACAAGAACACCGATCTGGTGGCATTCCGGAACAACGGTTTGTACATCCGTATCCGTGAGCATTTCAGTGATTTCGTCGAGGGCGAGTTGGAGGATATCAAGCGCGCTCACGAGTGGATGGGCAACCATTTCAAAATCGGAAGCGCACTTCGTTTGTACATGTCCCACCACTTCACCGAGTCGTACTCGAACAACGTGACGGGATTCGCCTACGGTGGAGCCGCACTTCTCATCATCGCGGTGGGTATCCGCGGTTTGAAGTTCATCCCTGCCACCCGTCCGTCGGTCATTCTTTTCGCCATCCTTCTCGAGTTCTCGATGCTTGCGCTTTTGGCGTTCACCCTGTTCTACACGGAAGAGGAAGAGCGTATGGACAAAATGCTCAAGAAGATGGAAGACGCCAGTCGTTCGCAGTTGGACGTTCTTCAAGAACAACAGCGCGACATCCGGACGTTCGTCGACAAGCTCATCGGTGAGTCTTCCGAGATCATCAAGCATCGCGTGGAGCAAGCCCTGAGCGAGCACCTGACGGATAACGAATCGATGCGTAAGGTTCTCAGCCAGGCCATTGTTGATAACCTGAAGATCGGCTTCAAGGAGAATATGGACCGTCGCTAGTCGTCATTGACCATCTTGCCGAGGCCGTCGCGATCGATGGCCTCGGCTTTTTTTTCTCCCTTCCTCCCACGGTGCGTATCGATTCTTTGTACCTCGTCCATTGAGCTGCTGAATCTTCGGGTAAATTTGTGTGTTCATGCTTCGACACACCGACCGCACCATGCACCGTTTCGTTCGATTTCTCGTTCCCGCCCTTGTGGCGCTTTTTCTTCCGTTCGCAACGGAAGCGAGGGAGTCTGTGCGAATCGTAGCGAGCGATTCGGGTGCCGTCGTGGTCCTTACGCGTCTGGCCTCGGCTGTGCAGCGTGACCTTCGTTCGGGGATAGCGGACGCGTCCGTCATGCGCTCGACCGTGACGTTCGGCCGGCCGGCGGCGGACTATGCGCGTCGGTTTTACCTCATCGTGCCACCTCATGCCCAACTTTCCGCGCGGTTCGTGCGTACCTCGTCAAGAGTTGTACCCGCAGCGCTCAGTGATCGTCTGCCGCACCTTGAATCCGGCGTCTCGATCACGCCGATCGGGATCTCTGCCGGTCAACATATTGCGGAAATCGACGTGCAACCTCTCACCTCCCGCGGCATGCTTTCGCAGGCAACCGTGCTGGATTCCGTCGTCATCGATATCCGTTTCGAAGGAGGCAAACTGCACTCCCATGTACCTGACGAATCTCCCGAGCGACCCAGCATCTCCGTCCTTAACGAGGGGTTCTGTTCGATGGATCGACACAGAGCTCTCGACACGAAGTCCGTTTCGGCGATTCCGGAGAAGCAGGAGAGATCATCGGCGATGCTCGGAATGCAGACGTCTTCGAACGTCCGGCGGAGCATCCGTGTCGCTTCCACACGCGACGGAGTAGCTCGTATCAATAGCTCGGATCTTCTCTCCATCATGCCCGAATGGCGCGGTGCCTCGGTATCGGCTTTGCGATTGACCTACCGCGGTGAAGAGCAAAGACTGTTCATACCGTCCCGGTATGTCGTGATCGATGATAGTACGGAGATATACTATTACGGACGGCGGGCATCCGGCGACACCACGTGGTACAGCCCGTTCACGAGAGAATGTGCGATGTATCTGACGGTGGACTCGTCATCGCCGGCAATGCGGTACGCGCGGCGGGCTGAATCCGCCGGTGGTGCGACGGTCAGTGTGATCGACATCGACAGGCATGTGGAAGAGGAGCACGACTATAACCAAAGCTATTTCTACGACGATCCCTTCAATGCTTTTTTCGTCACCGAAACCGTACCCGGTGAGAAGTGGCACTGGGCTTCTTTCGACCGTCGTACGCCGTTCGACACCGATGTTCCGATCGTGCCGTCGATGCAGCCGGACGACTCGCTGCGCGTGAGCGTTCTCTACAATGCCGTCAATAACATCCGTGATGCCAAGCCGGACAAACGTGTTCAGTGCTACGTCTATGGCAGACTCGTTTATGATGAAACGTTTGACAGCACCTTGGAACGATCGGTGCGAGTTTCCGTTGGTGCACAGGAGGGTTTCGGAGGAGTCATGAATGTCCGAGCCGTGTCGCTTGGGGCGAATACCACGGTGCCGAACTATTCCGAGAAACAGATTCTCGATTACATCACGGTACAAGGAAGAGTGCAATCATATGCATGGCACGGGGCGTTGGAGGGTCGTACCGAACAGGGGGCAGCCGCGAATCTCCGGGTGAGAAGGCTCCATTCGAAACGCGCGGTGCTCATGGACACGCTGAACAGCGAGGCATGCGATGTGACTGCTACGTCGGGCGTCACCCTCATCGCCGGTGCGCGCGCGGGTTCAACGCCTGTGTATACGCATACATGGAACGATTCTGTCATCGCGCGAGGAACGGATGCACGGACACATGTCCGTTCGTTCGTGCCGCCGGAGTTTGAAGACGGGGCCGAGTGGAGCGGTCCATCGAACGCTCCGGACTTGCTGACGTTCCTGAAGTCCGTACCAACCAACGGTTGTATCGTACTGACGGCGAACGACGCGGAGAACTTTTCGAGCGCGGTGCGCGCGTGGTTGCAGGCGCAAGGTTGTACCCGGATCGTGGATCGAGGAAGCAAGGGGTGCTATGGAGTCATCCTTCAGAAGGAAGCAGGCGTTCTTGATGAAGCGTCGACGGATTCATCACTGACCCTGGGGTGTTTTCTGCCTGCCATTTCCGGCACGTCGTTCGAAGCACTCGTACCGCTGCGAGCCGGACGCAACGAGGTATCGGTGAATTCGGCTGACAGCATCGAGAATGCCCGGTTGAGCGATGATTCACTCCCGAGCCTTCGTGCGGATTCTTCCGAGGCCGAGTATCTCATCGTGACTCACGAGGAGTTCACGGACCAAGCACGTCGACTGGCCGAGTACAGGTCCGCCCAGGGCGTGCGGGTCCGAGTGGTGGACGTGGAGAGCGTGTATAGGGATTTCGGAGAGGGACAGAAATCTCCTCACGCGATCAAATCCTTCCTTCGATTCGCCTACGACTCATGGCGAGGAAAGAGACTCCGACATGTATTACTGTTCGGAGATGCGAGCTGGGATGGTCGTGAGATACCTCCGTATGGCAAGAAAAAGGATTTCATCCCTACGTACGGTAAGCCGGTGAGCGATATCTGGTATACCTTACTCGATGGGACGGATACGTTGCCGGATGTGAATCTTGGTCGCCTGCCGGTGGAAACCAAAGACCAAGCCCGTTCCTTGGTCGATAAGATCATCGCGTACGATACGCTTCAACCGGACCAATGGTGGAAGCATTTCGTTTTCGTGTCGGGAGGTGATGGGGAATTCGAGCAGGAGGATTTCCGAGATATCGGCATTGCAGGTCTTGTCCCGTTCGTCCTTAGCGAAGATGTGGATATGAAACCGTATACGATGTGTGGTGACACGACCATCATCACGACATTGTCGACGACGAAGAATCCGACGTATTCCACCTCCGGTGAATTGAACACGCAGATCAACGGCGACGGCACGGTATGGGTGAACTATATCGGTCATGGAGCGCCGACGATTACGGAAATCTCCGGCTGGGATACCACGTCGGTGAAGAACTACGATCGTCCCTTCGTTCTCAGCACCTTGGCCTGCCAGAATGCCGCGTTCGCCGAGCGCGATGTCTCCTGCATCGATGAGGATTTCCTCTTGGCCCGACGTCGTGGAGCCATTGCAGCCATCGGTTCCACGGGCTACGGCGTGCCGCTCGTCCAACAGCGGGTGATGCAAGACATGTTCGCGGAGATGGGTCGAGGAAAAGCTCGGACGCTCGGCGAGATTTTCACCCGGGCCGAAGCGCTTCTGAGCAGATACCCGGGAAACATCTTCCGCGGAGTATTCTTCCAATGCTGTCTGCTCGGGGATCCGCTTACGAGAATCCCCTTCGATACCGTTATTCGCCCCGTGATTCTTCCGAACTCCGTAACGGTAGTGGACAGCGAGGGCAGTGTGTACGTGACGGAGGACAAGGACTCCGCTTTCGTGAGATTCCGTCTGTTCAATGCGGGCGTATCATCAGACGATTCTGTCTCCGTAGCTCTGATCCGTCGCTTCCGATCGACGGTGGACACCGCTTGGTACGTGGTGCCTTCGATATGCAATACCAACGATATCCTCATCCCACTGTTTATTCGGAGTCAAGCCGGCGATCATGCGTTACGCATCGAAATCGATCCGTTCAACGCACTTCGTCGGAAGGTGAACCGTGACAGTGCTGTCGAGCTGACCTTCCGGGTCTATTCTCCTCAACCGCTACCCATCGAGCCTCTTCACGGATGGGATGTCGCGGCAACGCGATCCGTTTTCCGCTTTACCTTCTCCGATCCGGAACGCCTGAAAGACTCTGTGCAATTCTTCATCCGTTCACGTGATTCCGTCGTCGTCGAGCAAGCCTTCGGTGACGAGAAGAATGTACTCGTGTCGGCGACGCATATCGAGTGGCGTCCGGATGCCACGTTGCCCGTGGGTCGCGAACTGACTTTTGCCGTCAGATCCAAGAGCCGACAAACCGGAGATACCAGCGCATGGCTCTTCGTTCCGTTTCATGTGCGCGATACCGTGTCGTCCGCGGTGAACCTTCGCTCCGTCGTGCAGACGGACGCAGGAAGTTATCGTACCGAGGGACTGCGCCTCGATACCACCCAGACACCGCAAGCGTTCGTCATGAATCGTCTGATACCGTTCAATCTTCGCTCCACCATCGGACGAATGTACTACGATAGTCTGGGCGTTCTTCGATACGACATCGTGCAAGGCTATGAGATCCGCATCGATAATGTGACCTACGGTGACAACATGTTCCAGCGTGGCGTGAATGTCCGCACGGTGAACAGATACACCGGCGCGGTGAACGCGGTCCGCAACTTCGACACTTTTTATGATGCGGATACCTGCGATACGTGTTTCAACGGCTCCGGAAGAACACTCAACCGGTTCCTCCGGACATCCGTATCGGACAGCGAATATGTTCTCATCGCCCTGTGCGGCGCTTCCTACGGTGATGTATACACACGCCGGGATCTGGACACCTTCAAGATGCGACTCACGGAGCTTGGTTCGAAAAGTGCGGGACTGCTCAAGGATCCCCGTTCGTTCGTGTTCGTCGGTTCGCGCGATACCGTTTCCATCAAAGCACGGGAGATTGTCAATACCGATACCACCGGTCCTTACACGGAAGCGGATACCGTGATACTCTCGGGAACGCTTCGCATTTCGCCGATAACGGCATCGATGACCACACCTCTGTTCGGTCCGGCGAAACGCTGGAAGTCGCTCACCATCGAGGGTGACGTCGACGATTCCCTTGCGGTGATAACCATGACCGTCCTCGGGTTTCACACACCGTTCTCGACACCCGACACGCTGTTCACCGTAAAGGGTTCACGCATCTCGCTGGATTCGGTGAACAGTAAGGAATATCCGTATGTGAAAGCGGTTGCGCGCATGGTCCGCTTCAGCATGTACGGTGACGTCATCATCCGTGGAGTCGCGGCTGATATGGAACCATTGCCGGAGTTCGCCGTCATACCGAACTCCTTGCGGGTGCAGCCGGACTCTGTCCTGCGTGGTGATACGATCGTAACGAGCGCATCGTATCGCCGGATCTCTCCGCGCGGCTTTGCCGATAGTATCCTTGTCGAGTTGACGGTCACCCCACTTCAGGGCGCCGGGGAGGCACGAGCTCTCGGTTTCCCGGCTTCACGTCCACCCTTGGACGCGGATGTCCTTGTCGCCGACACGTCGTCGACCCTGAGATATTCTTCGCGTTCGCATTCCCGGTTCATTCTCGATCCTGGAAACGCCGTTCCCGAGCTGTATCGCTTCAACAACTCACTTGAAACGGAGAACGTGGTCAGCAACGACGAGCTGGCACCATCGGTCGTGCTTTTCATCGACAGTGTTGAAGCATACGAAGGCATGCCTGTTTCCCAGAAGCCACGGGTGGAAGCATATATGACCGACAACTCACGGATGCCTATCATCCAGTCGTCGAACCTGACCGCACGCGTCAACTTGGTTCCCATCGATACCGGTGTCACGTCCGGGTTCAGGTTCTGGGGCAGTGACGAGGTGGGGAGTGTTGCGTGGACAGGCGATAACGCCCGTGCCGCCATTGCGTTCACACCGCACTTGGAGTTCGGTACGAATACCATCCGCCTTCGCGCTCGCGACTATTTCGGCAACGAGACTGTCCGCACCGTTGGTGTGCGCGTCAGTAGGGATGTCGCAACCGATAGCGTGACGGTCGCGCCGAATCCCTTTTCCGAGAATGCCACCATTCGCTTCGATTTGAGAAGTCCGATCCTCACGCAGACCATCCACCTGCAGGTCTACGACCTCCGCGGTCAACTCGTCCGCAGCATCCGCCGTCCCGCTCGCATAGGGATGAATGCCATCACCATCGACGACCGGGACGATAACGGCTCGCTTCTGCTTCAAGGAAGCTACTATTATCGGTTGTTCGTGGGCGACGAGGTGAACTTGGACATGCGTACCGGTGTCATCATCCTTGTCCGCTGAGTCTCCGTTACGACCGCGTCACTCCCTCATGTCCGTCCGCTTGAGCAAGCCACGCCTACGCGCGCGCCCATGCACGCCGACCTTTTGTCTATTTTTGCACCATTGTCATTCGTTTACATCTCCCATGCAGGAACTCGCCAAGCATTACACTCCCGAGACCGTCGAGCATCATTGGTATGAACGGTGGATGCACGAGAACGTCTTCTCCATACCTGATACGCCGCCCCCTGGTAAAAAGCCCTATTCCATCCTCATGCCTCCGCCCAATGTGACGGGCATGCTGACGATGGGGCACGTGCTCAATCATAGCATACAGGACCTGTACGTCCGCTACAAGCGCATGTGCGGATACCAGTCTGCATGGTTCCCCGGGTTGGATCATGCCGGAATCGCCACGCAGAGCAAGGTGGAGGGCATGCTGCGCGAAACGGAGGGTATCACGCGTCACGATCTCGGCCGCGAGAAGTTCGTGGAACGCGTCATGGAATGGAAGGAGAAGTACGGCGGGATCATCCTGAAACAGTTGCGCTCGCTGGGGAACTCCTGCGATTGGAACCGCACGCTGTTCACCATGGACGACAGCGCATCACACGCGGTCACGGAGACCTTCATCCGCTTGTATGAAGCGGGTCTTATCTATCGTGGTAAAGGCATCATCAATTGGTCACCGGCCATGCGTTCGGCCCTTTCCGACGAAGAAGTGATCATGAAGGAGATGCAGGACACCATGGTCACGCTCACGTACGAGTTCGAAGACGGCACGGGCCACATGCCCGTCGCCACGGTCCGACCCGAGACCATCTTCGGCGACGTCGCCGTTGCCGTGCATCCCGATGATGAGCGATACGCAGCCGTCGTAGGTAAGCGTGTGCGCGTGCCGCTCACCGATCGTTTCGTTCCCGTCATCGCCGACGAATACGTGGAGAAGGACTTCGGCACGGGATGCTTGAAGATCACACCGGCGCACGACATCAACGACTTCGAGGTCGGTAAACGTCACAACCTGGACGTGGTAGCCACCATCGACGCCGATGCACGCCTGAACGAACATGCGGGAGCCTATGCCGGCATGGACCGCTTCGATGCACGGAAGAAGATCATCGGTGACTTGAAAGAGGCCGGCCTGGTGATCAAAGCTGATCCCTACACACACATGGTGGGAGTGAGCGAACGCGGCGGAGAAGTGGTGGAACCCTTCTACAGCGACCAATGGTTCGTGCGCATGAAACCCCTCGCGGAACCCGCGCTGAAGGCTGTGCAGGACGGTGAGGTGAGATTCCACCCCGAGCACTGGATCAAGACGTATGAGCATTGGATGACGAACATCCGCGACTGGTGCATCTCGCGTCAGCTCTGGTGGGGTCATCGCATACCGGTGTATTACACGCCGGACGGACGCATGACGGCAGCGCGCTCGGAGGCGGAAGCACGCACGATCCTCAGTGTGGGCCCCGATATCGATGTCCGCCAGGACGAAGACTCCCTTGATACCTGGTTCTCCTCGTGGCTGTGGATGCTGACCACGATGAACTGGTTGGACGACGGCACGACGGAGGATAACGACCTGCTGCGTACGTATCTGCCGACCGATCTGCTTGTCACCGGACCCGATATCATCTTCTTCTGGGTGGCGCGCATGATCATGGCGTCGTTGTATTTCAAGAAGACCGTCCCCTTCAAGGACGTCTACTTCACGAGCATCATCCGTGACGGCGACGGCCGGAAGATGTCCAAGAGTCTCGGTAACTCGCCCGACCCGTTGTTCCTGTTCTCCAAATACGGTGCCGATGCTGTTCGCTACACCACCCTGTACCTGGCGCCACTGGGTTCGGATGTGAAAGTGGCGGTTGTGGATGATAACGGAAACGCCGATGCGCCGCAGATGGAGTTCGGACGGAACTTCGCCAACAAGATCTGGAATGCAGCCCGCTTCCTCATGATGAAGGCGGCCGAGGCGGGAATTCAGCCGGGTCAGTCGGCTCCCGCTGGTACCTTCTCCAGAGAATTGACCGAAGCCGATCGATGGATTCTCTCACGCTTTCACACGATGATCGGTCTGGTGCATGAGAATCTCGACGCGTATCGCATCACCGAGTACACACGAGCCGTCTACGATTTCATCTGGAAGGACTTCTGCGACTGGTATGTGGAGATCATGAAGGTGCAATTCCAGAGCTCGTCGGACGACCATCAACGACGTGAGCTCATGGCTTTTGCGCTCTCCGTGTTCGAAGGAGCGCTTGCCTTGCTGCATCCCGTCATGCCGTTCATCACCGAGGAGATATGGCATGTGACGGGCGATCGCAGCGAGTCCGAGTTCCTTGCCACCTCGTCCTTGCCGACCTACGACGCCACGTTTATCAACCGCGAGAAAGAGGAACGATTCGAACTCTTGCAATTGGTCGTGGAAGAGATCCGCATGCTCAAAAGTCAGAGCGGCATGAAACCCAGCGAGCCCGCTCCATTGAGTCTCGTCTGTGCCGAGTCCGACGAAGCGTTCTTCCGAGATGCGGCCTCCATCATCGCCTCGCTGACACGCAACGAGTTGCCGGGAATCATCAAAGCGGATGAAGCGCCCGCCGGTGCGCGCACCTCGCGGGTGCGGACCGTGGATATCCACCTTCTGGCCAACACCCGTATCGACGTGGCTAAAGAACGCGAGCGTTTGAATAAAGAGCGTGAGCGCTTGGAGAATCTTCAACGAGGTGCTCAAAGCAAGCTTTCGAACGAACGGTTCGTGGCCGGAGCCCCCGCTGATGTGGTGGACAACGAACGCAAGAAACTGCAGACCGCTTTGGAAGGCCTGGCTGCCGTCGATACCGCTTTGGCCGCGTTGACGGATCAGGAATAATCTCATTCTATCAATTCCACTCACGAACCTTCTCGCACCTCATCATGCAATCAGTCTATCTCTGCGAACCGGTACGCACGCCGGTAGGAAAATACGGTGGAGCACTTTCGAGCGTCCGCCCGGACGACTTGGCTGCGTTGGTCATCAAGGAGTGCGTGCAGCGCACGGGCATCGATGCAGCTGCCATCGACGATGTGATCATGGGCTGTGCCAATCAGGCGGGTGAAGACAACCGTAACGTGTCCCGCATGGCTTCGCTTCTGGCAGGCGTGCCGCAGAGCGTGCCCGCGGTGACGGTGAACCGGCTGTGCGCTTCGTCGCTCGAAGCCATCATCGTGGGAGCCCGGGCGATCATGTCGGGGGAGAGCTCGATGATCCTTGCCGGCGGTGTGGAGTCTATGTCCCGCGCGCCGTATGCCCTCCCCAAGAACGTCAGTGGTGCTGCGGCGTTCGGTAACCTTGTGGCGTACGATACCGCTCTCGGTTGGCGCTTTCCTAATCCTGCTTTGGAACAGTTGTTCCCGCTGGAGTCCATGGGAGAGACGGCGGAGAATCTCGCAGAGCGCTTTCAGATCAGCAGGGAGGATCAGGATGCCTATGCGCTCCGTTCACATCAGCGTGCCGTGGCTGCGCAGGCCGCCGGCGTGTTCACCGACGAGATCGTTGCCGTCCGTATTCCCAAGAAGCGTGGTGACGATGTCATCGTCGTGAAGGACGAACAGCCGCGCGGCGACAGTTCGCTCGAAGCTTTGGCCGGACTGAAGCCCGCATTTCGCAAGGGCGGCAGTGTCACGGCCGGTAATTCATCCTCGTTGAACGACGGAGCAGGCGTGGTGCTTCTTGCGAACGAGGAAATGGTGAAACGATTCCATCTCAAGCCCATCGCTCGCTACGTGAGCGGTCATGCGTCGGGCATCGATCCGCGTATCATGGGCGCCGGTCCCGTCGACGCCATCCGAGGCGCCGTGCGCAAGGCCGGATTGTCGTTACAGGATATCGGTCGTGTCGAAATCAATGAAGCATTCGCCGCGCAGGTTCTCACGTGCCAGCGTCAGCTCGAACTTCCTGATGAGATCCTTAACGTGTTCGGCGGTGCCATCGCTATCGGACACCCCTTGGGCATGAGCGGCGTGCGGCTGAGCGGAACACTTGTTCGTTCCATGCACCGCGACAACATACGCTTCGGCGTTGCCTCCTTGTGCATCGGCGTCGGTCAGGGTCTTGCAGCTGTCTTCGAACGCGCGTAGGCCAAGTCCGCGAGTATGATCACTGCTCAGGGCACGTGAGCAGCCGAGCAACCATTCTGGTACGAAAGAAAAAAGAAACGGTCTGTCACACGTTCGTGACAGACCGTTTTCCTTTGTGTGCGTCTGCATCAGGTGCCGAGGCGACCGGGGCTTATTTGTTCGCAAGACCTGACAGTTGGTCGAGGGTAAGTGACTTCGGACGCGTGATAGCGGAACCGAGCATGCGATGGACGAGGATCTGCGAGCAGATACCCATGGCACGCGATACACCGAACATGACGGTGTAGAAGGAGAACTCGGTCATACCGAAATCGTACAGGAGCGAGCCGCTGATGGAATCCACGTTCGGCCACGGACTCTTCGCCTTGCCATGTTCGGTGAGGATTCCCGGGACGACCTGGAAGAACTTCTGCACGAGGGCGATGCTATCGCTCTGCATGTTGTGCTTCTCGGCGAACTCATGGAATGCCGTGAAGCGGGGATCCGTGCAGCGCAGAACGCCGTGACCGTACCCCGGAATGACACGACCGCTCTTGAGACGGTCCCAGCAGAACGCAGAGAGCGTTTCGTTGTCGGGCACACCCTTGAAGTGTTCGACGACTTCGCGGATGAAAGCGAGGACTTCCTGGTTCGCCAATCCGTGCAACGGACCCGCAAGACCGTTCAGGCCCGCGCTCACGGCATAGTACACGTCGCTCAGTGCCGAGCCCACTGTCAGGCCCGTGAGAGCGCTGACGTTGCCGCCTTCATGGTCGGAGTGGAGCACCAGGTACAGGCGCACAAGGTCTTTCCATGCTGCGGAGTCGTTGACACCAAGCATGGTGGCGAAATTCGTCGACCAGTCTGCCGAGGGATCGGGAGCGATGATATCACCGCCGTGGAATTTCAGGCGATAAATGGTCGCGGCAAGGGTCGTGATGCGCGCGAGCAGCGTGATGCTGTCCTGCAAGGTCGCCTGCCACAGTTGGTCCTTGGTTGCGCCTGCGTCATAGGCGCGGCGGAATTCCGACTCATGTTCCATCGCCAGCAGTCCGGCGGAGAGCATTGCCATGGGGTGGGCATCCTTATGCATGGCCTTGAGCGTGTCGATGACGTACGAGGGCAGTGCGGCCTTTGCGGCGAACATCGCCGTGAGTTCCGCCTTTTCCGCCTCGTTGGGGCGCTGACCCGTGACCAAGAGGAAGAAGATCTCCTCCGGAGTGGTGTCGGTAAGCTCGAGGATGGGGATGTTGCGGATGCGCAATCCTTCGTCCGCCGATACCGACGACGTATCACAGAGAACCGAGGGAATGCCGCGCATGCCACCAAGTACCTGCTCGACGGTCACCGTCGCGATTTGCACGTCGCCTTTTTCCTTCAGCATCGCATTTCGTTTTTCGCGAAGCGAGGGTAACATTTCTAGAATCTTGTTCTGAAGCAACTCCATATGACACCTTTGTGATGAGAATCAGGATGAACGGTTCTTTTGAGAAGAACAGACGCAAAAATACAGAGAGGCGTCGCAACGGGGCGGGTAAAAAAAACGAAAGATGCGAGGAAAAATCCTCTGTGCGGAAGAACGAGCTTGAGTATTCTTGAAGAGAGCGCATTGATGCTCTCTGCCTTGTGATGTTGATTATTCGATGGTAATTTCAGACATGAAACTCTTCGTGCGTGGTCTCCTTGTCATCATCCTTCTTGTCCTGTCCCTGGGCGCTTGGTACCTATCCCGACCTGTCGATGTCACAAACAAGGTTGTCGTGTATATCCCGGCATCGTCCTCATCCGCCCGAGCGACAAGGATACTCGTGGATGCCGGCGTCGTCACGCAACCGACGGTCTTGCGGACGGTCCTCGGCTTCGTTGCGAAAGCAAGCGGCAAGGGACTGCATCGGGGAAGTTATGCCTTCACGCCGGACGATACGTACTGGCAGGTGATGAAGAGTCTCGTTTTCGGCGATCGCGTCCTCACCATTCGCGTCACTTTTCCGGAGGGAATCACTCTGCGGCGTTTCGCCTCAATCATCCGATCGAGAGTCGGAGCCGACTCCGCAACGGTCATGCGTCACCTTCTCAGCGATTCGCTCCGCCAAGCCTGGGGAGCGGAGGCAGCGTCGGTGGAGGGATACTTGATGCCCGACACCTACGAATTTTACTCCCGACAGCCCGTCGAGGAAGTCATCGACCGACTCCTCAAGCAGCAACGGGACGTGTGGGAAAAGCGTTTCGCCCGGCATGCGATGGCTACAGGGATGTCCAAACATGAATTGCTCACCCTTGCCAGCATCGTCGAGAGCGAGACATCGGTGGACACGGAACGGTCGCGAATCGCCGGTGTCTACATGAACAGGTTGCGTCGGGGCATGAAGCTCGCCGCCGACCCCACGGTGCAGTATGCACTCGGAGGCCAGGCGCGACGGTTGTTGTACAAAGACCTTGAAGTGGACGACCCGTACAATACCTACCGGTACGCCGGCCTGCCACCCGGACCGATCTGCGCACCGGGAGCGGCGAGCATAGAGGCGGCCATCGCTCCGGAGCGTCATGGGTTCCTCTACTTCTGCGCACGGGGAGATGGGAGCGGTCTGCATTCCTTCGCGGCGTCCGGAGCAGAACACGCCAGAAACGTCTCGAACTACCGACGTTCACGAAGGAAGTGACCGCAGGTGGATGGGTTTCACGCGCCTTCTTTCACCGATGTCAACGCTCGTTACGCGCCGTGAAATCACGTTTCTCCGAGGTCTGCTTCCGGCCGTTCACCGCCCGAATACTTCCGCTCGCACTCACCGGCGTGAACTGGAACACCTGCAGGTGTGCGTGGGATTGTTCATCGTAACTCCAATCGCCGAGGCGCTCCTGAACACGCGGTCCGTTGGGGGTTCCCAGGTCCAGGCGTACGCGGGCGCGGGTATCCGATGCGAGACCGAAGGAGCGGGTTCGCACCCACACCTGTCCGTTACGTAGGGAGATATCGATGATCTCCGGCGGGGGAAATGGGAGAATCGAGACGGAATAGGCCTGACCGATTTTCCTATCATTGATCGACCGTTCGAAGACGAAGGTTCGAAGGGTATCCTCCGTGCGGGGAGTATAGGAGAACGATTCGCCCTGGGCGCTTCGCACCACTTCAGCACCGCGATCGTCACGCAAGACGGCTCCGGCAGGAAGACCGCTTACATCGGGCAACCGCGGCTGGAAACCATAGGTCACCCCGGGATACATGGTCGTGGGAATAAGCGGCGGCTCCAGGGCATTGGCCAGGACACGGAATGATACGCTTGTGTCTTTCCTGTCCACGGTCCGGCGGGCATTTACGGTGACGACGACACTGCCGCTTGCCGGCGTCGTTCCTGTGACGACGAGGTCCGAACCCTCCACTCGGGCATAGGCGTTACTTCCGGAAACCCGGATCGCATCCACCTCGCGTGACGGGTCGGCACCGTACACACGGATGCGGTTTTCGAAGGGCTGATAGGCGATCATCCTCACGATGTTATCACGGGGCTGAAGGAAGAATTCTCCCCGAGGTATAGCTGCGGTGCGCGGTTGTTCGAACTGCCTCAGCAGCTCTTCATATCGTCGGGCCAACGCCGAATCCGCAGACCCACCGGATACCACGGGAGTTGGCTGTGCGACCATGACACCGGTGCCACCATCCACATAGACAAGAGCGACGGTGAACTGCGTCTTCGCACGTACCCGAATGCCATTCGGATCGCCCGCGATCCGCCGCAGTGCCTCGCGTTGCGACCCGTCCAATCCGTCCGGAAGGGTGGGTGTGGCCGAGGCTGAGACATGAACGGTGAACAAGCGGTTACGCTTCTCGGTCAACGGTGGGTTCCATGCGAACCGCACACCGCCTTGGTCGGCGGAGCCGTCGATCCTGAAGTACGATGATCGCGTCTCTGAAGAGGAGTTCAACGAGACCTTGTTCCTGTAGGATTGGTCTTCGATACTGAACTCGTACCGTACGTCCTTCATGGCTCCGCTGTGATAGATACCATTGAGCGAATCGCACGAGAGCACCGCCAGCGAATCGCCGTTGCGCACCATTCTGCACAGCATGACGGTTCGATCCGCATGAATGGAGAACGACGTCTGAAGTATCGAAGTTATGAGCTCGGCGGCATCGTTACGCGATGCTCCGCGATCGGGTATGAGAAGCACCAGTGCTGCGATGTACAACACGAAATAGATGTCTATGGTACCCGGTCGACGCTTGGAAGTTTTCACCGTTCTCTGGATTGTATATCGGAATTCGAAGGTACGTTTCGACGTCACCTCAGGAAACCTGGACGCCCGCGCCGCGCTATAGCCGGCGCGTCAAAAGCGCTTCGACCTCGCGGCGCACGGCCGCATCGATCTCTTCCCGCCGCAGCTTGTCCGTTGCGGCATTCAACGCCTCGACCGATTGCTGGAATCGCTCGAGCGAATGATTCGTTTTGTCCATCGTCGTCACCAGAGCGGGATTCGGATGCATGGCCTGATGGGCGGCCTCGGTGCTTTCCCGAACACGATCGGCGAGTTGCTCATGGACCCGTTGGAGTTCCTTGAGCTGCTGAACCGCCTGTTCGAGATGGATGGAGACGTTCGCGTAATCACGACCGATCTCGCCGATTTCCCGGAGCACCTCGCGCTGATTATCGCCCGTTGTCATGTCGGCATCATCTTCGTCGCTCGCTTCCGCAGGAGAGAAGTAGAGGACGAGGAACATGATGACGAGAAGGAATGCCTCGAAGAGGATGCTGCCGAGCACGGTTGCATCCGAGACATGGTCGGTGAATCGACGGACGCCGATCATGACAAGAAGGATCGCAGCGCCGAAATACACGAAAGAGTTGATGGTGGCCGAGTAGAAGCGGTTGACGACTTCCTGCATCCAGAGAGAGGTGCCGCGCATGGTGCCGAGCGGATGCAGAACACGCACCTCGTTCGACGAATACCGGAAGAGCTCCTTTTCGTTCGTGCACACACGCCACATCGTCGTCAGAATCGTGAACCCGCTGTATTGACGCTCGAAGCGCAATTCGCGGAAGATGTCACGCACGATGCGCCGTCCTTCCAGACTCCCTAATGAACGTACTTCCGTCATAACGATACCTGCAGTGATGGGAGAACCTCTCGTTCAGGTTCCAACATACGTCTTTTTTCGCCTTCGAGAGTACCCCGTGGATCCTGCTTTGTCGGTTGTGTCGGGGGGGGTGCGGAACCACCATGACTCGTGAGCAAACGGCGAAGTCGTCAGGTTCGCACACGCCAAACGTTGACGAAGGCGATGCCCGCGAAGATGATGTTCGCCGACCAGCCCACGACCACGGCCGGAAGCTCGAGCTCGAACCCGAGGGACTGGCTGAGTTTGGTGAAGACCAGGTAGGAAAAGGTGACGATCATGGCCGCTGCGATTTCGCCGGCCACACCACCGCGCCGTTTCACGGATGCGAAGGGAACGCCGAAGAGAACGACGATGAGGTTGGCGAAGGGGAACGCGAACTGACCGAAGTAGTCGATACGTTTCATCCGCACATCCTTTCCGCCGCGCTCCTGCAGGTCGATGTAGTCCCGGTACTCGTTCAGGTTCATTTCGTCCACCGACCGTTGCAGACCCACGATGGCTTCGTGCGGCATGACAAGATGCAGGGTGTCCTGCTCGGCATAGCGCGTGCGCACGGAATCGTTGATGCCGATGGTCCGTACGAACGACTTCTCGGCTACCCACACCTTCCGCGTACTGTCCCAAAAGAACCCTTCGGCGTCCAATCGACGGCTGATACGCGGTGAAAGAGCGCTCGTGTAGTCTTCCACGTAAAGCCGGACGCCGCGTCGGGAATCATCGTTGTAGGAGTTCATGAAAACGTTGCGTAAGGGGGAATCGCGGAAGGACACATTGAAAACCTGCGTCTCTGTCCGCTGTTTCGCCTTGCCAAGATAGGTCCTGTCCACGCTCAGCATCTTCGTTTGGGCGTGCGGAACCACCCACCCGTTGAAATACAGCTGCGCACCGCTCAGGGCAAGGCTGACGAGGGCGATGGGAAGAAGGAGGCGGTACACGCTCATGCCGGACGATTTCATGGCGGTTATCTCGTTATTCCCCGAGAGACGTCCCACCGAAAACAGACTGGCAAGCAGCATGGCTATGGGAAAGATCAGCTTGATGATCTGAGGGAGATAATACAGATAGTACGAGGCGATGGCCGAGAGAGGCGCATCGTGGTCGAGAAACCCGTCGAGACTTTCCATGAGGTCGACGACAAGAAAAATCACGCAGAGCGCCGCCACGGAGAAAACGAGGGTGGAGAGGAAACCTTTCAGGACGTATCGATCGATGACATTCATACGGGCGCTCGAAAACAGGGTTCGATGCATGGAGTTCGGCGAGGTGACCCCTGGAACGTTCGTGCACCGGTTCTGAGGGACAAAGATACGAGAGGAGGGCCGAGAGAGGAGGTATCGTGGCAAGTGCCTCTACGGCGCCGGACCCGCTGTCGGGGTCGACGAGGGAAAAATACGAGCGAACGCCCTTCACAGTGCCCATATACGGCAAAATTCCCCTATATTTGCGGTCTTATAAGCGCTGCGTACACATGTTTCACGAGTCATAACGGAAAGGTTCGAACCCGCAGCATCGATCTTTCTTCGTCAGGAGTATTTATGTCAGATACAACAGAATCAATGGAGCAGCAACCCGTTGCCGTTCCGGAAACAGTAGCGGAGACAGCTCCGGAATCATTGCTCGACGAGGTACCGGTGAAGCTCTCGAAGAAGAGCACGCTGGCGGCTTTGTTGGAAGGTGATTTGGATTTGGATGTTAATGGACTCGACAACGAGTCGTTCGAAAAGATGTTGGCAACCAACATGACGCACATCAAGGAAGACGAGATGGTGCATGGTCGTGTGGTTGCGATAAGCAAAGATGAGATCCTCGTCGACATTGGCTTCAAGAGCCTCGGTGTCGTGCCGCGTGCGGAGTTCTCCGTCGCAGCCGATTCGCTGGTCATCGGTGAGGAGATCGACGTGTTCGTCGATAAGATGGAAGATTCCATGGGTCGCTTGGTGTTGTCACGCCGTCGTGCGGACTTCATGAAGACGTGGAACGACATCCTCTCTCATTACGAAAAGCAAGATGTCATTCCGGTCCGTATCCTTCGTCGCATCAAGGGCGGTATGGTCGTCGACCTTCTCGGTATCGAGGCGTTCCTGCCCGGTTCCCAGATCGATGTCCGTCCGGTCCGTGATTTCGATATCTGGGTAGGCAAGACGATAGACGTCCGCGTCGTGAAGGTGAACAACCCTAGCGAGAATGTCGTTGTCAGCCACAAGATCCTTTTGGAAGAGCAGATCTCTGAACAACGCGGAAAGATCATCTCGTCGCTCGAGAAGGGCCTCATCCTCGAGGGTGTCGTCAAGGCCATCGCCGACTTCGGTGTGTTCGTCGATCTTGGCGGTGTGGACGGTCTTGTCCACATCACCGACCTGTCATGGGGTCGTGTCAACCATCCTTCCGAGATCGTCACGTTGGACGAGCAGGTGAAGGTAGCGGTCCTCGATTTCGATCAGGAGAAGAAGCGTATTTCCCTCGGTATGAAGCAACTCACCCCGCATCCGTGGGACACCATCGGCGAGAAGTACGAGCCGGGTGCCAAGGTAAGCGGCAAGGTCGTGAGCATCACCGATTACGGTGTGTTCATCGAGATCGAGAAGGGTGTGGAAGGCCTCATTCACATCAGCGAAATGTCGTGGACACAGCACATCAAGCATCCGTCGCAGCTTGTGTCGCTCGGTCAGATACTCGAGGCGGTCGTCTTGAATATCGACCGTGACAACCGTAAGCTCGCGCTCGGTATCAAGCAACTCGAACCCGATCCGTGGCAGGACCTGATGAACAAGTATCCGATTCACTCCGTGCATAACGGTGTCGTTCGCAACCTGACGAACTTCGGCGTCTTCGTCGAACTCGAAGCGGGTGTGGACGGATTGGTACACATCAGCGATCTGTCGTGGACGAAGAAGATCCGCCACCCGGGTGAATTCGTCAAGAAGGGCGACTCCCTGGAAGTGATCGTCCTGAGCGTCGATCCCGAACACCGTCGCATCTCGCTTGGTCACAAGCAGATTTCCGACAATCCCTGGGATGTCTTCGCAGAGCGCTTCACGGTGGGAACGGAAACGGAAGGCAAAATCGTTCGCATCATCGACAAGGGTGTCATCGTGGAAATGCCGGAAGGCGTCGACGGTTTCGTTCCCTCGTCCCAACTTTCGTTCGCTCCGGTACGCAGTATCGCGGACTTCTTCCATGTCGGAGACGCCCTGCCGTTGAAGGTCGTGGAGTTCGACAAAGAATCGAAGAAGATCGTCCTCTCCGCAGTCGACGCCCTGAAGGGCAAGGATCAGGAAAAGATCGCGGCATACAATGCCAATCATCCTGTTCCCAATGCAGAGAAGTATGTAGCGGAAGGTGTCGCCCCGACCATCGCTCCGGAAGAGGTGGCGGCCATCGAAGCGGTCGTTGCGGCCGAAGCAGCGGTGACGACTCCCGAAGAAGGCGCAGCGAAGCCGGAAGGCGATGCAGCATAAGCGAGCGGAACGTCGGTCGCCGTGAGGCCGGCCGGCAGGATCGTTCATCGATAGTGAAACAGCACGCCGCTTGGCGTGCTGTTTTTTTTTGTCCTGCATCGTGTTCCCGAAGCGGACCGTGCGCGCAGTAGTAATTTGATCGGTGTTGACCGTGTGCAATCACTTTGAGAGGATATCATGTATTCGATAGCGCTTCTGACCATTGGCGACGAGATCTGCATAGGGCAGGTGATCAACACCAATGCCGCATGGATCGCCGAGCAGTGTACGGGAGTCGGCGCGCGTGTGGAAGTGCATGCCGTGGTCGGCGATGAAAGCGAGCGCATGCTTGGAGAGATGGATCGTTTGACGCGGCAGTATGACTGCGTCATCGTGACCGGCGGACTGGGTCCGACACACGATGATATAACGAAGTCGGTGCTTTGTACCTTCCTCCACGACGAGATGATCGAGGATGCGGTGGTTCTCGAGGATCTGAAAGAGGCGTTGGCGCGTCGTGGACGTCCGTTCACCGAACGTCAGCGAGGTCAGGCGCTGCGGCCATCGTCGGCAACGGTCTTGCCGAACCGGGTAGGGAGCGCGCCGGGCTTGCTGATGACGCACAACGACGCCATCATCATCGCCCTTCCCGGAGTGCCTCGCGAGATGAAAGCCATCATGACGGAATCGGTCTTGCCGTTGATCCGCGAGAAGATCGTTCACGGCGATCACGATATCGTTTTGTATGCAACGCTTGTCGCGGCAGGCTGCACGGAGTCGACCTTGGCGGATCTTATCGGACCCCCGGAGGAGTTCCTTGACGGCGCTTCGCTGGCGTTCCTTCCCTCCGTGAACGGCATACGACTGCGTATCGGCGTCCGTGCTTCCAACGAAGCCGAGGGACGAAAGAAGATCCACGTCATCGAGACGGTGTTGCGGAAGCGGGCGGGAACGTTCATCGTCGGTTCGGGAACGGAGTCCATCGGTGCCATCACCCACCGAGAGCTGACAGCGAAGGGCGCAACGGTAGCGGTTGCGGAATCGTGCACGGGAGGGATCATAGGGACGTTGCTGACGGAGACACCGGGGTCGTCGGCGTACTTCATGGGTGGCATCGAATGTTACTCCAATGCGTCGAAGGTCCGCGACGTCGGTGTCGACGAGCAGACCATCGAAAGGTTCGGCGCGGTGAGCCGTGAATGCGTGTCGGACTTGGCAACGAAGGTCCGCCATCGTTTCGGTACCACGTATGGTGTGGCGGTAAGCGGCATAGCCGGACCTGACGGGGGAACCGAGGAAAAGCCCGTGGGCACGGTATGGATAGCGGTTGCCGACGAAGGCGGCGTGGAGGTACGGGTGCACAACTTCGGAACCGACCGGACGACCACCAGGGAGCGGGCTGCATCCACCGCACTCGTCATGCTCATACGGCGATTGCGGAACGAGACGGTGGAAGAGCGCTACGTGTAAGACGAACCATGCGGAAAGAGGTGTCTCTATGGTCCGAAACCCAAGGAATGATGCGGTTTCGGGGCCGTCTCTGTTTCACCCCTCCTGTGGAAAACCCCCCAAGAAAATGACTGCATAAAGCAGTATTTTTGCTCATCGAATTCGTCCTCAATCTTCCGCTACACCCATGGCTTTACACAGCGAAAAAATCCTTCCCGTCCTGCTCGAAGATCAGATGCGCGGATCGTACCTTGACTACTCCATGTCGGTCATTGTCAGCCGAGCGTTACCTGATGTACGCGACGGACTCAAACCCGTGCATCGTCGTATCCTCTACGCCATGCAGGAGCTGGGTTTGACGCACAACCGGCCGTACAAGAAGTCTGCGCGTCTTGTGGGTGAGGTGCTTGGTAAGTATCACCCTCACGGCGATTCGTCGGTCTACGATGCCATGGTGCGTATGGCGCAGGAGTGGTCGCTTCGGTATCCGCTGGTGGACGGCCAAGGGAACTTCGGTTCGGTGGACGGCGATCCGCCGGCAGCCATGCGATACACCGAGACGCGTCTGGCGGGAATCGCTGCCGAAGTGTTGCGCGATATCGACAAGGATACGGTGGACTTCCAACCGAACTTCGACGACTCGCTCGAGGAGCCGCGGGTTCTCCCGACCGTCATACCGCTCCTCATGGTCAACGGTGCGGGCGGCATCGCTGTCGGTATGGCAACGAACATACCGCCGCACAATCTTCGCGAAGTCATCCGTGGCATCAAGGCCTTGATCGCCGAGCCGACCTTGTCGAGTAACGACCTCATGCAATACATCACCGCTCCCGATTTCCCGACGGGCGGGGTGATTTATGGGTACGAAGGTGTACGCGATGCGTATCTCACCGGACGTGGCAAAGTCATCGTTCGTGCGCGCGCCTCGGTGGAGACTGCCAAGAATGGCAAGGAGTCCATCGTCGTCACCGAGCTCCCGTATCAGGTTTCCAAGGCCGGTCTCATCGAAAAGATCGCCGATCAGGTCCGCGACAAGGTGTTGGAAGACATCTCGGATATCCGTGATGAGTCCGATCGCGACGGCATGCGCATCGTCATCGAGTTGAAGCGCGACGGCGTGCCGCTTGTCGTGCTCAACAACCTGTTCAAGCACACGCAGATGCAAACCACCTTCGGCTGCAACATGCTCGCACTGGTGGAAGGTCGTCCGCGCGTCCTGGAGCTGCGCGAGATGCTTCAGCACTTCATCGACTTCCGCAACCAGGTGGTGGTGCGTCGGACGAAGTACGAACTGGTCGCTGCCGAAAAGCGGGCGCACATCTTGGAAGGATTCATCATCGCGTTGGACAATATCGACGAGGTGATCAAGACCATCAAGGAGTCGCCGAACGTCGAGGCTGCATCCGAACGCTTGCAGTCGCGGTTCAAGCTTAGCGAGATCCAGGCGAAGGCGATTCTGGACATGCGACTTCAGCGGCTCACGGGACTCGAGCGGGAGAAGATCCAGCAGGAGTATCGCGAGATCATCCAGCTCATCGAGAAGCTCCGCTCCATCCTTGCAAGCAAAGACCTGCAGATGCAGATCATCAGCGATGAATTGACCGCCGTGGAGGAGAAGTACGGTGATGAACGTCGCACCGATGTCGTCTTCGACTCGCGCGATTTCACCGTGGAGGATATGATCGCCAACGAAGAGGTGATCGTGACGATTTCCCACAAGGGCTTCATCAAGCGCACACCGGTCAACTCGTACCGTCGCCAAGGGCGTGGCGGACGTGGTTTGAGCGGAGCGGGCACGTATGAAGACGATTACGTCGAGAACCTTTTCCGAGCAGCGACGCACGACTATCTGTTGTGCTTTACGGACAAGGGGCGTGTCTACCGGGTGAAAGTGTACGACATTCCCGAGGGTAGTCGGAACGCAAAGGGTCGTTCCATCGCGAACATCGTTCAGAAACCGGCTGATGAGAAGGTGACCGCGTACCTGCTCGTTCAGGGCGCGTTCAGCGACGAACAGTTCATCTTCATGTGTACCAAGCAGGGCACGGTGAAGAAAACGCAGCTTTCCGAATTCGAGAGCGTGCGGTCCAACGGGAAGATCGCCTTGTCGCTGGACGAGGGAGATATTCTTCTGGCGGCGCGACTGACGGACGGCACGTGTGATATCATCGTGGGAACGCGCGAGGGCTCTGCCTGCCGCTTCCGCGAGAGCGATGTGCGAGCAATGGGTCGGACGGCCACCGGGGTGAAGGGTATCACGTTGCAAGACGACGACGAGGTGGTGTCGATGATCGCTATCAAGCGACCGGACACGCAGATCGTCATCATCGGCGATAACGGCTATGGCAAGCGGACGAAGTTCGAGGACTTCCGCCTTACCCGTCGCGGGGCCAAGGGCGTCATCTCCATGAACGTCACCTCGAAGACCGGTAAGGTGGTCTCGCTGACAGACATCACCGATAGCGACGATCTCGTGGTCATGACCCAGAAGGGTATACTCATTCGTCAGCCGGCGGACTCCATCCGCGTCATTGGACGCAACACACAAGGGGTCCGGTTGATCCGACTTGATGACGGCGATACCATTGCCGACATCACGGTCGTACCGCGCGATGATGAGGAGGGTTCGGAAGGTGCAGGAGCTGCTGAAGAGTAGGGATGCATCGTCAGGGTTTCTCCGTCGGCCCGGCTTCATGGCGGGAGGGATGTAATCAATCAATGACTAAGAGAAGGTAGGAGAGACTATGAGTTCACATGTCGATGTAGCGATTATCGGAAGCGGACCTGCCGGGTTCACGGCAGCCATCTATGCCTCGCGGGCGGGTTTGAAGGTGTCGGTGTTCGAGGGCTCCCAGCCGGGTGGTCAGCTGACCATCACGACGGAAGTGGAGAACTATCCCGGGTTCGAGCACGGTATCATGGGACCGGAGATGATGGATGTTTTCCGCAAGCAGGCGCAACGGTTCGGCGCACAGTCCGTCTTTGAGACCATCGAGCATGTGGATCATACCGTCGCGCCCTTCGCTTTACGGTCCGATCGTCAGAACATCATCACCGCCGATGCGGTGATCATCGCCACGGGTGCTCGCGCCCGACTCCTGGGCACGAAAGGTGAGGGAGAGTACATGGGCTATGGAGTGTCCGCTTGTGCGACGTGTGACGGCTTCTTTTACAAGCAGTTACACGTGATGGTTGTCGGTGGTGGCGATACGGCAATGGAGGAGGCCAACTACCTGACGCGCTTTGCATCGAAGGTCACCATCGTCCATCGACGCGACGAGTTCCGGGCGTCGAAAATCATGCTGGACCGCGCGAAAGCGAATCCCAAGATCGAGTTCATGACGAATACCGTCATCGATGAGTATCTGGGAGAAACTTTGCCATCCGGACTTCGCAAACTGACGAGCGTCCGCCTGCGCAACGTGACGTCCAATGAAGAGGTCGTCCATCCTATCGACGGGGTCTTCGTCGCCATCGGACACGAGCCGAACACGGCGTTGGTGCGCGGATTCATGGAGTGCGATGAGCACGGTTACATTATCACCCAAGGCAAGTCCTCGAGAACGACCGTCGAGGGAATATTCGCCTGCGGCGACGCACAGGATAGCGTGTACCGACAGGCCATCACCGCTGCCGGTAGCGGCTGTATGGCGGCGATCGATGCCGAGCGGTGGCTGGAATCACGTCACTGACCGGTGAACTCCGCAACGGGCAGAAAGCGGCCCGGCGGCTCTCACCCTACCAGTGCGCTCAACCTGCCGATCAACGCTGACACCATGTTCGTCACGCGTGCGTCGAGAAAGACTCGTCAAGCGGACGAGAGGCCTGCTTGCGACCATGTTCTCAGCGGCCTTGCGACCGAGGAGCACCGGCTGTGGTCCCTTGATTGGCGAACTACTCTATCTCGGCCGAGACGTTGTATTTCTTCTTGATGATTGCTGCGGCGTCGCGCGCGCCTGCTTCGGACTCGTATCCCCAGAGCTTCACGCGGAAAACGGGGGTCCCTCGGACCACGACCGCCTCATAGTACGCCTTGTACGAGCGTTTCAACCACATCTGAACAGCAGATTGAGCGTCACGCTCCGATTCCACATACTCCGTGACGATTTCGAAGGGCAGGAGACTGGGGTCCAACCACCGCACTTCCACACTCCTATTGAGGTCCGCCTGCCATGCTTCCCGTGCATAAGGAAATAGCGGACGTACATCTGCCATGGCTCTGCACCGCAGGGCGACCGGTGATACTCCGGAGTCCAGCAAGAGTTTGCGTACCACGCGCACACGTTCGTCGGAGAGAAGGAGGGATGTCTCTTCATCTCCTTCAGCGAAGGAATGGCTGATGAGTTCAACGGACTTATCCGGGTTGTCGCGCAGGACATTGATGAGTTTGCGGAGATGGGAGATGTAGGCGCTATTGAGTGCGGATTGTCCGAAGGGGAACAGGCAGAGCAGTTGCCGATGCGGCAAGCTGAAATCTCTTTCGGAGAGGATGGCGATGGAGTCGCGCAGTGCAGGATTCGAACCCAGTCCTATGGTCAGCACGCCCATGTCGCAAGAGCCCGCCGCGGGAGTCCGTCCCGGGACGCGGAAGGTATACGGCGCATGGATACCGTTGTTGATTTCGCGGAGGATGTCGGTGATGGAGGCGATCTCCGTATCTGCGAGGAAGTAGGCACGTCCGCCCGTGCGTGACGCCATCAATTGCAGGCTATACGAGTCCACCATGTCGCCGATGCCGATCGTCATGATGCGGGCATTGCGAGCGCGCGCACGCGCTATGACATCGTCGGCGGAATAAATCAACGATGCGTTGTCATAGCCGGTTGCGATGACTACCAAGGTGTTATCATAGCCGCTCGATGCGTCGAAGCGGTTCAGACATGCATGCGCAGAGCGGTAGAGAGCGCTCAGGCCTTCGGCTTCGCCGGAGAACATCTCGGCGAGGTTATTGAGTTTATCCTTACCTGAATGCGTGCACACGGTGGTGGACTCGACGTTGTATCCGACCACCGAGAGCTGATCTCCCGAACCAAGGGAGAAGGTGAAAGCCGCGACCGCGTCACGGGTACCGGCGTCGCGCGATTGCGCGAACGCCGAGCGATCCATGCACACCGTCATGATCATGTGCCGCTGCGACTTGGTCCACAGGACGTCCGAGCCCTGCGTCTCGCCCACCGATGCCGCACCGTCGCACGACACGCGAGTGGACGCGGTCAACGACGAGGCAGGTATGGAGGCGATGTTGTTCCCAAGGGAATCAAGAAGCGCGGCCTGAACGACATAATTGCCATGCGTGGAGTCGGGAACATCCACACGCAGGATCTTCAATCGTGAAACTGCAGACACCGCACCACGAGGGTCGTATCCGGCGTAGAATGCCGATGCCGTGGTTGAGGGGGAAGGCGGCAGGGAATAGGAGCGGATCTCGCCGCCGCGACGCACACGAACAGTGTCGCGTCCCGGGACGTTGATCGTCCACGACATCCTCGAGGTGTCTGTTCCTCGAAGAACGTCGAAGGTGACCGTTATCGACGACGATGGTCGCAGTGTGAGCGAATGGGCAGCGGGATACACGCTGGTGTCACCGACCATGATGACCGCCGTCGCGTCAAGGCAGTTCCAGCTGATCTCTGCCGGCTCGCCGGACCGTACGGTCATCGGACCCTTGATGCTGTTGCGCGGATCGTTCTGCCCATGAAGTGCAGAGCTCCACAGAAGAAGAAGGACAATCGATGGTATGAGGACGGAACGCACGCGAATACCGTGGCAAAGTGGAAGAGGAAATCGTTGCGAATATACGGTCAACCCAAGCGCGCGAAACAGGACGTGCCACTGAACTGCTCAGTGGCGCATCACCGATCTCTCCAAGTTTCCCGACACGTCCCCACGGAAGACCGTCGCGCCATGGACCTCGACGTCTGAGTTATCGGATATACGTACTACTGCGTCGTTCCAAGCGGAGGTCGCGCAGCAGTGAGGAGGTCGGACTGAAACTGACGTAGAACCCGCGCACGGTTCCTGTAGGGTACCATGTCACGTCGAGCGCCCAGCAATGCAGCACTTTGCGAAGGGTGATGGCAGGAGCGTTGATCTGACCTTGGATGAGGTCCACATTCAGTCCGCCGACAATGGACAACGTGGGCGTCAGGGAAAGGTTGATGGTGCTTTGCAAATTGAGGTTCTGTGTGGCACTCGCAGAACTGAACGGGCGCGCATAGCTGTAGGTGAGACTCATGGAGACATTCCAAGGAAAGAGCAAGGGGCGGTATCCGGGTGATGAATCACCGAATATGTCCTCGTCCGTTTCCGTGTACCCCACGCGCTGACGGAACCTATCGCCCAAGGACGGCCTCGTGGTGTCGTCAGCCGTTGTCCTGTCGGCGTTCGGCGACGATTCCCTGGACCCGAACGAGGTGCTGAAAAACAGGTTGAAGCCGTTGACACGCAGCGGGAACTTACCGGCCTCGAGAAGCGAGGTTGCCACGCGGGAGTATGACGAGGTGGGGCGGCCTGCGGTATCGCGAAGCCGGACATCATCGTAGACCGTTGTGGAGAAATTCGCCGTCAGCGACGACTCGCCGACCGTTGGTGTGCGGACACTCCACTGGATATCGCTCATCCTATTGGAGTCCAGAAGGAAGTTGACATTACCGGATACGTTGATCCGCGCCAGTTCCAATTTCTCATCGGCGGAGTCCTTGAACACCTTGGCATCGATGCTGTTATCCAACGCCCAATTCATGGCAAGCGCCCGACGCTGCGAGGCGATACCTCCGCCGTCGAGGGCGAATCGCGAATAGCGGACCACCTGCGGGTTGAGGTTCATGGAATCGGCCGGACGTAGGTACGAGGAATAGAAGCCGGCGCCTTCGGACGAGAGATCGGGCGTGTAGCTCACGCCGATGGAGGGCATGAGGGTATGGCGCAGGGCCACCGTACCGAACGTGAGCGGCGAGCCGTACAAGGTGGTACGAGTCGTGACGCCGAAACTTGCATTGTACTCCATGAAGAGTCCGTTTTCCACGACATCGCTCGTCGTCTTCCGCGCGGTATCGTAGGAACGGGAGACGATGCGTCTGGGATACACATTAGCCGCGAAGTTCAGGGCCGGAGTGACGGAGACGACGCCGAGCTTGGGCGAAATGGTGATGGACGGGGAATGACGCCACACGGCCTTGTAGGAGTCTGAGTACGAAGAGTCATAAAGCCGTCGCGTCACTTGCTTGTTGGCGACGGAATCGAAATACGACGTATCCCGCTGAGCCACATCAAGGCCATGGGTGAAGGTCGGGGAGACGGTCGATGCATAGTTGATGGACACATCCGAGAGCCATGACGTGGAGCCGCGGGATTTGAAGGGAAAGAGAGCGGGGACGGTGAGCGAGAGGACGGGAGACTGTTCATAGGTCTTCGCCTCGACATCCTGATTTCGCGTGTAGTTCAGCGAAACACCCACGTTGTTATCGAAGGTATGGGAAAGTCCGGCCGAACTGAACACGTTCTTTTGGATGCGTTGTTGAAGGGTCGTGATCGTGTTCGTATTGAAGGTGTTCGACTGGAAATTCATATTCGCCGTGAACTGCGTTTGCGGCGAGATGGATTGACTATGATTCCAGGAGAACCGGTAGTCACGCTGATAGGGGCTACGCGGATCCGGGCGCACGTATGCATACGACGCGTCGAGACGTCCGGAGAGCGTGTAACGAAGGTTGTAGTTCCAACTGTTATTGAGCTGCCAGCCGCCCTTACTGTAGAAGTCCGCCGTCACCTGCGTGTCATAGTAATCGCTCAGGGCGAAGTAATACCCGAAGTTCTGGAACGACACTCCACGATTGGCATCGACGAAGGGCCGCGGGAGTAGAATGCCCGACTGACGTCCGCGTGCGTTGGGAAAGAACACGCCGATCGGTACATAGAGGATGGGAATGTCGTGGACGACGAGGTAGAAGTCTTCCAGGAACACCCGATCGTCGGGGATCATCTTCATCTTCTCTGCGGTGAAATAGAAGTGCGGATGCGGCTCATCGCAGGTGGTGAAGCAGCCATGTTCGACGAACAGGCTCTGATCGGCATTGCGTTTGATCTTCGAACCCGTGAAGAACCCGTTGTCGATCGTCGTTTCGCCGAGGGTCACCGTACCGATCTGCTGTTTGAAATTATACTTGATGACCTCACCGGCGTAGGCGCTGCCGTTATCGTGAAACACCGGTGTGCCTTGGAACTTCCCGGTCGTGTCCTTCAATCCCGAACCGGTCATCATACCGGAGGCGAAATCGATCTCGATGATCTCCGATTCCAGCACGCGCGTCCGTAACGCCGTTGTCGCTGATCCGCGAAGACGCATTTTCTTGTTTTTCACGGAGAAGACGACGGTGTCTTTGGCTTTGTAGGTGACGACGGTATCGATACCACCCGCGTTCGAGGAGCCCGCTTTCACGGTCAGGATGCTATCGGCCGAGGAGCCGAGGGCGCGCAAGGAGTCGGTGGGGAGCGGAACTACCGGCTGTGAACCTGATCGACCGAACATGATGGAGGACGAGTGAACGGATTTTGCGTACAGATCAGCGGGAACACTTCCGAGAACGTGGAATGCGATGGCCAACATGGCAGCAAGCAATCCCTTTCGATGACCGGTCGGATGCGTCACACAGGATTGTTCGCATGCATCGGGGCACGTCTCATCGGAGCTTCGGGAAGGGTGATACGAGGACGGACGTGGACGAGCTTCCGGCACGAGCTGTTACTCTATACGTTTGACTTTGACGCCTTTGGGCAAGCGGAACGAGTACCGTTCGCCGACCGGATCACGAACAAAATCAATAACCGAAAACCGCGCACTTGCGTTACGCGCAGGGAATTGCATTGTCAGTGTCGACGGAAAATTAACTCCGTTTCTCTCGCGGACGTCATCGAAGCGGATGGTAAAAATCACTTCACCCGATCGGGATTTGCGTTGATAGCCGCGAAGCGCGCCCGACGCGGAGGAAAGTTTCGCCACATCGATGAACCTGCTGTCGGCAGTGTAGGCCCATACGCTCGTGGAATCCTGAGAGGAGATCATCGAATAAGAAGATGCGGGAAAGGGCACTTCCCATCGGGCAAGGTGCATGAAGTCGTTGAAAGTAAGGGGGAAGGGGAGTGTCGAGACGACCTTTGGTGACTCGGGGTTACCCTGCACCGCTTCCGAACGCAGGGCATCGTAATAGAGCACGGAGTTCTTACTCGCCGTCATCTTCCCGATGAGCACGCCGAAGGGTCCGTACACCGTGAGCGCCAGCGAATCGGTACCACAGATGCCCATGGAGCAACTGCCTTGCACGACGCCCGTCTCCTCGCTTTCAAGCTCCACTTCAGAGGTGACATTGAAGGCCCGCAGGGAATCGTTCATATGTCGCGGCGAGGCGGCAAGGCCACCGCGAACGGCGGAGTCGGCATGCATGGCTACGGCGTGCAGACCGTCGGTGCACGCAGCCAAAACGAGCAAAAGGACCGCAAAACGTACCGAATCAAGTATTTTCATGTGGGTCGAGGAAAAGATTTCATGGTCATCAAACAAAGAAACAACGGTTGCGTCCTATTCTGGAAACGAAAGTCCACTCAGGACTTGACAGTGGTTTCATCTCGAGGTGACTCATGATTTACGTAACGCGCCGCACACAATTTTCCGCGGCTCACCGCTTGTTCAATCCTACGTGGAGCGACGAAAAGAACGAGGCGATATTTGACAAGTGCAACAATCCCAAGGGCCATGGTCACAACTACACCCTCGAAGTCACCGTGAAAGGCGTGCCGGACCCCGAGACGGGATATGTCATCGACCTCAAGAAGCTGCGTGATATCATCGAAGAGAAGATCATCGACAAAGTTGACCATAAGCACCTCAACTTCGACGTCGACTTCCTCGCGGGCATCATTCCTACGGCGGAGAACATCATTCTCTGTGTGTGGCAAATACTCGACAAAGAGATTACGGAAGGTGAACTTCATAGCATCAAGCTGTTCGAGTCGGAGAACAACTTCGTCGAATACTTCGGAGAACCTATTACGATCAAGCGGTACGAGACCGCACAAGAAGGAGAGCGTTTCCATGGGTAAGGCGTTTACCGTGCAACGAGGAAAAAGAATAGAAGAGAATCCGGTGCGGGTGTTTCCGCCGCACAACAGTCTGGGATATCCCGTGTTTGATGCGAACGCATCCATGCCGATCAGCGGAGACGAGAGGGCGGAGATGCTCATGCTCGTCGAGAAGAAGCTCGAGGAGGTATTGGACATCATGCGCATCGATCGTAACGACCAGAACAGCGCCAACACACCGCGTCGTGTCGCGAAAATGTGGGTGAACGAATTGTTCGCCGGACGGTATGAACAGCCGCCGAAAATCACCGTGTTCCCGAACCGCAAGGATGTGGACGAGCTGGTGATTTCCAAGGGCATCAAGGTGATGTCTGTGTGTTCTCATCACTGGCAACCCATCAGTGGTGAATGCAGTATCGGATATCTTCCCGACAAGCATGTCATCGGTCTCAGCAAACTCTCCCGCATCGTCGACTGGTTCGCCCGTCGTGGTCAGATCCAGGAGGAGCTCGGCGAACAGATAGCGGATTACCTGCAGGAACTCATAGAGCCGCGCGCGTTGGGTGTCGTGATTTCCAGCAAGCACTATTGCATGATCGCCCGTGGAGTGAACGCTGATGAGTCGAGGGCGGACATGATCACCTCCGTCATGCGGGGGGAGCTGAGGGATAACCTCAACCTTCGGAACGAATTCTTGAAATTGATCGGTCGATGACAAAAGCGGGGCAACCCGCTTTTTTTTTGTGTGCATGTTTGCAGCCGGTTCGGGGATGGTTTCACTGTACGGTAGCTACGGTCATGAAGGACGAAAAGCGGCGGGTGCCGCACACGGAATTCGAGTTCCCGTTCTGGGAGCGCGGAGAGACGGTTGCGGGGGTTGACGAGGCAGGACGGGGTGCGCTGGCTGGTCCGGTGGTCGCGGCAGCCGTCGTTTTACCGCGGAACTGCTCCATCGAGGCGCTGCGCGATTCCAAACTCGTGAAGGAAACGGAGCGCGAAACGCTCTTCCGGCGGGTTTGCGAGACGGCCCTTGATATGAGCGTGGGTATCGTCGAACCCGATGTCATCGACGACATCAACATTCTCGAAGCCACCATGGTGGCGATGCGGAGGGCGGTGGACGGACTCAGTCGACCGTTTGCGCACGTGTTCATCGATGGAAACAGGTATACCGGTGGGGGAGATTTCCCGTGGACGACGATCATCGACGGTGACGCCATTGTGACATCGATCGCGGCCGCTTCGATCATCGCGAAGGTGACGCGGGACAGAATCATGATCGATGCGGAAATCCGTTTTCCGGGATACGGATTCGATGCGCACAAGGGCTATGGAACCAAGAAGCATTACGAAGCCATCGCCGCTCACGGGGTAAGCGGAGTCCATCGGAAGACCTTTCTGAAAAAGCTCGGACCGAACGGCGGGTCCGCGAACGAGTCATAGCCGCTATTTTCGAACGCTGTCGTATCGACCACTTCCATACCCAAAGGAAACCACGATGAATATCGCCTTCACGAATATCAGGATCGTATCTCCGGACCAAGGCACCGACGAGCGCATGAATCTGTGGATTCGTGACGGTGTCATCGTTGCCGCCACGCCGGAGCATCCCGTGTACGACGCCGAGACGACGGTACGTGACGGATCAGGACTTGTCGCCGCTCCGGGGCTGTTCGACATGCATGTCCATTTGCGCGAGCCCGGCCAGACGCACAAAGAGACGATCCAGACGGGCACGGCATCAGCCGCCAACGGCGGTTTCACCGGCGTGGTGTGCATGCCGAACACGGAGCCGGCGATCGATTCCGTCGCCACGATCGAGTACATCCTGAGAAGAGCGCAGAACACTCCTGTGGATGTGCATGTCTGTGCGGCCATCACGACGGGGCGGGGAGGAGTGGACCTGGCCGGCATGCATGCATTGAAGGAGGCGGGTGCGGTGATGTTCTCCGACGACGGGTCGTGCGTTTCGTCGGCCGCCACCATGCGCAAGGCCTTCGATTATGGAGCCGATATCGATGCGTTGCTGACTCAGCATTGCGAGGAGCATTCGTTGACGAAGGATTTCGCCATGCACGAGGGAAAGGTGTCCGCTGAGTTGGGTCTGCGGGGCTATCCGTCCGTCGCCGAGGATATCATCGTCGCGCGGGACGTGTTGTTGGCTGAATACTGCGGAAACCGTCGATATCATGCGGCGCACATCAGCACGAAGGGTGCCGTGAGGATCATGCGCGAGGCTCGCATGCGAGGACAGCGGGTCAGTTGCGAAGTGGCTCCGCATCACTTCCTCCTCACCGACGACGCGGTACGCGGGTACACGACGAATGCGAAGATGAATCCGCCGCTGCGCACGCAAGCCGATATCGAGGCCATCCTGCAAGGACTGAGCGATGGTGTCATCGATGTGATTGCGACGGACCATGCGCCGCATACGGCGGAGGAGAAGGACGTGCCGTTCGACCAGGCGCCGAACGGTATCGTAGGCCTGGAAACGAGTCTGGGCCTGTCGTTGACGGCTCTGGTCCACACGGGTATCCTGAGCTTGCCGCAGCTCATCGAGAAAATGAGCGTCAATCCTCGGCGCATCCTTGGCTTACCGCAACCGCACATCACCGCTGGCGAGAGAGCGAACATCTGTGTCTTCGATCCTGAGGCGGAGTGGTTGGTGCGACCGGCACTCTTCCAATCCAAATCCAAAAACACACCCTTTGCCGATGTCCCGGTGAAAGGCAAGCCCGTGGTCACCTTCAACAAAGGCGCAATGGTTGAGTGCAGTCTGTAGTCGTCACTGCCGATACTCCGTGATGTGAGTGGACACCGGTCCTCATGAGAACCGCATGCACGTCCGTTCCTCGACTCGGTGCACAACCTCAAATCTTTTCAACAGCCGCAGTTTTTTTCTTTGTGCAGGGGAATCGCTCGCCGTAATTTCGATGCGATTTCGATCGGTGCAATCATCAATACAATCTATCAATGGAGATTCACAGACGTTTCTTCCGAGTGTTGATCGCAGCAGCAGCGACCACCTCTTTGCTCTCTCTCTCTTCTTGTAACATCGGCGGTTTTTTTACGAAACAGGGTGAAGATCCTGTGTGGGAGGACCCCAATCCTCCTGCCGAAGCAAAAGGCGGCGCAGATGCGCCTCCGGGCAAAGCTTTGTTCACCAAGAACTGTGCGGCATGTCATCAGGCCACGGGAAAAGGTATTCCGGGGTCCATTCCGCCACTTGCGGGGTCGGCACTGGCGACGGGAGACGACGTATCCAAGCCCATCCGGGTCGTGCTCCACGGTTTTAAGGGAGAGATCGTGCGTAACGGAACCAAATACAACGGTCAGATGCAATCGTGGAAGACGAACTTCAACGATCAGGAGATTGCGTGGATTCTTTCGTACGTACGCTCGAGTTTCGGTAACAAGGCAGGCGAAATCGCTGCCGATGCGGTGAAGGAAGCACGCGATAAGACGGCATTGCGTTCCTCTCCGTACAGCGAAGCAGAGCTTGAACAACCCTTGTAAATCAGTCATCACTTTGATACCTCATCACCGAGTTTTTAAGGACCTTCTATGTTCAGCGTTCTAGACTTTCTGAGATACTTCCCCGAGAATGTGAGCACCTTCGGTTTCGAGCTCGACCGCTTGTTCGCCGTCATCTGGTACATCACTCTCGCAATCTTTTTCCTTACGTACGGTCTTCTCGTGTACGTGCTGGTGAAATACCGTCAGAAACCGGGTGTCAAAGCCAGTGGCAGTCACGGCAACAACATGCTGGAGTTCACGTGGACGATTCTGCCGACGTTCCTGTTCGCAGGTCTTGGTATCTACACGGATAACGCGTGGGAAGTGACGAAGAACGAGCAACGAATTCCGAAACCGGATATCGAGATCGAGGTGCTAGGCAAGCAGTTCAATTGGATGTTCCGCTATCCGGGAGCGGATGGCGTTCTCGGCAAGCAGTCGCCCAAGTTCCGCACGGTGGACAATCCGTTCGGACTTGACGCCAACGATCCCAATGCCGTGGACGACATCATCATGGAGAATGAGTTCCACCTGCCCATTAACAAGAACATCCTCGTGCGCCTCTCCTCTGTCGACGTCCTCCATTCGTTCTTCCTCCCGAATTTCCGCGTGAAGCAGGACGCGTTACCCGGAAATTGGATGAAGGTATGGTTCAACGGCATCAAGGCAGGGAAGTACGAGCTGGCATGTGCCGAGCTATGCGGTGCGAGTCATTACAACATGCGCGGGGTGCTTTTCATGCATGCCCAGCAGGATTACAACACATGGTATGATGCGGAGATCAGCAAGAGGACACAGCAGCTCGCGGCATTTGCAGCGGAAGGAAAGCCTCCTATCCCGAAGACAGTCAACGCCGATATCGGCAAGATTGTCGGTTCCCATCACTAGTCGGTTTCAACGTCGATAAGAACGGAAACAACAACATTTTCAAAGGTACCATAGTATGAGTTCAGTAAGTGTACATGCAGAGCACGACGTGCACGCGGATCATGGACACGGACATCATCATGAGCCGTCGTTTATCAGAAAGTATATCTTTTCGACCGATCACAAGACCATCGCCAAGCAGTTCATGGTGACCACCTTGTTCTTCCTGATGGTCGGAGGTCTGGCAGCTCTTCTCATTCGCTGGAAGATTGCGTATCCGGATCAAGCGGTGCCGATCATCGGAAGCTTGCTTCCCGATTCATGGGCGGCAGAGGGCGTCATCCAGCCCGGCTTCTACACGCAGTTGCTTACCATGCACGGTGCGATCATGCTGTTCCTTGTGATCATCCCCATGGTCAACGGGTTCATCGGAAACTTCGCGATTCCTTTGATGATCGGGACGGACGACATGGCTCTTCCGACCCTGAACATGTTCTCGTTCTGGTTGAATATCCCGGCAGCGATGCTGTTGATGGGAGGCTTCGGTTTGGAGTCGGGAATGGCAGCAGGGGGGTGGACAACCTATCCGCCGCTATCGGTCATTTCGGGCTTAGGGCAGACCCTATGGATTGCAGGATTGTTCCTTGTCGGATTCTCGTCGATCATGGGGGCGATCAACTACGTCACCACCATCCTGAACAAGCGTGCGAAGGGCATGACCCTGTTCCGCATGCCGATGACGATCTGGGCTCTGTTCATCACGGCCATCCTCATCACGCTTGGAACGCCGGTCCTTGCGGCATCGCTTGCGATGTTATTCTTCGATAACTTCCTCCACACGAGCTTCTTCATTCCCGAGCACCTGCTTATCACGTCCGCTCTTGATGGAACGAACCTGTGGTCGGGTGGCGGACAGCCGTTGTTGTTCCAGCACCTGTTCTGGTTCTACTCGCACCCTGCCGTGTATATCATGATCGTTCCCTCGATGGGCGCTGTATCGGATATCATTTCGACGTTCGCCCGGAAGCCGATTTTCGGATACAAGGCGATGGTCTTCGCCATCATGGGTATCGGTTTCCTTGGGTTCATCGTGTGGGGTCACCACATGTTTCAATCCGGCATGAGTCCGCTGCTCGGTACGACCTTCGTTCTCTCCACCATCGTCATTGCGGTGCCCTCGGCTATCAAGGTGTTCAACTGGCTCGGTACATTGTGGGGAGGCAGCATCCGCTTCAGCTCCGCAATGTTATGCGCGCTCGCTTTCGTCTCGATGTTCATCATCGGGGGATTGAGTGGAATCTTCATGGCATCGGCCGCTGTCGATATCTATATCCATGATACGTACTTCATCGTTGCTCACTTCCACTATGTATTGTTCGGTGCATCGTTGTTCGGCGTGTTCGGAGCCATTTATTACTGGTTCCCGAAGCTGTATGGCAAGATGCTCAATGAGTCATGGGGTCGTAAGCACTTCTTCTGGTCGTTCGTGTTCTTCAATCTCACGTTCTTCCCGATGCACATGATCGGACTTGGTGGTCACATGCGTCGTATCGCAGACCCGACAGTCTACGACTTCCTCAAGCCCTTCCAGCCGATGAACGCCTTCATCACATGGGCAGCGATCGGTCTTGGTTTCTCGCAATTCTTCCTCTTGGCGAATATCTTCTGGAGCTTGAAGTACGGTCAGAAAGCGCCTCGCAATCCTTGGCGTGCGAACACCCTTGAGTGGGCAGCGCCGCCGCACCCTGGTCACGGAAACTTCGACACCGACATCACGGTGTATAGAGGTCCGTATGAGTTCTCCCAAGAAGGACGTGATTCCGACTATTATCCTCAGTGGGTTCCGCCGGAAGAAGAGACGGTCCCGGAAAAAGAGCCTGCTCACGTTCATTGACATGATCGTTCAGGAGTGGAAGGAGAAAGGTTCACACGAGGACGGTAGACAGGTGCGACGAACAAACAACGTATTAGGAAACGAGTGGAAATCGTAGCGGCAGAACATATCACGACATCTGAGCAGGTAAAGTCATCGCCCATGTCGGTGGTCCGCGGATACTATGAGCTTACCAAGCCGGGTATCACGCAGATGGTGGTGCTGACCGCTGCGGTGGGATATTATCTGGGCTTTCCCTCGGGAATGTCCTTTTCCACCGTCGATAATCTTGTCCGCCTTGTCCTCCTCATCCTTGGAACGGCCTTCATCAGCGGCGGTTCGTGCGCTTTCAATCACATCATGGAACGAGACGACGATGCGACGATGAAGAGAACGGGTCAGAGACCGATTCCGTCCGGAGTCATCTCGGTTCGCTCTGCGGTCGCCTTCGCGACTCTATGCACTATTCTTGGAGTAGTCGCTCTCTCGTTCACGAACACCCTGACGCTTGTCCTTGCCGTCGCGACCTTTCTTACCTATCTGCTCCTCTATACACCGTTGAAGAAGAAGACCTGGTTTGCGATGTTCGTTGGTGGCATACCGGGGGCATTGCCGGCGGTGGGTGGTTGGACGGCAGTGACGGGTAGTATCGATGTTGTCGCGATCGTTCTGTTCGGTATCATGTTCGTTTGGCAGTTGCCTCACTTCCTCGCTCTTGCCATGATGTATCGTCAGGACTATGAGCGTGGCGGTTTCGCATTGCTACGCAAGAGCGAAGCAGAACAGAACGTCGTTGCCAAGCATGCATTGGGGTATACGATCGTCCTCGTTCCCCTTGGTCTACTCTTGGCAGTGTTCGGCATGGTAGGGGGACTGTTCGTGGTCGGATACGCAGCTCTCTCCTTTGTTTTTCTCAAGAGCGCGGTTGCAGTGGTCAAGCTTCCCAATCCTGCGTCGGCGCGACGGTTACTGTTGGCTTCGTACGCGTATGTGATGGGAGCTTTTCTCCTTATGGTGATAGATAAAGTATAGAAGTAGAATTAACGAGGTATTATTATGTCTGTAGCGTTAGACTTACGACATGAGCCGGTAAGCGGTATCAATCACGGCAAGCTCGTGATGTGGATATTCCTGGCTTCTGAAATCATGTTCTTCTCCGGATTCTTCGGTGCATTCATCGTTTTGCGCAATGCGAACATCGATATCTTCACGGAGAGTTCGGCTACGCACCTGAATGTTGCGCTCGCAACACTCAACACGGTGTTCCTGATTTCGAGTTCGCTGACCATGGCGTTGTCCATCTATCACCTTGAGCGGAATAACAAGGGGTTGTTCCAGACCTTTCTTGGTCTGACGTTGATGTTCGCCTTCGGGTTCTTGGTGGTGAAATACTTCGAGTATTCCCACAAATTCCATGACGGGATCTTTCCTCGCACGAACATCTTCTTCGCATTCTACTTCCTGATGACAGGTTTTCACGGTCTGCACGTTCTCGGCGGCATCATTCCGATGGCATGGATGTTCGTCCGGTCGTTCACCAAGAAGGGATATACGAACGCGAAAAGGGTCGAAGTGCTCGGTCTCTACTGGCACTTCGTGGATTTGGTGTGGATCTTCCTCTTCCCGGCCCTATACCTGTTGTTCCCGACTTTACACTAACATCATTCGAAGGAGATTCTATGTCTCACGATCAAAATCATGACCATGACCACGGCGATGTTCTGCCGTCGTATTACAAAGTGTTCGGGGCCCTCATGCTGTTTACGGCACTGACGGTAGGGGCTGCTCAGATCCACTTCCCGGTAAGCATGGGTCAGTCCGGCGTGCTTATCAACCTGGGGATCGGTCTGTTGATTGCAACGTTCAAGGTGCTGATGGTGTTGTACATCTTCATGCACTTGAAGTTCGATAACAAGTATCTACGGGCGTTCATTTTTGTGCCGGTGTTCCTGTTCATCGTCCTGGTGTTTGCGCTCACGACGCTTGAAACGTTTCATCATCCCTTTTAAGAGTCCGCATCATGGTCGATCGTTGTCAGCATGACAGTTCGGCGAAGGGGTGGTTGATTTCGGTATCGCCTGGGTTGGTGCGTGTTCTTTGGCTCATTGTCATAGTCTTCAGTGCGGGTCTTGATTCCTGCAGGAAGGCAGAGGGACCGGGATCGAGCAGAGTTGCTGTCGACTCGTTGCCCATCATCAAGGCGGCACCGGCATTCAAGGGTATGGATCAGAACGGGAATGAGGTTCAGGGCTCGCAGCTTGCGGGAAGTATCTGGGTAGCCTCGTTCATGTTCACTTCGTGTCAGGGTGTGTGCCCCATCATGAACGGCACGCTTCGTGACGTCCAGGAGATGATCAAGGATCCTGATCTTCGGTTCGTGTCCTTTACGGTGGACCCGGAGACGGATTCGCGAGAGGTCCTCGCCGAGTATGGTAGGCGATACGAGGCCGATGATAAGCGCTGGATCTTCGTCCGCATGGACAGGGATTCGGTGAGAAAATTGAGTAAGGATGGCTTTTTGTTGTCCGATCCGTTCGAGCCAGCCGCACACAGTTCTCGCTATGTGTTGGTGGATTCGCGGAACAACATCCGGGGATATTACGATTGCCTGGATTCGTCGAAGGTGGCAGAGATGAAACGGGATATCGCCGTTCTTCGTTCTGCCGGAGTCCGGTGAAAAGTGACGGTGGTACGTTGCGACAGGTCGAGGTTTTTTACGAGTGCACATGATTGAGCAACTTTCGGAATCGAAACTATCGGTCATCATCTATGCGTTGACGCTGACGGTGGTGGCGTTGGTAGCGTTCATGATAGGGAATCCCGGAGTCCTTTCGCTTGGTACTCTCGATGTTTCGTACGCTCCGAAGTTCCATGCATTCATCAATGGTACGACGGCGGTGCTGTTGACTGTCGGTTACACGTTGGCACGAAGGAAGTCGTACAATGCGCACCGCATGGTCATGCTTTCTGCGTTGGGGTTGTCGATCGTCTTCCTTTTGTCCTATGTGGTGTATCATTCTCAGCAACTGGAGCCCGTGCGTTTCGCAGGTGAGGGAGTAGCCAGGTCGGTGTACTATTTCATTCTCGTCACGCACATCGTGCTCGCTTCGGTCATCGTTCCGTTAGCCTTGTTCACCATAGCGCGGTCATGGCGTGGTGAGTTCGCTCGGCATCGCAAGCTTGCGCGAATCACGTTCCCGCTGTGGTTGTATGTGGCCGTGACCGGCGTGGTCGTGTATTACATGTTGTACGTGTGGTATCCACAGGCATGAAGATCCGGAGCACCTATACGTCCCTCGTTCGCGTAGGATTCGTCCTTGCGCTGTACGCGGTTTTCGCCGACTCCTTGGCGGCATGTCCGAGCTGTAAGGATGCGTATGAGATAGGGTCGAAGCATTCGAGCGTAGGAGAAAGTTATTCATACAGTGTCGTGTTCTTTCTGGGCATGTTCACATCGTTATTGGTCGGGGGGACGTTGTTCCTTCGCAGACAGATGTTGGCAGCGCAGAGACTTCGCCATCAACAAGCAATCGACAATATTTAAACAGGTATACTATGTTTACGAGATCGACAGACGCAGCGATTAAGAAGGGAATCATCGGTGGGGGCATGGGACTATTCGTGCTGGTCACCATCGGATTCTTCGGAATGCAGAATCGCGTGACGGACCGAGGCTATCGTCCGCAGCAACCGGTGCCTTTCTCTCACAAGCTCCACGTGGACACTCTTTCGATGCAGTGCCAGTATTGTCACGCAGGTGTCGAGAAATCCGCGCACTCTCCCATCCCGAGCACGAGCACGTGTATGGGATGTCACCAGGTGGTGAAGGGGGAGAGTCCGAAGCTGAAAATGGTGCGTGACAGTTGGGAAAACGGCCAGCCCATCGAGTGGGTTCGTGTCCATAAGCTCCCCGACTACGCGCATTTCAATCACAGCCGTCACATCCGCGCACAGATCGACTGTCAGTCCTGCCACGAAAAGATCGAGGAGCAGGGTGTCGTTTCGCAGAACAAGCCTCTCTCCATGGGCTGGTGTCTGGACTGCCACAGAAATCCCGAGAAGTATGTCGTTCCCGCTCGCATGATATCCGGAATCTTCACCGGTAAACGGGTGAACTTCACGACTAAGGAGAATCTCTACACATCCATCGATCCTGACTTGGTCAAGGGAGTGGCCGATCGCTCGCGTGCGATCACCAATCCGCAGTTCGGTCAATTCGAGACCGATATCCCGAAGCAGCCGGTGAAAGGCATCGTGCATCCCAAGGTTCCCGGATACGGTCCGGAGAATTGCTCTTCATGCCATTACTAGTCGCTGAACGGCCGGGTCTTTATTCTTGATACCACAATCCCCTTACGATCATGTCTAAGTACGAATCTTCCCACGACAACATGTCCTCCTCGAACGAGCCGCTTGATCCTCAGCAATCATCGCTGCGGGACGAGTTCGGCGAAGGTTATGACACCATGCCGACCTTCGAGAATCCGATCAGTCGCCGTTCGTTCATGGCGCTTATGTCCGCTTCCATGGCGGTGACGGCTGCTGCATGTCGTCGACCGAATCACAAGCTGGTTCCATCGGTAAAGAGTCCGGAGTACATCATCCCTGGCCTTCCGAACCACTATGCATCGGCGTTCATGTTAGGGAATGTGGCGCATGGCGTGCTCGTCAAGGTGCGCGAGGGACGTCCGGTCAAGGTAGAGGGTAACGACCTTCATCCGATGTCGGGTGGTAAGTCCACAGCATATCTGCAGGCGACACTCATGAACCTGTACGATCCCGATCGTATCCGTCAGGCCATCATCGGTCGCGTACCGGGTAAGTCCAAATCGGGAGGATATTCCACTCCTGCGAACGCTATCAATACCATTGCCAAGGCTATATCGGAAGCGCAGGCATCGGGTAAGCAGACACGTATCCTCATCGATGAGCATTGCTCGCCGGCTCTTGCGAGCCTTTGCAGAGAAATCGAAACGGCCGCACCGCATGTGAAGTTCGTGACGATGCCGTCGACCTTTGCCGATGGCGCCGCTCTGGCGAATAAAGCGTTGTATGGCATGGATGGTGAGTTCGTCGCCGACCTGTCCAAAGCGACCATGATCCTGTCGGTCGATAAGGATTTTCTCGGCACGGATAAGAACTCCTTGTTCTACACCCGTCATTTCTCGGCTTCCCGCAAACCCACGAAGGATCAGCCGACGATGGTGAAGCTTGTGACGGCGGAAGCCACCTATTCGCTCACGGGTATGAACTCCGACAAGCGTGTGAAGCTTGGCGTCAATGAGTTCGAGGCGTTCCTCGCCACGGTCCACAATGTCATCGCCGGACACAAAGGTGCGGCGACGATCGGTGGTTACGCGGCAACGAAGGATGCTGAAGCGAAGGAATGCGCAAACGAGCTTCTTGCAGCAGGTGACCGTGGTTGCGTGATGGTCGGTTCGCATCTCTCGCCGAAGGCGAACGCAATCGGCATGATCATCAATTCCATGCTCGGTTCCGTCGGTGCAGGAAAGGTCTTCGCCATGCAAGCGCCGTATAGCAACGCCAAGGGCGCTGCCATCGAGCAGTTCAGAAGCGATATGCGTTCCGGGTCCATCGGCGTTGTCTTCACGTGTGATGTCAACGTCATGTATGCCGGTGATGCCGATCTCCGCGCGTTGTTCGCTGCTGTCGATCACCGGTTTTCGTACTCGTACTATGACGACGAGACCGCGGCGGTCTGCAGTATCAACATGCCCTCCACGCATCAGTTCGAATCCTGGGGAGATACGGAATCGTGCGATGGAACCCTGAGTATCCAGCAGCCGTTGATCGCTCCGTTGAACGAGGGATCGCTGAGTCTTGGCGATACGCTCATGGGACTGTACAAGGCGTTGATGCCAGGAGCCTTGGCGACGGCCGCCACTTATTTCGACTATGTGAAGGCCCTTTGGATGCCGGTCGTTACCGATGATGCGGGCTGGGAGAAGGCATTGCGCGACGGAGCTGTTTCCCGCGTTGTCGCTCCTGCACCGTCTGCGTGTACGGCATCGAACCTGTCTCAATGCGCATCGGCGAAACCCATCAACGGTATCGCGGTGTACACGACGCTCGGATACACCATGTACGATGGTCTGTATAGTAACAACGGCTGGATGATGGAATGTCCGGATCCCATCACCAAGCACACCTGGGAGAACGTCGCCATGATGAGTAAGGCCACAGCCGCCCAGCTGAAGGTCGAGGCCGATCGTGTCATCACGCTCAATAACGGCGATCGTTCTGAAATCGAACTTCCCGTTCTCATCCAACCCGGAATCAGCGATAACGTCATTGTCACAAGCGTGGGGTACGGTCGTGACATGGGAAGTGTCTGTAAGGGGTATGGCTCGAATGCCTACCGCCTGCACACCTCGGGAACGTCCATCGGGTATCATGGTGTAACGGTCAGCGACACCGGTAAGAAGAATGTCGTGGCTCGCACGCAAGGGTACTTCCATGCGCAGCACACGAAGGAATGGGAGCCGAATGCACCCGAGAAGAAGAGCCGTGACATCATCCGCGACATGACCATCGATGATGTGAAGAACGGTGCGATCATCTCGAAGGAAGAGCATATCGAAGGGGAAGTGATTCAAGGAGACAAGTTCATCAAGCCCTTGACACTCCTTTCCGGCTATGAATACAAGGGACATCGATGGGGAATGGTCATCGACACGTCGGCATGTACCGGCTGCAACGCTTGCGTAGTGGCATGTCATAGCGAAAACAACATTGCGATTGTCGGTAAGGAGCAGGTGATCCGCGGCCGTGAAATGCACTGGATGCGATTGGACGTGTATTACAAGGGCGACGCTGAGAATCCCGAAGCCACCATCGAGCCGATGCTTTGCCAGCACTGCGAGAATGCGCCGTGCGAAAATGTCTGTCCGGTAGCGGCGACGACGCACTCGCCGGAAGGTTTGAATGAAATGACCTACAATCGTTGCGTCGGCACCAGGTACTGCTTGAACAACTGTCCGTACAAGGTCCGTCGCTTCAACTTCCTGGATTATCGCGAGCGCTTGCAGGGTAGCCGCACTCCTATGGAGTACGTCTTCAATCCCGATGTCACCATCCGCGTGCGCGGGGTGATGGAGAAGTGCACCTTCTGCGTGCAGCGTATCAACCAAGCGAAGTATGAAGCGAAGGACAAAGGATTCTCGAGAGTGCCGGACGGTGATCTGGTGACAGCGTGTCAGGAAGCATGCCCGGCATCGGCCATTACGTTCGGAAACATGAATGATCCGAAGAGTGCAGTCTCGGTCCTCATGCAGAACCAGCGTTCCTTCCGCGTCTTGGAAGAGCTGAACGTCCGTCCCTCCGTCACCTACCTTGCGAAGGTCCGGAACAAGAAGGGCGGAGAAGCACCGAAGGAATCACATCACGGATAAATAGAACTACAAAGAATTATAGGGTCTGAATATTATGCAAACGCAGACAGCTCGATTTGAACGTGAGCCGTTAGTCTTGGGGAATCCCTCGCTCGGTGATATCACCCGGAAAATCTCGGGCATCACCGAGTCGAAGCCGAACATGAAATTCCTTATGGCGCTTGGTGCCTCGGCATCCCTGATGTCATGGGGTCTTGGTTGTATCCTGTACACCATGCTGAACGGTATCGGTGTATGGGGTTTGAACAACCCGATTGGTTGGGGATGGGATATCACGAATTTCGTCTTCTGGGTCGGTATCGGTCATGCGGGAACGCTCATCTCCGCCATCCTGTTCCTGTTCCGTCAGAAGTGGCGTACAGGTATCAACCGTTCGGCCGAGGCGATGACGATTTTCGCGGTCATTAATGCCACCACCATGGTACTCTCACACACAGGACGTCAGTGGCTGTTCGCGTGGCTCTTGCCTACGCCGGGCAATCAGATGCAGATGTGGACGAACTTCCGCTCGCCGCTCGAGTGGGACGTGTTCGCGGTGAATACGTATTTCGCCGTGTCTCTCATGTTCTGGTTCATCGGTATGGTTCCTGACCTGGCAACGGTGCGTGACAAGGTTCAGGGTCCGCTAGCCAAGCGCCTCTACGGAATCTTCTCCCTTGGTTGGGACGGATCCATGCGCCGCTGGCACCATTATGAAATGGCCTATATGATCCTTGCCGGACTCTCGACCCCGCTGGTATTGTCGGTACACTCGGTGGTCTCGTTGGACTTCGCCGCGGGTATCCTTCCCGGCTGGCACACAACCATCTTTCCTCCGTACTTCGTCGCCGGTGCCATCTTCTCCGGCTTCGCAATGGTGGTGACGTTGCTCGTGATCATGCGGGAGATCCTTGATCTGAAGGAATACATCACGCTCAAACATTTGGATAACATGAACAAGATCATCCTGGCGACAGGTATGATGGTCGGCTATGCGTACGCCATGGAGTTCTTCATCGCCCAGTATTCCGGCAATCCGTACGAAGGATTCGTCTTCGTCAACCGTGCCACCGGTGATTATGCGTGGTCGTACTGGATCATGGTGCTGTGCAATGTCATCTCCCCGCAGGTGTTCTGGTTCGCCAAGAACCGTCGCAACATCGCGCTCATGTTCGTCATCTCGATCTTCGTGAACATCGGTATGTGGTTCGAGCGTTTCACGATCATTTCGACCTCTCTGCATCATGACTTCTTGCCGTCCAGCTGGGGATATTATTCTCCGACCTGGGTGGAGGTATCGATATTCCTTGGAACATTCGGAACATTCTTGACGCTCTTCTTGTTGTTCTCGAAGTTCATTCCGGTCATAGCGATGGCTGAAGTGAAGTCGATCATGCCGTATGCGCAGCCGCATCACGGTCATCACGAAGAGGGCGGTGCACATGCTAATGGAGGAGGACACTGATATGAAGACAACCGGAGTACTTGGAAATTTCCATACGCCCGACAGCATCATGCATGCGGCGTCGAAGACGCACGAAGCGGGTTATAAGAAGTTCGACTGTTTCGTTCCGTATCCCATTCACGGGTTGGACCGGGCCATGGGCGTCAAGCGCACCATTCTCCCGTACATCTCGTTCACGGGAGCGGTCACGGGATTGGCGACCGCTATCGGATTGCAAGCATGGACGGGAGCGGTGGATTACAAACTGAACATCGGTGGAAAGCAGCTCTTCGCGTTCCAATTCTCGATTCCCATCGACTTCGAGTTGACGGTGCTCTTGTGCGCCATCAGCACGGTGGTAGGTCTGTTGGGCTTGTGCAAGCTTCCTACGTGGTGGCACGCTTTCCAACATGATGCCGGCTTCAAGAAGGCGACAGATGATGAGTTCGTTCTTGGTATCTACGCTTCGGACGATCGCTTCCATGAAGAATCTGCAATAGCGTTCATGAAGGGACTCGGAGCTCAAGATGTTCGCGTCGTCACAGAAGGCAACGAACACGCATAAGCGGCTGACCTAACGAAATTGAAATTTATCTGGATCTACGTATGAAAATGAAGCTGTCAATATTCTGGGTTGTGTTGGGCGTGGGGCTTGCAGGCTTTGTCGCCATGGTCATAGCGGGTGTCATTCCTTGGTACAGCGAGCAACCTCCGATCATGATCCTTTCGGACATGGACGATCAATTCAAAGTGAAGCCTCAGACGCAATCGACCTTTTTTGCCGATCACAAGGCGAATCGTGAGCCGCTTGCCAATACGATTCCTCGCGATGGTCATTCTTATCCCTTCGCAATGAGCGATATCGACAAGGCGGAAGTCGCCTTCGCATCAGGTAACCCTCTCGAGAAGTCTGAATACGTGTTGGCCCGCGGTCAGAACCGCTTCTACGCATTCTGTGCTCCCTGCCATAACTATGGCGGAACGGGAGACGGTGCTGTTCACGTCCGTGCCCCCGAGTTCGGCAGTACGGAAACCATGAATCTGACGCGTGATGTCGCTCGGACCTATTCCGATGCTAAGATCTTCCACATCATCAGCGTCGGTCAGAATATCATGCCCGCCTACGGTGACCGTATTTCCGATACGGATCGCTGGGCCATCATCCACTTCGTGCGCGAACTACAAGCGAAAGCAGCAGCTCGTGAAGCTACCGGTGGGGCATCGACGGCAATGGACAATACTTCCACTCAATCGGCGAAAGGAAAACAATAATGAGCAACTATAATCTTGCCTCCACTCCTTTCGTGAAGAAGTTGCAGACGCTTGGTGTCGCTCTGCTTGCCGTGGGTGCCATCGGCTTAGGAGCCATGGCCGCGGCAGGAATGAATAACCTCTACGCGGGATATATTCTCGGTTTCATGTATGTGACCGGTATCAGCGTGACGTTGTTGTTCTTCTCCACGCTTACCTTTCTGGCCAATGCCGGATGGGCCGTTGCCATCCGACGCATCGCCGAACTCTTGTCCGGCAATGTGAAGTTCGGTGTGCCGCTCTTCCTCGTGCCTCTGGCGTTGCTCGCACCGAACATGTATGAGTGGTGGGTGCCTACCGGACACCTTGCCCATTTGATGGACCACTCGTTCAAGGGTTTGTACCTTGATCACAACTTCTTCTATGCCCGCCTTGCCTTTTATGTTCTCTTCTGGTGGATGATGCATTCGTTCATCGTGGGTAATTCCATCAAGCAGGACACGGCTACCGATATCGAGCCCACAAAGCGTAACTGGAAACGCGCAGCGCCTTTCATCATCGGCTATGCAGTCACGATCACCTTCGTCGCCTTCGATCTTCTCATGTCGTTGGAACCTGCGTGGTTCAGCACCATTTTCGGCGTCTATTACTTCGCCGGAAACTTCGTGTCGACAGCAAGTATCATGCTCATCTTCGTCAACATCCTGAATCAAGACGGTCTGCTCAAGGGGGTCATTTCCCGCGAGCATTACCATGACCTTGGTAAGCTCATGTTCGCCTTTACGGTTTTCTGGGCGTACATCTCGTTCTCGCAGTACTATATCATCTGGTACGGCAATATGCCCGAGGAGACGTTCTATTATTCGAAGCGCCTTCAGGGCGGTTGGGAAGTGTTCGGATGGTCGTCTCTCGTCATCCACTTCTTCGTGCCGTTCCTGTTCCTGCTCCGCCAAGACGTTAAGCGCAATCCTGCTCTTGTCAAGCTCGGTGCATTCCTCATCCTTTTTGCGCACTTCATCGACCTTTCCTGGGTCGTCCTGCCGGTGTTCGGAGGAGCGCATGGTGAGGGCACGCACTTCACTCCTGAGCTTCTCATAGCGGGAATCAGCGGCGTCCTTCTCATGGGCGGCGTGTTCCTCATTGCCGGTGCCCAACAGTTCAAGAAGCATCCCGCGGTGGCGTACAACGACCCGTACCTGTACGAGTCACTCGAGTACCACTCCGGTTCGTATGATCGCGTGTGAGAGCAGCGTTTACCGTGTAACCAAATGCCAAAGCCCGATGAGTTCATCGGGCTTTTGTTTTTTCTTCAGGTGGGGATGAGGCAAAGCATGGTGTACACGTTGCTGATAGGCAGCGAGCGCACCTGACCATCGTTCTCGTTGCTGATGGCGAGCGATGTGGTTACTGCGAACACGAGCAAGCGGGCGTGCAGAGTTCCGGTCGGAACTCGAAGTGCATGGTATCATAGTGATACCACTTGCCACCCCACACGAACCCGTGTCGTTCGAAGACATCGACGATCTGAGGCGGTATCCGGTTCTTGTAGGCCAACGAGGTGGCCGATCCGCGGGCATTCCGCCAATAATCCGCGTGCGCTACGTTGATGTCGATGGCGATACCGTACGAGTGCGCGCTTCGACGATCCGTTCCCGCGATGGAGCGCCACACGAGCGTGCCGCCCGGTTTCGAGAGGTACCGTAGCAACGTCGGGTGCAGCCGACGTAACTCGTCCGCCACCGCCTGCAGGTGCTTGCTCACGTTGTTTATCGAGGTACAGAGAAGCGTGCTTCCGTCCACCCACCGGATGGGAACGCAGTTCTTTCTCACCTCCGCCAGGGTGCCACCGTACATGGCATCGAACAAGGGTGTGTGCCGGGCCCGACCCGGATCATGGTTGCGCAATGGTGCGGCAGTGAGCGCACCCTTAACATATGGCAGGGAAACCATATCCGCCAGGGTGGCGTTATCAAGCATCCGTTCATACGAGTCTGCCATGGCATGGGTACGCGTGGAGAAGGTGGACCCGCTTGCGAGCGTGATACTGGAATCGGTCCGAGAGAGCACGGTGGACGGATACGCACGGAGGAACCTCGCGGATACGGTACCATCGACGAGCCGTCGACCATGGCTGCCGTGAGCCGTAGCAACAAGAGTCAGTGCGCAAAGCATGGAGACGAGGAAGGTTGGGAGCGGCATCGGTGATCAGGAAAATGTTGGGAAATGCTGCGCGGGGACTGCTGGACGGAAAATACGGTGACGACCCTTCAGATGTCGTCAACGGGACCGCGTCTCGAACAGCGGTCACGGGTACTGTGCAAAGATCCATGCATCGGATGCTTTGCACAAACCTTCGCGCGCGTCAAGCTGAAAGATGATGCGCACTCTTCGTAGTTTGTGCCACGTGATTATCCTCGAATGTACAAGTGATCCGATGAATCCCCACTACTTTCGCTCAGCACGCTTTCTTGTCGGTCTCGTCGTTTTCTTTTGCGCGCTCATCACGTACGGACTGTGCGTACAGCCCACCGTCCCGTTCTGGGATTGCGGTGAATTCACCGCGGCGATCGTCCACCAACAGGTTCCGCACCCGCCCGGAGCGCCGCTCTTCCTCATGATGGGAAAAATCGCTCACCTGCTGCCGATCGGCGATCCCGCCATGCGTGTGAACATGCTGTCCGCCGTGTTCAGTGCCGTCACCATCTGGCTGCTCTTCGAAATTATCATCCTGTCGGTTGCGAGCTTCAGGCCTCGTAGCGACCATGCCCGAACGGACGTGACCGACGTCGATACCGCCGGGGAGACGTCTGAGTCCGTGTCGTTTTCGACACTGGCCGCAGCCAGCATCGGAGCCCTGGCATTCTGTTTCAGCGATACGTTCTGGTTCAATGCGGTCGAGAGCGAGGTGTACGCAGCATCCACCCTCGTCGTGGCGCTCATCTGCACCTTCTTGCTGCGGTGGTATCTAGCCTCCACCTCACGTGACAGCGTGCGGTACCTGGTGATGATCGCTTATCTCATAGGACTGTCTTTGGGTATCCACTTGCTCAGTGTTCTCACGCTCTTCACGGTGGTCATCGTTGTTGCCACGAAGCGCTATGGTATCTCGACAACAACCCTACTTGGTCTGAGCGTCGCGTCACTCCTGGTGTTCACGGGAATCTATCCCGGCATCGTCAAGTGGCTGCCGACCATGCTGGCAGGAAATCTCCCCATGATGAACGAGGCCAGAGAGTACGTGATCCGTGAGTCGCTCATCGTTCACCTAACGGGTATGGTCCTGTGCCTTCTGCCGTTCATCATCACCGTCCTTGCCGTCCGACAGCGTCGACATACCCTGGCACTCATCGGCACTGCCGTCAGCCTCATCCTCGTGGGATACACCACGTATGCGCAGATCATCATCCGCGCAAAGGCGGGTCCGCCGATGAACGAGAATGAGCCCACGAACCTCGCACGCCTTGTCAGCTACCTGTCCCGGGAGCAGTACGGGGAATCGCCGTTGTTTCCGCGACGGTTCGACAGCTCACCGGAGGCCGTCGAAGCGCTGAAGAAGTACGGACCGTACACGCCGCCGCCCATGAAGACCGTGAGCTCGGACCAATACCCGGGTGTCACGCTGAACGTTCCCGATTACGCCAAGTCGCGGAACACGTCCGGAGATTGGACGTACCTGTTCAGCTATCAGATCGATCACATGTTCATCCGGTATCTGTTGTGGAATTTCTTCGGTCGCACCGGCGACGCGCAGGATGCGGATGCATGGACCTTCATCACTTCGTCGAAACAGATCGAGAGGGTGAATTTCCTTTCGGGGTACTCGAGGTTCTTTCCGATCGTCTTCTGGGGACTTCCGTTCCTCCTTGGCGTGTACGGCGCATGGATCCACGTGCGCCGCAACCCGGCGCAGGGACTGGCGTTCATGGCCATGTTCCTCGTCATGGGAGTGTTCACCGCCTTTGTCCAGAACCAGCAAGAGCCGCAACCGCGGGAGCGTGATTACTTCTATACCGGTGCATTCCTCGTCTTCGCCCTGTGGGTAGGACTCGGCGCGCAGGGGATGATCAGCGGCATACGAAGCAGAGTACGACATGGTGCCGCCGGAATGGTCATGGCCGGACTCATCGTCGTCGCCGTTCCCGGTTCGATGGCCGTCCAAGGTTGGTCCATTCACTCAAGAGCAGGGAATCATCTGGCGTTCGATTACAGCTATAACATCCTGCAGAGTTGCGAGCAGGATGCCATACTCTTCACCAATGGCGATAATGATACCTTCCCGTTGTGGCTGTTGCAGGATGTGTACGGCATTCGGCGTGATGTGCGCGTGGTGAACCTGAGCCTGGCCGGCGGACTCACCTATCTCAACCAGCTGAAGAACACACGACCATGGGGAGCGAAGAACGTTCCGATCACCTTCCGCGACGAACAGCTTCAAGCGGATGACCGCTCGCCCGTGGCACTTCAAGCACGCGTCAGCGCGCCGCGCGGAGTGTCCGTTCCCCTCAGCGACGCCGTGCGACGAGCGTTCGGTCTGCCCAACACCGTTCGAACCATGGAGTGGCAGTCGCGCGGATACGATCGCGGAGATGGGACCTTCCTCTTTACACGGTCGCAGCAGGTAGTAGAGGAGTGCGTCATCAATACGCGATTCGAACGTCCCGTCTATTTCGCGGTGACGTGCGGCTACCCCGGAAGCGAGATATACTGCGGCCTCGGGGACTTCTGTCGTCAGGAAGGCATGGTGTACCGGGTATGTCCCACGCGCGTGAGCGATCCCGGGGAGACCATCGACGAGAGGGTGATGGGAGCAAGCTTGCTCAATCCCTGCTCACCGGAGAATGCGTCCGAAACGCCGCGGTACGGATTCATCTTTCGTAACCTATCGACGACGGGCGTGTATTACGATGAGATACAACGACGGTATGTCGATAATTACCGCACCCTCTTCATCCGCTCGGCACAGCATCATCTTCGCAACGGCAGGACGGCGACCGCGAAGAAGTATCTGGATGCCATGACGAATGCCATCAGCGATGAGATTTTTCCCATGTCCTATCCGCTGCTGAACAGCGTTGCGGATTTCTATGCTCAGGCTGGTGATGCGAAGAGCGCTCGACGATACGATGAGGCGGTCATCACGCAATGTCGGACCCTTCTCGAAAAACCTCATCTGCAATCGAAGATATCGATATTCATGGCCGATTCACCTCCGGCACTTATCGCAGCCCTGGCATGCAGTCGGGAGGGAAGATTCGACGAGGCGTTGAGCTTCATGGACCGTGCGGCACAGACCAGTAGCGGACCCGGCACCACCTATCAACGCATGATGATCATGGTGGATAGGGCCGTAGCCAAAGGTTCGCTGGCGGAAGCCGCAGACCTGCTCCGTCGATATCTTGATTCGACGAGTGCCGCTGCCGATGCTGTGTCCCGCGACGCCCGTCAGCGTGCTGAAGCTCGTTTACGCGCCATCGAGGAGCGAAGCGCACGAGCAGACTGAACCCGCGAAATGTTCGGGGTGGAGATGGGTGCGCGATAAAGGTTGAACGGACAGGTAGGGAGTCGGTCGGCCGTTCATCACGAGGTCATCACTCCGCTGTGACCCATAACTCGATCCTCGTCTCGGGCGTCACCGTTGCTTGGGCGTCCGGGATCTGACGGAACACGGTGCCTGCGGTGTAGGTCTCACTTGGTTTACGCAGAACTTGCCCCGGCTCCAATCCTACGGCGTTAAGACGTTGAACCGCTTCATCGTAACCAAGGCCGATCACGGAGGGGACCGTGATGACGGACGAGGAGTCCTTGCTCAAAACCAGATCCACGAGGAGTCCGGGTCGGATCCGCGCACCCACGGCGATGCTTTGCCGTATGACCGAATTGACAGGTACCGAGTCGCGATGTTCCCTGGACACCTCGCCCAATTGCATTCCCAATCGCATGACGGCGAGTTGTGCATCACGCAGCGAGAGGAAACTCAAATCCGGCATAGTCGCTATGGCCTCGCCTTTGCTCACGGTCAGGTAGATACGGCGTCCTTCCTTCACATGACTGTTCGGATAGGGTAACTGTGAGATGACGCGTCCCGCCGGCACCCCGGAGTTGACTTGTTCGACGATGTTTTCGACGAGGAGACCTTGGGACTCAAGCAGGTCCACGGCTTGCTTCCGGTCCATGCCGACAATGTTCGGTACCGTGATGGTCTTGCCCGTCGACACCACAAGTGGCATGATCGCCTTGTCGAAACAGATGACAAGGACAGTCACAACCAGAGGCACAAGCCATAATGCTCGTCGTCCTTCGGGTGATGTGGGCAGGGAGAGTTTCATGCGCGATGTGCCAAAAATAACATGGGCACGGCGTAGTGAGCATGGTCCATCCGTGGTGTATTTTACTGGAACACGAAGAACAACTACGACCATGTACGAGCCTCTCCGCGACCAGATCGATGAATTGATACGTTTCCTCACGCCCTTGCCGTCGAGTGCCGTCATTACCACTCATATGCAACCCGATGCGGACGCCATCGGTTCTGCGTGTGCCCTGAAGGGAATCCTTCGTCATCTGGGCGTCGATGCGCGGGTGATCAACGAAAGCGTGACACCGGCGAACCTCCGCTTCCTGCCGGAAGCGGATTCCATCGAGGTATACGAGAGCGGGGTTCATGATGCGGTGATTCGCGAGACGAGTGTGGTATTCTGCTGCGATCTCAACGATCTCCGTCGGACCGGTCGCATGGCCGGCGAACTCGCCAAGCACAAAGCGCGCACGGTGATGATCGATCATCATGTGGACCCGCAACCGTTTTACTCTGCATCATTCCACGACATCAACGCGACATCGACCGCCGAGCTCATGTTCCGACTCGCTCAGGAATCGTTCCCCCACGTCATGGATACGCCCATAGCCACCAACATCTACGCGGGTGTCATGTCGGATACAGGTAGCTTCCGGTTTCCGAGAGTCACCGCCGAAACGCATCGCATGATCGCCGTTCTCCTGGAGCAAGGTGCGGACCCCGTGGATATCTACAACCGCATGAACAACACGTGGTCCATCGGCAAGACGCGACTTCTCGGTGCGGTGTTATCGACCATGGCCTTGCATTGCGACGGTCAGGTATGCACCATGACGGTGCCGTATTCGATGATCGAGGAAACAGGAACGTCGGTGGAGGAGCTGGACGGCATGGTCCATTATACGTTGTCCATCGCCGGTGTGCGCTGTGGGGTTTTGATTGCGGAGAGGAATCCTGAAAACGAGATCAAGTTGTCGTTCCGGTCAAAGGGAGATTTCACCGTCAACGACATCGCAAAGAGTTTCGGGGGTGGCGGACACATCTACGCGGCGGGAGCGCGGACCACGATGGGGACATTGGAGGACGTCCGCAGTGAGGTCATCGACCGCATCACCCGCAAGCTCGCGTCCTGACGACGTTTCGGGGCTTTCGTGCTTACCCGAGGAAGTCGAGCAGCGAACGGGAGAACATCTTGCTGCCTACCTGGAGAGCATACTGCAGCGACATCTCTTCCTTGTTCATGTTCATGATCGTCTTAGCCACATCCGTGTCCTCAATGCTCGAGAGCAGGTCTTTCTTACGCGTGACGTCTTCCTGTAGCTGCTCCTGAATGGCTTGGAGTCGGGCTTGCCGTGATCCCACCGACGCGGTTCCAAGATCCACCTTCGTGATGGCATTACTGATCTTCCGTATACCATCCTGGATGTTCCTTTGCTCATCGAGCGAAGGTGTGGACGTCGTACCGGTTCGTGGTGTGCCATCCGGTCGGTACATGGTCTTGTTGTAAAGGTCGATCACTTGCTGGAACATCTCGATGCCGTCGGCGCCGAAGACGGTGCTTGCTTCGATATTGACCTGCTCGGTGGATTGATTGCCGACGTTGGCAAGACGCTGATCGAAGTTTCCTTTGAAGGTCACGCGAAGTCCTGATGGGTTCGAGGCGGTCGGCGTTTCTTTGACGATTTCGAAGGGGGTGCGCGACGTTTCCGGTGCAGTGGGGACAAGGGAATCGGCACTCGTCTTCGTACCAGCCAAGGAGAACATGCCGTTGAAGGTCGTGTTCGCCGCATCCACCATGCTTTCCAGACGGGTGCGGATGTTCGCAGCAAGCGACGGCAGATATTCGGCATTGTCCACTTGCAACGACTGCAGGGCCGTATCGCGGACGGAGTTCAGGTCGTTCGAAATACGCTCCAGTACCCCTTGCGTATTCGTCATCTCGTTGACGGACGTGGCTATGTTGTCCAGATAGTTCTGCGTCTTCTGCAGACTGTCGTTGTAATACTGCATCGTCATCACAGCGGCAGGGTTGTCGCTCAGGTCGATCATCTGACGTCCGCTTGTCAAACGGGCGTTCTCCTTCTGCTTTCTCACGGAAAGCTCACTGATGGTATTCAGATACTGACCTATCATGGAGTTCGTTGCGATGCGCATAGCTTTCCTTAGGATCCAAGGTTGATAATGGATTTCATCATGTCCGACGTCGCGTTCACCATACGCGCGGCCGCCTCGAAGGCCCGCTGGTATTTGATCATGTTGAGGGCCTCCTCATCCATGTTCACGCCCGTGATGTTCTCGCGCTGGGTGCTTATCTGCTGTACCGCTGCGTCGGAGACTGCCTGTCCGCTGGCGGATTCGGCTCCGATGTTCGATAACTCCGTGAGGGTGGCGCCGTAGTATTCACGTCCTGTCAATCCGTCCATCACGCTCGTGTCGTTGACAAGCTGACCGATTGCGCGCATGATGGTGTTATCACCTGGAGCAAGGGGAGCGGCGGCCGCCGGGATCTTCCGCACATCGGCAGCGAGCTCAGGATTCACTTGGATGGAGATCGAAGTGATGTCACCGATATCGGATGAGGTGAAGAACGGACGTCCTGGAGCCGGACCCGCGGGATCGCCCAGTCCGTAGCCGCGCGCGCTGACGGCGTTCACCGCATCGGCGAAGCCGCGCGCAAGATCGTTCAGGTTCCGCGGAAGCGAGAAAGCGCTTGAGAGTTCACGGTCATCCAGCGTCACATTGTACAGCTTCAATTGCGAAGCCATTTCACCGATGGCCGGCTTGAAGGATCCGACAATGTTCTTTCCGGGATCAAGGATGTTGATCTGAGCCGATACTTCTCCCGTCAGAGGATCCATCGAACGATTAAGACTCATGGTCATCTTGTCGCCGTTGTTCACGACAATCAACCCGTTCAGGGAGACCATGACAGCGCCCGTGGGCATGCGTTGGACGGTGACGTTGCCGAGCTTGGATAGTTCTTCGATGAGGACATTCTGTTTATCGACCAGGACGTTGGAGGTCGATTCCGAACCGTTGGAAGCCGTGGAGATGGCGGCGTTCACATCCGCTATTCCCGAAAGCAGGCGATTCGTTGCGGAAACGTTCGCCTCGAGCTGACCGTACACTTGTTGTCGAACATCCTGAAGGTTCTGACCGACGGTGTTGAAGGCACCGGTCAGCGACTTCGCCTTGGCGATGAGATTCGAGCGGAGCGAGACGTCATCGGGCTTGTTGCTCAACTGTTCGACGCTTTGGAAGAACTTGTCGAGGGTCGAATCCAGACCATAGTCGCTCGGTTCCTGAATGGCGGTCTGCACCTGCTGATAGATCTTTCCGTCGTACGCGAAGCCGCTTTGGCGGGAAAGGGCATTGCGGAGCTCGCGATCGAGGTTCTCGTCGCGGAAGTTCTTCAGACTGCTGATCACGGTACCGGTTCCGATAGATACCTTCATGACGGAACGCGGATCCGTCTCCGAAAGAATCGGTGCCTGGCGCGTGTATCCGGGAGTGTTCACGTTCGCAATGTTATTGCTCGTGATCTCCAGGCCAAGCTGTTGGGCTTTCAATGCGCGACTGCTGATTTCAAGCGATGACAACATACGATGGTTCTCTCGGTGATGGATTTCTTACAGCGATGCGTTGATGACGTGAGCATTGCGCGAGCGCACATGTTCGAGGGTCTCACGGACGCTGTTCCGTCCGCGCAACGCGAGCACGCGGTTCACACTGTTGACGAATTGAATCTTTTCGCTGACAGCGTTCATGGCAGTCCGCACGGCAAGCAGTTCTTCCGCGTGGAGGGGGTCGACGATCGATGCCAGGTCCCGAAGGCTCATGCGACGCGCTTGGTCCAAAGGAATCTGAAAGGTGGCAGAGAGCAGACGGAGTCGACGTTGCTCATGTGCGTCGATGTTTTGCACATGGGTTCCGTGCTGCGTCACCATGGATTCGATGGCTTCCGAGTCGAAGTGGATGAGCGCCTGCTGTTGGCGGGTGGCCAGATCCAGCACGGACTCGAGTATCTGGTGCTCTTCCGCGAGGAGTCCGAAGAGTTCGGTGTAGAAGATCTCGGTCAGTTCCATGCCGGAACTTTGTGTTGTTGACGGTGTATTCATCATGATGACTGTTGTTCCAGTGCTTTGTATTCATTCATGTACCGAACCACTTTGCGCACATAGGCTTTGGTCTCGGCGAAGGGGGGAATGCCGCCATGCTTCTGCACGTTCCCGGGTCCGGCGTTGTATGCCGCCACCGCATGCTCCAGCGAGCCGAAGCTCTTGATCATCCGGGCGATGTATCGGGTTCCGCCTTTGATGTTCTCCTGCGGATTGAACACGTTCTTTACATCGACGTCCTTTGCGGTCCCGTCCATGAGCTGCATCAGGCCTTTTGCGCCGACGGGCGACACGGCATGGGGGTTACCGGCAGACTCCGCTGTGATGATGGCCTTGATAAGCGAGGGCGGCACGTTGAACTCACTCGATGCCGCAGCGATGTGTCCTTCGTAGGACGCCAGGCGCTTATTCATCCGATCAAGGAATCCGCCGGCCGGTCTCATGGTATTGATATCATCGAGAAAGGAGCCGGTGGAAGAACTGGTGGAGGAGCGGTTACCTGCGGCAACCGTCGAATCGTCAACCGTGGGGATGCGATCAGCCGATATGGTGCGCGACATCCGTGCGGGTGTCGGCACGCCGGTTATCGGGCGAGGTTGTTGGGTGATGGTCGAGGGTAGAGACTCGCCACCGCTGAGATGACGGTACATCATTTCGGCCAGTCCCATCCCGCGTCCGTTCTGCGAGACATAATCGGCGAACTGCAAATCGGTGAAACCTTCCAAGGTATCGTTACCGAAACCGAGCGATCCATCGCCATCGGCGTCTTCGTCGTGCGTGAGCATGGACTGACGCATGGTCTTATACATTTCATGGACGAACATCGATTCAAATCCGCGCGCCGCTTTTGCATACTCCGCACGCTTCTCGGGGGAAAGGGTGGTAGTAGCTGACTCTTGCGCATCCGTGCGCCGTTGCAGTGCGTCCAAGCGCGCTGATTGAAGTGCTATGTTCGTTTGCATCGGAAGTGATGCTACACTGTCGTCCATGACCGTTTACCTGTGTTCTCTGAATTTCCCTGCAATAACCCTGCCAAGCGCATCCTGCGTCGTAGCAGAGAGTGAGATACCGACCTGACGTTATTGAACGACCAGTTCACCTTGCAGCGATCCGGCCTCCTTGAGCGCCTGAAAGATGGCGATAAGGTCACGAGGACTCACTTTCAGTTGTGTCAGTGCCTTGGCCACCTCTTCCACGGTCGAGGACGCGGGGAGGAGCACAGGGGGAGTACGTTCTTCTTGAGCATTCACATTGGCTACTTCGGCTCGTTGCGAGACGCCTTGGCTGAAGGGAGCGGGCTGCGACAGGACGACGTTCCGCTGCACCTGGATCTCCAGTCCGCCATGAGCGACGACCGCCGGGAGCAGTTGCACATTGCCTCCTACGACCACGGTTCCGGTCCGCTCATTGATGACCACCCTACCAGCTACATCCACGCTCACCGGTGCCGATTCGATTTTTGCGACCAGCTCCATGATCTGGTTCGGTGTCGCTCCTGCAGGAACAGCCACAGCCACGGTAGCCGCATCGACGGTCTGTGCTGCGTTGGCAAGGTTCTCCAAGCGATTGATGGCGGCGGTGACGCGAGTAGCCGTGGTGAAGTCGGGTTCACGAAGGATCACCCGCACCTGATTGTCGCGCACGATGGTCGCGTCCACATTCTTTTCCAGGATGGCTCCCGAAGGCACACGACCGGTGGTCGTGGGGTTGCGCGCGGAGCGCGAACCGAGAGATCGGATATCGTAGCCTCCGGCGCTGATGCCACCTTGCGCGAAGCCGTAGAAGGTGCCATCGGCGGATTGCAGGGGAGTCATGAGCAGGACGCCGCCTTGAAGCGACTCCGCATCGCCGGTGCTGGAAACTTGAACGTCGATCTTCGAACCTTTCTTCATGAACACGGGAATAGTGGCTGTGACCATGACCGCGGCAACGTTCCGCGTGCGAAGATTCACGTCCTTGGGTGTTATCCCGAAACGTCGAAGCATGTTGACGACGGACTGGACGGCGAAGCCTGATCGTTGGGAATCGCCGGTCTGACTCAATCCTGTGACGAGTCCGTAGCCGACCACTTGGATACCAGTGGATCCCTCGATCGTTGCCACATCCTTGATGCGTGTTGCGGATACCGTGCTGGTCCAAAGAAGCGAAGCGACGAGGACGAGGGTTCGAAGATGTTTCATGTGCGAGAGTCGGATGGAGATGGTTTTCATGGGGTTGACCGTTCGTTCTTAGAAAAGGAAGCGAAGGAATTTCGTGAACATGCCCGGCTGCTGTGCTTTCGTGATCGGACCGTCGCCATTGTACGAAAGGGTGAGGTCGGCCACGTTGTACGAGTACACGGTGTTATCCGTCTGGATATCGATATATCGTACCAGTCCGGTGAGCGTGATGATCTGGGTTTCGCCGTTGATGGTGACGGTACGTTTTCCTTCCACGCGCATGGCGCTCGGATTCTCCGCATCGACGATACGTGCCGTGAGGCGCGCCTTCACGCTTTCCGATCGGCCCGATTGACCCTGGCCGCTGAAGGCATTGCCCGTGCTGATGGAACCGTTTACCGTGGCTTGATTGCTGTTCACCGAACCGCTGACGCCGGCGGAGAGGTTCGTGCTCGACGAACTGCCTGTCCGCGCCGTGTTGTCGGCCTGCACGTCCTCGATGATGAGGATCGTCACCACGTCGCCTTTGCGCATCGCTCGGACATCACCGAACATGGAACGCGTCGCCGCTTCACCGATCTGAGCGTGGCTCGATGGCGAGAGAAGTGCGAGAGTCAAGAGGAAGAGGATTGTTTTCATGATGATTTCTGATACGGTGTCGATGATGTCGTTATGATTGAGCCAGTGACAGCGTCACGGTCTTGTTTTCCGCCGCGGTTCCGGTGAGCACGACCGACGAGTCCTGACGACGCACCCGCACAGCCTGACCTGTTGCGGCGTCATCGAGTGCTATGCCGACTGTGCGGATGACCACACTGCCGGAGACGACGTTGAGCGTGACGACGTCGCCACGCTGGATGCCGCTGGCGGAAACCAGATGGTCGCTTGTGATGACGCTTCCTTTACCAAGTGCGAAGTTCGATCTCTTACCCACATAGCTCGTCGCGCTTTCGCCATTGAGATAGGTGACATCGACAAGCTGTTCTTGGACGTCCGACTCTTGAAGGACATCGCCCTTGCGGATGGAGCGGGTGAGCACAGGTACCTTGCGCATGCGCGTGATCCGTGCCGGCACGTAGACGCGTCGGACCGGCTCATCATCCTTCAGGAACACGATCGGGATGCGCGTCGTGCCGCGTAACGATTCCGCGGTGGCGTCGCAGCGGGCGGTGATTCCCGGTTCGTCGAACACTTGGTCCATGACGTTTTCACCGACGCTGAACGTATCGGTGCTCTCGAGTCTGGCACGAAGGAACCGCTCGACCGCGGAACGCAGAGACTTTGCGCTGAACCGCGAGACGCCACCTTTCGGCGCAGAGGTCGCACAGAGCACGTCTGCGGACATGAGCAGAACGATGAGCGCGGGAAGGACGATCGATCTAATGGATTTCATAGGTTCTGTGTTGGAGATTATCGTTTGAGATTGACCGCGGTGGACATGATATCGTCGGCCGTTTTCACGGACTTCGAGTTGATTTCGTAGGCACGCTGCGCAACGATCATGTTCACCATCTCGGTGACGAGGTCCACGTTCGACGACTCCAATTGTCCTTGAATCACCTCGCCCGTGTTGTTCGTTCCGGGTGTCTCCAAGATGGGCTCTCCGGACGCCGTCGTGGGGAGGTACAGGTTATCACCTTGTGCGCTGAGTCCCGCAGGGTTCACGAACCGCGCCAGTTGGATACGTCCGAGTTCACGTTCCGTCATGATGTCTGCAGCATCCTTCGCCAGAACGACGCCATCCCTCGTGATCCGCAAATCGGTGACATTGTCCGGTACCCGTATCTCGGGATCCAGCAGATAGCCTTGCGACGTCACCATGCTGCCGTTGCGGTCCACGGTGAAGGATCCGTCGCGGGTGTATCCGATGGTGTTATCCGGCTTTCGGACTTGAAAGAAACCCTCGCCGGAGATTGCCATGTCCATGTTATTCCCGGTAGCTGTCAGCGTTCCTTGAGAGAACTGCTTCGTCGTGGCGACCAGCTCCGTACCGCTACCGATCTGCACCTCGTTCAAGGGGAGACCGTTGGACATCTGCGTGTTGCCATACGGCTTGATCGTTTCATAGAGCAAGTCTTGGAACTCGGGACGTACCTTTTTGAATCCCGTCGTATTCACGTTCGCAAGGTTGTTCGAGATGATTTCTATGTAGCGCTGCTGCGCGCTGAGTCCGGTTGCTGCCGTCGTAAGTGTTTTATCCATGGTCGTCCTCTTTCCTGTGTTGCAATGGTGTTTGGTGCGTGTGAAGTTCCGTTATGTGTCGGTCATGCGGACCGTAGCGCTCGGCATTACATGAAACGTCCCATGTCGATGCTGCGTTCCAATGTCCCGTCGTTCGTCGTTATCACTTTCTGTCCCATTTCGAAGGATCGCTGCAGTTGGATCATGGCGATCATCTCCGTGATGATGTTCACATTGGAGGTTTCCAGATATCCTTGCTTGATGGTGACGTCTTCCTGGGGAATGGTCGCGACGACGGTCTCGTCGGTGGACGTGAACTCCATACCTGAGGTACGAAGCAATGTCTGAGGATTCTCGACCCGCATGGCTTGCACGCGACTGACGAACTGATCGTTGGCGAAGAGCTCGCCGTTGGGGGATATGCGGATGCTTACCGCTTTGCGGTCGCTCATCAACCCTTGGCTCATGCGAGCCGCGTCGATACGGATGGCACCACGATCGCCCACCAGGTACTTGCCGGAGTCGGAGACGATCATGCCGTTCTCGTCGATCTGGAACTGTCCCGTCCGCGTGTAGCTTTCGTTTCCGTCGTCATCCTGAAGGACGAAGAAGCCCTCCTTATCCATCGAGAGGTCCAACGGGTTGTCCGTGCGCTGCAGGGAACCGGGCGTGAAGTCCGTGTATTGGTCGAGCGGCGAATCGCTTTGCTCGGCTTCGCCCTTGTTGTATAACATGTTCTGACGTGCCTCGATGAGCGACTGCTCGAACACAGCAACACGTTTATAGCCCACACTGTTGGCATTGGCGATGTTGTTCGCGGTCATCTCCAGTCTGGTCTGCTGGGGAATCATGCCGAGGGCTGCCGTATAGAGTTCTTTGACCATCGATCTTCCTGATAAGTAGAATCCGATGTTCACGCGCAATACGTGTGCCAGTTATAGGAGGCCAACAACGAATGGTTCTCTCGAGTCGGCGAACGGATGGACGTTGTTCTCACTCACGGTATCAGGGGATTGTTCCTTGTGACAAAACGTCAGGGATCCAGAGGTGCAAAAGAAAAGCCCAACTCTTTGAAAAAATTGGGCTTGAGGTTACTAAACGGCACACTATTATGTCAACTTGTCCATTTATCGGACAATCATCACTCCTTGGACGGCGACGGAGTTTTCCGCGAGGATCCTGCAGAAATAGACACCGGAGGCGAGGTCTGACGTCGGGATCGTCACCGAATTTCCTCCCTGGCGGGCATCCACTGGGGTGGAGGAGACGACGGAACCGAGGGGGGTGACGATGTCGCAACGGACGGACATCGGCAGAGGAACGGTGAAGCGGACATCGAGAGATGCGTTTCTTTGCGATACCGTGAGAGCCAGAGGTGATGTCAACTGGATGGACGCACCGCTGAGGAAGCACACAGGAGTTTCCTGCACGACGATGCGACCCGAGTCCAGGCTCAGGCACGACGACGCGTAGTCGGCTTTTCCGTAAACGCGCATCACGTTCAAGAGATTCGGTGACAGATAGACATCGAACGGGATGTTCATGAAGCGGATGGTGGATGATTGAGCACCGCCGGCGCGGGATCCATGAAACATGAATCGCGTTCCCATGCTATCTAGTTTCCAGTTCCATCCTTCTTGCGCCGCAGCAAAACGTTCGGTAGCCAAGCGTGCTTGCGACGGATTCGTTTCGATGATGAGGCTGATGGTATCGAGCAGGAAGGGCGAAGCCGACTGGAGGATACCGTGAATGCCAACCAGCAGTTTATCGTCGATCTGAGCGACCATGGTCGTGTCCGTTGCGGACAGCCGTAATGACGCCGTCACCGACGAAGCGCTCATGGCGACCGTGTCCGGGTTGCCGCCATCGTGAACGATGACCACCTTGGCGCTTGCTGTGGCCGCGCCGGGTTTATACAATACGCGGACCGACGCCGTCGAACCGGGGGCGATGGAGATCGGCGTGGGGGTACGGACGAAGAACTCTTGCGAGGAACCGTCGATGAAGATGGTCGATACGGTGACGGGGGTGCGGGATGCGAGGTTTGAAACGACAATCGTCGCCTCCGAACTGTCGCATCGCAGAATGGTCGGCAGCGTGATGCTTTGCGGTTGAACGGACACATCGACGGCATCACCTTCAATCGTCACGGTATCGCGTCGGCGCGGGAGCGGATCCGGTCCCGGCTCTGCATCGTGCTCGAACACGTATCTCACCGAATGCAATCCCGGACGCAACGGGGCGAAGGAGACCGGTATCATGAGAGAGTCACCGACAGCGAGGGAGGTGTCGCTGACATTCACACCACGGGAGAAGTCGTCACGATTTCCTGCCAGCCAATCATTGGCGTAGACGCGAAGGGCAGAAATGGTATCCGTGTTTTCGATATGAACAGCGGCATTCTCCACCGATACGGAGCCCACAATGACCGGCTTGAACACGAAGCCTGCAGAAGTGCAACGGGGGAGGAATCCCGACCCGCGGGCGACGCCGCGCACAGCTACCGGAACCGCTCCGGAACTGTCGATGCGCACGACGAGTGAATCGTTCTCGATACGTCGGGGCGTGAATCCGATGATGAGCGGCAACGTCGATTTTCCCTTAAGGAGGGAATCGGACGGCATGGATTGCACCCGCGAGAACGCCATTGAGGTATTGGCGGAGTCAAGCAGTCCCCGCAAAGGAATCGTTCCCGCGTCGGCATTCGTCAGGAAGATCGTATCCGTCTGGATCGAACCGATGCGACGGCGGCCGAAGTCGACATTCGTCATGCTCAGACTCGGAAAGGTTGCATACGAGCGGAGTCGAATGAATGCCGGCTCCGAACATGCTGCATAGGCGACAAGGTAGGCGAAGCGTTGACGACGGGCCACGGCTTGGGGAGTCACGGAGATACGCAGCTCCGGACTGGAAAACGGTTGAATCACACCGGGTGCGAGCGGGGGATCGACGGTGAAGTCCAGACTATCCGTTCCCACTGCTTCCAACGTGGCAAGCGCCAACTGAACGCTGCCGGCGCTACGCATGGGCTGACCCACGTAGAAATTCCGTGTGGTTCCGACCTCGACGCTCGGAAGATCAAGTTGCTGAACTTCGAAGATGACAAGGGGCGCTTGAATGCGGAAGGATTTGGCGGACTGGTCGGTACCCGGATTCAAGGTGGCTGCGCGGATGAAGCCGTCGGTACCGCCACGGGAATTCACGGATAAACGTCCTGCGACCGTAGTGCCACTGAAGGTGCCTACCTGATACGTTTCATTACCGATAAGCGCTGTCGTTGTCGATGTCTTCGACGCCGGTGCGAAGAAGCCGTCGAGCATCCGAGTTACCACGCCTTTCTTCGATATCTCGACCGTCAATGGGAACGATGCTACTGTGGGTGCGTCGTGTCCAAGACGAGGACTTGTTGATGATGGGGAGTATAACGAAGAGATGACTCCGGAAACATAACCTTCCACGATAATGGAACTGTCGGACTTCACCAGGACGCCCGTGGCACGGAACTCGCCGCTATTCGTCCCTGTGGTATCTCCCAGACCTACCACCCACCGTGTTTTACCTGCGCTGTCGATGGACGTGATGAAGGAGGAGATGCGGTTGTCTTTACTGAAGGACAACGTGGAATCTCCTACTTGAAGGCTGGCGCTCGTGGTGGTACCGACAACGATGGTATTCGTCATGCTGTCCGCCGCAACCGCTGTTATCTCCTCATTGCCGCTACCGCCGATGCGGAGCACACTTCGCGGCACACCGTTTACATTGAGGCGGGCGAGGAAAGCATCCTTCGCTCCGGCAGAGCTCACGACGGTGGTGGCGAACGACATGGTTCCCTCGAACGAGCCTCCGATCGAGAGGAGTCCGGTTCCTTTACTGTACGTGAGGCACGTGGCGGTCTCATTGCCAGTGCCGCCTATACCGGCAAGCCAACGTGGGGTACTCCTCTGGACCTTGACTTTATAGGCGAAAGGAACCTGCGTACCTGCATCATGTTCGAGGTTATTGGTCCAGTGGTAGTTAAGGCCGTATGCTTCGTTGTCGAGGACGTTCCAACGAGCGCCGTTATCGCGGGAAAACATCACGGTGATCGCTTCATCTTCAGCGATACCGCTCCAGCGGATCGGAATGGAATCGCAACCATTGATCGTTTCTCCTCCCACGGGGGTTTCCAGTTTGAGGACGGGAATGATGACGTTGAGAGCAACGGTCTGACTGCAAGGCGAACCTTGAATCGATAGTGTGGACTTATGCAGGGTCCCCGTGACGGTCTGAGTGAACTCCACGATCACATCGAGAGTTTGTGCGCCGGAGAGCGTACACGGAAGCGGTCTGCTCGTTGATACCACCGTGAACACTCCGGGGAGTCCGCTGACGAATCTGTCCACACGGATGGTGTTACCGATGGGCGCTCGAACAGTGAGGGTCTTTCTGACTTTTTCGCCTGAACCGGGATCGGAGAATGCGAGTGTCGAGACAGAGGGGATAGGGTTTGCCAGACTATTGTACGAGGCTGTGTAACTACCATTCCACGTAGCGGTGAAGGTTCCTTTGCGGATCACAGCACGAAGAGTGCGGAGTCTGCTCTGCTGGGTGCATCCCGGCGTCGACACCCATGACAGACGACAGTCGATGTTCCTCTGAGCTTCCTGGACGATGAGTCGATAGATGGACATGAGATCGGCTTTCGAGCGGGCCAGGAACGCGCGACCATTAGTCTTGGTTGCGATCTCTTGTAAATCCACATTGATGTTCGGGGTCTTCGTCGTAAAGAGGTTGATAGCATAGACGGTGATGCCGTTCGCCACACAGGAATCGATGATACGCTGCTTTGACGGCGGTCTGTCCGGCTGTCCATCGGTCAGGATGACGATGAAGCGCCTTAGCATGGCCGGTGCATTACGAAGGACGGTGACGGCCGCAGCGGACTGAGATGGAGAGCTCAGATTAAGGAAGGCTTCGTCGTAATTGGTCCCTCCCTCGATAGGTATCTGATCCAGTGCGGCATACAAGGGCGGCTTCGTTGTTTGGAATGGCGCTCTTACATACGCCGTGCCGCCGAATGAGGTGATAGCGACACACGTGGGAGGTGTCATGCGCAGACTATCGATGAATGCCCGTGCTCCGGCTTTGACCCAGTCCCAATAGGTATCACCGGCGGGCGTCTTGTTTGCCATGCTGAAACTCTGATCGAGGGCCAGACACACGGCGATGGGAAGGGGAGTCGCGCTCGTGTCGCAATTCAACGTCATCGTCGCATCCCGTTGTGAACCGTTTTCGAAGAGATCGAAGTCGGTAACAGACAGATTCTTATACCGTTGATTGGCGTTGTCGAGTGCGTAGACGTTGGCAGTGACGCGGGGAAATGCGCTCGTATCGATGTTGTACAGATAGAAGTTCCGGACATTCGCCTGGGAAACGAGCGAGTAGGGGACGACGACGCTGACTATGGCTATGAGAAGGAGAAGCTTCATGTATGGGTAACCGGTATGGAGAAACCACGAATAATTGACCGTCGAGAGCTCCACACAATACACGAACAGGACCGATGAGGTCCTGCTCGTGGTGTATGACCCGAAAATGTTTTAGCGAGCGATGTTGATCAATCGGGATTCCGTGTATGGTCCGGCACTCATACGGACGACGTAGACGCCACTGGGTATGCCGGAAACATCCACTTCTTCATGATAGACTCCGCTCTTCACGGTTCCTCGACGAATGTTCGCAACATGTTCGCCGAGTGAGGAATACAGATCCACCGCGCATGCGATGTCGTCGATGCCGATGCTGAAATCCACGTTGACCGTACCGCCCGTCACCGGATTCGGCGACATGAGCATGCCGAACGTCGTGGCACTGAGTTCGATCTTCGAACCCGCAGCGAAGCAGGCGACCTTCGCGACGATGGAACCGTTGGTGACCGTCGGAATCAAGCACGGATACTCTTGCGAGCTGGCCCATGTGACCGTGACGGGAATGGACTCCACGTATACTTGGAGCAACCACAACGGAAGGTTGAACGTTTCCGTACCACCCGTGAATCCCGTGGGGTTCGTCCCTACGATGTGAATGGTGGAGCTCATCGTGCCCGTCTGCGTATACGTCCACGTCCACCCGTTCACCGGCGCTGCATACAACGATGCGAAGCGCACGGCATCGAAGAGTACCGATGTGCTGTCGATTGTCACATCGAATTCGACACGCTGGACCTTGACACCATTCAGGGCGGCGGTGGAAATGGTGATGGGGTAGTTGCTCTTGCCGTTCACTTGGAACGGTGTCGGCACACTGGTTATCGTCACCGGAGTCGTCACCCCTTTCGCCGAGAACGTCCGAAGAACCGTACCCGTGGGCAGAATGAAATCCAGATTCATGAAATGTGTTCCGCTGTTACCACGGAAGCGCACCGTGTACGTGACCTTCTGACCGCTTGCCAGATTGACGACACCCGGTCTGGGCTGGACGTCGAATGCCGTGGTGGCCCCGCCGGCGGAAATCGTGACATCTATAGCGTTGACGCCGCTGTTCGTGATGGCGACGGTGCGGGTTTGCGTGGAATCGCACGAGAGAACATCGCCGAACTGTGAAGGCTGCGGGTCGATATCCACTTGCAGGCCTTCACCACGCATCGTGATGATCGTATCGACCTTCGGAGACGTGGATGGACCTTCGGCCGCATCGGTGCTGATGGTTACGCGTCCCACGTTCGCTCCAGCCGCAGGCACGAGCGTCACGGTCACCACCATGGAGTCACCGGGAGCGATCACCGTGTCCGGAGCCGGTACACGATCCAAGGTGAAGCGGGGATTGTCCGGGTTGCTCACGGCTTTCACTTGAAGCGGAGCGTTCGAGCTGGTGTTGCGAATGACAAGCGGTCGCGTCGGAGCAGCCACACCGACGGGACTTGCCGCGAAACTCAGGTCGTAGGAAATCATTGTCGGAATGAATCCCTCACCGCGGACGGAACCCTGCAGCGGAGTCGTGTTGCCCGACACCTCGACATTGATGCTATTCGTGTGGACACCGATCGTCTGCGGGACGTAGACGATATCGACATTGATGCTTGCACCCTTCTTCAGGTTGTACGGAAGAGTGGGGACAGAGGCGGGGTCGATCGTGAAGTTCGCATCCGGGGTCGCAAGCGCGATCTTCGACACCAAGGCATCCAGCGAGTCCGGATTAGATATGGTGGCCGTGAGCCTGTTCGATGTGCGCACGCGGCGGAGCCGGAAGTCCACCGGGTCCACCCTCACCTGAGGCGCGATGCCGCAGCCGACAAGGTTGATCTGGGCTACGGATCCGCATTCGAACGGAATATCGAACTTCAGCACAGCCGTTCTCGTGCCCGAGCCTTTGGGCGTGAAGAGGATCTCCGCAGGCAGGCAGGCACCGTTCTTTTGCAGAGTGAACGGAACCGGAGCCTTGCCGAAAGCCACGGTATCTCCGGTCTTCGTGAGAACGACCGAGAATTCATCGGGGTTGACGCCGATCAATGTTACCGTTCCACCGTAATCGTTCGCGGCCATGTTCCTGATGATACAGGGGTCGACAACCGTCTTCGTGAGATTGACACTTTGGCAACCGATGTACGGAGAATTCGGCTCGAAGCGGCACGGAGGTAAGGCTGTCGCTTGCAGCTCCACCATGGCGGCAGGACCGCAGGTGCTGGCTATCTGAAGCGTGGCGGTTCGCGCACCATCGATGGTTTGCGGTTGGAAAGAGATCTCTATCGGGAGGCAGTCGCCGGGATACAGGACCTTACCGTCATAGTTCGTCGTCAGTTTGAAATCGTCCTTGTGCGGACCCGTGATGATCGATCCGTTGTTCTGAATGAGCAGGGGAATATCACCACTGTTGCACAGCTCCGCAGAGAACGTCGCGCTGGCGGATTGGCCGACCGACGTGGTGGGGCAGTTGAGAACGGTTGATTTGAACGACAATTGGGGAGAGGAGACCGTAAACACCCCGTCGCTGGAATCGGAGCTTCCGGGTTGACCGCCGAACTTGCGTATGAAGCAATCAAAGTCACCACGGCTTGTCAGGTTCACCGATGCCCCACCGTTGTTCTGCGTGCCCTTGAAATATCCCGCATCATACAGGTTGCCGTTCTTGTCCGATTCCGTCGAATCGGTGTACTTGTGGGCGCGGTATCCCTCGACAAGCGATCCGATGTTGCCGGACTTGTCGAACGATGCCGTGAATTTGTACGGCGGTGCGGTTGTCGTCGCTGCTCGACTGATTTCCAGATATCCGGGGCTTGCCGCATAGCCATTGATACGAAGCTTGTTCTTGAATTTTCCGTACACGTAAATCGAGTCGTTCTCATACGCGATCGAATCGGCATATGCATATCCATTACTCGTCGTGGTTCCGCCGCCGGTACGTACCCATGTGGCATTTCCGGCAGCGTCGTAACGGGCTATGAAGAAGTTCACCTGGTCGAGCGGCGGCAATGTCAGTTGAGTAGAGCCGAACTGTACCGCTTTACTCGTGAAATACCCTGTCGCATAGATGCCATCGGTGTTGTCCGTTGCAATGGCCGCACACCCCTCATCTCCTGAGCCACCGGCCGTCTGCACCCAGATCAGGTTGCCATCGGAATCGAACCGGCTCACAAACGCGTCGCGGCCACCGAAGGCAGGGAAAGTTTTGTTCGAAGAATTGACTTTCAACGTATCGGCAAAAACGCCTGCTGCATGAACGAAATTCTGTGTCGCATCGAGAGCGATGGAACGACAGGTGTCCAACTGCGGACTTCCCAGCGACCTGGTCCACAGATAGCTCGGAGCTGGTTGCGCCGTCATGCGCAAACGAAGTCTCTTTCCGCGGATGGCCGGATACCACTTATACGCCAGGCCCGTCGCGTTCTGCTTAAGCAATTGCCACGTGGGTTTGGCAGCGTCGCCATCCAGCGCATAGAAGATGTTCACGCTCTGTTTCGGATCGACGCCGGCCCAGCGTATGGTGACCGTGTCGCAGGTTGCATAGAGTTCTCCGCCGTTCGGTGAGACGACCTGGACTGTCGAGAGTCCGCCGAAAAGACTGACGGTCGGCGGACACGGCGAACCGCTGGCGATCAATGACGCCTGGCGGTATGCCTTCTGCGAACCTTGCGTGAACTGTATCGTGACATCTCTGGTCTGACCGATCTTGATAGTATCGGGTAGGGTCTTACCTCCACCATAACTTATCACCGTGAAGAATCCCGGCGGTGTTGGGTTCAATGCCGTCAGGATGAGCGGAGCGTTCTCCGCTTTGATCGTCACCGTTTGTGTGGACGTTCCTCCCGGTGCCGGGTCGCCGAAGAACAACGAGGACGAGGAGACGGAAATGTTCGCCACGGAGCGTGTAGGAGCGATGTACTGCGGCTCCGAGGTGATCGGCGGATTCATCCGCTTGAAGGTCACGGACAGATCCCTGATTCTGCCTGCCTGGTTACACGAATATGGCGCTGTCCATTCGATGTAACAGTTCTGCTTGATTTCCGTTTCGAGTGCGATAAGACGATAGATGGCGATGAGGTCGTCTTTGGTGTTCGCTTCGAACGCCTTGCCACCCGTCTTCTGAGCGATGGTCTGAAGATCCTTGTTCATCTTCGTTCCGATCGTGATAGCGTAGAACTGGATGCTCTGCTGGTTGCACAGCTTCGTGATGGAGTCCGTGAGAGGATCCTTGTCCGGCTGACCATCGGTGAGGAAGATGACGATGCGTCGGACTCCGGGCCGCTGACCAGCCAGAAGCTTGATGGCGCCGAACGATGTGTCGAGCATCGGGGGATTATAGTTGGTTCCTCCTTGCGGACGAAGCTTCGAGATGACGTCGACAAGCGGAGGAGCCGTGGTCCGGAACGGACTCTCGAAGGTCGGCAACGTGCCGAACGATATGACGGCCACTTCGGACGGCGGGTTGAACTTGAAGGTGTTGACGAAGGTCGTCGCTCCGGATATGACCCAATCCATGCGGGTCGCCTTGGTCGCCGTATCGACGATGGTGCTCATGGAACCGCTGCGGTCCAGAATCAACACGACGTTCGCCGCGGGTTCGACGGCCGTATCCTTGCAGTCGATGGTCAACGATCCTTGCATGGAGACGCCGTTCTCCCGGATATCGAATTCGTTGTTCGAGAAGTTGCGCATTTCCTTGCCCGCCGCATCCAACGCCACGAACCGCGCACGCATGCGAGGGAAGTTCGAATCGTCGATGCCATACACGGTGAAGTACTGCGCGTGAAGTTGCGGTACTAACTGTGTCAAACAAAACATGACCACAGCGACAAATACCCGCGTAGGTTGAAAACGATGTGATACTCTCACAAAAACCTCTTGAAGAAAATGATCCGTCATTACTTACATACTCTGACCGTCAGGCAACACTTGCTTCCAGTAGACTGAACGTCTTGGTGCTGCAATCCATCTTGGCCCGCACGCCGATCGGCAAGGTGAGTTTGCTCCGGACATGTCCAAACGGTAACCCCGAAAGGACGGGAACATTCATGCTCGCAAAGCGGCTTCGGAATACTTGTTTCAAACTCGGCGACATCGTCGGAGTGTTGGGAGCCCGACGCAGACCCTCGCAACTCTTGAAGACTCCAAGCACGACGCCGCGAACCTCGTCGAACTTCCCGCTCAGCCACAACTGCGTGAGCATACGGTCGATTCGGTACGGCTCCTCCGCGATGTCCTCCAAAAACAGGATGGCACCTCTCGTGTCGATTTCGAAAGGAGTGCCAAGCGTCGAACAGATGGTCGCAAGGTTACCACCAACCAGTCGCGCCTCCGCCGTCCCGCTGTGAAGTACTTCCAGATCATCCGAGGAGTACATCACCGACTTCGCGCCATCCAAGTTGTCGTTCAGCGAATTGTCTACGGTGACGTGGAGGAACGATGACTTTGTAGTTTCATCGAACGACGACGAACATACCGGACCGTGGTAGGTGACGATTCTCGAACGTTCATAGATGGCCACGAGAAGGGCGGTGATATCGCTATACCCCATGATCACTTTCGGATTCGCTCTGATGGCAGAGTAATCGATATCAGGAAGTATGCGAGTGACACCGTACCCGCCCCGTGCACAGATGATGGCGTCGATATCGGGACGTCGTACGAACTCGTTGAACTCCTCCGCTCTGACCTTATCGGACGCGGAAAGGTAATTGACGGTGGACCCCACATGACGTCCCAACACAAGATTGAAGCCTTGCGCGCGCAGAAAGCTCAAACCGGACTCAAGTTCCGCGCGGTTCACGCCGCTCGCAGGAGCTGTCACGGCAATCGTGCTGCCCTTGCGCAACGAGGCGGGGAGGATGAGCTCGTCCGGACGCACGAATGACTTCGACGCAATCGAGCCGGAAGCCGATGACTTTCGAACGGGTGCCGACTGCGCAAGAATCGACCCCGCAGACATCAGGACTGCGGATGTAAGAAATGTTCTTCTGTTGTGCTTATCCATTGAGCCTCTCAAGCCCGGAACACGTCCGGCGCAAAGTTACTTTATCGGAGTATAACCACATCTCCTAATTTTCGACTGCAAACCGCATGGAGACAAGCGTTCGGGCCTTCTCCCGTGATTTTTTTTTCATAGAAAAGGTGCTGCGCAGGTACGGCGACGCGGAAACTCCGCTTCTTCACGATTATCGGTCTTTCACCCTTGGTGCTTCAATGTCCCTATGTATATTTGCAGCTCTTCGGAAGGATGCAAGAGTGGCTTAATTGGCACGCCTGGAAAGCGTGTGTACCGGAAACGGTACCGAGAGTTCGAATCTCTCTCCTTCCGCTCCCCGACGGTTCATGTTTGTAGACTTGCTGTTTTCCGGCTCCGGAAAGTGTCAACCCTCCGGTTCGCGCTCGCAACGACGCCGTCGTTCCGCCCATTGACCACACCCTCGTCCCACATCTACGTTTCGCCTATGAGAACTTCCGCTTTCCGTCTCCTCATCGTCGTATGTACGGTCGTGCTCACCTCGTGCTCAAAGGACACTCCATCCTCGGATCGTGTCGTGCGATTTTGGCATTTCTGGAGCGAACCGTCGCAAAAGCAAGCTCTTCGGCAATTGATAGAAGTCTTTGAAAAACAAAACAATTGCAAGGTGGAGTGCACGGAGTTGAGCTGGAATGACGGAAAGACGAAACTCATTGCCGCCTTTAGTTCGCGGACTGCGCCGGACGTTGTTGAATTCGGCTCGGACTGGGTGGCGCAGTTCTCATCGTCCGGCGTTTTGGCCGATCTCAATTCCATCCAGCCCACGTCTCTCGACGGCTGTTTCGAATGGTCCACCGAACCGGCCCGCTGGAGCGGGAAGGTGTTCGCTCTGCCATGGATTGTCGATACGCGCGTGATGTATGTGAACAGACAGCTCCTCGAAAAGGCCGGTGCCTCGGCCTCGCCCGCAACGTGGTCGGACGTGCTTCGCGCTTCCGAGCAGGTATCGCTCTCCGGCGAAGATCATGGGTTCGGTGCCAACGGGGCGGATGGCCATCGCCTGTATAAGAAGATTCTTCCGTTCTTCTGGTCATACGGCGGCGATGTACTCGATGCAAATGGCAGACCTGTCGTCAATTCCCTAGCCAATGTCGAAGCGCTTTCGATGTACGTTCAATTGTCACGAGCGGGCATGATCGAAACGCAGAAACAGCTCGATGGTCAGTTCGCCCAAGGACACCTGGCATTCTGGAACTCCGGCGGGTGGCTCGCTGACAAGATAGGGAGAGAGAATCCGCTTCTGGAGTACTCGGTCATGCCGCTGCCCTCCGCAAGGGCAGGCGCTCCGGGCATCTCCTTCGCCGGAGGTGAATACCTGGCTATCAGTGCAGCATCGGAACAGAAAACGCTGGCGCACGCCTTCATCACCTACCTCACGAACGCCAAGAACGCGCTTGCCTTCTGCAAGCAGGTCACGGAAGCCGGTTTTCCCGCCGCCAAGGAGGGGTTCAACGATTCGTATTTCGTCTCGCATCCCATACGAAAGGTTTTCGCGGCGCAATTGCTTCATGCCCGCATGACGCCGGTCCATCCAAAATGGCTGGAGATGGAGGCCGTCATCGAGAACGCCGTCGTGGAAGCATTGTACGGACGTAAGGAACCGCAAGCTGCCCTGAACGACGCCCAGCTGGAGATGCAGCGTTTATGCGCCGTTGCGAGTAACTAGGGAAGAGCTGGCCGCCGCTGCCGGACAAGGAAGACGTGTTCGAACGTCTTTTTTGAAATGATCGCGATCGCTAGGGTCGCGAAACCCAAGGCACCGTGATACAGAAGAATCCCCCAAGCAAGAGGCAGCCGTTGCCACAACGAGTGCAAACCGAATGTGAGAGCGAATGCCACGAGATTATGGTACATGTAGATACCATACGAGTATTCCCCGCAACGTTCCATCCATCGAAACACCGATGAGTCGCCGCGAACGCTCCTTGTCGTCACATCAACGACGAGCGTGGTGAACAGCGCCATGTCGAGGAGCGCGGTACCCGTGTATGAGTCGGTGATGGTCCGATACACAGGCAGGATGTCGGCGATCGTGAAATGCATGAGGATCCGTAGTGCCAGGACCGTATAGACGACGTACCGCACGAGGGGCCATGCGTAGCGAGGTCCAACGAATCCCGGCCATCCGGACGTTCCCCGCTGTCTGCGCACGAACAAAGCCGCCAGTCCCCCTGCCGCCATGCACTCGAACGAGAGGATCGTGACGAGTCCCGCTGTGGGACCGGTGACGAGATTCGCATCGACGCAGCAGAGAAGTCCCAGGCGGACGATGATGACGGCGAGGAACACCATGTGGATGCGCTGAGCGACGTATTTCACGACCGGTGCCACGAGGAAGTAGTACCACTCCTCGACCCCGATGGACCAGAGCGGGCCGATGACGAACACATCGTAGTGGATGTTGACGACAAAGGGCATCAACGCTACATACCACATGATCACTCCCTGCGGGTCGTACGGAATGGAATAGCGTATCCCGAGGAATGGAAGAAGGGAGGGAATGAGGATCGTGCCCAGGAGGACGAGAAGGAAGTACAACGGCAGGATGCGTAATGCGCGCCGTTGATAGAAGAGTCGAACGGATATCGTGCCGAAGCGGTCGCGTTCGTCGGTCAAGAGATACGTGATGAGGAACCCGCTGAGAGCGAAGAAGAACGACACGGCCAAAGAGCCGTTGTGGAAGATGCTCCAGTTGAGAATATTGGGTAGACCGCGGTGGGCGCGGATGGCCTCTCCATGAGCAAGCACCACGAGCATCGCCGCGAGGAAGCGCAGGGTATCGAGTCCCGCGAAGAACGCACGACCCTGGGATCCGGGTTGCGAGCCGGTATGGGCGACGGACGATGTAGGGGTACTCTCTTCCATGGATGCGCACGGAATGTCCGTCGTGGATACGAAAAAAGTCTGCCCAAGGGCAGACTTTTTCATTTCTTCCATCTGAAGGCCTGATGCGGCGTTCATGATGTCTATTCGTCGGGGTGAGAGGATTCGAACCTCCGACCCCCTCGACCCGAACGAGGTGCTCTACCGGGCTGAGCCACACCCCGAATAGGTTGCAAAAATAGACATTCACCCGACACTGGACAAAGGTTATGTACTTTTGTGGCCACCTGCTCGAAAGTCGTGCATTTTTTTTCAAAAAAAAGCTCTCGATACGCAATCACTCGTCCTCCATGTCTTCATTCGATTTCGCCTTCAATAGTTCCTGGTGGTTGGTCATCATCGCCCTCGGCGCTGCGTTCCTTGTAAGCACGTGGTATTACCGCGTCACTCAGCCGGTCATCACGCCGGCACGACGCCTCGTGCTGACGGCATTGCGGACCCTTGGTCTGGCCCTTCTTATCATCACGTTGTTCGAACCCGTCCTTACGCTCTTGAGATCGTCGTCGGACGCACCGCGACTGACCATGCTTGTCGATCAATCCCTTTCCATGATTCAACGCGATGCGCGACGCGACCGGCGTGCCGACATGCAGTCCGCATTCACAGCTTCTCGGTGGAACGAGCTTGGCGATGACGTGTCGGTGTACGGTTTCGACGAAACGGTCCGTGCGTTACCGGCGCAGAGCCCTGCGGAGTGGAAATGGAACGGACAGCGCACCGATATCGATCGTGCCGTCCGTTATGTCCAGGAGAATGCCGAGAGGGACAATACGCAAGCGGTCTTGCTGGTTTCGGACGGTGCCTATACGTCCGGCGCGAATCCCGTCGTCGCTGCGGAACAGTTGGGTAAGCCCGTGTATGTGATAGGGATCGGTGATACGTCGGATGCCAAGGATGTCTCCGTGACGGCAGTCGTCACGAACGATATCGGCTTCGTCAATGCGGTGTTGCCTGTCCAAGTGACCGTGCGTTCCCACGGGTACAAAGGCGTGGATGCGCGCCTGACGTTGTTGGATAACGGTAACGCGGTCGAGAGTGCGATGCTGCCTATCCGACACGAGGGCGATATCGTGACGCATCTGTTTCAATACAAGACCGCGGCTGCCGGAGTACACAAGATCACGGCGCGTGTGGACGCATTGGACGGCGAATTGACAGACCGTAATAACGCCGTCGACGAGTTTGTCACGATCAAGGACGACAAGCGGAAAGTGCTCATCGTGGCCGGAGCGCCGAGCCCGGACGTAGCGTTCATCCGCTCCGCCTTCGAGTCCATGCAAGGTGTCTCCCTGAAGAGCATCATCCAGAAGTCGGGCTCGGAAGTGTACGACGATGCGGGCTCGCAAAGCGCCGTGCGCGAGGCGGATCTCGTCGTCTTCATCGGATTTCCCGTTGCGTCGACATCGGCGTCGCTCGTGCGGTTTCTCGCTGCGGAGATCACGCGGGCGAAGAAGCCGCTTCTTTTCGTGGCCTCTCAGAATTGCGACTACGGCAAGCTTCGCGAGTTCGAGTCGGTACTGCCGTTCACCGTCCAATCGGCACGTCCTCAGGAATTCGCCGTGACGATGGACGTCGCCCAGGGCGATGAGTCGCACGCTCTTCTGCGGGTGAACGGAACATCCGACGATGCGTCGGTGTGGAACTCCTTACCGCCGATCTTCCGAACGGAGACCTTCGTGCGGGTCAAGCCGGAAGCCCGCGTCGTTGCGGGAATGAGGGTCAACAACGTGTCGCTTGGCGAGCCCCTCATCGTCACCCGTAACGTCGATCGCTCCAAGTGCATTGCCGTCCTGGGATACGGTCTGTTCCGATGGAAACTTCTGGGGACGGCACTCGATAAGACGCGTGGAACGGCGAATGCCACCGATGTGCTTTCCGTGCTTCTGAATAACTCGTCCAAATGGTTGAGTACGGACGACGACGAGCGGAAAGTGCGCATCCGCACATCACGCTCGTTCTATGCCGGAGGCGAGACGGTGAGCTTTCAAGCTCAGGTCTACAACGACGCGATGGTTCCCGTCGAAGATGCATCCATCACGGTCACCCTTGCCGCCGGATCGCAACAGCGGACGATCAACCTGACTCCGATGGGCAACGGTCAGTATGGCAGCAGTGTGGAGGGCTTGGCTCCGGGGGATTACTCCTTCAACGGTACGGCGATGATCGACTCGCGTCCGTATGGCAAAGATGCCGGCCGATTCAGCGTGGGGAACCTTCCGCTCGAGTTCCAGAACCTGCGCTTGAATGCGGGATTGCTGAGAGCTCTGGCTGAACGCACCGGCGGGAAGTATTACTCAGTGGATGATGTCGGCTCGTTCCTCGACGACCTACGGTCGAACGAGCGCTTCACGAAGCGCAGCATCACACGGACGACCGAGTGGGACTTAGGGTCCATGGCCGAAGTCCTCGCTATGGCCCTCGCGTGCTTCGCCATCGAATGGTTCATCAGAAAAAGAACAGGGATGATCTGATAGGATCACCCCTGGCCTAGTCATTCGATTCCACTGTCTTGTAAGCACCCTCAGGTACGTCTCTCCGCGACGTCTTAGCGGTGGTCCGCGTTGATGGCACTCAACTGCTCGACCGACGGCATGAGATCCGCCTCTGTGAGTTCATTCAAAGGCTTCTTGCACGTAGCGATGATGTCATGAAGGTCGCGGGATTCCGTGTCGATGTACATGAGGCCCGTGAGAATCTCACCACGCGACTTCGATTGCTCGAGCGCGTTCATCGCGGAATCACGGTTCGTGGGATCGTAGTCCGACGAAAGCTTCTGTAGCGCCACATGCGATCCGTCGTGCAGTTCCACCATCTTCGCACCGCCATCTTCGTACGAAACGGTGATCTCCGTTCTCAGGGGAACGAATCCCACTTCCGAGAGGGCCGCCTCATGATCACGGACGAAGTCGTAGCTCTTTGTGGATCCTTCGTTGTTGTTGAAGGTGACACACGGCGAAACGACATCGAGAAGCGCGAAACCATGATGTGACATGGCCGCTTTTATCAAGGGAATAAGCTGCGTCTTGTCGCCGCTGAAACTTCGCGCAACGAAGCTCGCGCCAAGCTGGATGGCCATGGCACAAAGGTCGATCGATGCAAAAGGATTGACCGAACCGGCCTTGCTCTTCGAGCCTGCATCGGCGGTGGCCGAGTCCTGTCCCTTCGTCAAACCGTAACAACCGTTGTTCATGACGATGTAGGTCATGTTCAACGAGCGGCGAATGGCATGCACGAACTGTCCCATGCCGATCGAGGCCGTATCACCATCGCCCGACACGCCCAAGTACAGGAGATTGCGGTTGGCCAGGTTGGCACCCGTTGCCACCGAGGGCATGCGACCGTGAACGGAGTTGAAACCGTGCGAGTTGTTGAGGAAATAATTCGGTGTCTTCGAGGAGCATCCGATACCGGAAAGCTTCGCCACACGATGGGGCTCCACGTTCATCTCATAACACGCCTGAACGATGGCTCCGCTGATGGAGTCGTGACCGCATCCTGCGCATAACGTGGAAATCACACCTTCGTAATCTTTTCTTGAATATCCCAAGGAGTTCTTGGGGAGTTGAGGGTGCGAAAACTGAGGCTTGATGAATGACATAGGTACGTGCTGTTGAGGTTTCTTGGTTGATTACTTGCTCTGTTCTACTTCGTGCTCCGCCATGATCGTTCCTGCGATGGCTGCCGCCGTTATCGGCATGCCGTCGTAGTTCAGGATCTTTCGCAACTTCTTGGGGTCCGCGTCGCATTCCACCATGAGCAGCGTCCGAAGCTGGGCGTCACGGTTCTGTTCGATGACATAGACGGTTTCGTGGGCGTCGATGAATTCGGACACCTTCTCGCTGAACGGGAAGGCAAGGATGCGCATGGCGTCGACAAGGACTCCCTCGTCACGAAGGATATCCATCGTCTCCAGCGCGGGATACGCTGTCGTTCCATAGAAGATGATGCCGATGGAATGCGAGTTCTGCTCCTGATAGAACTCGGGCCCCGGAACCAGGTTCTTCGCGGTTTCCCACTTCTTGAGGAGCCGGTCCATGTTCCGTACATAGGTGGCGCCGTCTTCCGTGTAGCGCGCATACTCATCGCGCGAAGAACCACGCGTGAAGAACGACCCCTTGGTCGGGTGCGTGCCGGGAATGGTACGGTAGGGAATCCCGTCGCCGTCGACATCGAGATAGCGTCCGAATTCCTTCATGTTCTCCAGATCATTGGCGCTTAGCACCTTACCACGATTGTACACCGTCGTGGGATCCCACGTGAATGCCGGCGACATATGATCGTTCATTCCCAGATCCAAGTCCGTCATGACGATGACCGGCGTTTGCAGTTGCTCGGCAAGGTCGAAGGCGGTACCCATCATGTCGAAGCCTTCTTTGGGCGTACTGGGGAAGAGCAGCGGATGCTTGGTGTCGCCATGCGAGGCATAGGCACAGAGCAGGACATCGGATTGTTGCGTACGGGTCGGCATGCCGGTGGACGGACCGGCACGTTGGACATCGACGAGCACGGTGGGGACTTCGGCGAAATACGCCAGGCCGATGAACTCGTTCATGAGGGAAATTCCGGGACCGCTGGTCGCCGTGAACGCCCGCGCACCGTTCCAGCTTGCACCGAGGACCATACCGATAGCCGACAACTCATCTTCCGCCTGCACGACAGCGAACTTCTTCTCACCGGTCTCTTTGTCGACCAGCAACTTGTTCGCAAACTTCTCATACCCTCCGACCATGCTGGTCGACGGTGTGATAGGATACCACGCAGCGACGGTCGCTCCTGCATACACGGCACCGAGTCCGCACGCAGAGTTCCCGGTGATCATGATGCTGTCACCGACCAGGTCACGGGTCTCGCACCGAAGGGAGATAGGCTCGGGATAATGCTCTTCGACGTATTTCACGCCAAGATGCATGGCATGCACGTTCGGTTCGATGAGCTTCGGCTTCTTCTTGAACTCGTCGGCGATGACACCGCGAACGACGTCAAGGTCCATGTTCATCAGGCGTGCAAGCGCACCCACGTAAATAAGGTTCTTGAACAGAAGTCTCTGACGAGGGTCGGAATACTCCTGCATGCAGATCTGCATCATCGGTATGCCGATGTACGTGATATCCTCACGGACGTTCTCCTTGCGGATGAGTTTCGTCGAATCGTACACGAAGTATCCGCCGGGGAGCACGGACTGAACATCCTTGGCAAAGGACTGTGCGTTCAAGCCCACCATCATGTCGATTCCGGCACGCCGCCCCAGATAGCCGTTCTCGCTGACACGGACTTCATACCATGTGGGTAGACCCTGAATGTTCGAGGGAAAAAGGTTCTTCGCTGAGATGGGAATGCCCATTCGGAAAATGGACTTCGCGAACATGGTATTGGCACTGGCGGATCCCGTACCGTTCACATTGGCGAAAGAGACGACAAAATCATTGACCTTGGTTACGATGCTCATGCTATTACTCGACATTGATTTCCAGCCTTCATTACTTGATAGACAAACTTCTGCATGTCCCATGCTGCCGTCGGACAGCGCTCAGCGCATAGTCCGCAATGCAGACAGACGTTCTCATCCTTCACCATCACGCGCTCCGTTTTCAATCCGTCCGCCACATACAAGTCCTGACTTGTCACGAGGGCCGGTGCCAACAGGCGCCCGCGAAGGTCTTCCTCCTCACCGTTCACGGTGAAGTTGATACACGACGTGGGGCAGATGTCCACGCACGCATCGCACTCGATACAGCGCGGAGCGGAGAAGACGGTCTGCACATCGCAGTTCAAGCAGCGTTGCGCCTCGTGAAAACCGGTCGAACGATCGAACCCCAGTTCGACTTCCTTCTTGCGGTCCGTAAGAGTGATCGACTTGTCCGCATGCGGTACCTTGTAGCGCTGATCCGTCGTGACGGCACTGTCGTAGATCCACTCGTGGATGCCCATTTTCTGGCTCACAAGGTTCGTGTACGGAGCAGGACGCTCGAGCACGGATTTGCCGTTGCAGAAGAGGTCGATGGACACTGCCGCCTGGTGACCTTGCGCGACGGCCGTGATGACGTTCTTCGGACCGAACGCAGCATCACCACCGAAGAAGACCTTGGGCAGCGTGGATTGGAACGATGACTCGTTCACCACGGGCATATCCCATTTGTCGAATTGCAGGCCCAGATCGCGCTCGATCCACGGGAAGCTGTTCTCCTGACCGATGGCCACCAGGACGTCGTCCGCTTCGATGAACACGTCCGGCTCCCCGGTGGGGACGAGTTGACGCTTGCCCTTCTCGTCGTAGACGGCCTTGACTTTTTCAAAGGTCATTCCCTTGAGAACACCGTTCTCAACGACAAACGTTTTCGGTACATGGTTGTCGATGATGGGGATGTCCTCATGCATGGCATCTTCCTTCTCCCACGGCGATGCTTTCATCTCCGAGAACGGACTGCGCACAACGACTTTGACATTCTCGCCACCAAGACGACGTGACGTCCGGCAACAGTCCATAGCCGTGTTACCGCCACCAAGAACAATGACATTCTTTCCTACGATGGCCGTGTGTTCGAAGGCCACATTCGCCAACCACTCGATTCCGATATGGATGTTCTTCGCTGCCTCTTCCCGTCCGGGAATGTTGATATCTCGACCGCGCGGCGCACCTGTTCCTACGAACACCGCATCGTAATCTTTGGCCAAGACATCGCGCAGACTGGAGACATAGTGCTTGAAGTGGGTGTGGATACCCATGTTCAAGACGTAATCGACTTCTTCATTCAGGACGGACAAGGGGAGACGGAACGAGGGGATCTGGCTACGCATCATTCCGCCACCGAATTCCATTTCATCGAAAAGGTGTATCTCATATCCGAGCGGGGCAAGGTCGCGCGCTACCGTCAGCGATGCAGGACCGCCGCCGATGAGGGCCACCTTTTTTCCGTTCGACGGGAACGGGCCCTTCGGGATGAGATCCTCCACACCACTCTTGTTATCCGCGGCCACGCGTTTCAATCGGCAGATCGCCACCGGCTCTTCCTCTACGCGGACACGACGGCATGCGGGTTCGCATGGTCTGTCGCACGTGCGGCCAAGAATTCCCGGGAAAACGTTCGATTCCCAGTTGATCATGTAGGCTTCGGTGTAGCGCTCAGCCGCGATGAGGCGGATATATTCAGGCACGGGGGTATGCGCCGGACACGCATACTGACAATCAACTACTTTGTGAAAATACTCCGGATCGGAAATATCTGTAGGTTTCAAGACGAAGCTCGTTGATAGTGGGTGATTGATGTTTTGCTGCCCGCAAAAATAGCAGTTTGTGCCGAGGTAGACGGTGAAAACGCCACAATCTTGTGGCGATCACGTCTCTTTTTCCTGGTGCGATTCGAGGACGTCTTCGCTCACACATCGTCGAGCGAATACTCCTAATATGACATCGTGAAAACGAGTCGCGAGCAGGTGTCGGCGCTACGTGGTTTATCGGCAGAGGATAGGCTATCCTGTACATGCGCGGAAAGCACGCCGACGCATCCGGATACATGCATCCACCGCACGGGCGTCGGAAAGATCGGTACTAACCGGGGGTTCCGGACTTCGTGTCATCACCACGACTATCGTTCAGGAATCGTTGCTGCAATTCCTCGAGAATGGTCAATTGCTCCGCCTGGGAATTGATCAACGCTTTCAATTGCTTTTCGAAGAGCAAATCTATCTTCTGCTGCAAGCTGCGAATCTGGAGTTCGGCTTTCAGGTTCACCATGTAGTCGTTCTCGGACCTGCGGCGATCCTTCTCCTCCTGCCGGTTCTGACTCATCATGATGATAGGGGCCTGCAATGCCGCAACACAGGAGAGGATGAGATTCAAGAGAATGAACGGATAGGGGTCGTACGCCTTCTCTGCAAGGACGAAGGCGTTGACGGCTATCCACAGTACCAGCAACCCCACGAAGCTGAGAATGAAGGCCCAACTTCCGCCGAACTGCGCCACTTTATCCGATAGGCGCTGTCCCGGTGACAAGGTTTCGATGGCGGGATGAAGCAGATTCTCGACGATCAATCCTTCTTCCTCGATGGTCTTCGAGACGATGTCGTGGAGTCTCTTCAGTTGTTCATCCTCATCCAGCAACATCTGCCGGATCTCGTTCGGCGTCATCATATCCTCTTTCCTTGGTTCGTTCTGGTGTCTCGTCGTATCACCGTGGGCATCAACGCCGTCACGAAATGATACCTAAGGTCCGGCCGACCCGGCTGAACGCATCGATGGCCCGGTCGAGTTGCTCTCTCGTGTGCGCAGCACTGATCTGCACGCGGATTCGGGCAAGGTCTTTGGGGACGACGGGATAGAAGAATCCTATCACATACACGCCTTCGTCGAGGAGTGCCCGCGCGTAATCCTGCGCCTTCTTCGCATCGTACACCATGATCGGTGTGATGGGGTGAGTGCCCGGCTTGATGTCGAACCCCAGCGCCGTCATACGCTCGCGGAAATACAGAGTATTGCTCTCCAACCGGTCGCGAAGCTCCGTCGTCGAGCTCAGCAGGTCGAAAACGGTGATGCTCGCTCCGACCACGCTGGGAGGGAGGGAGTTGCTGAAGAGATACGGACGTGAGCGCTGGCGGAGGAGTTCGATGATTTCCTTGCGCCCCGTCGTGAATCCTCCGATACCGCCTCCCAACGCCTTACCAAGGGTTCCCGTAATGATGTCGACGCGACCGGTCACCCCGCACATCTCCACGACGCCGCGACCGTTCTTGCCCATGAAGCCCATGGAATGACATTCGTCCACCATGACGAGGGCTTCGTACTTGTCGGCCAAGTCGCAGATGCGATCCAAAGGAGCGACCGTGCCATCCATGCTGAACACCGCATCGGTGGCGATCATGATGAAGCGCACACCGTCCTCCCGCGCCTTCTGCAATTGCGCCTCCAGTTCTTCCATGTTACCGCTCTTGTAGCGATAGCGTTTGGCTTTGCACAAGCGCACACCGTCGATGATGGAAGCATGGTTGAGTTCATCGCTCACGATCGCATCACGCTCGTCGAGAAGGGGCTCGAACACGCCTCCGTTGGCATCGAAACATGCGGCATAGAGAATCGTATCATCCGTCTGACAGAAGCTCGCGATCTTCTCTTCAAGCTCCTTGTGGAGATCTTGCGTTCCACAGATGAATCGCACGGACGACATACCGAAACCATGGGTGTCCAAGGCCCGCTTTGCCGCGGCGATGACATCAGGATGCGAGGAAAGTCCGAGATAGTTGTTCGCGCAGAAATTCAAGACAGGTTCGGACCGACCGGTTACGGTGATTTCCGTTGATTGCGGGGACGTGATGATACGCTCCTCCTTGAACAGTCCCGCTGAGCGGATGGACGACAATTCGCCGGCCAGGTGTGATTGAAATGCTCCGTACATGGTACTCCGATGGAAAATGATCAGTGATGGTGCGGTCGCCCGCCGGCGCTGCCGTCTCGCGAAAATAACAGCTCTGCGATGCTATCTTGCGAACAATACATCCCGCGCATGAAAATCCTTCAACTCACTCCCCGTACCATGCTTCCTGCCGACGACGGCGGGCGGATCAGCATGTGGAATGTGACGAAGCATCTGGCACGATGCGGGGCCGACATGACGGTGATTTCCCTGGACGAACACGTGAACAGCGATGAAGTGCGCACTCACGAGGGTGTCACCTTCCGGCATGTGCATCTCCGCCATTCCACGCGGAATACCGTCGCGGCCGTCGCATCCTCCGTGCTCTCGTCGCAGCCGCTGTATCTGCGCAAGCACGGGTCGGCGGAGGTGACATCCGCCATTTCCGCGTTGTGCGAGAAGGAGCGCTTCGACCTTGTCCATGCCGACCATACGGCCATGGCGCCCCTGGCGCTAGCATTGAAGAGCGCCTACGATCTGCCCGTCGGGTTGCGCTTGCACAATGTCGAGTGGATGATCTGGCAACGGTATGCGGACAGTCTGTCCGCGAGCGATCCCAGACGTTGGTTCGTGCAATCGCAGGCCACAAAACTCAGAAGGGCGGAAGCTGCGTGTATCGCCTCGTGCGATATCTCGTGGACCATGAGCAGTGTGGATGAACGTCGTGCTCGCGAGCTTGCACCCGATGCCCGCATCGCGACGGCAGCCGCGGGTGTGAACACCGCAGAATGGTCGCCTGCCGATGATCGTAAAAGTGAACCATACGACCTCATCCTTGCCGCTTCCTGGTCGTGGATACACAACGTCCGTGGGTTGCAATGGTTCGTCTCCCGGGTCCTACCGCTTGTTCGTGCCGACCTTCCGCAGGTGCGACTCATCCTGCCCGGAAAGAACCTCCCGGAGGAATTCACGAACGCTCAAGACCGCGGCATTCACGCACTCGGCTATGTGCCGGTGATGCAGGAGCATTATCACGCAGCGTCGGTCTTCGTGTGTCCGCTATTCGTGGGGAGCGGTGTCCGTATCAAGATCATGGAAGCGATGGCGGCAGGCTTGCCCGTCGTTGCCACGCATGTCGGCGCGGAGGGCGTGGAGGCGACCGCAGAGGACGGACTGCACGTGAGTGATGATCCCGCCGAGCAGGCGAGGTATATCATCGGACTGCTCACGGACGTCGACGGGCGGCAACGGTTGTCGCTGCGGGCCCGTGCGTACGTGCGTGCGCATCATGAATGGTCCGAAGAGATAGGGAAGATGTACCGTGAATACGAGCTACTCACCAACGCTCGGAAATGATACCGCCGCCGATGACATCGTCTCCGTCGTACATCACGAGGGACTGACCTGGCGTAATGGCGCGCCGCGGCTCGAGGAAATCCACCGTCAACTCTCCGCGTTCGTCGAGCGAGCATACCGCCCGGGCCCCTTCATCCTTGTATCGGATTTTCACCGTGAGTTCCTCCGGGACCGACAGGTCGCCACGACCGATGAGGTTGACATCTTTTGCACGAAGATGAGCGTGCAGGAGTTTCTCCTCCGTACCCACGACGAGGGTGTTGGTATCCGACAGCACGTTCAGGACGAACAAGGGTTCCTCGTGGGCGATTCCCAAACCGCGACGCTGACCCACCGTATAGAAGGGGTAGCCGTCGTGCTTGGCGATCACCGTGTCGTCAAGCACCACGTCGCCCCCGCGGACGTTGTCGTCAAGGTCCCGGACGTTGTCCCGGAGGAAGCGGTTGTAGTCGTTGTCCGGTATGAAGCAGATTTCGTACGACTCCTTCTTCTTCGCCACGGTGAGTCCCACACGTTCCGCCACTTGGCGTGACTGCTCCTTCGTGTACCGAGACAGGGGGAACAGCGTTCGTGACAGCGCTTCCTGGGGCAATCCCCAGAGCGCATAGGATTGGTCCTTGCGCGTATCGCCTCCGCGCGACAGCATGTATCGTCCGCGCGCGTCATCGAAACGGATGTGTGCGTAGTGACCGGTGGCGATGAACTCCGCGCCGAGCGAATCCGCCTTGCGTAGCATCTCCGCCCACTTGATATGGATGTTGCACTGCACGCAGGGATTCGGTGTGCGCCCGCTCATGTACTCGTTGATGAAGGGATCGATGACGTGCTCACGGAACGTGCCGCTGAAGTCCACCACGTAATGCGGGATTCCAAGCTGCATCGCAACGCGTCGGGCATCATTGATGCCATCGAGCGAACAGCAGGAGGAATCGTTCCCGACATTGCCGCCGACATCCTCATAGCGATAGGTCTTCATGGTGACGCCGATGACCTCGTATCCTTCTTCCACGAGCAAGGCGGCGGCCACGGAGGAATCCACACCACCGGACATACCGAGAAGCACACGTTTGGGGTTTCGTTTCATGAAGGAACGTCGTACATTGAGTTTCCAAGCGCCGTGACGCACAGGTCCCTCGATTCGTTTATCATTCAAAGATATCACATGACGACAGAACACATACTGGAGCGCCTGTTCAGCATGCATCGCTTCGGGATCAAGCCCGGTCTGGAGCGAACCCTCCGCCTACTCGCGAAGATGGGAGATCCGCACCTTCGCGTGCGATATGTCCACGTGGCCGGCACGAACGGCAAGGGATCGGTGTGTGCAACCCTTGCGTCCATCCTCCAAGAAGAGGGGATGCGGGTGGGTTTGTACACGTCCCCGCACATCCATCGTTTCCATGAGCGCATCCGATTCAACGGAACGTGTATCACGGACGAGGAGATCTGTGCGCTGTATGAGCGCATCGAGCCCTTCATCGCCGAGACCGAGGCGACATTCTTCGAGGTGACGACGGTCATGGCCTTCCTCGCGTTCGCCGAGCGGGCGGTGGATATCGCGGTGCTGGAAACCGGTATGGGCGGTCGCTTCGATGCGACGAACGTCATCACACCGCTTGTCTCCATCATCACCTCCATCGATATGGATCATCAGGAGTACCTGGGCACGACGCTGGAGGAGATCTGCTACCAGAAAGCGGGAATCATCAAGCCGGGTGTGCCGGTGGTGGTGGGTGAGCAGCGCGAAGGGCTTCGCGAGGTCATTCGTCGGGAGGCACGACTCCATGGATCACCGGTGGTCATCGCCGAGGATGCGGTACGGGTGGTTTTCGGAGACATAGACCGCGAGCTTCATCAGCGTCGGGTCATCGTCCGGACGGATCCGAGGCGACAGGAACTCGACGTGCGCTCACCGCTGTCCGGGGAGCACCAAGGTCGGAATCTTGCCTGCGTCATCGCTGCTCTCGACGTCTGTCGGGAATTGCAGGACGTCGCCGACGCATCCATCATCCGCGGGTGCGAGAACGTGCTGACGAACACCGGCATCGAGGGCAGATTGTCGAGCGTTTCCATGGAGCCGGTCATCCTTGCTGATGTAGGACATAACGAAGCATGTATCCGGCAGTGCGTGCAGACTCTGCGCAGGTCGCCGTATGCGGACACGAGGTTCGCCTGGGTGTTCGGCGTGATGAAGGACAAGGATTGC
>JBBATK010000001.1:119040-452224 GCA_040398805.1 Kapaibacterium sp. (SeqCode) | reverse complement strand
CGCCACCGCTGGATCATCCACACGTCCGTGCTCTTCGCCCGGAAGATGCGGAGGTTCACGCGCCCCTGGAGGAAGACGATGTCGCTGGCGGAAAAGGTGATCGTCAGGTTGAAGCCGCGAGATATGTCGCGCACCAAGGAGTCGCCCACGGACGAAACGACGTTATTCCAGATCAGGTCCAACGACTCGCAACTTCGGAACAGTCCTGCCGTGGCGATCATGTCCTGGTCCCGTCCCCACGACTTATCGATGCCCTTGTCATAATCGCGGAAGATGAACGTGAAGTTCGTATCCAACAGACGTCCGTACACAAGCGTATCCTTCGTGAGGTACGAGTAGCGGAAGTTTTGGAAGACGCCGTCGATGGTCGATTGGTCACCCAGTCCCGCGGCGGTCTGGGTGCGTTCCACTTTCCTTGGCGCAAAGGGGTTGTCGCAGCCGCCCGTGAACATCGTCATCATGACGGCGACCAGGCAGGTCATGATTCTGGGGGTGCTATGGAGTGCGGCGACCATCAGTTGGAGAATTGCGCTTTAAGGGTGCTCCACGTGTTCGGGATGGAGTCGTTTTCCGGACCTTTGGCATCGGACCATCGACCGATGTACCATTGGTTGAACTCATCACGGAACATGGTCAACCGCAGCGTCCCTGCCACCAGCGTCGGAATGGATGGCGAGACATGGGGGACGCGAAGGATGTAGTCGGCGGCATAGACGGCACTGTCCGGAACGCGCACGTCGAAGCGTCCGCGAAGCAGTTGCAGGGAGATCTTCGATGGTGCTTGGACTTTACTGGTCATGGAGAGAAACGCTTGACGTTCATTGTTCACCGTCCACTGACGGAACTGCTCGGCGAAGGTGGTGAGCACATCGATGGACGGGTCGAACTGATAGGGCGTTCGGGCCCCGAGGGTGGTGTCGGCAAGACAGCGAACGAAGTTCTCCGTGGTGCTCTCTTGCACGGCGCTTTGAAAGTTGGAAAGAACGACGTTTTCCGATATAGGCTGCTGGAATCCGGTGCTGCCTCCGGAGGGTTCCTCCGGGGTGCGCGGTTCGAAGAAACCGCACGATTGATGGACTATTCCCGTCGCCGCGACGACGACGATCGTGAGAAGGCGTCGCACTCGCGACGGCAGGTCATGCAGAGCGGTATGTGGACAGGAACGACGCATCGGTGAATCAAACGGTTAGACGTCCTTCCAGCGCCCTCGCGATCGTGGCGTCATCGGCAAGATCCAGATCGCTGCCGATGGGTATGCCGCGTGCGATACGGGTGACATTGATACCAAGGGGAGAGAGCAGGCGGGAGAGATATTGCGTTGTCACCTCACCCTCCACATTAGGGTTGAGAGCCAGGATCACTTCGCGCACCTCGCCCGAACATCGCTGGACGAGTTCACGGATCTTTATGTCTTCCGGGCCTATCCCATCCAACGGATTCAACGATCCATGCAGCACGTGATACAGTCCGTTGAACTCGTTGGTCTTCTCGACGGCGAGAACGTCGCTCGGCTCTTCGACGACACAGATGACAGACCTGTCGCGTTTCGTGGAGGAACAGATGGAACACGGATCGCTTTCCGTGAAGTTGAAGCACTCGCTGCAGAATCGCACGTTGGCTTTCAGGTCGATCAATGCCTGGGCGATCTGACGCACCTGGGCATCGGATTGACGCAGAAGAAAGAACGTGATGCGCTGCGCCGTCTTGCGGCCGATGGTCGGAAGCGAGGTGAAGGCGGCAACGGCAGTATCGATCGATGGGGATGTTTGTGTCACGAGGTCGAGGTAGCAAAAAGGAATTTCGGCGTCTGGTTCCGCACCGGATGTATGCGTGGCTTCGGGTACGCGTGCCCGGTGGCGGACAAAGGTACACCGAGGATATGAGCTGTGCAACGCATCGTGTCGTTCCTCCTGGGCCCGCTCCCGTCAACAAAAGCAACGCAATCCTCGTCAAAACATGCACGATGCATAATCGTCGCTATCTTGGTATCAAGAAACACGTTTTCAACTCACCTTAACGGAAAGGTTCGTCATGGGATTATTCAGTCGCATATCCGACATATTCAAGTCGAACGTCAACGACGCTCTCGACAAGGCGGAGGATCCGGAGAAGATGCTCAAGCAAATGGTCCTCGAGATGGAGGAATCCGTCAATCGCGCCACGCTGGCCGTTGCAAACGCCTTGGCGAACGAGAAATCGCTCGAGCGCAAGTTGTCCAAGGCAAAGGAACAATCGATCGATTGGCAGAGTAAAGCCGTTCAAGCCTTGCAGGCCGGTCGCGAAGACCTCGCCAAGGCGGCTTTGGAAAAGAAGGCGGTCACCGAGAGGAACGTTGCCGATCTCGAGCCCTTGCACGTGACAGCAAAAGCGACCTCCGAGAAGTTGCGTTCGCAGTTGGACCAACTGAAGAACAAACTCGACGAAGCCCGTTCGCGCCAGAGCACCTTGGTAGCCCGTTCGCAAGCAGCCAAAGCGCAGAAGCAGATCGCTCAATCGTTCAGCGGCGTAGGCTCCGACGCCTTCTCGAAGTTCGAAAAGTACGAAGGCAAGATCGAGCAGTTGGAATCCGAAGCGACGGCATTCGAGCAGTTGGCAGGAGAGAACACGAGCTTGGACGAAGAGTTCAAGAAGCTCGGCTCCGGAACCGTCGATGCGGAGTTGGAGAAGTTGAAACAGAGTCTGGGACAATTACCGTCGTCGACGGAAGGAGGAAACGTATGACATCCGAAGGAACCAACACGTCCATGTTTGAAGAGACACGCAGTCAGATCATCCGCATCCTTGATGATGCCTATCCCGAATACATGACCTTCGGCAACGGCGTGTATGCCGTTTCGCGCGGCTCGACCCGGGTCATGATAGCTGTCCGCTCATTCACCCCGGAAGAATGCATGATCGAAGTCACGGCTCACGTCGTCACAGACGCGAACGTCTCACCCGAACTCATGAAGTTCCTGCTGCGCAAGAACGCCGAGCTCCACATCGGCGGATTCGGTCTGCTGTTCGATGATACCATCGTGTTCTCATATTCCATTACGGGTACGCACATGGATCGCAACGAACTCATAACCGCCATTGCCGCCGTCGCCGTCATCGCCGATCACTATGACGATGAGATCGTCGCTCTGGCCGGAGGAAAACGGGCGAGCGAAATCACCGAGCTTTGATCGTTCGCGTTTCTCGGTATAGACCCGCAAAATCCAGCCCTGCGATCTTGACGATCGCAGGGCTTTTTTGTCCCTATGACCGGTCGTTCGTCCGTATCGACGCCGAGGATGCTTCTCCGGCGGAGCTCTGACGACCTGAAGCGGATAATTCCGCAGGAAAACACGTCGATGCCCACCCGTATATTCGTGGTCACGAAAAAACGTTCACCTCCCATGGCCGCCGCGAAAAAGGTACCGACCAAAGCACCCACCGCAACCGCCCGACAGAAGAAGTCGGCGCCTGCAGCTGTGCCTGCAGTGGTCGACGAGGGCGGTGAGCGCACACACATTCATGTTGCCGGCGCCCGAGAGCATAATCTCAAGAATGTGAACGTGACGATTCCCCGGGATCGCCTCGTCGTCGTCACCGGGATCTCCGGTTCGGGAAAGTCCTCCCTTGCGTTCGATACCCTGTATGCCGAGGGGCAGCGCCGGTACGTCGAGTGCCTGTCACCCTACGCCCGGCAGTTCCTGGGCATGATGAAAAAGCCCGATATCGACATCGTCGAGGGAATCTCGCCGGCCATCTCCATCGAGCAGAAGTCCGTCGGGTATAGTCCCCGATCCACCGTGGGGACAGTGACGGAGATCTACGATTACATCCGATTGCTGTACGCGAAAATCGGGACGCAGTATTGCGTCAAGTGCGAGATACCCGTGCAGTCGCAATCGCAAGACCAGATCGTCGACACCATCCTGGGTTTGCCCGAAGGCAGGAGAGTGATGATTCTTGCGCCGCTGGTGCGCGGACGTAAAGGACACTATCGCGAGGTGTTCGATACCGCTCGTAAGCAGGGTTTTTCGAAAGTCCGTGTGGACGGTGTGGTGCAGGATATCGAGCCCGGAATGCAGGTGGACCGCTACAAGATCCACAACATCGAGGTGGTCGTGGACCGCGCCGTGGCCAATGAGGAGGATAGAACCCGTATTACCCAGAGCATCGAGTTGGCCCTGTCCATCGGCGAGGATAGCGTGATGATCCTCCACGAGACAGCCGAAGAGACGTGGGAAAGCATCCTTTGCAGTACCGAGTATTCGTGTCCGCAATGCGGAACATCGTACGAGAGACTCGCTCCGAATATGTTCTCGTTCAATTCGCCCTTCGGCTCGTGCGAGTATTGCGACGGACTCGGTGAGCTTCGCGATTTCGATATCGCGCGCATCATTCCCGATCGCGACCTTTCGCTGCGGGAGGGAGGCTTCGCCATCCTTGGTAAAGAGCGGGAAACGTGGCTGTGGCAACAGGTGAAGTCCGCCGCCAAAGCCCTCGATGTCTCGCTCGACGTCCCTCTACGTGACCTCTCCACCAAAGACATCGACAAGCTCCTGTATGGCGTCAAGGACCTGACGTTGGACATCGAGGTGGTGCAGAGCGCACAGCGAACTCTCACGTATACGCAGGAGTTCTCGGGCATCGTTCCCGCATTCAAGCAGCAATATGAAAACTCCACGTCGACGAAGATCCGCTCCTGGCTTGAAGGATTCATGGGCGAAATCACCTGTCCCGAATGCGAGGGCGGCCGCCTGAAGAAGTCCAGTCTGCATGTCCGCATCGCCGGCGCGAATGTCAAGGACGTAACCGCTCTGGACTGTCCCGACGCGCTCAGCCATTTCTCCTCGCTGTCCGGTCGGCTTACCGACCGGGAGAACCGGATCGCCTTTCTGATCCTCAAGGAGATAACGTCGCGACTGCAGTTCCTGAACAACGTCGGACTCTCCTACCTGAACCTCCATCGGCCAGCCCGCACACTCTCCGGCGGTGAAACGCAACGTATCCGCCTGGCGTCGCAGATAGGCTCCCAGCTCGTCGGGGTGATGTACGTTCTCGACGAACCGAGTATCGGCCTTCATCAACACGACAACTCCAAACTCATCGGCTCGCTCAAAGAATTGCGCGATCTGGGCAATACCATCATCGTCGTCGAGCACGACCGGGAAATGATCGAAGAGGCGGATGTCCTCGTGGAGATCGGTCCCGGTGCCGGTGTGCATGGCGGCAATGTGTTATTCACCCTGCCGCCCGCCGATCTTAAGCAATTAGGGCCCGACACGGTTGCACAATCGCGGACGGCGCAGTTTCTGACCGGGAAGAGGGAGATCGAGCTTCCCGCCGAACGCAGGCCGGGCTCGGGGTCGTTCATCACCCTTCGTGGAGCAACGGGAAACAACCTCAAGAACGTCGATCTCAGCATTCCTCTCGGAAGCTTCGTCTGCATTACCGGTATGAGCGGTTCCGGAAAGTCCTCGCTCGTCAATCATACCCTGTATCCCATCCTCAATCGGCACTTCTATTCGGGCGAGACCTTGCCGTTGCCATACGACAAGATCGAAGGGTTGGAGCATATCGACAAGGTCATCGAAATCGATCAATCTCCGATCGGCCGCACCCCACGGTCGAACCCGGCAACGTACACCGGTCTTTTCACGCTCATCCGCGATCACTTCACCATGATGAAGGAAGCGAAGACCCGGGGATACAAGGCCGGGCGGTTTTCGTTCAACGTGAAAGGCGGTCGATGCGAAGAATGCGAGGGAGCGGGCATCAAGAAGATCGAGATGAACTTCCTGCCGGACGTCTATGTGCAGTGCGATGTTTGCGGTGGTAAACGGTATAACGACGAAACCCTGCTGGTGACCTACAAAAGCAAGTCGATCGCCGATGTATTGGACATGACGGTGGAGGAAGCGCTCGAGTTCTTCGCCGAGATACCGAAGATCAAATCGAAGCTCAAAGCCCTCTACGATGTGGGTCTCACCTACGTCACGCTGGGACAGCAGGCACCCACATTGAGCGGTGGCGAGGCACAACGAGTGAAGCTGGCGACGGAACTCAGCAAGGTCAGCACGGGACGAACCCTGTACCTGCTCGATGAACCGACGACCGGACTGCATTTCGAGGATATCCGCATTCTCTTGCAATTGCTGCAACGCCTTGCAGATAAAGGGAATAGCGTTGTCGTAATCGAGCACAATCTCGACGTTGTCAAGTGTGCGGATTGGATCATCGACTTGGGACCCGAAGGTGGGAAGAATGGTGGCTGCATCGTTGCGGAGGGAACGCCGGAAGCGGTAGCGGCGACGGAGAATTCCATAACCGGACGGTATTTACGGACGGAATTGCAACGCACGCGAGAGGTGATGGAATCCCTGCGCACGGCTTCCTCGGATTCCCGTTAAAACGCCGATACTCCGTACATTTGTAGCCCTGGCGCGCACGCGCTACACAATCATCACTTCCTTTCACGGTTATCTGAAGAGCACGTTATGAATATTCTTGTAGGAGTGTCTCAGGTTCCTGATACGACGGCGAAAATCGTTGTCGCGTCGAACGGGACGACCATCGATGCATCAGGGATAAAGTTCATTTGTAATCCGTATGACGAATATGCAATCGAAGAAGGACTTCGTCTTCGGGAGAAACATGGCGGGACGGTTACTGTGGTGACGTGCGGACCCGACTCGGCGAAGGATGTTCTTCGGACGGCATTGGCGATGGGCGCCGACAAGGCGATCCTCGTCAAAGATGCATCAAAGAGCGACTCATTCGTCATCGCCTCGAGCATCGCGTCCGTTGCGACAACGGTCCAGGCGGATATCGTCATCCTCGGACGTCAGAGTATCGATTACGACTCATTCCAGATGGCTCCGACGGTCGCGGAGATCCTTTCTCAGCCTTCCATCTCCATGGTGTCCAAGCTGGACGTGGACGGCACGGCGATTCGCGCGGAGCGCGACATCGAGGGCGGTAAAGAGCAGCTCGAAACGTCGCTTCCGTGTGTCATCAGCGTTCAGAAGGGTATCAACGACCCACGCTATCCCAAGTTGCCTGATATCATGAAGGCCAAGTCCAAGCCCATCGAGGAGGTTGCTCCTGCATCGGCAGAGTCCCGCACGGCCACCGTTGCCATGGAGATCCCTTCGACCAAACGCCGTCAGACCATCCTCGGCTCGGAGGATGCCGACATTGCGGAATTCGTCCGTCTTCTTCACGAAGAAGCCAAGGCGTTCTAAGGCACACATCGGTACCGCCTCATTCTACATCCTGAACTTCCACATCATCATCATGAAAAAAATCCTCGTATTCATCGAAGAGAAGAATGGCGCTCTCAAGCGCACATCGGCTGAAGCCCTCACCGCTGCCATGGCAACAGGAGCGAGCGTTGTCGGTGCAGCCATCGGTTCGGGCGTCACGCCGGAGATGGTCGCCCCTTATGGTCTGACGAATCTCGTGCACATCCGGCACGCCCTTTTGGAGCGTCACTCAAGTCAGGCAATGGCCCACGCGATCAGTCAGTGTTCGGTTGCGGAGGGATGTGATGCGCTGTTCTTCGCGGCGAACGCTGCCGGCAAAGAGATTGCGCCGCGCGTAGCTGTGCGCCTCAATGCAGCTCTCATTTCCGATGCGGTCGAGATCGTCGGCGGTTCTTCCTCGATCCGGGTGAAGCGTCCGGTTTTCGCCGGCAAGGCGCTCGATATCGTAGAGTCGAAGACAGCCGTGACGGTCGTCACCCTCAGACCGAACGTATTCACGGCGAAGAATGCCGAGGCGCCGTCGAACGTGGCTGTCGCCTCCTTCGAGCCCACCATGGATGCGGAACATTGTAAAGTGGTCGTCACGAACGTCGTCCGCAACGAGGGCACGCTGGACGTGCTCGAGGCCGACACCATCGTTTCCGGTGGTCGGGGCATGAAGGGTCCAGAGCACTTCCACCTTGTGGAGGATCTCGCCAAGACCTTGGGAGCGGCGGTCGGAGCATCGAGAGCAGTGGTGGACGCGGGATGGAGACCGCATGGTGAGCAGGTAGGGCAGACGGGCAAGACGGTGTCGCCGAAAATGTACGTGGCTTGCGGAATCAGCGGCGCGGTACAGCACTTGGCGGGTATGTCTTCATCGAAGATCATCGTGGCCATCAACAAAGACAAGGACGCGCCGATATTCAAGGTGGCGGACTACGGTATCGTGGGAGATGTCTTCGACGTATTGCCGAAGCTGACCTCCCGCATATCGGAGATCACGTCGCGCTCGTAAAGACCATGCGTCCGGCCGAGATTCATCGCCGAGAGGTATCAACGAGCGTCATTTACGGCACCGTCATCAAGGGCAACAAGTTCGCAGCAGTTTCGTCCCCGTGAGAGTTATGAGCAAAGTCCAACTGGAAATACTCGGTTTATCGGCTTCGCAAGCCAGCAACGGCACCTACGCCTTGATCCTCAAGGAATCGAAGGGTACACGGCGTTTGCCCATCGTCATCGGCGCCAACGAGGCGCAAGCGATCGCCATCGAGCTCGAGGGCATCGAGGCGCAACGTCCGATGACCCACGATCTGCTGAAAAACGTCCTGACGAAACTGAATGCCTCCCTCAAGGAGGTGTGCATCGTCGACATGCGCGATAGTACGTTCTATGCATCGCTCACTATCGAAGGCATCGACGAGGATGTCGATGCGCGTCCGAGTGATGCCATCGCCCTGGCGGTACGCTTCGATGCACCCATTTACATCATGGAGTCCATCCTTGCGGAAGCCGGATTCTACCCGCAGAACGAGGAGACGGAGGACGGCGAAGCGGAGGGCGACGGCGACGAGTCCGAAAGCGAACTCATGCGTTTGTTGCAAATGCAGAAAGCCGACGAGAACGCTGCCCAGATGGAGTTGCCATTGAACGAGGACGACATCGCATCGCTCTCGCGGGCGCAACAGCTTCCAATACTGCTGGCCAGAGCGATCAAGGCGGAGGATTATGAAGAAGCGGCCAAGCTCAGAGATGAAATGAAGAGTACGGGTGCGGAACCTTCCAAAGAATAGCAGCGGTATGTCGGTCGTTTTCGAACGATGTGGTATATTCGCGGCTCGAAAGTGTTGCCGGGGTAGCTCAGCTGGTTAGAGCAACGGAATCATAATCCGTGTGTCGGGGGTTCAATTCCCTCCCTCGGTACCATCATCGAAACGGAAGCCTCTGCTGAACAAGCAGGGGCTTCGTCGTTTCTCCTCGGTACCGGCCTTCACCGGTCATCAAGGCATCGCCGAATCCATGGTATATTTGCAGAAAAAACATCATGCCTGATATCGAACTACCCGTCATCGACGAGTCCCCTTTGAGTGCCCGACGTCCGGAATGGCTGAAAGTGAAAGCTCCGGGAGGCGAGACCTTCAGTCACCTCAAGACCATGATGCGGAGCAAGTCCTTGCATACCGTCTGCGAGGAGGCCCGTTGTCCGAACATTGCCGAGTGCTGGAATGCAGGGACGGCGACCTTCATGATCAACGGCGACACCTGCACGCGATCCTGCGGTTTCTGCGCGGTGAAGACGGGACGTCCGTTACCGTTGGATTGGGACGAGCCCAAGCGCGTCGCCGAGGCGGTGCAGCAGATGAATCTCGTCCATTGTGTCATCACCTCCGTGAACCGGGATGAGTTGGTGGACGGTGGAGCGGAGATCTGGGCGCAGACCATCCGGGCCGTCCGTGCGGTAAGTCCGAAGACCACCGTGGAAGTGCTCATTCCCGATTTCAAGGGCAACCTTGCGGCGTTGCAGAAAGTGGTGGACGAGAAGCCGGATATCCTGAATCACAACACCGAGACCGTTCCGCGCCTGTATCGTCGGGTGCGTCCCCAAGGGAAATACCCGTGGAGCCTGCAGTTGCTGGCAGAGGCCAAGCAGCTCGGCATGAACACGAAGACGGGTATCATGCTGGGTCTGGGTGAAGCGAGGGAAGAGGTGCTTGCGGTGATGGAGGATCTAGTGAAGGTCGGGTGCGACATCCTTACTCTGGGACAATATCTGCAACCCACGAAGAACCACCTTCCGGTCCATCGGTTCGTCCATCCTGACGAATTCGCGGAGTATCGCTCCATCGGCATGAGCATGGGTTTCCGCCACGTGGAGTCCGGTCCGCTCGTTCGCAGTTCCTATCACGCGGAGCGCCATGTGGACCCCGTGAAGGCGTCGGCATAGCGCCGGTTTCCGCATACATGAAGACGCCCGGGTGTACGTCATTCCCATTCACGCGTCCAGGAGCCGGCAGGCATGTCCGATACCTCCGTAAGAAAGAATCCGATGCTTGCAACGGATGACGAGTTTTTCACACACACTTTCAAGAGCAGTTATGGCATTTCAAGGAGTTGATTACTACGCAATCGATGATCTTCTGAGCGACGACGAAAAGCTCGTCCGTCAGACCATTCGTGACTTCGTCGACAACGAGGTGATGCCTGTCATCGAGCAAGCGTACCAAGGTGCGTATTTCCCCATGGATCTGGTTGCGAAGATGGGAGAGCTCGGGGTCTTCGGTATGACCTTGCCGCAGGAGTACGGATGCGCAGGCATGAATAACATGTGTTACGGGATAGCGATGCAGGAACTCGAGCGTGGCGATTCCGGTGTGCGTTCGTTCGCAAGCGTGCAGAGCTCGCTGGTGATGTATCCTCTGTACACCTATGGTTCGGAGGAAATCCGGACGAAGTGGTTGCCCAAGCTTGCCACAGGACAGGCCATCGGCTGTTTCGGTCTTACCGAGCCGGATCACGGAAGCAACCCTTCGGGGATGTTGACCAACGCCAAAAGGATCGACGGAGGTTTTCTTCTCAACGGTGCGAAGATGTGGATCACGAACGGTTCGCTTGCCGACGTGGCAGTGGTATGGGCGAAGCTGGACGGTGTGGTACACGGGTTCGTCGTCGAAAAGGGGATGAAGGGTTTCACGGCACCGGAAATGAAGAACAAGCATTCGCTGCGCGCAAGTGTGACGAGCGAGCTGATTTTCCAGGACGTAGAGATTCCGGAAGGAAACCTGTTGTCCATTTCCGGTCTGAAAGGTCCGCTATCGTGCCTTACCCAGGCGCGCTTCGGTATCGCATGGGGTGCCATCGGCAGTGCCATGGCTTCCTACGAGTCCAGCGTGAACTATGCAAAGAGTCGTGTGCAGTTCGGTAAGCCCATAGCGGGATTCCAGCTGGTGCAGGACAAGCTTGCATGGATGCTGACGGAAATCACGAAGGGTCAATTGCTCAACTGGCGTCTGGCGCAGTTGAAGGATACCAAGACGATGCGTCCGCAGCAGGTATCCTTGGCCAAGCGCAACAACGTTGCCGTGGCCCTCGATATCGCCCGCGTGGCTCGGGATATCCATGGCGCGAACGGTATTCTGAGCGAGTATCCGATCATGCGTCATGCAGGTAACCTGGAGTCGGTGAAGACCTACGAGGGAACGCACGATATCCATACCTTGATCCTCGGACAGGATATCACGGGTATCGCGGCCTTTGAATAGGAAGCGCAACGAAGGAACGTTCTACGGTCCGGCTGACCGCAGGATGCCAAAGAATGAAGGCGAGGAATATGGACGGTACGCGGGGATGAAATGGTCTCGACGGGGTGGAAGAATGACGTAGATGCATGCCGAGCTCCGCCGGTGAAGCTCGTTAATACAATCGGCGAAACCATAGAAGGCAACACCTTCTCTTACGCTATGGCTGCCTAAACAGCAGACGTAGTTGAAAGCGTCGAGCTTCGGTTCCGCTTTCCATCGACCGCATGAGTGACACTGCTTGTGCGAATCGGTGACGCTTCTCAGTGTATCGTTGCTGCGTGTGGCGTTCCGCGTAGCGATTAAACAAACGGACGATAGCAAGCAGTGTGCCTGTCTGTCGGCGAGCACGCTTGCGAAATTCTGTAGACTGACTACGCATGGAGTATGCTACGCGCTCTGCACTTCGGACCCGGGTTCGACTCCCGGCATCTCCACAGGGCCAAGCCGCAAAGGTGTCTACCGCATAGGTAGACACCTTTTTTTTTGAGTCCTCCGACAGGCGAGGTTGTGGGGGAGGCGGGGTGCTTCGTGGTCGTTTTTGTGGGAGCATCCCCGCAGGTTCCGATCTGAAAAAAAGCACTCTTCCGCTTCCTTTCACGAAACCTTCCGGTCCTACCGGTGTCTGACCGTTGCGCGGACGCTCGCGGATGTTCTACTTACCATTCAACGCTATGGAACTCGTCATCGAAAACCTGTCCAAGACCTACAAGAACGGTGTCAAGGCGCTGGACGACGTCAACCTGACCTTGTCGACAGGCATGTTCGGACTTTTAGGTCCGAACGGTGCCGGAAAATCCACGCTCATGAGAACTATCGCCACGCTTCAAGAGCCGGATAGCGGCCGCATTCGCTTGGGTTCCATCGATGTGATGAAAGAGCAGACCGCCGTGCGCAGAACCTTGGGGTATCTGCCTCAGGAGTTCGGTGTGTATCCGAAAATCAGTGCCTTGGAGATGTTGGATCATATCGCCGTGCTCAAGGGAATCACGACGCAGCGTCGTGAGTTGGTGGAGGAACTGCTCCACCGCGTGAATCTTTGGGACGTGCGGAAAAAGGCTCTCGGGGGATTTTCCGGAGGTATGAAGCAGCGCTTCGGTATCGCTCAGGCATTGATCGGAGATCCGCAGTTGATCATTGTGGACGAACCGACCGCAGGACTTGATCCGGGCGAACGCAACCGCTTTTACAACCTCCTTTCCGAGATCGGTGAACATGTGATCGTCATTTTGAGCACGCATATCGTGGACGACGTGAGGGAGCTCTGCAACAACATGGCGATCATCGACAAAGGCAGGGTGCTGTATGCTGGAAGTCCGGCAGATGCCCTTGCGGGAGTGAAAGACCATGTGTGGAGTTCCTCGGTTCCGAAGAGCGCGCTCCACGATCTTCAGGCGTCCCTCCCCGTCATTTCCACACGCATGGTAGCAGGAATGCCGCTCATTCATGTGTACGGGGAGCACTCCCCGGGAGAAGAATTCACGAAGGTCGAAGCAGATCTCGAGGATGTGTTCTTCACGTACATCAAGGGTTATAAGAACGCCATCGAGGCATAATTCCATCGTAACTATGTTCCTGAGCATACTCCTTTTCGAACTTCGCTATTGGTTGCGTCAACCGAGCGTCTACATCTTCCTGCTCATCAACGCGCTGCTCATTTTCGGAGCCACGGTCAGTGACGAGATACGGATCGGTGGAAGCATGGGTAACGTCCATCGCAACGCTCCGTATGTGGTGGAGAATTACTACGCCCTCATGTCGATCTTCAGTCTGCTGATGATCACCTCGTACATGAACGGGGCCGCAGCGAGAGACTTCACGGAGAAGACGTATCAGATATTGTTCTCCACGCCTGTGCGCAAGCGGGATCTTCTTCTCGGTCGATTCGTCGGTGCGCTCCTTGTGAGCATCGTTCCGTTTCTCGGTGTATCCGTCGGTGTGTTGATGGGCGGTCTCATGCCATGGGTGGATGCAGAGGTGCTCGGACCGGTGTATTGGGAATCCCACGTCCTCGGCCTGCTTGTCTTCATCATCCCGAATCTCGTGTTCGCGGGATCCATCATCTTCAGCATTGCCGCGGTGACGAGAAGCACACTGCTCTCGTTTCTCGGTTCCATTGGATTGCTCGTGGGATATATCATCGCCCTGACATTGGTGGGCGATATCGACAACGAGTTCCTCGGTTCGATGCTGGATCCCTTCGGTGTCCGCACGCTTGCGGTACAGACGAAGTACTGGACAGTTCTGGAACGAAACAGTATGACTCTGGGATTCGACGGGGTCATGCTGTGGAACCGATGTCTGTGGATGGCGCTGGGCGTGGTGATTTTCGGCGTGACGTATCGCGGTTTCCGTTTCACGGAAAAAGCGAAGGCAGGGAAACATGGGGAGTCGGAGGAAACTCCGGAGCGGCAGCGCGTCCCGCTCGCGCTCGGCGTCATCCGGCCCGATGCCGACGGCGGCTCGAACGTCCGGAAGTTGCTCGGGCAGACGAAGCTGGAGATCATCTCCCTGATGAAGAACATGGCCTTTCTCGTGCTCATGATTTTCGGTGCCGTGAACCTGATCACCAATCTGGCGTATGCGACGGACGCAGGGTATGGGAACTCCTCATTTCCGGTTTCCTATACCATGATCGACATCATCCAAGGTGGACTCTACCTCTACATCATCGCCATCATCACGTTCTACAGTGGTGCTATCGTGTGGAAGGAACGCGATGCCAAGGTGAATGACATCTACGATGCCTTGCCGCATCCCGACTGGATACCGATGTTGTCGAAAACCATCGCCATGACAGCCATGATCATGATTGTACTCGTGGTCAGCGCTTTCACCGGCATGGTCACGCAGATACTCCACGGCTTCCGTGACCTCCGACCCGAGGTCTATGCCGTCCAGCTACTTGTTCTCGACGCCACGAAATTCCTTTCCCTCATCATTCTCAGCGTCTGCGTCCACTCTCTGGTGAACAACAGATACCTGGGGTACTTCGTGTTCATCGTCATCATTGTCGCCAACGCCTTTGTGTGGCAAGCTCTTGATGTCTCGTCCAATCTGCTCATTTACGGAGCGACGCCGAATCTGACGTACTCGGACATGAACGGATTCGGTCCGTTCCTGACGGCGAAGCTCGCGTTCAAGGCGTATTGGTTCCTCTTCGGGTGTTTGTTACTTGTCGTCACCTATCTGTATTGGACACGCGGAAGGGAGGATGGATTCGCCATGAGGACGACTCTTGCCGTTCGACGTTTCCGCGGTGTCCGAACGATAACCATCGGTCTGCTCATCCTGTGGCTCGGATGCGGTAGCTGGTTGTACGTCAATACGAAAGTGATCAATACCTACAAGTCCGAAGACGAGATGGAGTCGATACAGATCGAGTACGAACGGCTCTATAAGAAGTTCGAAGGACGAAACCAGCCGAGGATTCACGCTCTCGATTATCACATCGAGCTCTATCCCGAGCGGCGAGCTCTCATGGTCACCTGCATGTCGACAGTGCGGAACACCGGCTCGGGCGCCATCGATTCCTTGTATTTCACACTGCCGCCTTCGTATCGGTCCGAGATGGAGATACCCGGTGCCCGGATCCTCTTGATGGACACCGTGCGCAAGTTCGCCATCTACCGATTGTCGTCGTCCCTGCAGCCGGGCGATTCGTTGACCATGCGCATGTCCATGAAGTTCGAACCACGTGGCATCGAAAACGAGGTGACGCAGACCTCCATTGTCAACAACGGGACGTTTTTCAATAACGCGGATATCCTGCCGACGATCGGTTATCAACCGGACTACGAGATGACGGACAAGAACGACAGGAGGAAGCACGGACTGCCGCCGCGCGCCCGAGTGCCGCGACTGAGCGATGATCCGTCAGCAAGGATGAATACCTATCTGACGAATAACTCCGACTGGGTGCGGGTGAGAAGCGTATTCGGCACAGCGGGCGACCAGATTGCGATCGCGCCCGGCTCATTACGTCGGGAATGGACCGCGGGTGGACGGAACTATTTCGAATACGAGCTCGACCATCCGTCGATGAATTTCTACTCGTTCATGTCCGCATCGTATCAGGTGAAGCGCCGTGAGCATAAGGGAGTGCGGCTTGAGGTGTATTACGACAAACGCCATGAGTATAACGTGGACAAGATGCTGATGTCCATGGAGAAGTCCGTCGATTACTACTCCGAGAACTTCGGTCCCTACAAGCACAAGCAGGCACGCATCATCGAGTTTCCTCGATATGCGGGATTCGCCCAGGCGTTTCCGGGAACGATGCCGTATTCGGAGTCCATAGGATTCATCGCCAACCTCGAAGATTCTGCGAGTATCGACATGGTCACCTACGTCGTGGCTCATGAAATGGGACATCAGTGGTGGGCACATCAGGTGGTGGGAGCGAACATGCAGGGTGCTACCCTGCTATCCGAGTCACTGTCCCAATACTCCGCCCTCATGGTGATGGAACGCATGTACGGAAAGGAGCAGATGCACAAGTTCCTTCGGTACGAGATGGATGCCTACCTGCGGTCCCGCGGCCGCGAATCGGAGAAAGAGTCCGCCTTGCTCGATATCGAGAATCAGGGATACATCCATTACAACAAGGCGAGCGTTGTCTTCTACCATCTTCGCGAGATGCTTGGTGACAGCACCGTCAACGACGCGCTCAAAGACCTGGTTGCAAACTTCGCCTACAAGGCTCCGCCATATCCGAACTCCATGGAGCTTTTCCGAAGAATCGAAGGTCGAACCCCCGATAGCTTGAAGTACATGCTCAACGATCTGTTCAGGAGAATCACCCTGTTCGATAATCGCGCTGTGGCGGCTACCTGCAACGAGGTGACGGGCGGCTACCAAACGACGATCACGGTGCGGGTTGCCAAGATGTATGCGGATTCATTAGGACGCGAGACACCGGCAAAGTTGAATGACTGGGTCGATATCGCTGTGTTCGACAAGCCGACCAACGGCAGAAAGCGCGGCTCGATGTTGGGTTCACAACGTGTGTGGCTGAACAGTGAAGGAGTCAAAACGTTCACGCTGAGAACGAAGCAACGTCCGACGACTGCCGGCATAGATCCGTTCTACTATCTCATAGACAGGGTTCCGGATGACAACATGAAAGACGTCAAATGACCGGACGATGACAGCACAGCCGGCGCGTTCTGATCATGCAAGGGAACGGAAGGAAGGGAGCGGAGGGCGAGGGACTCGAACCCCCACAGGCTTGCGCCCGGCAGTTTTCAAGACTGCTGCAATACCATTATGCGAGCCCTCCGGAACTCGTCCGATGACCATGCGGTCTCGGTGCGAGAGGAGCACAAAAATGCGATGAAAACTTGGTACGGCAAACTGCTTTTGCCACAGGCACGACATCGAGGTCGGAAGGACGGCACTCGCCGACGCTTACTCCTTGACCACGTGGACTTCCGATACTTGAAGCACTCTATAATCCGGCTCCTGTAGAGCCATGACAACGATGGCTTTGCATTTTTCCGGTACATACGGCACCGAAGCGAATGAGTAGTTCAGGGTCGTGTCCTTCGTAGTCTTGGCCGCGATGGTATTACCGCTGAAGAACGCTTTGCCGTACACGCCCATGGGGGCGTCGCGGAACACGTCCTTGTGTACATAGTTCGGGATACGCGTGTTGAAATTCAATTGAGGAGCGATGACGGAGTCCTCGACGATGTACCACATCATCGCAACCGGCTTGCTGCTCGTGTAGAGGGCACGGGTCTGCACGCGGACACCAAGGGAAAGACTTTTGGTCGCTGCAGTATAGGTCGGGGTAAGGGTCAGCTTGAAGGGCGACTGACCCTTCGACAAGGTATCCACAAGCGAGGCCCACGCCACGGAACTCTGCACATACTGTCCGCTGACCGGCGCTCGATTCACGACACCGGCAGGGTAGGAGGAGACCTTGAACAAGGTATTGAGAGCATCACCAGCCGAGGTACGGAAATCCTCGGGATACTCCGCTTCGGGAATGGCAAAGGCTCCCGCATGAATGGCCATGGTCACGATCTTCTCGCCATACAGCGTGCGGAGCTGCTCGGCCACTTTGTGTCCCACGGGACAGTTCCGGCACGTGTGCCCGGTGAATTCTTCCAGAAGCACGTGTTGACCGTATCCTGTGGTGTCCACCGGACCAGCGTTTCCGCTCTTCTCATAGGGAGGATTGACCTCATCGCATCCCATCAACAGGGCGAGAGCCACGCATGCTACCGCGACGATTTGCTTCATATTCCGATTCCTGAATTCGATGTTGTCGTCAACCATTCGGTGCAATATAGCGGGCGCGCCGTCGAATGAAAATGAATTGAAGGACGCATGTGCGCTTGTGCTGTTCTAGACGGCGGACTGTGAGTCCACATCTACCGTGACGCGGACGTTCGAGTGCGCGTGCCGATCGCGATAGTGCTGGAGTGCCGTCGAGATGGCATGACGCAGGATGTTGCCTCCGGGGTCTTCGGCTTTCCGGTTCTTGATGATGATGACGCGACGGAACTGTCCGCGAAGCTTGTCCATCATGGGGCGGGTGGGACCCAACACCTGGAGAGCGGGATGGGTGCGCGGAAGGGCGAAGCACAGATGCTGCGCGTGAGCATCCACCATCTGCATGTCCGTGCTCGTGAGTTCGATGACGACGAAGCGGGAATACGGCGGGTACACGGCCTCTCTCCGATGTTGCAGTTCGTCGTTATACATCATGTGATAGTCGTGCAGTTGCGACGCCAACAAGGCGGTGTGGGTGGGATGCCCCGTCTGGATGAGAACCTCACCTTTGAACGATCCTGAACGTCCGGCTCTGCCCGCGACTTGCGTGAGCAGTTGGAAGGTGCGTTCCGTGGAACGGAAGTCCGGTACATACAACTGGAGGTCTGCATTGATGACGCCCACCAACGTCACACGGTCGATGTCCAGACCTTTGGCGATCATCTTCGTGCCGATGAGGATATCCGTCGAGCCGTTCTTGAAGTCCGTCAACAGTTTTCGGAACGATCCTTTCGTCGAGGTGGAGTCCAGATCCACCCGCGCGATACGTGCCTTCACGCCGTCGCGTTCCATCAATTCCTGAAGTTCCTCCTCGGCCCGCTGCGTTCCCACGCCCACTTCCGCCATCTCCGCACTTCCGCATTCCGCGCAGCTCTTCAACGCGGGTCTTGTGGATCCGCAGTAGTGACACCGGAGGAGATTCGTATGCTTGTGATAGGTGAGTGCCACGCTGCACTGATTGCAGGTGGGGATGTGTCCGCAATCCCCGCACTCGAGGCGCGGAGAAAACCCACGTCTGTTCTGCAGCAACAGCACACCCTCATTCGCCGCCACGCGTTTCTTGATCTCGTCGAGCAACTCGTCGGAGAAGGCCCCCGACATCTTCTTTCTCTTCCGAGCGTCGCGAACATCGATCAGACGAACTGTTGGCAGGACGGCATTATCGCTTCGGTGGTGCAATTCCAGAAGATGATACTTACCCGTCTGCGCATTGTACATGCTTTCCATGGACGGCGTGGCGGAGCCGAGAATGACGACGGCGTGGTTGAGCACTCCGCGCATGACGGCGCTATCTCGCGCGTGGTACCGTGGCGAGGGAGAATCCTGTTTATACGAACTCTCGTGCTCCTCGTCCACGATGATGAGTCCGCACGAAGCGATCGGTGCGAAGAGGGCGCTGCGGACGCCGAGGACGATGGAGATGCGTCCACCGGCGATGGCTCGCCATGTGTCGTAGCGTTCACCGGGACTCATGCGACTGTGGATGACCGCGATGTCGTTGCCAAAGGTCATGCGGAACCGGTCGATCAGCTGCGGAGTCAAGGAGATTTCGGGAACAAGCACCAACGCGCTCTTTCCAAGTTCGCGCGCCTTTCGGATGGCGTGCATATAGACCAAGGTCTTACCGCTTCCCGTGATGCCGTGGAGGAGGAAGGTCTTCTGTTGGCCCGACGACAAAGCATCGGCGATGACGTCCGAGGCATGTTGTTGCTCGGCATGCAAGGGAAGCGCCGTTTCGTCACGATGCGCGAGCGATTCCGCTCCGTCGCTGTCGCCTCTGCGCTGCACCTCCACGACGTGCTCTTCGCAGATGCCTTTGTCCACCAACGTCTGAATGGAGGCGGTCTGCGCTTTGGCGGACTTGACAAGCTCGGCGACGACCATCGGTTCCTCACTTCGCCGATGATGCAGGCTTAGCACGCTGATGATTCGGGCTTGCACAGGTGCTCGTGAATCAAGTTCATCAAGAAGGGCGCGGAGTTTGTCGTGATCGGAACGGATGTCTGCGGATAGCGAAACCGCTTTTTGTGTCTTCGCCTTGGCACGTCCGTGAATCTCACGGCTGATGGTGACAAGTCCTGCATGCTCCAAGGCATCGAGCTGCGACGCGACGGAATCGCTCTGCAGGGCGCGTTGAAGGGTGGACACGTGCAAAGGACCCTTATGACGCTCCAATGCCACGAGCAAGGCAGCCCGTTTCGGAGCATGACGTGCCATTTCTTGCAGTTGACGATCATCGAGGGGTGCCGTGAGCGACACGCTGATGACGGACTCGGGCGTCATGCCCTGCGGCAATGCCGCATGGAGCGTTTCGCCCCATGATGCCAGGTAGTAGTCGGACATCCATTTGGTGAACTCCAGCATCGTGGCATCGAACACGGGAATGACATCAAGGATCTCGTGCACAGGTTTCGCCTCGGCTAACGACGGCGCATGGGTTTCCACGATGATGCCTGTGAGCGTCCTCTTACCGAAGGGCACGAGGGCGCGCATTCCACACTGCACATCAGCGTCGTCCGGAACCGTATAGGTGAAGGTGCGTCGGGCAGGGATAGGGAGCGCTATGTTGACATGGTGCGGCATGAGAAGTACTGCAAAACTACGTTGCAGAGGATGGCCGACGAGGGGAAAGGGAGGTCGTCTGGACGTGTTTGCCCGCCTGCAGGCGGTCGCTGCGTATTATTGCACCTCACAGACACCGCAACCGTCCGTCCGCATGCAAAAAAAGATTTCACGAAAGCCCGGCAGGAAGTCCATCGTCAAAACCGACCACACGCGTCATCAGCATGAGGCAGTGGAGTTTTCACGTGAGCGGTACAGCACGGGGATGAAGCGGGAGAGCTCACAGATTCGGGACAAGGCAACGGGCAGAGGCAGGGTGGTAGGAACAAGCGGTGCCCGGTGGCTCGTGGCCGACGACGGCACGCGCGAAGGGGTAGTTGGTGAATTCCCGCAGGTGCGGGAATGCCATCTGGCGGGAATTGTCGTGTCGGACAATGATGACGACACCGTGGTGTGTGTGGGCGATCATGTGCTGTTCGCCGCAGAGGAGAACGATGTCCGACACGGAGTGATTCTCGACGTGGAGAAACGGACGGGACGTCTGCTGCGGAAAACAGCGGGTGAGCGCAGTTCCCTGCAGTGTCTGGCATCGAACGTGGAATACTGCGTCATCGTCCAGTCCGCCGCGGAACCGTTCTATAACCGACGTCTTATCGACCGGTACCTGATCGCCGTCGAACACGGAGGCATGAAGCCGCTCCTTGTGATCAACAAGATAGAGCTCATGGTACGCGAGGCGGTGGAGGAGGATCTGCGCTGTTACGTCGAGTTGGGACTTCCGGTCGTGTATTGCAGTTGCAAGACGGGCGAGGGACTGGAGGAAGTCCGGATAATGGTGAAAGGGACGACCGCCATGTTGGCCGGTCCGAGCGGCGTGGGTAAGTCATCGCTCATCAACGCATGCTTCGAACTCGATCTGCAGAAGGTCCGAGAGATCAGCACCAAATACGATAAAGGGAAGCACACGACGACGGGAGCGAGAATCTTCGGACTTGCCGGAGGCGGGTGCCTGGTGGATACTCCCGGCATCCGGGAGTTCGCGGTGAGTGACATACACATCGACGACCTCAGTTACTTCTTTCATGATTTCGATGCGTACTATCAGGACTGCAAGTACCTGCCGTGCTCGCATACCCACGAGCCTGGGTGCAAGGTGATGCAGGCGGTGGAAGAGGGGTTGATCGATGCAGGTCGGTATGACTCTTACCTTCGCATCCGAGAATCGATGCTCTCGTGATCGTGCAACGTCCTGAAGCGCGCAACGTGCGCCTCCTCCTGCGTAGGGACATCCGGACGGTTGCCGCACGCCGACTCCGCACCAAGCCGGCACTATTTGTCCACAACAGTCCTGTCGTCAGCGCCCCGCACCTTTCTCAATTCTACCCACTCTGCTATATTGCGGGCATTGTACTTACGACTTCAAACGAGACACAATGGGGATGAGTTCGCTCTTTGCTACCTTGCTTTTACCGCTCCTCGGAGCCATCGCGATTCTCTTGACGCGTCGCGAGCAGGTCTCTATCATCCGGAACACCTCTCTGGGTGTTTCGATCGTGACGTTTCTTGCATCCATCCCGTTGTTCTTCGCGTTCGATCGAACCAATCCCGGGTTCCAGTTCATCGTGGACGTGCCGTGGATAGCCTCGCTCGACATCGGTTTCCGCCTCGGACTTGACGGGATGAGCCTGCTCCTTGTCCTGCTCACCACGTTCATGATGCCGATAGCCATCTACTCTTCGTTCGAAGCCATCAGCAAGCGCGAAAAAGAGTATTACATGATGCTGCTTTTCCTACAATTCGGCATGGCGGGCACCTTCATGGCGATGGACACCTTCCTGTTCTACACGTTCTGGGAGTTGATCCTCATTCCGATGTATTTCCTTATCGGTATCTGGGGCGGTCAGGACAGGGTGTACGCCGCAGTGAAGTTTTTTCTGTATACCGTCGTCGGCTCCCTCCTCATGCTTGTGGCGATCGTGTGGCTGGGATATTATGCGCAACAGAACGGTCATGGGTTCACCGCCAGCTTCTTAAAGCTTCAGACCATCGCTCCGACCATCCCGACAGAGATCTCGAAATGGATGTTCCTTGCGTTCGCGCTCTCCTTCTGTATCAAAGTCCCGTTGTTTCCGTTCCACACATGGCTTCCGGATGCGCACGTCCAAGCGCCAACGGCCGGCTCGGTCATCCTTGCGGGAATCCTTCTGAAGCTTGGAACCTACGGTCTCATCCGCTTCAATCTTGACTTGTTTCCGGAAGCATCACGGATGTTCGCGCCGTTCATTTGTACGCTTGCCGTCATCGGCATCATTTACGGCGCACTCGTCGCCATGGTGCAGACGGACGTCAAGAAGCTTGTCGCGTATTCATCGGTGAGCCACCTCGGATTCGTTGTTCTGGGAATTTTTTCCATGACCGAGGAAGGGGTCCAGGGAGCTATCATCCAGATGGTCAATCACGGTTTGTCGACGGGCATGTTGTTCTTGTGCGTCGGGGTCGTATACGAGCGCCGTCACACGAGGGATATCGCTGAGTTTGGTGGCATCACGAATGTCATGCCTCGCTTCGCAGTGCTTTTCGCCATCGCGATGTTCGCATCGGTGGGCCTTCCGGGATTGAACGGTTTCGTCGGAGAGTTCCTCACCCTTGTCGGTGCCTTCCAATCGGTCGTCCTCCACAATTGGGGTTATGCCATCTTCAGTGCGACAGGGGTGATTTTCGCCGCTGTTTACCTGCTGTGGATGTTCCAACGTGTCATGTTCGGTACCAATGACAATCCCAAGAACCAGATGCTGACGGATGTCAACGCGCGTGAGATGTGGACGCTCATCCCGCTCGTCGTCTTCATTGTTTGGATCGGCGTGTTTCCGAAGACCTTCATGGACATCAGCAGCGCATCGTCGAAGCTGGTGGTCGAGAAGGCTTTGGGCATGGCTCCCTCGGTTCACGCAAAGGGCGTGAGCTCATCGCCGGAGCATTGATCGGCGAAGCGGTATCGGTTGACGGATGTTTCAAGTGAAAATCATATCGGACTATCTCCATGCTACAAGACCTCATTAATGCGTCTCCGCTCAGTGTCTTATCGCTTCTCTCGGTCATCTGCATCGTTGTCGATGCGTTGACACCGAAAAGCGAGCGCCTGACATTCATGTTCGCCGGATTCAGCATGCTTGCCTCGATGGTGTTCGCATGCGCCACTTTCTGGGCACAAGGAACGGCATTCCAAGGAATGATCAACGTCGGCGGTTATGCGTCGTTCTTCGATGTGGTTTTCTGCTTGGCGGGAATCCTGACCCTGTTCGCTGCGCGTCCGTATATCCTTCGGGAGAATATCGAACATGACGAGTTCTATTCGTTGACCTTGTTCGCCGTTGCGGGTATGAGCGTCATCGCACATGCGAACAACCTCCTCATGACCTTCATCGGTATTGAAATCATGTCGGTATGCTTCTATGTTCTTGCGGGGTACTTCCGCACGAACGAACGTTCCATCGAGAGCGCCTTGAAGTACTTCCTCCTTGGTGCGTTTGCAACCGGCTTCCTTGTGTTCGGCATGTCGTTCATTTATGGATCCACAGGGAGTCTCGACTACACCGTCATTCGTGAACACGTGCAGTCAGGTGCTCTGCATTTCCCTCGACTCCTTGCCCTCGGAACCGGTCTGATCGTCATCGGACTTGGGTTCAAAGTGGCGGTCGTCCCGTTCCATCAATGGGTACCGGATGTGTACGAAGGTTCGCCGACGGTCGTGACTTCGTTCATGAGCACGGCGGGTAAAGCGGCATCCCTCTGCGCGTTGATACCTCTTGTCGGCATCGTCGTCCCACAGGGCAACCACGGACAGCTTCAGGGTGCGCTTGCCGTACTATCGGCATTGACCATGGTGGTAGGAAATGTCACGGCGGTTGTTCAGACGAATGTCAAGCGCATGCTGGCGTATTCGTCCGTAGCGCATGCGGGCTATCTTCTCATCGGTTTTGTCGCCATGAATGAGCGCGGTTCCAGCGGCATCTTGTTCTATGCCGTTGCGTACATGTTCATGCAGATGGGCGCCTTCGTCGTTGTTTCCATTCTCGAATCGTCCAACAACGGACGTCTCGAACTCAGCGACTACGCCGGTCTCTCCCGTCAGCATCCGGTCCTTGCCGCATTGATGGCTCTGTTCATGTTCTCGCTGGCGGGTATTCCCCCGATGGCGGGCTTTTTCGGTAAGTACACGCTGTTCATCGCCGCGGTGGAAGCCGGGTACACCTGGTTGACGATCGTTGCTGTCATCTCGTCGATGATTTCCGTGTATTTCTACATCGGACTCGTCGTGCTCATGTACTTCAAGGATCCCGTTGCCGAGGTAACCGAATCCGGAGAGGGTGGAACAGCCGGTCTGACGTTGTTTGTGTGCACGACCTTCGTATTGGTGCTCGGACTGTTTCCGAGTTTGCTTTCGTCGCTCACCTCGCACGTCTTGCACTGATGCCTGCCGTTGATGAAATCGTCGTTCGAAACCCGCATTCAACTGCGGGTTTTTCGTTTCCGCTTTGAAGGAAAATCGACCAGCCATGCCGTATCGACCCAAACATATCGCCTTCCATCTCTCTGCCCGGCTGCTGGGTTTCGTGATTGCTGTCTGCCTTGCCTGCGGAGTGACGACGGCCGGCACTCCCAAGGGAAGGATCCTTGGTTCTCTCACGAACGATAAGGATACCATCGACTTCGGATATCTCATGGCAGGTAACGATAGCGCCTTCGTCTATCGCGATATGTATTTCGTGAACGATGGTGACGAAGATCTGGTCGTTCGCGATTCCGGCTTGGAGATACGTGTGTTAACGCCGACGAATTCATTGTCGGAGTTCAGTTATCCTGCGGTTTTTCCCCTGAATGTGCCGGTCGGACGTGATACGTTGAATCCGGTGCGTTTGTCGTTGAGATGTCAGGCATCGACCTTTCTTCTCGATGCGCCGGAGGGGGAGAATGCCGTACGCCTGCGTGTGAGACTGGCTTTTGCGAGGACAGGGAACAGCGACAGCACCGTCGCGGAGCGAGTTTTCGTCTTGCGGTTCATCAAGACCATTCGACCTCTCTGGGTTACCCCCCTCATTCGCTTTGACTCCCTCTACGCCGGGTCATCGACGTTCTCACAGGCGACCGTCGTTTTACGGAATACCGATATCCGTCGCACCCTTCTCGTCGATGATACGCTATCAACCGTCGTGTCCGGTTCTTCAGGAAGATTCGCCTTCGAGCAGTCCCCATTGATGTCCTTTTCGCGGGATACAGCCAAACCGCGGACGGTGGGTGTGCGGTATACGGCCGGACTCCGAGGCACGGACAGCGTGAGGTTCGGAATCGTGCATTTCAATCCTTCGGTTTTGAAACTTGGGAGCGATACGACCTTCATGGTCATGTGCGGAACAAGTGTGGAACAGGAGTTGAGATTAGCGGGTGTGCGGGGTCGGCGCGCCGTGCTCCGAGGGGATACCGTCGATGTGGGCTCATGGACCGTCGGCGCTAAAGACAGTGTTGCCATCGTCGTCGAGAACCGAGGAAACATACCGTTCTTCTCCCGCTCGGAACTGCGCAGCATCGATGCGGGTAACGAGTCGCCGTTTTCCATCCTGGATACTCTGCACAAAGGCAAACGGCACATCGCCGTCCGGCAGACCGATTCCATGCGGGTGGTATTTGCGCCCGCGTCGGTGGGAACGTTTGTCATGAAAGTGATCTTGACGAGCGACATCGGTACTCGCATCAAGGGTGTTCCGGACTCCGTCGGCACGATTGTGTTCTATCTGCGGGGCCAGGGCCGTGAGCGTGCCGTGACAAGCAGCGTCGTCGACGTGAACTTCGACAGTGTCGTGGTGAACAATGAGTGTCCGACCACCCGCACGATCAATCTCCGCCTGCGGAATTCCTCGACCTCGCAGACAGAAATCATGGGTGTCCGTGCTTTGCCCGGTCTTGGGTATGGCGTTCCCTCGGGCACGATCTCGATTCCTGCCCGGTCGGAGGCGGTCGTCCCCATCGTCTTCGCACCCTCGGTCGTGGGTTCGTATGCTGCCGTGCTCATCATCCAGTCCGCTATCGACGACGGACCCTTGCTTCTGCAGCTCTCGGGAGTCGGTGTTCGACCGGTAACCATGGAGCTTCAGATTCCCTCATCACAAAATGTCTTCCCGGGTCACGAGATCATTGTTCCCGTATGGGGACGGGCGGACATCATGAACAAGGCATCGCGGTGCTCGGCGGTATTGGACTACGACACGACGGTGTTGTCGTTCATCGACTACGATAACATCGATTGCGCTGCCGCATCGGGAAACGTCCAGATCGGTCGGACGCAGGGTGGGCTGCGCTTGCAGATCGTCATGGCAGCTTCCTTTTTCACAAAGGACACCCTGATCAAGTTGCGTTTCAGGTCGATGCTCGGTCAGCGCGACCGATCTTCCCTCAGCGTCCAGACCGTCCAATTCGGTACGGAAAGCTGCGCGAAGATTTTCTCCACCGTATCACCCACGGGTGTGGTGGTGTTGGATTCTCTCTGTGGTCTCAAGGACAAACTGCCTCGTGGCCCTGTGGCTACGTTCGCGTTACGCCCGCCGTTCCCGCATCCGCTTACCGAGTCGGCCACGGTGAGGTACCGCATCCCGACCGCGGGTGATGTCCGTGTGGGTATATACAACCTTATGGGTGAGTGCGTACAGACTCTCGCATCGGGATACCACGGTGTGGGAAACTACGAGACGTCGTTTCCTGTCACCCTTTTGGAAAACGGCGTGTACGTGATGAGATTGCAATCCGGAATGTTTAGCGAGGATGTGACCATTGTCGTATCGCATTGAATATCGCCGGACTGCCGTTCGCTGCTTGCACGTGATGATAGGGCTCTGCCTCGTTGCTGTCAGCACGGTCATGGTTCCTGCACAGGGATTCGATTGGGAGTACTCCGCTCGAATGCCGATGTATGCGTCACCGTCGTACATCGGTCTGAGTGCGAGTGCGTCGGATGATGGACATTCGACAGACATGAAAGTACTTGATCAAGCGCGAGAGGGATTTCCGGAAATCGTGTGCACGTCCTTCGAACGGGGTAGCGGATCGTCGTTACGATTCCAGTTCGCCGGTGAGTACTGGAGGTCCTCGGTCGTATCGCTTAATCTCAGAGCGGGGTATGCGCATCGGACGTCGATGTTTTCGGGTACTTCTCCCAAAGCCTTGTTGTTCGATGGCTCATATTTACAGTCGTCGTACGAGCTGTCAACCAACGTCCATGCTCTGAACGTCGAACCCGCCGTGAAGGTCTGTTTTCCAAATTCCCATGTTTGGGGTAGTTTGGGTGTCCGGGCGGAATTCGTCGTCGGATCGCAGTCACGGTTGATGGAACGCATCGTGGAGCCGAGCGGGTATGTGTTTCCCGGTACGACCTCTCGGGAGCGTCCGCTGGCCGATAGGGATCTGGCGGGGTTGAGACGGGTCGTTGTGAATCCTGTCGTCATGGCAGGCATCGATGTGAGTGCTGGCAGGGATATGTATGTGTCGCCGGCCGTTGTCATAGCACTTCCGTTCATGAGCTATGGTGGTCGTGCGGTGTGGACCTCGGTATCCTTCGGAGCTCAGCTGTCGTTCTATTTCGCCGTCCGCGGGGACTAGCCGTACGACGACTATCGGACAAAGAAGAATCGGGGGAGCGACCATACGTATGCGATCGCTACCTCGTCATTGTGTCATCGAATCATCATTCACTATCATTCAATACTCATGAAGATATTCTACTCATTGGCAGTTGCCGCGGCCATCATGCTGTGCGGCGGAACGACGGCAGCATATGCCGGTGGCGATCCCAAACTCGAGATCGTTGGCGGTGATACCTACGATTGGGGCAACGTCAAGCCCAAGGATTCGCCGCTGAAGGCGAAGATCAAACTCACGAATACCGGTGTCGGCACGTTGTACATCAAAGAGGTGAAAGCGGGCTGCGGTTGCACGGCGACGAAGATCGACAAGGATACCTTGAACCAGGGCGAGTCCGGCATCGTCGATGTCTCTCTCAATGTCGCAACGGTCACGGGCATGATCACCAAGACGATCACCGTCTACAGCAATGACCCTGCGAACGCATCGAAGATCATCTATCTCAAGGCGCAAGTCGTTCGCGAGGTGACGTTGTCGATGCCGTACATGGCGTTCAACGACCTCACCATCGGTAAGGCGTCGAAGCAAAAGATTTCAATTAAGAACAACTCGACAAAGGTCCTTGAACTCGACAACTTCGAAGCCACGAACGGATTGCTCATCAGCCTGAAGAAGAAGGTGGAAGTGAAGCCCGGTGCCGAAGTGGAACTCGAAGGAACCTTCGTTCCTCAGACGGAAGGGTATTTCAATGCCATGATCAAGTTCACGACGAACAACCCTGACTTCCCGAACATGGAGATATCGGCATACGGAAACGTCATGAAGCCCGACTCTCCGGTGTACCAGAAATAGGTCTGGCATCACCTCTGTTCCGATAATCTTCAAGGGTCCGCGTGATTGCGGACCCTTGTTCATTTTTTAGGTACGAGTATCTCCCACCGACCGCGGGGATGCGGGAGCGCGCCACCGAGTATCCACGGGTTGAGCAGCTTCACCTCCTTGTAGGAACACGCGTGTTTCTGTGCCCACGCAGCCAGGTCGCTTATGGGACCGGTCTCAACGACCGTTCTGGTATCGGGATCGGCGTACTGTTGTCCCGAAGGCACGGAGAGTCCATAGCGGTCGCCATGCTCCATCAATTCCTTGATGATAGCGATACGGGGAACATACCGCGACGTTTCGTCGTTCAGGTAGGTGTCGAAGTAATTCGTCGTCCGTTGTAGCCTCAAGGATGAACGCACACCCTCCATGCCCATGTTGTAGGACGCTGCAGCCAGCGTCCATGAACCGAACAGACGATAGGCATCCTTGAGATATCGAAAGGCGGCGCGTGTCGACTTCGTCACATGCTTGCGCTCGTCCACAAAATCGTCCACCCGCAGACCGTACGATTGCGCCGTTCCTTCGAGAAACTGCCAGAGTCCTACCGCATCCTTCTGCGAACGTGTCATATAGAGCGCGCTCTCGGCGACGGCAAGATACCGGACGTCGTCCGGTATTCCTTGTTCCTTAGCTATTGCCGAGAACAGGGCGAAGTAACGTCCGCTGCGCTTGATATTGAGGATCAACTGACCGGGGGCTTGCAGGTTGAGATACAGCTCCCGTTCGCATCGTTCCCGCACCTCGGTGTTATCGAGTGGTATCGGCTCGCCGAACACCGTCATGGACGAGGGCAGACGGACCTTCGAGAGCGACGCAATACCGGAAACGACCTGATGCTCGCCGGAGGACGGCGTTCCGTCAGCACGGCGCTGCGTGCAACCCGACGAGAGAAGCAGGCAGATGCCGATGACGCCAGGGATGGATGTTCGGAGTGAGGCCATGTGCGGTGTCTATGAATGGAGGGATCGTCGGCGTTCCAACGCCCACGTGAACACGGAAAGATACTCTTCGGCGCTGCGGGAGGAGGAATAATCCATTGCCATGCCATTCGTGCGGAGCGCGGTCCAATGCGGCTCACGGCCGAAATGGTCGATCGCTCTCATGACGGTATCGAACAGATCCGAGGACGCATACCGTTCGAAGAGGAAACCTGTTCCGGACATGGACGTGGGATCGTACTCATGCACCGTGTCGCGAAGTCCGCCGGTAGCCCGCACGATGGGTACCGTTCCGTACTTCATCGCGTAGATCTGGGTCAAACCGCAGGGCTCGAAGAGGGAAGGCACAAGCAGGAAATCAGAGCCTGCAATGATGGAATGGGAGAGCACATTGTTGTACCCGATCTTGATGAGCGCACGAGAGGGATACCGCGAGCCAAGATGCCGGAAGTACTGCTCCGATGCGGCATCGCCGCTCCCAAGTAGGACGAAACGCAGACGTCCGGTTTGCAGTAAGGGCTCAAGGACGGACTCCAGCAGATCGACGCCTTTCTGGGCGGTCAGGCGCGACACCATGCCGACAAGCGGAAGCTCGGGCGTATCGTCATGTACCGGAAGAGAATTGCGGAGCAGTGCGGCCTTCACGCTGGCCTTCTTCGGCAGGTCGTTGGGGGAATACGTGTTGGCGATATGCGTATCCACCATGGGATTCCATTCGTCGTAGTCGGCACCATTGAGAACACCGATAAGGTCGGCAGCTCGCAAGCCAAGATACTCCTGCATGCCCTCGCCATTGCGTGTCCACCGGATCTCTTGTGCGTAGGTCGGACTCACCGTCGTGATTTTATCCGCATACATGATTCCCGCCTTCATGAGATTGACGACACCATCGTGCTCCAACCAGGAGCCGCGAAACGGGTTGGGCCGAAGGGAGGCGAACTCGAGGATGCGACGCGGATCGCTTTGTCCTTGGAACGCCATGTTGTGGATGGTGTACACCGATGCCGTCTTCTGAAAGACCGGATGCGTGCGATAGTGGAGATGCACGAAAGGAATGGTAAGAGCGGCGTGATAGTCGTGCGCATGAACGATATCGATGGGGTTGCCGAGAGCGCAGGCAAGCTCGCAGGCGGCGCGGCAGAGGAACGTGAACCGACGATCGTTGTCGGGGAACCCGTCCGGGTTCCCGTAGATTCCGTTGCGCTGGAAATAGTCGGCGTTCTCCAAGAAATAGACGGTTGCCGAACTGTTCGGCAGGGTACCGCGCCAAACGTGGGCATATTCCGTCCAGTACGACATGGGAACACTCAGGACCATATCGGTCCGCTCGAGGGAGAATCTGGTCTCATCCACCGAAGAATACTTGGGCAGAACGATGCTTGCGGTATGTCCTGCCCCTTGCCACTCTTTGGAGAGCGAGGAGACGACATCCGCAAGTCCACCCATCTTGGCATAAGGCGCGCATTCCGCTGCGATGGAGAGAATGTTCATAGGTGGAATTCATCCTCTACATGGTGAACGAAGGAACAGACACAACTGCGAACGGTGGAAAGGGATTTCGCCTGAAGGAGTGCGTCCTCGCGACGCCGGTAGAGTCCGACGATCGTGGAACCCGAACCGCTCATGAACACGGAGGTGCACGAGCTTCGTTTCATATCGTCGGCGATCCGACCCAACGTCGGGTGTTCGGCAAAGACGACGCTCTCGAAATCATTGGGCACGGCGACGTAGTCGGTATGTTCCGCATGCAAGGTGCGGACGATGTCCTCGAGCGACGTGACGGGCCGAGATGCGGTTGTTCGGCCCAGCATGGCATAGGCACGTGGTGTCGAAACCTCCACACCCGGAAACACGAGAAGGACGTAGTACGGCAGACCCAGGGAAAGAGGCGCGAGTTTGTCTCCTATACCACCGGCAAGAGCGTCGTCGGTACCGAGGAAGAACGGAACATCCGCACCAAGCGAGCAGGCGAGAGGATGCAGGTCTTCTCGTGAGCAGGGGATATTCCAGAGCGAACGCAAACCGAGCAATGCGGAAGCCGCATCGCTGCTCCCCCCACCCAGACCCGCTCCAAGCGGTATGTGCTTGTCGATGGTTATTTTTGCCCCTGCTCGAACGGAATACGCGTCCTGCAAGGCCATCGCTGCCTTGAACACGAGATTGTCGCTCTCCCGAAGGTTCGGAAGCTGAGGGCAGGTGACGCTCAGGACTGTGCTCGGTTCGACGGTAACGGTGTCGTGGAGGGATACTCGCGAGAAAATCGTGTTGATCTCATGATAACCGTCCGGGCGTTTATGAAGAACCTCGAGTCCGAGGTTGATTTTCGCGTAGGCGGCGATCGTTGGCATGGGGTCGTTTCAAAAGGAATGCTCAAAAATACGGAATGACGGAAAATCGGCAGATTACATACCGCTCCGAGGTGTTACGCAAAGGCATTCACTTCATGTCGTTATCCATACCGGTCATGTATGCGGTCCTGCCGCCATCGACGGTCCTCTGGATTCTGGTACCGATAACGCTCCTCTTCGTCCTGGTGGATATCGCCGGGCACCGTAGCGGTGTCATCCGTACCGTACTTCTGCGATATTTCGGATTCATGATGCGGACGCACGAGCTGGAGGTGAACAGGATAGCCCTGAACGGGGCCTCATACGTCCTCATCGCGGCGTGTCTGTGCATCCTTGTCTTTCCCAAACTCATTGCGGTCACGGCCTTCGCCATCCTCATCGTCAGCGATATCTGCGCCGCGTTGATCGGTCGACGCTTCGGTCGGCATCGGTTTCTCGACAAGAGTCTTGAAGGCACGCTGGCGTTCGCCGTCTCCGCCGTTATCGTCGTCGTGGTCATCATGAGACTGTTCGGAGAATCGGATGGGTTCATGATTGCCGGAGTCATGGGAAGCATCATCGGTGCCATCGTGGAGAACCTTTCGCCAAGATTCCGCATGGATGACAATGTTTCCATTCCGTTCAGTATAGGATTTTCCATGTGGTCCGTTGCGCTCCTTACCGGCGCGACGTCGTTCACACAATAACACGTACATGCTTATGCGTTCGATGGTCACCATACGCTTGACACTGGCAGGCATTCTTCTCCTTGGGGCTGCGTCGCTGCTTTTGCCGTCGCCGCGTTCCCATATCTCGATGAACCTTGTGGATCGGAGCGACAACACGACGCCGGACGGTGTCCGGACGGTTTTCAACCTTGTGGAGGTGGACGGTGTGGACTCGTTGCTGTTTCGGCAGTATGCGACGACGATGTATCATGCCTTGGTGCCCGATTCGGTGAGTGCATCCATGCCGGTGCAAGTAATAACGTATTTTTACCAGCCCGACCACGTACAGGAGTTGGACCGTGTACGTCGTTTCCAGATGTCCGGGGGAGATCGTGCAAAAGATGAGTTATTTAAAAAGCTTGGCACCGATTCGCTTGGGTATTATGCAGTCAGGTTCTCGGACATCTATCGTATCATGCAACGGGACACGTTATATGTAGGGCAGGCGGAGGTACTTGTACCTCGCTCCGGCGCTCGGTTACAGGACTTTGTTTCACCACCTTCATCTCGCGATTAGTGAACTATGGAAAAGGACAAGTACGTATTGGTGTTGGGAGCATCGAGCGGCTTCGGTAAGGCCGCCGTGCAAGCTCTTTGTCGACAAGGGTATCATATACTCGGTGTGCATATGGACCGTGCCGCGGGAATGCAGCAGGTGGAAGAACTGAAGGCGGAGATCGCGTCTCACGGAGTGCGGAGCACGTTCTATAACGTGAACGCCGCCGACGAACAGCGGCGGACGGAAGTCGTCACTAAGATCCGTGAAGAGCTGGCTCACTACCCTGGTGCCGGAGTCCATCTGGTCCTTCATTCGCTGGCGTTCGGTTCGCTGAAGCCGTTCATAGCCGACAAGCGCGATGAGGTGTTGAATCAAAAGCAGATGGAGATGACGATCGATGTCATGGGGACGTCGCTCGTGTATTGGGTGCAGGACCTGCATTTCGCCGGACTGTTGTTGGAGGGCGGTCGTATCCTTTCGCTCACCAGTGCGGGAAGTCACCGAAGTCTGCCCATGTACGGTGCCGTCTCCGCTGCCAAGGCGGCCCTTGAGTCGGTCACCCGTCAACTTGCCCTTGAGCTTGCCCCCTATCGGATCACGTGTAACACCATCCGTGCGGGCGTCACCGACACGCCTGCCCTTCGGAAGATACCGGGAAGCAAGGTCCTTCTCCGTAATGCTGTCATCCGCAATCCCTATCACGACCTCACGACGCCGGAGCGCGTGGCCGACATGATCACGCTCATTGCCCGTCCGGAAAGCCACTGGGTGAACGGACAGATCATCGGCGTGGATGGAGGGGAGGACAGTATCGATATCACGTGGTGGCCGGGCGACGGAACGGAGTGATCTGTTCGGTCTTCTGGTAATATCTCATTGTTTCATTGACTGTGTTGCTTGTGCGTGTGCGTTTCTCATGGATGGGACCGATAGCGCTGGTCGCCCTGGCGGGATGCCTCCAGACTCCACGGAGCAGACTGCTGGATACACCACCGCGCGACCGTGCGTCCTGGCGCGGTTCCAGTGCGCAGACGCAGAAAATGGTCGTTCCGCCCTCTCGACAGTTCACCGATACCAGTGTGGTCGAGATAAATGGACAACAACGCACGTCACTGGAAACGTTGTTGGCTTCGGCAAAGCTCCATGTGGATGAGCAGAAGTTTCCGGTAGCCGAGGACGAAATCAGGATGCTCTTGGAAACCGGCGAGGAACGCGACTCCGTGACCGATGAAGCGCGATTCCTTCTCGGTGAGATGTTCGTCATGCAGAACAAACTCCCGGATGCCCGACGTCAGTTTGCCGCTGTCTTGAAGAATGTCGGACTCACCGTGAGCGTCCGTGAGAAATGCCTTCTCCGCCTTGGGCATGTCTTCTGTGCCGAGGGCAATGTCGACGACGCCGTGAAGGTGTTCAAACAGTTCCGTCGCGAGTTTCCCGGTTCGTCATACGTGGCGCTTGCTGATTGTTCCGCCGTGGGACGTTGAGGAGACGGCGCGCCGTTCATGAAGATGGCGTTTGCGTCGTGTATCTTCCGGAGTGTTCCTACAGTACCGTCGCGCATTCCTCCTCCTGCTACTTTTCACTTCTCTGCGGGCGGACCGGATTCACCCGTCGGCGCGAGGCTTCTGCGGCGTAGGAACCACCGAACGAGGATGACGAGGACGACAACGGCCGTTAAGCCGCCGATGACCTGAGAGTAGGTGCTCATGATCGATTCTACGGAGCGCCAATTTGATCCTAACGACATCCCTGCGTAGAGTATCACGGCGTTCCAGACGAGCGCGCTGATGGTGCATGCGGTCGTGCTTTTCAGTGTTCGAAGGTTCGACATTCCTGCAAGGACGGAGATGACCGCTCTGGTGCCGGAAAGAAAGCGATTGATGACAATGACGGCGTACCCGTATTTGCGGAACCACGACTCGACCTTGTGGATGGATTGGACAGGTACGAAGGAGTACTTACCGCTCTCGACGACCCGCCGGTCCAGACTGCGCCCGACGAGGAACATCGTGAGGAATCCGAGAGTGCTACCCAGAGTGGATGCCACAAGGGCCGCAGGGAAGCTGATCGTTCCCACGCTTACCATGGTACCGATGAACACCAGGATGACATCGCTCGGTGCCATGGGGAGGACGTTCTCGATGTACGAGTTGGCGAAGATGATGAGGATGACAACCCACCAAGGAAATGTCTGGAGTACGTGGATGAGTTGTTCCATAACGGATTCGATCTTGTTCGTGGTGTGACTGCGTTTCCTGAACCAACTTACCCGCTCCACCGTAATTTCGCAGTCACTTAATCACGTGCGGCTCTTGCCGATGCTCAACATGTCTTCGTCACCGTCGTCGGACTATCAGGTATTGGGGAGAGTGACCGGAGGTTTGGCTCACGACCTCAATAACCATCTCTCGCCGATCCTTCTCGGGGTGCAGACGCTTCAGCGTCACGACCCTGACGAGAAGACGATGCGCATCCTGCTGATGATCGAGCAAGCCGCACGAAAAGCATCGGAACTTCTGCGAAACGTCCTGGAGTTTTCGCGAGAGGCGAGGAACTCCACGTCCGTCCTTACACGAAACGATGTCGTGGCGTTGCTTATGGACCATGCCCACTCGCATCTTGGCAGCACAGCGGGATTGGTCGTTCGTGACGGAACGAGTTGGACCGTCAATACAGACGCAGAAGTCCTCTCGCACATTGTGGGTGCCCTGTTGCACAATGCCATAGAGGCCGGAGCAGCTGCAGAGACGGTGACGGTGGAATTGATGTTCGATCCCGCGACGACGAATACGGAGTCGAACGCATGGATATCACCGCGTGATCGCCTGTGTATCATCGTCAGTGACAAGGGTTCAGGAATGTCGGCCGAGACGGCTGCGGTAGCGACTCATCCCTTCTTCACGACACGGTCCGCCGATGGTCATGCCGGCTTAGGACTGTTCCTGGTGCACTCACTGGTCAAACAGCTCAACGGTATGTTGCAGATAGCATCCACGGAGAGGGAAGGAACCGTCGTTCGCGTGTATCTGCCCGTCGTGGCGGTACAGAAGTCATGAACCGTCGTGTCGATTGCAGGCGGGAAGCGTGACACCGAGCAGATGACGATCAAGCGGTGCGCATGACGAACTCGAATGAAATGACGGTCAGAGAAAAAGTGAAAACAGATTGTCTCATGTTTATCGAAGGAAAACAAATGAAAGAGTTCAGAAACGAGGTATTCCTTGATTTCGCAAAGAAACAACCGCTGGAGCGACAGCAGAACGCGCTTGAGGCGGTGCGCAAGAAGTTCGGTAAGGAGTATCCGAACATCATCAACGGTAAGAAAGTCGTCACGGAAAAGAAAACCGTTTCTGTGAACCCTGCGCAACCCGCCGAGGTTGTCGGTGTGTTTCAGAAGTCCGGTATCCCCGATGCCGAGAAGGCCATTCAGGCTGCTGTCAAAGCATTCGAGTCGTGGAAGAACGTGCCCGTGAAGGAACGTGCGGAATACCTGTTCAAGGCGGCGCGTATCATTCGTGACCGCAGAGCCGAGATCAACGCCTGGATGATATCGGAAGTAGGGAAGAACTATCTGGAAGCGGATGCCGACACCTGCGAAGCCATCGACTTCTTGGAGTTCTACGGACGGGAAGCCCTGCGCTATGGTGGAAAGCAACCCATCGTTCCGGCCATCGGCGAGAGGAACGAGCTTGTCTACATCCCGCTCGGCGTGGGCGTTGTCATCCCGCCGTGGAATTTCCCTTTTGCCATTCTCGTCGGCATGACCTCCGCGGCCATTGTCACGGGCAATACGGTCGTCCTGAAGCCCTCGTCGGAGTCGCCCATGATGGGCTGGCTTTTTGCCGATATCATGCGCGAGATCGGATTGCCGAAGGGTGTCCTGAACTTCCTCGTTTCCAGTGGTGCAGAGGCGGGCGACTATCTGGTACAGCATGCGTCCACGCGGTTCATCTCGTTCACCGGTTCCATGGAAGTGGGACTTCGCGTCAATGAGCTCGCAGCGAAGACATCGCCCGGTCAGATCTGGATCAAGCGCGTCGTGGCGGAGATGGGCGGCAAGGATGCCATCATCGTCGATGCCGAGACGGATATCGACGAGGCGGTCAAAGGCACGGTGGCGGCCGCCTTCGGCTTCCAAGGTCAGAAGTGCTCGGCGTGTTCACGGGTCATCGTTGACAAGAGCGTGTATAAGGAATTCGTCGAGAAGGTCGCCGTGGCGACCCTGGAGCTCCAGCAGGGCGATCCGAAAGCGAACTATCCTGTCGGCCCCGTCGTCAGCGAGCGCGCCATGAAGACCATCCTGAAGTACATCGGCATCGGTGCCAAGGAAGGACGTCTCGTTGTTGGCGGTAAGCGTGTGGCCGGGCTGGACGGATACTATATCGAACCCACCGTTATCGCGGATGTGAAACCGAACGATGTGATCGCTCAAGAGGAGATCTTCGGTCCGGTCTTGGCTGTCATCAAGTCCAACAACTTCGACCATGCCATGGCCATCGCCAACGGCACGAAGTACGGATTGACGGGTGCCGTCTATACCAAGAATCCGAAGAAACTCGAGCAGGCGCGACGGGACTTCTTCGTGGGTAATCTTTACCTGAACCGCAAGTGCACCGGTGCCCTTGTGGGTGTGCATCCGTTCGGCGGCTTCAATATGAGCGGTACGGATTCCAAGGCGGGCGGACGCGATTATCTGCTCTTGTTCCTTCAAGCGAAGTCCATCGCTCAAAAGGCATGATGACTCGGTAGGCAGAGAAGGAAACGTCCGTCGAAAAACGAAGCGCGACGCGGTGGTACCGCGTCGCGCTTTTTTCTTCCTGCCCGGACTACTACATTATTGCAGGTTCGGAGGAAAGATGCCGATCTTCAACTCTTTTCCCGTCTTGGTGCGCAGCAACACGCCGACCAATCCGAATTTGTGATTCGTGTAGTAGGTGACCTTCTCCATGAAAAGGTCGTCCTTTGTCTCCTCGACTTTCGTCACCTTGATATTCCAAAAAGCCAGGGGATAATCGTCCGTCGTGGATTTGTACGTGACCTTCCGGGTGATCGTGACACCATCGGCATTGGTGTACGTATACGTGTCACCGACATTGGCGGCGTATTTGACAATGGTGTACGGTTTGGATTGATCGCCACGTGCGTTCACATACTCCTGGATGCCTTCAGTTGTGACTTTCAACGTGAAGTCCACATGCGCCTTCATGGAGGCCTTGTTCATTGTGTCCAACGTTGCACCGTACCGACGTGCGTACTCCGAGATGACGCTTGCACGGATACCCTCCGGCAGACTGCTCGTACCGAGAGCATTGTCGAGTGCCTTCACGAAGACGGAGTCGAACGTGAGGTTCACGGCAATCGTGATGTTACCGTTATCGTTCTTCGTCACCACTGCTTCCTGTGTCATATGATCGAATCCCGGAATGTACGTTCCGGGTACGCTCACCGTGCCCGAGTATTTCTTACCCACATCGCAGAGCTCCGGTACGCCGGAGCCGCCTAAGTCGTTCGGACCCAGCGCCTCCTGGCAGGAAGCGAACAACGCTGCGATGATGACGATCGTGGTAACGGCGGTGAATATGGTTTTCATGGTACCTCCCATAGGTTCGTGGAACAAGGACTCGAAGCGAGCGCGATCGCGTGAAGAGCTGACGGATTCCTCTTCCGCTTGGCTCATCCACGCTGCATCAAGCTTCTGTTGCGAACTTCGCTCCGTGGAGCGAGTGCACCCATGACCGGTATCATGGCGAACACTGATATACGTCAGTTTCTTTCAAGGGTAGGAGCCGGTGTCGTATCTTGAACGAAAACAACACGTCTTGCTATGACCCGCTCTCATCGGCATCGTGTGGTATTCGGCCTCGTCCTGTTTGTCGCCACGATTGTCGTGTTCGACGGATGTAAGAATGTCGAAGAACCCACGGACCCGCCCGTCAGCCTCTTTTTCTCCGCGCCGACAGAGCTTGGTGTGCCCACGGATGCGACCCCGGATGACGATATCCTTCTGCGCCGATTCCAGTACACGCTCTCCTATAATCCCGTCCTGAACGTGGCCAATTGGGTGAGCTGGAACGAAGACTCCGCGTGGTACGGCCCTGCGCCTCGGCGTGATGCCTTCGTCCATGACCCGGATCTGCCTGCTTCCTTCACGCGCATTCTGGATTCCTACTACACGGGGAGCGGTTACGACCGCGGTCACATCGTGGGAAGCGAGTGCCGTACCCGCAACGATTCCGATAACCAATCCACGTTCTATTTCTCGAACGTATTCCCGCAGACCCCGGATCTGAATCGGGAGACATGGTACTCCCTTGAATATTATTGCGACTCGCTGAGCAAGGAGGCGAACAAGACGCTCTACGTGATGGCCGGCGGGGTGTACAACACCAAGAAGCGGCTGAAGAATGTCGTCACCGTTCCTGATTCCTGCTGGAAGGTCGTCGTCATCATGGATCGAGGAAGCAGACTGAGACATGTGACGAAGAATACGCGGGTCATCGCCGTGATGATGAACAACGGAACGTATACCACGGCCAACAACAATTGGGAGCGATACAGGACGACGGTCAGAAACATCGAGCAACAGACAGGATATGATCTGCTACGCTCGGTTCCTAAAGACATACAAGAAGTCCTGGAGACGACCATTCGCGAGTAAGGATTCCGTATCATCCCTTCCACAGCTTCTTATGGCAGATTCATCCTCATCCACGTGCCGCGTCGCTTCCGTCCAATCCGCACCCGTGCTCTTCGACGTCGCGGGTAATTGCCGTCGTATCCTCGATGCCTTTTCGCAAGTGGAAGCCGATGTCGTCGTGTTTCCCGAATTGGCGACGTGCGGGTACTTTTTCCTTAGCGAGGAGGAAGTGCGAGGAGTGTCCATGGACCTTAGCGATGAAGCGATGGTAAGCATGCGCGAGGCAAGCGATGCGGAGAACAAAACCCTCGTCGTGGGATTCGCGGAACGTGCTGCGAACGGGTTCTTCAACTCAGCCGCCATCTTCCGTCCGCATTGCGAACCTATGGTGTACCGCAAGACCCATCTGTTCTATAAAGAAAGGAATTGTTTCTCCCAGGGGGACTCGGGCTTCTTTGTCGTCGACGAACCGCGCACAGGTGCACGCATCGGTGTGATGATCTGCTACGACTGGCGGTTCCCGGAAGCAGCAAGGAGCTTGGCGCTTCGCGGTGCGGACATCGTTCTGTGTCCGTCGAACCTTGTCACGACGCTGTCGGGTAAAGTGATGCCGGCGCGTGCGATCGAGAACAAAGTGAACCTGGTGGTGACCAATCGGTGGGGTACGGAAAGCCGTGATGATGAGGAGCTCGTGTTCAGAGGAGAAAGCGCCATCTATGACTACAAGGGGGAACGTCTCGCGGTTTCACCGGCCGGTGCCGACGATGTCATCATCGCGGACCTGGATTTCATGAGCACACGGAACAAGATGTTCAACAGCATCAATGACATCTTCACTGACCGTCGACCCGACATGTACGAGTGCTGATCACTGCCGGAAATCAGCGCCGAATGATGTCATCCATCACTGGACCTCGGACTTGAATTCGCGCGTCATGAGTTCGTTGATCGCCATGCGCGGGGATTTGTCGAAGAAGAGGATCTGATACACTTGCTCGACGATGGGCATCTCCACATGGTGGCGTTGCGCGAGCTGGTACGCAGACTCTGTCGTGGCCACTCCCTCGGCAACCATGGGCGATTCCGCGAGAATGGCTCGAAGGGATTTCCCGCGCCCTATTTCTTCTCCAACATGACGATTCCGCGAGTGACGTGAATCGCAGGTCACGATCAGGTCGCCCAGACCGCTCAGACCGCTGAAGGTGGCCGGATTGGCTCCGAGAACCACCCCGAGTCGGGTGATTTCGGCAAGTCCGCGCGTGATGAGCGCCGCCTTCGTATTGTCACCCGTTCCCAGTCCGTCGATGATTCCCGCCGCGATAGCGATGACGTTCTTCAATGCGCCGCCGAGTTCCGCACCGATGACATCGTTACTGCGATACACCCGGAAGGTGGCATTGGAGAAGGCACGTTGGATCTGGTGCGCGGTGTCTTCATCCGACGACGCCGCAAGGACGGTGGTCGGAACGCCGCGAATCACTTCTTCGGCGTGACTGGGACCGGTGAGGACGGCATAGTTGTCCCTATCGATCCTGGCAACGTCCCTGAGGAGTTGGGAGACGCGAAGAAGAGTTTTGTTCTCGATGCCTTTCGAGGCATTGGCGATGAGCGACTCGCGGATACGGAAATCGTAGCATTCGATGACAGACCGGATGAACTGGGTAGGAACGCTCACCACGAGGATGTCCGATCCATGGACGATATGCGGGTCCGTGCCGGCCACGACGGATGCATGAACGGCAACGTCGGGAAGGTAGGTGTTGTTCCTATGCGACGTATTGATCTCTTCGACCAGTGCCGATGATCGCGACCACATGGTCACTTCGTGTCCGTTCGCGGCCGCAACGTTCGCCAAGGCCGTACCCCAACCGCCCGCACCGATTACTCCTATGTTCATAAGGATCTCACGAAAGGTTGCGTCGTCGGCGCAGATAGAAAAGCAACCGTGATCACGTGCCTTTCGGACGACGGAGGATCTGCAGTCCGGTCATCTTCCTTTCCGTGCCCTCCAGCAAGCGGCGGATGTTTCCGCGATGCATGTAGATGACCAGGAGCGAGACGCTGATGGAAAACCAGATGAGCGTGTGGTATCCGTTGATCTCTGCGCCGAACACATTGTAGCGGAATGCCATGGCGCTGGGAATGATGACGGCAGCAAGGATGGATCCCAGGGAGATATAGCCGCTGAGTATGACGGCGATGCAGAAGACGCCGGCAGCGATGGCAACCTCTACCGGGGCGATGCCGATGAGCATGCCGGCGGCCGTATTGACTCCTTTGCCTCCTTTAAAGCCGACGAAAACGCTGAAAATGTGACCGAGGACGGCCGACGCTCCGGCGATGAGCTTGACGACCGTATAATCCTCGAACGGTGTCCGATTAGTGAAGGGAAGCGCTCTTCCCTCCATGAGATGCGAGATGAAGAGGACGGCGATGAGACCTTTGAGAATGTCGACGACCTGGACGGTGAGACCCCATTTCCAACCGAGAAGGCGGAATGCATTGGTGCTCCCCATGTTGCCGCTTCCTTTGGTCCTGATATCGAATCCGAAGAAGCGCTTGCTGATGATGACGGCAGTGGGGAAGGAACCCACCAGGTAGCTGGCTATACCGATAAGAATGAGTCGGAACGTCGGGTCGATCATAGTCGGGATGCAGTCAGAATGTTCACTGGAGTCACGAGACGTTTTCGTCTCGAAACGAGTGGACAAATCTACCACAATGCACGAAAGTGTCGTCGTTCTTCGTCGTACCACAGAGCAATAATTTTCCGTCATGCAAACAGCAGAGGCACGCATGTCCACGAACGATTCCACATCGGCCACGAGGAAGCGGCTCGACGAGATCGAGCGCGAATTGAACGAGTTGCGCGAAGAGTATCATACCCTGAAATCACGGTGGAGCGTGGAGAAGGAACACATCCAGTCCCTTCGATCGCTCAAGGAGCAGATCGAGCAGACGAAGCGCGACGCCGAGGCGGCCGAACGTACGGGAGACCTTGGCAAAGTGGCGGAACTGCGCTATGGACAGCTGCATTCGCTCACGAAGAAGCTCGAAGAAGAAAAGCGACAGCTCGATGCCACGCAGAGTCAGGGCAAGATGCTGAAGGAAGAAGTCGGCGCCGAAGACATCGCCGAGATCGTCGCCCGCTGGACGGGCATCCCCGTGCAACGTATGCTGGAAACAGAACGGGCCAAACTTCTCTCGATGGAGGAACGGTTACACGAGCGGGTCATCAATCAGAGCGATGCCATCCGTGTCATCGCCAACGCCATCCGACGCTCTCGAGCCGGACTTTCCGATGCCAACAAGCCCATAGGGTCGTTCATCTTCCTTGGTACGACGGGCGTGGGAAAAACGGAAGTGGCCAAGGCGCTCGCCGAATTCCTCTTCGACGACGAATCGGCGATCGTCCGCCTGGACATGACCGAGTACATGGAGAAGCATTCCGTTTCCCGCCTCATCGGAGCACCTCCCGGATATGTAGGATACGAGGAGGGCGGTCAGCTTACGGAAGCGGTCCGTCAGCGTCCATACTCCGTCGTCCTGTTCGATGAGATCGAGAAAGCGCACAATGACGTCTTCAACATCCTCTTGCAGGTGTTGGACGACGGCCGCCTTACCGATTCCAAAGGTCGCACGGTGAACTTCACGAACACCATCGTCATCATGACATCGAATCTCGGAACGGAGTTCCTGCAGGACAAGCTCCATGATGTGACGGACGAGAATCGCGACGAACTCGTCAACAGCGCACGCGTCCACATCCTGGAGCTCTTGCGACAGCGCATGCGACCGGAGTTCCTCAATCGCATCGATGAGATCATCCTTTTCAAGCCGTTGACCCGTTCGGAGATCCGGCAGATCGTTCACCTGCACCTTCGCTCGCTCAGGAACAAGCTGACGAACGAGGGCATCGGCATCGACGTTCATGAGGATGTTCTGGATTGGATTGCGCAGATCGGGTACGACCCGCAATACGGAGCGCGTCCGCTCAAGCGCGCCCTGCAGAGATACCTTACCGATGTCCTCGCCATGAGGATTCTTGCGGGCGATTTCGCCTCCGGCGATACCGTCCACGTCCGCGTCCGGGAGACGGGTGGTCTGGAATTCACGAAGGCATAGAAGCATCGCACGCCGATCGCACCGCACCTTCGTGTCGGGAGCTTCGAGGTGTCGCGTCCCTCTGGTCGTGTCCCGATTTCGATGATCCGGCGTGATCGTTCATGCCCAGATGTTCCCGGACGTACGGACTTCCTTGTACTTTTGCACACTGCGCCGTCAGGGTAACCGGTGCAGAAGCATAGTCTCTTCCGCTCATCGACTCGTTCGTGCATCATGTCCGACAGTATCATTCATATCCTTCCGGAGTTCCTCGCGAACCAGATCGCCGCCGGCGAAGTCGTCCAGCGACCCGAATCGGTCGTCAAGGAGTTGGTGGAGAACGCCATAGATGCGGGTGCCGATCATGTCACCGTGGTTGTCAGGCAGGCAGGGAAAGCGATGATCCACGTCATCGACGACGGTTCAGGGATGTCTCGCGACGACCTCGACGTGGCGCTCAAGCGTCACGCCACATCGAAGATCCGCACACAGCAGGATCTCGAGCGGATCGTCACGCTGGGATTCCGCGGCGAGGCGCTTGCTTCCATCAGCAGCGTGGCGCACGTGGAGATACGAACGAAGCGGGAGGATGACCCGCACGGCTGGGTGCTTGAATCCGAGCCCCTTCGCGACATCGTCATACGTCCCGAACGACAGGAACGGGGAACACAGGTGTTGGTGCGGAACCTGTTCTTCAACATCCCCGCCCGTCGCAAGTTCCTTCGGAGCGACGTCACGGAATTCCGGCATATCAGCGACACGATGCTGCGTTTCGCCCTCAGTTATCCCGACCGACGTTTCACGTTCCATGATGGCGATTCGCTCATCTTCGACGTACGTCCACAGACCTTGAACGAGCGCATCGGTGAGCTCTTCGGCGAGAACGTCCTTCGGTCCATCGTCCCCGTAGAACTGGAAACCGAACACATGCACGTGTACGGGTTCGTCGGAAAACCGAACATCGCCAGGACCACGCGGGCGCAGCAGTTCCTGTTCCTCAATCATCGGGGTATCGCCAACAAATCCATCTCTCATGCCGTGATGCAGGGATTCGAGCACTTGCTGGAAAAGACACAGTTCCCCATGTACGTGTTGAACATCGAACTCGACCCGACGAAGATCGATGTGAACGTGCATCCCCAGAAGACGGAAGTGAAGTTCGACAATGAACGACTCGTCTACGACATCGTCCACGAGGCGGTGATGAAGGCGCTTCGGGCGAACAATCTCATTCCCGAAGTGCGCTTCCGGCTCGACGAAGCACAGGATCCGTTCGAGCGCTTGCGCCTCGGACCCTCCGCCAACGGTCCGTCTGATGTCGTCCTCGTGAACACGCAGACGGGCGAGATCATCGAGAGGACACAGCCACCATCCTCCTCGTTCGCCCGGAGCGATGCACCCATGCCTTCACGGGAACGGACGTCCCCTGCGTGGTCGGCCGATCACCGGACGGCCTTCGAGGCCTTGTTCTACTCGGCCGAGGAAGTGCGGGCGCGACAAATCGATCAAGCGGAAGTGATGCCGCAAACAGAGGTTGCGGCGGCCCACGTGTGGCAATTGCATAACAAGTACATCTTCGTGCAATCAGCCGACGGACTCATCGTTGTCGATCAGCACATCGCCCATGAACGCATCCTTTACGAGAAGGCTCGCTCGGCATTGAACGAGGGAATGCCGTACTCACAGAAACTTCTCTTTCCTGTACCCGTGAACATGAGTCCGGTGGATCGCATCACTTTCGACGAACTCGCTCACGACCTGCGCGATCTGGGCTTCGAGTTCGATGTCTTCGATCAGGAGGTTCGCGTGGTTGGCGTGCCCCTCGATGTACGAACAGGCGAAGAATCATCCGCTCTCCTGGAAATCATCGAACAGTTCAATGAGTATCGGCACGTGCGGGCGGCGGAATCCAGAGATAATCTCGCGGCGTCGTTTGCCTGCAGGGCATCGATCAAAGCCGGTGATCCGCTGAGTGCGCCGGAGATGCGGAAACTTGTCGAGGATCTGTTCAAGACGTCGGTGCCCGAGGTCTGTCCGCACGGACGTCCCGTACTCATACGTTTCGACCTCAAAGAGTTCGATCGTCGATTCGGTCGCACCAGCTGACCGGTGCACCGTGCGATGACGCGGGGAACGATACGTCATCTTTCGTCTTCTTTCAACCACGAACAGTTTCCTTCATGTACACCAGTGTCAACCACATCCACTTCGTCGGCATCGGCGGTATCGGTATGTCCGGCATCGCCGAGATCCTCCTTTCCCAAGGGTTCGTCGTCAGCGGGTCCGATATGTCTCGTTCCGAAACCACGGAAGCGCTGGAAAAACTCGGCGCGACCATCATGATCGGTCATTGCGCAGAGAATGTGTCGGGTGCCGACGTGGTCGTCTACAGCAGCGCCGTGAAACCCGGGGAGAATGTGGAGACCGTCGCAGCACACGAGTCTCGCATACCGGTGATTCGCCGTGCGGAAATGCTCGCCGATGTCGCTCGGCTGAAGTACTGCCTCGCAGTTTCGGGTACGCATGGAAAAACGACGACGACCTCCATGTGCGGACTCGTCCTCATGGCGGGCGGACTTGATCCCACGGTGATCGTCGGCGGACGTCTGCGAGGTCTGGGTGGTTCCAACGCCCGCCTCGGACATGGTCAGTGGACGGTGGTGGAAGCCGATGAATACGATCGCTCGTTCCTGCAGCTGTCTCCCACGATCGCCATCGTCACGAATGTGGAGGCAGAGCATCTGGATATCTACAAGGACTACGAAGACGTACGTCAGACCTTCGTGCAGTTCTTGGCACGATTGCCGTTCTACGGACTCGTCGTCGCGTGTGTGGACGACCCCGGGGTACGATCCATCATCCCGTTCATGAACAAACCGGTCATCACCTATGGCATCGACGAACCCGCCGACGTGCAAGCGGTCAGCTGCGGCTTCGAGGGTCGGACCTCGAGGTTCCACGTGATGCACAAGGGTGAGGACATGGGCGAGGTTCTCTTGGATATTCCCGGCAAGCATAATGTCCGGAATGCGCTTGCCGCCATTGCCGTTGCTTTGCGACTCGGTGTCGCGATGGACGTCATCGCTTCCACGCTCCGCGACTTCCACGGTGTCCTTCGTCGGTTCGAGATCCTCGGGGAGAAGGGCGACGTGATGGTGGTGCAGGACTACGCTCATCACCACACGGAGGTCCGTGCCACGCTCGAGTCTGCACGGGCAGGATGGGACCGCCGGATCATCGCGGTGTTCCAACCGCATACGTACACGCGTACACGCGATTTCGCCGACGACTTTGGCGCGGCCTTTTCCGCGGCCGACCTCGTCTTCGTCACCGACGTCTACGCGGCTCGCGAAAAACCCATCCCCGGTGTCAGCGGGGAAACAATCGTCGAGGCCATTCGCAAGCACGATCACCCTGCCGTGTATTACGTGCCGTCCGTCAACGACATTCCGTCCGAAGTACGACGTCACCTAAAGAAAAACGATATGGTCCTCCTTCTTGGGGCGGGCGATATCTACAAGGCCGGAGCGGAAATCATGGATGCGTTGTGACCGATGGCCGGGAAGGTGAAGCAGCCGACACCGTGACTGCTCGGTGACCCTTGAGACAACGGGTGGTAAGAGATTGCAAAGCCCCAAGGAACCACGAGGTAACAATCGTCGTGGGGCATGAAATACGAATCCCGTCGATGGGCATCCGATTGTAAATTTGTGGCCCGGCCGTCCGGAACACTATTCGACGTCCGGCTCATGAAGCCGTCGGTATGTTCTCACGGTCGAAAACCAATTCTTCATCACGTCGAATTATGCGGAGATTTTACATGAAACGTCTGGTTATACGTAGGGCACTTTCACTGGTAGTCGCGGTCGTAGCGCTTTCCGTAGGGTCGTTCGCCCAAACGGGTTCGAAGAAGAAACTGGTGCTCACGGAAGACAAGAAAGGAAACATCAATCCCGGGACGGCGGTCCTTGCCACCGTCGGTGGTGATCCTGTCACGCTCGGCGACTTGGAAGCGGCGTACAAACGGAACATGGTTCGTAAGAACAGCGTCCTGACGAAGGTCCGGAAGGACAGTGTCATGGACTTTCTGAACTTGTACGTCAAGTACCGTCTTAAGGTAAAGGATGCGGTTTCTCGTGGATTCGACAAGGATTCCGCTGTCATGGCAGAGGTGGCGTCCAATCGTCGCATTCTTGCGGAAAACTACCTTCTCGACAAGAAGGTCATCGAACCGAACCTGACGACGTATCTGGAACGTCGAAAGAAGGAGCTGCAAGTCGCCGTCATGGTCATGGTCATCCCTCAGGGCGAGAATGCCGATACGATGGCCGCCTATGCCAAAGCCATGAAATGCATCCAACTGGTGAAGAACGGCGGCGATTTCCTTGCTATCGCCAAAGATTCCTCGGAGGATAAGGAGACACGTGAGCGCGGCGGACTCTTGCCGTACTTCACATCGCTCGGCGGTATCATCCGTCAACTCGAAGATGCCGCGTACACGCTCAAATCGGGCGAGCTTTATCCGGTACCGGTCCGTTCTCGCTATGTATATCTCGTGGTGAAAAGCATCGGTGAATCACCTCGGACGCTCGTGCGGGCAAGCCAGATCCTTGTGCCTACCTACGATGGTGAGGACTCCACGGCAGCGATACGTCGTGCCGATAGCCTGGCCGCTGCGTTGCGGTCGCAGCCCCGAGCTGCCTTCGGTGATGCGGCGCGTGCCATGTCCACCGATAAGACGAGCGGTGCCCAGGGCGGAGATCTGATGTACTACTATTCACGCTCGTTGGGCTTCGAGAATGACAATCATCGATTGATTCCTGAGTTCGAAGAAAAGATGTTCTCGCTTAAGGATGGAGAGATAGGGACCATCCAGACCCTGTATGGAGCCCATGTGATCCGTCGCGATTCGACCAAGCAGACGAACATCGAAGAGGAGCGGGACAACGTCAAGAAGATCTATAAGAAGTACTACTTCGAGGATGACAAGAGAGCATACTTGGAAAAGACGAAGAAGGAACGAGGATACGTTGTCGACGAAGCGGTCATGAACGAGATGATCACGGAGATCGGTTCAGGAAAGAATACGACGGACACGACGTGGTATAAGGGAATCTCTGAAGGAACGAAGGCCAAGGCGCTGTTCCGTTCACCGAATCGAACGATCACGGTGTCCGGTATGATCGATTCCTTACGGAAGCGCACCGACATGCGTGGTTCGTCCCTGAACAAACAGGGCTTGACGAATGCGCTGAATAAGATCGCCGACCCGCTCGTCATTTCCGAATCGGCCGGGGTTTTGGAGAACGAGTACGCGGACTTCTCGGCGCTGATCAAGGAATTCCGCGATGGCATCCTTCTGTTCAAAGTCGAAGAGCAGGAAGTGTGGCTGAAGCTGAAGTTCGACACAACGGTCGCGCGTGCCTTCTGGGATTCGACGAAGACGAAGTATTACACCGAAACGAAGTATGATGTATCGGAGATCTACAGTCTCACCGATACGACGGCGAAGAAGTCGTACGACCTTGTCATGAGGTCGCCCGGACGTGAGGCCTTCGAAGCTCAGGCGGAATTGCTGACGCAGCGTGACGGTTATCGCGAAAAGAAAGGCCGTTGGGGCTTGCTCTCCATCAAGAACTCCAAGCTCGCGCAAGCGGTCGATGCCATGAAGCCCGCGGTGGGTGACATCCTGGGACCCTTGAAGTTCGAGAAGGGATATTCCATCGTCCGGGTCAACGAGGTGCAGTCTCCGCGCATGAAGACCTTCGAGGAGGCCATCCCGGATTTCGCGCCGGCATATCAGGACATGATGCAGAAGAAGTTCTCGGAGGCGTGGATAGCCCGCCTCAAGGAGAAATATCCGGTCATCATCAATCAATCGTTCATCGATGTGATTTTCCGTAATCAAGGGAGATAAGAGCCCTGCGGTGATTCCTTTTCGCACAGACCCATGCTGACATCCTCTTCATACCGCGTCCTTCGTTTTCTGTCGATCCTGGCAGCGGCCATGAGTTCACAGGTGATGCTGTTCGCCCAACAAGTGCGTGAAGGCGACGTGTTGGACAGGGTGGAAGCAGTGGTTGGCAAAGAGATTGTGTTGAAATCCGATGTGGACGGTCAGGTGTACATGCTCGCCCAACAGAACCCGTCGCTCAATGTCTCCGACCCCGCCATCCGCAAACGGGTCCGGGACGCCATGATCAACGACAAGCTCGTCTACCTGAAAGCCCTTGAAGACTCGACGATGCAGGTGTCGGAGGAAGAGGTCAATCAGCAGTTGGATCAGACCATGCAGCAGATCATCGCCCAATTCGGTTCCGAGGACCGAGTGGAAAAGGCGTATGGCATTCCCATGTGGAAGATCAGGAAGGACGGTCACGACGAAGTGAAGCGCCGCATACTCCTGGAACGTATGCGTCAGGCCAAAGTGGGGGATACACGCGTATCCCGCGCAGACGTTGAGGAGTTTTTCCGTGTGTATCGTGATTCACTGCCAGAGATACCGGAACAGATTGAAATCGCCCACATCGTGAAACTCATCACACCGGCGGGGTCGGCCAAGGACCAGGCGATGCAGAAAGCGAAGAAGATCCGTGATTCCATTGTTGCGGGTGGCGACTTCTGCGACTTCGCAAAAAGGTACTCAGCGGATCCCGGATCGGCCGGCTCCTGCGGTGAGCTCGCCATGCGTGCGTGTAACGACTTCGTCCCGGAGTACTGTTCTGCCGCAAAGAAACTCCAACTGACGGAGTATTCCCTGCCGGTGGAGTCGCCCTTCGGTTACCACATCATCCAGTTGGTCGATAGGACGAAAGAGCAGATCAAGACCCGACACATCCTTATCGCTGTCTCACGTCGGGACGAAGACGTAGAAGCCTCGAAGAGTTTTCTCACCGACCTGAAGATGAAGCTGAATTCCGGTGTCATCTCGTTCGTGGATGCCGCTCAGATGTACAGCGAAGAGAAAGAGACGCAAGGATTCGGCGGATCGCTCGGAAAGATCCAACTGGCGGCGCTCGACCCGTCGTTGAAAAGCGCCATCGAGAAACTCGCGGACGGTCAGGTGACCGATCCTCTTCCGTATCAGGCCGACCGTACGAAACCGGCCGTGCATTTGGTGCTTCGGAAGCGCACGTTCCCAAAACACAAAGCGGATCTCGTGACGGACTACAAGGATATCGAAAGAATGGCGTCGTCGTATAAGCAAACAAAGGACTATGAGAAGTGGGTTCAGCAATTACGTACGGAACTCTACTGGGAAGTGCGCGATTAGTGAAGTGTGAATAAAATATTTATCCTGTTGATATTCAACATAGATAGCGTGTTCATAAGGGTGAATTGCCAAAACATCCGGAACTAGATGGTTGGTGGCTCGGGGGCTGTTCCGTATCTTTGCGGCCCCATAAAGTAGCCAACTCGGAGAGGTGCGAGAGTGGTTGAATCGGGCGGTCTCGAAAACCGTTATACCGGCAACGGTATCGAGGGTTCGAATCCCTCCCTCTCCGCTGGCTTACGATTTCATCGTTAGTCGCGGCAGAGCCCGGATGGCGAAATTGGCAGACGCGCTACATTCAGGGTGTAGTGTTCTCACGGACATGCAGGTTCAAGTCCTGTTCCGGGCACGACAGAAGACACCTCCCGGTGTCTTTTTTCTTTTCTGCCCCCGTCTCGGCAACGATGTTCAACCATTGCTTCGGACGTCTATGATGGAGCTTCGTGGTCATCTAAGCAACCTCTCTGCGTTCCGGTCCGCTCTGTCATCATTGTTTCTCCTTGTCGTCGTTTCGTTGTCTTCTGAAGTCGCTGTGGCGGAGCTTCGAGGAGACGATCTGCGAAGTGCGCGGGAACGGGCGGAGTCGGCGCAGAAATCCGGGGACTATCGGAGCGCTGTTCAGTTCTACGACACCTGGATATCCGCTGTTCCTTCTGATACGACGTCGTATCCGCGCTTCGCTCTGGCGTTGGTGCGGAACGGCAATCCCGAACGGGCGATGGAAATCTTGCGACAGGGAGTTTCGCGAGGATGCGCCGATACCGGCTATCTTCAGTCGGAAGCGGCGTTTACTCCTCTTCGGTCCATGAAAGGATGGCGGGAGCTTGTGCAGGAGGCCCAATCCAATGCGGACAGGAATACGATCTTTCCCGCGTATCTCTGCGTCCAAGAGCGGTACGGACGGTATCGTGTGTATGTGCCGCCCGTGGAAACATTCGCCGTGCGCCCGGGTAACGTTCCAGGGCGACCCGATGCGGGGGTGAACGGTGTGAGGCCTGATTCCTTGCGCAGACTGCACCCCGTGTTGCTCCTCCACGGAAACGGACAGACACCGGAACTGATGTTGCGGTGGGCGAAGTCCTTGCAGATGGCGGATGTGGCCTTCATATGTCCCGAGGCCCCCTACACGAAGGTCCGGGAGTCGATTGCCGACCACACCTTGCGCCTCTCGGCGGCACCGGATGATATAGCCGCGCCTTCCGAGATGCGAGCGAAAGTGATGGAAGCGTCGGCCGATTGGTACTTCGCCGCGTTCGAGGAAGCGCGGAGGAATCTACCCTTGTACGATGAAAAGCCGATCGTGATGGGGTTCTCGCAAGGAGGATACTACGCATCGATGGTGGCTACTCGGCATGCCGACAAAGTACGATCGCTTGTCATGCTCTCCGCCAGTTATTACCCTGAGGCGCAGTTGGAAGTGCACGCTGAGAAGCTGCGTCGCTACGAGGTCGATGTTCTTCATACCCATGGTCGCAACGATCCCACGGTGCCCTTCGCCACAGCGGAACGCATAGAATCCATGCTCGCCTCCGCACAGACGCGGCACGTGTTCGTGCCGTACGATGGTGAGCACTGGATGAGTGCGGAAATCGACGCAATCGTCCGTACGTGGCTTCGTGACCACTTCGCCAGCCAGCGGCAATAGACAGCATCGAGATTCGTTGTTGAACGGCGGGTATCCTTTCGACCCTACCCGACGTCTGAACATCTGTGAAACCTCGGAACGTTATGAAATCCATGAGAACTTTTGCTCGAATCGCTACGATTCTCGCCCTTACCTCGGTACATTCTCAAGCATGCTCCAAGCAGCAGTCCCCATGGCTTGCGGAAGCCACGCAAAACCAGCGTTCTGCAGCGGAAAGGGACGAGAAGAACGCCGCCGTCACGGGGTCCCGGAGGAACGCGATAACGAACGTGGCCCGCGAATGTTCGTCGGCCATCGTGGGGATCAATATCACGGAGATGCGTGAGTACACGGCCAATCCTTTCGGTGGCTTCGGTTTCGGTTTCGATGATCCCTTCTTCGGCAACTTCTATAAGCGTTTCGAGCAACGGTACACACAGAAAGTACAGTCGCTCGGTTCAGGGTTCCTGATATCGGCGGACGGGTACATCGTGACGAACGACCACGTGGCAGGGCGCGCGTCGAAAATCGTCGTGACGATGACGAACGGTGAGAAGTATGATGCGGAAATCATCGGTAGCGATCCGACGTCCGATGTGGCGCTTTTGAAAATTGACGCCAAGAACCTGCCGTATCTCCGACTCAGTAATTCCGATGATGTGATGGTGGGTGAATGGTCCATCGCCTTCGGTAATCCCTTCGGTCTTTTCGACAAGAACTCCAAGCCAACGGTGACGGTGGGTGTGGTGAGCAATACGGGTGTCAGCTTCAGCGAGAACTCCGATGGTGTGAGCCGTGTGTACAAGAACATGATCCAGACCGATGCGGCGATCAGTTCCGGTAACAGCGGCGGACCTCTCGTCAATGTCAACGGCGAGGTGATCGGGGTCAACACGATCATCTTCTCCACGTCGAACTCGGTACGCGGAAGCGGCAGCATCGGAATCGGCTTTGCCATTCCGGTGAATCGGGTCAAAAAGATCGTGTCGAAGCTGAAGGATGGCGAGAAGCTGGATCGGAAATTCTCCACAGGATTGTCGGTGGACTTCCTGAACGAGGAAAGTGCTCGGTACTATAACGTCAAAAAGACCGAAGGGGTGATTGTCACGCAGGTGATGAGCAAATCGCCCGCGGATCGCGCCGGTATCGAGCCCGGTGATATCTTGCTCGAAATCGATGGTGTGCAGATGCATACGAATGACGATGTTAGTGTTGCCATCAACGATGCCGTGGTCGGACAGAAACTCCGCGTCAAGGTGGAAAGGGATGGAGAACCCCTTGAGATGGTCATGACACTCGATAAGCGACGCTAACGCGCCACAACGAATCCTATGATGAGCCAGACTTCCGAAGAACACGAAGGGACGAGTATCCTTGAGGCCCGCTCCATTGCCAAGGTCTACGCCAAACGCACCGTCGTGGATCATGTGTCCTACCAGGTGCGGCAGGGTGAGTGCGTGGGGCTTTTAGGTCCGAACGGAGCAGGGAAGACGACGTCGTTCTATATGATCGTCGGGATGGTCCAGCCGACAGAAGGCGCTATTTTTCTAGATGGGGTGGATATCACGAGAAAGGCCATGTTCCAGAGGGCCCGACTCGGTATCAGCTATCTTCCTCAGGAGGCATCCGTCTTCCGCAAGCTCAGTGTCGAGGAGAACATCATGGCGATCCTCGAATTGCAGCCGATGTCGCGAAGCGAGCGTCGGGAACGGTGCGAGGAGCTCCTTCACGACTTCAACATCACCCATATCAGAAGCAGCAAGGGCTACATGCTTTCCGGCGGCGAGCGCCGTCGCACAGAAATAGCTCGCACCTTGGCTTGCAATCCCAAATTCGTCTTGCTCGACGAACCGTTCGCGGGTATCGATCCCATCGCTGTGGAGGATATCATGCACATGGTCCGCACCCTGAAGCATCGGGGCATCGGTGTCTTGATCACCGACCATAACGTCCACGAAACCTTGTCCATCACCGACCGATCCTACATCCTTATCGAAGGCAAGGTGTTCGCTTCGGGAACGGCTGAGGAGGTGGCAGGAAATCCGGAGGTCCGTCGGCGCTACCTTGGACAGAACTTCACTCTTGAGCGGTACTCTGCGGAGCACGCCGGGGAATGATCCTCCGTGCCATCGACGTGAAGAGCGTCACCTCCGCCATCGTGATCATGCGGGAGACGGCGGCAAGAACGACTGATAACGCGCCCATGCATGCGGCGGCAAGGAACACGGACGGTATGTAGGTCAGGACGGTCAGCGAGGCCACGCATAGCACCGTAGCGACCGGTATCAGGCGTCCAAGGAAGACAAGCATGGATGATGTTCCCACCGACCGAGCGATGAACGCCAACCCGACGCCGACGCTGAGAAGATTCGACAGCCCTTTGGCAATGAGCATTCCGCGCGTTCCCAACCCGGGAATGAGAGCGAAGTCGAACATGAGGCTTCCAACCACCAACGAGACTCCTGAGAAGAACACGGCCCTATGCGTCTTCATGGCTGTGTTGACGACGAGCGTGAATTGCGAGAGGACGATCGCCACCGTGCACCAGAATTGCAGCTGGAACTCGGCGACGTGGTCGATATAGACGTTCTTCGTGAAGATGCGGATGATCAGCGGAGCGAGAGCGCATAATACCGACGCCACCGACATAGCGGCGAACGATACCACGGAGAGTGAGCGGATGATGCGGGCGTTGAGCATCGAGGGGTCGTCGGACGTATCGCGTTCGGCAAGGAGCGGATAGACGGCGGTGGAGAGTGCGTTATAGAGCGTAAGGATGATGACACTGATGTTGGCCACCGCCCCGAAGATGGCGAGTTCCGTGAGGGACGAGGTGAAGCGAAGGATGAAGATGTCGAGTCCGGCATGGATGTTCTGCAGGACCAACTGCGAGATGATCGCGCGCGTTTCACGAAGGAGCTGACGCATGTCCGACATCGCGGGCAACGGTAACACATAGCGGAGTCCGCGGACTCGCACGATGAGTAGGAGGAAGCCGGGAAGGGACGTGACCGCTTGGAGCGTGAGGATGGTGAGAGGACTCAAACGACCTTTGAACATCCACAGCGCACAAGCGTAGAGGAGCGTGTCGAGAATGAAGAGCGTGGCGATGAGACCATAGTTCATTCCGGCTCTCAGCGGCAACTCCATCGAGCTGCGTAGCATGGTCATACGTCCGGAGATGCTCACGGCGATAACGCACATGGTTCCAACCGCAAGCAGCGAGGCATCGGTCCACCAGAAGAACGCCGCAATCATTGCGACGGAAACAATCGACGTGAAAACGCGCACCCAGAAAGCCGATGAGACGATCTCCCGCTCCCGTTCCGGCCGATGGAGTATCTCCCGAACGGCCACGTTGTTGATTCCGGCATCGACGAGCACGACGAGGAGAAGGGAACAGGTCTGTTGCACGAACGACAGCGCGCCGAAACTCTCCTTGGGAAGTTCGCTGATGATGGTACGCTGGATGAGAAAGTAGATGGCGTTGCCGAGTAACTGCGAGACGAAGAGTATTCCGGCTCCGGCGGCTGCACGTGTCGATGACGAGGAGGCCTTTGTGGTACTCACCGTATTCCTGGATTAGTTGACATCGAACGTGAACTTGATGATTCCCTCGGCCCGTTGTTCGTTCTTGACCCGGAATTTCCATAACCACATCGCTTTGAGCGCCGCGCTCTCCGCTTGCGGCGCACCGCGGGTCAGGGGAATGACGCTTTCCACGTCGCCGTTCTTATCCACGACGAACTTCAGTTTCACGATGGTCGAGTTGTTCAGTCCTTGCGGCGGCTTGGGTATGGACTTGTTGAGAACAACGACATTCCCACCGCCCCCACCCCATTCGATATTGTATCCCAAGCCGGCACCCGAACCTGAGCCGGACCATCCGCGACCGGTTCCCGCTTGATTGCTCGTGCGGTCCCCCGATAACGGCGCAGACGTATTGTCGGCAATGGCGTTCTTCGCCGTCGTCGTCGTCTCCGACGCGCTTCCCGTTCCCGTCTGTTTGGCGGTTTCCGGATCCCGCCGCACGGGTTGTACATTCACCTGAAGGTCCTGCGTCGAAGCCGGTTTGGCATTCGATGCGCGCTCGCCTTTGGCCGGTGCGGACGCGTCGGCGAATCTCGGAGCGTTTGTCGGTGCTTGCGCCTTCGCCCCTTCCTGTTGGAGGTTGCCATGACTCTTACCCACCTTGTCGCCCTCACCGAATCGAAGCTGGGTGAGGATCGTGATGGGAATAGCCGTCGTATCGCTTGATGGAAGAGAAGGAGCGGTGATTTTAATGAAAGGACTGATGGACACGAACAGGAGAAGAAGGAACAACCCCAAAAGGAATCCGCGAAAGGTGTTCGAATCCCACGGTATGCGAAATACCGGGATACGGATTATGACCTCGCGTGTATTCTCGTTCGGTGATCGCATGGGGATTGGTCGGACGTCCGACGATGCTGCTTGTCGGACCTCGTAATTTACAACGCTGAGCTCATCCTACTGTATTCGGCAGATGACCGCCGTGGGAAAGCCGTACTTCGCTAACGCACCCTCAGCCTCCTCTTTTGAGCGAAAGCTGCCGAAACGGATGTTGTACACAGTTCTTCCTCGCACCTGTTGTTCGGTGATGTACCCTTCCTGGATGCGACGCTGTTGGAGTTTGTCCAGCCAGCGTTCGGCATCGCTCTTGAATGCCGTTGAGTACACGTGGACACTGTAACGGGCAGTGGATCCGGATGCATTGCGCACGGAGATACTGCCTATGGACGTGAACGTGGATTGAACCGTCGGTTGCGGAGTCGCCGGCGCGGCTGATTCCGTCGTCTTCTTGATCTTCGATGACAACGTCATGCTCTCCGCAGAAGCGATCGTCTTTTCGGGTGCCCTGCTCGGCGTCTTGACCGGCGACTTTTCGTCTCTGCTTTTGACATCACCCATGCTCTGTTTCGTTGACGGTGGCGACGCGGTCTTCGCGGGCAGAACTGAAGAGGAAGCCATGTTGCGTTGAGTCGGAGTTTCTGTCATCTTCCTACCCACTGCGGTAGGTGAGGCATTGTGCGAGGGGCGCTTATCGGCAGTCACAGGCGGCTCGTTCGTTTTCCGGTCCTCCGATGTTCGAGGTTTCGCCGGTGCAATCGGCGTGGAATTCACACTCGATGAAGCGGTTCTCTTCGAGACAGATGTGATCGTCGGGGGCAAAACCTGACGGGGTGCTGTTTTTTCAACTTTCGCATCGAGCGGCGTGCCAGTGCTTTTCGGACCTTGCGACGCAGTCGGCGCAGATGCACCAGGATTGGCACTCATCGTCTTCCGCAACGGATTCATCGGTTGCGTCGTCTTCCCGTCCTGTGCCGCAGCGTGCGATGGTACCGTGGTGTGCGCTGATGTCGAAGTCGCAGCAGCGGTCTTCGATGTCGATGCGACTGTTGTTGTGTGTTTCGCAGCGCCATCATGGTTGCCGGTAGGGTTGCCGGATGCGATCATCGGTGAGGCTGCGTGCCCGGTACCCTGTGACTGCATCTTTTCTGTCGACGTAACGGTATTGACGGGGACGGATGACCCGGCCACCGAATCTTTTCCGGTGAGTGATTCGCGTGCAGAGCCGCTGCCTATCGAATCCGGAGTCGAGTCTTTGAGCGTTCCATCGACCGTTCCATCTGACGGACGCGAAGAAGGACTCTTCGCGGGCTCTTTTGTTGCTACCGCTTTGCTCTCGACGTCCGGTGTTTTCTTCCTCATAGCGAAGAAGAAGTACGCACCGATGATGATACTCACGCCGGCAAGACCTGCCGCAATGGGGATGATCGGAAAGGCGACACCTGACCGTCTTTTCTTGCGTTTCCCCGATGGTCTTTTCGCGGTTTTTTCATCCGAAGGACCCGAGGCGGCATCATCCCATAGGGGTGTTTCCACGACTTTGGCTTTTTTCTTTCGCTCGGTGAGAGACGGACGATCGTCCATGGAGAAATCATCGTCCGGTGATGCCGACTGCATGCCCGACATATCCACGGAAAACAGGTCATTCTGGATGGTGTACTCGGCCACTTCTTCCGAGGTGGAACTGAGCACCTTACGAAGCCGGTCAATACTCAGTTCCAAGGTGTCGGGTTTGGCTTTACGCCGTCTGCTTGTTTCCAGGTCTGCCTTGATGGCGGCGACAGTCGCAGGCGGCAACTTGACACTGTCGTTTGCAGAAGGCTCTTCCGTACCCTCCTCCAGTTCGAATGGGACGGCATCGGGATAGCTCTCGAGCGACTCGAGTCGGAACGCGGCATTCTCCTCGCGCTCGTCGGCGAAGCCGTCGTCATCAAACGTTGATTGCAGATCCTTCTCGTCGATCATAACATCGGTGAGCGACTCGCTCAGAATTTCCACTGAAGTCCCAGTGACGCAAATGCGGTCCGTTCGCGATAGCGTTCGAAGACAAAAATAGAACTATTTGTAAGGTTCTGCGTCGAGAGAAACGCGGCGAGAGTGCGGGTCATGGCAAACTGCACCCGTCCGTCCACGAACAGATATCCCGGTAGGGTGGCATCGTCTGTGGACGTGGTGCGACGCGACGACACGTAGGACACGCCGATCTCCGCCGTCCACCGATCACTGAACCGATGAAGGTATCCGACGCGCGAGGTCAATGCAGCCTGATAGGGAATCGTTTCGTCCGTCTCGCCCACCACGCTCCGAAGTTCGGTATCAAACGTAAGGTCCGACAGCGAACCCGTCTGCCACTCGGCATGAACCCGCAGGCGCGTTCGGCGAGCGGGAACATACTGTAGTCGAAACGCCGTACCCGAATCGAACACGGGAACAAGGAACGACGTGAACGCATCATACCCCAGCCGCACATCGCACATGACAAAGCGAGTGGGCGTGAGTTTCACGTAGACTTCGGATCCGGCGGCAACCCGAGTGAAATCGAAAAGGGCATCAGTGCGGACATAAGGATTATCTGCCAAGGCACGCGAGAAGAACGTGTTTTCAAGATTACGGTAGACGGTGACGCCGGCCATGACGGACGATGACAGACGTTGACGGGCGTCGAGTCCGCCGATGACATCGACCACCTTTCCGCTCGCAGAGTTCGTTCCTCCACGGACTCCGACTGTTCCGGAAACGTTCATGCCGCCGACAAGCGTCGAGACTTCGTACGACACCGTGTTATCGCTCATCAAGACCGAAGCGAACGGGCGTGCATCCACGGCAATCCTGAGATGATGGTCGGTTTCGCTGACCGTCTGCGTGAAATTCGTGACGAGTCGCAATTGCTGTTCGCTGGAACGTACCGTGGAACCGAGCGACTCATCCATGGCCACGGAGCCAAGCGAAAGCTCGCTGTGAATGCGCATCAAGGAGGTGACGTGGTCCATGGTGGAAGAGATGCCGAAGCGTGACACGCTCCGTCTGCTTGCGGAGTCCGGGACCGCGAAGAGCGAATATCCGACCGATCGCGTTGAAAGAGACCAATCGTGATATTCCGATCCGAGTGGGCCCGATGCGTCTCTGTACTGCCGATGACCGCCGATACCCAGCGACAGGGAATGCATGTCGGTTGCGGACTGATACCCTTGCGTGGCCATGTACGACGCCTCGAGAGCCGTGGCATAACCAAGGACGGTGGCATCATACGATGCGGTGACTTCGGGTGTCTGGAACATGCCCACGGAGGCGGAGACCATGCCGTCGTACCGCTGTGGCAGAGGAATCTCCGACGGAGGTGAGGCCGGTGCGAGCGCAAGAATCTCATGCTTCTGCTTGGGATTCAGCGAATCCAACTCTCGACGCGTGAGCGGTGATATTGCCGATGGTGTCTGCTTGAGGAAGGTCGTCGTCATGAGTCGCAACGTCGCAGAGCCCTTGACGATGATGTCGGGAACGTCGATCGGCGAGCTCGGCGTGGAACCGCCGCCCGCAGAGGTGCCGCCTTGCTGTGCGGAGGCCGACACGGCAAGCAGCGAAAACATCACGATGACGATGGTGCATTTCATGCGTTATTCCTTGCGAAGGCGTTTGAGCCGTGAATGTGCCGTCGTGCCGAAGTCGTCATTCGGGTGCAGGATGATCACGGTCTGATAGGTCTCCCGTGCTTTCGCCGTGTTGTCCGTTTTCTCGTAGCACTCTCCAAGGCCGATCAGCGACAACGTATACCAATCTTCGATACTGTCGAAGGAGTTTCGGACCTCTTCGAAGGCTGTGAGTGCATCCGCGTATTGACGCAAGGTCAAATGCGATTCGCCGATTCTATACACGCACTCAGCGGCAAGCGAGGGATTGTCCGTAATGCCCGCGACACGACGGAAAGCACTGCGCGCGGAATCGTCCATTCCTTTGCTCCGATAGTGCATGGCCACACGATACAATGATTGATGCGAATACTCGCCAAGATTCAGGTCGCCGGAACGCCGATATAACGTCAAAGAACGGACCGTATCACCACGTCCCATGGAAAGTCCCGCCTGCTCGTAGAGCGCATGAGCGGCAAGTTCGCTTCGGTCGTACTTCGCACTGACCAACGCGAAGAGGGAGTCGGCACGGGTGACGTTCGCGCGACGAAGTTCAAGAAGAGCGAGCTGCATCAGTCCTTGGGCAGCGAAGTCGCTCCGTTCATGCTTGGTGTATAAGAGCGACAATGTCTGGCGAGCTGCATCCATATCGTTCAATCCCAACTGGCTCTTCGCAAGAAGGAACAACGCCTCCGCACTCAGGTCGCTGTCGGGATACTTCTTCAGGAACTCCTGATACTCCCGGGCTGCGCTTCCGTAATCGCCTTTACGCAGGAATATCTCGATGGTCTTCATGGATATCTGTTCCTGCACTGAACCATCGGGATTCGCCGACAGATATGCCTTGCCGGCCTCGATGGCCTCGTCGTTCCTGCCTAGGACGCTCAAACTTTCCTGGAGTCCGCGCAATGCCTCGATGCCGTAGTAGGTGTTCGGATACAGACCCATCAGACTGCGGTATCTCTCCGCAGCGTCGGCATACTCGCCAAGTGCATACTGGGAGTTTGCAGCGTAATACAAGGACGCGGGAACGAGTTCACTCGTCGGATACTGCTTCGTCAGCTTCTCGAACACCCGCAATGCCTCCGCATGCCGGTCCTGCAAGCTGTGGATGTAGCCCACCGTGTACAGGGCATGATCGGCGAGTCCGGACGTTGCGTGGTTCGCCACGAATGACTCGAGTTCATCGATGGCCGGGCCGTATTCCTTGGCCCGATACAGGGACTGTCCCACCTGGAATTCCGCATAGGCGGAAAGCTCGCTCGCATCCATTGTCGTCACGGCCGACCGGTAGGTCCTCGCAGCGTCTGCATACTTTTTCGTCAGGTATTGCGCATCGCCTTTTCGCACATAGACGTCGCCCGCGAATCGTGACTGCGGGAACTCGTTCAGTAACGTCGAGAACACCGTGCCGGCAGAATCGAAGTCGCGAACACGAAACAACGTCCACCCCAGACCGTAGAGTGCCTCTTCACGACGTTTACTCGCACCGAAATTGAGAATGAGCTTCTTATAACTCTCCGTGGCATTCTTCATGAGCTGGGCACGGAAAAAGGTCTCCGCCAACCAGAAGAGCGCTTCATCCGCCCGATCGTCGTCCGGATGCCGACTCAGGTACGCCGTCAGATCATTGATCGCTTCACGATACTGCGCATCCTGGTGATGGGCTATTCCGCGCTTGACATGGATTTCGTCTTCGAACTGTTCGCGAGAGAAGGTTCCGTCCACCGCCGTTTTTTTCAAAAGAATCTCTGCTTTGTCATAACACGCACGAGCCGGACTCCACTCACCTAAGGTCATGTGGACGGAACCGAGGACGATGTTGCTTCGTATGCCCGAGCGAGCATCTCCGGACTCTTTTTCGGCCCTATGAAGAACGCTCTTGGCCGAATCCAGACGACCGTCTTCATAGTACATCTGTCCAAGTTCCAACATTGCTCGGTCCGGATGCACGCTCTGGGAAGATTCCGCACACCGGCGGAAGAGATCATAGGCGGATCGGCGGTCGCCGCTCTGCTTCGTTGCCACTCCTTTGAACAGGAGTGCCAGTGATGACACGGTGTTCGAGAGATCCGGTCGACGGGTGAGGACGGCATCGAAAGCCGTGATGGCCGCTGTCCATTCAGACTGTGCCATGAACGACGCTCCCATGCCGAAGAAGGCTTGGTCTTTGAGATCTTCCGGCACTGTCTGTTTCGTCACGAAGTCGAATTCCCGGATCGCTCCTTCGTACAATCCCAAGGAATGCAACGCCTCGCCACGCAGATACCGGACCATGGACGTCTCATCGATACCGGTCCACCGTCGTGTCCGATCCGAGGAAGAGGCGGAGTCGGTAGCGAGTCTCTCGCTGAGCAGATCATCGGCCGCCGCCAACCGCGTCAGCGCATTGCTCGTCTCCCGCCGGCGGAGCAAGCATTGAGCGGCACGGATGTTCGCCACGAGCGTGCAATTCCCGCGTGGGTATCTCTCTACGACCTGCATATAGGCAGCGTACGCATCGTCGTTCCCGCTTTGTGATTCGTGGATCTGACCGATGGCGTACCAGGCATCGTCCGCATAATCAGACACGGTGTCGGTGGTGATTTGCGAATACACCGTCATCGCTTCGCCGGATGCGCCCGACAACAGGAGCGAATTCGCCAGCCAGAACGAGGAGAATCGATGAAGACTCCGCAGGACCGTGTCGTTCTCCGGACGCGCGATGATGATGGAATCCGCACATGCACGACGGAACATGGACGCAGCACCGGCGAAATCACGATCGCGAACTCGAATGATACCGCGAATGGACAGGGTGAAGGCATCCAAGGAACGGGAGCGTCCGCTGTCTTCGAAGAACTTCCTCGCATGATATTCGGCAAGGTCCGTTCGTCCCGCATTCAGATATGCCAGCACCATCCGATAGCGTGTGATCTCGCTTGCGGGTAGAGGAGAGGGTGCACCCGACGACACAAGAACGTCGAACACAGCGTAGTGTCTCGATGATGCGGCATACATCTCCTCAAGGAACATCCAGCGGGCATGGGACAAACCGAGTTCTTCTGCATATGGATTCACCGGTGCCACCTGTGCTCCGGCGCGGACACCGAGCAGCAGGACGACGAACACCACGACGCCAAGGATCAGCACTCGCGGGGAGAGAGCGGGATGCTTCATGTTTTCGCCTCCGGGACGGATGTGCCAAGGTGCTTGATGGTCGTCTGCTTCGATATGTTCAAAAGGATTCCTATGGCCATGGCGGAGAAGACGACACTCGTACCGCCGTAGCTGATGAATGGCATCGGTAATCCCGTAGTCGGTAAGAGTCCGCAATTGACGCCCGCGTTGACGAAGGCATAACAGACAATCGTCAGGGTGATGCCGCTGGCAAGGTAGAAACCGAAATCATCGGGTGCACTGCGTGCGATGCGTACTCCACGGACAAGGATGACTGCAAACACAAGGAGGACGAGAAGAACACCGATGTAGCCGTATTCCTCGCCGACGATGGAAAAGATGAAATCGCCATAGGGTTCGGGAAGGAATCCCTCTCGTTGCTGACTGCGTCCGGGTCCTACGCCAATGATACCCCCATTGCCGAAGGCGATGAGCGCCTGATAGGACTGGTACTTCGCCGCCGTCATCTGCGAGGAGTCGTCGTTCATGAACGCCAACAGCCGTTGAACGCGGTAGTTAGCGCCAAGGGTGACGATCGCCGCGATGACAAGGGCCACACCTCCAAGAGACAGCACGTACCGGAGTCTGGCACCGGAGAGGATGACAAGAATGAAGGAAAGGGAGAAGATGACCAGCGACGTCGACATGTTCGGTTGCAAGGCAATGAGTCCGCACACGCCGAGCGTCCAGGCCAGCGGCGTCATCATGCCTTTCAACGACGCCGACACCTCCCGACCTCGCTGCGACAGCAACCACGAGAGATGGATCAGCAGGGAGAACTTCGCCAGCTCCGATGGTTGGAAACGGATGAACCCCAAGGTGATCCAGCGGGAGGCTCCCTTGACCTTGCCTTCCATGACGAGCACGTACAGCAGAAAGCCGAGAGAGAGAACGATGATGGGCTTGGTGTACTCCCGCAAATGATGATAATCCACTTTCGTCATGACAATCATGAGAATGAACGCCATACCCACCCGCAGGAGGTGGTTGGTGAACAGTTTCTCGCTGGATCCCAGACGTATTCCTGCAAACGACGCGCTTGCGCTGTAGACGAATGCTATGCTGAAGAGCATCAACGCCACGACGCTAAGGAAGACGGGCCAATCGATATGGGAACGTTCCTGGTTCATTGAAGAGGGGCATCGGAAAAACGCGACTCCGATGCAGTCATACGGACACGGCACCGTTCACTGATGCCATGACGACCGTACGTGCATGTCGATGCGATTATGATAACGAGCTGACGGCTTCCTTGAATACCTCGCCGCGATGTTCATAGTTCATGAACATATCGAACGACTTGCAAGCAGGCGAGAAGAGCACGACATCGTCGCCAAGGGATTGCTCACGGGCCAGATTGACCGCTTCTTCCATCGAGTTCGCCTTGATGCATCGAACGAGGGTACAGAAGTGATCGAAGATCGCTTCCCGCTCCTCTCCCATGCAAACGATGCACGTGACATGCTTTCGGACGGCGTCGTCCAGCAGACCGTAGTCATTGTTATCACCACGTCCGCCGGCTATGAGAATGATGGGCTTGGAAAACGATTGCAGGGCGTACCACGTGGCATTCACGTTCGTCGCCTTCGAATCATTGATGAATTCGGTGGATCCTATAGTGCGTACAAACTCCAACCGGTGCTCTACTCCCGAGAACGATGCGAGACTGTCGCGAAGATCCTCGTTACGAATCTCCAGACATCTCGCCGCGAGAGCGGCGGCCATGGAATTGTACACGTTGTGTACGCCGGGGAGGCGTAATTCACGTGTGGGCATAAGTATTTCCTCTTTATGCGATGTCGCAAACACTAGGTTACCCTCGCGCACAATCATACCCGGCTGCACGGGATGCTTGACGCTGAATGAGAGAACCGACGATTTGACTGTCGATGGTACAGATGCTGCTTCTGTGTCATCGGCGCACGAAATTAGTGTATCCGATGGCCGTTGATTCGCACAAATTTTCCACTTGGCCGCGCGATAGTTTTCCACAGAGCCATGATACTCAAGGTGATCCGGACTAAGGTTGAGAAAAATGGCGACATCCGGCCGGAAGGTCACGGTCGCATCGAGTTGGTAGGAACTGCATTCGATGACAAGGACGGTATCCCGTGGAGTATCAAGGACGATGGCGGAGAGGGGGGTGCCGATGTTACCGCAGGCGACCGCCTTTCGTCCCCCGGAATTCAAAACAAAGGCTATCAGCGCCGTCGTTGTCGTTTTTCCATTCGTGCCTGTGATGGCAACGATGGTGTGTTTGGAGAAACCATAGGCGAACTCCAGCTCGCTGATGATGGGAATACCTCTTCGCCGTGCGTCCTGAATGACTGGAGTGGAGGGTTTGATGCCCGGCGACGTGATGATGCAGTCGCAATCGAATACCTTTTCGGAATGTCCACCGAACTCGCACTCTACGCCCTGTGAGCGGAATGTTTCCGCCGCCTCAGGATAGGCGGACGCTTCCTTGAACTCGCTGACGAAAACCTCGTTATTCGTACGCTTCGCGAGAACGGCAGCTGCGACGCCGCTGGTAGCGGCCCCAAGAACGGTGTATTTCATGGTGATGACACGTGTGGATACGGCCTGCAAAAGTACGACCCGTTCAGCGGAGAAGGAAGTGGGGTGCGATGCTCGAGGTTCGAGACTTCATCCTGTGTTACCACATCCTGGCACCAGGACGATTAGTGCGTAGACGCCTCAATTTTCGCGTTCTCGTGACGATAATCTTGAGACACCGCCGTACCCGTTCGCATTATGACTTCCGTTCCATTGTCAAAGCCGCCACGTCATGTCGGATAACAACCGTAAGGACAAGACTCGATCACGTTCCGAGGGAAGAAACGCTCCCGGATCTGAGCGCGCGTGGTATTCCCGTTTCATCCAGCGGCAAAGCGACGGTTCCTACTATTTCGTGTTTAATGCCCGAGAGGTGGAGCAGCAAACGGAGCGCCGCATGATCCGCTCCCTGACCCTTGCGGAAGACGCAATGCAGTCTCGTGACTTCGCCACGGCTGTACGGTATTATCGCACGTTCCTTCGGTACGATCCTGCTCAGGTTCAGGTCCATACGCGACTTGCCATGGCCGAGCTTCGATTGGGGAACACTGCCGCCGCCATCGAGTCCGCAGAGACGGCCTTGGAACTGAATCCCGATTCGTCGGAAGCGGCGATCACGCTCGCCATTTGCCAGTCGGAAGCGGGCAACCTTGCCCTCGCAGAAAGCCTTCTCGTGTCCTTGAAGGACAACCCCTCCATAGCGTTTCGCGTGCATATGGAGCTCGGACGTCTGTACACGAAGTGGCAACGACTCGACAAGTCCCTTGAAAGCTTTCGCCAGGCTGCGATGACTGGAGTTCCCACGGCGGAACTGCACCTTGAGATGGGGCAGGTGCTCTTCAGTCTCGAACAGTTCGATGCTGCGGTCGTGGAGTTCGAGCACGCCGTCGCCCTCAAACCCACCGATGGGTTCGCTCTCAATTGCTTGGCCGTCACGTATTCGACGATTGGAAAGTACGACGAGGCGAATGTGAGTTTTCGATCGGCTATAGAGATCGAGCCGGAAAATGCCGAGTATCGGAACAACTTGGGAATCAATTGCTCCCACCAGAAAAAGTACGCAGCCGCGGCAGAGTGTTTCCGCGAGGCAATCTTTCTTGACGACGAGCAGAACATCTATCATATGAGACTCGCCCGCGTGCTCGCAGCCGCGAAGCAAAACGACGAGGCGTTGAGCGCTATCACCAAGTGCCTGGAACGGGAACCGGCCAATATCGAAGCCCTGGTGCTAAGCGGAGACGTTCTTGTCCGTCTTCGGTTATTCGAGGATGCCATCGATCGATATGATCGCGCGGTGACCATACAGCCGGATGGCAATCTGTATCGAAAGATGGGGAGGATACGCCTTCGCTTGATGCAAAGTCAAAAAGCTAAAGAGTGCTTCATGCATGCGGCGAGGATCGAGCCCGACAGCGTCCTCAATTTCACGTGCATGGGCTTCGTTGCCCTTCTTGAAGGTCAGCTCGACAACGCGATGCGCCTCTTCACCCAGGCAGTAGCCATGGATCCTGTCTGCGACGAGGCGTATCTTGGACTCTCGAAGACGCTAACGGAACTTGGCGATATCGAGGAAGCGGAGAGTGCTATCAAGACAGCCATCCACTGCGCCCCGAACAATATCGAAGCCCTTGTCCATTACGCATTGATCCGCGAAAAGTACTTCGATCCCAAGACCGCCATACGATGTTACAAGCGTGCCTTGACGCTGGATCCCGCGAACGTTGAAGCGCTCTTGAGATGTGCGCGCGTCCTTCATCAAGAAGACCAACGGACGGAAGCCATGGAGTATGCGCGCCGCGCCCTCGAGTGGAATCCGCAGTCGACAGATGCCCACTATCATTTGGCGGAATTGTACATCGAAGAAGGACGTCTGGCCCTGGGACTCATCCACACACGTGAGCTATTCGCCTTGCAGCCGGAGGAGCACCGACGGTTCATCAACATCGCCATGACTCTCGAGAGGGTAAAGGCGATGGACAAAGCCATCGAGGTGTACAAGCGGCTGACGGATATCGACGGTGAGTGTGCCGAGGCGTACTTTCACATGGGACGTCTGGCTTACGAAGGCGGTCTGCTCAAACTGAGCATGGAGGTGCAGGAGAAGCTTGACGAGATGTCTCCGGAGTTCGCACGCCTCTTGAAAAAGTTCCGCGACCAGAGCCTGCCCGCCGTGGACATCGCCTACATCGAGGGCTCCAGCAGCGATCTCGTGTCCGCCGAGTGATAGAGCAGATAGAACGACGAGATGATACGTCCGAAGAGGAACGCCAGAAACGTGGCGTTGACACCGTTCACATCGCTGAACAAAAGGAACATCAGCGCGAAGACCACCAGACATCCGACCTCCAGGAAGGTCGATGCGGACACCACTTGCGTCCTGCGCCGATTGATCATCAGACCTTTCAGATACGAATTCCATACCTGCACGGCCGGTAAGACGATGAAGATGTACGTCGGCGTTATCGCAAACGAAGCCAGTTCGGCCGAGAGCGTGAAGGGGAAGACGGTATAGACGGGAATGAGGAGAGGACTGAACGCCAGAGCGCCCAACAGACCGCTTGTGCAGATCATCATCAGCATGGCGAATCGCCTGAGTGCCGCATTGTCTGCGCGGCTGCCGCCTGCAAGCGAGACCACCGTTTCCTGCAACGCGTACGACGAGCTTTTGAACTGGAAGACCAGAGAATCGACCACCGGAAACACCGCCATTGATTCCGTAGGATAGGGAAACCGCGCCATGAAGAAGGAACTCAAAGGATTGATGGCCATGGCCGCTACGGACGTCCAGGCGAGCGGTCGGTAGAATGCGCTGATCTCCGAATGCGTGAGTTCCTTACCCACGGTACGTTGTTTCAGCGATTCGATGACATCCCGCGCCATGAACCGTGTCGCTATCGCTTCGAAGAAGACACCGAGACTCAGGGACAGACTTCCGATGATGATACCGGTGAGCGATGTGAACGTGGCGAGCGAAATGGAGATAAGCGACATGGTGGCCACTCGGGTGATGCTGGCAACAGCCACGAGACGCGACGAACCGTTCGCTATCATCACTCCCTGGTACAGACGCCGGTAACCGATGGATGCCGGCCACAGGACAAGGCACATGAGACCTGCCTGCAGCTTGTCCGCGATAGCCGGTGGTAGATGAAGGACATCGTGACTCACGAAGGAGTGGACGGGAGGAAGGACGGCCACGACCATCACGGCCGTCGTGATGACGCAGAGACGGACGCCGTACCTGCGCACGGCAAGCCACGAGGGAAAATCCCGGACAAGGGCGATCGACGTGCTCAGGAGCATGATGACCGGTGATTCGATGACGATGGCGATGCTCACGGACAGACCGAAGGCGGCGAGATTGACGGCCTGGTCGGGAAGTCTCGAAACAATGGCGTTCAAAACGGGTCCCTCGATGGCCATCATCGCCCATGTCAGGGCAAGCGGCAACCAGATAGCGAGTATCCGGCCGCGAGAAACGACAGATGGATGGATGAGGTCTGATTCGGCAAGCTTGGATGACATCAGGTATACCGGGGACGGGTGATGTAGGGCAGCGGATCATCCGCTCCTGCTTGCTCGAAGCCCCGAAGGCGCAGGGCGCACGAATCGCAGGTGCCACAGGCGGATGACTCCGAGCGGTAACACGACCATGTGCGATCGAACGGCGCATGGAGATCCATGCCCGTCCGGACGATGTCCTTCTTCGTCATGTGGATCAAGGGGGTGTGAATGCGCAGCGGATTGTTCGGTTTCGTGCCCGTGCGTATGACCTCCTGGAAGGCGGCGAAGAACTCGGCACGGCAATCAGGATAGCCGCTCGAATCGTCTTCCACCGCTCCGATATACAATCTCTGTGCCTCCAACACTTCCGCCCAACTCGTTGCAATAGCAAGGATATTGGCATTGCGGAACGGGACGTAGCTCGTGGGGACGACCGTAGAATGAAGCTGGGCTTCCGTCACGGGCATGGTCGGATCGGTCAGGCTGCTGCCACCGATAGCCGCAAGATGCGAGATGTCCACTACCAGTCGTTTCGTGATGCCATAGTGGTCGCACACATCATTGAATGATTGACGTTCACGTTCCTGTGTCCGCTGACCATACCGCACGTGCAACGCCGCTACCTCGCAACCGTCGCGGTGGGCGAGAGCCGTGCAAACAGTGGAATCCATTCCGCCGGACATGAGGACGACTGCAATGGGTCTATCCATGATTCTCTTCTCCGTCGTTCAATAAATCGGGACGTCGCTCCTTCGTCCGCTGAACCGCCTGTTCGCGTCTCCAACGACGAACGGCTTCGTGGTCGCCGCTGCGGAGGACAGGCGGGACTTCCAGTCCGCGGAAAACCGCCGGTCGGGTGTACACAGGCGGAGCCAGATACCCATCCTGAAACGAGTCGTCAAGAGCACTTTCCACATCGCTGATCGCCCCGGGAAGAAGTCGCACGATGGCATCCGTGACAATGAGCGCAGGAAGTTCGCCGCCACTCACCACGTAATCACCGATGGATATCTCTCTCGTCACTGCCAAGTCGCGGATACGCTGGTCGATTCCCTTGTAATGTCCGGCCAAAAGGATAAGATTCTGCTGAAGGGAGAGGCGGTTGGCCTCGGTCTGGGTGAACGGCGTTCCCTCGGGAGTCATGTAGATGACGTCATCATACGAGCGTTCCTCCTTCAAGCCGTCGATGCATCGCATGACGGGTTCGCATTGGAGTACCATGCCGGCACCTCCGCCATACGGCGCATCGTCGATGTGCTTGAAGGTGTCCGTTGCGAAGTCGTGAAGGTTATGCACGTGTATGGAGACCACGTTCTTGGCAACAGCTCGTCCGATGATACTCACACCGAGAATGGGCGTGACGAGATCCGGGATGGCGGTAAGGATATCAATCCGCATGGGGCTTTCTCCGGGTTCGTTTTTTGATGCTTGATGTCTCCGGTCGAGGAATCATCGATGGACGACTGGACAGGCACGCATCGTACGCCTCGACAAATGCCGAGTGATAGGAGTCTTCCAGATTACCGATGAACATGGCATTGACGATCGTCCGATACATGTCGACGGGCAAAATATCATCCTGTGTCAACTCATCCGGACGCAAGGCACTGTCCAAGACCACGCGATAGACGCGGGCAAGATGGGACGCGGAGACATCCGAGCGAATGGCATGGATGCGCTGACCTTTGTGCAAGACGGCGGCGAATCTGGTATCGATGGCATCCGAACGCCATGCCAGCAACTCATCCAGGAACTCCGGTGCGGTGCGGGCAAGGTCACGAACGAACTGTGGTGTGATCTCACTCAGTCGGTTCGCCATGGTGATGATGAACGTGCGTAACGAGCGCACATACTCGAAGATGCTTTCGTCCGAAACCGTCAGCGTGGACTCTGCGACGCCGTTGGCGAACTCGCGCAGGACCTCTCGCAACAAGTCTTCTTTCGAGGAGAAGTTATTGTACAAGGTCTTCTTACTGATACCCGTTTCGGTGGCAATCTCATCCATACGCACTTTGCTGTATCCAAGGCGGAAGAAATGGGTGCGTCCGGCATGGATGATCCGTGCACGGAGATCAGTACCGACGGATGATTCCGGCTCGACGTCCGCTCGTAGCGAAGGCATGGGCGCGAGTTCACGGACCTTCTGCAAGGTCTTGCGAGCTTCCGCAGTGAACATTCCCGTATAGAACAACTGACCGAACACCTCGAACGCTCGCTGACGTCGGAGCTTCACCCCGGTGAGAACGGATTCCTCGAGAATGCCCGCCGAGCAGCTACTGTACAGGCGTGCCGCAATGCGGGTGTCGAGGTCACGACGGATTTCACCGGATTGCAGACCCGAGTGGAAGAACGCGGCGATGCGCTCGGTCCTTTGCCGTGCATGCAACCGAATCAGTCTCCATGCTTGCGGTGCATTCCGCTGCATGTCCCGGATCAGCTCCGTCGGTGTCACGTTGTCGTGAATGAACCGTAGGAAGACGAACCAATGCGCGGCCTTCTCGACAAAGCTCAGGTCAGGCCTGTCGAACACGATGTCGATGTGTTCTGAGATACTTCGAAGGGAATGCTCGATGATTTCCCTCAGGATCTCTTCCTTGCTTCGAACCGCGGTATACAGGGTTTTCTTGCTGACACCTAACTCGGCGGCAATCGTGTCCATGGAGACGGCGGCAAATCCGTCGGCTCGGAACAGTCGCTCGCCCGCAAGCACCACGCGGTCCCGCAGGGTCGGTACCGCTTCTCCGCTTTCCGCTATGGGTGTCCGTATCGCCATGGTGTCGATTACTTCATCGATAATGTGTTGAAGACCCGCAACTTACAACGTGGAAACCGAAAACGTGTAAAGAGTTTCCTCGACCTGAGGAACGTCGACGGTGCATGGGATCGGCCCCGAGCGGGGTGACGGCGAAGGTCATGGTTGCGACGGTCACACGTCCCGCGCGGCACTGCAGAGCAGTATATTTGCACGAATCACACACAGCCGAACACACCATGTCTGAACATCACAACGACCAAGTACAGCGACGAATCGAAGAGCTTCATGAATTGCGTTCCCACGGCGTAGAACCGTATCCTGTTGGATATGAGAAAACTCATCGCAGCAAGGAGATCATCGATTCCTTCGTGGACTCCGACGCGCATCATCCTTCCGTCAGGGTGGCCGGGCGCATCATGGCGTTCCGACGGATGGGTAAGGCGACGTTCTTCCATATACAGGATGATGCGGGGCGTATCCAGTGTTATGCGAAGCGTGACGACCTTGGGGAGTTCTACGATCTCTTGAAGCTCTTCGATATCGGCGACATCGTCGGCGTACGAGGTTTCGTGTTCCGCACCCGCATGGGCGAGATCAGCGTCCATGTTGAGGAATTGACCTTGTTGTGCAAATCCGTCCAGCCCATTCCTGTGCCGAAAGAGGAGAAGGATGAGAATGGCGAAACGGTGGTTCACGACGCGTTTTCCGACAAGGAGCTTCGGTATCGTCGTCGGTATGTGGACCTTATCGTGAACCCCCATGTGCGCGCCACCTTCCAAACGCGGTCGCGCATCATCCGCTCCATGAGGAACTATTTCGACGCACACGGATGGATGGAAGTCGAAACGCCGATCCTTCAGCCGTTGTATGGCGGCGCCACTGCTCGTCCCTTCACAACGCATCATAATGCCCTCGATATCCCGCTCTACCTGCGTATCGCCGATGAACTGTATCTCAAGCGGCTGATCGTGGGAGGATTCGACGGTGTCTATGAAATCAGCAAGAACTTCCGCAACGAGGGAATGGACCGTACGCATAACCCCGAGTTCACGGCAATGGAGATCTATGTGGCGTACAAGGATTACGTGTGGATGATGGAGATGGTGGAGGATCTGCTGTCCACTATGTGTTCGGAGGTGAACGGCTCTACGGAACTGACGGTGAGTGAACAACAGATCTCTATGGCCAAACCGTTTGCGCGCATCTCCATGATGGATGCCATTCAGGAAAAGTGCGGAGTGGACATCCTGCATGCGTCGCGGGAAGAGGTATTGGCCGTCTGTCGGGCGCATCATGTCGATGTGGAGTCCACCGCGCCGTGGTCCAAACTCGTCGATGAACTCTTCAGCACGCTCGTCCAGCCGGAACTTGTCCAACCGACCTTCGTCATGGACTATCCGGTCGAGATGTCACCACTCGCGAAGAAGCACCGAAGCAAGGAAGGGCTTGTCGAGCGGTTCGAGCTTTTCATCAACGGCGCGGAAGTCGCAAACGCCTTCAGCGAGCTCAACGATCCGCTTGATCAACGAGAGCGACTGGAAGCGCAGGCGCGGCAGAGAGCCCAAGGAGATGACGAGGCGATGGTCATCGACGAGGATTTCCTTTTCGCCATCGAGACGGGACTTCCTCCGACGGCAGGACTCGGCATCGGTATCGACCGGCTCGTCATGCTCATGACCGATAACGAATCCATTCGGGACGTACTGTTCTTCCCGCTGATGCGTCCCGAGGCCTAGGATCGGATGTCGTCCTTGGTGCAAGCGACATGACCACCACGCGCATGGTCCTGCTCCTCTGGATTACTGTTCACCTGCAGGCGCACCACCAAGGGCGCACGCAGAGTCAGCTACCATGCAATCACCTATTACGAGACTTCGACGACCATGGGGTATACCCAACTAGACGAGAATCAGGATGGCGATTCCTTCACGACGGCGACTCCTGAACGCAAACCCCAGCGATGGGTGCTTCATGCGTTCCTTTTCGTCGCGACCTTCGTGTCGTGCACGATCGCAGGCGCGGTATGGTCTGGCGTGCAGCAGCCCTTCGATGTCTCGACATGGGTAGCCGGGCTGACGTATGCCGTCCTCATCATGGTGTTCATCAGCGCCCATGAGTTCGGACATTACTTCGCAGCCAGATATCACGGGGTGGACGCGACCCTGCCGTATTACATCCCGATGCCCTTTGTCGCGTTCATGCCGTTCGGAACGATGGGGGCGGTGATCAGGACTCGGTCCGTCATACCATCACGAAAGATCCTGTTCGACATCGGCGTGGCAGGTCCGCTTGCGGGATTCGTCGTCTCGTTTCTCACGCTCATCATCGGTCTCATGACCCTTCCGCCGCGTGACTATCTGTATGCCATCCATCCTGAGTACCTGCAATACTTCGGCGGTATCATTCCTGACTTCGGCATGTATTTCGGAGATACGGCGCTTTATTCCATTCTCACGTCCGTACTGCCCATAACGTCATCGAACCTTCCGCCCATGAACGAGATGTACCATTATCCCTTCCTTTGTGTCGGGTGGTTCGGACTGTTCGTCACCTCGCTCAACATGTTGCCCATCGGTCAGTTGGACGGTGGACACGTCGTCTACGGTATGTTCGGTACGAACCAGCGGCGCATAGCCCGCATCGCCGTAGCCATAATGATCGCCATCGGTATGGGTGGTGTGCTCGGAGACCTTCGCGGGTTCATGGACATCGATTCTCCTGATTCCATCTATCTGTTCCTGCAATCATCCATTCGACCGCTCATCCGATGGATCGGGCAGAATGCCCCGTGGGTGTTCCAAGGGTGGACGGGCTGGTTGGTATGGGCGGGTTTCGCCCGCTTCTTCTTCCGCTTGAATCATCCCGACATACACAGCGACGAACCGTTGGACCGTCGCCGGATGATCGTGGGATGGATAGCTCTCCTCATCTTCGCATTGTGTTTCTCGCCCAACGGCATCTATGAAAAAAGTGCCGGCGCCGGTGCTCCTCTCTTCGTGAAACCTGATGCTGTTGTCCACACCCTTACTCCCTGATGCCCATGGTCCAGGAATACGTTTCTCTGAAGCCGTATAACACCTTCGGTGTCGAATCGGCAGCACGGTGGTTCGCGCGTGTCCACGACGAGGAGTCGGTTAGGTCGTTGGCGTGTTCGTCCTTGCTCCGCGAGAATCCGCACCTTATCCTTGGAGGTGGGTCCAACGTGTTGTTCGTCGGAAATGTCAACGCGGTCGTGATCCATAACGAGTGCAAGGGAATCGATATCATTGAAGAGGATGACGAAACCATCCTCGTACGCTTTGCTGCAGGCGAGGTATGGCATGAGTGCGTTGCATGGGCCATGGAACGGTCCTTGGGCGGCATGGAGAATCTGGCGTTGATTCCGGGGACGATGGGAGCAGCGCCGATCCAGAACATAGGTGCGTACGGAGCCGAAGTGGAATCCGTCATCGAGACCGTCCATGCGGTGCATCTCGGATCGGGTGAGCGATTGACGCTCAGTCGGGAAGATTGCGCTTTCGGATACAGGGATTCCATCTTCAAGAACGACTTGAAGGGCGCATGTTTCATCACGGCGGTGGAATGCAGGCTCCGCAAGCGTTCGCCGGTCAATCTTTCCTACGGAGAACTCGCGAGAGAATTGGAAAAGAACGGGACGTCGGATCCGGATGTCAAGGACGTTTTCCATGCGGTCGTGGCCATCCGCACAAGAAAGTTACCCGATGTTCGTGTTCTCGGTAATGCCGGGTCGTTCTTCAAGAATCCTGTGGTTTCGGCGAACGTAGCGGAGGCGCTGAAGAGCTCGCATCCCGAAGCCCCCGCGTTCACCGCGGAAGACGGAGTGAAACTGTCCGCAGCGTGGCTCATTGACACGTGCGGATGTAAAGGGCTGCGGCGGGGCGATGCGGCGGTGTACGACCGTCACGCCCTTGTGCTGGTGAATCATGGGTCGGCCACGGGCAGAGAGATACTCGACCTTGCCTGGGAGGTCCGAGATCGTGTCGGTGATCGGTTCGGCGTCGAGTTGGAAATAGAAGTACGAGTCATTGACATGCCCTGAGAAGGCGCTGAGAACTATCACCTATGAAACCATCGATACAGACGCTGGGACAATTACGCGCAACAGGATACGAAGCCGTATCCGTCAAGGAGGAGATGCGTCGCAATGCGATACGGAAAATCCGGCAGCGGGAGACGCTCTTTCCCGGCATCGTCGGCTTCGATGAGACGGTGATTCCGCAGATCGTCAATGCCATGCTTGCCAAGCACGATATGTTGCTCCTTGGCCTCAGAGGCCAAGCCAAGACGCGCATCGCACGCCTGCTTGTCTCGTTCCTGGACGAATACACACCCGTCGTCGCGGGTTCGGAGATCAACGACTCTCCCTTTCACCCCGTTTCTTCCTTCGCTCGGACACAATGTGCGGAGCTGGGCGACGACGTCCGCATCGAGTGGGTGCATCGTTCCGAGCGCTATGGTGAGAAGCTTGCCACACCCGACGTGACCGTTGCGGATTTGATCGGCGACATCGATCCCATCAAAGCCTCCGCCCGACGTTTATCGTATGCCGACGAAGCGGCCATCCACTTCGGCATCGTGCCGCGGAGCAATCGTGGCATCTTCGCCATCAATGAGTTGCCCGACCTTCAACCCCGCATCCAAGTGGCATTGTTCAACATCCTCCAGGAACGGGATATACAGATTCGCGGATTCAATCTTCGCTTGCCGCTGGACGTGTGCCTGGTGTTCACCGCCAATCCCGAAGATTACACGCGTCGGGGAAGCATCATCACACCATTGAAGGACCGCATCGAGTCGCAGATCCTGACGCACTATCCTCGGACTCTTGAGGACGGATTGACCATCCTCGACGACAACGCATGGATCGACCGGTCGGGAGCATGCTCGGTGAACGTGCCGTTGTTCATGAAGCAGGTGGTGGAGACCGTTGCCATGTGCGCCCGCTCCAGTGACTTTGTCGACCAGGCATCCGGAGTGTCGGCCCGTATGACGATCAGTGTGATGGAGGCTTTGGTGTCGAACTGCGAGCGTCGTTCGCTCGTGACCGGCGATGCGAATGCGGTTCCCCGCATGATCGATTTCCAGCATGCGCTCTCGGGAATCACAGGAAAGATAGAGTTGGTCGTGGAAGGTGAGAGAGAAGGATTGACCCATGTGGCGAAGGCGCTCATCGGTCGTGCGTCACGAGAAGTGTTCGTCCGATGGTTTCCGGATCCGCAACAGCGCCGACGTCGTACGGGCGATCAACAGCAACCGGATCCCTACAATGCGGTCATGAAGTTCTTCGCTGCCGGCAATGCCGTTACGCTGTCGGACATGCTGTCCACAGCGGATGCACTTGCAGAGCTGGACAAGATACCGACGCTGCGCACGCTGGCAACGACCCACCTGGGTATCGACCCCGAGGATACGCCGCAGCTGGTATCCGCTATGGAATTCATCCTGGAAGCCTTGCATCATCATTCGAAGATCGCCAAGGACGAAGCCGACGGACTCGCGTCATTCAAGGACATGGTGGGCTCCATGCTCGGTCGTGGCTATGCAGGTGAGAGCGATGCTATGGACGAGGACCTTTTGTAAACTGTGCCGCTTTCCACTCGGCGAAAAGATGCTTCACCTTGTTGCGCTGGTACTTGCCTGTGGAGGTGACGGGGAGTGCGTCGGTGAACAACACCACTTTCGGCGTCTTGGAAAAGGGCAGGTGGCGTGAGCAGAATTCCCTGACGGCCTCGGCATCGCACCCGGATTCCGCCACGACGAGAGCCCCCACCTCTTCTCCATAGAAGTCATTTTCAAATCCCACGCTGATGCCTGCACGGACACCCGGGGCGCGGTTGATCACTTCGTCGATCTCGAGCGGAGCGATATTGACACCGCCGCGGATGATGAGCTCCTTCAATCGTCCGGTGATGAAGAAATACGGCATGCCGTTCGATGACGATACCCAGAAGCCTTCGTCCCCGCTGCGGAACCACCCGAACTCGAAGGCGGAGGCATTAGCCGAGTCGTTGTTGTAATACCCTTTCATCACGTTCCATCCGCGGATGACGATTTCGCCGCGTACATTTTCTGCGCACGGGTTTCCGCTTGGATCGTGAATCTGCATATCGTTCTGGGGAATGGGCGTGCCGATAGAGGGAAATCCGAAGGACTGCATCCAGTGCTGATGCTCCTCCGGGCTGAGCTGCGTCTCCAAAAAGCACGAATAACACGTCGTCTCGGAAAGCCCATATCCGTGCATGATCGGAATACGGTATGTCGTTTCGAACCGCTGTGCGAGTTCGCAGGTGAGAGGTCCGGCACCGCAGATGATATGGCGGAACCCATGATGCACGACATCGCAATCATCGCTCCCAGCTTCAAGTAGGAAGGCCAACAAGGTAGGCACGACAGAGGTGACGGTGATACCCTCCCGCCGTATGGTAGTGAAGAAGGTGTCCGATTGGAACTTCCGTAAGAGTACCACCGAGGAGCCCGCAAGGAAGGGCGTGACGAGTGTCACGATGGTTCCGTTGACGTGATGGATGGGCAGGACGCACATCATGCGCTGCGTGGCATCGATGCCATGCCATGAGGCGATGCCCTCGCCATCGGCCATGAGATTCCGCTGAATGAGCACGACGCCTTTGGGTTTTCCTGTCGTGCCGCTGGTATACACAATGAGACATTCGTCGTCGAGAAATGAATCCTCGTCGGGAACGAAAAGGGGAGTCGACGAATCAGTGACATATCGGTCGTCGTGAACATCCACGCAGGTAAGGTTCGCCGCATTGCACATGGGTCGCACGCGACCGGCATATTCCGGGCGCACAACGGCAAGTACCGCACCGCAGTCGCCGATGATGTATCGTAGGCGGTCATCATCCTCGGTCATGTTGAGAGGCACGACGCACGCGCCGATGCACCACGCGGCGAACATGAGGATGACGGTGTCTTCATGATTGTGGGCTGCGGACACGATACGGGAGCCACGAGTGACGCCGAGCCGGAGAAGGGAGGTGGCGCATCGCAAGACGCTCTCGCGAAATGTGGCATAGGTATGTTCCGACCGCACGCCGGAATCGGCAACAAATATCAGATAGGCGGTATCCGGTTTCGCCGTTGAATGGTGTGCGAGCGCCGAGGCGATCGACGAGAAACGGAAGTCCGCTGCCGTCGGCGCGGAACCGCGTCTGGCGTGGGCTGAAAGGATGTTGGAGATGGAGTCCATCGTTCACAATCGAGTTACGAATGCGGGCAAAATACCGAGATGGTCCCATTCGAGCGCGGGCGATGCTTCCTGTCCCTCATCAGTCGTCGTCTTCGACGGCGTTTTTACTCTTCGAAGAATCTGAGGACGTAGGAGCGAGTCCTGATTCATGCATCTGCTCCGTTGGTCCTGTGCCGGCGCCGGTGCTGCGTATCTCCTGGTGATGGATCTGTCCGCCGAGATTCCCCGTGTACCCCATGAGCGCGCAGGTGACGACGGCGGCGCCGAGGGTTGCGAGGCCCAGGGTATTCGATTGCGCATGACCTTTGCGCGCAGCGATGAGTCCGGCAAGGGCGAGAACGCCCGTAACCTCCATCGCGATCAAAGCGGACTTCGCGGCATCCTCATGCTGTTCGATGTGGGACTCCGACACACCGGGCAGGTCTTCCACGGATTCTTCTGCCGGTTCGCCCGTGAGATAGACGGGGATGGCCACGAGTGCCATGGCGATGAGCAGGGAATATCCCGCCGACCGGATCGACGTGTTGTTCCTGAACACGGCCCATGCAAGGAGAATGGTCGCGATGAGCGTGCCGATGATAGGAAAATGATTGAGTAGCAAGTGGATATGCGTGCTGTCCATGATGACATCCTCGTGATAGTAAAAACGGCGATTGAGAACGACGGACGATATGAACACTCTACCGGTCGTAGGAATGGATTCGCTGTTCGTCGTACCTGGACAAAATTAGACAATCGAGTCTGATAAAGAAATGCGCAGTGTCGTGCAAGGAAGGTGGCTCATGAACGACAGCGCGAAGTCGGCGTGAAGCAGGCACCCGCCCAGGCGTCAATCCGAACCACCTGATTCCCTCGTTTTCGTTCGTTCAATTCCATTCCGAACGCTATTTTCGTGTGTTCATGTCGAGTCGACCGATGCAGCAACGTCGACTACGATTTACTCAATGTTTGGAGTGGGTTCATGCCTGTACTGACGATCAACGGACAAAAGATAGAGGCGCAAGCCGGAAAAACGATTATTGAAGCGGCCCATGAGAGTGGAATGCACATTCCGCACTTCTGTTGGCATCCCTCGCTGAGTGTAGCCGGCAACTGCCGCATGTGTCTTGTGAACGTGGGATCGCCCAAGCGCGGTGCCGACGGCAACCCCGAGGTGGACGAGAGCGGCAATCCGGTCATCGCGTGGATACCGAAACTCCAGATCGCCTGTGCGACGCCTGTGGCCGACGGCATGGTCGTGACGACATCGGACACGAAATCGGAAAAAGCATCGAACGCCGTCATGGAGTTCTTGCTCATCAATCACCCGCTCGATTGTCCCATTTGCGACGAAGCGGGTCAGTGTAAACTCCAGGAATACGCCTACAAGTATTCGAAGGGCGAGAGCCGCTTCGTTGAAGGAAAGAATCACAAGGACAAGCGTGTAGCATGGGGACCGAACGTCATGTTCGACGGTGAACGGTGCATCTCGTGTTCGCGCTGTATCCGCTACGCGACGGAGGTTGCGCAGCAACCCGTCTTGACCTTCGTTCAGCGCGGAGACCATGTCACGATTGAAACCTTCGAGGGCACGCAGTTCGATTCGCCCTATTCCATGAACGTCATCGAGCTGTGTCCGGTGGGCGCGCTCACGAGCATCGACTTCCGGTTCAAAGCCCGCGTGTGGGACATGTCCTTCAACGATTCGGTGTGTCCGGGGTGTGCGCGTGGATGCAACATGAGCATCGGCGTTCGGGACAACACCATCCTCCGTTTGGAGCCGAGAGCCAATCCTCACGTCAACACGTATTGGATGTGCGATACGGGCCGGACCACGCAGTATGCGTGGGTCAATGAGAACCGTATCACGGGTGCGCACGTGCGAAGCGGTAGCGACCTGCGCTCGGCCGACTGGAAAGAAGCTTTCGCCGAAGCGGCGAAGAACCTTACGCAAGTCAAGGGTGATTCCATCCTTGTCGTGATCGGTGGCAAGAGCACGAACGAAGATGCGTTCGCAGCATCGAAGCTTGCCCGCGACGTCTTTTCCACCCGCAACCTTGTCTACGTGCGGAACGACGACGCGTCGTTCGGCGACGAGTTCCTACGCAGCTCAGACAGGAATGCGAACTCGCGTGGATTCGAGGCGCTGGGTATCGCACCTGTGACATCGTCCGAGCTCGCTTCACGTATCTCGTCCAGCACGGCGGTCATTGTCCTGTGCGACGACGGCGTGTGCTGCGATGCTTCGGTTCAGCAGGCACTCGAATCGGTGGCGTACTCGGTGGTCATCTCAGCGAACAGTTGCGGATTGACGAAGGTGGCAAGTGCGGTGTTCGGTGCATCGACCTATGCGGAGAGCGAAGGTACGTACACGAATCTCCATGGTCGGGTCCAGCATTTCACACCGGCGGTCGTCACTGCCGAAAATCTGCGTCGTATGGGCATGAAGATGAGTCGTCTGGATCGTTTCGGTGCTCAGAACGACCGGTGGACGCAAGGGGAGAAACGCGACTGCCGTCAGGTTTGGCAGATCCTTCAAGGGATCGCCAATGCCTGCGATGCAGGATGGAACTATACATCGTCATCAGCTGTGTTCGCGGACATCTCCGCAACGGTCAAGGGATTCGAAGGAATGAACTACGAGGTCCTTGATCACCGTCATGGCGTGGTGCTTCATAAGATCAACGAGCCGGAACCTGCAGAGGTGATCTACGAATCGCACTACATGAAGCCCTAAGCTTCTTCCGAGGTCGGAAGAACGACGATATTGAACGAAAATCAATAAATACACAACAGAACCGATGGACGCTTTACAATCCCTCCTTGATACGATCATTCATAGTGTGACGCTGTTCGCGTTGGTCAAAGGCTTTATCATTCTGAACCTGGTGTTGACGATCGCTGCGTTCCTTGTCTATGCGGAGCGGAAGATATCGGCGTGGATGCAGTATCGCGTGGGACCCAATCGTGTGGGACCGTTCGGATTGTTGCAACCGCTTGCCGACGTCATCAAGTTGTACACGAAGGAAGACATCATTCCTACCAATGCGGATCGTTTCTACCACGCACTGGCTCCGCTGATTTCCATAGCCATCGCGCTAGCGTTGTTCTGCGTGATCTCCCCGGCAGGATACATCACGGATTCCCATGGAGAGAAATTCTACATCGCTCTGGCGCCGAACGTGAATGTCGGCATTCTCATCATCCTCGCACTTACCTCGCTGGCTGTCTACGGCGTAACCCTTGCTGGTTGGTCGAGCAATAACAAGTATTCGCTCATGGGCGGACTTCGCTCGTCTGCGCAGATGATTTCCTACGAATTGTCCATGGGTCTGGCCCTTATCGCTGTGCTCATGATTTCGGGATCGTTGGATATGAACTCCATCATCGCCTCCCAAGCGGAAGGCAAGTGGAATATCTTCTTCCAGCCCATCGGTTTCATCATCTTCATGGTGGCATCGTTTGCGGAGACGAATCGTGCACCGTTCGACCTCCCGGAGGCGGAGCCGGAACTTGTCGGTGGGTATCACACAGAGTATTCGGGGATGAAGTTCGGTTTGTTCTACCTTGCAGAATATGCGAACATCGTCACGTCGTCGGCCGTATTGACGACCTTGTATCTGGGCGGATACGACGCACCGTTCGCCAAGCAGCTTCTTGGTATCGAGGACGGTTCGGTGCTTCTTGCCCTTGTGCAGTTCGGTACTTTTGCCGCCAAGGTCGGCGCTTTGTTGTTCTTCTTCATTTGGGTCCGTTGGACGTTGCCGCGTTTCCGCTATGACCAGCTGATGAATCTGGGCTGGAAGGTCATGCTACCGGTCGCGCTCGTCAATATCCTTGTGACCGGCGGGGTCATGTCGGTCCTGCAATCCTTCGGAATCATCAAGTAAGTCATTAGTCTCGAATCACGATAATCATTACTCTCGAACACGCAGATGAATGTCACGACGAATACACGCGCACAACGGATGTCATTCTGGGAGAAGCTCTATCTTCCGGAGATCGTGAAGGGCTTGGGCTCCACGTTCTTGACGATGTTCCAGCCGGATATGACGAGGCAATATCCGGAAGTACGGTGGGATCCCACAGGCAGCTATCGCGGGCGTCCGGTGCTTGTTGAAGAGGAAAGCGGAGAACGATGCGTCGCCTGTGGACTATGCTCTCGTGTTTGTCCTGCACTCGCTATCGAGGTCCGCGCCGGTGAGACCGTGGAGCGTGACAAGGAACGATATCCTGCATTGTTCGAGATCAACATGCTACGGTGTATCTATTGCGGATACTGTGAAGAGGTATGTCCGGAAGAGGCCATCGTCATGAGTAAGGATTACGATATCGTCTTTCACACGCAGGAAGAGGCGATTTTCGGTAAGGACCGCTTGCTCACGCCGGTGGCGAAGCTCCAAGAGCGCTTGGAGTTCCTCCGCATGTACCGTTGATCCATGATGCCATAGACCGCGCTGCACGTCCGTATCGCGGTTCCCGCTTTCCGTACTCCTCGTACAGTGCGCATCAGGTTGGTTCATATCGTTTTTGAGACATGAAAGTTCGTCCGATCGTCAAGGTGTCGGTCCTGTTCCTTCTGCTCGCACTGGTCGCCGCTTTTTCCTATGCTTTCGTCTATCGGTTCTTCATACGGCCGCCGGTGGAAGCACACAGTGGAAGCGTTACCGAGGCGGACGGACGGGAGCGAGCGATCCAGTTGCAGATACTCAACGCAACGGATGTCCCTGGCATAGCGAAAAAGGCGACGGAGTATTTACGAGGTCGAGGATTCGACGTCGTCCAAGTGACGAACGCACCGTTACGGTCTCCCGGGTCATTCGTCGTACGAGTGACTTCCGATTCCGCCTCCGCTGCACGAGTGGCCTATGCACTGGGAATCGAGCCGCGGTTCATCCGCATCGAGGTGGATTCCACCCTCATGCTCGATTGCACGGTCGTCTTGGGAAATGACTACGCCATGTTACGTCCCTTTCGGTAAGCCATGGCGTTGCGCTTGCTCACCCGTGACCTGCGCGAGTTGGAGAAGATTGTATAACCGATGACCGAACATAGTGGCAAAGAAGTTAACCCCCGGCGACGCTAAGGCACTGGCGACATTTTGCGCCAAGCTGGCGAAAGACAAAAAAGCGTCATCGCTTACCTTGTTGAATATCAATGAGATAGACGGATCTCCATCGGAATGGTTCGTCATTGCGGAGTGCATGACAGAGCCTCAGGTACGATCCATGGCAGAGGAGATGATCTCCCAGACCAAGAACATGGGGTTGGATGCACCCCGAACGGAAGGCTGGGATGCGATGAACTGGATCATTCTCGATTACTTCGATGTGGTTGTCCATATCATGAAGAAAGAGGCACGTCAGTTCTACAAGTTGGAGAAGTTGTGGGGCGATGCCGAGATGTTTACCATATCGGACGCCGGACGGTTGGTCAAAGCGAACGGAAAAGACATACTTCAGTCATTATCGAGTCCTGAGGAAAGAGACGTCTGACATGTACGACTACCTTGAACACCTCTTCATCGAGGCCCTGAAGAGCTGCGATATCGACGCACGAGATCTTGCCTTCGAAGTGCCGAAAAACCCTGAACACGGCGATGCATCGACGAACATCGCCATGATCAAGGCGCGCGAGCTGAAGAAATCGCCGCGAGTGATCGCACAGCAGATCATCGATGCGCTGCGGTTCGATCCTGAGCTCATAGCATCCGTGGAAATCGCCGGAGCGGGTTTTCTCAACATCCGGTATATGTCGGCATACCTGTCCCGTCGCGTGGAAAGCATTCTTGGTGAGGGGTCCGGGTACGGTCGGAATGCTGTCGGCAGTGGGAAAAGCGCCAACGTGGAGTACGTGAGTGCGAATCCCACGGGACCCTTGCATCCGGGACATGGGCGCAACATCATGCTCGGCGAGGCCATCTCGACACTTTTGCAGTGGTCCGGCTACTCGGTGACCCGCGAGTATTATTTCAATAACGGCGGCAACCAGATGAACAACCTGGCCCGTTCCATCTACGCAAGGTACCGTCAGGCGCTTGGCGAAGAGTCGTATCCATTCGACGAGGAGAACGGCTATAAAGGGGCGTATATCGCGTTGATCGCAGAGGATCTTGTGCGAGAGGTTGGGGAAGCGTTGCGCGACGAGACGCCGGAGAACCTTGCTGTCTGCAAGAAAAAGGGAGAGGAATGGTGCTTCGCATCGATCAAACGCACTCTTGAGACCTTAGGTATTCGTCATGACGTGTTTTTCAATGAGAACACCTTGTACGAAGCCGGGGAGATCGAGCGGACGATTGCCAAGCTCAAAGATCGCGGATTGGCCTACGACAGTGACGGAGCGACATGGATAGCGACCAGCCGGTTAGGGTTGGAGAACGACCGCGTCATCGTCAAGTCGTCGGGCGAGCCTACGTACCGGTTGCCGGACATGGCGTACCACAAGATCAAAGTGGATCGAGGTGACGAACTGGTGATCGACATCTTCGGTGCCGATCACATCTCCACCGTTCAGGAAGTGATCGCAGGGGTGCGTGCATTGGGCGGTGACTCGTCGAAAATCAAAGTCGTCCTGCATCAGATGGTCTCCTTTTTGAAGGACGGTCAGCCGTACAAGCTTTCAAAGCGAAACGGAGAGCAGATTACGCTGGACGACCTGATCGAGGAGCTCGGTGCGGATGTCGTACGGTATTTCTTCCTCATGCGTTCCGCCGATACCCAGCTCGTGTTCGACATGAACTTGGCCATGGAGCATAGCGACAAGAATCCGGTGTTCTATCTGCAATACGCTCATGCGCGTGTATGCAGTCTGTTCCAGAATGCGGCATCCCAGGGTGTCACCGTGAACGAGTCGGCGGGGTGCGTGGTGGAACATGCCACCGAGAGGGAACTGGTGAAGATTTGTGACAAGTTTCCGCTCGTGATACGACGCGCTGCGCAATCGATGGAGCCCCACCTGGTGGCTGATTACCTTCGTGATGTCGCTGCATCGTTCCATGCCTTCTACCATGAGTGTCGTATTCTTGGAGAATCCGAGGCGGTGAGGAACTCACGTCTGCGCCTTGCAACGATGGCGCGTATTGTTTTACATAACGGTCTCACGGTGCTTGGAGTATCAACGCCGGAAAAGATGCAACGAGGAGAAACGGCATGATGACGACAGACGCGATGATCGATGAACTACGCAGACTGTGCACAGGACTCTTGTACCCCAGCGAAACCGATGCTCCTATCGACGTGTATGTGTGGAGGACCGCCGAGCAGGGTGCCATGACCATCGATAATATCGCCTTCCATTTGCATCACCCCGAGGACGTCCTTGTCTCGGAGTCGGAGGCGGAGGAGTTCTTCGAGGGAGTGACGGACCTGTATGAGTGGCACACACCGGAGGAAATCGAGGAGACCAAGCAGTTCCAGCAGTTGCGTGACGTGTTTTTCGCCAACGTGACCAAGCCGATGCAGGTATGGTTCGGCGAGAATAAAGTGGACGTCCTGGTGCTTGGGCGGACATCACAGGGCGACTATGTGGGGCTGCGGACCTTCATCGTCGAAACCTGAGGACGGAGAGCGGGTGATCAAGAGTCCGAGTACGCATGATGCGGGAAACCGGCCTCAGACAAAACGGTCAGGATTCTGCATGGACATCGTATCTTTGCCGTCGATTAATCATTTGACTTACACGAAAGGACGAAATTCATGGCGCGCGTGATGTTTACCGTGACCTACACGATCGATGCGGAATCAATGCCCACCTACAACGAGCTGGTCCGTCGTCTTACCAAGGCGAACGCGGAGCGGGGCATGGAATATTTCGTATTCCGCAAGAAGAATAACGAATTCACCGAGGTGACGATCTATCCGGACCAGGAATCTTTCGATCAGGCGGACGATCTCATGGAAGATGAAGTGATCGGCGATTACATCGCTCGGATCAACGCCATCGCTCATGGTGTACGGTATGAGACGTTGACGGAAGTGGATCCTGATAACGAGTAAGCTCCAAAACGGATAATAGTGGAAGGGTTGATGAAGCTTCGTCAACCTTTTTTTCATGAAGAAACCGAGGTATCGTGGCATGGATGCCGTACCCTCAATCCAGAAAAGCTGTCGTCTGCTCGTCGCTGCCGCTGTCCTTGTCGGCATTGCATCCTGTAGTACTCCTGTAAAATCCAAACGGCAGTCGGCCCAGCGTGTCGAGCCGCGCATTCCTGCCAGCGTCACACCGACGCGCGAGGCGGCAAAGACCCCGTCCGCCGAGGATTCCGCCCAGGTACCCGAACGTCGAAGAATCCTTCCCTTGCGTGAGCAAGTGGACCTGGTGCAACAGGAGCAAACCCTTCTTCATGCCCGCATCGATAGCGTCCGTGATCAGCTACACCAACTTCGCAGCGCTACGCACAGCGACCGTGCGCCGGTCGCCGTCTCAGGCGGTCCTTCTCCCGTTGTGAAGGGAAGCGAGCTCCGACCGACAATTCCTGCCAACATCGCCAAAGCATCGACTGTCGTCGATGATGATGACGTGATACGTCCCGACGATGACGGCGTGATTGATCTGCCTGCACCTGTGCGCAAGCCACGTGCTCCGCGGCGATCACGTCCTGCACCCGCGAAACGAGCACTGCCGTCACGCGACTCGGAGACGGAAATCATCACTCCTCAAGAACTGCCGAGCAAACAGAAAACGTCCGTTCCTGGCGTAACGGAGAGGAAGCCGAAGGAGCCGGCGGGCAACGAGGAAGCGGTGAGTTTCACCAAGGCGATGGACCTATTCAAGCGCAAGCAGTATCAGGATTGCATCACGATGCTGAGCGCCTTGAATGTGAACAGTGCATCGAACGAGGGCATCGCCCGCAACAACTACTGGATCGGAGAGTGCCACTTTGGTCTGGCGCATTACGACGAGGCAATCCGTTCGTTCAAAAAGACGCTCAGCTTTCCATCCTCGGACAAAGGATCTGCCGCTTCGTACATGATTGCGGAGTCCTACGTACGTATGGGAAAGAATACCGAAGCCAAGAAGGGATATGAAAAAGTTGTCAAGTCGTTCCCGCAGTCGGCAGAAGCGGTACGTGCCTTAAAGCGTCTTCAACAGATCTGAACTTCGTCGGGCAGTGGTTCTTTGCGTCACATCCGGGCAAAAAAAATCCTCGACGTGGAACGCCGAGGACGAAGACGCGGAGAAGCGTGTACACCCGTAGGGATTCGAACCCCAAACCTTCTCATCCGTAGTGAGATGCTCTATCCAGTTGAGCTACGGGTGCAAGAATTTCCGATGGACTTATGCTGCCTGCTTGGCAAGACTGATCTTGTTCACGAAGCGCGCAAGAGACGACTTGCGGTTCGCAGCCGTGTTCTTGTGAATGATGCCCTTTGCTGCACTGCGATCAAGTGCCTTCGCTGCAAGGCGAAGCGCCTCTTCTGCGGTCACGAGATCTTTGCTGGCGCGGACAGCTTTGGTAGCGTTCTTTATCTGGACCTTGTAGGTCTTGTTGTACGCTTTGCGCTTCTTGGACTGACGGTTCCGCTTGATTGCGGATGCATGATGAGCCATGAGCTAATCGATTGTTGAGTTACATGAGCCACAAAAATAGGTGTGGAGAGAGGAATACGCAATTTTTTTCCGTGTCGACGGACACTAATTCCCTAATATCTCTCGATTCATGTCCGAAGCGGACGTCTCTGACGGGTGATAGACCTATTTTTGTGTTCGCACAGACGCTGGCAACGACGCTCGCAAAGTGTCCGATGATGACGTTCGCGTGTCGAGCGGACGACCGGAGACCCAAGAAACCGGATCACTTAGGAGGCCCAAAGAATGCTGAAAGAACTACTGACACCCGAGATACTGGAGCTCATCGAGTCCCGTTCCTGGGCAGCCATTCGAGAGGTGCTTCAAACATGGTCGCCGGCGGAAATCGCCGATTTCATGATGGGAGTGAACAAGCAGGACCGGGTGTTCCTGTACCGGGCTCTTGGACGCGATTCGGGGGTGGAGGTGTTCTCGTACCTTGAACCCGACGATCAGGATCAACTCCTTGTGGACCTCACCGATCAGGAGACCCGGGATCTCCTGGCCGAGCTCCCCCCGGATGACCGGACCGATCTGCTTGATGAGCTACCCGGAGCCGTGTCGCACCGTCTGCTTTCCCTGCTCAGTCCGGAAGACCTTCGCGAGGCACGCTGGCTTATGGGATATCCTGAAGAGAGCGTGGGACGTTTCATGACCCCCGACTTCGTTGCCGTGCGGGCTGGAATGACCGTGAAGGAAGCGATCGATCACATCAAGAGGAACGGGCAGGATAGCGAGACGATCAACCGGATCTACGTGCTCGACGAGCGGGGTAGTCTGCTTGACGATATCATGTTGCGGACCATCATCCTCGCCGATGAAACCACATTCATCCGTGATCTCATGGACCAGAACGTCGTCAGCCTGAGTGCTTTCGATGATCAAGAGGAAGCGGTGCGGATGATGGAGAAATACGATCTCCCGGCTATTCCGGTCGTCGACAGCACGGGCATCCTTGTCGGTATCGTCACGTTCGACGATATCTTCGATATCGCACAAGAGGAGACGACGGAGGATATCCAGAAGATCGGTGGTATGGAAGCGCTCGACGACACCTACCGGGCGACGGATATCATCGAGCTCGTCCGTAAGCGCGCGGGCTGGCTTTCCATTCTCATGGTCAGCGAGCTGCTGACGACGTCCGCTCTGGCATTCTTCGAGGGAACGATCGAACGCGCGGCGGTGCTGGTCCTGTTCATCCCCCTCGTCATGTCGAGTGGTGGTAACAGTGGTTCGCAGGCGGCCACTCTCATCATCCGGGCGCTGGCATTGGACGAGATACGCTTACAGGATTGGTGGCTGGTGATGAAGCGGGAAATCGTTTCAGGGTTCCTTCTTGGGCTGATACTCGGTGCCATCGGATTCGCGCGCATAGAGCTTTGGGCGATGGCCGGAGCCACGACCTTCGGACCGCACCATTTCCTCGTCGCCGTAACGGTCGCTCTTGCACTCGTCGGTATCGTCCTTTGGGGAACCATTGCAGGTTCCATGCTTCCTCTTGCCCTTAAGCGACTGGGGTTCGATCCTGCGGTCTCGTCCGCACCGTTCATTGCCACGCTCGTCGACGTCTTCGGGATTGTCATCTACTTCGCCGTGGCCATTCTGATCCTGAACGGAACTCTGTTGTGAGATCATCTTACCCGGCATCATGAAGAAACTCGTCCTTCAGCGGCAGGCCGTCGTCGCGCGACCGTCAACGTACAAGGTTCCCTATGCCGAGGTTTTGAACGAGCGACAGCTGGAGGCGGTCATGCATGGGAAGGGATCCGCTCTTGTCGTCGCCGGAGCGGGAACAGGGAAGACGCGAACACTTGTTTACCGCTTGGCCCGCCTGGTGGAGGATGGTGTTCCACCCGAGCGCATCGTGCTCCTCACGTTCACGCGAAAGGCCTCGAGAGAATTACTGCAGCGGGCCTCGCGAGTACTGGATGGAAGATGCGAAAAGGTGCAAGGAGGTACGTTTCACTCTTTCTCGCACACCCTTGTCCGTAGGTATGCCGCTCACGCGGGACTTTCGGAGAATTTCCAGATACTCGATCAAGGCGATGCGGAAGACGCCATGAACGTGGTTCGATCCAAACAGGTGCGGCCGTCCGGCACCAAGCGCTTTCCGTTGAAGCAGACCTTGCATGCCATCGCGAGTGCGTCGGTGAACCGGTGCATACCCGTTTCCGACGTGTTGCACCAGGAGTATCCTCGTTTCCTCGATGAGCAGGAGAGTATCGAAAACGTCATTCGTGAGTACCACGCCTTCAAGCTCAGAAACAACGTCATCGATTATGACGATCTGTTGCTCTACGGGTGTCGTCTTGTAGCGGAGGGCAGCGAGGTGCGCAACGAGATCCTGCGCCGCTTCGACTATTGCATGGTGGACGAGTACCAGGACACGAACGCTCTTCAGCACTCCATGGCATGCGCAATTGCAGGACATGACGAGAACATCATGGTGGTCGGTGATGATGCACAAAGCATCTATTCCTTTCGCGGAGCGAGAATTCAGAATATCATCGAGTTCCCTGAGTCGTTCCGCGCATGCAAGATCATCACCCTCGAGGAAAACTACCGGTCGGTGAAGCCCATTTTGGATCTTGCCAACACGGTCTTGCGTTCGTCCACCATCGGGTACGCCAAGGAGCTCTTCACCCTGAAGAAAACGGAAGGCGGGATTCCTGCACTCATCGCGGCCAAAGACAATCGACAACAATCGGCGTTTGTCGCGCAGCAGATATTGGCCGCCCGCGAGAGCGGTGTGTCGTTGTCGAGCATGGCCGTCTTGTTCCGCTCGGGCTTCATGTCCTTCGACTTGGAGATCGAGCTGGCGAAATGCAACATCCCTTTCATCAAAGTGGGCGGATTGAAACTCATGGATACGGCGCACGTGAAGGATGTCCTGGCGTTGCTCCGCATCATCGTGAATCCACGTGACAGCATTGCGCTGCTCCGCGTTCTCATGCTCGTGGATGGAGTGGGCAACAAGACGGCGGCGCAGATCGCCGAAGCCGTGTCGAATGTCTCATTGGAGCAGTTCGCATCGGTCTTGGACTCCATCCCCGCCCGAGCGCGTCAGGGTTGTTCCGCGTTGTTCCACTGCCTTCATTCCATGAGGAGCGCCGGCTCCGCTATGGAGTCCGTCATGCGCGAGGCCATGAATTGGTACAGACCGGTCATCGAACGAGTCTACGACGACGTGTCCAAGCGCGTACGGGACTGCGAAATGGTCACGTCCATCGCCTCCGGATATTCCAGTGTGTCCTCCTTCTTATCCGATATCGCGCTCGAACCGCCCGAGTTCTCCGTCGCCGATCTCGAACCTGAGTCGAACGAGAACGAGTTCGTGACATTATCGACAATCCACTCTGCCAAAGGTCTGGAATGGGATACGGTGTTCATCATCACCGCCTTGGAGGGACTGTTTCCGCATGCGCGGTCAGTGGAGAAGAGCGAGTCGCTCGAGGAAGAGCGAAGGCTCATGTACGTGGCCATCACGAGGGCGAAAACCACGTTATACCTGTCCTATCCCGGCGACGTCTACGACCGCGAGTCGGCGAAAGTGCTGAGCATGCCATCGCGCTTTCTCGATGGCATCGAGGTGGAACTCCTGGATCGCTTCGTCATCCGGGAGGACGATGAAGACCAGGCCGATCGGCTGAGCGAGTCTCAGGACAAAAAACTGTTGAGCTAATGGGGATCGAGGCGTATATTGCGCCGTGCGAGGCAAGAAATCACGCCCGTGGTTGTTTCATTGGGGAGCTGTGGATGACGTTTGGTACTCATTATCATGTATGAGTTCAACATAGGGGGATAGGTATTAGGTGTTTGTACGCTTTGTGATTTGTTGAGCACTCCTCTTTACAACCATGGTCTCTAAACATCAGGCTCCGGGCGCGCACATCCGTCCCCGTTTGCGCATCCTTTTTTGTGCGGTCCGCTTTCCCTTTCCGCTCATCGGCGGTGACCGCGTCAAGCCCTATCATCTCCTCCGCCATCTTGCGTCGTATCACGATGTGACCCTTCTGACCTTCCATCACGGGAGCGAGGCACCACCGGAAAAGGTACAAGCCATGGAAGAGTTGGGTGTCGACGTTGTCTCCATTCCATTGCATCCCCTTCGCTCGGGGCTTCGTTGCCTGACGAATGCTGTCAACGACTTGCCGTTGGAAATCCAGTTCTATCAGGATCCGGCGTATGCACAGAAGCTTCGGCACTTGCTTGCGGAAAAGAATTTCGACATCGCCATGGGCTTCTTCATGAGGGCGGGAGAGTACCTTCGGTCCATTCCCATTCCGAAGATCCTCATAGCCGAGGATTGCCGCACGTTGTACATGCAGCGTTCACATGATACCACGCACCACACATCGGTGCATCAGAAACTCATTCGTAAATGGGAGCTGAAGAAGCTCGTGCAGTACGAACCGAAGCTTGTCAAAGCGTTCGATTTCACCACGTTTGTGACCGAGGAAGATATCTCCGCCATGCGTTCGATGCAGAGCGATGTACGATATCGTCTGCTCACCAATGGCGTGGAAAGCGATCCCGCCTCTGAGTACGTGAATCAGTCGGACCGACGCGATCTCGTGTTCGCAGGGAAGCTCGATGTGTGGGCCAATACCATGATGGTCCATGAAATCGTTCGAGATATCTTTCCGCGCATCAGCGACGTCGTACCGGGTGTCAAGCTGCACATCGTCGGTGGCTATCCTCCGAAATCCATTCAAAGGCTGCGCAGCGAGAACATCCACATTCACTCGAATGTCTCGGACGTTCGTAAATACCTTCGATCGGCCGCGGTGTTCCTTCATCCGCACAAGGGAGGCTCGGGTATCCAAAACAAGGCCTTGGAGGCCATGGCGAGCGGTTGCGCGGTCGTTACGACGAAGACCGGCGTTCATGGCATTCCGGCTGTTCACGGTCGTGACGTCATGATCGGCACATCGGCCGAAGAAATCGCCTTTTACGCCACCCAGTTATTGAAAGACGTTCCCCTCCGTACCGCTCTCGCGGAAAAAGCCCAACGACTCGTTTCCGAAAAGTTCTCGTGGGAAACCATATTCGGCCAGATCGATGGCATCCTCGACGAGATTTTTCCTCCCAAACCGTTGCGGACGAATGCCTTTGTCGACGATGTTCGCACACCTATTCAAACAAGAACGTCAACTCATTCACAAACAAAGCGTTAACAGAGGTCTAGAAGCGCGGAATCGATAGCAGGTTCTCGAGTTAGCCGAAAGAGGAGACGCTTTGTGCCGTTGAGGCTCATGTCGGGCGAGACGAGCGTACCCGGTACCGATGTGAGATGCGTATGCGGTGGGCTCTCGCTTGGGGAGTCAGCGGGATTTCGCACCCCTGACCATGGTGCTGATGGTCATGAAGATGATTTTGATATCCAACCAGAGGGACGCATTGGCGATGTAATATCGGTCAAGCTCGACCCGCTGGCAGGTCCCTTCGTACGTGTTGACGTGACCTTGGTTCACTTGCTGCCAGCCTGTTATTCCGGGGGCGATGCTATAGCGTTCCGAGTAGAACGGGACGGTCCGACTGAATTCTTTTGCGCTGAAGTACGGTTCCGGACGTGGTCCGATGATACTCATATCGCCACAAAGGACGTTCCAGAATTGTGGTATCTCATCGAGCCGATGATGGCGGAGAAACACCCCATACTTGGTAATCCGGGGATCGTTATCGACCGTGATCTTGTCCACTTCCGTCTTCTGGAAGGTCATGGTCCGGAACTTCGCGATCCGGAAAAGCTTCCCGTTTTTCCCCGGTCTATCCTGGAAATACAAGACGGGGAGGCCCGAATCGAGCATGACGACGAGCGCGACGACAAGGCAGATCGGGAGAAGCACAGGGGAGAATGCGACGATCACAACCACCTCGATGAGGCGTCGTACGCGTAAATACGTGGCGTGCGGAGCTTGAGGAAGGGAATCAACGAAAGGTTCTGCGTGTATTTCCGTAGCGTTCGACATGGGCTATGAAGAATCCCTGCGTGAGAATGAGGACGAAAGTGATGCGTCGAGCGCGCGAAGATACGACCCTATATGATGAAAAACGCGCGAACGGAGAAAAAGAAGATGCAGTGAGTGCGTTCGTGATGTCTGCGTCGCGCCCACCCGCAGGTGATGACGGCGATGGAGATAATCAGGGGTTGTTTTCTTCCGTATCCGTTGTATTTTTGGCCACAACACTTTGCGAGTGAAAAAACGATGTCGAAAACGGTTTCCGTGAGACTCGGCGGGAAAGAGATGCATCTGCGGTGCGACGACGAGGCAAGGCTTCGACGTGCGGCTTCGGAGGTGGACTCTATCATGACGCATCTACAATCGAATATGCAGGATCAAACAACGTCTACCTTGGCTCTTTTGGCGGCTTTGAACATAGCAGAAAAAAGTGACGAGCATCGTCAGCAACTCACCTTCGATACACAGTACGTCAGTAGCGAACTCCACGCAATGCTTTCCTACCTTGAACAATGTCTGAAAAACTCACCCGGTTCCGCAGCGAACTAGGTGGACGGGGACAGAGTTCTTCCATTTTCATCGTGTTGCAGACATAATGACACTGTATCATAGCCGCACGCCATGATGCACACGCGTTATGAAGAACCGTTATTCAATCCGCAGGGAGATACGCTCCGAACACGAATGACAGGCTTCATCCGCTTCGGCGGAATTTCCCGACCTTGCGTCGGGGGATCGGTAGACGTCAAACTTGATCGGGTTATCACCCACTTTGTGCCTATTGGGTTCTTCATTTACCCGTTCCGGCTTGTCCGGACACTATGGTTGTGCGGCTTGTTTTTTACGAATCGGATATCAACCCAAAGGAGAAGGAGAATATGGATTCAGCATCAATGATCATTTCCGCCGTGGGACTCGCCTTAGGCTTCGCCATTTCGTACTTCGCCGGAAGCAGATTGGTGGCGGCGCGGTTGGCGGAAGCCGAGGCCAAGGCGAAGGTCCTTATCGACGAAGCGGAGAATGAAGCCAAGCAGGTGAAGAAAGAGAAACTGCTCGAGGTCAAAGAGGAATGGTACAAGAAGAAACAGGAGTACGAGCAGGAAGTCAATTCCAAGCGGAACAAGTTGCAAGCGTCGGAGAAGCAGTTGAAGACCCGTGAAGAAGCCGTGGAAAGCAAGCTCGAGCTCATTTCCAAAAAGGAAAAGACCATCCAGCAGTTGGATAAGGACGTAGCCCGCAAGCAGGAACAGATCAAATCCCGTCATGAAGAGGCGGAACGTCTCGTGGCCGAGCAGAACGATCGTCTGGAGCGGATAACCGGTATGAGCAAGGAAGACGCCAAGAAGTTCCTCATGGAGAATCTTCTCAACGAGGCGAAAGCCGAGGCGGCGATCCAAGTGAAGGAACTGCGTGACGAGGCCAAGCTCACCGCCCAGAAGGATGCGCAGAAGCTCGTCCTCCAAGCCATCCAGCGTTCGGCGTCGGACCATTGCGTCGAGAACACCGTCAGTGTCGTCAATCTCGCGAGCGAGGAGATGAAAGGGCGGATCATCGGACGTGAAGGTCGGAACATCCGTGCCTTCGAGGCTGCAACAGGTATCGACCTCATCATTGATGATACGCCGGAGGCGGTCATCATCAGCGGATTCGATCCCTTCCGTCGTGAAGTGGCACGCGTGGCTCTCGAACGTCTCATGGGCGATGGCCGTATCCATCCCACCCGTATCGAAGAGGTGGTGGAGAAAGCGCGCAAAGAGCTCGAAGAAGAAATCCAGCGCGTGGGTGAGAACACCATTCTTGAACTCGGAATCCACAACGTGCATCCGGAACTCGTCAAGGGCATCGGACGCATGAAATATCGTTCCAGCTACGGTCAGAACCTGCTGGCACACTCCATTGAAGTGGCCTACCTCGGCGGCGTCATGGCTGCGGAGTTAGGTATGGATACGCATCTCGCCCGCCGGGCATGTCTGCTTCATGATATCGGCAAGATCGTTGATAAGAGTATCGAAGGACCTCACGCGTTGCTCGGTATGGAGCTGGCAAAGAAGTACAAGGAGAATCACGTCGTCTGCAATGCAATCGGAGCCCACCACGAAGACATTGAAATGGAGAGCACGATCGCCGTCCTTGTGCAGGCGGCGGACAGCATCAGCGGTGCCCGCCCTGGAGCTCGCAGGGAATCCCTGGAAAGCTATATCAAGCGATTGGAGAAACTCGAAGAGATCGCCATGAGCTATGCCGGCGTTCAGAAGACCTACGCCATCCAAGCCGGACGGGAGATACGCGTGATCGTCGAGCCGGAACGTGTCGATGACCTTACAGCAGATACGCTCGCTCACGATATCGCTAAGCAGATCGAATCGGAAATGGAATATCCCGGACAGATCAAAGTCACGGTCATCCGCGAACGCCGTAGTTCGGCACTGGCGAAGTGACCGCTTGCACATTGGAGCGCAAAGAAGAAAGCCGAGACGACACTCTCGGCTTTTTTATTGCTGTCGACTTCACACGATACAGAAGGTGATCCGTTTACGGAGCGAGCGATCGCTGACGAGCGATTTCGAAGAGAACCACACCGGCCGCAACGCTGGCGTTCAATGAGGAGAGCGCTCCGAGCAGGGGAATGGAGACGATGGCATCACAAGCCTTGCGGGTGGAGCTTCTCATACCAGAGCCCTCACCGCCGATGAGCAGGACGATGGGTCGGTCGTATAATGGCGCTGTATAGGCGTGCGTGGAATCGGCATCCGTTCCGATGATCCAGTACCCTGCCTCTTTAGCGCGCTCCAAAGTGCGATGAAGGTTCGTGACCTTGCTGACGGCCAAGTACTCGAACGCACCGGCTCCTGTCTTGATGGCGACCGACGTGATGGGAGAGGAGTGATGGCTGGGGAGGATGAGTCCGTAGCCACCTGCACAGACGACGCTCCGCGCGATGGCTCCGAGATTATGCGGGTCGTTGATACCGTCCAAGGCGACAAGAACGGGAACCTTGGAATGTGCGAGCGCTTGCTGGAAGAGGACTTCTTCATCCACTGCCGTATATGCAACAACCAAAGCGATGACGCCCTGAGCGTAATTGCCTGCACCTGCGGTTTTCTCCAGCACGGCGAACTTCTTCTTGTCGCTCGTCATGACCGGGATACCGCGCTCTTTAGCGCCTGCAAGGATATCGCGAATGCCATGAGGCTGCACCCCGTATTCGATAAAGATCTTCTCGATATCGCGTCCGGCGCGTAGTGCCTCGGCAACGGCTCGACGTCCGTAAACGAAAAGGGAGGATGCATCATCCGCAGGGATGTCCTGCGGGACGGGAGGGGTAGTCTTCATGAGGATCTTTCCAGTTCTTCTGCGCAAATGGTGATGAGGTGGCGGACAACGATGCGTTTGTGCCGGAGCTTTTCTCGAGGTAGATCATGGGTCACGAACATGCGTGCCGTGAGGACAAGGGAGATCACGGCATAGTACATCGTCGTGATGATGAGGGTCAACCGCGCCATGATATCCCGATGGTGAAGGCGCAAGAACATGGCACGGGCGCGTTCGTTGGCACCAAGATACAGCATGTCGTCTTCCAATCTGCGTCGACGCGTGAACCCTCGCTCGTGTATGACGTGAGCAGCGGGCACGAAAAGCACCTTCGACCCTATCTCATGAAACGCATGGCAGAGTTCCACATCCTCACAGAAAAAGAAGTAGCGCTCGTCGAAGCCGCCGATACGATCGAACAGGGAACGACGGACTACCAGAACCGCACCGTCCAGATATTCAACCATTTGTGGCTGGACGCCCACGGTCGCAGTGGAAAGGGATATTGATCTTGATGCGCGGCGACGGGTCCATGCGGTCAATCCGAACAGGTTGCGCAGCGCGAGTCGTATTCCCGGAAACAGATCGTGGCTTTGCTGCCATGAGCCGTCGGGATAGAACTGTTGGGGACCGCAGACCGCAACGGTATCATCCGTGATCAGAACGCAAACGAGCTTCTCAAGTGACGTGCTCGTATACCGGACATCCGAATTCGAGAACACGACCATGTCCGACGTGGAGTTTTGTGCTCCAAGGTTGCAGGCCTTGGCATACCCGAGGTTCACGTCGGCACGGAGCATGGTGATTGAGGGGAAGGCGGACTGCAGGCGCGCAACTGAGTCGTCATCGGAAGCGTTGTCGACGACCACGATGCGAAGGTGATCGGCGATTGAACACCGCAGAAGCGAATCGATGCACGCAGCGGTGATTTCGTAGGTGTTCCGATGAACGATGATGATGTCGACAGACGTTGGAAGCACAAGGTCGATCACAGAGTGAACTGCAAAATACGTCAACGGCTGGCGTGCAGGAAGTGGTGATGGATGCGGCTCGGAATAGTGGACGGACAGCCGCATTCAGGTTCGGTACCTCCTCGACGAGTCGGTAACGTTTTTTAACAAGCCCCATCATCGTTTTTTGGCGACCCGAATCCGAACGCAATGCGTGCGATTTCGTAGATTGCGGGCCACTGGTTAGGCACTTCATCATCTACGTTGTTTTGTATGACTCCGAAGAATCTTCATCGAATTTTTGCCGGTCTGGCCTTCGTCGTGGCGCTTGTCACCTATGGCATCACCGTGCAGCCGACAGTACCTTTTTGGGATTGTGGCGAGTTCACCGCCGCTGCGGTTCATCAACAGGTGCCGCACCCGCCTGGTGCGCCGTTGTTCCTTATGCTCGGTAAGCTCTTCCACCTGTTGCCGTTCGGAAACGCCGACGACAGCGGTGTGCGTGTCAATTACATGTCGGTGACCGCGAGTGCCGTCACCGTCTGGTTGTTGTATCTCATCACCGTCATGGTGATCAATGCCTTCAGAAAAAAAACGGTGGAATCGCTCAGCGAGTCGCTGGCCGTTTATGGTTCGGCACTCGTCGGAGCACTTGCCTTCACCTACAGTGATACCTTCTGGTTCAACGCTGTCGAGAGCGAAGTGTATGCGGCGTCATCGCTGTTCGTGCAGGTGATGGTGTACCTGATGATGCGTTGGTGGGAGGAGGCGGATAATCCCGGTCATGAGAGGTATCTCCTGGGTATCGCCTATCTCTTAGGTCTGTCCATCGGCGTCCATTTGCTCGCTCTCCTCGGAGTGTTCTCCATTGTCTATCTCGTGTTCTTCCGCAAGTACACAGTAACGCGGAACTCGTTCCTTGTCGCATCGGGTATCGCACTGGTGGCGTTCTTCATGGTGTACAAGTTCATCCTCTTCTGGATGCCGACGATGATGGCCGGTAACCTTCCGATGCGCAACGAGATTCTTGAGTACCTTGTCCAGGACGAGACGTGGGTGCGGATACTCGCTATCCTTATCGTCCTTGCCGGCGTCGTGGGGGTTATCTATGGCATCCGCGAGAAGCGAAGAGTCCTCAGTCTGCTCTCGAGCGCCTTTGTCCTGGTGCTCATGGGCTACACCACGTACACGCACTTGTTGCTTCGTTCGCAGTCGGACTCACCCATGAACGAGAACTCCCCGAAGACGTTCGCGTCGTTGCTCTCGTACATCGGCCGTGAGCAGTACGGTGAAGCGCCGTTGCTGCTTCCTCGGCGGTACGAAACCCGTGATGCGCCAAAGATTCAGAACTATAAGAAATACGGAAAGTGGTACGAGCCGACGGAGGTTCCGGTGACACGGAAAGACGGACGCGAGATCACCATTCCGAAGGTAACGAAGCTCAATATGTCCGGCGAGATGAGTTACCTCTTCCGGTATCAGTTGTATCACATGTATCTGCGGTATTTCCTATGGAACTTCGTCGGACGTTCCAGCGACTTGCAGGATAGTGACTACACGCTCTTCAGCAAGGCGGAATCCGATATCAGAAACTTCAATTCGGGCTTCAAGGATCTCTTTCCCATCCGTTTCTTCGCCCTTCCCTTGTTGTTCGGACTGTACGGACTCTTTTTCCACTTCAAGGCGGATCGACGAATGGCGTGGGTACACCTCGTCATGTTCCTCATGATGGGGGCATTCGCCGCACTTGCCCAGAACCAGCAGGAGCCGCAGCCACGCGAGCGTGATTACTTCTATGCCGGTTCGTTCATGGTGTGGTGTATGTGGATCGGCTTGGGCGTGTACGCTCTCATTGAAACGGTACGCGAAAAATTGAACTCCACAAGTCTGACGGGTGGTGTCGTCCTTGCTTCCATAGCACTCGTGCCGTTCAACATGGCGGTCGGTGGTTGGAAAATGCATAGCAGGGCCGGTAACTATCTTCCTTTCGATTACTCGTACAACATCCTTCAGAGTTGTGAGAAGGATGCCATCCTCTTCACCAATGGTGACAACGATACGTTCCCGGTATGGTACCTGCAGGATGTCGACGGCGTCCGTCGTGACATCCGTGTCGTGAACCTGAGTCTGGGTAATACCTTGTGGTATGTCGACCAGCTCAAGAACCAATCGCCGTGGGGTGCCAAGAAGATTCCGCTGTCGTTCAGCGACGAGTCGTTGCGCGTCGATGAGAATAACGACAAGGCCCTCAGTTACGAGTTACAGGAAGCCAAGCAAGTCGTCATTCCTGTCAGTCCCGAAATCCTTGCCAAGTTCACGAATGATCAGCAGGTCATCCAGCGTGGCACCTTCGACTTCGTCTTCTCGGGAGGTCGGTACGGTGAAGTCAGCGGAAAGCCGATGTATCTGAACAAGGTCCAGGACAAGTTGATTCTTGATATTCTCAAGACCACGAAGTTCGAACGTCCGCTCTATTTCTCCACGACGGCCGGATACCCGGGCTCGGAGACCTTTGTCGGTCTGTCGCAATTCGTTCGATTGGAAGGAATGGCCTACCGCATCTGTCCTGTACCCCAGCAAGGTGGAAGTACGGGCGTGGCAGTGAACGAGAAGGTGATGGAAGAGTGCTTGATGAACACCTTGCCCGATGACGTGTTCTTTAAGGAACCGCACTACGGTTTCAAGCTGCGGAACATGAATGATTCGCCGGTATACTTCGATGAGCACCACCGGAACTACTTGGACAGTTATCGTCGTATCTACATGCAGTACGCGAACTATCTCTTGCAGGAGAAGCGTGATAAGAAACGTGCGGTCGCTGTTTTGGATAAGCTGCGTTCGATGATATCCCCCAAGCAGTTCCCCATGAGTTACATCGATCTTCTGAACGTAGCGGAGTTCTACCAGATGTGCGGTGAGGTGGAGAAGGCCAAAGAGTTCGCCACCATGTGTGCCGAGCGCACGAGTGCGATCATTGCAAAGCCGGCACTTGCCGAGTTCGAGAACGGTTCCACTCGTCCGGAGTACGATCCGGCCCTGTTCCTGTGCGACGCCAACATCGTGCTTGGAAACACCCAGGCGGCTAACGAGGCGCTGGACACGTTCGTACAGCGTATAGGAGATAATCCTCGCGCCCAGTTCCGACGCGACGCGATGAATGCGCGCATCAAGGCGGCGAAGGGTCAAGTGAAGGAAGGTATGGAGGAGATGCGCCAGCTCGTTCAACGCTACATGTCGAATCCGGCCGGCGGCTACGGCCTGGCCCAAGAAGCGATGAAAGTGATGGGCGACATGCAGTTGCGCTTGGGCGATACGTCATCGATTCTGCCGCCCGCGATGTAAGTGACTTTGCCAATACTATGCAAGGCGATGCTGCGTGGACGCACGTCGCCTTTGTTTTTTCATGAGCACACCCACGGTATCAGTCATCATCCCGGCTTTCAACGAGGCGGAGCGGATATCCTCCTCGCTCGAGAAAGCATTGGAGTATCTGAGGACCCGGCAGTATTCATGGGAGATCATCGTTGTCGACGATGGCTCGTCCGACGATACCGTTCGAGTTGTACGACATTACGAGCCCGACGTACGCACCATCGCACTCGGAGTGAATAGGGGTAAGGGTGCGGCAGTCCGCACAGGGATGTTGGCGGCTCAAGGCGAATACAGGGTGTTTACGGACGCTGATTTTTCCACTCCCATCACAGAGTTACCGAAGATTCTTCGGGAACTGGAAAACGGGGCGGACATATGCATCGGTAGCCGACGACTCGATCCGACGAGTCTTAAGAAGCATCAGCCATGGTACCGCGAGGCCATTGGACTCATGGGAAACAAGATCATCAGTGCCGTCTTGTTCTCCGGTATCGAGGACACGCAGTGCGGTTTCAAAGGAGCCACCGCACATGCGACGCAAACGATCTTCTCGTCCATGAAAATCGACGGCTTCGGTTTCGATGCTGAGATGCTTTTTCTCGCAAAGAGAAGAGATTTGCGCATCGTCCAGGTTGCTGTCGATTGGTACAATGACGAGCGATCAAGACTGAACCCGATCCGGGATTCGCTGAAGACGCTCGCGGAGGTCTTCCGGATTCGCTCCATCCACCGCATATGAAACCATGGAACCAATGATGAACACCAAGGCATATCGTGAGTATGAAGTCGCCGCTGAGTGGAACGGCACGGCCGTGACGGTGCGCGTGCACGACGACGCCTCGATACAGGTGGGCGACGAACAGTACGCCCTGCGACGCCGCGAAGGCCATGCGCATCTGGTGGACGTGATCCACGGTGAAACCGTCACTCCGGCCGTTGTCCGCCTTGACCACAAGGGGTCCATCTCCATTTCCCTGCAAGGATACATGTACCAGGTAGCGGTAACCGACCGCAGTCATGACCAATGGTATGCGATCGTCAGAGCGGGAAGTCAGGCAGCCGTCCACCGTGTTGTCGTCAAAGCTCCCATGCCGGGGTTGCTCAAGAGTCGAGCCGTACAGGTAGGCGAGAGTGTGCGCAAAGGACAACAACTCTTCGTCCTCGAGGCGATGAAAATGGAGAACGCTATCAAGGCACCGGCTTCCGGTACGATTGTGGAGATGAGTACTGCTGAGGGCTCAGCGGTAGAGAAGGGGGCGGTCCTCTGCGTCGTCGACACGACCGCCGAGTGACCGGTCGTTACCCGCCCGCTTTCACGTGCTCGTATTCCGGAAGCACCTGACCACGTTCGATGCGTCGCAGCTTGCTCTTGTTCAGGGCTTTCTTGACGGGCGATAGACGCTCGAAGAAATAGATGCCGTTCAAATGGTCTATCTCGTGCTGAAGCACCCGCGAAAGCAATCCGTCGGCTTCTATCGTCCGCTCCCGCATCTGCTCATCGTAATACCGCACTTGAACCGCTTCCGGACGTACCACAACGTCGCGTAGATTCGGAAGACTCAGGCACCCCTCTTCCAGTTCGCTCTCATCGTCGGAGTACGACTCCACGACGGGATTAATGAGCGTTATCGGACGTTGGCCGTCGCCATACTCCGTGTCCGAAATATCGACCACACAGACCGCATGCGTCGAACCCACCTGATTGGCAGCAAGGCCGATACCCTCGGCTTGACGCATCGTCTCGAACATGTTCTCGATGAACACGCGGACCTCGTCCGTCATGTCCGCCACGGGAGTGGCGGTCTCGCGAAGAATGGGATGATTGTAAAGGTAGACCGGAAGAATCATGATGACACCATCAGGTTAGGGACTCGTGACAGAGCGTCAGACGCTCTGGGAACTGTTATGTTGTTCGACGATTCTGAGAATGTCACTGATGTCCGAGAGGATATGATCGGCCGTGACATTCTGGTTTCCGAAGGAATCACCGTATTTGGCGAAGGCCGTGTGCATTCCCACGTTCTTCGCTCCCACCATGTCGCGTTCCGCCCAATCGCCGATCATCACCGCTTCTCCCGGATCCACACCGAGTTTCTGCAGGGCGAGAAGGAAGGGTTTCGGACTCGGCTTGCGCTCGCTCGTGTCATCATAGGTCACCACCACGTCGAAGATATGATGAAGGTTCATGTAGCACAGTCGAAGCCAAGCCTCGCGGGCGGGGGCATCGGAAACGACGGCCAATCTCACGCCGTTCTTGACCAACTGCATGAGGGTGGCGGTGACGTGCGGGTACGGACGCAAGGCGGCCTCGCGGGCTCGGCGGTAGGCGATGATGCCTGAGGACAGGATGCGGTTGTCCACATGACCGAGACTCTCCTGTAACAACTGATCGAACACCCGTTGATACTCGATGCCTTGCTCCCGGTAGATATCGTCGATATGCGAGCGGATCTTGTCGAAGGTCAGATCCAACCCCGCATCGATCATGGCCGTAATGGCCGCATCGACCGCTTGGCGTTTCATAGCCATGAAGTCCACCAGTGTATTATCCAGGTCGAAGACGACTGCTCGTATCATAGGTTATGTCCGTGAGTGCGTGAGTAAAAAAGTGACTACGACGACCGACGCCGACGATACTGGTTCACGACGAGCAAGCCCACCGCAAAGACAAGCGTACCGAGACTGATGCGGAGTCCGGTATGAAAACTCTCCGACATGAATCGCCATTCTATCGTGTGCGTGCCTGCAGGAACCTCCACACCGCGAAGGCAGGTGTTCACGCGCAGCGGTTTCGCCTGTTTGCCGTCGATCCACACCGTCCATGAAGGATACCAGATTTCACCGAATACGGCAACAGCAGGTTGAGCGGTCGTTACAGCATACTCGATCTGATTGTCACGGAATCGTGTGCACGTGATGCGGCCGTTCGTGTCGATCGTTGTGCCCGTCAGTCGAACGTCGGGATCTTCGACGATGGCGGTGGTGTGGAAATCCACCGAATCGTTCATGACCGACTTCATCGTCTGCTCCGTGGCCAGGCGCGTGGAGTATGCCAGCCATGAGTTCGGGAAACAATCCGGACGACGGACAAACCCGGCTCCTCCGGTCGCAGGATCCACTTGAATCTCGTACTTCACACCGAGCACGTCGAGCAAGGATTTAATATCCTTCAATGCGGGGTGTCGCTTGGCAAGTAACAACTGATTATACCCTTCATACAACATCACCCTGTCAATCATCCCCTGGTTCCGCTTGAGGGCGATGACGCCGGGGGCGCGCATGGAAACGCGGAAGATGGAATCGGGAGGTTGAGGTTTGAGCACCGACTGCAGGGAAGCGGGAAACATGGATTGCGCCTCTTTTACGGGGTTGGTCTTGCCGGCATTGAAGTCTCCACCCGCCATGGAAAGGTCGATGAAGCTCAAGACGGCAAGAATCGAGACTGCCACGATTGGCGACAGGACCGATCGGTACGCAAGGACTGCCGTCACACCGGTCGCAAGAACGAACAGAAGAGCTGTCGTGCCATATCCGCTGATGACGCTTTCCATTTCCTCTGCAGGAACCGTGACGAATACGCCAGCCGCGACACCCAAGGCAAGAACCAAGGGAACGGCAATGGATGCGAGCAACGGCGTCATGGAGGATGACGTGCTTCGACGGATCACCGCATCGAATCCGAATCCCGCAAGCAAAGAGAAGGCGAAGCCGACGACGAACATCATACGGGCAGGGATACGGAGAGCGTTGAAGAACGGCAGTTTGAAGAACACGGGGAAGACGAATCCGTTGCTTCCAAGAGCGAATAGGAAGGCGAAGACGGACATCACGACAAGGAACATGCCCAGTGGTGTCCTGAACATCCGCGTGGCACCGTAGAGTCCAAGGAGAAACGTCACAACCCCGAAGTAGAAGGCCGTGTCCCAATACAAGTAATAGTCACGTTCATGCAAAAAGAATGGTGCTTTGTTCTTCGGATCGGGACTGATACTGCCGAAGGCTTTGGGTACGGTCGTCGTGATCACTTGCGACATTTCCAGGGAACCGACCGACGCTTTTTCATAGGTCATCTCCGCACGCTCGGACAGTTTTGCAATCTCCTGCACCGGTAGATACTGGACGCAAAAGACGCCAAGTCCGAGGATCAGGACAAGGAGTCCGGTGCCGACGCGTGCCATGGCGGCCGTGAATGTTTCGGACTTCGCCACGACGCCACTCAGACCAAGCCAGAGAATGAAACAGCCGAGGAAGAACGCCATATACAGAGTCATTTGTGGCGAACCCGAAAGCATGGTCATACCAAGAACCAAACCGCCGATGACGCCATGCATCAAGCTCTTCTCCGTCACTGTCGTATACACAAGCATCGCAACCAGAGGAAACCACGCCAGGTGTTCCACCTGCATGGGATGGAAAGCGTGCAGGACCATCGGACTCGAAAAGCCGTATCCCAGGGCTGCCAGCAGTGCGCCACCGCGGGAGATTCCCACGCGTCCGGCAAGAAGGTACATGGTGCACTGCGCGATGAAGAAGTGCAGGATGATCATCGCCTGAAGTGCCGTGATGGGATACTCACCGTCTCCCGCAACGAGGTCGAGGAGAAGGTTCGGAGGATAGAAGATCGCCGTTTGAACGTCCGCAAGGAAGGGCATACCACCAAAGGTATACGGATTCCAGAACGGTAACGAACCCTGAGCCATGGCGTGGGCGGCGAACGCTCGGACAGGAAAGACATATTCGGCGAAATCATCCCAGAAGAAGTGATTGCCGAAGAGGTGTCCGCGAAAGAAGAATGCGGTTGCGATCGCGAAGACGACATACGGGAGCCAAGATGGCAGAACGAGCTCCTTCGAAGCGCCTACCGTGTTCTTTGTTTTCATACGCAAAAGAAAAACACAAAGTGGAGAATTGTCTGCGAGCGTCTGCGACGTTCATTGACATGAAGGCCTACCGTGAACACCGATTTCAAAGACACACGGGCATGCTTTACACTTGGAATACTCCGGATTTCCATTCGGGTATGTCCGGATTGTGCGACGCCATGGCAAGTCCGCGGGAGACGATGAATCGGGTATCCGTCGGAGACACGATGCCATCCACCCACAAACGCGAAGCCGCATAGAGGGGGGTGGTCGTCGCATCATAGCGCTGCTGGATATCCCGAAGCAGTTTCTGCTGCTCTTCTTCACCGAGTTGCTTGCCATCGCGCTCGAGCGCAGCCAGGCGTATGGTCAGAAGCGTCTTCGATGCCTGCGCACCTCCCATGACGGCGATATTCGCCGACGGAAATGCGTAGATGAGGCGGGGATCGTAGGCCTTTCCGCACATCGCGTAATTACCTGCGCCATAACTGTTGCCGACGATGAAGGTGAACTTCGGGACCACGGAGTTCGCCACCGCATTCACGAGCTTGGCTCCGTCCTTGATAATTCCACCTTGTTCCGCCCGCGTGCCGACCATGAATCCCGTAACGTCCTGAAGGAAGACGAGAGGAATGGAACGTTGGTTGCAGTTCATGATGAAGCGTGCCGCCTTATCCGCACTATCAGAATAGATGACGCCACCCACCTGCATCTCACCTTTACCGTTCCGGACGATCTCACGATTGTTGGCCACGATGCCCACGGCCCAGCCATCGATGTGCGCATAGCCGCACACAAGGGTCTTGCCATAGTCCGCTTTGTACTCGTCGAACTCGGAACCGTCCACCAGTCGCGCCAACACCTGATACGTGCTGTAGGGTTTCGAGTGATCCGACGGAAGGATGCCGAATATCTCATCGGTATCGTAGAGAGGCGACCGCGGAGTGGACCGGGCGAACAAGGAATGTCGACCTTTGAGTGGCGAGATCTTCTCGATCAATGAGCGGATGAGCTGCAATGCTTCGTCGTCGCTTTCCACCTTGTAATCCACCACGCCGCTTACGTTCGCATGCATGGTCGCGCCGCCGAGCGGCTCGATACCCGTCTTCTCACCGATGGCTGCCTCGACCAAGGCCGGACCGGCAAGAAACACGCTGCCGGTGCCGTTCACGATGATGGCCTCGTCGCTCATGAGCGGCAGATAGGCACCTCCCGCCACACAGGGTCCCATGATCGCAGCGATCTGCGGCACGCCCATGGCGGAGAGGATGGCATTATTCCGGAACTGACGTCCGAAATGTTCTTTGTCGGGAAAGATCTCATCTTGCATCGGAAGGAACACACCGGCACTGTCCACGAGATAGACGATAGGCAGATGGTTCTCGATGGCGATCTCCTGCGCCCGCATGTTCTTCTTGGCCGTCATGGGAAACCACGCTCCCGCTTTGACGGTTGCATCATTGGCGACGATGAGGCATTCGCGACCGTGGATGATGCCGACGACGACGACGACCCCTGCTCCGGGAGCGCCGCCTTGGTCGGCGTACATTTCATGCGCACAAAAGAGTCCGATTTCAAGGACATCGGTCTGGGGATCGATGAGCTTCTCAATCCGTTCGCGAGCGGTCAGCTTTCCTTTGGCATGGTGCTTTTCGATGGCCTTGAACCCACCACCACGAGAAGTGATATCCGTTACCGCCCGTATCTTCCGATAGAGCTCTTTGTTGAAATCGTAATTGGTGTTGAACAACAAGTCGTGCTCGACTGCTGATCCGATGGTACGCGACATAGACGGGATGTAATGAAAAGACAGACAAAAATACATCATGGAGAAGAAAGGTCTTGGCGGGATGATGCACGTCCGCCAATTTCCCCGCAGGAGCTGCGTCTGGACTCCCATGCGTATCTCCCGCGGAGCGTTCACTACTCGCGGACGTCGTCACATGTCAGTGAGGCGGAATCCTTCCGCAACGACGACAATGTGGACGGGTCGGTACGCCGAAACACGAATCGCTATGAGAAATAAGTATACACGACGGAACATTCGGACCATCGCCTGCAAAACCTGGAGGCTTCGTATGTCCGTCGTCATCACACTCATGCTCTTGTTGTCGAGCGCCGTGTACGCGCAGTTCGGACAGAACAAGGTACAGTACCAGGACTTTGAATGGAAGTACATTTCGAGCACGCATTTCGATGTGTATTACCACGAAGGACTTCAACCTGTTGCGGAGTTCTGTGCCGTGAAGTCGGAAGAGGCCCTGCGGAGTCTCACGAAGAACCTTTCGTATCGCGTACCGAAACGCGTCAACATCGTCGTCTATGGTTCCCACAACGAATTCCAGCAGACGAATGTCCTTTCGACCTTCCTGCCCGAAGGGGTAGGCGGTGTGACGGAGCTTTTCAAGAATCGCGTGGTCATTCCTTTCGAGGGGGATTGGGAACGTTTCCGCCATGTCATCCATCACGAACTCGTCCACGCCTATCTGAACGAGATGCTGTATAGCGGCAGTATCAAGTACGCATTGCAGACCAGGGTGCAATTGCCGCTGTGGATGAACGAAGGACTTGCCGAGTTCGAGAGTCTTGACGGCATGGACAATGCAACCGACATGTTCATGCGGGATATCACGTTGAACGAGTCCTTACCATCGTTGGATGAGCTTTCGAACTTTTTCGCCTATCGCGGAGGTCAGGCTTTCTATTCGTACGTGGCGGATACGTACGGACGAGGGAAGATAGGGGAACTCATTTCTCGGGTGCGTGCCGGAGGAGAGGTGAACACCGTGTTTCGCAGCGCTTTCGGGATGGATCTGGAGCAGTTCTCGGAGAAGTGGCAGGAGGACATGAAGAAGCTCTATTATCCTGACCTTGAGAAGTTCACGCGGCTTGATGACTATGCGAAACGCCTGACGAATCATGTCAAAGAGGACAACTACTACAATTCCTCTCCGGCGATTTCGCCGGACGGATCGAAGATGGCGTTCATCAGTTACCGGGATGGTGACTACGGCATCTATCTGGTGGATATAGAAAAGAAGGCGGAGCCCGTCAAGCTCGTGAGCAGTCAGCGAACACTCAATTTCGAAGAGCTTAACGTTCTCACGCCGGGCATTTCCTGGAGTCCGAAGGGTGACAAAGTCGCCATTACGGCAAAGGCGGGTGGCGAAGACGCATTGTTCATCGTGGATGTCCGGACCGGAGCGTACGAGAAATACGTGAACGGCATGCGTTCCATGACGAGCGCCGTGTGGTCGCCCGACGGATCGGCCATTGCGGTCGTGGCCACCGTGAAGGAAAAATGCGATCTCTTCTTGTTCTCCGTCAAAGACAAGAAGTTCCGTCCGCTGACGAGTGATCCCTTCACTGATGCCGCTCCAAGTTGGGCATCGAATAGCGCTTCGGTCTATTTCATTTCCGATCGTGATACGAGCGTTTCGCAGCGTGATGTCGACAACGCAGAGTTGCGGACACGCGACATCAAAGGCCGGGATATCTATCGTGTGGATGTGAAGACCAAGGAGATAACGCGAATCACCACCGATCCGGAAAACAACAAGACCTCGATCGCCGTGGCCCGCGACGAGAAGTCCGTTCTCTACGTCGGGGAGAACAACGGCATCGGCAATCTCTATCAGGTCACTATCGCAACGAAAACCACAAGACCGAAGACGAATTCGCTCTCGGGTATCACGCAAATCTCCCTTGCAAGGGACGAGACGAAGCTGTTGTTCGCCGCGCAACACAAGGGCAGCATGGATATCTTCATGATCCGTAATCCCTTCGAGCTCAGCGTGCCCTACGACACATTGCCCCTGACGAGAATCAAGTTCCGTGAGCGAGAGCGAAAGTCTCTCCGACAACGAGTCGCTGACATACATGGAGGACGTTTAGAATCGGATCCCGAGTTCATCGGCTATGGAGCCTATGACATCGAGGTGTCGCGCGTGCGGGGCGAGACCGTCAATCCGGATATCGTCCAGGTGACGGAGGAATCGGGGAGCCGTGATGCGAGTTCGGTCATCGAACTGTCGGCTCCTCGTCCGTACAAGACACGTATTACGAATGATCTCGTCTTCGGGGGCATAGGATACAATTCCCTTTGGAACAACGGACAGAGCACTATCGAGTTGTTGTTCTCCGACCTCATGGGAAATCATGTCATCTACTCGTCGCTCCAATTGTGGTCGGATCTCCGGAACTCGAACTTCACGTTTCAATACGAGTACCTGCCCAAGGTCATCGATTATAGTTTCCGCGCCTATCACCGCTCGTTCATCGATTACATGGGCGGCTCGAGCAACCCTGGAGTGCTCGATCTTTTTTCCCTTCGCAATTATGGATTCCAGTCCACAGCAACCTTCGCCGTCTCCAAGTTCCAGCGCTGGGAAGCCGGGCTGTCGTGGATAGGGGTGGATAAGATGAACGAGACGACGCCGACGGACGAGGCGTCGAACCTTACGCTGAATTTCCTTGTTCCCGAGGTGAGATTCGTGTTCGACAATTCGCAGATGGGATTCTTCGCTCCGTATAAGGGACTGCGCCTCTTCGTGGACGCGAAGGTGTCGCCCATGACGCGACAGTTCGCTTTGATCACCGCCGACATCCGACAGTATGTACCATTGTGGAAGCAGTATTACGGATTCCTCTTTCGCGCATCGGGCGGGACCAGTATGGGACGCGATCCTCGGAGTTTCTATCTGGGTGGAGTCGATAACTGGATAGGAAGGGGGTTCTTCGGGTACGGATATGAAATATTCCGCAATCCGGAGGATTTCGCGTTTCTGCAGATACAGACACCTCTTCGCGGATTCGAGTTGGCGCAGCTTGCCGGACGCAACTACGCGCTGGCGAACGCCGAATTCCGGTTCCCGTTCTTCTCCGGTTTCGTGGCCGTACCGGTACCGTTCGTGTTATTAGGTGCCGTATTCATGGATATAGGGACGGCGTGGAATGACGACGTGAGAAGCATCGGCATGCGGGCACCGGCGCTCATCGACGATCCGTACACGGGAGTGCGTCGGTATTACGATCCGGGGTCGGTTCTGCTCAGTACCGGAGTCGGTATCCGCACCGTGCTTCTGGGGTATCCGTTCAAATGCGATGTGGCGTGGCGGCGTGACGGCGATAGCTGGTCCGAGCCGCAGTATGTCATTTCGCTGGGGTTGGACCTATGATGCTACGGCGTTGCTCTTCCTTGGCGCCACATAGATGTTCCCGAGGATGGGATCCATGGTATTGTGGCTCATGAGCCGGTCGATGAGATGCGATTGTAGGACGGTACCGGCATTCATGAGTTTGAGTCCGGCGTTCGTCACGATGTCCGACGCCAGCACCATCCCTGCCTTGAGGTCGACAAGCAACACGCTCGACGGTGCATGCTCCACTCTCGTCCTCTTGGCGATGACATTGACATACTCGTCGAGAAGAAGGACGACGCGTTGGTCATAGACGCGTCTGCTGAGTTTGCGCAACTCCTCTAAGGACTCTGCATAGCGTCCGCTCAGTTCCATGGTCAGTTCCTCCGCATCTATGACCACGCGCAGGATGCGCGAAGCAAGCGGTATCTGCCAATGCTGGATGCGGTCAGGGAACCCAGTCCCGTCGTAGTTCTCGTACAGACTCCGAAGGATACTGCGGACACCGCTGAGAAACGTCGATTCTTTGAGGATCTCATCTGCTTTCAACGGTACGGCCGCCGTGAGGACGTTCATGGGTGATCCGTCCAACGTGATGCGCGTGGAGCGCTCCGCATCCGGCAAATGGACGCGTCCGAGCATGACGAGTTTCGCGGCATACCGTAGTTGATCGAAATCGATCTCCACGTCCTTATCGAACTCGAATTGCTTTGCTATCCACAACGCCGCTTCTTCAATGAACAGCGCACGATGCGCGGCATCGGGAAGCCGGCAGTGAACGGTGCGCTGAAGGGCGAGTATCACATCGTCGAGATTGCTCTGTGCGGCCCGTACCTCGGCTTCGAGTTTTTTGATTTTCGTATTGCTCTCGCTTAACCGGTTCAACACGTGGAAGTGGCTGGTTAGAAGATGCTCGACGTTCCCTGAGGAGGTGAGATCGACGACGATATCGACTCCCACGAAGCGTGCTTCCGTGTTTTGAACGGTATCGTGAGCGAGGGCGGAGAAGACGCAGGCGGAGAACGACGGACGCGAGCGCAGACTCTTCACGAGATAGGCGGTGGAGAGGGCGTTGAAGCTCCAATCGATGACGATGATGTCCGAAGGCGCGGAAACGGCGGTATTCACTTCCACGGCACTCGAGGCGCAGACGATGGAAGCATCGGGGAGCACGTGCGACCACACGTGGGAAAGAACGCCGGTTATCCTGGATTCACCGATGATGACGATGGACTTTGACATAGTGGACGTATGTTATCGTAGCGATGTCGTGGACGGGGAAGCGACGTGTGGTGAACCTGAGACAGCCGCACGTGTTTGTGTTGATAGGTACTCGTTGATTTTCTTTTTCAAGAGGTCTGCCTGTTTCATCATCGGTACGACGATGGTGACCCGCCTGTTCGAAGCATCGAAAGGATTATCGGGATTGATCGGATTCTTGTCGGCGCATGCCACGACGTTCGTTATCTGATCGGCCCATAAACCATTCGACTCCAGAACGCGGCGCGCGGCGTTGGCTCGAGTACTCGAAAGATCCCAATTGCTGTATCCGCCCACACTTCCCGGGTACTGCTTGGCATCGGTATGCCCTTCGATGTAGACGTGATTTTCCAACTTCGCCAGGTAGGAAGCGACGACTTTCAAAAGCTTGATGGCGATCGGTTTCAATTGATCGCTGCCGGGATTGAAGAACAGGTTATCACGCATCTCAACGAGTTCGATACGCAGAGCCTCGTCGTCCAGCGTGATCGTCATGTTCTTCACGGTCTCGCGCATCTCTGCGGACTGGCTCATCATGAGCGAGCGCGCCTGCTGGATCTTCTCGGCTGTTTGACGCGTCATATCGGCGATACGGATGCTGTCCTGATAGGCAGCTTGACTCATAGCCATGCGGACTTCCTCGGAGACTGCGCTGCTTTTTTGATTTTGCAATCCGTTCGATGCCTCCTGCTTTCTCGTCTCCTTGCCTGCACCGTTGCCCTTATTGCCGCGAGAGCCAGGTTGTAACTCCAATTCCAATGGAATCTGTCGTCCGCGCTTGTTATCGAACACTCCGGGCTCCCGGAAAAAGTTCGCAACATGCTTCTTCGTCTGCTCGCTAAGACCAAGGATCCACATCACGAGAAAGAACGCCATCATCGCCGTCACGAAGTCGGCATACGCCACCTTCCATGCTCCACCGTGATGACCATGGTGCGCACGCTTGCGACGTTTTTTGATGATGACCGGTTGTTCAGTGCTCATGCTGTGGTGATGGGTTAGCGGACAGATTTGACGGCTTCTTCGGTTTCCTGGAAGGTCGGGCGGTCATGCGATTCGATGGCCCGACGTCCGTACTCGACGGCGACGACAGACGGTGCGCCTTTGGCGAATGCGAGGATCGAGGCCTTGATACACACAAGGTAGCGATGCTCCGCCGCGACAAGGTGCTCCATGTTCTTCGCCAGTGGACCGACGATGCCATAGGACATCAATACCCCGAGAAACGTGCCGACCAGAGCCGCAGCGACACTGTTACCGATCACTTCCGGTGGCTTATCGATCTGGCCCATGGTGATGATGACACCGAGGACCGCCGCAACGATACCCAGACCCGGGAATGCGTCACCGACGGTATTGACGGCGCTTGGCACCAACATGCTTTCGTGATGAATGGTTTCGAGATCCAACTCCATGAGGTCCTCGAGATCGTGAGCCGGTACACCACCGTTGAGGACCACTTTCAGCGTATCGCAAAGGAATTCCACTGCGTGATGATTGGCGAGGAACGTGGGATACTTCGTAAGGATGGAACTGCTGCCGGGTGTCTCGATATGCTGTTCAAGCGCGATTAGACCGTCCTTTTTCGCCAACTGGAAGAGCTCGTACATCATCTTCAGTACTTCGAGAAACGACTCTTTCGTGATGGTCGAACCTTTGAGGGTTCCAAGGACACCGGTGATGATGGACTTGGTGAGGTGCAGGGGGTTGGCCACGAGCATGGATCCGACGGCGGCGCCGACGATGATGATGAACTCCGTCGGCTGGACCAGAATGGCCAGATTACCGTGGTGCATGACGTATCCGGTGATGATGCTACCGAACACGACGACAAAGCCGATGATGACGAACATACCTATCCCTGCGAATGTTTATTTCCGCGATTTCAGGCGATCCTGCAGGTAGGTTCTGGAACTGTCCAGTTCCAAGGCGCGATTCCATGCAGCAAACGCTCGATCTCGCAGACCGAGTTTTTGTGAGTTATCGCCCAGATGTTCGAAAAATGTAGCGTTGTTTTCCATGATCCCGATGGCACGCGAGAGTACATTATCCGCTTCAGCGTATCTGCCCGACTTATGCAGCACCCACGCATACGTATCCAGATACGAAGGCTTGTCCGGTGATATCTCCAGGGCCCGTCGAGCGTACTCCACCGCTTTCTTCAGATGACGTCCCTGACATGCATACGAGTACGCCACATTGTTGAGCGCCAAACCGTTCGACGGATCCCTCGCGATGATGTCTTCGTATGTGCGGTCGGCAAGAGCCTTGTTCCCCTTTTTCCCATACAATCCTGCCAGATACATCCACGCTTCGACCGTCGTATCGGTCAGCGAAGCCGCATGGCGGTACCATCGTATCGCTTTCTCCGCCGAGTCGCACCACTCGAACATCATTCCGCACAGCAGACTGACCTCGTAGGATGCGCGCGCCTTTGCTTCATTATGCGTCATCGCCGTCCACACGATCGACGTATCGCCCTGTTCATATCCGTACGAGGTTACGCGGAATATGCTGCCTATCGACGAATCCCCATCCAATGCCCGTAAGAACGCCTCTCGAGCATCCGACCTGAGTCCTTTGCCATGAAGGAGCAGGCCGCAAACCTCCATCATGTCCACGTCGCGCGGAACCACTCGACACACCATCGAGTAGAGCTTCCGCACCTGCGTGCTATCGCATACGGTAGGATCCGAATACATGGCAGTAGCCATCTGACGGAGGATTCGTGCTATCTGGTCCGTATTCCGCCGAACACCCGAACTTTCCATGATGTTCAGGACGGTTTCATACTGATACCCTTTGAGAAGCACATCCACATAACTTTCCAGGGGAAATCCGTCGGCAGGCATGTCCGTGATGATACGCTTGACGGTCTGGTATTCCCTCGTGCTGTCTCCGATGCGTTCATAGAGCGAACTGAGTTCGAAGAGAATGGCGTAGTTCTGCGACTCGTCGAAGAGCGTCTCCAACTCGCTGATGGCTGCCAAGGGATCGCACTCGGACAAAGCAGTGGCGTAGCGGTATCGGTTCCCGGGCACATCATGTAGGCGCACAGCGGAACGGAATGCAGCGGCGGATTCGCACCACATGGTTTTGGACAACAATAGGTCGCCAAGAACAGTCCAACATTCCTCACACGAATCATTCAGCGCAATGGCCGTACGGACGTACGCGAGGGCCGAATCGGTGCGTGCCATCGACTGGTAGCATTTGGCGGCGAGGAGGTGCGTTTCGGACGACGGGCGCAGAGAGTTCAGGCGATGGAGGAGTTCCACTGCGTGTTCGTACCTCGCAAGGGTGAAATCGCTCACTGCCTTGATGTACAAGTCCGTGCAGAATCGGTCGAGATCGGCATCGCGGGAGGCATGGTACGACGCGGAGGTTCTCGAAAGGTCGGGCGACACGCGTGGAGGAGCACAAGACACGGCCCATGCGAGCCCCATCGCGCAGAGGCAAGCGGTGACAAGGCTTTTCGTGGTGTGCGGCTGGAGCATGTCGGCAGCAGAAAACGAAGGTTCGAGGCAAAAAAAAACCCTTTTTCAAGGGTTCTTTTTCTTAGGCCATTGACTCTTTCAACATGGATTGAAGGCTTCTCTTCGAGAGGGTCTTCAATGCACGTGTGGAAACTTTCATACGCACCCAAACCTTTTTCTCATCGTCCCAGATACGTTTGTTCTGTACGTTTGGAAGAAAACGACGGCGCGTCTTGTTGTTCGCATGAGATACATTGTTTCCGTACAACACGGTTGTGCCGGTGAGTTGACAACGCTTGGACATATCTAACCTCCGTGAATAAGAGACTGCAAACATACAGATTTTTCTCACCAAATCCACGTTTTTTCCATAGATGAAGAAAATACCTGCTGTTCGCATGCTCGTGACAGTAGGAATCGGTCTCCCGCTCGGTCGTTTCCTCTCCCCGGAATCATCATGGCAAATCGCCATCGTGATGGCAGTCTTGCTCCTCGTTCTCGTTGCCGTCGCCTCCGTGAATGACGTTCATGTCCGGAGCGGCAATGTAGCGCAGTCGGGAACTTCACTCTCGTCTGCTGTACCGGCCGCTGTTCATGCCTTCTGCCTCGTGGTTTCCGGTGCGTTCATCGGTTTCCAAATACGTGATGGTGAGGCCAGTCTTTCCGCATCAAGCGAGGATTATTCTCCGGCCATGATCGAGGGAATCGTCCTTTCGACTCCCGAGGACGTTGGCGGCACGTTGCGTTTCAGCGTCAAAGGGGCGATCCGTTCACCCGTCGTTCCCACGCATACAGCACGGATTGCTGTTCACTGTTTCGGACCGGTCTCGAAATGTCCGACGCCCGGTGATATTATCAAATTCGCCGCCGACGTGCGAGCTCCGGTTCATGGGCAAACGAAAGGTATCCATGATGAATCGTCGTATCACTCGGCACATCGCACATGGTGGATAGCGCGTGTGAAGGCATCGTCGATGAGTATACAAGGACGCAGGGAGGTCTTATCGGACCCGGTGGAGCGCTCGAGAACCGTCATCAGCTCGTCCATCGATCGCCTTTTCCGACCGGAGTACCGGGAATTCTCGAAGTCATTGCTTCTTGGTGCAGACTCCGATCTCGATCGCGACCTTCGGGACTCGTTCGTCCGAACCGGTACCGCTCATATCCTGGCCGTGAGTGGCATGCACGTTTCTGTCCTGGCGATGATTCTCGCCGTCTTTCTCACACCTATCACGTCGATCAGGGTCCGTTCGTGGATTCTGGTAGCAGTCGTCGTGTTCTACGTGATACTCTGCGGCTCTGAACCGTCGGCCGTGCGTGCCGCTGCCATGGTGATTCTCTGGGATCACCTGCGCCGTGTCGGACGTCTGCCGGATGCATTGAACGTCCTTTCGTTCCTTGCTCTGGTCTTCATCGTCGTGACTCCTACTGTTTTCCTTTCTATCGGATTCCGTCTTTCCTTCGCTGCAGTTTCCGGCATACTGCTCTTCGGACAGCGTGCCTCGGAGCTTTGCATACGTCTTCTACCGGCACCCTCCGCAATCACCGGTCTCATTCGTGAATCCGTGGCGATGACCATTTCCGCGAGCATCTTCGTGACTCCCGTGGTGGCGTGGCACTTCCAATCGCTTTCACTGATATCGGTTCTTTCCAATATCCTCGCTGTGCCTCTCAGCGTCGCCGCCACACTTGGCATAGCACTGAGTTTGGGCGTTGGAATGGTGTGGAACGAAGGAGCTGTGATACTCTCCCGAGGAAGTGAGGCACTGCTCTTTGCATGTTCAGCATGGTGCGACGCTCTGGCTGCCGTCCCCGGTATCTATCAAGTTCGCGATGATGCCATGGAGCTCGCTTTCGTCTTCACCCTTCTGTTCCTGTTTCTTCTAAGGGCACGTACGCGACGAAGTGTCATGACCCGGAGCGTGTTCGTCATCGCTTTCACCCTGATCATCATTGTCAGCAACGGCACGATCCGTCCACCGGAGTCTTTGCGCATTGCAAAGCACTCCCTTCGCGTGCAACGGCATGCACCGTCGACCCTCGTCCTCAAGGTCGACAGCGCGGAACGCGACCCTTCAAAAGTGTTCTCCATTCTTCTTCCGGTGTACCGACGGCACTTGATACAGTATGCGGACACACTTGTCCTGTGTTGCGAGGATAGTCCGCAACTGCGATCCGTGCTCCGTAGTTTTGACGCGGTACCGACACTGACCATTGGCCATCGATGATGAAATGCATGACACACCGATCAGGATCCGTTGTTTTCGGCATCTCTACAAGAGTGGGTGGCGTTGATTTCAGGAGTATTGCGGAAGAACATGGCCGACGGCGCGTCAATCCGGCGTGGGAGGATTTGCGTACCATGTACGAATGCGAGGCGGTCTTTTGTCGGACTCAAGTCCACGGCATCGCATGCGCATGGGTCGATGCTCACTCGTTGCCGGACCATGGTGTGGCGGACGCGCTCGTGACGACGATTCCGCGCCGGCTTATCGCCGTGACGGTGGCGGATTGTTGTGGAGTCGTCGTTTGGAGTCACAGCACCCCTTTCGTGGCCTGCATACACTCTGGATGGAGAGGCACGCAGCAGAATATCGTCGGTGTCGTCGTCAAGCAGATCGTCGACCGACTCGGCGTGCCGACCGCAGACATGCACGCATGGCTTTCCCCATGCGCTTCCGGTCGATCATATCGGGTACGCAGTGATGTTCAAAAGGTCTTCCCCGCCTATTGCGTGCAGGCGGGTGAAGACCAATTCCTCTTCGATAACAGCGCAGCGATACGTGATCAGCTCCTGACGTTGGGTTTGCCCTTCGAAAACATTTCGGTATCCGATGAATGCACTATCGAGGACCAATCGTATCACTCGTATCGGCGCGACGGCGTTCAGAGCGGTCGCAACGCCGTCTTCGCATTCTTGCAAGACTAACGCGAGCGTGGAAGTATCCGCGTAAACAGCGTGAAGGATCGGGCGGGTATGCGGGAGACGGGCAAGGGTATGTAGCCGCCGTTAGCCCACAGCTCGATTTGGTCGGCATAATGTGCGTCCATGGGTTGGCCCGACGACCCTCCGGGTACGACGCTGTAGACGACGCTGTCCTCCATATCGGCGACAAACCTCATGGAAGCGCCGACATAGACGTCGAAGGGGTTGTGGATCTGCCACAGGGCGTTATTGACCGTCGTCGCATCACCTCCGACAAAGGGGACCTCATGCGATACGACGCTTTGGAACGCCTTCTGTTCGTTGAAAGGATGGCGAAGGACCAGTCGATGGAGCTTTCCGTATTGCCATTGAGCAGCATCACCAAGTCGTGATCGGAGTGTTTGGATACCGTCCCTGAAGCTCTTCCGGATACATGACTCACGTCGGGAACGCGCATAGCCGGGATCACTACCGAACCACGCGGCGGACGAGTCCGTCAACACCTCATTCGCCTTGCGCACCGGTATACCGCCCTCGAATGCGTACCTCAAGTACATTTCATGGGAAATCTTGAACTCGAAAACGTTCCGCATCAGTCGCTCGTGGAAGGCCGTATACACGGCAGGGGCTATCTCGTCCGCCGACATCGTATGATCCCAACGCTGAAGCATGCGGATGGCGGCACGTTCATCCGTCGAGAACGAAAGGGAGTCGCGGACAAGGACCGGGAGCGTATATCGAAGTACCGTCTTTGCATTCAGGGACCGTTGATCCATTTGCATGAACTGCGCATCGCGTGCAGTGTAGTCCTGATACTCTTGGAGCATCTCGACAATGCGCTCGGCACGTGACGGAGGTTCCCATAGCGACGATAAATAGAACGGTGACGAACGAGTGGTAAGGTTGTTCGCGCTGGCGACGTATCGCGTGGGAGGGTTATAGGTCCGCGGGAGTTCCGTAGCCTTATGTGTTCCGATCCACGAGTACTTTCCCTCCCAACGAGGATGAGGAAAATTCGCGTTGCCGTCGCCGCGTTTCGGGACGATGCCACTGGGTGCGATTCCCATGTTGCCCGCAACGTCCGCATACGTGAAGTTCAATGCAGGTGCACCCCAATGCGAAACCGCTTCCGTGAACTCACTCCATGACGAGCTCTTGAGGATGCGGATCGCGGCGAGGAACTCGTCACTGCGTTCTCGAGCGGTCCATGAGAAGGTCAAGACATATCGATTCGCAAAGGAGCGGTCCGATGCCGGATAATGGAAGAGACTGTCCTGACGTTTGGTGATCGTCGCGTCGCTGATGACATTCGACTCCGACGTCGCACGATAGTCATAGTACAGGCTGTCGATTCGGGAACCGTTCCTCACTTCGATGGTGTCACGTTTGAAACGGAATTTCGCCTTTGAACCTGATGCCATGAGATAGTACGCCGGATTGGTCGGATCGACCCGCTCGATGAAGTAATCAAGGTCGTCGAGCATCACGTTCGTGATGCCCCAGGCAATCTTATCATTCCGTCCGCTGACTATGCCCGGAACACCGGGGATACTGCATCCCACGGCATTGAACTGCGGACACGTAAGATGCACTTGGTACCACCGCGGAGGAAGTCCCAGAGCCAGGTGTGGATCGTTGGCGAGAATCACCCCCTTGCCTCCACGTTCATGTTTGGTCATCACCCAGCTGTTGCTTCCCGAACACATGCCCGTCATGCCAAGTTGGGTGCGCATGTTTTTCATGGCAGTCGCGACATCCCGGCTCAATGCTCTGCCGAGTCGACGAATCCGAGTATCGGCAATGCTCCTCACGGTATCGGAGCGGGACGCCTTGCCCGAAACATCGCACACAGTGGGCGATGTGGACGGATACGAGGGAATGAAGCTTAGCGCCTCCTGGACACCGAGCGTATCGGCAATCTCGCCGATAGCCAGATCCGTCCAAAAACTCATGCTCATGTCGAACGCCATCAAACGTTCGATGCATAGGCAATCCGTCACCGTCCACGGATCAGGACGGTAGTTCAATGCGTCGAATTCGAATGGCAGGTTGTCGACGTTGTTCTCGATGAAGAGATTCACGCCCGCTGTGTAGCGTTCAAGCGCCTTTCGACTTTCCGGAGATAACCCGGACTGGAGATTGTTGGCAATGGTGGCGATATCCAGAGTGCGGAAGAAGCGATCGGCATCGAGCGTGTTGACCCCGAAGATCCTTGCCGTCTTGCCCCGGGCGATGCGACGCATGAGATCCATCTGCCAGAGTCGATCCTGTGCGTGTGTGAACCCGAGAGCAAAGAAACAATCGTCTGCATTGTCGGCAACGATGTGCGGTATGCCGAAAGAGTTCCTATACACCTCGATGGGCGATTGGACAAGTTCGCTTTCAAGCTCAACCCCGGGTTCGACGTTGGAGCGTAGGGCGATCTTCACCGAGAAGACGATGAAGGCCAAGATGACCAGGATGACGGTGACCGTCGTTGCAGAGAACCTTTGAAGGATATTCGTGACCATGACTTATAACCATCCTTGGGAACGGTACCACGCCGTCGTTCGGCGTATGCCTTCATGAAGATCGATGGTCGGTACGTAGCCGAAATCACGATGTGCTTCCTCATTACTGCATACCCATGCCTCCTGGATGAAATCCAGTCCTTTGTCGTAGTTGAAAACCGGGGGTTTCTTCCGAAAGCGACCGACGAATCCGCTGATCGCACCCAAGGAAAGGACAAGTGCGTGCGGTAGACGGATGCGGATGAATCGCGTGTCCATCACCGAACCGATTTCGTGGAAGATCTCGCTCCACGTATTGGCTTTTTCGCTTGTCAGGGTGTATGCCTTTCCAATGGACCGATCGCTCAGCATGGCGTCGATGGAACCGCGGACAAGATCGTGGACATGCACCAGGCTCACCCATTTCGGCGATAGCCCCATGAGCAGGGCCACATGGAACTTCATGGCTTGGAAAATGGAGAGCGTAGACTCGTCACGTTCGCCATAGACGGCAGGTGGCCGGATGATCGTGACGGGGATGCGCGACGAACTGGACAGGACAGATTCCTCGGCGGCGCGTTTCGAACGTCCGTAGTCGGTAATGGGGTGCGGAGGAGTGTTCGAGTTGACGGGTTCGCTCACGGACGCGGCTGGTCCCACGGCCGTGAGACTGCTCATATGCAAGAACCGCTTCAGGGTTTTCGCATGCACGAGCGCTGCACGCAACATCACCTCGGTCGTCGACTTGTTCCCGTCCATGTAGTCATCAAGATTCCTCCCGGCGATGACGCCGGCGCAATGGACGATGTACTCGGCGTCCGCACAGGCGGCAGTGACGGATTCCTGATGGTGATAATCCACTTCACGAAGCTCCAAACGAGGGTCCTTCAGCCAGCGGTGAGAACCCGAAGAACGCACAAGGCACCGGACGCGAAAGCCACGATGCAGTAGTTCATCGACGAGATGACTGCCGATGAACCCTGTTCCTCCAGTGACAACCGCTAGCTTCATGATGGTGAATCCGGACACTCAGAAAAGACGATGTGACAAAAATACTGCGACGACCTGACGTGGTGGGGTATGTCGGACGCTTGTGATGGATTTCACCATGAGTCTTCGACGCGGAAGGCACGGCTTTCGAAACCTACGGTTTCATCGACGGGATACCGCGTGGAACGCCCGTTTGAGCACGCCGTAGCGAAGTCCCTGCGTACTCACCGTTATCCGGGAGCACTCGTGCAGTTTCATCACCTCTCGAAGAATCAGGGCACCGCTTGGAAGAATGTCGGCGCGACGAGGATGTATTCCCTTCAAGGCGAACAGGTCGTCACGAGTGGCACCGAGCAATACCGAGGTCAGTTCGCAGACATGGTCGTACTCCAGGACATACCCCTGCGCGCGTCCGACGTCGGTGTACTCGACATCCTGCGAAACCAACGCCAGGGTGGTCGGCGTCCCCGCCACGCCCAACCACGAAGTATGAGAAGGAATGGAACGTACGGAGATCGCTTCGGCGATGTATGAGCATGCCCGGGCGATCGATTCCTCGGTGGAGGGAAAGGCGGGCAAGAGCTGTTCGTGCAGAACCACAGCACCGATCTCGAATGACGATCGGTCCGTGGCTATGCGGTCGACGCCGAGGACGATTTCCGTACTACCGCCGCCGATGTCGAGAACGGCATGGGAGCCATTGTCAGGAACACTACCGATGAACGTCAACTCTGCTTCTTCCAGTCCGCTGATACACTGGATACTTCCGCGGAACGTGCTGCGCATCGCGTTCAGCACCTCACTGCCGTTCTGCGCGGTACGGACGGCACTCGTCGCCACACCCACACGAAGGTCTACGTGGTGTTCCGCGCACAAACGATCGTAGTCCGACAGGCACGCTCGCGCTCGTTCGATGGCCGGTTCGCCGATGCGTCCCGTACTGGCAAGGTTTTCTCCCAATCGGACGATCGTATGGGCATCATGAAGGACGGTGAAGGATCCACCGTCGGTGAACTCGGCGATGGTCATAAGCAAGGTATTGGTACCTATGTCGACGGAGGCGATACGCATCATTCACCCCGATAGAACACCATGGCAAGCCACTCGTCTTCACGTTCCGTGTGGTGGTGCACGAACCCGATCTTCTCCGCCTCTTCACGCAACTCAGCCTCGTCGTAGCTGAGTATGCCGCTGATGATAAGCGGCGAGGCGGGGGAGCGAAGCGCCGCTCTGAGTTTTGGATAAGAGGGAATGAGAACGTTCCTGTACATGTTTGCGGCAATGCCGTCGGCAACCGGCAACTCGACGGTGAAGACGTCCGCGTGATGAATGTCGACGACGCCGACCACGCCGTTACGTTCAAGATTCTCTTGCGTATTCTCCACCGACCATTCATCATAGTCGAACGCGAAGACATGCTTCGCACCAAGCTTCGCGGCAGCTATGGCAAGAACACCGGTGCCGGTTCCCGCATCGATCCAGGAAGAGCCCTTCTGCAGATGTTGTTCCAAAAGTCTCGTCGTCATTCGCGTCGTCGGGTGATAGCCCGTGCCGAACGACATCTTCGGGTCGACGATGATGGTGATTTCGTGACGGACGGTGTCGGCGTGCCATGAAGGAGTGATGGCGATACGCTCGTTGATGAGGACAGGTTCGAGGGACTGCTCCCACTCTTCGTTCCAGTTCCGCTGCTCTATCGTCTCGGAGGACATGATTTCGGCCGGTATCCCGTACCCGTCAAGCCCATCCAGGATCAGTGCTTTCACCTCGTCCGTCCAATCTTCGGCGCGGAAACAGACGGTCAAACGGTCGTGACCTTCTTCGATACCTTGGATATCATAGGAGCTGAAGACGGCATATGCCGTATCGAACTGCTCCTCAGGAATGGAGAAAAGGACGTTGACAAAGACTTGGTGTGGCATGAGGTGCGCGGTGTCAGGGTGAATGGAAACGGGCGTGCAAAAATAGACGTACATCTGCCAGCGGCAATTGCGAGGTCTCGGTATTCCATGGTCACCGTCTGCCACGATGATATCTTCGCACATGACATCAGACCTCTTCATCACCACGCCCAAACTCCTCACATCGTATCTCGACGCAGAACTCGCGGAGTTGGGATACGAGCAGCGAGAAACGTCGCTCGCCGGTATCCGCATCCGCGGTACATTCAGCGATGCGATGCGCTGCAACCTTCTTCTGCGCTGCGCTCATCGGGTGCTCTACCCACTTCTGACATTCCGGGCCGAGACCGCTGAGGACCTGTATGCTCGTGCTTTGGAGTATGCGTGGGAGGATGTGGTGGATGTCGATGGATATTTCTCCATCGTCTCGTCAGTAGACAATCCTACCATTCGTAACACGCAGTACGCACACGTCAAGCTGAAAGACGCCATTGCCGACCGCATGCGCAAACGGTACGGTCGCCGGCCCGACAGCGGTCCGAGAACCGATGCGACGGTGTTCTTCCTGTACTGGAAGGGTAGTGAATGCAGTGTGTATCTGGATACCTCCGGGACCCCGCTTTCCCGCCGCGGGTACCGGGTCATGTCGCACGAAGCGCCTTTGAGCGAAGTACTTGGCGCTGCCATCGTCAAGGCAACGAAATGGAACGCAGAGGAAGTGTTTGTCAATCCCATGTGCGGGAGCGGGACGTTCGGGATCGAGGCGGCTCTTGCAGGAACGAATACTCCGTCTCAGATCCTTCGGAGCGGTTTCGGGTTCATGCATTGCCGGATGTATGACGCGAAAGAATGGCAGCGAATACGCTCGGAAGCGGTGGCCGCGGCGCGTAAGGACGTGAGGTTGACCATCGTCTGCTCGGACAAGAGCGCGTCGGCCATCCAGGCTACACGAAAAAATGCAACAACCGCCGGGATGCTTGATTTCATGGATGTGCGAATGGGTGACTTCCGGCAGACGGTCGTTCCGGAGGGGAGTGGAGTGGTGCTCCTTAATCCTGAGTACGGTGAGCGTATGGGAACGGCCGGGCAGCTTGAAAGCGTGTACGAGTCCATCGGTGACTGGTTCAAGAAGAGTTGTACGGGTAAGCGTGCTTATGTCTTCACGGGGAATCTTGACCTGGGTAAGCGCGTAGGACTCCGCCCGTCTCGCAAAATCCCCTTCTATAACGCAGACATCGAGTGCCGTCTGTATGAGTATCTCATGTATGAGGGTACGAAGCGCATCCGAGAGTCGCTGGACGACAACACGGCGACAGGGGAATGAATGTCGGAGAGGGAGGTATGCTTGTGGATTTCTTATCCGTGTTCGCATCTGTCACTGTCATTGAGGCGCTGTCCACCATTACCGGTGTTCTCTACGTTGTTCTCATGATCCGCGAGTCCCGCGCGTGCTGGATTTTCGGAAACATCAGCGTCGCCCTGCTCTCGTATTCATGCTTCGAAGCCGGACTGTTTGCCGATATGACCCTTCAGTGGATCTACTTCGTCATGGGTGTCATCGGCTACGTGCAATGGAGTCCTTCCAGCGAATCATCATCGGCCTTGTCGGTCTCCCAAGCCAGCGGTATCGTTCGCCTCCGCTCGTTGTCGGCGGGAATCGTTGTGTGGATGGTCGTTTACGGCGTGCTCATGAACCTTCCGGGGGCCAGGATACCGATTCTCGATTCGCTCCTCTTCGCCGCGAGTATCGTTGCCACATGGTTCCAAGCGAGGAAGTACATAGACAATTGGCTCGTATGGATACCCGTGAACGTGGTCTATGCCGGCCTGTACTGGTCCCGGGAGTTGCCCATGTACGCGATTCTGTCTGTCATGTTCGCCGCACTCTCCTTCCGTGGTTGGCGTTCATGGCGGACCCGTCTTTCACCTCGCGGATGAGGCCCGGAACCTTCCGTTCAGAAAAATTATATCTAATTTGTCGGCGTCTGAAACGTCATGGGCGCTGTGCGAAGTCTCGATCACGGCGCTCGTTTTGTTGCGCTTGACGAAAATCATCACGGATAATTCACATTGGAGGATAGGTATGCGTATTGCAGCATTGGTATTCGGTTGTGGAATTCTGATCACGGCGAGCTCATGCTCGAAGGCGGGAGGCGATAAGGCCGATGGCTTCGACCTGAAGCAGGCAGCAGCATCGGCCGGACAGTCCATGTCTTCACAGGTCGCACCGGCAGCGCCGGAGACTGCCGAGAAATTTGTCGTGACCGCTTCGGCAATCGGAGCACCGTCATCTCAGCGTCTGATCGACATCACGTGGAAAGATGCGGCGGGAGTGGCTCGTAAGCTCAGCGAACAGGCCAAAGGTAAGATCGTCGTCGTCAATTTCTGGGCAACGTGGTGTCCTCCATGCCGTCGCGAGATTCCCGAGTTCGTGGAATTCGCGGAGCAGAACAAGGATGTCTACATGATCGGCATCGCCCTCGAGCGTGACGACGCAACGGCCAAAGACGTCGTCACGAAGTTCGCCAATGCGCAGAAGATGAACTACGTGAACGTGACGAGCGGCTCCGGTGTATCGACCCGTAGCATCGCCGAGGCATACAGCAGTATCGCCCCGATGGACTACATACCGGTGACCATCGTCTTCAACGCAGCCGGTCAGCAAGTGGATATCATCCAAGGCGGGACGACGAAGAAAGGTCTTGCCGACGCCGTAGCGAAAGCACGGTAATCGAGAGTGCTTTCTCGTGCAGTGACGAACGAAGTGAACAATACCCAATAAACGTCGTAAGGAACAGTGCTATGGAATCGAACATGAACGAGAGACCGCCGTTACAACCGCCGATGCGCGCATCGCGGAGATGGTGGGTGATGCCGTTGACCGTCATGGGTTCGGTCTTTGCCGGCATGGTACTCATGGTGATCCTCATCATCGTGGGTATTGTCGCGATCATCTCTGCCGCGTCGGGCTCGATGGAGACCGGGGTGGAAAGTGTGAAGGACGTCAAGGAGAAATCCATCCTCACGTTGGATTTCGGATCCGGCTTGCAGGAATACTCCTCTCAGAATTCGCTCTTCGACGACGCCGGAAAGACAACGGCGCTCCTCGACGTGCTTGACGCGTTGGAAGAGGCGAAGAACGATCCGCATATCGTCGGCGTGTACTTCACGTCATCCGGACCCGTGGGTTTCACGAAGCAGCGGGAAGTGATCGAAGCACTTCGTGACTTCAAGTCGTCGAAGAAATTCGTTTATGCCTTTCTCTCGGGAGGCGGTGAGTCCGACTACGCTTTCGCAGCCGTAGCCGACAGCATCTTCATGCCGCAGGAAGCGAACATCGAGTTCAACGGTTTCGGTGGTGCCTCGCCGTTCCTCAAGAACATGTTCGAGAAGATCGGTGTTCAATGGACGGTCATCCAGCGCGAGGACTACAAGAGTGCCGGTGAGATGTACAACCGGACATCGTACAGTGAGCCCGCGCGAAAGGAAATGCATGAGCTCATCGACGCTCGGTATGCTGCCTATGTTACAGAGGTGGCTGCATCGCGGAACAAGACGTACGGTGAGATCGATGCTCTCATGAAGCGTGGTGTCTACACCGCCGACGACATGATGGCCGCGGGTCTTATCGATGCCTTCGCAACGGATCTCCAAATGAAGGAGAAGCTCAAGAGAAATGTCTACGGCTCGGAGTCTTCCACGGAGAAGCTCCGTTTCGTCGGCATCGGCGAGTATGTGAAGTTCGCCAGAGCGCACAGTAGAGCGGTTCCGGTGAAAGGAAAGAAGATCGCGATCGTTTACGGCAGTGGTGCTATCCGTTCCGGTCGTTCCACCCCGTTCTCTATGGAGATCGCCTCCGGCTCGTGGGTAAGGAATCTTCGCAAGGCTGCCAACGACGATGAGGTGAAGGCGATCATCCTTCGTATCGATTCTCCGGGCGGATCGGTGCAGGCATCGGACGAGATGTATCAAGAAATCCTCCGCGCGAAGGCGAAGAAGCCCGTCTATGCCTCCATGAGCGATCTGGCAGCGAGTGGTGGATACTACATGGCCATGGCGTGCGACTCCATTATCGCCCATCCGCAGACCATTACCGGCTCGATTGGCGTCATTGCTGCTATTCCCAACCTTGCAGGCACGATGAACAAGCTCGGCGTCGGTATCGATACGGTAGCCAGCGGCTCAGCGGCTCTGTTCATGAACCCTTTGCTCCCTATGTCGTCTTCGGACCGACAGAAATTGGAGTCGATGATCGACGGTACGTATCAGCGTTTTCTCGAAAGGGTAGCCGCGGGACGCGGTAAGAGCACGGAAGAAGTCCGGGAAGTGGCCAAGGGTCGGGTATGGACCGGTAGCGCCGCCATGGGTAATGGGCTGGTCGATGTCCTCGGAGGGTTGAAATCGGCGATCACCATTGCCAAAGCCCGAATCGGTGTCAAGGCCGATGAGACGGTGGAGCTGGTGCGGTATCCGGAAAAAGAGGATCCCTTTGCGTCGTTATTGCGGTTGATCAAGCCCGATCAAGAGGACGACGTTGAGACGGATGACGGAGAAGATGCGGCTCACGTTCGTGCGTCCCTCGTGTCGCTGACAAAGGATTTTATTCAGCATCAACCGAAGGAATGGCAGATTTGGTGGAACGCCTTACCCGTTGAACTCCGAGAGCAAGGCGCTTACTCTCTGCACATGGCTATGTTGAGCAGGGATGAACACATACTGGCAGTGATGCCATGGACACTCTCCTCGCGATAAGAGCGGGCCGGCTCGGATGTGTCAGATGACGGCGGTACCACAAACCTTTGAGAGGGATTCTACGATTAGAATCCCTCTTTTGCTGTCGATTCATAAAGCGACTCGATCTCGGCCTTGTATTGATGCTCGACAACTGCGCGCTTTATCTTCAACGTCGGTGTCATCATACCGTTTTCAACAGTGAAGGCCTCGGGAAGTACATAGATGCGTCTCACGCGTTCGTATTTCGCCAGATCCCGTTGCACCCGATTGATATCACCCGAAATCGCTTGGACGACGGCCGGTGAGTTAAGGTCATCCACCGATGTGATGGATTGCGTCGGCGAGAGGAGTGGTTTGATAAGTTCATAATCAGGGACGATGAGAGCCGAACAGTATTCCTTGTTATCGCCGAGCAGAAGCACCTGGTCTATGTACTTGGATTGAAGTAGTACGTTTTCAACTACTTGCGGAGCGATGTTCTTACCTCCACTACTGACGAAGAGGTTCTTCTTTCGGTCGGTGATTTTCAGGTTGCCGCGTTTCGTATATGCTCCGATGTCGCCGGTATGCAACCACCCGTCACTGTCGATGGTTTCACGAGTGGCTTCCTCGTTGTGCCAATAACCACGCATGATGTTCGGACCTCGGGCAAGTATTTCCCCGTCGTCGGCCAGCTTGATCTCCACGTTCAGGATAGGTTTTCCGACCGTTCCGATTTCATTGTCATCGGGCCGTGTGACGGTGAGAACGGGTGACGTTTCCGTGAGTCCGTATCCCTCGAGAATGACCATCCCTACCATGGTGAAGAATTCTTTCACATCATAAGCAAGAGCGCCACCACCGGAAACGAAAAAGCGGAGACGTCCACCGGTCAACGACCGAATCTTGGAGAAGACCATGGCGTCTGCTGCGGCATACATCACCTTGGTCATGACTGATACCGATCCCATCTGCTGTTCGTTGACCATGCGTTTGCCGACGCTGACCGCCAAGTTGAAGATCTTCTGTTTTCCCGGTGGCTGCTTTTCCACGTTGGCAATGACGCCGTTACGGATGCGTTCGAAGAGTCGGGGTACGCTTGTCATGATGGTCGGCCGTACCTCTTGAAGATTCGTCCGCACGCTTTCAAGGGATTCGGCGAAAGCGGTCGTGGCGCCGTGACCGAAGGCGATGTAGAATCCGCCGATGCGCTCGTAGGAGTGACACATGGGAAGATACGAGAGGAAGATATCGTCCGTGCCCACATGCACGACATCGTTCACGGCGTTGATATTCGAACAAAGATTGCGATGCGTGAGCATGACGCCTTTGGGATTACCGGTCGTTCCACTCGTATAGATGATCGTACAGAGGTCATCCGGTTTCACAGCCGAAGCGAGTCGTTCGAACTGCTCGGTGCGCTCCTTGGCGGGCATCGCATCGCGTCCGAGTTGGATGACATCGGAAAAGCCATGGATATTCTCCGATGGGTTCGTTCCCTCGTCGTTCATGATGATGATGTGTTCCAATGCCGGCAGTTCGGCACGCACGGAAAGGATCTTCGCCAGTTGCATCTTGTTGCTGACGATGATGATGGCAGCTGAACAGTTGTTATACGTGTACTCGAGTTGACGTGCCGTCAGCGTGGGGAAGACCGGGACATCGGCCGCACCGCATCCCGTGATGGCGAAATCCGAGATGACCCACTCAAGACGGTTTTCCGAAACAATTCCTACGCGGTCGCCGGGTTCGATGCCCAACTTCACGAGACCCGATGAGAAGCACTCGACCAATTCTCGAAACTCGGGGTAAGAGATTCCGGAATACGTGCCATCCTTCTTCGACATGTACACGGGATGACCGTCGGCGAAAAACGTCGCTCCGGACTGGAGAAACATCTGCGGAATGGTAGAGTATTGTACCATAGGTCCTCTGTTATCGTTTGCGTTTTCGTTGATACGTAGACACCGCTTCAAAATAGGAGATTAAACGATACGCTGACAATTGGGGGCAAAAAGGCCACAACACGAGGGCCCGTTATCCGTTCATTGGGGACATGGTGCGTATTTTTGGACCGTAACCACTGGTATCGCGTATGTCACTCGACGAATGGCGAAAGAAAGCGACGAAAGAATACAACGGAGCCGATCCGAGCACGAAATCACGTGTTTCCCGGGAGGGAATAGGGATCGATCCGGTATACGTTGACCACGATCGTGCTACGGAGGAGTCCGAATTTCCGGGCGTCTATCCGTTTCGACGCGGACCCTATGCCACCATGTACACGAACAGACCATGGACCGTGCGTCAGTACGCCGGATTCTCGACGGCGGAAGAATCGAACGCGTTTTATAAACGCGGACTCGCCGCAGGACAGAAGGGATTGTCCGTTGCGTTTGATCTTGCCACCCATCGCGGGTACGACAGCGACCATCCCCGCGTATCGGGCGATGTCGGCAAGGCCGGCGTCGCCATCGATTCGGTGGAGGATATGAAGATCCTTTTCGATGGTATCCCTCTTGGCGAAGTTTCGGTGTCGATGACCATGAACGGCGCTGTCATTCCCATCCTCGCGATGTTCATCGTCGCAGGCGAGGAACAAGGCGTTCCCAAGGAGAAACTCAGTGGCACGATCCAGAACGACATTCTGAAAGAGTTCATGGTTCGCAACACGTATATCTATCCGCCCGAGCCCAGTATGCGCCTCGTGTCCGACATCATCGCCTACACCAGTGCGCACATGCCGAAGTTCAACAGCATCAGCATCAGTGGTTACCATATCCACGAAGCGGGAGCGACGGCGGTACAGGAGTTGGCCTTCACTATCGCCGATGGCATGGAATACGTACGTCGGGCCGTGGAGCGTGGATTGACCGTCGACGATTTCGCACCCAGACTGTCGTTCTTTTTCGGAATCGGGATGAACTTCTTCATGGAGGTTGCGAAACTCCGCGCAGCGCGCGTGTTGTGGTCGACGATGATGAAGAAACACTTCGACCCGAAGAAGGAATCCTCCCTCCTGCTCCGCACCCATTGCCAGACATCCGGTTGGTCGCTTGCTGCTCAGGATCCGTATAACAACATCGTGCGCACGACCATAGAAGCACTTGCCGCCGTGCTCGGTGGTACGCAATCTTTGCATACGAACTCCTTCGATGAGGCGCTGGCGTTACCGACGGATTTTTCCGCGCGCATAGCGAGGAACACGCAGACGATCATCGCCGAGGAGTCCCACGTGACGGAAGTGGCCGATCCTCTAGGCGGATCGCACTACATAGAATATCTCACGAACGAATTGGTCGCGAAATCGCTGGAGCTGATCGACGAGATAGAAACGATGGGAGGTATGACGAAAGCCATCGAATCCGGTTTCCCCAAGCTGCGTATCGAAGAATCCGCGGCAAAGAGACAAGCGGCCATCGATCGCGGTGAAGAGGTCATCGTCGGTGTGAACAAATATCGGCCGGAGCGTGAGGATGATGTGGAGGTTCGTGTCGTCGATAACGCGGAGGTTCGGCGCACACAGATCGAACGCCTTCGGCACGTGAAAGCCGAGCGCAACGAACGCGTCCTTCTTGACGTGCTCGAACGGCTCCGCGAAGCCGCACAAGACCCCTCGGCGAATGTCCTTGACGTGGCGGTGAACGCTGCGCGGGCTCGAGCCACCGTGGGAGAGATCAGCGACGTTCTGGAGAGCGTGTATACCAGGTACGTTGCCACCACGCAGACTTTACAAGGGGTATATGCAGCCATGTACGAAGACGATCGTGAATTCGAAGAGTTACGGCAGGAGGTTGCTCGGTTTGCCGAGGTGACCGGTCGACGTCCGCGCATCCTCGTGGTGAAACTCGGTCAGGACGGACATGACCGCGGTGCGAAGGTCATTGCCACGTCATTCGCCGACATAGGATTCGATGTCGACATCGGTCCGCTTTTCCAGACGCCGGACGAAGCGGCGCGTGAAGCGATGGAGAATGACGTCCATGTCGTCGGCGTTTCGTCGCAAGCCGCAGGCCACCTTACCTTGATACCCGAGCTCATCGGTCATCTCGAGGATAAGGGAGCCGGCGACATCATGGTTGTGGCCGGTGGCATCATTCCGCCGGACGATGTTCCGACGCTTCTTGGCAAAGGCGTGAGCGCGGTGTTCGGACCAGGTACCCCCATCATGGTCTCGGCGCGGCGCGTCCTTGAACTTCTGTGGGAAAGATTCACCAACGAACGGAAAACCTAAGGTCATGGCTCGACGTCAAGTACGACAGGAAGGACCGTCCTCGTCCGCTTCTGCGTTCGCCTCCGCGCGCGTCCGAATACTTGTCTACGTCCTCGCCTTCCTTGGCTTCGGTATCTTCTTCACCGTCGTGCTGACGAACAAAGAAAGTCGGTACAACCGCCGCATGGATCAAATGGATACCCGTCGGAGCACGCGCATGTCCATGATGCGGGAGAATTACAAGCGGGCCGACAGCATCTTCAAGGAAGAGCAGAAACATCGGAATGCGGCGAACACCAAGTCGGGAGAAACGCCATGAAGACGGTTGATGCACGACTGATTCAGGGTGTCCTGTCCGGCGATCGTCGATACTTGGCAAAAGCGCTGACACTCATCGAGAGCACGGGAGACGCGGGTGAGGAGGCGCGCGGCGCGTTATTGGAGACCTTGGTTCCGCATGCCGGTTCCTCGTATAGGATCGGATTCACCGGTGCTCCCGGTGTTGGGAAAAGCACATTGATCGAAGCGGTCGGTAATGAGTGGATCCGTCGCGGCAAGAAGGTGGCCGTTCTCGCTGTGGACCCCTCGAGCGCTCGCTCCGGTGGGAGCATTCTCGGCGATAAGCTGCGTATGCCGAACCTGGCACGATCGGAGAGCGCCTTCGTCCGTCCGTCGCCGTCGGGTACCACCCGAGGAGGTATCGCACCGAGGACGCGGGAGAGCATCATCGCGTGCGAGGCGGCAGGGTACGACGTGGTCATCGTCGAGTCTGTGGGTGTCGGTCAGGACGAGTTCACGCTCGCTTCCGTCGTCGACCTTTTCGTCTTGCTCCTCATGCCGAATGCGGGCGATGACGTTCAGGCGGTGAAGAGGGGAATCATGGAAATGGCTCACATCTATGTCGTGACGAAGACCGATGTCGACGCACGCGCCGCGAACATGGCGCAGGCGGCCATTCATAGCGTTCATTCGCTCATGCGTCCGGTCACCGACGGATGGACCACCCGGGTCCTCGCTACCTCCGCCACCACGATGAACGGTATCGCCGAATTCGTCGATGTCTGTACGCAGTTCTTTTCCACGTGCGGCGAGGCTGTCGAGCGCGAGAGGAAACGGCAGTCAGGGTTGTGGTTCGACGACCTGGTTCGCGAGGAGATCCTCCGCCGTTGGTTCGCACGACCGTCCATGCACGATATGAACGAAGCACTCCGAGAGCGCGTCATGAACGGTTCGCTCAGCGTTCCGGAAGCATGCCGGCTCCTCTTTACTCACCAATGAATGACCTCCACGACATGAGCATGCAACAGCGACTGAATCGCATTCGTCACCTTCTCGACCAGTATGGCATCGATGCCTGGGTTCTCTATGATTTCCGCGGGAGTAATCCTCTTGCACAGAAGATCTGCCATGTATCGCCGAAGGCGCATTGTACACGGAAGTGGGCGGTCGTCGTTCCACGCAGCGGAGAAGCCGTGAAGATCGTCAGTGCCATCGAAGCGCACACATTGGAACATCTGCCCTGTAGGGAAGTTCGCTATGCACGTCGTTCCGAGTGGACCGACGCCGTTGCGGCAGCCGTCAAAGACTGTGCAACCGTCGCCATGGAGTATTCTCCCATGGCGGCCATCCCCGTCGTGTCCAGAGTCGATGCGGGAACGGTGGAATGGATACGGTCTCTCGGTCCCGTCGTCGTTTCGTCCGCCGATATGGCCCAAGAGCTCCAAGCGGTATGGTCCGAGGGTCAACGGAAGGAGAACGAAAAGACCTCGTTCCTTGTGCGAGCGGCGATGATGGATGCGATGCAGTTCCTTGGTGACAAGATTCGCAGGAACCAGTATGTCACCGAATACGACGTTCAGCAGAACATCGTGCGGTTTTTCGAGCAGAACGATTTGCTCACCGATCACGATCCCATCGTCGCCATCGCTACGAACGCCGCCAATCCGCACTACGCGCCGACGGTCGAACACAATGCACCCATCGGCAAGAATCAGCTGGTGCTCATCGACATGTGGGCCAAGGGGACGTCCGAGGATTCCACGTACGCGGATATCACGTGGATGTGCCACACGGGTGCCGCTCCTTCCGACCGTGAGCGAGAAATATTTTCCATCGTCCGAGATGCCCGGAACGCTGCGTTCAACCTCGTGTGCGATCGATTCCATCAAGGATTGCCGCTTTTCGGATACGAGGTCGATGATGCTGCGCGTACTGTCATCGAGTCCGCAGGTTTCGGCGAGTATTTCATTCACAGGACGGGACACAACATCGGCGAGGAGACTCACGGCGCAGGAGCTAACATGGACAACTTCGAGACGCACGACACCAGAAGGGTGCTTCCCGGTACGTCGTTCAGCATCGAGCCGGGTATCTACATCGCCGGTGAAATCGGCGTCCGGTCCGAGATCAGCGTTGTCATCGACGATGCCGGAACGGTCATCGTGCCATCGCAACCAGTCCAAGAGGAGATCGTGTGCCTCGGGTAAGAATCACCAGTAAGGGTCGGCGTGGACGAACCTCGATGGGAGTCGTCATTACGGGGTGGATGCTCGTCTTCGCCATCCTCGCCTGCGTCCAGGTCCGCGCACAAAGCAGTCGGGCCACGGTGGCGCTTTCGTATGAACAGTCCGGAGATTACCGGAGTGCGGCTCGTTTGTGGCAGAGTCTGTACGACGAAGAACCGAAGAACGAAGAGTATTTCCTTGGGGTGTGTAGAACGCTGAAAGCGTTGGATAACACGCAGGGATTGAGGGATCTGGTCCAGGCGCGACTGCAGAAATTCCGCACGTTCTCTACCCTTGTCATCCACGGACAGCTCCAGTGGAAGGCAGGAAAGGAGTCGGAAGCAAGCGATGCCTGGGATGAAGCCATGAGCAAGGGTGCTCCGTCCGAACGCATGTACATGGACGTCGCCCGTGCCCAGTTGGAAGTCCGCGCTTTCGAGAAGTCCATCCAGACATTAGAGAAAGGGCGCAAAAGCCTCCGCAAACCCGAGCTCTACGCTGATGATCTTGCGAAACTCTACGCGACGATCGGCGACCTACCGAACGGATTGCGCGAGATACTGGAGACCTTTGAACGGTCGGCGCAATTGCCGTATGCCCAGGGTCGCGTCAGCGCCTTACTGACGAACGATTCGACATCGCAGATCGTGTATGACCTCATGCGCAAAGAGTACGGTCGACATGGCAGCGAGGACATCGCGTTCGCCCGTTTGTACGAGTGGTTCCTTCGTGAGATACGACGTCCGGACGACGCATGCTCCATCGTCGAAGGTATCGATGACCGTTTGGGGTCGCGCGGACGCGAGCTTGTCAATTTTGCCGAAACCATGCGAGCGGACGGAAACTACGAGGTCGCCATGCGTGCGTTCTCCAAAGTGATGGGAATGGGAAAGAGTTCTGACGTAGCGCAATACGCCGCTTTCGGATATGCGGCGTGTACGGAAGCGAGGACCAACGACGGGGGACCTCAAGCACGGACATCGGAGATCATCGATCTGTACCGGAAGATCATCCGGGATTATCCCCGTACCTCCTCTGCTGCCGATGCGTACCTGCGGGTCGCATCCTTGCTCGAGCGCTACGGCGCGCCGACATCCGATATCAAACGCGAATACGAGGTTCTGCAAAAACAGTACGAAGGATTCCCGCAAGCGGTCCAAGCCGTGCTGTCGCTGGCCAAAGTGAGCGTTATGGAGGATAGTATGGATGCGGCCATGCGGTACGTATCCCAAGCTGTCTCGATGCGCGGGAGCACGGAAGAGATCATCGACGAAGCTCAGTTTCAACGGGCGGAGATCCTCTTTTTCCAGGGATATATGGACAGCGCTTCGGCCGTGTACGCCGTTCTTGCCGAGAAGCCGGAATCCGATTTCGCTAATGATGCCATCGAACGGATGACGACCATCCGGCAGTGTGCCGACGATTCCTTGGTACTGGTCGCGTTCGCACAAGCGGGCAAGGCACGGCTGCGTCGACAGGCCGATAGTGCCTTGAAACTGTATGAGTCGATCATCCGGCAGAGACGAAACCAGGACATGTCCGACTTGGCGTGTATAAAGGCGGCGGAGTTGTGTTTTGCAGAGAGAAGATACGCCGAGTGTCGTGCATACGGCGAACGTCTCCATACACTTTCTGCAGAAAGCATCTACGCTGATAGGTCCGTCATTCTTACTGCTCGGGCATGGAGGGCTGAGGGAAAGAAAACGGAGGCCAGAGGTGTGTATGAGGAGCTCTTACGGTCGTTCCCTCGCTCCATCTTCGCGCAAGAGGCCCGGACGACATTGCGTTTGCGAGAGATGCAACCCTGAGCGGAGTAGAGGGAAGGTCACCACGCCGCTACATGACTGAGTGCGGAAATCGCCGCGGTCTCCGCGCGAAGACGCGAAGAGGCAAGGCGCCATGAGCGCATGTTCGGCAATGACTTCAGGTACGAGGTTTCCTCCTCGTGAAACCCGCCTTCGGGTCCTACATACAGGCACACCGTTCCCGTTTCTCTTTCCGGGCGGGTTCCATGTTCATCACACAGAACATGGACGTCCGCATTCATAATGCCCACGACTTCGGAAAGCGACGTAGCAGAGGCGATTTCCGGCAGCGTGGAACGACGCGATTGTTTCAGGGCCGCTATGGCCTTCGTGCGCAGGCGGTCGGCATTGAGCTTCCGTTGTGACGCATATCGCGTCTGAACGATGGTGATGGATCGGACGCCGAGCTCCACCGCTTTCTCGACCAGGAATTCCAGCCGATCCTTGTTGTCCAGGTTTCCGATGCAAAGGTGGGACGAGTGAATAGGTTCGTTGTAGCCGGGAAGCAGTCGGCGACAGTCGAGAAGGAGATGACGGGCATGAAGCTCTGTGACGACCGTCTCGGCGCACAGTCCGGTACCATTCGACACCATGACAGGGGAGCCTTCACGAAGCCGGAGCGCTTTGCCGTGACGGAACTCGTCATCGGTCACCTCGATACGCCGCATCTCTGCATGAAACTCGGGGATATACAAACACTCCATGGCTCGACGACAGGATTATTCTTTAGGGGTGGCTATCTTCGCGCGTCCTCTCACTTTCGCGAACGACGTACCCATGACGAACGAATATACGTGTATTCGAATATCGAATCCCACTGCCAGGGTGGCCGCCATCGAGTTATACCGTCCAACCGCCATGAACGCGCTCAACATGCCCATGATGGATGAGATCGTCGACGCGTGCAACCGTTTCGACGCCGATGACGGTATCGGTTGCATCGTCATTCATGGGACCGAAAAGGTTTTCGCCGCCGGTGCAGATATCAAGGAGATGGAGGAGGCCGATGCGGTGACGATGGTGAAACGCGATCAATTCGCTGTGTGGGAGCGCTTACGCCTCATCAAGAAACCTCTCGTCGCAGCTGTCAGCGGGTATGCTCTCGGTGGCGGGTGTGAATTGGCGATGATGTGTGACATCATCATCGCGAGCGATACCGCACAGTTCGGTCAGCCGGAGATCAACATCGGGGTGATGCCGGGAGCGGGCGGTACTCAGCGGCTCACCAGGGCGCTTGGGAAAAGCTTGGCAATGGAGATGATTCTGACCGGTTCCATGCTGTCGGCAGCGAAGGCATGCGAGCACGGACTGGTTTCCCGTGTCGTTCCGAGCGCGATGTTCCTTCAGGAAGCATTCTCCCTGGCGTCGAGTATCGCATCGAAGCCGCCGTTTGCCGTTCGCCTTGCCAAGGAGGCGGTCAATGCCGCCATCGAACAACCCTTGGACGCAGGACTGGAACTGGAGCGGAAGAACTTCTACCTCTTGTTTGCGTCCAACGACCAAAAAGAGGGCATGGCGGCATTCGTCGAGAAGCGGAAGCCGGTTTGGTCGGGTTCCTGATAGGAATTCGCTTTCCTGACTTGTGGAACCCGTTCGTGATTTATCACTTTGGAAACAGATATGGAAATGACGACTCTTTTGGTACATGTCGACGACGGTATCATGCACATCCGGCTGAACAGACCCGAGGTCTTTAATGCGTGTAACAACGTCATGACCACCGAGCTGCAGAAGGCGTTCTCGGAAGCGGGAACGGATGAACGGGTACGCTGCGTGGTCCTGAGCGGTTCGGGTCGTGCGTTCTGTTCCGGACAGGATCTCAAGGAAGCTCCGGGTAGTGAGGGCCAAGGTACGCTGCGTGATGCGCTGGAGACACGATACAATCCCATCATCCGAGCCATGACGTCCCTGCCGAAACCCATCATCGCGTCGATCAACGGCGTCGCCGCAGGAGCCGGACTCTCCCTTGCCCTTGCCGCCGACATCCGCATCATGAGCAGCGCTGCGAAGCTTGTCGAGGCATTCTCCGCCATAGCTCTCGTTCCGGATTCGGGTGCGACGTTTTTTTACACGCGCATGCTTGGTTATGCTCAGGCCTTCGAGTTCGCAACACGGAATGGTCAGTTCACGGCCGAACAGGCGTTGAAGCTTGGCATGGTGAACATGGTCGTGAGCCCCGACGTTCTCGATGCCGCCGTCCTGTCCCTTGCGAAAGAATACGCTGCGGGTCCGACGACATCGTATGGGTACATAAAGACTCTCCTGCGGACGGCACAAACGGCGACATTGGATGAGATGCTGGACCATGAGCGAGAGTATCAGCAGAAAGCCGGTGAGACTCAGGACTATGCAGAAGGTGTTCGAGCATTTCAAGAAAAACGGAAACCGGCGTTCAGCGGACGCTAAACCGAGGAACTCATGGCCAAGACACGTCCGACACTGTTTCAACAGCTACAAGAGGAAAGCCCGACGTCCGCGACTGCCGCCGTGAATTGGCGGACGTCGCACCCCGTGCGTCTGGCCATCTTCGTCTGCACACCCATCATCTGCGCGTTATTCTTTCCGAGTCTCTCCCACGTGGTCTTCGGCACGTCGCAAAGTGTCCTTCTCTCCAAAGGTCAGGTGTGGCAGCAGGAGACAGTCGTCGCGGAAAGCACGTTTCCGATCCGTAAAGAGGACGAACAACTGCAAAGAGAGATCGAGAAGGCGAAATCGAAGGTTCCTACCGTGTTCTCGGCAGTTTCGGGTGCGACGAGTTCTCGGGCCATCCGTTTCGATCTTGAGGACCTCTTCAATGGAAGCGATGCCGTCGAGCCATCGGTAAAGGAGTCGATCCGGGAGTTGGTGAGAGCGAGCACCCTGAAGGAAATGATCGGTGTTCCTCTGTCGAGTCTCTCCGGTACGTTCATCTACATAGCCGAGTCAGGTACCACGCTTCGGCGTTTGCCGCTCTCGTCTGTCATCGATTCCTCCCGCATACGTTCAGAGTTGACCGAGATACTGCGGTCTGTGGACAATCGCGAGATTCGGGAGACGGTGGAACGACGGGTGCTTGCCCTCGTGCCGCCGACCCTTCAAGAACAGTCCGAGCGCACCCGTCGACTTCAGGATGCCGCCGAAGCGTCTGTTTCCAGGACCCGCGGTCTTGTGCGCAAGGGGGAAGTCATCGTGTCGAAGGGCGAGGTCCTTACCGATGCGAGTATCGCGAAGCTCATCAACTACGGGTATCTCCGGGACGATACATCTCGGACGTCGCCGCATGTCTCCTATGTCACGGGCTCACTCCTCCATGCCGCTCTTGTGTACTCGTTGCTCGTCCTGTTCGTCTACTTCCTCCGAAAGAAGATCTACAACGATAATCTTCAGCTGCTCTCTCTCAGCGCGCTTATCACCAGCAGTGCAGGGTTTTCATGGGCGACATTGTTGCTCCCTCGCGAGTTCTCCGTCGAGTTCCTCGTCCTCATCCCCGCCTGTGCCATGGTGGCCGCCATCTACTTCGATTCCCGTACCGGTTTCATCGTCACCGTCACCTCGTCCTTGATGTATGCCGGTGTGCGGGCCAACGACGCCGGAGGGGCGCTTGCACTCATCATCGCAGGTACGCTTGGGGCGTACAGCGTGCGTGACTTGCGGACCCGCACACAGCTGTTCCGCTCCATCGGTTTCATCCTCATCGGGTTCGTACTTGTCATCACCGCCATGGTACTGGAGCGTGGTGGTAGTATTCCCGAACAATGGCGCGCCTATTCCTGGGCAGTGGTGAACGCCGTCGTTTCGCCTTTGCTCACCTTCGCCGTCATCGCCATTACGGAGAGGTATTTCGGCGTCATGACCGATCTTACGCTTCGCGAATACGACAATGTCAATCATCCCTTGCTCGTGCAGATGAGCGAAAAAGCGCCGGGTACGTATCAGCATACTCTCGCCATAGCGCACCTTGTCGAGTCTGCGGCGTACAGTATCGAGGCAAGTCCGCTCCTAGCCCGTGTCGGAGCGTACTATCACGACATCGGAAAGATCGCGAAATCCGAATACTTCATCGAGAACCAGATCGAGATCGATAACAAGCACGACCGTTTGCCGCCGAAGAAGAGCGCATCCATCATCCGCAATCACGTGGCGGAGGGGATCGAGATCGCCCGTGAGTACGCTCTTCCGGAAAAGATCATCGACTTCATTCCCATGCATCATGGTACCGGTCTTATCAAGCACTTCTATGCCAAGGCCATGGAACGTACCGACGACGAGTACCACGAAGACGTGTCAGAGGATATGTTCCGCTATCCGGGACCGAAGCCGCAAACGAAGGAGACGGCGCTCGTCATGCTTGCCGATGGCGTCGAGGCTGTGTCCAGAATCGTGGATGACCGGGACGCACTCGAGCACGCCGTTGACAACATCTTCAAGGAGAAGATCATCGATGGTCAGCTCGACGAATGCGATATCACCATGCGGGAACTGGCCCTCGTCAAAGAGTCGTTCGTGCGGAACCTCATCGGCGCGCACCATCAGCGCATGGTGTACAAGGAACTACCCAAAGACGGCGCCTGATGAAAGATACGTCCACACTGCGCCGTTCTCTCGAACTTCCGCTCCGGGAATACCTGCGCTTTCTTACGTTGGAGAAAGGGCTTTCGCAGAATACGGTGGACTCCTATGCCTCCGATCTTCTTCGCTTCGCCGAATTCCTGAGCGGGGAGTCGGTGCATTCCTATGGCCAGGTCGACATGGATTCCCTGCGCGCATTCCTCTCCGTCCTGGCCGATCTCGGACTCACGGAACGGTCACGGGCACGGTATTCGTCTTCGCTCAAGGGACTCTTCGCGTACCTGCATGCGAGTGGAATCATCCCGAGAAACCCTTCCGAGCTCTTGGAACTGCCTCGGTCCCGACGGGTGTTGCCCGAGGCCTTGCTCGTCGACGAAATGAGGTCGCTTCTGGAGTCGGTCGATGTGACGACACCCTCGGGAATCCGAGACCGGGCCATTCTCGAAACGTTGTATGCCGGCGGACTCCGCGTCAGCGAACTCTGTTCCTTCCATCAGCGCGATGTGATGTGGGAGACTCAGCTTCTGCGCGTGTTCGGCAAGGGGTCCAAGGAACGGATCGTTCCCTTGGGAGGCAATGCCCTGCAGTGGATGGCACAGTATCAACGGGAGGTTCGTGTTCACTGGGCAAATGACAAGAGCGAGGACATCTTCTTCCTGAACAGGCGAGGCGGCGGGCTTTCCCGGATGTCCATATGGAACATTGTCCACAAGGCCGGCGTCGTGTGCAATATCCAGGTGCATCCGCACTCGTTCCGTCACTCCTTCGCTACCCACCTTATCGAAGGGGGAGCCGACCTGAGAGCCGTCCAGGAAATGCTCGGCCACGTGGATATCTCGACGACACAGATCTACACTCACCTGGACAGACAGTACATCCAACAAGTCCATTCTTCGCATCATCCGCGAGCGTAAAACGTTGATATGTATCATGATAACGTGTCTCGAAAGAAATAAGGAAAATATTTAGTTGTTGTTACAATTAGTTGTCGCTCGGTTCGTTTCCTCCACTTTCTCATTCACACTACTACTTCTTAGTCATCATGAAAAATCTTCGTTTCGTTTCCGGATTCAGCGTTGTATCGTTCACCATACTGGCGCTTCTTGCCTTGTCCTCCTGTTCAGACACGACACCGAGCGGTCCGACAACAGCGGATTCCGTCACGGTAAAAACTGTGACCTTCACGCCAGACTCGGTGGATTCGTATTATTTCTCTTTTGATGCAGGTATTCCGGTCATCGTCGAGAAAACTCAAGAGACGACGTGGGACATGATGGTCAAGCCCGTGTTCGGCGGCGGAAAGACCACCCAGATCGATGTTCTCTTCAATTCGGGTTCCGTCAACACCATCGGGAAAACGACTGCATACGTGACAGATACGACCTTCGACAATGTCACGGTGGCAAACCCTGCGCTCCTTCGAGTCGACTCGCTCGCACCTTCCGGACGTATCGCGTCGGTGGATCTTACCGGTAAGGGCATCTTCAATTATGAACCGGCCAAACGCAGTATCTCGCCGAACGCACAGAAGACGATCATCGTCAAATCCGCATCCGGTGCCATCTATAAGCTCCAGTTCATTTCGCTTACCGTGCCCATGTCCCGCTCGGAGCTTGGAACCTTCGTCATGCGATATGGCAAAGCAGTCGGCCTCCGACTAAAGTAGGCCCACATCTGGATGAGAAACCTCTCGCACCGCGTCGTCGTTCTCTTTCTTGCCATACTCGGTCTCACCAGAATGGTGCAGGCCGGAGGCGTGACGGTGAGCGGTCTTGAGCGTACGTCCATCCTGCGCGACTCGTCGAAGACGCGTTCCTCCGGCGCAAAGCGCGGATCGTTCCTCACTATCGATTCCGTACGTTCGGTCGTTACGGGGCCGGTGGTCGTCACCGGGTCTCGGCAGGAGATCGAGGCGACGAGAGCGCCCGTCGCGGTGGAGGTGATCGGTAGTTCGCGCATGCAACGTGCAGGTGTGACGAATCTCCAGTCCATCCTCCAAGAGCAGAGCATCGTAGCCAATCGTAGCAGTCTTCAGTCCGGCGTCCAGCTGATGGGATTGAGCGCTGATTACACACAGATCCTCGTCGATGGATTGCCGCTGGTCGGAAGGGTGGCTGGTGTCATCGATATTAGTAGGATTGCCACGGGAAACATCGATCAAATCGAAGTCGTCAAGGGTCCTATGTCGAGTCTGTACGGCAGTGAAGCTCTGGCGGGCGTCATCAACATCCGTTCACGACGTCCGGCGGAGGGTTGGAGCGGACGGTTCCAGAGCGTGGTGCAGTCCATCCAGGGCGTTCAATCCTCGATCAGTATCGGGCATGGTGCCGACGACCTCGAATGGAGTCTGTTCGCGGATGCTCGGAAATCGCCGGCGTTCGAACAACGATCCGATACTATCGTCGTCCCGTACGCAGGGTTCACCGATGTCACCCTCCAAAGCAAACTCCGCCTTCGCATTTCGAAACAATGGGATGTCGATGTCACCGGCAGGATGTTCCACTCACAGTCCCAGGGCAGATTCGTCGAGTCGTTCTACACGCAAGTAGCAGCCAATCAGGGATCGGTGTCCCAGTCGGATGTGAACGGGGCGGTGAGTGCGAACTATCGCAGTGGTAACCTGCATGTGCTCACGCAGGTATACGGAACGCGGTTCATGGAGCGGTATGACTTCGATGTTGCTCAGGGGTCCGCCGGGACGGTGGACGAATATCAACGGTCGCTTATCAGACCGTTCGTCCAAGCGAATCTTCTCGTGAGCGATCGCATCCGCTGCACCTTGGGGGGAGAAGTGGCCATCGATGCACTCCGCGGATCCAGGTATCCTACCGATCCGACGTACACGACCCATGTGATGTATGGGCAGTGGGAGGGCAATCCGCTGGACAATCTCCATTACTCGCTGAGCGCACGGTATGATTCGAACAGCGAGTTCGGAGACAACCTCAATCCCAAGCTTGCCATCATGATCGAACCCGTGCCCGAGGTTCGCGTGCGCGGGTCCATGGGAACGGGCTTCAAGGCACCCGACTTCCGTCAACTCTACGTGGTCTTCCGAAACAATCTCCAAGGAGCGGGATATCTGCTTACGGGCGCGCGTCTCCTTGGACAGGACTTGAGGGCCGAGCGCTCGGTATCGGCCGATGTATCGGTATCCTACGATACCAGGCTTGTGATGCGGAACGACGTGATAGAATCGTGGCTCTTTCACGCCGACCTTCGCGCCTACGAGAACCGTATTTCCCAGATGATCGAGTTCTACCTTCATCGGATTGAAGGTCAGACATCGGTGTACTCGTACAGGAATGTTTCGCGTGTACGGACGCGTGGATTCGAGTCCACTCTGCGCTGTGATTATGTAACGGAGATAGCCGACACGGTGCTGGTGAGCGTCGGGTATCAGTATCTCGAAGCGGAAGACATGGACGTGATGGATGCCATCGCAGCGGGACGGGCAGGTTCAATCGATGGAAAGACCGGGAGATTTCTGTCGTTGACGGTCGCATCCTACGGCGGACTTTGGTATAGGTCTCCACATATGATCAATGCGCGATGCGAATTCATGTCCCGTTCGGGTATGACCGTTTCGTTGCGAGCGGATTATACGGGTCGTTTCGGCGACGAAGCGTTGGACCGAAATGGCAGTGTGCTCTCGTCGACGGTTCGAACGGTACCGGACGATCCGGCGGAGTTTGTGAAGGGGTACTGGAACGTGAAGGCGAATGTATGGTATTCCTTGACGAGCGTGGCGCAGGCTTCCGGACTGACCGGACTTCGCGTCGGTGTTGGTGCATCGAATCTTCTGGATGAACGGAATCTTCGATCCATACCGTCACTGGTCGGACGTCAGTACTCGTTTCAACTGCAGGTAGGACTGTGAGCTCCGTAACCACTCGCCGAAGCCGTATGTTTGCACGCCGAAACATGCGCGCATGTCGGTCATCGACGCAGGTATCGATGCAATGAACGGTTTCACCGTAACCAGCTGAGCAACCCCTTGAACTCTCTCTCATCCCCGAAACACATCACGGAACGCAAGGCCGAATGGATCCTTGTCTTGACGACGGTGTTCTGGGCCGGCACGTTCGTCTTCACGAAAACGGCTCTTGCCACGTGCGATCCTTTTCTCTTTGTCGGCATCCGATTCGTTCTTGCCGTGCTTATTTGCCTTATGCTTTGGTCAGCCATGTTCCGGCAATGGGATCGTGCCATTGCTCGGGACGGTATGCTGATCGGTGTATGTTACGGACTCGGATTCGTGTTTCAGACGTGGGGACTTCAATACACCTCGATTTCCAAAAGCGCGTTCATCACGGGAATGGTCGTTGTTTTCGTTCCGGCCGTGGACCGGTTCATTCGCGGAGCGAGAATCAAGCGCGTGCAGTTACTGACGGTGACCGTGGCGACGATCGGGTTGGTCTTGTTGACGAATCCCGAGGGTGGGAAGGTGAATGTCGGTGACGCCATGACACTCATCGGTTCCGTCATGTGGGCCATCTGCATTTCGTACCTCGATAAAAGCTCCAACAGATACGGAGAGCGTCCGTTCTACATGCCGATACTCGTCGTCGTCCAGTTTGCCGTGACAAGCATCCTTGGACTGGGAGCCTACGCCGCGGGTATCTCCTCGGGTCTGGAATCGGGCTCGCTCGATGCGACGAATCAGGCGTTGACGACCGTCAATCCTGCCACATGGACGCTACCGGTTATCGTGGCACTTGCCTACACCGCCGTCTTCGGATCATTCGCTTCCACGACGTTGCAGACGAAGTATCAGCGGTTCGTGAGTCCCGTGAAGGCGGGCGTCATTTTCACTCTCGAACCGGTCATCGCTTCGTTCATCGCGTATTTCACGCATGCGGAACGCATGGGAACCCGCGAGTTCTCCGGGGCGGTCCTCATGATCGGTGCCGTCATCCTTGGTGATGTCCTGAAGGAGAAGAGGACAACGGAACAATCATAAGAGCGGTATGGATACGATAATTTTACGTCAGGCAAAGATTCGCGAAAGAGATGCATTGGATCGGAACCTTGCACACGAATGGTCAACCGTCATGGCTGATACCGTGTCTCAAACGTTCGAGTATCAGCAATGCGATACGCTGCATGTCTACATGTCCATCGGGTCCGAACCGGCCACGCAACCGTTGATCGTTAGGGCATGGAACGATGGCAAGACGGTATTCGTACCTTCAATCGATCCCGAGACGCTTCGCATGGAGCATCTGGAGTATGCACCGGGTGATGAGCTTACCGACGGCCTGTTCGGCGTTCCTGAACCCAAAGGGAAGAAGCGGTTGTCCGATTCGGACGTGACAGGACCTTCGTTTCTGGCCATCGTACCGTTGGTCGCGTTCAACGAGCGATTGGTCCGCATGGGATACGGCAAAGGGTACTACGACCGATTCCTCGAGCACCGGATGTTCTTCGCGTTCGGTTTGGCATTCACGTGTGCCTTCGCAGATGAATTCCGACCGAGGCCGCATGATGCCGTGTTAGATGCGATTGTTACGGAGCAGGGAATCGTCCGTGCCCGCAAAAGTTCCGGCGGACCGGTCGCCATCTCCTTATGATTCCGGTGTCGTCACCCCATATGAAGTATCTTTTCCGCCATATCCGTTCCTTTCTGGTCAATGCACTCTTCGTGTTCTTGTGGGGGGTAGTGTCAATGGTCTCCCAGCCATGTAAGGACGTCCTCTTACTTCAAGGCGGAGAGTCTCTTGACCTGTTTGGCATGGATACCACGGTGAATTGGTGGGCGCGCACGGTTCCGTACAGCGGAATGAAGAGACTCTGGGTGAACGGTCGCTCCACGGATGCGTATCAGGAGATCACCGTTCCGGTGTTCTCGCCGAACGGGGACAAGTGGAGTGCGTGGGCGCAGCTCAATACCCAGTGGTTCGTGGTTTCCGAGGGAGGTCCGAAGAAAATCGTCTGTACGGAGCCCGGAGAGATTGTCTACAGCGCAATCACCCAGGAATCGGTGATTTCGTATTTCGACGGACCCCAGGAATACGTCCGCCTGGGCGATCGTGTCTATGGTGCTGTCCAGAGGCGAGGTGCTCTGTGCGTGTCGCCGTTAGGAACATCGGTCGCATGGCTACAAGGACCACTGAGCGCCACGCAGCTCATTGTCAATGGAAAGCTGGTGTCTACCTATGAAGACGTCATGATGTTCGGATTCTGGGTGGATGGCCGATTGATGTATGCGGCCAAGAGCGGGATGCAATGGCGATGGTATCTGGGCGACGAGGAAATGGCCGGACCGTACACAGACATGCGTGAGGGGAGGATCAACAGGATGGGAACCTGTGCGGCAGCGATTGTCGTGCAAGGCGGCTTCAGCAGTGTCGTGCTGATCAGTGACGAGTATACGCGGCCGGTCATCAGCAAACAGTATCCGTCCATCGACGCCCTTGTGTTACATCCCACCGAACCGATGTGGGCGGCGAGGGTGCAGCAGCCAGGGAACGATATCGTCCTCATGACCGGAGTGGAGTATGTAGCTGCCACACAGGGAACAGGTAGGCCGTTCTTCACGTGGGATGGACGGGAGATGGTCTTCTTCGGGTGCGATACGGACTGCTTCCTGAGCATCAACGGACGTCGCGTTCCCGTCCAGTTGAACGTTCCTATCGACGTGACCATCGCGCATGAACCCGGATCGTCCACGTTCGCCATGAGCACCTTGACAAGCTTGGTGATCCGTGAACTGGAGCGTAAGGACCTTGCCGTGGGGACCATGTGCGAGGAGACGTCGAAGCCACGGTACAACAGAAAACTGAAACGGTATGAAGCACTTGGTAGGATCAATCAGAGATTATATCTGTTGAGCTGTGCGAAGTAGGACCGATGGCTCCGAATTGCCGCCTCGAAACCCTTGACCCTTCCGTTGTACTGAACATCGAAAAGCGCTAACTTTGCCGGCATCAAAACAGAAGTCTCTATACCCGTACCATAAGGCATACGCATGGAAGAAATCATGATCGGTTCGTCCGCGAAGCTCGAACGTGTTCGCGTAGAACGTCAAGACAGGATCTACAAGGAGCTGATTGACAAGGATACGACCGTCTTGTTCGAGGATCCGCTTGAGAACGATATGGTTCTCAACATGGGACCCCAGCATCCGGCGACCCACGGAGTGCTCCGTGTCCTGTTGCGCCTGGACGGTGAGACCATCATCAAATGCGTGCCTGAGCTCGGGTACCTTCATCGTGGGTACGAGAAGCTTGCGGAGAACACGACGTATAACGAGTTCATCCCGCATACGGACCGACTCGACTATCTGGCGCCCATGTCGAACAACGTCGGTATCGCCCTTGCCATGGAGAATGCGCTTGGTATCGAAGCGCCGCCTCGTGCCCAGTGGATCCGTACCCTGGTAGCGGAAATGGCTCGTGTGTCTTCGCATATGCTTGCTGTCGGTGCGTCGTGTATGGACGTCGGGGCGTTGACGGTGTTCCTGTGGACGTTCGCCGAGCGTGAGCGCCTGTACGACCTGTTCGAACTCATCTGCGGAGCCCGCTTCACGACTAGTTATACCCGCATCGGCGGCGTCGCCAACGATATCTCGCCCGAGGTGTTGCTGAAGATCCGCCTGTGGGCGACGAATTTTCTGGAAGAGCTTGCCAAGTCGGAAGCGCTCATCGATCGCAATCGCATTTTCATCGACCGTATGGCCGGCATCGGTTACTGCTCTTTGGAGAAGGCCATCGCTCTTGGATTGACGGGGCCTGTCCTCCGCGCAAGCGGCAGCACGCGCGACCTTCGCAAGGATATGCCGTACCTCATGTATGACAAGGTCGACTTCGATGTCATCTCGCACGCGGACAGTGATTGTTACGGACGATACAAGGTGCGCATGGCCGAATGTCGTGAATCGATCAAGATCATTCACCAGTTGCTGGATAATCCGCCGTCGGGCGACGTGAAGCTGAACGATCCGCGCTATGTGCCTGCCCACAAAGCAGAGATTTACACGAAGATGGAAGAGCTGATCAACGACTTCATGATCGTCAACTTCGGGGCTGCACCTCCTGCAGGAGAGACCTACACCGCCATCGAGTCTCCGAAAGGCGAGCTGGGATTCTTCATCGTCTCGGACGGAACGGGATACCCGTGGAAGCTGAAAATCAGAAGTCCTTCGACCTCGAACCTTCAAGGTCTTGCGTACATGACCGAGGGCTCGATGATTTCGGACGTCGTCGCCATCATCGGCGGCATCGATCCCGTGATGGGCGAAGCCGACAAGTAAGAAACGAAACGTCGACAATGAACGGGAAGACTCGATGGGTCGTCCCGTTTTTTTTATGAGACCATGACAGATTACGATCCGCGCCTTTCAGCGAGCGAGTCACGCATCAGGAGCGTCGAACGAGCCGTGGCGCACCGTCAGTACGATTTCACCGTCGTCCTCGAAAACGTCCACGACGAGCACAATGTCGCTGCCGTCCTTCGATCCTGCGATGCTGTCGGGATTGACGAGGTGCATCTGGTGTATCACAGTGGACAGGTCTTGCCGGTCTTCGGAAAGAAGACCTCGGGAGGAGCTCGCAAATGGGTCCGTCAAACCAAACATGATTCGGTGGAAGACTGTTTCGCGATGTTGAAGAGCAAGGGATTCAACATCTACTCCACCAGGCTGGACGAGTCGGCTGTGTCCCTCTACGACGTGGAGATGACGCGTCCCACGGCATTGGTATTCGGTAACGAACATAGCGGTGTCAGTGACCATGCCGTCGCATTGTCCGATGGTACCATCATGATACCGCAGGTAGGGATGGTCCAGAGTCTGAACATTTCGGTAGCATGCGCAGTGAGTGTTTTCGAGGTAGCACGGCAGCGAAGAGGTGCGGGAATGTACGATCGGCCGCAGATCGATCCCGATCGCTACGAGGCGTCGGTGCGTGAATGGCTGCAACGATGATTCGGTTCACGAGTAACAAGAACGAAGATGACGGAAGGTCGACCTATGCATGATCCGTCGCGGGCCACTGCCTTACCCGTGCTTGCATCGGTGGCGGTAGGGGCGTTCGTGTGCCTCGTCGTCACAGGTCTGCTCATGGCTTCGTATTACCGACCGGATGCGGAACGGCTACGGGACGATTCGGGTAGAGAACAGACAGTTTATCTGGCAGCGGATACTCGTCTCGATGCCTTCGGTGACACGGTTCGACGACGGGGGGACTGGTATGCTGCAGAGACGGATGTGACGAATAGCAGTGACGGTAGAATGCGAGGCGACGTCCGGCTCTTCGATTCGGCCATAGCCGTCCCGAAGAGCTGGTATAGCGTCAACGTGTCGCTTCAGCGCGGTACGGAGTATGGAAGCTTGATCAGGAGCGCGCATGCGCGGGCAACCGATCTCATGGTCATAGCCGTTGCCGTCGTGCTGATCATCTTGATGGTGCGGGGATTGCGGCGGACGGTGATTGCGTCGTCATGGTACGTGTCGGTGGGAATGTATGTGCTCATCCTTATCAGTGCGTGGTCCGGGAGCATTCTTCCGTGGGACGCGCGTTCGCATCAGGCATTCGGTATCGGAACACATCTTCTGAGCGACTACGTACCGGTTCTCGGCGCTCTCGTCTCCGGATATCTATGGGCGAGTCCGCGTTTCCATGAACCGGATTTGATGCGGGTGTTCCTACTGCATGCTCTTGTCCTTGCACCGATTTTCGCGATATCTCTCAGGAGTCTGGTGCAGCGTCTTGCATCCGGTGCGCTGAACCGAACGGCAGTACTGGCGGGTGCCGGACTACCATGGGCACTTACAATGATTCATGGAATCGGGTCTACCGCAGAGAGAGGTCTTGACGTCGGTTCGGCGAACGTGGTCCCGGAGTGGTATCTGTCGGTTCCGTCCACGATGCTGAAGTCGATGCCGGAGGATTTCGTCGTCACTGTCCTCGGCTGTGGACTTGGCGCGGTGCTTCTTTTCGGAAGTAGCAACCTGTCGCCGTTCGTTGGACGTATCGTCCGTATCGTGACACTGGCGTTCACGTCGGTATATGTGGTCTTGCAGATGTGGTCTGTTGCCGACCTTCTTGGTCGCTGATGCGCGCTCACGTTTCCATGACGAATTGTTTTTCACCTTGGGAGTAGCTGTATGAAGAGAGTCCTTGTCACAACGTTCTTGATGATCGCATGCTCAGTCGTCACGCTTGCAGCGTCGATGGAGGAGTCTGCTGCGTCGAGGATTCTTTCCCAGATTTTCGATGAGTATCATGAATTCGTCCTTCGTGAGTATCCGGAGAGTGCAACCTTCAACGGTGATCATCGGTATGATTCCTTGACCACGGACTACTCCGAGGCCGCATACGAGAGAAGGCAGAAGAAACTGACGGAGCTCCTGCAAAGAGCCGAGCAAGTGGATACGCGCGAACTGACGAGCAAGGACATGCTCAATCGTGAGCTCTTCATCCGCAGCGTTCGGGAGTGGATCGTGAGTATCGAGACGTACGAGTTTCTTTTGCCCTTGAATCAGCTTAACGGGTTGCATCTCGACATTCAACTATTGGCCGATCAGACAAGATTCGAGAGCGACCGTGACAGAGCAAGCTATGTGGCCAGATTACAGGGGTTCGGCAGGCAGGTCGACGAGGTCATTGCTCTGCTACGAATAGGAATACGCAAGAAAATCGTCTTGCCTGAGCTGATAACACAGAAGGTCTTGGTGCAGCTTGATGCGGCAGTATCGACACCCTTTGATCAGAGTCCGTTGTTCACGAGACCGCTCGGCATGCGCTCCTCGATCGGTTCCGCTGTCACGGAGACAGCCGAGGTCCAAGTGGCGAGCACCATGGTTGTGGATCCGCTGACGACCTCGAAAGATGCATCGCAAAAGTCGCCGTTCGAAATAGAGCTGAAGACCGTGGGTTTGCAGGTGTCGGAGGCATATCGTCGGCTACAGCAATTCGTTCGAAACGAGTATCTGCCCGCAAGCAGGAAGTCCATCGGCATGTCGTCGTTGCCTCAGGGCGCTAAGCGGTACGCATCGCGTCTGCTTGTTCACACGACCGTCCCTTCGCAACCCGAGGAGGTTTTCCAAACGGGGATGCGTGAGGTGCAGCGGATTCTCGGTGAAATGCATCGCGTGAAGAAGAAACTTGAGTTCCAAGGAACAGTCGAGGAGTTCAACAACCATTTGCGGAAATCGGAGAAGTATTACTACCAATCGGGAGAGGAGTTGTTGCGAGGATTCGATGCACTTCTCTCCGAAGCCAAGCAGAAGATCGGTCCGCTGTTCGGTCGTCTGCCGAAAGCCGATTGTCAAATCAAAGAACTAGAATCGTTCAGGGCCGAATCCGCCCCGCAGGCATATTACAATGCTCCTCCGGAGAATGGTTCGAAGCCGGGGTATTTCTACGTGAACACGTACAATCTTCCTGCACGACCTATCTACACCATGACCGCGCTGACACTGCACGAAGCGGTTCCCGGACATCACCTTCAGGTCGCCCTTGCACAGGAGATGCCGGAGCAACCGTGGTTCCGTCGTCAGTTGGGAACGACAGCGTTCGTCGAAGGTTGGGCACTGTATGCGGAACGGCTTGGTTACGAGATGGGCATGTATGCGGATCCGATTCAGGAGTATGGTGCACTTGGTTTTGAAATGTGGCGAGCATGCCGATTGGTCGTTGACGTCGGCATGCACATGAAAAACTGGACCCGGGATGAAGCAATCGCATTCATGAAGAAGCACATTCCGAATTCCGAAGTGGATATCGCTAATGAAATCGATCGATACATCGCCGATGCAGGACAGGCGTGCGCCTACAAGATTGGGCAGTTGACGATTTTGCGTCTGCGGGCGAAGGCGGAACAGGAGCTGGGATCGGCCTTCAAACTCGACAGGTTTCACGATGCTGTGTTGCGCGAGGGCGCGATACCGTTGCAAATGTTGGAGGCGAATGTGACTGCGTGGATAGAACACGAACGAAACCACAAGGATTGAACCTATGAACCAGAACTATACCATCGAACAACGTGACGAGCAACTCACCGGAACCGCAGCGGCCATCCGTTACCATTGTCACTTCCATCGGGCTTCGCAGCATCTGTTGTGCGTGGATATGGAAGTCGAGACGACGGAATCCGAGCTCACCCTCGTCATGCCGTCCTGGATACCGGGTTCCTACAAGGTGCGTGACTTCGTCTCTCATCAGGGCAACGTGGTCGTGGCGGATGAGAGCGGACGGTCGCTGTCTTATTCCTGGGTGGAGAAGAATCGCCTCCGCATTTCATGTGGCGAAGGTGTACGCTGTGTGAAAATCTCCTATACCTATTACGCGAACGAGCGAACGGTCCGGACCATGCATATCAATCGATGGCGGGCGTTCATCAATCCGGCCAATTGCATGATGTATGTGGAGGGGAGGCAGCATGAGATCCATCACGTGTACGTGTATTCGGCGGCATGCGAGTGGTCTGTCGTGTCGACCGCCTTGTCTCCGGTGCCGCATCTGTCGAATGCGGACGGACCCGTTGTCGTCGGGGCGTTGAACTATGACATCCTTGTCGACTCGCCGATCGAGGTGGGTAATCATGTGGTCGGGACGTTCGAAGCGCACGGTGCTGTGCATGAAGTCGCGTTGGTCTCATCGATGCCGCTGGATCCCGAATGGATCACACGTCAATGCAAGACCATCGTTGAGAAAGAGGGAGCGATGTTCGGAGGAGTACCGTACGATCGATACGTCTTCATGATCCAGGTGGGCTCGAACATCTTCGGCGGACTTGAGCACGCTCGATGCAGTGTGAACATGATCGACTACACGGCACTGACGGATACGGCGACCTCCGGTCGATTGCTTGCTTTGTTATGTCACGAGTATTTCCACACATGGAATGTGAAGCGTATACGACCCCGCGAGTACGGTCCGTTCGACTATACGCGGGAGGTTTACTCTCCGATGCTCTGGCTTGCTGAGGGATTCACGTCCTATTACGACGACCTTTTCTCGTACCGGTGCGGTTTCATGGAAGAGCCGCAGTATCTCAAGTCCCTTGCCGAGGAGCACCTGGGCAGGCTTGATGATGTTCGCGGACGTTTCGCCATGAGCACACGGGATGCATCCACGCTGGCGTGGGTGAAACTCTACGCCCAATCTCCGGATGGCAACAACAGACATCCCTCGTACTACCTGAAGGGTGGCGTCATCACCCTCTTGTTGGATCTTCATATCATCCGCCAATCGAACGGGACGCGTTCGTTGGACGATGCCATGCGGGAGCTATGGGACATGTACGAACGTCGACCCGAGTGCGGAGTGACCGAGTCGGAAGTCTTCGATGCCATTCAACGATCCACCGGGTGCGAGGTTGCAACGCTTATGAGTACCTGGCTCAGTGGCACCGAAGAGCTTGATTACAACGAGTATCTAGAGCCGTTGGGTTTGAGATGGACGAAGACGACCGTTGACGGTGAGTTCGTGCGAGGTTCCGTTTCGCTGGGTCTTGGATTGAAGGAGGAGTCGGGTCGGCTCGTGATCACCACCCTCGCAGATGCCGCACCCGCACAGCAGGCCGGAATGTCTATTGACGACGAGATCATCGCGGTCAACGGACTACGTACGGCCACGTCGGCATTGTTCCACGATGTCGTTGCGCAGGCCCCTGGCGACGACCTTGAGATATTGGCTTCGTGCGATGGCAAGACGTACACCACGCATCTGCGTCGAGAGAGAAAAGCGCGATATGCGATGACCATGGTGGAGGGACCGTCGCCAGATGCGCAGCGCCTACGGGATTTCTGGCTTCATCGCTAAGTGAGTCCCGATTCTCGGACAAACGCGTGTGAAACAAAGGTACGACAGGTGGGGTTGATGCACTATGACGGCTGCACTGGCGAATCCGTCCATCTGTATAGGTCACATAGCCGGACGTTTGGAAACGGGTTCACGCCGACGTTGGCCTTGACAGCGGGACACTCGGTGAAACGTGGGCAAAAACATCTTTTCCGTGACGAAAGACGCGGTTCGACGCCACCATCCGTGTGGGAAATTTTCCCTCGGTCGCTCATTTCGAGCTTCTTATATTGCCAGACCGTTAGCAAACCTTAACACCTGAACAGAATTCGATTTTTTACCTCTTACACGTTCATCATGAAGCACTTGTTTTCCGGCGCATTTGCCGCGGTTTCGTTGTTTCTCGGCACCATTTCTGCGGTTGCACAGGAGATTCCATCATCACGACCCACGTTCGCACCGGACACCCGTGCGGTCCCGACGCGTCTTTCGAACGTCCCGGTGACGACACTTGGTCTCAAGTCCAATCGCATCCAAGCGGCTGCGGAATACAGAGTGATTGATTCGTTGTTCAATGCGTATTCGTTCTATGGTTCAGAGCAACAACCTATCTCTTACGAGCCTGGAACGGGTCTTTTCGCCGTCATCAAACGAGGAGCGCTTCCGGCTCCGAACGCACCGGGCAATCCTGATAATTCGAACTGCCTGAGATTGCTGGTTTCTGGAAATCTTGGCAAGACATGGGAACGCCCGTTCTCATTGCATACCGGTGACGCTTCCCGCGGTGGTTTGCCTCGGTACCCATCGGTTGATATCGTCGTTCCTGAGGGCGGTAAAGTCATCGATGAAGCGGTCTTCACGTTCTTTGCACCGTTGACAAAAAATGCGACGGGCACGGGCGGTCGAGAGCGTGGCTGGGACGGCTCGGTGATCGGCTACCAAGCGAACGATCCCACTTCGTCGGCCGCCTACGACGAAATCGGCGACGAAATCATCATCAACGGCTCTCCCTTCTGGTGGGGTACGGAATGTACGACGGCAAGCTATCGTACCTCTGCTGACGACAAGCTCATTTCGTGCTTTTCCGTAGACCTCATTCCCAGTGATTCGTCGAGCACGAGCCCTGCCGATGTGAACTCTGTCGGCCTGTGGAGAAAGGATTTCTACGAATCAGCAACGAAGCCAAAGCTGACCGTTCCGGCTCAGTGGGCAAGCAACAAGTTCCTTAGCGTCTCCTCTGCCAGCAGCCGCACGCGTAATCACGTAGGAATGAGCCGTGACAAGGCGGGCAATTTCTACAATGCCAGCTTCGGGTTTTTCGTTGCTAACGACGATTCCACCTTCAGAACCTTTGGCGTTTCGAAGTCGACGAATCATGGAGAAGCATGGGGTAACTTCAACATCCTTCCGCAGTCCGTTTTCGCTGCGTATGCACGGTCGCTGAACTGTGATCCCGATAGTGTGTTCTTCGATTGGACGCGCAGCTCCTCAGATGCCAGCGTGGGCATCCGTCTGACCACCTATGCTTTTGTCGCCTACGGTCCTGACATGTACAGCTGTTTCACCCAGTTCTATGTTCCGTCGTCGCAGCCTGCGGAGACACATCTGGTAGAATGTTACTTCAATAATGGTCAATGGGGTATCCGTAAGGTGGCGAACGTTTCCTTGTTCGAGAATGCGGATTTCTGGAGAGCTTTTGATAACGACGGTTCACTCAGCCCCACGCAGATGGGTAATGAACTTCAGGCTGCTGTCACTGCCGACGAGAATACCATCATCTGCAAGTTCCTTGAGGCAAAGTATGTCACGTTCAAGAACGAAGACGGTGTCCAAGACACGATTCTCTCAACAGATGTCGTTCTCAGCACGCGTGCCAAGTCCGGTGGAGATTGGTCGATCGTCAAGAACGTCACACAAAGCGACATCGTCGATCGCACGACATGGTTGCCGACGGTAGTGCCTAGCGACATGAAAAACATACCGCTGGTCACATTGCAAACTGCTGACAAGGGGTTGACCATTCGTGAGAGACTGTATGATTCGCAGATGCGTCTCGCGTCGTCCAATGCCGACAACTTCGACTTGTACAAGCAGTACCTGACGGTCTCGAACTTCACGGTTGCAGACCTTCCGGCGTGGAACGGTCTTACGCAGGTGAGTGTACGTGATAATACGTCGGAAACCATTGGCCTCGTCGCATCACCGAATCCGGCAAGCGAAGAACTGACGGTCGCTTTCGAGAACAATGGCGGCAATGGAACCGTAACAATGAGCAATGCTGTCGGCCAAATCGTGTATTCGGCGGCTATCAATGAAATTGGTCGAGTCTACAAGACGATTTCGACGAACAACCTGGCGGTAGGTGCGTATGTACTTTCGGTTCGCACGGCCGACGGCGTTGTCACAAAGAATATCACGGTACTCCGATAAGGAGTACCGTTGGTCTGTCCTGTGGTCGCTGAATGTTCGGCGGGCAGACGAGGGGAGAGTGGGGAATGCACCGTCCGTCAAGCGTAGTGTTCGCCAGGTGCAAATGAACGAGTCTTTTATTCCAAATCATCTATACATTGGAGAAACTATGAAGCATCGGGTGATGTTTATCATAATCGCCATCCTCTTCGCGAGCGTGCATGCATTTGCCGGAACGAACGGATCGGTTGCGGGGGTCGTCAAAGACAACGAAGGTAAGCGCCTGAAGGGTGCAGCCGTCAGTGTCGTTGGCACGAAGAAGGGTGCGTACACGAAGGCGGATGGTTCATTTGATATCATCAACATCCCTGCGGGAAATTACGAGCTCAAAATCACGTTCACGGGTCTTGAGACCGTTGAACGAAAGATCACCATCAGTGCCGACCAGACGACGAACGTGGGATCCATCAGTCTGAAATCCAAAGACGTCGTAACGAAAGACGTCGTCGTCACTGCCCAACGCATCAATGATGATAAGCAAGTCGCAGTCGCCGATAAGGTCAGCGGTGAGGTCATGCTTCGTACGGCCGGTAAGGATAATGCTCAGCAGATCGCGTTGACAACGACGGGCGTATTGTCCACGGGCGGTGGTATCAGTATCCGTGGAGGTCGAAATACCGACACGCGTATTCTCATCGATGACCAGGACGTTTCCGATGCTATCTCCGGTGGTTTCGGATCGGCTGCGACATCGACTGGTGACTTGAAGTATGCACCGACGACATCGCGTGCAGCGACGGCTGACGTACAGGTCATTCGTGGTAATGCCAGCGCAGAGTATGGTCAGACCACCGCCGGCGTCATCAATCAAACCGTCAAGACCGGTCGTACAGACCGTTACGAAGCGTTTTTCGGATTCAAGACCGATGTACCGGGACTCTGGGGCAAATCGGGTAATGGCCTTCAGGCCTTAGGAATGTTGGAAAACACCTTCGACTTCGGACTCGGCGGACCGTTGCCGGGACTTGACGGTTCAACCTTCTATATGTCTGTGCGCTATTATTCCGACAATTTCCGAACAGTGAACTCGACGAACTACCTGGGTGATGGTTTGGATGCTCGGGATATAGCCGGTAACTCTTTGGGACATATCCCGGGAGAATCGTCTCAGGTCCGAAATATAACGGGTCGACTTCCGATCAAACTGTCGAGTGACATGAGAATCCAATTCGGAGGTTCTTGGGGTCTCACCTCTCTTTCCTACGCCGGTTGGGGTTGGCTGTATGCCAATGCTCCCTCACGGACGTTCGAATACAATCCCAGCACACGATTGAATGATACCATCCTCTACTCGACAGTGCCCATCAATAGAGCACATCAGAACGTTGCGAACAACTTCATCTATAGTTATTACGCCCGTTTGAATCATGAGTTGAGCACGACCAGCTTCTATGAGGCGACCATTTCGTTCAACAACAACGTGACCGAGAACTCCCGTCGTTTCATTCCGATGGGCGCAGGATCGAAGCTTGTCAATGGTGTGCCCGTAGATCCCTCGAAGGTGTCGACGGATTTGCCTGGACCGAGCTTCTTCTCCGGCTACAAAGTCTTCACGCCGACCGATGATTATGTTCTGCAACAACGTCAGTTCGACCAGCGCCTTGTCCGCAAGTCCGGCGATCAAGGGGATAAAGTCGTTGATAATTATACGGCCATTCAGGGTACGGTGTACCTGGACAACGATCCGAAACGGCCTTTCAATGCATTCGTTCCCAGTAACCTTACCGGCTACATCGAAGAAGGTACGGATGCATCGAGTACGAATAATCCGTATGGTCTGACAGGTATCTTCATCGGTGCCGGTGGCGGTGGCTTCGAGTTCCGGAGCTCAAGCTTCATCCAAGCAAAGAGCAATTATCAGAACATGATTCAGCTTGGTGACGTGAAGCATGTCTTGCAAGCCGGATTCGACGTCCGAAGCTTCACGGTGCGTCGTTACTCGAACTCGCTTCCGTGGTCGAGCAATCCGTTCTATGATGTGTATGACGATCGATTCGGTGGTGATATCTATAGTCTTTTCGCCGAAGAGCGTGAGCTGGGAAGCAAGCCCAAGCAGGCACTCATGGGTTCGATTTTCGTGAGTGATCAGATCCAATACAAGGGTATTAACTTCACTCCCGGTCTGCGTATCGACGGGTTCGATCCGAAAACAGCGTATGCCATCGAGCCGCAAAGCATCCAGAGTTCCCGCGTCGATGCGTCGTTCAAAACACAGTTCAGTCCTCGTTTGTTCGTGTCATACCCGATTTCCGATGCGAGTTTCTTCACCATCGCCTACGGTATCTATACGCAGGTTCCCATCTTCTCCTCGTTGTACGACAACATCTCTTCGGTGCTCCGTCGCGGAAACACCATAGTTTCCAATCCCGACCTGCGTCCCGAACGTACCAATCAATACAACGTCTCGTATAGCACGCAGCTTTCCGATGATTTCGCCCTCGACGTGGCTGCCTACTACAAGGATATCTACTCTCTCACCGGTCTTGTCTACGTTGAAGACACCCGCACGCCGTATTCACTCGTCAGTAACGGCGAGTACGGCAATGTCCGCGGAACCGAGATCTCCCTCCGTCGTCGCTTGTCGAACAACTTCGAGTTCACCCTGAACTATACGCTTCAGTATGCTCAGGGTACGTCGTCGAGTGTAGGTTCGAACTATGGTATCATCACCGCCGGTTCTGATCCTTTTACGGACAAGAAGATTTTCCCCTTGGTCGAATCGCCTCTCGATTATGATCGCCGTCACCGTATCAACTTCAACGGCGGTTTGATGTGGGGTGCCGGCGAAGGACCGACCATTGCGGGAATGAAGATTCTGGAGTTGGTGAATCTGAACTTCACCGGTGTCTTCCAGTCAGGTCAACCGTATACGCTGCTTGATCTCAAGGGTAATCAGCTTGGTGATTTCAACGGTGAGCGTTATCCGTCATTGTGGAACATCGATTGCCGTATCTCCCGTCGTATTCCCTTCAAGAGTATCTTCGGAGATTCGTTCGGTGCCAGCGATATCGAAATCTTCCTCGATGTGATAAACGTCTTCAACCGTACCGAGCCGATACTGGTGTATACGCGGACGAAGGATCCTGACAACGATGGTGTATCGTTGTATCGTCAGCAAGGGGAATTTCCCTCGTTGCCGTTGTATAGCAGAGCGGATGAGAATAACCCGAACTCGCTTGCCTTGTCGCAATACGACCGCCTTGGAAACCGACTGTATAGCGTGAACAGCGATATCAATAAAGACGGTATCGTCACGCAGTACGAGCAGTATCAGATGTACCTCAAGTATGTCAATGATGCGATCAAGCGCAGAACCAACTATCAGTTCCCGCGCCAGGTGTACTTCGGTTTCAACATCAGATTTTAACACGGCTATAAAAAGAACATGAAAACATTAGGAGATTATACAATGAACCTTCTACGCCCGGTCGGCATGTCGTGTCTTTTGATGCTGTTGGTAGGAAGTCTATCGACCGTATCAGCGAAAGACATTGATAGAACGAAGACGAAAGGGAAGAATCAGTTGCAACGGGTATTCAAACAGAATGACCTTCAACAGAATACCGTCAGTAAGATTCAGTTCTATACGACGAACTACGGCATCTTCGGTTTGAATGTTGCCAATAACGTCGGTGGGGGCTTTTGGCCTCGTAACTCGCAGAACCAATATATATTCGGTGGAGGTGTATGGTTCGCAGCAACGAAAAAGCTCATCATTCGCGATTCAGCGGCAGGAACGACAGATACGATCATTCGGAAGATGTCGGAAATCTCGTACAATCCGAATTCGGGCGCTTCCTGGCTTTCTCCTGGACGTATCGAAGACGGTGATGAAGTGAAGGACGATCCCGAGAGTATCTCCAAGTATCGTACATACATTTCGACGGACTTCAAGGTGGACGGTTCTCCGCGCCGTCCCGCTGACGGTCCGAATTGGGCGATCTGGGATTTCTCGGGGCCTGGAGACACCCTCTCCTATAATGCTTTCGATAAGGAGAAGACTCGGTACTTCGGTAAGTACATGTACGACGTCAATCAGCGGAACAGCGAGTCGATGCCGACGACAGACGATGGCAAGAAGAAGGGACCAGTTTTCGTTTCGAATGAAGATATCTTCGCGACGTACAAGGACACGGACCTTCGTCAGTTCGAGGATGGTAAGGATATTGCGGAAAGTCGTGGGTATCCGTTGCGTCTTCAATATGAGCAGACCATCTACTCATGGGGCTATGGCGAATACGCGAACTTCTTGTTCATCGCCTATAACATCATCAATCGCTCGAAGGATACACTGAACAAGTGTTGGATGGCTCCTGCCTATGACTTCGATATAGGTCCGAACGGGGGAGCGCAAATCGCGAATAACGACCGCGTCAATTATTATTCTCAAGACACGACATTAAACTTGGCGTTCCAATGGTCTGAGACAAACAACGCGGTAGAAAGAGGAAAAGGCTTCGGATATATCGGCATGGACTTTCTCGAGAGTCCGGCTGTGGATCCGAATAACGGCTTCATCCGCCATGACAAGGGGTACTACACGAGTGAAGAACAGATCGGTCTTCGCACCTTCAGAAACTGGGTGATTGCCAACGATCCGACGAGCGATATCGGACGTTACGACTTCATGGCGTTGGGTCAGCGTGACGGTGACGGTGCAGCCGGCGATAAGCGATTCCTTATGGCGACGGGACCGTTCAACATGGCTCCAGGTGACACCGCCCGCGTCGTTCTTGGAATGATTTTCGCCCCTCCCGGTAAAGGTGCTGAAGCCACCGGAGACAGCGCCGACCTGTCCGAGCTCATCCGTCGTGACAAATTCGCTCAAGCGGTCTATGACAATGCGTTCGCTACTCCGAAGCCGCCCGATGTGGGCCCTATCACATGGAAGCCAATCAATAATGGTGTCATCGTCGAATGGGACAAGACATCTGAGGCATCCGTGGACCCGCAAGAGAAGGGCATGGACTTTCTCGGGTACCGTCTTTTCCGTGCTCGCGTGAACAATCTTGACACCTTCGACGTGAATCAGACTCTTCCGAGTGCGAATTACTCGCTCGGTAAGGGGCCGTTCGGTTGGAAGGAAATCGCACGGTGGGAATGTCCGAAGCCGTATGTTTCTTCGGACATCAAGGCCGATTCGACGACGATCTTGACGCCCTTCTTCCCCTCCGCGACGGTCCTGACGAAATCGGGATACAGCAGACTGTATCCGAAGTTCATCACAAGCGCAGATGAGCGCGATACGAGTGTGTTCCTGATACGTCGCATTCCCAATACGGGATCGGAACCGTGGCGTTCGTTTTTTGCTCCGTTGATCCCTCGAGCGGCGTATAGCACACCGATCAAATACGATAGTTTGACTCTCGGTCTCGTCCGCATACGTCCTAATGGGGTTGTTCCGAAATTCTCCGCAACGGATACAGCCGCCGTCCGCGTTGCGATCAACAGCATGTATCGTCAGGTCATCGATAGTAAGGCTCAACTCATCTGGCTTGTCGACGACTTGGAAAACACAGTAGAATATCGCAGTCTGGTGGGCCGTTACATCGATTCTGTGACGTCGAAGCGCCGATACGTCGATTATGGCGATGACAATCAGGACGGTGTTGTTTCCTCAGACCCCGATCTCACCAAGACGGAGAAACTCATCAATAATGTTGATTACTACTATCGCCTCTTGGCGTATGACGAAGGGGATTACTTCCAAAGAACTCCCATCAAGACGAATAACGGGGTGGAGAAAGTGAATCTCCAGCAGGCGTTCCCGCTGGCGCAGGGTTCCTCGGTGAATTCGGGCGTGGCTTCGGTGGAATATGACACGAATTCCCTTGGGGGTTTGCATAACTTCCGTCTCGTCGCCGGTGATCAACAGCGTTTCAACGAGCTGTTCGGCGGTCATAAGATTCAACTAGAGTTCAAACGGAATATCCTTGCGTTCAATGGTGCGTATGCATCCGTCGACTCTGCATTTGATCGTAATTCGTTGAATCTCCTCGAGGGTATCTATACTCATACGCTGAACGTTCGAGATTTGACGACCAACACCTTGCTCGGCGACTTCGATGTGTACTATGAACCTCAAGATTGCGTGTTCTCCGGACTCTTCAGTGAGTGCTCCGTCGTTCAAATGTCACCCGGCCGTCGTTTCGACGCAGATTCCTTGCTGGCGGACTCCGCTAACTTCGCGAATCCGTTCAATCGCTCCGTCGTTACTCGGTCTGGTATGTTCTCGACCAACCGGCCGTGCAACGCACCGAACCGTTTCATCAACGGAGCTCTGGGAATCGAGTTCGACTTCACGATGCAGCAGCTGGGCGGATATCTTCGCGTCGATGGCATCAAGCATGTTGCAGGAAACTCGGATGTCCAGTTGTCGGATAGCAAGATCAACAGCACACCGAACGAACGACTTCAACGCACGCGCTTGAATGGTTCGCTGCTTCGATACGAGACCTACAACAACGGACCTGGTCGGTACGACGTGGAGTTCCTTCCCGGAGGAGTCGAAAACATCACGTCAAAGAGACTCCGTCGGTACATCGACTCGTCGAAGACACCTCCTACTCCGGTGGTCGACACGGTGACGGTCAATTTTACGGAGGTGCCATATCTGAATGTTCGGGTTCGTAATACGTACTCGTTCAAGCGTTTCGATGCAACGACAAAGGACAGCATCGAGGTTCGCAACAGCGCAGATATCCCTCATGCAACGGTTTCGCTACCGGTGACCCTCGCGCCGAACCTTCCCAATGGTACGGCCACTGTTCGCGAGTTCCCCGATCCCCAAGCTGTTCCGGTTGGCTCGTTCAATCTGTCGGCGAACGGCTGGTTGAACGGTAGGTATTCCGCTTCGAACATCGCAGATAAGGAATCAAACTCCATCGGTAAAATCAATTCACGACGCTATCAAGCTTTGGAGACAAACACCGGGCGTCCGGTTGCTCAGGGACGGTATTACCTGTCCAAGATTCAGAACAACGACACGTTGGATTTCACGCACTTCATAGCAATCGACGGTGCAGAGTACCTCATCGACTATGCCGCCAAGGGTGGACGATCCGGTGCTACCTCCGGTGGAAGAACGTACGAACGCCTCTATACGGATTCCACGCAGGAGACTCCGTTGATTCCGACGAAGGATTTTCAAGCGGGAGACAAGATCATGTTGTCGACATTCGGAGGCGCGTTTGGGTTGCCGAAGGATGGAGCAACGGTGACGATGACCATCAGTCCATCGGAACTTCCTCTCGATGCGGACGGTAACCAGGCCGTCACGGACGATATCCTGAACAATGTCCTTGTTGTTCCGAATCCGTATGTCATCTCGTCCATCGGTCAGAAGTCTACCTACGACGCCAAGATATTCTTCACTCGCTTGCCCAAGGAGTGCACGATCAGAGTCTACACGGTGAACGGCGATCTGATCCGTACGATTCAACACGTTGATCAGGACGGGACTAACCGCCAGGGTATGGATATCTGGGACCTTCTGAGCAACAACAAGCAACGTGCGACGAGTCAAGGACTCTTTGCCGTCATCGAGACGCCAAATGGTGCGAAGACTATCAAGAAGTTCTCCGTTGTCGTCGGTGGTGCTCGTCTGGTTCGCTAATCGTCACAGTGTACAAACATCTAATCCTGAATATGAAAAACTCAGTAATCAACAAGACCTCTCGAGTGTACGGTACACTGTTCGCTGCATTGGTGCTCCTCTCATTCGGAGCTCTTGCGCAGAACCCTCGTGATAATGCACAAGGCGTGAGCGGTGGCCAGTTCCGTAAGGTCGGTGCTGCAGGTGGACAGTTTCTGCGCATCGGCGTAGGAGCTCGGGCCAACGGTATGGCAGGTGCCTTCGCAGGAGTCTCCAACGATCTTTCCGCGTTGTTCTATAATTCTGCTGGAATCGTCGACATCAAGGGCTATGCTGCTAACATATCGCATACGCAGTGGTTCGGTGGCTATAGTCACAATTTCCTGGCCGGCGTGTTTCCGGTAGGGGAGAAGTACAAGGCAGGCCTTTCCATTACGTCGTTGTCGAGCGGTGCGATCCCGCTGACGACGCTCGAAGACGAAAACCGCCTAGGCAATTCGTACGAGATCGCCGATATGGCCATTGCCGGATCTTTTGCGGCATTCTTGACGGAACAGTTCAGTTTCGGCGTGTCGATGAAGTTCGTCCAGAACAACATCTCGTCACTTTCCGCTTCCGGCCTGTTCGTCGATATCGGTACGTTGTACCGCTTCGGCGGCTATCGTGCTGGCTTCTCGATCAGTAATCTCGGATCGCAGATGCAGTTCACTGGTAACAACCTGTTTACGAAAACGGATCTGATTACGCAGTTACAGTACCAGAAATTGGATGCGACGCTTCTTAGCAGTCCTTTCAATGTTCCCCTGACCTTTAAAGCTGGTATCGCTTGCGACGTGTTGTCTGAGTGGTTCGGGATGTACGAGTCGTTGCCTGATCTCGGCATCAACACCTCGAGAGAACATCGCTTGGTCATGGCTGCTGACTTCGAGACGCTTTCCGATGTTCCCGAGCAAGCTGCAATTGGTGCCGAATACACGTGGAACGACCTCTTCTGCATCCGCGCCGGCTATCGTTACAATCAAGACCAGTTCGGACTGAGTGGCGGTGTCGGCGTCCGGTATGTCGGTGGTGGCTTCGACGGAATGGTCGATTTCGCTATTCAGCCTACAACCGATCTTGGTGTTGTCAATCGTTTGAGTGTGGCTCTGCGCTTCCAATAAGAAACGGTTTTTGTAAGAAGCAAGTGCCGACACGGGGAACCATGTCGGCACTTGGTATTTTTGCCTCATGCGTCGTCCCTATCTGTACTTCCTATCCGTTCTCTTCCTCCACGTGAGCGTGTGGGCCGACGGACCGCGCTTCGGGTATGACGTTGCCCAGTTCAAAGGCGACTCCGGTCGTCTTCGAGTCGATGTCTATGTCGCGGTGGCCGACACCCAGTTCATCTACAAGAAGAGCACGTCGGGGTTGATGGGCGCAATCGATTTCGACATCGTGTGTCTCAGTGGGTTAGACTCAATAGTAAAGCGTCGGTTCAGCGTCGAGAGTGCTCTTTCCAACACAGCTGATTCGAATCGCAAAACCTTTGTGAGTCGCCAATCATTTCAATTGAAGCCGGGCCAGTATACCCTGAACTTTTCGGTAACCGACCGACAACGTCCATCTCGAAAGGAATTCGTCAAGGTACCTCTTGTCATTCGAGCATTTTCGAAGAAAGGTTTGTCGCTCAGTGACCTCCTGATTTGTCAGATACCGGAGGTGGATTCTACACGCAAGAACGAGATTTCGCTGACGTCTGTGAGTGTCCTTCCATCGAGAGAGGTTTGCGGTGACATGCCGGTATTACGCACCTATGTGGAAATCAATCAGGATATTGTCAACCCGGTGGACAGCGTGTCGGTGCTGTATTCGATAAGCGACGCCGTCAGACGTCCCATTCTCGACATGACGCATACCATACGCGTCAAGGATGCAGTTGCGGCCGATGTCTATGAGCAGCAGGTTCACATACTTCCAAGCGGCGTCTATTACATTACTGCTACACTCCTTCATCCGGATGGTTCATCGATTCCAACGAGTCAGGTGTCGAAGAAATTCTATATCCTCAACCCCGCGTACCCTCCGGAACTTTCCGATCTTTTCAGTGAGGACCAGCTTTTTCTGGCAAGCGAGTTCGCTACCATGAATGCCGAAAGCATCCAAGAGGAATATGAAAAAGCCAAGCGGGTCGGACCCGATATAGAACTGGTGAGCTTCCAGCAACTAAGCACCCTGAATGCGAAACAGAAGTTTCTTTTCCGGTACTGGTATCACAAGGACCCCAATCCCTCCACAACGGTCAATGAGCGATATGAGGACTTCAAAAAAGCGGTTGAGTATGCGAAACTCAACTTCACCAATCCTTTCTCACCGCGGGGGTGGGATAGCGATCGCGGGCGTGTGATTCTTCGGTACGGTTTTCCAACGAATATCAACAGGGTGATTTTCAATCACGATGCCGCTTTCCCGCACGAGACCTGGGAGTATGATAACATCCAGGGAGGCGTGATCTTCGTTTTCGTGGACAAACGGGGATCCGGCAATGTCACGCTTGTCCACTCCACCGCGCTCAACGAGCATCGCGACGACTTATGGTATAGACGCTATGCGATCGATCCGTCGCAGAACAAATAGCACGATGCTTGAGAGATTGACATACACGCTGGCACGGCTTCTCGGGTTCCTTGGTGGTAAAGGCGGAACGCATGTCCGAGCCGTCCTTTCCCGCATCGTCGCGCGTCTGCTTGTCCTGTCGTCTGCCTCCCGCTGGCGAACCACTCTGGATAACGTCAGGTGTGCGTATCCGAATGCGACAGAGGAGTGGATAGCTTCCATCGCCAAACAGTCGTACCTCAACTTCGCCACCTGTTACGTGGAACTTTTCTCCATCTCGTCCATGCCGGCGGAGGAGCGATTGTCACTCTTCTCTTTCGAACAGGATAACGAGATCGTGAGAAACCGCGACCAGGGCAAAGGTGCCATCCTTCTCAGTGCTCATATCGGCAATTGGGAATTGGCCGTCCCGGTGACAGCGGATCTTGCATCCGTTCGTGCCATTTCCATCGCCAAGACCCAACGGAACCGATTGATGAATGATCTCATCAATCAGTGTCGGAGTTCGGACAACGTTCGTGTGGTACCCATGGACGACGCCGCCAAAGAGATCGTCCGCACGTTGAACACCGCCGGCTTCGTCTGCATGATGCTCGATCAGGCGGCGGATCCGCGGAAGGATGTGTTCGTGGATTTTTTCGGAAGGCCCGCCGTCACATTCGAAGCTCCGGCGACTCTTGCTCTTCGATTCAATGCCGATATCATCACGGCGTTTGCCATTCGAGAAGCTGACGGGCGATACGTCGTCAAGACGGGTCGTGTCTCGATGGATGGAATCGATGACACCCCGGAAGGTCGGGAAACGCTCGTCCAGCGTTGCACGACGATCATCGAGGATATCATCCGCCAGTACCCGGGACAATGGTCATGGCAGCATAAACGTTGGAAGTACAACCCATCAGATTATTCGAAAGACCACCATCATGCATCTTAACGTCACAGGCCGAACGGTCCTCGTATGCGGCGCAACCGACGGCATCGGGAAGGCGACCGCTCTTGCCTTTGCAAACTCAGGAGCCAAAGTCGTCGCCTTCGCTCGCACTCAACAGAAGCTGACAACAGTATTGGAAGAGTTGAGCGGAACGGGTCATGCGATGCTCATCGCCGATTTCGACGACCCGTCGCACGTGCGGTCCGTTATCCATGACTACCTTGAGCGACATGGCGGCATTGATGTCGTCGTCAACAACTCCGGTGGACCTCCCGGCGGACCTTTGGCGGGTGCGGATCCTGGAGCATTCCACATCGCCATGAACCGCTTGCTCCTTAGCGGTCACGAAATCGTCAAGGAGTGTCTTCCCGGCATGAAGGAGCGGCAGTTCGGTCGCGTGATCAACATCATTTCGACATCCGTCCGTCAACCGTTGGATAACCTCGGGGTATCGAACACCATTCGTTCCGCCACCTCAGCGTGGGCCAAAACACTCTCACGGGAAGTCGCCGTCTTCGGTATCACCGTAAACAACGTCCTTCCCGGAGCGACAGCAACGCACAGACTGTCGTCCATCATTCACGCGACGGCCGGAAGAACGGGGAAGACCATCGAAGAAGTGGAGCGGGAGATGGTCTCAGAGATTCCCATGAAGCGCTTCGCGAAACCTGAGGAAGTAGCTCATGGCGTCGTGTTTCTCGCATCGAACGAAGCCGCGTACATCACGGGGATAAATCTGACCATCGACGGAGGTCGCACGCGGTCGCTCTTATAGCGGGCGAATATCCGGTCGGTAGGAAGGGATGGTGCCCGGGGCGGGACTCGAACCCGCACGAGGTTGCCCTCTCAGGATTTTAAGTCCTGTGCGTCTGCCATTTCGCCACCCGGGCGGGCGGAGTTCAAAAATACGGACTCACTGTCAGCTGGGTCCGTTCTTTATACGATCAGCTTTGATCGTTCATCAAGAGGGCTCGAAGGCCTCCCAGGTCTCCGTTGGAAAGCAGGAGAATGACCGCATCGGTAAGTCCGGTCTCGATGAAGTGATCACGCACATCTTCGCCCCATGCACTGCTCCCTTCTTGGGGGACGACGTAGACGTTCTTTGCCCGCACGCGGATCGCCTCGGCCAGTGCATCGCGGTCGAGCCGATCGTCGACCGCATATCGTTCCGGCCTGTTCAAACGTCCGATGACGACATCGTCCGCATCGTCGAAGGCGGAGATCAGCTCCTCTTGGAAAATGCGACGCGTCGTCGTGTTGGACCGGGGCTCGAAGCACGCGACGATGCGGCGTCCTGGATACTTCTGCCGTACCGCCCCGATGGTCAGCCGGATGGCGGTCGGGTGATGTCCGAAGTCGTCGACAACGACGTTGCCTCGGAACGACGCGATTTCCTCCAGTCGACGCTTGGGTGCGGTGAAGGTATCAAAACCGCTTTGAATGGTGGCGGGGGAAAGTCCTGCACGAATGGCGACAGCGATGACGGCAAGCGCATTGCGGACATTGTGCTCACCGAGAAGTCCGAGAGAAAACCGCGCAACGATGATACCGTTGCGCAACACCGTGAAATGCGTCGCATCCTGTCGGTAGTCGATATCAACCGCTCGCCACGTATTCCCGGAGCCGAATCCGAAGGTCTCGACCGGCGCCGGCGTATCGCTACAGGCTGTACGAACGTTCGCATCGTCACCGTTGGCAATGACGACGCCGTTCATGGGAACGAGTCGTGCGAAGAGTCGGAACGAAGCGATGATCTCATCCAAGGACCGGAAGATGTCCGCGTGATCGAACTCGATGTTGTTGATGACGGCGATATCGGGTCGGTATGACAGGAACTTACTCCTCTTGTCGAAGTACGCGGTGTCATACTCATCGCCTTCGGAAACGAAGAAACCATCGGACGGGGAATTCGGTACGCACCGTGAGCCCGAACCGAAGTTACCGGTCACCGCACCGATGAAGAATCCAGTGGGTAGACCTCCGTGATGGAGAATCCATGCGGCGAGCGAGGAAGTGGTCGTCTTACCATGGGTACCCGAAACGACCACGGACGTATGGCCGGCGATGAACTCATCGCGCAGCACTTCCGTCATCGAGCGGATAACAAAGCGCTCATTCAGCGCCCGCTCCAGTTCCACGTTGCCTCTGCTGATGGCGTTGCCGACGACGACGTAGTCAGGTCGGAAGTTCGACACGTTCTCCGCATCATACGAGTCATGGTAGGCGATATCTTTCTCTCCGAGGAATTCCTTCATCGGCGAGTACACTCCGCTGTCCGATCCCGATACGTCATGTCCGGCATCGCTCAATGCGCACGCCAGCGCGCCCATCGCACTTCCACCGATACCAAGCAGATACACTTTACTCATTTGTCATCCTGTGAAAGGCGCTACCATGAACAAACCACCTGTAATCCCGGCGAACCGTCAGCGAATCGAGTAGGCAGGAGTTGCGTCGATACCTTGGAGCCGAGAGCGGAAGAAAACGACTTCTTATGCGAAACGATCTGACCGAAGGTATATCCCAGTGCAATCGATAAGGGATAATCGCTCGCCCAGTGGATACCTTGACCCACCATGCTGATCGCCAGCCACGTCACGGCGGGATACCCCACGTAGGGCAACCACGTGGCTTCGGGATAGTTCTCCATGACCACCGTGAGGGTTGCGAGCGCCGTGCACACATGTCCCGAGGGAAATGCGTCATAATGAGGAACCTTCTTGTGGTATTCGATCTGGTTCGGAAAAAAGTCCCATCGGCCAGTAGGCGTTGTCGCAACGAACGGACTCTCCCGACCGGTCGTATGTTTCAACAGTTGCACGACGCCGCCAGCAGCGAGAATGACCTCCGTCACCTGGCTCGCCGTCCTCAGGGCACGCGAATCCTTACCTACGTATCCGTAGGCTGCGAACCCGAGCGCGATACCGAACTGAAATTTTCCATCACCGATGTCCACCCCTCGGTCTTGCGCAAAGGACATACCCGGAGAAGAATTGTACCACGAGCGGCCCCACTGATACAAAACGTCGTCGTACACGATGGATGCGGCTGTGGATACGGCTATGCCGGCGATGACGGGTGCGTGTTTCCATTGAAAGGACTCTTTGGCGAACAGTGACCAATCGGTTGGGAGTTCTGTGATGAAATCCCATGTCCCGAGTGCGGATACCGTATCATCCGCTGCGCTCGACTCGGTCGCGTGTACCAAAGCCGGTGCTCCCAGCATCACAAAGACGAGGACGAGGATGCGCAGGTGATTGTCCGTTGTGCTTTTCATGAGGACAAACTTACCAACTCTTGGCGAGTGCGGTAACAGGTATGAGTGACCATCGGAACCGGATACGGATGACCTCCGGTCGCATTCCCATCAATTCACCCTCCGCATACGCACGGTCTCGCTATTTTTGCCATTCACCGTACATCACTGCTCGCAAGGCGGAACTCAGACCTCATGGAAAACATCAGAAATTTCTGCATCATCGCACACATCGATCACGGTAAGTCCACTCTTGCTGACCGTCTTCTGGAGCGCACGGGAAGGGTCACCGCCCGCGAGATGGTCACCAATCAGATCCTCGACGACAACCCCTTGGAGCAAGAGCGTGGTATCACCATTAAGCTCCACGCGATACAGATGGATTATAAAGCGAAGAACGGTTCGTCCTACACTCTGAACCTTATCGACACGCCAGGCCACGTCGACTTCTCCTACGAAGTCTCTCGGTCTCTCGCCGCATGCGAAGGTGCACTCCTCGTGGTGGATGCCACCCAAGGCGTCGAAGCGCAGACCATCAGTAATCTCTTTCTTGCCATCGATGCAGGATTGGAGATCATCCCTGTCATTAACAAGATCGACTTGCCCAGTGCGGTCACGACCATCGATGGTGTGAAGAAACAGGTCATGGACCTCATCGGCTGCGCGGAGGAAGACATGATTCTCGCGTCGGCGAAAACGGGCATCGGCATCGAGGAGATACTCGAAGCGGTTGTCGCCCGCATACGCTCTCCCAAAGGTGATCCCAATGCGCCGCTTCGTGCCCTTATCTACGATTCCATCTACGATGCCTATCGAGGTGTCGTCGTTAACGTGCGTGTCTTCGATGGTACCATGAAGGAAAAGGACAAGATCCGTTTCGTGGCCGCCGGTCAGAATTACGACGTTGACGAAGTGGGCGTTCTCTTCATGAAGGAACACCGTACGGGTATTCTTAAAGCAGGGGATGTAGGATATTTCACGGCCGGCATACGACGTCTCAATGATACGAAGGTGGGGGATACCGTCACCGCGGCGGATCGTCCATGTGAGCGCGCCATCGAGGGTTTCCGCGAAGTGAAGCCCATGGTCTTCAGCGGTATCTATCCTGCAGACAGCGACGACTTCGAAGACTTGCGCGAAGCGCTCGAGAAGCTCAGTCTCAACGACTCGGCGATTTCCTTCGAACCGGAGAGCTCGTCGGCATTGGGATTCGGGTTCCGGTGCGGCTTCCTCGGTCTCTTGCACATGGACATCGTCCAGGAACGTCTGGAGCGCGAGTTCAATCAGACGATCGTCAATACCGTACCGAACGTGCGCTATCTGGTTCGCAAGACGGATAAGGAAGAACTGTGGGTGGATAATCCCGCGCAGATGCCGCCGGTAGGAAACATCGATGCCATCCTTGAACCGTTCATCAAAGCACAGATCATCACGCCGACGGAGTTCGTGGGCACCATCATGAAGCTGTGCATGGATCGGCGTGGTGTGATTCTTGGACAACACTATCTCACGGAGACCCGTGTGGATCTCACCTTCGAGCTTCCGCTTGCGGAGGTGGTCTTCGATTTCTACGACAAGCTCAAGTCCATGTCGCGCGGATACGCCTCGTTGGACTACGAGTACAGCGAATACAAGGAAGGTGATCTTGTGAAGCTCGACATCCTCCTGAATGGGGATCCCGTGGATGCCCTCTCATGCATCGTGCACCGCGCGAAGTCGTATGAGTGGGGACGGAAACTTTGCTCGAAACTCAAGACCTTGATTCCACGACAGATGTTCGAAATCGCCATTCAAGCCGCCATCGGCGCGAAGATCATCTCGCGTGACACCATTTCCGCTACACGGAAGAACGTCTTGGCAAAGTGCTACGGCGGTGATATCTCCCGTAAGCGGAAGCTATTGGAGAAGCAGAAGGAGGGCAAGAAACGTATGAAGCAGATCGGTCGTGTCGAGGTTCCGCAAGAAGCGTTCCTTGCAGTGTTAAGTCTTGACGACTAGACGGATACAGCACGATCCACATCATCTTTCCGAGTACCGAATACCACAGAATCATGAGTAAGAACAGCACATCAACGAACACCGTCTCGCGATACATGGAACGTCGCCGCCAGAAGCTCAAGGCGGAACAGGAAGCATATGAGAAGATGAACGGTTCGCAGAAACTCGTTTCATGGGTGAAGACCATCCTCAATGCCATACTTGTCATCACCATCCTCAATGGGTTACTCGTCGCCTCCATGTTCGTTCCTACCCCGTCGATGGAGTCCACCGTCCTCGCCGGCGAGAACCTCTTCGTAAACAAGATCATTTTCGGTCCCTCCACTCCGCAAATCATACCGATTGTCAATATCCCGTTACCGTACTACAAACTCCCGGCATTACGTGATCCACGGCAAGGAGATGTCATCGTCTTCATCTTTCCCGGTAATAGGGACCAAGTGAAAGCGGACGACTTCCAATACTATCTCAAGCGGTGCATCGCCGTCTCCGGTGATACCCTTCGCATCGTCAACGATAGCGTGTATGTCAATGGTGTCCCGTATCATTTGCCCGGCAAGGCGCAGCACGACCCGATGCTGAAGCATACGTTGGAAATGTCCGAGGGCGACAAGTATTATACGTTTCCACGCGGGTATGGTTATACGCGCTCGAACTATGGACCTCTGCGGATCCCGAAGAAAGGCGACGTGCTGACGCTGAATGAGGAGACGATATCGGCGTGGAGCGTGTTCATCCAAAGGGAAGGACATGAAGTCAAACGGGTCGATGGAACGGTGTTCATTGATGGCAAGCCGCGGTCCTCGTACACAGTGGAGCGCGACTATGTGTTCGGTATGGGTGATAATCGGTGGAACAGTGCGGATAGTCGTTACTTCGGATTCATTCCCAAAGATGACGTCGTGGGGACACCGATGGTCGTGTACTGGTCCATGGAGAACCGTCGACTCGTGCGTTCCTATAATCCTGCCACAGGCATGGAGGAGATGCAGGAAGAGGAGATGACCTTCTTCCAGCGTCTGATGCACATCCGTTGGTCACGTCTTCTCTCCATCATCAACAAGTAAGCAAGTTCGGCGACTGTCGCGCCATGTCTTGCCGAGAGGACCAATCAGATGCCGATTTCCGCTTCGCTCTCATCTGCTCTTTCGGGTGCCTCTCGACGGACGATCGGCGGAGCGGTCCTTCTGACATTTCTTCTCGTCGCCATTCTCCGCGCGTTCTTCTTCTCTTTTTTCAGCATCCCCTCACCGTCCATGAAGCCGACGCTGTTGGAGGGCGATTACGTTGTCGTCTGGACAGGCGCCGCCAACTGGCTGCACCTTCGTTCCGCTCTCACGAGTGGATCTCACGAATCCGAAGCTCCTCACGTCCCTTCGTACACCAAAGGCGACGTCGTCGTATTCCGAACCCCTGATGTGGCCCGTGTCCGGCGGAACTATCCGCTTCTGGTGAAACGCATCGCCGGTGTACCAGATGATACGGTTCGCGTGGCCGCCGAGTATCCATTCGCCGGTGTCCATGTCATACCACGGAAAGGTCAGAGGTTGGAGCTCAGCGGTGAATCCATAGAGAAGTGGAGGACGCTCATCGAAGCCGAGGGACATCGGGTATACGTGCGTCAGGGAATCGTCTATATCGACAGCAATACCGCATCGCAGTATCTCGTGGAGAACGATTACTATTACGTCGAGGGTGACAACGCAGGAAACAGTTTCGATTCCCGCTATTGGGGTTTCATCACGGAGTCGTCAGTCATCGGCACACCCTTGCTCGTGTACTGGTCCTCTGACAACGTCACCAAATCAGGAATCGGCTCTGCCAATGGAAAGGATTCCGCTGCAGGTACCGGTTCCGTGCGATGGTCACGAATTTTCACCGGTATCCATTAGGAGCAACCAATCCATGCCCGGACTCTACCTCCATATTCCGTACTGTCAGCACAAATGCAGCTATTGTGATTTCTACTCGATCGAGAAGACCAGCGATATTCCTGCATTCGTCACCGTCCTCTGTTCGGAGATACGGATGCGCAAGAAAGAGTCTTCCGGTTTTCATGAGCCGTTCACCTCCGTGTTCTTCGGAGGAGGAACCCCCTCGTTGGTCTCGCCGGCAGATATCGAACGGATCATCTCGACCTTGCATGAGTGCTACACGTTCAGCGACGATTGCGAATGGACGATGGAGTGTAATCCCGGAACGGTGACACCCACATCCTTATCGGCATACAAGGCGCTTGGCGTTAACAGACTGAGTTTCGGCGTGCAGTCGTTTCACGAAGCCGAGCTTCGCTTCCTTGAACGGATCCATGATGCCTCGGCCGTGGTCACAAGCGTGGAAGCGGCGCGGGATGCGGGCTTCGAGAATATCAATCTTGATGTGATGTTCGCGTTGCCCAATCAGACAATCGACGGTTTGCGAGAGACACTGCGACGGATCGTCGCGTTACGACCGGAACATGTATCCGCGTACAGTCTCATCTACGAAGAAGGGACGCCGTTGCATGCGAAACTCCTTCGAGGGGAGGTCGACAAACTGGCCGAGGAGGAGGATGCACGCATGTACGAGGTTGCTGTCGCCTTCTTGGAGGAGCATGGATACGCTCAGTACGAGGTATCGAATTTCGCAAAGGACGGACGTCGTTGCCATCATAACCTTTGCTACTGGGAGGGCCGGAACTACCTCGCTTTCGGTCCATCAGCCCACGGCTACGTGGGAACCACTCGCTACAGGAACGTCCGGAACATCACCCGCTACATGGACGCGATCACGGAAGGACGTTTGCCGACGATAGGGTCGGAGACGCTGCGTCCTGACCAGCTCATGTTCGAATCGATTTTTCTCGGACTTCGCAGTACGGGTGTGAACGTCGAACAACTCAAACGATACGACGGATGCGACCTGGCAGCAATCATCAGGGATGAAGAAGCATGGATGGAGTCGGAAGGGTATCTGGTCATCGACGAAACTGTCCGTTTGACGATGAAAGGTTTCCTCGTTTGTGACGATCTCACGCTTTCCATCATCCATCGGGTGGAACGGAGAATGAACACGACGTGGGACCCGCCGGCCGATCTCGGTGACGAGGAGGGAACATCCGTTCCCGTTTCTATCTCTCTTCCTTAACGACGTCGTTTTCTTTCCTGCTTCTTGGCGAGTGGCTCGGACGGTTGCACCGCTTCCATCTGCAGCTCCATGCCACGGATCTGGTCGCGAAGCTCAGCGGCTCGCTCGAAGTCCAACGCTCTCGCGGCGTTCTTCATCTCTTCGAACATCTGCTGGATGACGTCGCCCTGTTGCTCTTTCGAGAGATACTGCATGAGCGGTTCGGCGGCGATCGCCAGGCGGGCATGCTCGGCGGACTCGGATTTCTCCTCACGTTGTTGCTTCACATCCGCGACGGACGTCGCACTCAGGATCTCCTCGAGCGACTTATAGACGGTCGTGGGATTGATGTTGTGCTCCTTGTTGTAGGCAGTCTGCAATTCCCGGCGGCGAGCCGTTTCATCGATGAGCACTTGCATGGAACGGGTGATGCGATCAGCGTAGAGGATGACGAGACCGTCGACGTTACGGGCCGTGCGTCCGGCGATTTGCAAAAGCGATCGCTCACTGCGGAGGAAACCTTCCTTGTCGGCATCGAGAATGGCAACCAAGGAAACCTCCGGCATATCGAGTCCCTCGCGAAGAAGGTTCACACCGACGAGTACATCATACGTTCCGATGCGCAGATCCCTGATGATTTCGACGCGTTCCAAGGCATCGACTTCGCTATGGATGTATGCCACCTTGATCGAGAGGTTCTGAAAATATTCCGCAAGGTCTTCCGCCATGCGCTTGGTCAACGTCGTGACAAGCACCCGATGTTTGCTCGCGATACGGCCACGGATCTCACCGATGAGATCATCGATCTGATTGTTGATGGGCCGCACGCTGATGAGAGGATCAAGCAGACCGGTTGGCCGGATGACCTGTTCGACAACGACGCCGTTGCACTTTTCAAGCTCGGTATCTCCGGGTGTCGCGCTCACGTAGACCACCTGATTGATGTGGCTTTCGAATTCCTCGCCCTTGAGCGGACGGTTCTCCAAAGCGGAGGGGAGACGGAAGCCGTGCTCAACCAGCGTCGTCTTCCGTTTCCGGTCACCGGCGTACATGGCACGAATCTGCGGAAGAGTCACGTGACTCTCATCGATGACGAGGAGGAAGTCCTCCGGGAAATAGTCGATAAGGCACACGGGTTTCTCTCCAGGCTTCCTGTTCGACAGGTGCATGGAATAGTTCTCGATACCCGAGCAGTATCCCACCTCTTTCATCATCGCTATGTCATAGGTCGTGCGTTGCTCCAACCTTTGAGCTTCAAGTCCTTTGCCGATCTCCCGCAGCTCCTTCAGTCGCACGTACAACTCGTCCGATATGGCACCGATGGCCCGACTGAGGTTGGCTTGCGAGGTCACGAACTGTCTGGCAGGGTAGAAGGTATACGCTTCGAGTCGCTCGATGAGCTTGCCGTCGATCCTGTTGATCAAGGAGACGCGATCGACGACATCACCGAAGAGTTCGATGCGCACCGCGACATCCTCTTCATACGCCGGAACGATGTCGATAGTGTCACCACGAACGCGGAACGAGGAACGGCATAGTTCCGCATCATTACGCGAGAAGAACATGTCGTTCAGCTTGTAGATGAGAGCCTTGCGTTCCACCTTCATGCCCGGTCTCACGACGTAGACCATCGAGGCGAAGTCCTCTTTTGAACCGATACCGTAAATGCAGCTCACGCTCGCAACGACGATGACATCACGACGTCCTTCGATGAGGGAAGAGGTGGCGCGCAATCGCAAGCGGTCTATCTCGTCGTTGATGGCGAAGTCCTTTTCGATGTACGTATCGGTCGTCGGCAGGTACGCTTCCGGCTGATAGTAATCATAGTAACTGATGAAGAACTCGACCGCGTTGTTCGGAAAGAACCCGCGCATTTCCGCGTAGAGTTGCGCGGCAAGCGTCTTGTTGGGAGAGATGATGAGCGTCGGTCGCTGCTCGGATTGAATGACGTTGGAGATGGTGAAGGTTTTCCCCGACCCTGTGACACCGAGCAGTGTCTGATAACGATCATGACGCTGCAAACCTTCGACAAGTTCGCGTATGGCTTTGGGTTGGTCGCCCGATGGCTTGTAGTTCGACTGAAGGAGAAATCGGTCCATGATAGGGCAAAAACATCATCAGAACGGAAGTTTCCCTTGAAATGGGCTTCCGGAAAACGTAGTTTTGTATACTTTACTGTAAATGTTTTTAAAAAAGCTCGCCAAGTGATTGAAATGTAAGGCTATCGTCTGACCTCTATCACCTCGGGCTCGTGCGGTATTGCACGCTCACTGATCACAGGATTCTTCATGAAGCTCACCGAGATCAAGTTCTCCGTCCCCAAAAACTCCGTCGCCAAATTTCCGGCCGAGCCGCGAGACTCTGCAAAGATGATGATTCTTGACCGGAAAACGGGAGAAATAACGGACAAGAAGTTCAAGAACATCGTCGATCTCTTCGAGAAAGGTGATTGTCTCGTCCTGAACAACACTCGGGTCTTTCCGGCGAAGCTCATGGGCAAGAAGGAGAAGACGAACGCGAAGATCGAGGTCATGCTTCTCCGTGAACTCAAGGCGCCGGAACGTATCTGGGATGTCATCGTGGAGCCGGCCCGGAAGGTCCGCATAGGCAACAAGATCTACTTCGACAATGGTAAGTTCTATTGCGAGATCATTGACAACACCACGTCGCGAGGTCGCACCGTCCGCTTCAGCTACGACGGCGACCTGCACAAGGTCATTGAGAAGATAGGGCAGATGCCGATACCGGAATACATCAAACGTGAACCGAACGAGGACGACAAGGAAACCTATCAATGCGTCTTCGCGAATCCGGCGAAGAATGCGAGCATAGCGCCGCCGACAAGCGGCTTGCACTTCACGAAGGAGATGCTCAAGGCCTTGGAGAAGAAGGGAGTCCGGATCGCCTATATCACATTGAACATCGGCCAAGGTATCTTCGAAACCATTGAAGTGGAGGATCTGACGAAACACCGTATGTACTCGGAGCAGTTCGAGATCACGCGGGAGAATGCCGAAATCATCAACAAGTCACTGAAGTCGAAGCGAAAGGTGTTCGCGTGTGGCGCATCGGTGATGAGAGCATTGGAGTCGAGTGTCCTCACGTCCCACACGGTCAAGCCCAATCATGGGTGGACGGACAAGTACATTTTTCCGCCGTACGATTTCAAGATCGCTACCTGCATGTTGACGAACTTCCATCCGCCGGCATCGACGTCGTTATTGATCGCAGCTGCGTTCGCCGGCAAGGATAATCTCTTCAAAGCATACAAGTACGCTGCGAAGAATGAGTATCGCTTCTTCGCCTACGGCGACGCCATGCTTATCATGTAAGGTAACTGAACTGTCACATCACCACTGACCCGAATGGACTCCAGACTCGTGCCGGGACTCGACCTCTCGCAATCGTTCTTCACGTCGTACGAGAAGGACGGCAAGCGCATATCGTTCTATGGTGACAACCATCCTCACTATGCCGGCAGTGTCGTTAAAGCCATGGCAAGCGCGAAGAACGGGTATCCGAAGGTTGCTGAGCTGTTTCATGATGTCATCGAGCAGAGCGCGGATGAACTGTCCCGTGGTGACGATACGGCACACCGCGAACGCCTTGCCGAGCTGGACGAGTTTCAAGAGCGCCTCGATGCCCTGTTCGCCCCCACGGTCGTCGCCGTGCGTCGGTTGACGCCGACCATTGTCGAGCTGATCGTTCATGCACCGTATGCCGCACGGAAGTTTCAGCCGGGAGAGTTCTATCGTCTGCAGAATTACGAGCGCGATGCCGAATCGGTCAACGGACAACAGCTAGTTATGGAAGGACTGGCCATGACCGGAGCATCGACGGATCCGGAACGCGGACTGCTCTCGATGATCGCTTTGGAGATGGGTTCGTCGTCACGCCTCATTGCGCGCCTGCAACCGGGGCAGCGAGTCGTCGTCATGGGTCCGACCGGCGCACCCACCCACATACCGGCGAATGAGAACGTCATGCTCTGCGGTGGAGGTTTGGGTAACGCGGTCCTCTTTTCCATTTCGAAAGCCCTACGCGCCAACGGTTGTCGGGTGCTGTACTTTGCCGGCTACAAGAATGGCAGTGACGTGTTCAAGATGGACGATATCGAGGGCTCTACCGACCAGGTGATCTGGTGCTCCGATGTGGGTGAGGAGATTTCTCCGCGTCGTCCCCAAGACCGTCACATACGAGCGAACATCATCGAGGCCATGAAAGCGTATCACGAAGGACGCCTTGGCGAGCAAAGCATATCGTTCCCCTCGGTACAGAGAATCATCGCTATCGGTAGCGACGGCATGATGAATGCGGTCCGCATGGCGCGACACACAGCCTTCAAAGACGTCCTCGGCGGTGCCGCTGCCATCGGCTCCATCAACTCGCCGATGCAGTGCATGATGAAAGAGATCTGCGCGCAATGTCTTCAGAAGCATGTGAACCCTGAGACCGGGGAGGAGACAGCACCGGTGTTCAGCTGTTTCAATCAGGATCAGGATCTGGACCGGGTGGACTTCGGGAATCTGAAAGACCGGTTGCGGGTGAACAGTGTTCTTGAAAAGCTTGGTAACTCTTGGTTGACCCACATGTTGAGCTACGAGTAGAAACCTATCCCATCCCTTTTTCTTATGGCAAATCTTCGTGACGACGTGTATCGTCAAGCCCTTGATGTCATGCATGTCGTCAAGGACCTCAACGCGGCCTCGGCCCTTCTTGGCTGGGATCAAGAGACCTACATGCCGGAAGGATCCGGCGCTGCCCGTGCGGAGCAAATTGCAACCCTCGACACTCTGGCGCATACGGAATTGACGAAGGAGAGCACGCGGGAGATCGCCGACCGTCTCCGAGACGTCGACGGCAACGATGCACAAAGCCGTGTTGCACGTCTCTTCGTCAAGGAATTCGATAAAGCAGTCAAGCTGCCGGAATCCCTTGTACGCGAGACATCACGAGCCTGTGCGTTGGCGCAAGAATCATGGAAACGGGCGAAGTCGGAACGACGTTTCGAGCTGTTTCAAGCAGACCTCGCGCATCTCATCTCGCTGAAAACGCAGGCAGCGGAGTGTTACGGCTATGCGGATAACAAGTACGACGCACTCCTCGATCTCTTTGAACCGGGGATAACGGTGGCGCAGCTGCGTCCGATTTTCGCACGTCTGCGTGAAGGCACGACGACGGTGATTAAGGCCATCAAGTCTTCGGATGTTTCCGTCTCCTCCTCCGTGCTCACGCAGCACTACGACAAGGAACGTCAGATGGAGTTCGCGCGTTTCATCTCCAAGAGCATCGGATTCGACATGCACACTGGTCGCGTCGACCTCTCTGTCCACCCGTTCTGCACGTCGTTCGCACAGACCGATGTTCGATTGACGACGCGTGTCTTCGAAGACGATCTCCGTTCATGCCTCTTCGGACTCATACATGAGACCGGACATGGTATGTACGAGCAAGGTATCGCTCCGGCGCTCGCACGTACCTTCGCGTCGGACGGCTCATCCATGGGCATACACGAGTCGCAATCCTTGTTCTGGGAGAATATCATTGCACGCAGCGAGGAGTTCTGGCAATGGGCCTTACCATTGATGAAGGATCATTTTCCTCAGCAGCTCGCCGGCATATCCTCATTCGATTTCTACAAGTCGATCAATACCATTGAGCCGTCGCTCATCCGCATCGAGTCGGACGAAGTCACCTATAACGTCCACATCATCGTTCGTTTCGAGATCGAAGAGGCCTTGATCAATGGACGCATGAATGTTGAGGACATCCCGGCCGCCTGGAATGCGAAGATGAAGGAGTATCTCGGTGTCGAGCCGTCGCATGATGCGGAAGGGTGCTTACAGGACATCCACTGGTCCTTTGGTGGATTCGGATACTTTCCCAGCTACACCCTCGGAAAGCTCTATGCCGCCATGCTCCGCAAAGCTCTCCTTCGCGATGTTCCGGGTGTAACGGATACCATCCGTCGTGGAGAGTTCGGGACCATCCTTCAGTGGCTGCGTGACAACATTCATACCTACGGTAAGACGTACACGCCGAACGAACTCATCGTCAAGGTTTCCGGTGAAGCGCTGAGCGAGCGGGACTTTCTCGAGTACGTGAAAGCAAAAACTCAAAGAGTTTACGATGTATCGTTTGCGGAATAGAGAACAAACACTAATTTTGCACTCCCTGTGAGCACAAGTGCCAACATAGCTCAGCTGGTAGAGCAGCTCATTCGTAATGAGCAGGTCGTCGGTTCAAGTCCGTCTGTTGGCTCTGAAAAAGCCCCGAACTCCGTTCGGGGCTTTTTTTTTCGGTGGAAGCGGCGGACTCAATCATCAACCTTCGGCATGTTCATGCGAGGAATCCTTTGTCATCTCGTCATTATCGCGTCGTGTCTCGTCTCCGGTTGCTCGAAACCCGTCACCGTGATCGGGATCCCTGAGCGGCCGATGGTGAGGTCTATCAGCGTGAGTTCCGCTCTTCATGACGCCGCCTACGACGTATCGGTGGCGGTCACAGGAGTCGTCAAGGACGTCTGTCCTGATGACGGATGCTGGGTGGTCCTCACAGACAGGGCAAACATCCTGCGCATAGAACCGGACGAAAACGTCGGGGAGGTACCGGGTCAATGGCGTGAGCGTTCGGTCCGCGTCGACGGACGTTTAATGCGCAAACTCATACTGCCATCCAGCAAGGGATATGCAGAGTACGAGAAGCTTTGCGAGGGTACGGAAAGCACGACCAAGCCCACCGTCGTCCTGCGGGCTCAGCGAATCGAGCTGATGGCGAACTAGGGAATTACGCAGCGGGTTCCGACTTCGTAATGCGTTTGGCGACTTTCTTCGCGGCCGCTTGGGCTGCGGGTGCCTTTACACGGAGCAAGCGCCCGTTGACGAACTCCGTCTCGTGAATCAAGTCGGCGAGCTTCTTCTCACGAATGAGATTGAAGATGATTTCACGGATCTTCTCCCAGTCATGATGCAACGGACAAGGATTCTCGGAGTTGCATTTATCGTAGCCGACGACGCAGTCCGTAACATACTGGATGTTGTCGACGGAACGGACGATTTCCAAAACGGTGATGTTCGACGCAGAGTGCGCCAGGCCTATACCTCCGTTGGGTCCCTTGAGCGATATGATCAGATCTGCCTTCGCCAGGTCCTGAACGATCTTCGCGAGGAAGTGATACGGTATACCGTGCGCGTCTGCTATCTCGCGTGTTTGAATGACCTTCTTGCCTTCAGACTCTGTGCGTTTTGCCAGGTAGAGCATTGCCTGAATTGCATATTCGGATGCGCGGGAAAAAATCATAGAAGAGAACGAATGTTGAAGAGCGTTAAAGGTAGCAAGATTTCACACGTCGTGCGTCAATATAAGACTTCTTCCTCTGCAAAGCAGAAAAAAATGAAAGAAAGCACATTGTAGAAAACGTGTGCACAAAATGTCCATAATCGACATACGCTCCCTGGACATCTATCGTGCTATTTTCGTCACCCAACGAACAACCACTAAGCCCTCATGAACGATACAGGAAAAGCTCGCGTTCGCTCGCGATCCCGAGAACAAGCTCCCTCCATGGATCTGCGTACGCAGAATATCCCACCTCACTCCATCGAGGCGGAGGTCAATGTCTTGGGTTCGATGATGGTTGATCGCGGTGCCATAGCAAAGACCATCGAGATCCTGGACTTCGACAGTTTCTATTCGGAAGCGAATACGACCATCTATGCTGCCATCTGTGCGCTGTTCGAGAGCGGAACTCCGGTGGACATCATCACGTTATCGCAAGAACTGCGTCGACAAGGACAACTTGAGCGCATAGGCGGCACGTTCTACCTGACGGAAATCAATGCGCAGACACCGACATCGTTCGCTGTGGAACATCATGCGCGTATCGTTCAAGAGCATTATCTGAAACGACGCCTTATTCAAGCAGCGGGCAACATGATTGAATCATGCTATGACGACACGACGGATGCCCTTGAAGAGATCGATAGAGCGGAGCAGGAGATTTTCGACATCGCCGAAAAGCGGCTTCGAAAAACGTACGCAGGAATGAATAAGCTTGCTCGGGAGACATTCAACGTCATCGCCAAGCTCGTGGATCGGGGCGGAGACAGCGGTGTCAGCGGAGTGCCGACGGGCTTCGTGAAACTTGACGAACTCCTTGGTGGGTTTCAGAAGTCGGACCTCATCATCATTGCCGCTCGTCCCTCCATGGGGAAGACCGCACTGGCGCTGAGCATTGCGCGAAACGCCGCCATCGAATACGATGTTCCTGTCGCCTTCTTTTCCATTGAAATGGCGAGCGTGCAATTGATCATGCGTCTCATCAGTGCAGAAACGCGCATCAATGCTCATAACATCCGGACAGGAAGGATTTCGGGCGATCAAATGCAGAAAATCGTCGGAGCCATTGGACGCCTCGAGAAAGCGAAGATGTTCATCGATGACAGTCCCTCGTTGAGTTTGATGGAACTCCGCGCCAAGTGCCGGCGATTGAAAGTCGAACACGACGTTCGCTTGATATTCGTGGACTACTTACAGCTCATGCACGCACCGAAAGCCGAGAGTCGTGAGCGGGAGATCTCCATCATATCCCGGACCCTCAAGCAGATTGCCAAGGAGTTGGATATTCCCGTCGTTGCGCTCGCCCAGCTAAACCGCACCGTCGAAGCGCGGAGCGACAAACGTCCCATGCTCTCGGACCTTCGAGAGAGCGGCAGTATCGAGCAGGACGCCGATGTGGTCATGTTCGTGACACGTCCGGAGGTCTATGAAATCATGCAATACGACGACGGTACGCCGACGGAAGGTACGGCCGAACTGATTATCGCGAAGCAACGGAACGGTCCTATCGATACTGTGCGCACGGCGTATATCAAAGACTACGCGCGCTTTGAGAACCTTGCGTATGCACGATTCGACGATGGTAGCGGTGGTGGTTATCCGCAGTTGCCCGCCGACGCTCCATTCTAGTCTTGGTTGATCAGCGTGACTCTATCGCTTGCGAGATGGCGACGCCGCCTGGGACTGCGGACTTGAGGAAGGTGACGAATTCCTGAACATCCGGCGTGTACGTAGCCGATGCGATAAACGTATCGTTCGGCGTGAGAAGAACGTACAACGGAAGAAGGGTGGAGTGGAACCGTCGGTCTTCCATCTCCTGGTATGCCCGGTCACGAGCCACATGTCGTCGGTCCGTATAAGCCCGAACGAGCACCATCTGCTGCATCAGCGCGCGTACCTCAGGTTTCGGGAACATGTTTTTCTCCATCCAACGACAGTTCGTGCAGCTTATCCCCGTGAAGTCGATGAACACCGGCTTGTTGATCTTCTTTGCGATGACAAGGGCGCTGTCAAGATCCTCCAGCCACTCGCCATTGTAGACTGACGATCCTCCTTTCGTCTGCGAGGTGCTTGGTGTGCCTGCGCCGGCCGAAAGATTCGCCGACTCCACGTAGACGAACGGTTCCAGCGGACCGACTGACGAACTTTTGATGCCGTCGAAAATGTAGAAGGTCAATGCCGCGAACACGAGGGCGAGCGTTGCACGAAATCCGCCGATATGGTCCACGTGACTATCCATTTTCATGCGGAAGACGCCGAGTATATAGAGCATGATGAGGAAGGAACATCCTGCCCAAATGCTCAAGACCGCTTCACGAGAGAGGATGCCCGTTCCTGACAGACTATCCACACGGGCGAAGTAGCTGATGGCGAAGGCAAGCTCGACGAATCCGAAGACGACCTTGATGTTATTCATCCACGCACCCGAGCGCGGCAGACGGGTGAGGGTGGACGGGAAGAGTGCGAGAAGGAAGAACGGCAAGGCGAAGACAGCAGCATAGACACTCATGCCGATGATGGGACGAAACCACTCTCCACCGGCGGATATCTTACCCACCAAGTCGATGAACGGCACCGTGCATGTGAACGCCGTCAGCGAAAACACCATACCCATGAGGAACGAGGACGAATATCCCTTCTTCTTCGATGACTGACGATTGAGCGAGTTGACCCATGATGCGGGAAGAGCGATCTCGTACATCCCGAATAGATTGCCGGCGATGACGACAAAGAGAAGCGCCAGCACAAGATTCACCGACGGGTTCGAAGCGAAATCACGTCCTGCAGTCGCCCCGAAGAAGATGGCGGCAATAGCCCCGAAGACGACGTACGTACTCATGATTCCGGCCGAGTACACGAGCGAATCGACGATGGGTCTGGTATGTTCCTTCTCCGAACGTTTTGTGAAAAAGGAAACCGTGATCGGAATCATGGGATAGACACATGGCATGACCCACGAGCTCGCACCGAATCCCATAGCGAGCAGTATGAGAGCCATCAAGCTCTTCGGTACATCCTGTCCTCCTGCCGACTCCTCGTCGGTCGAGGACGGAGACGAATTCGTTGAAGGTATGTTCTGCGAAGGCTTCTCTTCCTCGGGTTGAGTCGCAGGTGCCGAGCTCCCGTCCGAGGATGCCGGCGGCGGAACGACGCCACCCTCTGGTAACGCGCTTTGCTTGGCCTCTGTCACCTGGATGGTCAGAGGAAGTTTGATCTCTTTCGGCGGCAGGCAGTTCCTCGAGGTACACGTTTGGAAGTACACGACGATGGTTGCTGTATAAGTTCCCGGTGCGAGCGATCGCAGACATGTAATGGGGAGGGTGAACTCCGCATCGTGCTTGAACTTCTCGACATTCACCTCAAAACTGGAATCGAAGACGGCAAGAGGCTTCGACGTCTTGAACCGCTGGGAAAGCAGAGAAAATGTCTTACCATCCATGGTTATCTCCGTCTTCTGCGGACCCCCGCCATCGGCTGAGATGTAGTCCTTGAGTCCGTAGATATGCCATCCCTCATCGATCTTCGCTTTGAGCTTGACGACGACCGTGTCACCGGCCGCCATGATCACCTTCGTCGGAGAGAGGGACCAGGATGTAGGATCGATCGCCGCGTGTGCCGACAAGGAGACGAGGATGACGAAAATCAGACCGACGATAGCATGGCGAGACATAGACATGGACATGTTCAATGGAAGATTACTTTCTCAATTCCGGCTCGGTACCCAACGATGAGAGGCGCGACCGGATATCCAACGGAAGAATCCGACGAACAACGCTGCGTTCGAGTACACAAAATACGCCGAAAGCGAGAAAACCCGCGAGCGGGCTACGGTAGACGGGATGAGAATGCCAATGACAGCCCCAAGATAGAAGAGCGACTGAATCGCAAGAGCAACGGAATACACGAATCCGGTCCCCAGCAGAGCGACGTTTGTGATGACTGCAATCATTAAGAAAAAGGGAAGGAACCACCGCGAGACACGATGCGAAAAGAAGCAGTAGGCGACCAGCGGCCGACTGCTCCATAAAAGGTGGCCGAAACGGAAACAAGTGGCGAATGCGGTAGAAGAGTAGCGTACCTTGCGCATGAAGTCTTTCATCGGACTCGCCGCGGCCTCCGCAAAAGAAAGTGCACGATCTGCCTGCATCACCCTGAAACCACGCTCCAACGGAATCATCGAGAGGAAAAAGTCGTCCGTGAAGGGCCGATCTTCCGGAATCCGTTCCAGGAGCTCCGTGCGGATTGCGTACAGACTTCCATGCGCACCTATGATGCAACCGAGTTCACCTTCGGCGACGCGGATTCTATTGTCGAGATCCAAGTACGATGACTCCTGGAGCGAGGTCACGGATTCGACTGCTTGATTGCGTACCCGTCTCACGCCGGCCACGCACCCCACCCTCAGGTCACGGAACGGTTGGACGATGGATACAAGTGCATCCGTCGAGAAAATGGTGTCCGCGTCGGTGAGAACGGTTATCGGCGTTCGTACTTTGGCGATCAAGGAATTCACGACAGGGGTCTTACCTCGATTCTCAGCAAAAACGACCACGTCGAGCCAATCATACTTCAAGGATAGCTCCGCAAGAATGGCATTCGTGGCATCGGTGGACCCGTCAGAACCTACCAAGACCGACATTTTTCCAATCGGATACTGGCACTGAGCAAGATTCTCGATCCGTTCACGAATGTTCTTCTCCTCGTTGTATGCTGCGATCAGGATGGTGATGTCCGGAACGGAAACAACCGCATCATCCATGTGTTTTTCGCCTAAAGAGCGCCTCTTGATTCCCGCAATTGAACTCAGAAGCAACGGGAACAAAAGGTACGTATGGATGATTCCGGCGACGGAAAGCCAAAAGACCGCAAAAACGAGAGTCGAAGCCATGCTTTGCCAATGAAATACGTGGCAAAATACGGCACGTTGGAGATGGGCTGGTACCAAGTGGAGAAAAACGTAGGAAAATATGCGTCATCGTCACGAGAGATTCTTTTTTTGAAGGTGAACAATCTTCGGCTATATTTGGTCGTCTCTCTACGAAAATTCCTCACGCGCCTATCGATCATTCTCTACTCTTTTTCAACGGCTCGTCACATCGGACGCGGTTCCGGTCTGCATGCCATGAGTATTAACGATCAACTGCTGTATCCCATGCGGTTACGCGCGCACATTCTCTTCCTTGCCTTCAACTTCATCGTGAGTTCCGCTCTGCTTTGTGCAGAAGGTGCGACGGTCCGCGTCGTGGAGTCCACGGGCGACCGGCTCACACTCCGAGTCACGTCGCCGATAGCTCGCTGGGATTCTCTCCGGTCTGATAATTTCTTACGCCTCGTTCCACGGGTCAACGCCCCATCGGAAATCGTCATTGCCGAAGGTCCTCGCCCGGTCGTTGCTCCTGCCGTTCGAGAGCTCATCAGCGTTCCGGGAGAGAAAGATTGGCATGTGGCATCTTGCGTTCTTTATTGCCGACTCGTCAGGCCTGATGGTACGTTCGAGACGTTCACCGTCAGCGGTACCGGCACGCCGAACGAAGGAGTATGGAACCTCGCAGATGACCGATGCAGTGTACCATACGTTCGTTTGAGCTATCTAGGACAGAGCGGATCGCAGCATCTGGTTCGATTCATTTCCGTCTGCGAACAGCCTGCAAAGAACTCCGAATCCCGCATCGTCTGCGATTCGGTGCTCATGACACTAACATTCACGCCCATACTCGGTTCCGTCGAAGGGACGTTCGCGGAGTCTGATCGGCTTCCCGTCGTTTCGACGCAGACGCTGAACGACCACGCTGTGCGCTTGTGGAACAAGAGTCTCGGGGCTGAGGGCAAATCCGCTGAGGGCAAATCCTCGGGCGTTCGGCTCCAAACATCGAAGAAACGATCTGTCGCTTCGGACTCGTCTCGTCAGTCCACGTGGTACAAGATTCCGATCAAAGAGTCGGGTGTCTACCGAGTACGTGCCGAGTCGCTTGCCAAGCTTGGCGTTCGACTGGAGACGGTTAAAGCAGGTACGGTCAAAATCTACGGCAGAGGTGGTTCGGAGCTTCCGGAAGCGCCCTCGTTGTCAATCAAGAACCGACTGAACGAGATACCGATCATCGTCAATACCACGTCGAATGGAGATGTTTTAGATGTCATCTTCTACGCCTCGGCTCAACGTGGATTCACCTTTAACGCGAAGAACCGTCGCTTTGAACACCGGATCAATCATTATGACGAACAGTCGTACTACTTCCTTACGTGGGGTGGGACGCCTGGAAAGCGAGCGATTGAGGCGACTCCTGCACCCGCTCCCTATGCGAATACCCCTACGCAATTCACCGCGAGAGTGTTTCAAGAAGAAGAACTGGTCAATGCGTACTCGGGAGGCTCCGGTCGGCGATGGTTCGGTCAGCAGATAGATGCTGTGCTCCCGCGGACGTTTTCGACGAAACTTCCTGGGTTGATTCGCAATGGCTCTGTAGAGTATGTCATCGATGTGGCACACAAGGAGGTCTTCAGTCCGGACCTCTCGGCAAAGGTATCCGTCAGTGAGAATGGTGTCAAGGTCACCGATGTTCCGCTCATCGGCGTCAACGAGCCAGGATATGCGGAATATGTGTCCATGAAAGTCCGCGGGACGCTTCCCGCGCAGTCCGTGAATGCCGACGGGAACAGTTACCTTCGCTTCGAATACGCGAATCCGTATGTCAGCGGCGGAGGTAATGCCTTTCTTGATTTCTTCGAGATCCATTATCCTGCCGTGTGTTCTGCCGTCAATGACGAGCTGACGCTATACTCGGACATAGGAGCAGTAGGCACCACGCAGTATTCCATCGGTGGCTTCAGTAATCCGGCCCTCCTCGGTTTCGATGTGAGTGATCCGCAGAATCCTATTCTTTTGCGGAATACGTCGTCAGTCGGTAACATTTTTCAATTCGCCGTTGCGTTGGACTCGGTGACCGGTCCGCGGACCTATTTCCTCTCAGCGAAAACTCGAACGGCGGATCCCGTTCCTGTCACCTGGACATACCTTCGCGACGAGGAGATCTCGGCAGAGGTCATTGTCGTGAGTGCTGATGAATTCCTCTCGTCTGCCAACGACTTCGCAACATATCGCGCAGGAAAATCCGGAATGAATGTTCGCGTCGTGCCCATGAGCGCCATCGTCAACGAGTTCGGCAGTGGCGTCGGTGATCCTGGTGCCATCCGCGATTTCATATCGCATGCATACAGGACATGGACAGTCAAACCGAAGTACGTGGTTCTGTGGGGTGACGGTCATTACGATTACAAGAACATCACGACGCAGAGGACCAGTTACATACCTTCGTGGCAGACCATCGAGACGGATGAACGTTTCAATGACATCAATATCGGCTACTACACAAGCAGCTATGTCACGGACGATTTCTTCGTCCGAATCGTCGGAGACGATGAGGTGACCGATATCCCGATCGGTCGTTTACCGATCGACTCCCGAGCCGGTGGCGATGCTGCCATCGCGAAGATCAGACACTACGAAGAATCATCCTCGAAGGATCTCTGGAGGACCACGGCAACCTTTGTTGCCGATGACGGTCCCACGTCGAACGGAAGGTCGGACGGCGACCTGCATACGAATCAATCGGAGGTACTGTCCAATGACACGACCTGCATGCCGGCAGACATGATCCAGCGGAAGATTTACATGGCCGAGTATCCTGCCGAGAATATCCCGAAAGGGAAGCTCAAACCCCGAGTCACGGAGGATATCCTGTCTGCCGTCAACAATCAAGGTACCTTGTTGCTGAACTGGATCGGACACGGCAACCCAAAAGTATGGGCGCATGAGACCGTGCTGTCGCGTGATGTCACGATTCCGCAATTCACGAACTACGACAAACTCTTCTTCCTTGTGGCAGCCACGTGCGATTTCGGACGCTGGGATCTGCCGGAGAGCCAGAGCGGTGCCGAACTCATGCTCACCAGCCGTCGCGGCGGTGCGATCGGTGCGTTTACGTCCAGTCGGGTGTCGTTCTCGGCGCTGAATGCTATGATCGGTCGAACCCTGTTCCGCAAGATGTTCAGTCGCGATGTGAAGGGCAACTACCTCACCATGGGTGACGTCGTCAATGCCACCAAGCAGTTGCACAGCGGGGAGAACGACCAGAAGTTCATGTTGCTTGGCGATCCGACTCTCAAGCTCGTTCTTCCGGATCTCGTGGCTTCCGTCGACTCCATCAACGGCATCTCAACCGATTCCAAGACATCGGCAAACGTGAGGGCGGTATCCACAGTGAATCTCGCGGGACGTATCCGCAAATTCGGTTCCGACGAAACAGTACGCGACTTCAACGGTGCAGCTACCGTCAGCATGTTCGATGCGGACATTCTCCGCCGATTCATGGATCCATCGGCATTTTCCATCGGCGATTCCAGTAGTTACGATATGGTGAAATTCGGCGGTACGCTCCATCGCGGTAATTACAAAGTGGATGGTGGCGTCTTTCGTGCAGTGTTCGTCGTTCCGAAAGACATAGCATTTACCAATAAGAACGGCCGCATCTTCATCTACGCCCAGTCAGACGACAACCGGCACGCCCGCGGCAACTCCAGGGCATTCTCTGTCGGCGGGATCGACACGACCGATCGCGCTGATAGTGAGGGACCTACTGTCGGTCTCTTCCTTGACAATACGACCTTCCTCCCAGGTGATATCGTTCGTAAGAATCCGTTGCTCATCGTTGCACTGCGGGACGAAACGGGTATCAATAGCACCGGACTGGGTGTGGGTCATAAGATCGAAGCATGGTTGGACGACTCTGAAGAGTCCATCGATCTCAGTGAGAACTATGTGAGCTCACTCACCGACTCCCGCGTTGGAAGCGCAACCAAGCAGTTGTTCGACCTCGTTCCGGGCATGCACTCCGTTCGTGTGCGGGTATGGGACGTGCTGAACAATTACAGTGAACGTTCCACCTACTTTTCCGTCGCCCCGGGAGACAGTACCTTTGTCAGCGGCAGGGTGGTGGTGTACCCGAATCCGTTCGAAACCCGGACAACGGTCCTCTTCACCCACAACCAGTCGTTTCCTTTGTCGATCGTTGCCAAGGTATATTCCGTCAATGGCGTCCTCGTTCGCGAAGAATCCATGACCTCCACGTCCTTGCAGAGTGCGCGTTTCGTGTGGGATGGACAGGATGCCTCGGGTAACGAACTGCCATCGGGTGTTTATCCCGTCGTTTTACACATTACCACCGCTTCCGGCAATCTCTCAACGATTACGGCTTTGGCGGTCTTGAGTCGATAATACATCAATCTATCTTCAGGAGTCGTTTATGCTTCATCAAACTATGGCACGCTTTCTTCGCAGAGCCCTTCTTATGGCCCTGGTCGGCTCTCCGCTCTTCGCGCAAGCCGGTGGTTCATCCGTGCCCTTTCTGCTCATCACCCCCGATGCACGGGCAAGCGGCATGGGTGAGTGCGGTACGGCGCTCGCCGACAACATCAATGCCATTTTCTGGAACACCGGTGGCCTAGCTTTCCAACAGCAACAGGACCATCAGTTTTCCTTTTCGTACTCGAAGTGGTTGCCTCAGTTCAATGCGGATCTCTACTATGCGTATGGCACCTACGGCCAGTACGTCCCGGATCTTGACGGCACCATCGCCGCGAACGTCATCCTGATGAATCTGGGTCAGTTCCAGCGGACGGATGAGAATGGCGGCGTTCACGGTACCTTCCGCTCGGATGAGTTTGCGCTCGGCCTCTCCTATGGAACCCTCATCGGTGACGATCTTGGAGCCGGCGTTCAACTGCGGTACATCCGCTCCAACCTCGCACCCGCACAAGCCGGTCAAACAGCCGCGGGAATCGGTGTGAGCGGTGGTTTCGACTTCGGCCTCCTGTGGAAACCGAGCAACTGGAGAATCTCCGATGATATCGACCTGTCGAACATGATTAACCTTGGATTCAACTTGGCCAATGTTGGTCCGAAGATGACCTATCGTAACGAATCCGATCCTCTCCCTACGATGTTGAAACTTGGTATCGCAATCAATGCTATCCATGACGAATTCAACGACTTGACGTTCGCAGTTGACATGGGAAAACTCCTCGTGAAGCGGAACGCTACGAGCTCGGACGCGCTACCTCGTTCATTTGTAACGGCTTGGAGTGTCGGAGGGCAGGAATTCTCTTTCGGAACGGAGTACTGGTATGAAAAAGTCGTTGCACTGCGCGCCGGGTATTTTACCGAGCCCGCAAGCATCGGAAACCGCAAATTCTTGACGTTTGGGGCAGGTGTGAAGTACGATATGTTCACGCTCGACTTCAGTTTCATCAATACGATCGAGGAAAACCATCCTCTTGCCAACACCATGAGATTTTCCGCTTTGGTGAATTGGTGACAGGTGTTATTTTGCCCGCCCGTTAGCACAGAAGTGTGCAAACAAAATGCAAAAGGAGCAACATTGTTGCTCCTTTTTTTTTGATTGATTGTGTTGAACATGGCGTTTTTTTTTTCGACAAAAGCCGCCCCGAATTCCCATCCGTCCGCAGTGCTCGCGGTGTCGTCGTTCCATCCTGAGGTTCCGTTCTCCGGCGACATGGTCTAACCCTAGAGGAACTGTAGGACGTCATGGCGACTGAGCACGCCGACCACCCGTTGATATTCGTGCACAAGGACGTAGGTGTTGTCGCGAAGCAGCCTGATGGCGGCAGCGATGTCTTCGTGAGATTCGACGATCGGAGGCGCAGCTTCCGCGTATTGCCCGACAGGATGAATCATCGCCTCGCGGTTCTCGATCACCGCGGCCATCAGTTTGTTCTCACGAACATTTCCGGTAACCAGATCTCCATCCAAGACCGGTATCTGTGATATTCCGTATCTCTGCATGTGCTGAAGGGTTTCTGCGACCGTCGCGGAGTGTTGAACGGCCACGAGGGCAGGGACGGATGATCCGCGGACCTTGGAGGCGAGGACGAGTCCGACCGACGGCGAATCATCGGGCAATAACTGCTTTTCGGCGAGCCATTCATCACTGTGGTGCTTCGTCAGATATCGTTCACCGGTATCACAGATGATAGAGACGATCACGTCGTCCGGTCCGAGGTTCTTGGCGAGATGAAGAGCGGCGAACACGTTCATTCCGGACGAGCCGCCACAGAAGACCCCTTCGAGTCGGGCCAATTGACGGGCGGTCATGAACGCATCCTTATCCGAGACGTTGATGATATCATCCAGCAACCGCAAATCAAGGTTTCCCGGGATACGTTCTTGTCCGACGCCTTCGATGAGGTAGGGAAGAGGTTCGACAAGACGTCCGAAGTCCTTGAAGGACTTGATGCTCGATCCTATGGGGTCGGCGGCGATTACTTTAACAGCCGCATTCTGCTCCTTCAGGTACCGTCCTGTGCCTGAAATTGTCCCTCCTGTTCCTATGCCAGCAATGAAATGCGTGACACGTCCCTCGGTCTGCTTCCAGATTTCCGGACCTGTGGTCTTGTAGTGTGCTTCGGGGTTGGCGGGGTTATCATACTGGTTCAGCATGACGGCCCCGGGAATCTCCGCTGCGAGTCGCTGTGCGGTATTGAAATAGTACTCGGGCGAGCTCGGTTTTGCGGCCGACGAAACGATGAGCACGTCCGCACCGAGTGCTTTCAGATATCGCACGCGTTCCTGCGACGCTTTATCTGTCATGACGAAGAGGCACCGGTACCCTTTGAGTCTGGCCGCCAACGCCAAACCGATTCCGGTGTTACCGCTGGTCGGCTCGATGATCAGATCGCCCGGCGAAATGAGGCCGTCCCGTTCGGCGGCTTCGATCATGGAAATGCCGATCCTGTCCTTGACCGATCCACCGGGATTGAAGCTCTCCATCTTCAGAAGAATGGTCGGAGCCAAGTCCCCGTCCAGAACACGTAGTTGCACAAGAGGCGTATTGCCGATCTGATCGAGGATGCTTGCGGAGAAATGCATAAGCGGAGCGGAAATAATTATGGGTTCTCGTGATGAGGTCTGTCCGTTGGACAGCAGTGGTTACCGTTCAGGGAACCGACTCCTCGCTGATCTCTTCTTCCAGTCGCTGGCGTTCATACAACATGGCGTATTGACCTTGCTGAGCGAGCAACTCTTCGTGTGTGCCTTCTTCAATGATGGTGCCGTGGTCCATGACTATGATGTGATCGCAGCCCATGACACTCGACAAACGGTGCGCAACGGTGATGGTCGTCTGGTTATTCCGCATCCTACCCAGCGAATTGAGAAGCTCACGCTCCGTGGCGGTATCGACGGCGCTGAGGGCGTCGTCGAGGATCAACACCGATGGTTTGCGAATCAAAGCCCGCGCAATGGCAAGACGTTGTTTCTGTCCGCCGGACAGACTGATACCGCGCTCACCGACAATGGTATCATACCCGTTCGTAAAGGTCAACACTTCCGAATGCAATTGCGCCATGGTCGCAGCCGCGATCACGTCATCGTCCGACGCATCCTTCTTGCCCATGCGGATATTGTCCCGCACACTCATGCTGAAAAGGAAGGGTTCCTGCATGACCATACCGACGGAACCTCGCACATCCTCGAGCCGGTAGGAAGCGATGGGGCGGCCTGCAAGAAGGACGGAGCCCTCCGTGCAGTCGAAGAGACGCGGAATCAGTTTCACAAGCGTCGACTTGCCCGATCCTACCGTTCCCACGATGCCGATGTGCGAGCGGAAAGGTATACGGAACCGAATGCCGGTGAGCACGTTCGGCAAGGATTCCGCATACCGATACGAGACATTTTCGAATTCGATATCGAACTCCGTTCCCAAGGGTGTCGTGCCGGAATCCACCAGATCCGACGTCCGATGCATGATGGACATGATACGACCGGTGGAGGCGGACGCACGCTGTACGATATTCGTCACCCAACCGATGGCAGCCACCGGCCAGATGAGCTGATTGAGATAGATGAAAAACTGGGTAAGGTCACCGATACTCGCTCGCCCTTCGATGACCGCATTCCCGCCATAACTCAACACGAGTACCTGTGAACTTCCCACGAGTACCATCATCGACGGCATCATGATGGACTGGATTCTCGCCAGGGTCATGGTCTTCGTCAGATACGCGTGACTTTCCTTGTAGAAGATGGTACGCTCCTGCATTTCGCGGACGAACGCGCGGATGATGCGAATGCCGGAAAACACTTCCTGCGACTCCGTCGTCACATGCTCAAACTGCTCCTGCACCTGCTTGTAGGCGATGTGGATTTTCTTGCCAAGAATGAACGTGGCCACGGCCATGAAGGGCAGCGGTATGAGAGCGACCAGGGTGATGTCCGTGCTCAGCCCGAACATGAGCGCAAGCGCGAACGAGAAGGTCGTGATGGTATTGGCCCCGTACATGATGGCAGGTCCCATGAATTCCCGGACAGCGGCGATATCGTTCGTTGCATGAGCCATAAGGGAGCCCGTGGGAGTGCGGGCGAAGTAGAGGGGATCTTGGCGCTCGATTCCTTCCAAGAAATCGCGGCGCAGGTCATACTCCACTTTACGCGACGCGACGATGATCGTCTTGCGGGTTAGGAACATGAAGAATCCGCTCCCGGCGGTCAACAGCAGGATCATCCCGATGTTCGTCATGACACTCGACGTATCGAATCCCTCATTCTTCATGAGGTCCACCGTCGCACCGATGACGCGCGGATAGTATGCGGAGCACGCATTGGAAATGGTCACGAAGACCAAGCCGCTGAAAATGTAGCGGGAATACCGAGCGATGTACGGTCGGAGCGCGAGCAGTGATTTCATGGATGTCGTTTTATGCCACCGTCACATCGTTGCACAGATACACGTCTTGTATCGTGTTCAGCAGTTTGATACCTTCGTTCATCGGACGTTGAAACGCCTTACGTCCGGAGATAAGGCCCATGCCACCCGCACGCTTGTTGATGACAGCGGTCATCGTCGCCTCGGCGAAATCATTGGATCCCGAAGCTCCGCCGCTGTTGATCAGGCCTATCTTGCCCATATAGCAATTGGCCACTTGGTAGCGACAGAGGTCGATGGGGTGATCGCTTGTCAGCTGGGAGTAGATGCGGGAGTCCGTCTTACCGTACGAGGACGATCCCATGTTCAGCGCCGTGAAACCGCCATTGGTTTCGGGAAGTTTCTGCTTGATGATGTCGGCTTGAATCGTGACACCGAGATGATTGGCCTGTCCCGTAAGGTCGGCACTCGTGTGATAGTCCTTGTCGCTCTTGAAGGCAGGATTCCTGAGATAGCACCAAAGGATGGTCGCCATTCCCAGCTCATGGGCCAATGCGAACGCCTCCGCAATCTCGACGAGCTGACGGGTGCTTTCCGGAGAGCCGAAATAGATGGTCGCTCCGACCGCGGCGGCACCCATGTCGGCACACTGACGTACGGTTCCGAACAGCACTTGATCGAATTTGTTCGGATGGGTCAGGAGCTCATTGTGATTGATCTTTACCACGAAGGGGATCTTGTGAGCCATGGTTCGTGAGCACAGGGCCAAGACACCGAAGGTAGATGCGACGGCATTGCAGCCACCGTCGATGGCGAGGCGGACGATATTGCTCGGATCGAAGTATAGGGGATTCTTCGCGAACGACGCACCGGCGCTATGCTCGATTCCCTGATCGACCGGGAGGATGGAGACATATCCCGTTCCTGCCAGCCGACCCGTATCATTGATCCATTGGAGGTTGCGAAGCACGCGATTGTTCCTGTTGCTTCCTGCGAACACGGTATCGACGAAGTCGGGGGACGGTACCGTAATCGATTCTTTCGGAATGGTCGTACAGGTGTGGTTGAGGAGAGAATCGCTCTGACTGCCGAGCATCTCGATGATGGAGTTGATCATAGGATGGTTGAGAAGGTTATCATGGATCGTAGGAAGACCGTCGACTGCGGACGTGCAAAAATACGAAGCCGACGAGTGACGCAGAAGGACATCGCACGCCGGCGAACGCTGTGACTCAGCGGAAGCGAAGGGAAGCGACGGGGGAGAATCGCGAAGCGATGAGTCCCGGAATCAAGGTTGAGACCAGGGAGATGCACGAGGCGATGACGATGACAAGTATACTATGGGATATATCAAGGACGACGGGGACGGTATCGACGAAATAAATCGCTCCGTCAAGTCGTACAAGTCCGAACACCTTCTGAGCGTAGAGAATTCCGAAAGCGAATAGGCAACCGGCCGAAGAGCCCGCGAATCCCAACCGCAGTCCTTGCCAGCATACCAAGGAGATGATGGCGTTACGGGACAGACCCAGCGTCTGAAGGATGGCATACGACGCCGTCTTCTCGACGATGCTGATGAGGAGGGTGGTTACGACGTTGAAGACCGCGACGATACTGATCAAAGCGATGACCAAGGGAATGGGTTTCTTCTGGATCTCTATCCACGAGAACATCCCACGGTGCAGATCGTCCACGGTCGTGCACTCCACAGCGTATCGAAGCTGCTCCGCTATGGATGCAGCGATACCAGACACCATCCGACGGTCTTTCACCCATATCTCTGCATACACGGCACCCGAGTGGAGGGTATCGATGATGGAACGACTGAACGCATACGGCGCAAACACGTAGATGTCGTCGTATTGCGTCATTCCTGACTCGTAGATAGAAGCGATGCGCACGGGCAGGACATCGAACGAGGAATACTGCTGAAGGTCGGACGAAGAAGTCGTGATGAGTACCGTATCACCCACGGAACAGGAGAGACGCGACGCAAGGCGTGCGCCGATGGCCACGTCGCGGTCGCTTACGCCAGAGATTTCAGCGTTTCCCGCAACGACGCGTCGATTCCCTCTATCGTCCGCTTGCGCACCAGTGGGCGCATACAAACGTTTCGGCAAGCTCTTGACGATGACTCCTTCCGTTGAACCATGCGCATATAGGAGCGCATTGACGCTGATGACCTCGTCGACGCGTACGATATCCGGACTCACTGCCGGGATGGACCGCAACAACGCGTCCTTTTCACCAAGCGGCATATATCCACGTGTACGGACTTGGATATGGGATGTGAAGGACTCTGCAAGCGAGTGGAGTGCGACGTCGAATCCGGCAAGGACCGAGAGTGAAATGACCATCGCAGCGCTTCCAAGAAACACACTCGTGAACGCCACCGCTTTCGCAAACGAAAGGAACCGCCGACGGCCCGACGAAACAGCCAGGCGCGTACTCAGATGACGAAGGAGTTCGAGGATGCTCACGCTGGTTCGGTATAGTCGTAAAAGCCCTTCCCCGTTTTACGACCGTGAAGTCCTGCATCCACGTAATACTGCTGTAAACCGGAGGGCTGAAAGCGAGGCTCGTAAAAGTACTGTTCGTACATGGATTTTGTCACCGAAAGATTCACATCAACACCGATGAGATCCATGAGCTCGAAGGGTCCCATCTTGAATCCCGCCGCTTTCATGATGGTGTCGACCTGTTTGAAGGAAGCCCCACCTTCGGTAACGATACGCTGTGACTCATTGTAATAGTTCCTGGCCACGCGATTGACGATGAAACCCGGGACGTCGCGAGCGACAGCGGGCGACTTGCCAAGCTTGAGGGCGAAAGCGGTGCAGGTCTTCACGACCTCATCCGTCGTCTGCGGTGCGCGTATCACCTCGACGAGCTTCATGATGTTGGCCGGATTGAAAAAATGCAGGCCTATGAATCGTTCGGGTCGCTTGAGAACCTTGGACAATGATGCGATGGCAATCGAGGAGGTGTTCGTTGCAAGGATGCACAACTCGCTTACCATCGTCTCCAGATCCGCAAACAAGGCATGCTTCACCTCGGGGATTTCCACGATGGCTTCGATGACGATGGAACAGGGGGAAAAGGCGGTCAGCGAGTCTGTGAACGAGCACCGGGCCATAGCCTCGGCTGCTTCAGACTGCGACATTTTGTTTTTCGCCGCCGCTTTTTCGAAGTGATCGCGGATGGCCTTGTCGCTTCGCTCGCGAACGGAGGTGGACGGCTCGAAAACGAGACACTCCATGCCAGCATGCGCTATGGCAATGGCGATCCCTCGACCCATGGTCCCGGCACCACAAATTCCAATGATCATCGTTACCTTTTTCGTCTGGTGTACCGAATGCGACATCCCGTAAGAATCGCGCTGATTGCTCGCGAATCTACGAAACCGCCGCTTTCCACTCTCTCCTTGGCGCTTTCACCTCTGCACTGTATTTTTGTGGCTCTGTTATTGAAACGCCTAAACCATGTTCGAGTCCCTACAACAACGTCTGGAAGATGCCATCAAACGTTTCCGCGGTCAATCGCGGATAACGGAAGAGAACATCGACGAAACCCTGCGAGAGGTGCGCAAAGCGCTTTTGGAGGCGGATGTCAATCTGGACGTGACGAAGGCGTTCATCGATCAGGTACGGGAGAAGGCGGTTGGCACGGAGATTAAAGCCCGCGTCTCTCCGGAGCAATTGATCGTGAAGATCATCCATGACGAACTGGTCTCGATCATGGGGAGTCAGAAGTCCGATCTTATTCAGTCCTCGCAAGCTCCGACGATCGTCCTTGTGGCCGGACTCCAAGGTTCGGGAAAGACGACATTCTCGGCCAAGCTTGCCGCCTCCTTGCGGAAGAAAGGACGTCAGCCGTTGCTTGTCGCTTGCGACGTCTACCGTCCGGCAGCGGTGGACCAGTTGAAGACGCTCGCTCAAAGCATCAACGTTCCCGTCTTTTCCATGGAAGGCGCGGACCCGGTGAATATCGCTGCGGAATCGTTGCAGTACGCGCGCAAGTTCGCCCGTGACTATGTCATCATCGATACGGCGGGTCGTTTGACCATCGACGAGGCGATGATGAAGGAAGTGTCGACAATCCGCGAGCAGACGAAGCCGCACGAGGTCTTGTTCGTCTGCGACTCCATGACAGGTCAGGATGCGGTGAACACGGCAAAAGCATTCCATGAAGCCTTGGCACTGACGGGCGTCGTGCTCACGAAGCTCGACGGCGACACTCGCGGAGGCGCGGCTTTGTCCATCCGCCAAATCGTCGGTAAGCCTATCAAGTTCGTAAGCAGTGGCGAGCGACTGGACACCCTGGAGCAATTCTTCCCGGACCGTATCGCGTCCCGTATTCTCGGCATGGGAGATATCGTGTCGCTGGTAGAGAAAGCCCAGATGCAGTTCGACGAGCAGGAAGCGGAGAAGCTCGAAGAGAAGATCAAGAAGAACGAGTTCAACTATGACGACTTCCTCGAGCAATTGAACGTCATTCGCAAGATGGGATCCATTAAGGACCTCTTAGGGATGATTCCCGGTATGGACAAGGCCATGCGCAATGTCCAGATCGATGATAACGCGTTCAGCAAGATCGAATCGATCATCTTTTCCATGACGAAGCAGGAGCGCTCACAGCCGAAGATCCTCAACGGTTCACGACGCTTGCGCATCGCCAAAGGTAGCGGAACGAGTATTCAGGATGTCAACCGTCTCATCAAGCAGTTCGAGGACATGCAGAAAATGATGAAGCAGATGACGAACGGAAAGATGAAGATGCCGAAGCTTCCGGGTGGATTCGGTATGCCTGGTATGTTCGGAAAGAACTGAGAGTCAGAATTTTTGTCGGTCTGTGATTAGAGTGTCGGAAGTATCCGACGCACCTGAAAAGCGGATGAGAAGTTCCGAGGTGCGAAATCTCTACCACGTATTAATCACATTTTATAAGGTACCATAATGGTAAAACTCCGTCTTCGTCGTAAAGGCCGTATCAGAAAGCCGTTTTACGACATCGTCGCCATCGACAGCCGCAAGAAGCGTGATGGCGCGTTCATCGAACAGGTGGGAACATTCGATCCCATGACACAGCCTTCAACGGCCACTATCAATCACGACCGCGCCATGTACTGGCTGGGTGTCGGCGCCCAGCCTACCGATCGCGTCCGTTCGATCCTCAGCTTCGATGGCGTCCTGTTGCGTCGCAACCTTCTTGGGAAGGGCAAGCCCGCGGAAGAAGTGGAAGCAGCAGTCGTTGCGCATCGTGAACAAGCCCAAAAGCGCTATCATCGCGAGAAATACAACAGAAAGAAAAAGGCGGAACAAGAAGCCGCGGCAGCGGAAGCAGCCAAGCTTGCAGCGGAGCAGCCTGCTGCTCCTGCAGCTCCTGAAGCTCCTGCCGCCGAGCCTGAAGCAGCAGCAGAGTAATCTTCAGAAGCGTACATTGGAATCACAACCCCTGTCCTCGACGGGGGTTTTTTGTACCAGTCATCGCAGAGGAATCATCGTATGACCATCCATCCATCGGTTGCCGAGCTCACCGACAGCGATTCACGTAGAATGAAAAGCGTCTTGCGCACCTCCTTCGCTATTGCGGGGTGCCTATGGATCGTGGCGTATACGTTGCACTTCTCGTCGAGCGACGTCATGACCGCGTTCAGACTGGATCAATATCAGATCTATCTTGTGTTGCTCACCCTTTGGGGATATCAAGCGAAACGCGAATCAAAGAGATTCGCCGTTCTCATGCGTCTCTCAACGGAAAGCGACATCGCCGTGGCGTCGGTGACGCGCGAGCGCATCGACGAGTCGGGTGACCTCGACGCATTCGATGTCTTTGTCCGTCGTTCGAACGGCTCGTGGTTCCCCGTGGTGTTCACCTGGTTCCTGCTCGGAGCGTTTCTCCTGCTTCTCGTCAAACAGATGTATCTTCTTTTCGGATCCGCCGCCTAGACATTCCGCGGGGCCGATATCATCCGAAATCTATCTTCCTACGTTCTTATGTCACGTGTCCTCATCACCGGCGGTGCCGGGTTTCTCGGTTCCCATCTTTGCGACCGTTTCCTTGCCGACGGCTATGACGTCGTGTGCATGGACAATCTCATCACCGGCAGTACGGAGAATATCGCTCATCTGGTCGGTCATCCTCGCTTCCGTTTCATCCATCATGATGTGACCAATTACATCTTCATCGATGGTGCGGTGGATGCCATCCTTCACTTCGCGTCTCCCGCATCTCCCATCGATTACCTGAAGTATCCCATTCAGACGCTGAAAGTGGGATCGCTTGGAACGCATAAAGCTTTAGGACTCGCCAAAGCGAAGAATGCGAGGTTCCTGCTCGCGAGCACGAGCGAAGTGTATGGTGATCCGCTCATCCATCCGCAGCCGGAAGCGTACTGGGGGAACGTCAATCCCGTTGGTTCCCGAGGTGTGTATGATGAAGCCAAGCGCTTTGCCGAGGCAATGACCATGGCGTATCATCGGTACCATGACGTCGATACGCGGATCATACGGATATTCAATACGTATGGGGAGCGCATGAGAATACAGGACGGACGCGCAATACCGGCGTTCATGACGCAGGCCATACGGAATGAGCCGATGACGGTGTTCGGCGACGGTTCGCAGACACGCTCGGTGTGTTACGTCAGCGATTTGGTCGAGGGCATCGTCCGATTATTGAACGCCCCCACGCACGATCCCGTCAATGTGGGAAATCCTGACGAAGTCTCCATGCTCCAACTCGCCGAAGAGATACGAGCTCTTTCCAAGAGCTCCAGTCCCATAGAATTCCGCGAATTGCCGCAAGATGATCCTAAAGTACGCCAGCCCGATATCACACGAGCACAGTCGTTGCTGCAATGGGAGCCGAAGGTGCAACGCGCCGAGGGATTGGAACGGACCTATGCGTACTTCCTCTCGAAACTCTCGTAAGAGGTGCAAGGATTCGAAAACGGACAAGTCATGCCACGTACCGGGTCGACCGATCCGGCCGTCGCCTACACGTTGGAGCATCCGCGCTCGTGAAGTGCAACTCCTTAGAGTATGCGCTCCAATTCGGCTTCGCTGTCGAGCAGCACCGTGCGGGGCTTGCTGCCTTCCGCCGGACCGACGATACCCGCATACTCAAGCTCATCGACGATGCGAGCTGCACGGGAGTAGCCTACCTTCAGTCGCCGTTGCAGGAACGACGTTGATGCCTGTTGGGTCTTGATGACGATGGCTGCGGCGTCCTCGAAGAGCGGATCACGATCACCCATCAACACCTTGTTCGCGCCTTCGAGGGCGAGCACGGACGGTAGCATGTAGGGAGATGAGTACCCCCTTTGGCGCGCGATGAAGGACGTGATGGCTTCCACTTCCTCGGTGGACACGAACGAGTTCTGCAATCGCATCGGCTTGACTCCGCCATGCGTGAACAGCATATCCCCGTTTCCGAGCAATTGCTCTGCACCCGACGAATCCAGGATGGTTCGTGAGTCGATCTTCGACGCCACTTGATAGGCCATGCGCGCCGGGAAATTCGCCTTGATGAGTCCCGTGATGACATCCACACTGGGACGTTGTGTGGCGACCACGAGATGGATACCTACAGCCCGCGCCAATTGCGCCAGACGGATGATCGGCTCTTCCACCTCATTACGCGCCGTGATCATGAGGTCGGCAAGCTCGTCGATGATGACGACGATGTAGGGTAGGGGACGAAGCGTCTTTCCCGCCTTGTTTTTCGCTGTTCCCGAGGCGACCATCGCATTGAATTCGGTGATCTTCCGTTTGCCGGCTTCCGAGAGCATCGAATACCGTTGATCCATCTCCATGCATAGTGCTTTGAGGACGAGGGCGGCGTTCTGCGGACTCGTGATGATGGATTCATCGACATCTGGTGAGGCGGCAAGGAAGTGATGCTTCAAGCCCGCATACAACGTCATCTCCACCTTCTTCGGATCGATGATGACGAACTTCAGATCGCGTGGATGCATCTTATAAATCAACGACATCAGGATGGCGTTGACGCCGACGGATTTACCCGAACCTGTCGATCCCGCGATGAGCAAGTGCGGAAGCTTCGCCAAGTCGGTACTGAATGTCTCACCGATGATCGTCTTTCCCAACGCGATAGGAAGCTGCTTGTCATTGTCGTTAAAGGTCTTCGACGTGATGATGCTGGAGAAGTGGACGATGGACGGCTTGTGATTCGGAATCTCCACACCCACCGTGCCTTTGCCCGGAACGGGCGCAATGATACGGATGCCTTTTGCCTTCAAGGCAAGGGCGATGTCGTCAGACAGCGACTCGATCTGGGAAATCTTCACTCCTGCCGCTGGGACGAATTCGTATTGGGTGATGACCGGTCCCGGGGTCACTGTCACGTCTTCAATCTTGATCTTGAACGTCTCGAGCTTCTCTTTCAGGATGAGCGCGTTCGCTTTCAGTTCGTCGTCGTCGGCCAGGTGCTCCGCCGGATACTTGTCCAGAAGCTCCATGCCCGGTGGCGTGTAGGATATCTGTTCGTCGTAGATGTCCGGCTGCTCGATGGGTTGGACATCATCGTCGAACTGGACTTCCTCGACCTGCAAATGAAGCTTTGCGCCACCCGGTCTGACCACGGATGCGGACGACTCGTCGCTCTCGGCCTCCGTATCGTCGTCAATGAAGTCAGCTGCATCGTCCATCGTCTTATCCGCCATTCCCATCGGCGGAGGAGCCCCCGGAATGCCATCGATCAGGCCGTCGCCTCCGCGCTGTAAAGGACCACGCACGACGGTTGATGCGGACTCAGGATGTTCGTGAGCGTTCGCATCAGGGATATGGAGCGTGTCGTCATGACGTTCCGGACGGATGATCGTCGGTTCGGGTTCGAACAACGGAAGAGTGTTTTCCGGTTGGAGATTCTTCCGAAGGAAGCGAGCCGGTTCGGTGACCTTTTCCTTATCGGCAGTGCGGGAACGTCGGGCGCGCACCGGCACCGGTGGCTGCTCTTCGAGTTCTGTCGTATCGGCGTCGGCAGCCGCATCCACCTGGCTGTCGGCATCATCTTCGGTGAGCTCCGTTTCCGGCGCGCGGCGCAGTGATTGAAGATAGTCCGCAAGGCGCTGACCGATTTCACGCGATTTGTGATACAAAGCCACGAGATCCGTTTCCGTGACATATGCTACCGTAAAAAAAAGTCCGATACCCGTTATGAAAAACGCACCGATGGTTCCCGTGAAGCGCGTGAGCATGACGGAAAGGAAACTTCCGGCCGCACCACTCCACTCACGCGGGAGCGTCGGTAACCAGGTGATGAGTTGCAATGTTCCGAAAAATCCTGAAGCGATGACTCCGGCCAAGAGGATGAGTCCGCTGCGCTCCAAGGTCTTACGTGCTATGGCATGGGAAAGGAAAAGTTCTTTGGACCACCACCCAAGGATGAGCGGTATGCTGATGGCACAGATGCCGAACGTACCGTTGTACAACATGTTGGCGACGACGGCTCCGAGGAGTCCTAACCAATTCTGCGTGGTATCGATACGTGCGCTTACTTCCGCATTTCCCCGAAGCACTCCCATGATATCATGGAAGGACATTTCGGCATTGGCCGCATCGCGGGTGGAATAGGATGCGAGAGCCAGCAATAACAGCAAGGAGAAAACACCCAGAAGCAGGGCGATGATGATGATGTTCTTCGATCCCTCGAAAGGTTTCGGCGATTCGTCGCGCTGCTTGGCGGAGCGGTCGGGAGGTGTTTGAGAAGGGGATTGCGTGCGGCGCTGTCTGTTCGATACCGCGCGCGTAATCACGACATCATCAAGTTGAGACGGCATGGTACTCCTTGTACGTACGTGAACCAATCAAAGACGACGCACAACCATTCGTTCACACACCGGCACGACGGGATACACATCCTGAGAGAAACATACATCCACATCCTTCCCCAACGAGAGGGACGCTAATGCACGTCCATGACGCGAACCTTCGGAACCGAATGAGAGAGTTTGATTGTATGCCGAAACAATGCAGAGTGCTGCTTCTGCTGCATTGGTAAGAACATGGCCGAAGCCGTTTGCAATATAGTGCGACAAGAAGCTCCCGGCAAAAAAAGTATCTTCGAGGGAGAACTCGCCGTTGTTGCCAGAACAACACAGGACAAGACGGGAGTTGGAACCCATTTGCGTGCCTTGCTCGACAATGGTTTTCATGAGTGCGGAGAGATTGGCGAAGCAACCGATCAGTTGCAGACGCGCCCCTTGTGTCCGTTCCACCATGCGCGTTCCGTTGGTGGTGGCATAGGTGATGACGGCTCCATGGACGGAATCGTCACTCGCCTCGAGCGGGGAATTACCCAGATGGAAACCGTCCGGTGGCAGACCTCGATGTTCGCCCGCGAGGAGTCGGCGTTGTCGAGTCTCCCGCGTGCCATCGATGCTCGCGTGGAGTTGCCGGGCATGGTCGATGGAGGAGGCGATGTGGATACGCTCAGCGCCGTGATGAAGCATGGAGCACATCGTCGTGCTTGCCCGCAAGACATCGATGACGACAGCGATGTCGTTCTCGGCTGAAAGCTCGGGTAGTGATTCCGGGGTGAATACGACGTGTATGAGCATGATATCGAAAGGATAGTGGGTGACAAAAATCGTAACTTCGCGGCATGAGTGAGATACGTCTTGATACCACCGCATTGACGATCATAGCAGGACCATGCGTCGTCGAATCCTTGCAGATGCTTCACGATATCGCCGGGACTCTGAAAGAGATGACGACGGAGCTCGGCGTGCCCTTCGTGTTCAAAGCGTCCTATCGCAAAGCCAACCGGTCGAGCTCTGCATCGTTCACCGGTGTGGGAGACGAAACGGCCTTGGAGTACCTTTCGGAAATCAAGCGGACGTATGCCGTTCCCATCATCACCGATGTCCATGAAACCATCGAGGTTCCTGAAGTGGCGCGTGTTGCGGATGTGCTGCAGATTCCGGCGTTTCTCTGTAGGCAGACGGACCTTCTTGTCGCCGCCGGCAACAGCGGACGTATCGTCAACATCAAGAAAGGTCAGTTCGCCGCGCCGGAGGACATGGTGAAAGCCGTTGAGAAGGTTCGGTCTACGGGAAACTCTCATGTATGGGTATGCGAACGTGGCACCAGCTTCGGCTATCACGACCTGGTCGTGGACATGCGCTCACTCGTCATCATGCGACAAACCGGCTGTCCTGTCATCTTCGATGCCACACATTCCGTGCAGAAGCCGAGTATAGGCGTGACCTCTGGCGGGACTCCGCAGTTCGTACCGGCGCTTACGCGTGCCGCCGTTGCCCTTGGAATCGACGGACTGTTTTTCGAGACACATCCCGATCCCTCATCCGCCCTGAGCGATGCCGCTACGCAGTTACCGCTGCATACCGTTCGAGAGTATCTTTCTCGAACCGTCGAGCTGGATCGGTTTGTCCGTTCACAACGACAACCCTGTCGATGGTGACACGTTCCGTCCATCCGAAGCATTCCCTACGTGGCATGAACGCTCGTGCCGTGGCGCTATGCTGTGCGCTGTCCTTCGCTCTTGCCTCGTGCAGTCGGGAGGAGCAGGCGGCACAGACAGTGGATACGTCCACGCTCGAACTGGAAGCATCCAACACCGTGTGGAATACCGATATCACCTTCACCGACTCCATGGTCACCAAGGCGCGTGTGCATGCAGACCGTGCACGACTTTACGGAACGCGGCAAGAGACGATTCTCGATTCCCATGTGGTCGTTCATTTCTTCGGCACCGACGGCGCGCGTCTTGCCGAGTTACGTTGCATCCAAGCCCGCGTGGACAATAGGACGAATTCCATGTATGCAACAGGGGATGTCGTCATCCAGTCGGATGTCAACGGTACCCGCGTTGAAGGTGTGTCGATGATGTGGGACAATGCCTCGCGCAAGCTATCCTCCCGGGATTACGTGAAGGTCACACGAATCGGTGAGGTGATCGAAGGGGGAGTGGGCTTCGAATCCGATGAGTCCATGTCCAATTATCGCATCTTCAAAGTGAAGGGAGTGAAACAATGACGCGAGAATATTTCATTGCCGGAAACTGGAAGATGAACCTCTCGCTTCCCGAAGCACGGACATTGGCGGATGACATCCGGCGATTCGTCGATGGCTGCGCGGACACGAGGAAACAGAACGTGACGGTCGCCGTCTTTCCTCCCTTTGTCTCCCTGCAGCCGGTCGTCGACGTCTTGGAAAAGCGCGACGTGAGGGTAGGAGCACAGAACTGTTCGGAACATGCCGATGGTGCATTTACGGGCGAGGTTTCGGCATCCATGATCGCCTCGACGGGAGCCAGTCATGTGCTCATCGGTCATAGCGAACGCCGTGCGATGTTCGGTGATACTTTGGACATCGTCGCGCAGAAGGTTCAGCGCGCATTCTCCGCCAAGTTGTTCCCGATACTTTGCATCGGTGAAACGTCGGCACAGCGGGATGCAGGGTTGAGGGAACACGTGATCGTGGAGCAGCTGACGTCGGTTCTTGCCACGTGCACGGACGAGCAGAAAGACCTTCTCATCGTGGCCTACGAACCAGTGTGGGCTATCGGGAGCGGGGTTGCAGCAGAGGTGTCGTACATCGAACAGACACATTCCATGATCAGGGCGATTGTCCGAGAACACGGGTGTGAAGTCACGAGTCGGACATCCATCCTCTACGGAGGAAGCGTCTCCGCGAAGAACGCGACAGATATCTTCCGCATTCCCGACGTGGACGGCGCGCTCATCGGCGGTGCTTCCCTGCGGGCGCTGTCATTCATCGATATTCTTCAACAAGCCATGGAAGCGACACAGTGATATGTTGACATGGGCGAACATCATGACGTCGCTGCGGGTGTTCATCGCACCGGCGTTCTTCTACTTCATCATCACGGGAGATCCCGTGGATACGCGTATCGCCATTCTGCTCTTCGGCATCGGTGCCATCACGGATTTCTTCGACGGGTATCTGGCACGACGCTTTCGCGAGGAGTCGGAGTTCGGGAATTTCATGGACCCGCTCGCCGACAAGATCCTTGTCCTTTCAGCGTTCTTTTCGTTCGTGTTTCTCGATATCGCTCCGCTCTCCCTTGTGCTCGTCATCATCGCGAGAGATGCAGCCACTACAGTCATACGTGTCTATGCAGATAGTAAGGGACAACCCCTCAAGACCAGTCGCAGCGCCAAGTGGAAGACAGCCCTACAGATGATCTACGTATTCCTCATTCTCCTCTGTGTCGGCGTGGCGCGCACTCCGGAGTATGCAGAGGCCGCAAGATTTGCTTCGATGATACTTGCTTCGTCAGTGCCGGTGGTTCTCTTATCCGCGCTCGCAGCGTTCACCGTCCTCACCTTCGTCGAGTACCTCGTGAAGAACGCCTTCCTCTTCAAGCGTTCATCATAGGGAGCCGAGCTTTTCCGTCAATCGCTCCATGGTGGCATGGTCAGTAAGCTTGAACGTGATCGGTGTCACGGCGATGAAACCATCGTCCACGACCACGTCGTCGCTGAGAGCATCCCCGTCCAGATTCCTGTACGTTCCTTTTATCCAGTAGTACTCTTTACCCATGGGATCGAGTCGGCGCTCATAGGTGTCCAACCATTCACCATGTCCCTGTTTCGTCACCTTCATGCCGCGAATCTCATCGGCGGGTAGGTGTGGTACGTTGACGTTGAGGACCGTGCCCGGGGGAATCCCCAGTTCGAAATACACGGAGGCCAGATAGCGCGCGGTCTCCGCGGCTACGTTGCAGGACGCATCCCAGGAAAAGCTCCCCAAGGAGATGGCAATGGAGGGTATGCCCAACATGACACCTTCGGTTGCGGCGGACACCGTTCCGGAATACAGCACATTGATAGCGGTATTATAGCCGAAGTTGATGCCGCTGACGATGAGGTCGATGGGTTCCCGGATCAAGGTGCTCAACCCGAGCTTCACGCAATCGGCGGGCGTTCCGTCCACCGCCAGACCGAAGAACTCGTCGTTCCTGTGGAAGGGAGTGGCACGGAGCGGACTGTTGACGGTGAGTGCGTGACCCACGGCGCTTTGCTGTCTGTCCGGTGCGACGACGACGACGTTGCCGACGTCTCGCAATGCATGCGCAAGGGCATAGATGCCCGGTGAGTCTATACCGTCGTCGTTGGTTACCAGGATGTTCACGTGGACCTCAGTGGTTATATGTTTCGAATTCCTTCAAGACGGACCTCATCATCTCTTCATCCGATCCCGTCAGTCTCCGTGCGTCGGTGAATTGATGTCGAGCCCATGTGCGTTGCCGCTTGGCATATTGTCGTGTCGCAATGATCGTCGCTTCTTGGGCATCGCTCAGCGTAACGTTCCCGTCAAGATACTCAAGCATCTCCCTATACCCGACGGTTGCCAGACTCTGTGCGTTACGTGGCACTCCGTCGTTGACGAGAGCGCGCACCTCGTCCTCCAGTCCCGACTCCCACATTTCGCCCACCCGACGGCGGATGCGGTCACTCAACTCCGCTCGCTCCCGTTCGATGACGAAGACGATGACATCTTTTTGTGCCGCTATGGTACGTGTTCGGTGCGCGGTGGAAAAGGGGATGCCATTGACGAGAGAATACACAAGCGCCCGATCGACGCGCCGCGGATTCCTATCGGCATACTTCGCAGCGGATTCCGGATCGACCGACGACAGTTCCGCGTAGAGTTCCTCGTGGTCTCCCGCTGCCCGTCGCGCAGCTATTCTCGCACGACATTCATTCATGACCTCGACGTTTCGCGGATCGTCTTCGTCGCAAAGGAAATCCGTGAGTAACGAGGATAGATACAGTCCCGTTCCGCCGACGATCAAAGGCACACAGCCGCGAGTCCGGATGTCGGCGATGACCTTGTCGGCATACCGCCGATACTCGCCGGTGCTGTATGGCTGTCGCGGGTCGCAGATATCGATACCATGATGCCGTACCTTTATCCTGTCCTCCCGAGAGACCTTTGCCGTCCCGATATCCAAACCGCGATAGACCTGTCGTGAATCGGCAGAAAGGACCTCGGCTCCGAGAGCTTCCGCAAGCAGAAGAGAGAGGCGGGTCTTTCCGGAGGCGGTCGGACCGAAAATGGCGATGCTTGGTGAGCTCACGAGGTTTCTCCGTTGCGAGCGTTCCATCCCTCCCGTCCCACAAGAGGAACGAACGTGAACGCTCCGTCGGCGACACGATCGCGAAACTCCGTCTCGCTTATCCTCTCGACCACGACCATCTTCTGTTGGTCGGGATTACCGACAGGAATGATGAGGCGTCCACCGGCACGAAGCTGCATGCGAAGTGATTCCGGAATCACCGGTGCACCCGCCGTGACGATGATCTTGTCATACGGTGCGAATTCCTCGCAACCGAGCGTCCCATCTCCGAACAGACAGGTCACGTTCGGATGCAGAGTAGCAAGAAGGGGAGTCGTGTGCTTATACAACTCGGCCTGACGTTCGATGGTGAAAAGATTCGCGCCCAATGTGGCAAGCACGGCAGCCTGATAGCCGCTTCCGGTGCCGATCTCCAGCACCTTATCACCCGGCTGTACATCCAATTCCTGCGTCATGAACGCCACCGTATACGGCTGTGATATGGTCTGGTCATGTCCGATGGGAAGAGCTACGTCGTTGTATGCTTTGCGGACGAACACCTTGGGAACGAAGAGCTCGCGGCGGACGTTATCCATGGCATTGAGGACGCGCTCGTCGCGTATCCCTTTGGAACGCAACGTCTGAATCAGCTCTTCGCGAGTGATATCGTTCGGCAGTGCTTGTGATCGCGAAGGTCGCATGGAAAATCTCTTGTGAGTGACGTCGTGGTGATTGTGTGAAGGAAAGGACAGACGTGGCTGCTACGCCGGATCTTCTTTTTTCAGCTCCTGGATGGCGCCGCCGACGGTTGTCCGCACGGAAAGATTCGAGGTGAGCGTCTCCCGAAGGTTCGCGATGGGGATATCGGTGCGCAGGTCACCGTCCACCGCGACGGAGATGGCACCGGTCTCTTCCGAGACGACGACGACGACGACATCGGCCACCTCGCTAAGGCCGAGAGCCGCACGATGCCTCGTTCCCAAGTTTCGCGATCCCAACTTCATCGTATTGCTCAACGGGAGTATGCAGCGGGCGGCGACGACAATCTGACCATCGAGAATGACGGCACCGTCGTGAAGAGGACTCCGCGTATTGAAGATGGACGTCAGCAGTTCCGTGGAGACGACCGCTTGCAGAAGGACTCCCGACTCCACGGCGGTACGGATGTTCGTGAGTTTGGAAAACACGATCAATGCACCTACGTGCTTCTCACTGAATTCCCGGACGGCGTCGATCACCTCGTCGATGGTTTGGTTGAGCGTGGAACGAACGAACCATCGGAAAATCCTCGTCCGTGTCAACGCGGTCAGAAGTCGCCGGAGTTCCGGCTGGAACAAAACGATGAATGCAAGCAACCACACACCCGTAATGGCATTGACCATCCAACTCAACGCTTTCATGTTCGCACTGTTCACGATGAAGGAGAGTGCGATGAGGACGACGAGTCCGATGAGGATCTGAATAGCCACCGTCCCTCGAAGTGCGCGATACACACGATAGAGAATGAACGCAGAAATGATGACATCGATGACGTCCACCACCGAGAACGAAAGGAATCCTATGTGGAATAATTCGATCATGGTCGGCCGGACTCTGCGCCCGGTTCTTTGGGTGTCTGACGGGAATGGTCATCAATGCTGGCTCTGTGTGCATCACGTTCGTAGGCATCGATGATATCAGCGACCAAGCGGTGACGTATGACGTCTGATTTTTCGAATTCCACGAACGATATGCCGTCGACGCCCGTGAGGATCTTCCGGACCTCCACGAGGCCTGATGCCTGCTTCGTACTCAGGTCGATCTGCGTGACGTCACCCGTAACAATCGCTTTCGAGCCGAAGCCGAGTCGGGTAAGGAACATCTTCATCTGCGTCGGCGTCGTATTCTGCGCCTCATCAAGGATGATGAACGCGTTGTTGAGCGTACGGCCACGCATGTATGCCAAGGGAATGATCTCGATGACGTTCTTCTCCTGAAGCGATCGCAACTTCTCCGGCGTCAACATGTCCGCCACGGCATCGAGTAGCGGACGTAGGTACGGATTGACCTTATCGAAGAGATCACCGGGGAGGTAGCCCAGCGATTCACCGGCTTCGACTGCAGGTCGGGAGAGAACGATCTTCGCCACTTCGTTATTCCGAAGTGCCGCGAGCGCCATGGCGACCGCCATGTACGTCTTACCGGTACCGGCCGGACCTATGGCGAACACCAGATCGCTTGTCCGCATTTTCTGTAGATACTCTATCTGACGCGGGGTCTTGGCTCGGATGGGCTCCTTACGTCCCCAAAGAATGACATTGTCACCGGAGGTCTCTTTCTCGGACGACTTCTCATCGCTTTTTTTCGGAGGCTTCTGAGCAACGAGCGCAACGATTTCCGACACCGTGGACATGTCGAGTGCGCCCTTCTTTTTCGCCACATAGAGCATTTCTCCGAACACGCTCTCCACGTCGGTGACGTCGGACTCGCTCCCGCGAATCGTGATGACATTGTTCCGAATGGTGATGGTGGAATCGAACCTGCTCTCCACGTAGTGAAGCAGGGAGTCGTTATAGCCCAACACGACCAACGGGTCCACCTCACCGATCTTGACTTTTTTCTCCACCATACGAGTGCTTGTTGTGAAATGCGTGAACACGGGGCATGAGCGTTAGGTCGCGACTCCATGCATCCGTGCAGGTTCGAACAAAAAACCCCACGAGACCTTGTCTCGCGGGGTTCTGCATGAGCACCTGAGTCAAAGGTTCATTAGTTGCCCTTCTTTTCACCCTTCTCGTCCATCTTCTTTGCAGGAGACGGAGCGACGGGGGGATTGGTCGGCGCGGGGGTCTGGACCGGAGTTTCCGTCGGCTTCATGACCATCGCTTGCGCAGCGCGCTTCTTGCGCCAGTACATGCGCTCGGCTTTTTGCTCTTCGGTGGTCTTCGGACCCGGAGGCGGCACCGTTATCTCCATTCCCTGGCGGATGATGTCGGGATTACGGATGATGTTCGAGTTGCCTTGCCACAGCTTCACCCATTGGAAGGGGTCATTGTAGATATCTTCCTGTCCTGCGATGTTCCACAAACAATCACGATACTTTTCCCACGAGCGCACCGTGTAGTTTTTCGATTTCTTGACGGGCTTGCGATCGAGCAGCGAGACGATGTCGGCACGCGCGCGGATGATACGATCGTATACTTCCGGTAGGACGGCGGATTCGACGGTGCGGATCGCATTCCATTCCTTAGCCAGGTCATAGACCTCGTTCTTACGAAGTTCGAAAGCGTCATCATCCAGACCACGCATCTCACGAATACGTCCTTCCAACTTGCCTACGCGGTCCATGTACTCACGGACGGCTTGTTCGTTGGACTTGACGAGTGCGTATATGTCTTCGTTACATTTCTTGACAGCGTTCTTTTCCGCTTCGATCTTGTCTTCCAATCCACGAACATCCATGGCAAGCATCGAATCGCGCTTAGAGAGACCGCCGACACGGGTGCGCCAATCGGCTAGACGAAGATTGGCTTCATCGAAGGTAAGAAGGCTGTCGAGTTTCGATTCAGGTGCCGGAAGCACTTGACTGGAGCCGCAACTGACAAGTGAGAGGAGGAACACACTTGCAACGGCAGCGAGAATTATGTTTTTCATAATGGTTTCCTGATAGTGTTGCAAATGGTTTACTTTCTCTTTCTTGATTTCTTCTCCGGTTCCGGCGGAGGCGGGGGAGCTTCTGGCAGCGATTCGCCCATGGTAGACGGGAAGCTGCTGAGCTTGGCCATCACGAAGGAGCGGCGATCGTTGCATTGCTTCGTCTCCTGTTGGCGGGAAGCAAGCTCGCGCTGCAGTTTTGTTTTCTGTGATTCGTGATCGGCGATAGACTTGTTGAGTTGCACTTCTCGAGCACGAAGTGCACGAAGTTCCGAGAGTTGATCAGGCTGGATCATCTTGGTGCAGCCGATGGTCGTCATGGCGATCACGGCACCGAGTCCAATCCCGACGGATTTAAGAATAGTCGTTGTTGACATCCCCATCCCCTTTCTGTTAATGATACATAGCAGGTTCAATCGTGGCAAAGATACGGTTTGCGGCCCGAAACTGAAAGCGGTTCATGAACAAACGCTCCTATTATCATTGGATAACGGACCCGTGGATGCGAGCATGATGATTTGCATCACGTTCCACGAAAAAGTGCTCGGCAAATGCCTCTCTCCCTCTATTTTACCTCACAAGAGAGGAATCGACCACATCATCGACAAGGTGCTCACATGTCCACAAAAGCAGTCATCATGGCCGGGGGTTTCGGCACACGTTTGCGCCCTCTCACCGTCGGGGTCCCCAAGCCGATGGTGCCCCTCGCGAACAAACCGCTCATGGAGCATATCGTCAATCTGCTGAAAACTCATGGCATCAACGATGTGCTGTCCGTGTTGTACTATCAACCCGAGAACATCACCTCGCATTTCAAGGACGGATCGGCCTACGGCATTTCCATGGACTACGTCCTGGCTGCCGCCGATTTCGGTACAGCCGGAGCCGTCCGCAACGCCGCCGAGCACCTGCGGAGCCGTTTCATCATCATCAGTGGGGATGTGTTGACGGATTTCGATCTTGCCAAGGCCATTGCCTTCCATGAAGAGAAAAAAGCGATGGCGACCATCCTCCTCACGGAGGTTCCCAATCCGCTTGCCTACGGAATCGTTCTGACCAAACCCGACGGTCGCATCGACCGTTTCCTGGAGAAGCCGTCCTGGGGCGAGGTCTTCAGTGATACCATCAATACCGGCATCTACATCTTCGAACCTGAAGCGCTCGACCTGATACCCTACCAGCGGGAATTCGACTTCAGCAAGGACCTCTTTCCGCTTATGCTCGAGCGCGGACTGCCCCTGTTCGGATACGTGGCGAAAGGGTACTGGCGCGATATCGGCAACCTCAACGAGTATCAGAAAGCTGTTCAGGACGTGCTGGAGGAAAAGGTACGGGTATCCATCAACGGCAGCCGTTCGGGATCGGTCGTCATGGAAGAAGGATGCACCATCGCCCCGACCGCGTCGCTCAACGGCTTCGTCGTCCTCGGGAAGAATACGGTGATAGGGGACAACGCTGTCGTGACGAACTCGATGTTGGGCGACGAGGTCATCGTGGGGAGTGCAGCCCGCATCGATGCCTCCGTCGTCTGGAACCGGGCAAGAATAGGTAACCATAGCGATATCTCCCATGATGTCGTCTGCAACGACACGGTCATCTCCGATCATGTCACCATCGAGGAGAACGTGTTCATCGCCGAGCATTGCACCATCGGTAATCATGCCGAGCTCCGCTCGAACATCAAACTTTGGAACAACAAGGTCGTGGAGCCGTATGCACGTCTTTCCCACTCGCTTGTGCAGGAAGAGAAATGGATGCGGGAACTTTTCACCGATGCGCGCATCACGGGTATTTCCAACGTGGAGATGAATCCTGAATTCGGTGCACGCCTGGGGGCATCGCTCGGGAACGCTTTGGGCATTTCCACGACGGTTGTCGCATCCCGTGATTCCGATGCCACATCACGGATGATGAAGCGCTCCATCGTCACCGGTCTGATGTCCGTCGGTGTCAACGTCGTCGACCTTCAAACCACACCCATACCGCAGACACGGCAGTACACGCGCAACGGAGCGTTCCAGGCAGGCTTCCACGTGCGAAAGTCCATCAACAATCCGCATAAGAGCGACATCATCCTGTTTGCCAGCGACGGACGTGATATCACGTTGGACCTGACGAAGAAGGTGGAGCGTTTCTTTTTCGGCGAGGACATCAAGCGTGCTCAGCAAGAATTCGTCGGCGCTTTGACGTTTCCCGAACGTCAGATCGAGAATTACATCAATGGGTACTTCGAGAAGCTCGACGTCGATCTGCTCAAGGACAAACGGTACAAGATCCTCGTCGATTACAGTTACGGATCGGCGAGCTCGGTGTTTCCCAATATCCTTGGGCGATTGAATTGCAGCGTCCTTGCCATGAACAGTTACATCGATGCGGTGAAGGCGTCGATCAATACCTACGACCCGGTCAATCAGGACGAGGTCTCCGGCGTGATGCGTTCGCTGGGATATCAAGTAGGATTCAAGATCGATCCCGGTGCTGAACGCGTCGCCCTTGTCGACGAACGTGGCTACTGGTTCTCATCGATGCGTCTCGTCACCGTCGTGACGAAGCTCTTCCTCGAAACCCACAAGCATCGGCGTCCGTACCGAATAGCCGTTCCCGTGGAAGCGACACAAGAAATAGAGATGGTGGCAAGGGAGTACGACGTCGAGGTGCTGCGGATCAAGAACTCGCATGCGGCAATGATGGAAGCGACCCGCGTGGGCGACATAGCCTTCGTTGGCGGTACGCGAGGGGGTTTCATCTTTCCCGACTACATGTTCGCCGCCGATGCGTTGTACTCCATCGCTAAGATCCTCGAGATGCTTGCTAGCACGGGCTATGTGCTCGCAGATCTCGATCGCAGTCTCCCGAAACGGCATCAAGCCAAGGTATCCGTGCCATGTCCGTGGGATGCCAAGGGTCACGTGATGCGTCGGGCCATGGAGTTCAGTGCGGATACGCGACGCGACCTCATCGACGGTGTGAAGATCTTCGACGACGATGCCCAGACCTCCGTGCTTATCGTCCCCGACAAGGAGCGTGGCGAGTTCACGATACTCGCCGAAGCGTCCGATATCGAGGTGGCGAGAGACCTGGCTGATGCGTTTTCCGTACGCGTCGGCTCCTGGCGGGACGAACAATGACGTCGATCGTCGGGTTCCTCTTTCCCGTAGAGCACTGCGTGGTTACTTTTGCACGTCTCGTTCACCAACGCCGCTCAGATGAAGGTCTCCGACGTCATAACATCGTCCCGCATCGAGGTACGCCTGTCTTTACAGACGAAGGACGAGTTGTTGGAGTACCTGCCGGAGATTCTCGCTCGAAACGGTGATGTGGAGGATATCGCGGAAGTGCGTCGGGTCATCCGCCATCGTGAGAGTCTGATGTCCACCGGCATCGGTCATGGCATCGCCCTTCCTCACGGAAAATCGAACAGCGTGCGTACTACCACGGCGGCACTCGTCACGCTTGCTGAACCGATGGAGTACGATTCGCTGGACGGAGAGCCCATCCAACTGGCCGTCATCCTCGTGGGAAAAGAAGACCACGTCAGCACGCACTTGAAACTCCTGAGCAAGATCTCCCGCGTCGTGGCCTCCGACTGGTTCAAGCATGAAGCTCTTGCCGCCGAAACGCCGGAACAGATCCACGAACTTCTCGTTCGCGCCGACTCCTTGTGATCCCATCGTGCCACACGGCATTGCTTCACGTCGACATTCCGTGGGTTACCGTCCGTGACCCTATCTTCGTACGTTCTTTTCTTCTCTGGCTTGCATCATGATTCAGAACATCAAAGGCACGAAAGACATCCTGCCGTCGGAGGTCCGTAAGTGGCAGCGACTGGAATCGGTTTTCCGTTCGATCACCGACGTGTTCGGATACGAAGAGATCCGCACGCCGATCATCGAGTACAGCGAGCTCTTTCATCGGAGCGCCGGAGAGGGGAGCGATGTCGTCAACAAGGAGATGTACGTTTTCGAAGATCGGTCGCACGACAGCATCTGTCTTCGTCCGGAACTGACCGCCGCGGTGGCGCGTGTGGTATTGCAGAACACCTTGCTTCGCGCTCATCCGACGTTGCGACTGTGGTATTACGGACCATGCTTCCGCTATGAACGTCCGCAGTTAGGACGTCAGCGTCAGTTCCACCAGATCGGAGCGGAACTCATCGGCTCGCCGCACCCGGAAGCCGATGCCGATATCATCCACTTGGCGCAGTCCCTTCTCGTGGCATGTGGTATCGACGACGTGCGATTGGAGATCAACTCCATCGGCTCGACCGCGTCGAGACAAGCTTATACCACGGCGTTGGTCTCCTACCTCGGAGCTTCCAACAGCGATCTAAGCGAGGATTCGCGACGACGTATGGAATCGAATCCGCTGCGTATCCTGGATAGCAAGGATGAATCCGACAGGCGCATCGTGGCAAATGCTCCTGTCATCTACGACTTTCTCGACTCGGCCTCCAAAGAACATTTCCACCGCCTGCAAACTCTCTTGCAAGATCTCGGGGTTTCATTCACGGTCAACCCAATGCTCGTCCGAGGGTTGGACTATTATACAGATACGGTGTTCGAATTCAGAACGTCAAAACTCGGCGCTCAAGACGCGGTTGGCGGTGGCGGACGATACAACAATCTGTTTGAGTCCCTGCAAGGTCCCCCGGCCCCGGGTGTCGGCTTCGGGATCGGGGTGGAACGACTCCTTCTCCTTACATCCGATGTAGAGGCGGGCGAGGGATTACCGACAGTGTATATCGTGAGCGACACCGAGCATGCAGCCACAACCATGTCTCTCGCTGCCGAACTCAGGGAGTCAGGGGTACGCTGTCTCTTCGATGTCCAACACAAGTCCTTCAAAGCACAGATGAAGGACGCAGACCGAAGCAATGCGGCTTGCGTCGTGTTTCTTGGAGAATCGGAGATACGAGATAAAACGTTGACTTTGAAGAATATGAAGACGGGAACTCAAAGTTCGATTCCGTTCAATGTTCCGCATCTTCTTGAATTGATTCACAGTTTCAACTCATTGTAGGATATCAAGTTGCCGTGAATACTGTAACGCCTGCACGTGTATCTGTCCGTTGGTGGAAGAAATCCGTCACGAAGTGGCAGATAAAAGTCTTTCTCACCGTTTCTGCGCTTCTGATCGTGGCGGGTATCTTGTTCTACACGCACTCCATCGTGGGCCAACTCGTCGAGCGCGAGAAGACGTTAGTAGCGCTCTATGCGGATATCATTCAATCGTTTGCTCAGTCCTCTTCGGAAAAGGGAATCGACTTTTTCTTTCTGCGTGACCACATCACGCCGGTCATCAATTTTCCTGTGATTCTGACGGATGATTCCAAGAATCCGTTGGAGCCTTTGAATCAGTACACGATGAACGTGGATCTGGATTCCTCTGCGACGGAAGCCGTCCGATTGGAAACCGTGAAGTCCTTGATTACCGACATGGGACTCCAGTATCAGCCGATTGCCATCAAGGATTCCTACGGCAGGATCATCAGTTACGTTTACTACACGAACTCCTCGCTAGTCACAAGCCTGCGGTACCTGCCATACGTTGAGATACTCATCGCAGCCTCGTTCATCGCCATTGGATACATTTCTTTCAGTTATTTAAAACGCAATGAGGAGTCGAACATCTGGGTAGGAATGGCCAAAGAGGCAGCTCATCAGCTCGGAACACCGCTCTCCAGTCTGATGGCCTGGATTGAGCTCGTTCGTATGGACGAAGACCGGACGTCGCGCGAAGCCACCCTAAGAGAGATGGAAAACGACGTCCACCGACTCAATATCATCGCCAACAGGTTCTCGCTCATCGGTTCCAAGCCGTCCTTGAGAACCACACCGCTGGCGAATGTCATTGAATCTGTGTGCTCGTACTACGAGCGCCGGCTCCCACAGTTGGCACGCCACGTCGCCATTCTCCGCGACTGTGACGTCAAGATCGAATGCGCCATGAACGCGGAACTTTTTTCCTGGGTCCTGGAGAATCTCATCAAGAACGCTGTCGAAGCGATGGAATCAAAGGATGGCAAGGTGAGCATCACTGTCGTGCGCGATGAAGCCAAACAGACGGTGTCGATCGAGGTCCAGGATACAGGAAAAGGAATGTCGGCAAAAACACGGAAACAGGTTTTCGAGCCTGGTTTCACGACGAAAACGCGCGGCTGGGGTTTGGGGTTAAGTCTATCGAAACGCATCGTCGAGGAGTATCATGGTGGCAGGATTGTCGTCAAGCATTCATCACCCGGAATGGGAACCACCTTTCTCATCACCCTTCCCATTGCAATACAATCATAATTATGTAAAGTTACGTGTGTAGGTCATTCCCCGTCTCGATGAATGGTCGAACAATGCGAAACGGCGTTCGCAGGTCGCGACCGACGCTGTGAATCAAAAAAAGCTCGTCGACCTTTCACTCGCGCAAAAAGTAGTATTTTCGCCTCCGCAGCAAAGCAAATAGGATTTCTTCACAAAACAATCTATCGACAATGTCATCGAAGTTATCAGGTACAGCAACGGTCCTTGCCATCATTGGTGTGACAGCTCTTACACGCGTTTTTCATGTGATACCGAATTTGGCGCCCATGACGGCTTTAGCGGTTTTCGGTGCGTGGACGTTCCGGGACTCCCGGCTCTCGTACCTGGTTCCGCTCCTCGCCATGGTCATCGGCGATATCGGCCTCGCCATTGTGAACAGTGATATGGCGTATGCTTTCCACGACACGCAGATCATCGTGTACGCATGTCTTGCGGCCACGACCTGGATGACGCTGAAGTTTGCAACCCAGGACACGATGGGACGTCGCATCGGCTCTATCCTTAGCGGTTCGGTCCTGTTCTTCGTAGCGACGAATTTCGCCGTCTGGATGTTCTCGGGCATGTACCCGCAGACGGGCGCAGGACTTGCAGAATGCTACACGTTGGCGATTCCGTTCTTCCGCACTTCCTTACTCTCCGATATCGTTTATGGAGCATTGATGTTCGGAGCGTACGAGCTGGCCATGCGCTCGGGCCTGTCAGCAGTCCCGGCGAAGCGATAAACCGAGCGCTCGACCGTTCTCCCGCACAGAAAATGAAAAGCCCGTCCTGAGGACGGGCTTTTTTTTTGTCTCTGACAGACGCGTGTCGCGACGTCCGACGTTTCCTGCGCCGCTCGCGCACGCACCGAGCGTGGGCACCGTACGCACGCGTCATGCACTAACGCCTGGACACGCCGTTGACAAACGTCGTTATGGCTTTGGAAATGCCGGACACCACTCCGGCGGCCTGCATGAGCGGACCTTCGATCTTATCTTGAAGCTTCGCTTCGAGTCCGTTGATTCTTGTACCGATTTCTTTGAATTGTTCCAGCCCTTGGCCGAGTTGTCCTACCTGGACGTCGACGTTCTTCAAGGTAGACTGGAGCTGCTCGCCCGTTTGATTGAGCGTCGCGAACGTCTGTGGTAAGTTCCGGTTGACTTCAGCGATCATGCGTTTGGACTCACCAACGGTTTCCCGAAGTTCCAGGAGGACGTCGTTGAGACGGCGAATGGCCGAGATGACGAATACGCACACGACGATAAGGGCGATGACGCCGACGATACCGCTAACGAGGAGAACGTTTTCCATGGCTTATCCCTCTCCGTGAGTTTCTGTGTTCCATTCTTGCGAGAAGGCCTCTGCTCCGGCAGCCGCAGCATCGCGAACGCGGTCGACATTCTCTGTGACTGTATCACGAACGGAGGTGGCTTTCATACGGGCTTCACGAAGCACCTGCTCGGCATCCGCCATGAGGGATTCCGCATGGTCGCGAGCGGTCTGGACGATTCTCTCCGCACGTGCCCTGCCATCGTTCATGACGGCGGGAACGACCTCATCGCCGGGTTCGATTCCTGCCCGACCGATTAGCTCCTGAGCTTTATCATAGAGCTCAACGGAGCGGTCAGCTATGTCCTTACGAAGTTCCCTACCTGGCTTTGGTGCGAAGATCAGCGCCGTCATGGCTCCGATCGCACCGCCGATAAGGGCTCCAGTAAGGAAACCGTTGAGATATCCGTTTGATGATTCACGTTCCGACATACGTACCTCCTGCTGTAAATGGACGTTACTTTTCCGTTGTGTTCGACAGTGCGGACTGAAAGCACCTACGACAGTCTCATTCCGCGTCACCACTGCTCCGGGAGAGTCTTGGATGAGCCGCGGGCCTCGAGGATGGCATCGATGACTTCGCGGACCGCGCCTTGACCTCCGTTGTTCCTACAGACGTATGAAACGCGCGGTTTCATGTATTCAGCGGCGTCTGCCGGACAGGCGCTGAACGCTACTGCCTGCATGGCCAGGTCATCGTTGACATCATCGCCTATGAAAGCCGTCCGTTCAAGAACCGTACCGATTTTTTCCGCCAGTTCTCGCACGTGCCGTCCTTTGTCATGGGAGCCCATGACGAGATGACGGATCTTGAGTTTTTCGGCCCGTCGGACGACGATGTCGCTCGTCTCGCTAGTCATCAAAGCGACCTCGATACCGGCACGATGAGCGAGCGTGATGCCCATACCGTCACGGACAGAGAAGCGTTTCATGACTTCTCCGTTTTCCGAGAAATACATCGACCCGTCCGTCAGCGTGCCGTCCACATCGATAACGATGAGGTCAATAGCAGACAGGACGTCCGAGAATTCATGAATACCCATGGTCGTGCTTCTTTACGCTCTCAGTGATTACTCTCAAACCTCGTATTTTGCGGGGCACCAACAGCGAGCCCTTATGATGAGTTTTCGTCCAATCCCACTTCTCTTTGCCGTTTTGTCTATCATCACTTCCCTTCCGTCGTGCAACTCGAATCGCAGAGAGACGCCGAACACTCAATCGCAAAATACGGATGCTTCCGCAGTAACCTTTCCCGAGTTCGATGAAAAACGAGCGTGGAATCTCTGCGCCGCGCAAGTGGCACTGGGTCCGCGAGTCCCGAACACCAAAGCTCACGCGGAGTGTCTGGAGCTCATCAAAAAGGAACTTGCTCCGCATGTCGACACGATGTTCGTACAGTCTTTTTCCCGTACCGTCTATGACCGCCGATGGGATCTTTCCAATCTCGTCGCCCAGATCAATCCTTCGAATCCACAGCGGGTGATGTTTGCCGCGCACTGGGACTCACGTCCTCGATCCGACGAGGATACGAATTACGCCAATTACAACAAGGGTGTCCCTGCGGCGAACGATGGCGCGAGCGGCGTGGCGGTGCTTCTTGAATTGGCTCGGGTGTTTCATATGAAGAGGCCTGATGTCGGCATCGATCTCGTGTTCTTCGACGGTGAGGATATCGGATATAAGACCGATGGCGAGATGTTCTGTCTCGGCTCGCGATACTTCGCACAGAACTTCCCCTTACCGAAACGACCGAGATATGCGATCGTCTTGGACATGGTCGGCGACAAGGAAGCACGCTTCTTCAAGGAACAAGGGTCGGTGGAAGCCGCCCCGGGTCTCGTCGACAAAGTATGGCAATTGGGACGTACCCATGCGCCCGATTACTTCGTACCCGAGCTCGGAAGCGGTGTCACGGATGATCATCGACCGCTTATCGAAATCGGCATACCCGCCATCGATATCATCGATATGGAACTCATCGGCAACCAATCTCCCGATCCGCGCCGGCATTACTGGCATACGCAGAACGACACCATGAGTAACATAGGAGAGCGGACGCTTCATAGCGTCGCCACCGTGCTCCTGCATCTTGTGTATGGCAGTCCTTTCGTCCTTTAACCCTTATCCGCTCCGAACATCATGGCACACCTTTCCAAGAACGCAGGCTTCGCAACACGTGCGATCCATATCGGACAAGAGCCCGACGAACTCACAGGAGCCGTCACCGTTCCTTTGTATCAAACGAGTACGTACGCGCAAGAGTCGATCGGTCAGCACAAGGGCTTCGAGTACGCACGCACGCAGAACCCCACGCGCTTCGCGTGGGAAGACAACATGACGGCCCTGGAAGAAGGTGTGGATTCGTTCGCGTTCGCCAGCGGTCTTGCGGCGATCGACGCAGTGATGAAGCTCCTCAAGAGCGGTGATCATGTGGTCATGGCCGAGGACATGTATGGCGGTACTTTCCGGCTGTTCGATAAGATTCTTCGAAATTTCGGACTCGATTTCACCGCCGTCGATATGCGCGACGAGTCCGCCATCCGTGCCGCTCTGCGTCCGAACACCCGCATGCTGTATACGGAGACACCCACTAACCCAATGATGTCGATTACGGACATCCGCATGGTATCCCGCGTTGCCAAAGACGCCTCTGCCTTGCTCGTGGTGGACAACACCTTCGCTACGCCCTACTTCCAACGTCCGCTCACGCTCGGCGCGGACATCGTCATCCATTCTGCAACGAAGTATCTTGGGGGCCACTCGGACTTGATTCACGGCATCGTCATCACCTCCTCGACCGCCGTTGCCGATCAGTTACGATTCATCCAGAATGCAGCAGGAGCCGTGCCCGGTCCGTTCGAGTGCTGGCTGCTTCTTCGCTCAAGCAAGACTCTCGCCTTGCGCATGCGTCAACATGCCGAGAATGCGATGCGCATCGCGGAGGTATTGTCGACGAATGCACAAATCAGTGCCGTTCATTATCCCGGACTCCCCTCTCACCCGCAGCATGCCCTTGCCGCTTCGCAGATGTCGGGATTCGGTGGTATCATTTCCATCGATCTCGGGTCTTTAGACAAGGCGAAAGCGTTCACCAACGCGTTGAAGATATTCACCCTCGGAGAATCTCTCGGCGGTGTGGAATCACTCGTGTGCCATCCCGTGAGCATGACCCATGGGTCCATTCCCGTCGAGCAACGGGCGAAGCTCGGGATCACCGACGGCCTCGTTCGACTCTCTGTCGGCGTGGAAGATTGTGCGGATTTGTTGGAGGATGTCCGGAACGCGCTCGGTGCCCTCTAACAGGTTCGACGCCGACGCACGGCCTGCCATGTGCGGGGGTCGAAGTCCCTTCGCCGAGAAGATACTCTTGGACGAGCTGCTGCTCGTGATTCAGCGGTAGACGCCGCGCTTACTTGCGCGAATAAAGGTGATGACGTCGGTGGCATGCACAAGCGGCTGCGAAACTTGCTGCTCATATGCAGCGAGTCCGTCGGTCATGTTCTTCCCGGAGAAGTAGACGACATTGTAGAATTCATCCAACGCGCGAATTTCTTCCGGAGTGAAGCCGCGCCGCGACAAGCCCACCTTGTTGATTCCCTCGATACGCACGGGCTGGCGCGAGGTCAACGCGAACGGAGGTACATCCTTCGTGATCATGGCATCGGCTGCGACCATGGCGTGTTTACCCACCTTGCAGAACTGGTGCACCTTCGACACACCGCCGAGTACCGCCCAGTCGCCGATATGGACGTGACCGCCCAACTGGACGGCATTTGCTATGACGACGTGGTCGCCTATGACACAGTCATGAGCGACATGCGTGTACGCCATGATCAGGCAGTCACTACCCACGAAAACGGTCTCGGCATGCGACGCCTTGTTGACGGTGACGCATTCCCTGAGTGTTGTACGGTTACCGACGACGACGCCCGTGGGTTGACCTTTGTAGGCGAAGTCCTGCGGATCGGCACCTAGTACGGCACCGGGGAACACCCTGCAGTCCTCACCGATGACGGTGTTGGAGAAGATCACGGCATGCGCCATGATCTCCGTACGGGAACCGATGGTGACGTTCTCCTCAATAACGGCGAACGGGCCGATGCGCACATCGTCTCCGATGACGGCTTTTTCCGACACGATGGCGGTAGGATGGATACTCGTGGACATCATGCCTCCTTGTCGACGATAGCCGCGGAAAGGTCCGCTTCGGCGACCAATGTCTCGCCTACGTATGCATCAGCATGCAGGGAGATGGTATTGAACCGTCGTGCCGTCATCTTCACGTCCAGTACAAGCTGGTCACCCGGAGTGACAGGCTTGCGGAACTTCGCGTTGTTGATCGCCATGAAGAACACCAGCTTGTTTTCCGTCGACATGCCGTCGAGATTCAGGAGCAGCATGCAACCGCACTGCGCCATGGACTCGAGAATCAGAACGCCGGGCATGACCGGTCGCTCAGGAAAATGTCCGGGAAAGAACGGCTCGTTGATGGTCACATTCTTGATTCCCACGATGCGGTTGGTATCCGTGTCGAATTCGATGATCCTATCGACAAGAAGAAAAGGATACCGGTGCGGCATCACTTTCATGATCGCGTTGATGTCCATGACGACACCGTTGGCATATTTCGGCTGCAGACGGCGCAGCGCCTTTTTCTGCAGATAATGTTTCCGGACCTTGCGGGCGAACTCGATGTTCGACGCATGCCCGGGTCGCGCGGCAAGGATCTGCGCTTTCATCGGAACACCGATAAGCGCTAGGTCGCCAAGCATGTCGAGCAGCTTGTGGCGAGCCGGTTCGTTCCTGTAGCGAAGTTTCTTATCATTGAGGATGCCGGTACCGCCGAGGACGGCGCTGCCTTCGATACCGAGTTTTGCGAGCAGTCCTTGCAACTCATCGTCGCTCATTTCGCGGTCGACGATGACGACCGAGTTATCGAAGTTTCCGCCCTTAATCAGCCCTTGATTGTAGAGGGTCTCCACTTCGTTCAGGAAGCAGAACGTCCGAGCGGACGCGAATTCACCGACGAATTCCTTTTCCAAGTCGAAGAGTCCCGTATGCTGTGATCCCAACGCGGGATTCGCGTAGTCGATCATGACCGTGATGCGGAAATCGTCGTTCGGCAATGCCAAGATGTCCGTACCGTTCGCATCATTGAGATAACGGACTTGTTCATCGAGGACGAGGTAGTCCCGCGGAGCCTTCTGCTCGACTATCTCCGTGGTGCGCAAGGCCTCGACGAACGGAAGAGCACTGCCATCCCCCACAGGGGGTTCGTTCGCCGTGAGTTCCATCCTGCAGTTATCGATCTGGAGTCCGACGAGGGCGGCAAGCACATGCTCGACGGTGTGGACCTGCGTGCCATCGACGGCGAGAGTCGTTCCCCTGGCGATATCGGTGACGTAATCGACGAGAGCGGGAATTTCGGGACAATCGGGGACGTCGGTACGGACAAAACGATATCCGTAATTCTCCGGGGCGGGATGAAACGTAATGGTGGAGGCGTTGCCGGTGTGGAGTCCTACACCGGAATAGCTGACCGGATCCTTGATGGTGCGTTGTTTTTCGAGCATACGTCCTACGATGTTAAGCGTCGTTGGACTCAAAAATACGCCACAGTGCCGAGGTATCGAAGTGTCTACCGGGGATTTATGCGTTTGTGTCGGGCATTGAACAGTCCTTACGCATCGCGCGCCAGACGTCTCATGACCGCTTCCTGTTTCAGGCGCTGCTTGAGCTCCATTGCCGGGGAACCGGAATACACACCGGGTTGTGCGATACTCTTCGATACTCCGGACTGAGCGCCGAGAATGACGTTGGGTGCGGTCTCTATGTATCCCACGACCCCGACTTGTCCGGCGATGCGATTGCGGAGTCCGATGACTGTTCCACCGGCAATGCCCGACTGCGCGGCTATCGCCGTGTCTGCCTTTATGACCGCATTGTGCGCGATGTGCACATGATTGTCGAGCTTGACGCCACGCTCGATGATCGTGTTGCCCAAAGCAGCGCGGTCGATACACGTCCCGGCTCCGATCTCCACGTCGTCGTGAACAACGACATTGCCCACTTGCGGGATCTTCTCGAAACTGCCGTCGGCATTTTCTATATACCCGAATCCGTCGGAACCGATGACTGCATGCGCGTGGATGATGCAGCGATCACCGACGATGCACTCGGGCTCGATGACCACCTGCGGATGAAGGATACATGCCGTCCCAATGCGAGCATCCGCTCCCACGTAACTCGATGCTCCTATCACCGTACCCGCACCGATACTCGCATGATCACCCACGACGGCATAGGCACCGACGGTAGCGGAAGGATCGATGACAGCGCTCGGCGACACGACAGCGGTGGGATGAATACCCGGTGCAGGCCGATGCTCCGATGCCAACACATGATTGAGCAAGCGCACGAAAGCCCTATGCGGATGAGCACAACGGATGTAGTTGCGTCCGTCTTTTCCCGAAATCTCCCGATGCTCGTCGATGATGATGCAGGCAGCAGAACACGCTTCGAAGTACCGCTCGAAATTCTTCGACGACAGAAAGGTGATGGATTGCGGACCTGCATCCTCGATCCGTGCCACGGTGGTCACGATGACGTTTCCATCGCCTATCAACGTTCCGGAAACAGCATGAGCTATCTGCTCTAGGGACAATTGAAACTTCTTCATGGGATACGAAAGAAAAACGGTGACACCGACCGGCGCCACCGTCTGCTGAACATTATAGTCTGGGGATCTCTCCGGCAGGAGACACCTGAGGAGGTGTGACAGGCTTCGGATCTTCGGGTTTGACTTCCTCGGGTTTCTGTTCTGTCGACCGAGAGCGACGACGAGGAACAACCGGCTGCTCCTTGTCCTTCTTGTTCTTGGGATCCTCTTCGATGGCCTTCTTTTGCTTCTCCTCAAGATCCTCTGCAGGGATATTGAGCTTCTTCATGACCTTCACCGTGAGGTCGTACTTAGGATTAGCGTACGGGATCGGCTGAGTGGACTTATCCATGATGATATCGAACCCCTCGGCCGCCGCAACGTCTTGCGACGCCAGGTAGAGCTTCTCCTCGACGTTTTTCAGTATCGACGTCGCCTGAGTATCGTACTCTCCACCCGGATCGAATTTCTTGTGGGCGAATTCTTCTTTCGAAGCCTTCGCTTTGAGAAGCTCCGTTTCTTTGGACTGACGCTCTTCCGCCGACCAGACAAGCCGGTTCTTCTTCACCTCGGCATCCAACTCGTCGATCTTCTGTTGCATGGTCGACAACTCACGCTTCCAATCATCGACCATGGATTGAATACGCTGCTGCGCCTGAATCATGTCCTGCCAGCGTTCGCGAATCACCTGCGAAGCCATATAGCCCACCTTCTGGGCAGTTGCTACGGAGCCCAAGGCAATGAAGCCCACAGCCACCAGCACGGAAAGTTTCAATGGTGATCGATTCATGCGAAACTGGATTGGATTGGTGGTCTACCGATACGGCTCCTTACTTGGAGCGCTTCATGCGATCGATGATCTTGAAGGTTACATCATACTTCTCATCGGCGAACACGAGAACAGCCGATGCAGCCTTGTCGAAGACAAACGAGAGTCCTTCTTCTTTGGATACCGCCTGGATCGCTTCTTGGATCTTTCCGAGCACGGGTTGCAAAAGCTCATTGCGCTTGCGCACCAGGCTACCTTGGTTTCCGAAGTTCTCTTCTTGGAATGCGCTGTAGGCGTTCTGCATACCGCGCAATTCTTCTTCTTCTTTCTTCTGAGCATCCGCGGTCATCATGGAACGGCCCTTGGTGTAGGCCTCGTATTTATCCTTGAACTTCTGCTCCATGACCTTGACGGTATCGAGAAGCCGGTTTTTCATATCCGTCAACTTCTTGTCGGCTTCTATGGCTTCCGGTAACTCTTTGGCGATCTTCTCTACATCGACGACCGCGATTCGAAGGTCACCTTTTTCGCCGCCTTTGGTCTTTTGAGCGAACAATCCTCCGCTGCAGAGGCACAACGACACTGTAACAAACAGGACAAACTTTTTCATAAGAAACATGGAATGAAATGAAACAGATAACCTTAACGACCAAATTGAAAATGGAACTCCCACCCGCTCGGCTTCGTATCTCCGGGCGCCGGGTCGAACCCGTACGCATAGTCGAATCCGATAAGTCCGATCGGGTTCAGCAAAATACGCATACCCACCCCAGCGGACCGACGGAGAGTGAACAAATCGGCTCCCGAAAAGCTTCGCCATGCATTGCCTGCTTCTGCGAACATGGAAGCATAGATGGGCATAGGATTCATGGAAATCGCGAAGCGGAGTTCCGCCGTCTGACGGAAAATCAGACGACTCGCTTGTTGACCGAACTGATTGAACACCGCCAGAGAGTTGTCGGTGTATCCGCGTAACGGTATGACGTTGATTCCCGCGAGTCCGTTACCACCCATGCTGTAATATTCTATCAACGGGACGAAGCTGCTGGCAGAGAGAAGATTGGTCACATTCCCCAACTCGCTGTTCAAATACAGGACGAGCCTATTGAAACCATCAATCTGGAGCAGAGGATTGACAAACTCGAATTGCAATTCGTTCTTCCAGTATATGGAATTCGCGGGATTCATGAAGACATATCCGAAACGACTCAAGTACCGGAAACGCGAACCGCTGGAAGGAAAGATAAGGTTGTCGAAACTCGTTCGCGTGATCGATTGCGTCAATTGTACATCCGAAAACACGACGGATTGATTCGCTAAGGTCGTACCATACTGCTCCTGCCGTTGAACGAGCAACGACCAGTCCCCACGGAAGAAATCGTCGGGAAAGCGGAATCGACGTCCGATATTCAATTGCGCACCCGTACGCCGGGCGCTGACGTTGAAGAAGGTCCGGGTATCGAAGATGTTGAAACCAAGCGACGTCGGCTTTCCGAACAACCAAGGTTCGGCAAAACCGAGACTGAAGGTCTGAAGTCTGTTTGCCGTACCGAAATCCCATTGAAACGTGAATACCTGGCCGGCCCCGCCTCGGAACGGATCGCTAAGGTCGAAGTTATTGAACGTGACACCCACGCTTCCGGTAAGACCGAACGTGCCGGCATAACCAACCGATGCGTTGAGCATGTCGGTGGATCGTTCTTCCACATTGTACACCAAGTCGACGGTGTTCTGCGACACCGGTCGGACGTCCGGCCGCAACTTCTCCGGATTGAAATAGTTGAGGACGCCAAGGCCTTTGATGGAACGGATGATCGACGCACGATTGAAGTACTCACCCGGATAGGTGAACAATTCGCGTCTCACCACCCTGTCCTGCGTCTTCGTGTTTCCCACCACATCGACCCGACGGATGGTGAATTGGTCACGTTCGAACACCTGAACTTTCACATCCACGGAGTCGTTCGCTACGTAATCGAACGTGTGCTGAACCTGCGCTTGCAAGAAACCGTTGTCCAAGTAGAGCGAACGGATGTCCGATTGTTCCTCATTACCACTAAGGTTCTTCTCAATGCGTTCAGCATTCACCGGCGAACCTGATTTGATGTCCAAGCGTTGCTTCAGGTACTCAGGATTGTACACGGTGCTACCCTCGAAACTCACGTTTCGCACGTAATATTTTGTCCCTTCCTGCACGCTCATCGTGATATGCGCCTTCCCTTCTTTCTCATCCAGCTTGTAATCCTGAGCGCGGACGACGGCATTCAAGAACCCGTTGTTCTTGTAATAGGCCTCGACGCGCTTCACGTCTTCATTGAGCTTCATGGTATCGAACTTCGCCGACTTCCAGAACTGCCACCAAGCGGAAGGATCGGAGTCTTCCACTTGCGACGAAAGCACTTCCCCACTGATGGTGGCGTTTCCTATGAAGGTCAACGACCCAACCTTGTACTCTTTTCCCTCTTCGATGCGCACAACCACCGTGACGTATCCCGGCGTTTCCGACGAACCCGTATCAACGACCACGGACGCGAAGAGCAATCCCTCCTTGTGATACAACTGACGCAGTGAACGGCCGATGGCCTGCGCGTCGGCATACGGTAACAGGTCGCCACGTGACTTCTTGACACTGTCGAGAAGGGACTTTTCCGAAATCTTCTGATTACCCTGGATGATGACGCGGTCGAATCGAGGGTTCTCTTTCACCTCTATCTTCAGGAACAAGCCCAGGGGGGTAACCCGGTCCACGACGATGCGGACATCGGAAAACTGCTTCCTCGCCCAGAGGGCCTTGATGCCTTGCGGAATGTCATCGCTCCGCGGATTGAGTTCTTGTCCCACGCGCAGTCCGCTTATGGATACGATGGTTGCGGCATCGACAACGGTGTTACCTTCGACGCTGATACCCGATATGATCGGATTCCCCGCCGAGAACACGACGCTGCTCGCGACGAAGGCGAGAACGATCACCGCTATGAACGACCATCGTTTACGAGCGCTTGGAAAGAACATTAACTACTCGTTGAATGTAGGAAGGGTTGGTTTCTTTATCGCCGGATACTTGCGCGGATGTCATGCCGAATCTCCGCTCGCGTCGCGCGTACGACCGCAAAGCAGAGTAGAGGTCTTCGGGTTTGAACTCCGGCCAGAACTTCTCTGTCACATAGATCTCCGCATAGGCGATCTCCCACAGGAGGAAGTTACTTATCCGCATCTCCCCGCTCGTCCGAATCAGCATGTCAGGATCCGGGAGGAAATTCGTCACCAGATACTTCGAGAAAAGTTCATCCGTGATATCCTCCGGCGAAAGTTTTCCGCGGCGGACGTCGAGCGCAAGGAGCTGGGATGCTCTCACGATATCCCATCGAGAGCCATAGCTCAGCGCCAGATTCAACGTCAGACCGGTGTTGCCTGCCGTCTTCTCCATACACGAAGTCAACAGGGTGTGCACATGATTAGGCAACGCGTTGAGTTTTCCAATGGCAGTGATACGGACGTTGTTCTCGTGGAGCTCGTTGATCTCTCGTTTCAGGTAGGACTCCAGGAGCTTCATCAAAGCGGAAACTTCCGTCTGCGGACGTTTCCAGTTCTCAAGGGAGAACGCATACAACGTGAGGTATTTCAGTCCGAGTCGGCTGGACGCCTTGACGATTTCACGGACGGTCTCCACGCCTTGCTTGTGACCGGCTACCCTGGGCATCCGGCGCGAATTCGCCCAACGGCCGTTGCCATCCATGATGATGGCCACATGCTCCGGAAACACGGGTAACGAACGGATTTCATCTTGCAGGCGCTTGTCCGCCTCGTCGTGCTGCTTAGACCAATTCACGCAATCCTCTTCAAAACTACAGGAAAGAAGGGCGAAAATACACCCGATTCGATGAGTAGACAACGTGCGGGGCGGGTTTGGTGACACTCCGCGTACCGAAGAAACGTTAAAAAACGTCAAGATTGATTTTGCCAGGCCATACAACGAATGGCCTTTCAATCGACCTCATCGGACACATGACTGCCCGCTTTGTCGGATATCATAGGATCGATCTGAGGGAGGGAACCCGCGATGCGTTGATCGCGTCGAAGGCTCGCAAGCTGACGCATGTCCACCACCCTGTCGGCTTCATCGACGATTTCCGCGCCGAGAATGGTCTCCACCACATCCTCCATGGTGATCAGTCCCTCGACGCCTCCATACTCATCAACAACGAGGAACATGTGTTGGCGTCTCGTCAGGAATTCCTCCAGCACCTTGTCCAAGCGGACATTCTCGGGTATGAAATTCACGTCCCGCATCAATGTGTCGAGCTTCTGATGTCCTTGTCCCTGAAGAGCCGCGTAAAGAATATCACGCGTCAGGCAGTACCCCACCACTTCGTCCAACGATTGATCCCTGCACACTGGAAAGCGGGAATAGGTCTGCAGTTCGCCCCTGTCCAGGATATCCGACACCGTGCTGTCGGTTGGTAGACTGAACACGACGTTTCGCGGGGTCATGACATCCTTCACCGTCACCTCGCTGAACTGCATGATGTTCGTGAGGATCCTGTATTCGTCAGCGTCCAGAGTCCCCTCTTGAACGGCTTCATCCATGATAGCGGTGATCTCGTCCTCCATCTCCTCGCGCGCTTCCTCCTCCGTTTGCGGCCCGCCTATCGTCTGTGCAAGTCGGGCTAACGCGAAACTGATCGGGTAGGTAAGGAAGACGACAGAGCGCAGGAAGGAGAGTCCCACATCCGCAAACTGCTCGGCATACCGTTCACCGAGTGCAGCCGACGCCGCACGCAGCACAAGGGTGATTGCGACGACGACGATCGAGCCTCCGAACAGGCCGGCCGATCCTCCCAGAACAAAGGCCTCCTGCGTGTAGATGATGAGTGCTGAAATGAATGAAACGACCTGGATGACGACAACGGCATAAGCGGCACGAGAATGCTCCTGGCGTATGGCGATGATATCGTCGTATGCTTCGTGGTCGTGCTCCTCCTCGAACCGTTGGAGGTTCACCGAACGCAATGCCGACCGCGTGAACGACGTCAGCGCATCCACAAGGAGAAGCAGGACAAAAAGAAGGAGAAGCAGAGCGTGTATACCTTCGAAAAAAACCATGGGGATTCACATTGTTGACTGATCCGTCAAGGAGCATCACGCGTGCGTGTCTTCGTTCGCCGCCCCTCTGCCGTCGTTGTTCGTCGTCGTTAGTTTCGAAACTCTTAGTTACGGAACTCTTTGGATACCACCTTGATGCGCTCCGGGTAGGTCATCTCGCCGAGCGGGGTTTCCACGGTCGGTCTCACATCCAGTGTGAGTCGGGACGCACTTCCGTCCGCACCCGCAATGGCGAGAATCAGTTTGAGAAGATCGTCGTACCCTTTGTCCCGGAAGAACTGTTGAATATCCATTCTCACCGCTACGGGCATCGTGACCGTCTCTCCTGTTGCCGGCACCGTCAGAGGCTTCATGATGTCACCGGTCACCGTCAGCCGGTCGTCGACAAGCAATCGGAAATCCAGCCCCTTGATACGAGCATCCGCACGACGAGTACCGTCTTGCCCGGTGTTCGGATTGCGAATCTCCACGTTCAGGATGCAGTCGAGGTAGAACTGCTTGTTCCTATATGCTTGGAGCAGCTCCACGCCTTCCGTCAGCGGCTTGAAGTCACCTAGACTCCTCTTATCCGCCAAGGATAAGCCCGAAAGTCTCGCATCAGAGACGGAGGCAAGCCGGAATTCGCATCGTTTCAGTCCGGCCAAAGCGTCGGCTATGGACTTAATGCTTCCGCAGGACGACAGAAGGACCGAACTGAGAACGACGAGTAGCATAGCTGTCCCGCCGATTCCTCGTTTCCCCATATACCCACCCGTTCGATGTTTCATCATTCGCCTGTGATATGTCCGTCGCATCGTATGCTCGGAAATTTACGGAACGTCGATGCGCACTCGTCCGCACGACAAAAAAAAACCACGCTGCACCCGGAAGGTGAAGCGTGGTTTCATGGTCTCTAACCGTAGGAATCTGCCAGGACGACTACAACACGCCCTGCAATTGTGTTTCCAATTCTTCCGCTCTGCGGCGCAGCTGATTCAGCGTTGCGAGCATTTTCACTTTCGCCGTCAGCAGTTTCTCTTCAATGGGTTTCGACAAGAAATCGTCGGCTCCGCTTTCAATGGCACGAAGCTGATTTGCAACGTCGTTCAGCGCGGTGACGATGACCACTGGCGTCTGTGCCGTCGCAGCATTTTCGCGAAGACGTTTCACCGTCTCGTATCCGTCCAGTCGCGGCATCATCACATCCAACACGATCGCGTCGGGAATGCGCAAAGCTACCTTCTCCAAACACTCGATGCCATCATAGGCTTCCGAAGCTTCAAATCCATTTGCTTCCAGATACCGACGCAACAACTTGGTCGTGATCCTGTTATCGTCAACTACAAGCACATACGGCTTCTGCATGGTACACCTTTTCCAAATAGAACTTGAGAGAATCTGTTTTTTAGAATGCTTCGAACCTCAGTTTCAACCACAAGAGGCGTGCCATCGCTCAGGTTTGCTGCGTCCCATATGCAGATTCGTCGATGAGAAAATGATGTCCTTCGGGATGATTCCCGATCACATCAATGATCCAGCCTATCGCTGATTCTCGTGCCACTCTCATAAGGCTTATCGGCACGAATGCACGTTCCTGTAATCTTTCATTCGGAAAAATGAAAAAATGTATCTCCCTCAGCCTCTTCAGTTGCTCTTCTTGTTTCCTTCGTGCAGCCGACGAGACTTTTCGTTCCAAAGTCGCTAGCTCTTTCTCCATGGCTTTACGCATGGCTAAGACCGCTCCGGACAAGCTTTTGTCGAAACTCTCCACGTGACGAAGGAGCTCTCCAGCAAGCAATTCCATCTCCTGATTCCCCTTCCGTATCGTCGAAATCAGGTCGGCATCAAGCGCCTCGACCGTCGTCTCGCGCTCGATGTCCTCCCACGACCTCAGAAACATCATCGCTTCACGCCGCTCCTTCTGAAGCAATCGCTCAATGCGTTGGCTGACGAAGGTCGCTCCCGATCTCGGAATCAGGATCGGCATACATACACCGTACCGCACATACAGCTCCGTCAGCTGACAGAGATAGGCCAGCTCTCCCGGACCCGCAACCATCTCCGAACTTTCGAGTACATGATCCTGAACAAGAGGACGGAGTACGACACTCGGTGAGAACCTCTCCGGCATGGATTCGAGCGCTGCGGACAACTCCGCGACGGTCAACGATCGCTCTCCGATACGTGCCATCTCACTATCGGTGTCCTGCACATGGATTTTATGACGTCGATCCTGTTCATCATGATGGAACACATTGAAGCGACTCGGATTGATCTGCGCATGGTACCCCGCGTCTATAAGCTTCCGTGTGGCTTTATCAACAAAGTCCGCCGACAGACCCGGCTCCCGAAGGTCCTGTCCCAGGATTTCGGTCATCAAACCCATCTTCCTTACCGTACTCGCCTTGATGAACAGCACTCCCTCGCCAGCAAACCACCGGTTCAGCAGATGGAGAAACGCGTCGGCCCAGGAGCGTCCGGCCACATACGCGGTTTGCAGGAGCTCTTCCACTTGGTGTCTCGTGTCAACTTCCTCGTGAAAAAGTCCCGCGATATTCGCACCGAGATTCGATACCCTTTCGTCGAACGTGCATGAGGCGACGGACTGTCGCTCGATCGTCGTCGAGTAATCCCGCGCGGAGACGATGACACTGCCATGATCCTTGTGAAACAACGTCGCACGGGACGCCTCGTCGAGATCATGGTCGTTATCCTCCACCCAGAACACGCCGACGGCCGGTGTTCCGGTGAGCCGGCGATGACGCACCCTGCTCACCACGGTGGCGATTTTGGTTACCGTATACATCGGCCCGCCGAGAAAACCCACCTGCTGACCCGTCACTATGCATGCTGCTCCGTCGGCAAACAGATTCAAGGCATCCGTCTGCGCCGGATGAAGAGTGAGTGATTTCATGGATTCCCGTATCGCCTTTACTGCCGCGGGCCGACGTTCAGCTGGCCTTTGCCCACACTGCGCATGTCTCAGATGCTCCTGCAAGAACTCATCCTTCCGGATGATGGCAGAGGCTAAGGGCGAATATCCGGGAAGAGAGTCCGGTGGGTAGATATGCATACGCGGAACAACACGTTAGTGGTTGGCAAAAATAGCGTTCCCCGGCTCGTCCGTCGGTCAGCGACTCCGTGCCTATTTTTGACGTCATTCTTCAACACGACACTTTACTCACAGATCAAAGGACCACCATGACGACCTTTCATAACTACATCAATGGAACCTGGATTCCGTCGGCATCAGGCTCGTTTTTCGAGAATGCGAATCCGGCGGATGGTTCTGACGTCATCGGCCATTTCCCCGTATCAGACAAGAACGATGTCGATGCGGCCGTTCGTGCCGCATCCGAAGCGTACAAGTCATGGAGATTGATGCCTGCACCGAAACGTGGCGACATTCTTCGCAAGGCGGGCGACATTTTCCTTCGACGCAAGGATGAGCTCGCTGCGGTCATGACGCGCGAAATGGGCAAACCCGTTTTCGAAACCAAGGGCGATATCCAGGAAGCGATCGATACGGCCTACTATTCAGCAACGGAAACGCGACGGTTGTTCGGGTACAATACCCCGAGCGAACTCGCCAACAAGATGAACCTTTCGTTTCGCATGCCCATCGGTGTCTGCGGTATCATTACGGCGTGGAACTTCCCCATCGCTGTTCCTTCATGGAAGATCCTTCCGGCGTTGGCATGTGGTAATACGGTGGTATGGAAGCCTTCGGAGGATGCTCCTCACTCCGCGAACATCTTTGCAGAAATCATGGAAGAGGCGGGTCTTCCCCCCGGTGTCTTCAACGTCGTTCACGGCAAAGGCGAGTGCGGTGCAGAAATCGTCGAGCATCCGGACGTCCGCGTCGTGGGCTTCACCGGCTCCACCGCCACAGGCAAACACATCGCATCCCGCTGCGGAACGCTGAACAAGAAGGTATCTCTGGAAATGGGTGGAAAGAACGCCGTCATCGTCATGGACGATGCCGACCTGGACCTGGCTGTCGACGGAATCCTCTGGGGTGCTTTCGGTACGACCGGACAGCGGTGCACGGCCACGTCGCGCGCTATCGTTCACGCGGATGTCTACGACTCCGTCATCAACAAACTGCTCACCCGTGCTTCGAAGCTTCGCCTCGGATCCGGACTGGCCGAGGGGACGGATGTCGGACCCGTTATCAATTCCCGTCAATGCGCCAAAATCCTCGACTTCATTCGCACGGCGAAGGAAGAGGGCGCTACCTGCGTTTTGGGCGGTGACCGCATCGTGGAGAACGACCTTGGCAAGGGCAACTTCATCGCTCCCACGATCTTCATCGACGTGACTCCGTCGATGACCCTCTTCCGCGAGGAAGTGTTCGGTCCGGTGCTTGCCATCTCCAAAGCCGATTCGTTCGAACATGCCCTGCACCTCGCCAACGACTGTCAGTACGGCCTGTCCTCCTCCCTCTACACGGCGAACATCAACAACGCGTTCGCAGCTATCCGTGATATCGAGGCAGGAATCACGTACATAAACGCACCCACCATCGGTGCTGAAGCGCATATGCCGTTCGGCGGCATCAAGGGTACGGGCAACGGTCATCGCGAGGGCGGCTGGACCGTGTTCGATATCTTCACCGAATGGAAGTCCGTCTACATCGACTACAGCGGAGCTCTGCAGCGCGCACAGATCGATAACTACGAATAGACCGTTGCGACCACCAGATCGTCCGCCGTCGGCAGTCGGACGCTACCCAAGCAACGAGTCAGGTACTTATCAACTGCAGAAGACGTTCGAACACAAACAGAAAAGCCGGCCCCATGGGTCGGCTTTTGTTTTTCCTTTTGTATTTCCTTTAGTTTTTCCCGTCGTCTTCCACGTGCCTTACGAGATTCTCATCGGCATGACGAGCATGAGAAGCGTATCCTTCTCTGATTTCGGCTTGATGAGGACGGCACGCGTCGGAGCACTGAGCAACAGATTGATCATGCCATCTTCCATGTCGTCCGAGGTGATGTGCTGCAACGACTCTTCGATGTACTTGTAGTTGAATCCTATGTCCATCGGCTCCGCAGCGAACTCCGATGCCACGACTTCCTTCGCCTTGTTTCCGGATTCACTGTCTTCAGCGCTCACATTCATGAGATCCTCCTTCAGAGAGAATCGCACCTGCGGGGATACCGCGCTCGTGAACAGCGAGACCCGACGGATGGCCGAAAGCAGCTCCGACTGCTTCACCAGACACACCTTGTCGTTGTCCTTGGGAATGACGTTATCATAACTCGGGAACTTCTCATCGATGAGGCGCGTGGTGATGGTCGTGACATCATTCGTGAACTGCGCGTGCGTCTTGTTAATAGCCAGAACGACATCCGAATCGGCTTTCGCCAGCAGATTCACCGTCCGTGCAGGGATGATCGCATGGAGATTTTCGGGAAACTTCTGTCCATCTGCCGATGTCGTCAACTTCACGAGACGGTATCCATCCGTCGCGACAGAGATGAGTTCATTGGCGTTGAATTCGAAGTAGACTCCTGTCATTGCCGGTCGATACTCCTCCGTCGACACCGCGAACGTCGTCTTGTTGGCAATCCTCTGCACTGCAGCCTTCGAAAGGGTGACCGAGGTGCCTTGCGGGAATTCCGGCAAGACGGGGAACTCGGCCACATCCATTCCCTTGATGAAGTACTCGCCAAAACTCGTTCTGAGCGTCACTTGAAACGATGTGGCATCGACGCTGACATCGATCATGCCGTCCTGTCCGAGCGAGCGGACGAGTTCATGAAGCTTACGGGCAGGTATGAGCACTTCACCGCCTTCGGAACTCATCACGCTCATCGATGTCGAGATGGACAGCTCCTGATCGGTAGCAAGCAATGATAACACGCCGTTGTTCAGCGAGCAGTGGACGTGCTCCAGGACATACAGGGTGGACTTCGGCGGAATAGCCGGAAGAATCTGTTGCAGGGAACGGGAAAACTCTGATAACGCAATCGTGAACTTCATAGTGCGAGACTCCAATGAGGATAAAAACCCTGAACGCTAAAGTGCGGTATTTCCTAACTTCGTAGGCGCAAGATACGCATCACTTCAGTGGTTGACAGTTGGAGCGGCGTAGCTGTGGAAAAGTTGTCTGCCGTCCAATTCCATCACCACGAACACCCATTTCGCCCCCTCGATATGTTCTCCAAGTACGGCATCGATAATCTCCTCATCCTCATCGGTTGCAGTGCGGTCATCATCGTCATCGCCGTCTTCGTTTCACGTCCGTGGATCACCTATCCCCTGCTGGTCATAGGATTCATGCTCCTGCTTTTGAGTCTCTGGTTTTTTCGGGATCCCGAACGTGTCGTACATCCCGAGGCGGTGAATCATCCCGAGGTGGTTGTATGTCCCGCCGACGGAAAGGTCGTTCAGATCACGCCCGTCGAGGACAACGAATTCCTCCATGGACCGGGCACCCAAGTGAGCATTTTCCTCTCGCCGTTGAATGTTCATGTGAACAGGTACCCGATGTCAGGTGAGATCACGCATGTCAGGTATGTGCAAGGCGATTACCTTGTGGCGTGGCATCCGAAGTCCTCCGAACTCAACGAACGCAGCATGATCGGCGTGGAGAACGCCCACGGAAAAGTGCTGTTCAAACAGATCACGGGATATCTTGCCCGACGCATCGTCTACGAGACGAAAACCGGTGATTCTGTCACGGCGGGAACGCGTTTCGGCATGATGAAGTTCGGTTCCCGAATGGATGTCATCCTCCCGCCGGGTTCGACGGTGCTCGTCAAAGAAGGCCAGGTCGTCCGGGCTGCTGAAACCCTGTTGGGTCGTTTACCGTAACATGAGGTCACACGTGGTTTTTCGACGTACACGTTCGGTCATTCCCAACCTGTTCACCCTGGCGAACCTCTTTTGCGGATTCTCGGCCATTGTAGCGTATTCACAAGGGGACTTCCCTCGTGGGACGGGTCTCATCTTTGCTGCCGGCATCTTCGACATGCTCGATGGCATCATGGCGCGGCTGACGCGGTCGGCAAGCGAGCTTGGTGTGGAACTGGACTCCCTGTGTGACGCCGTCTCGTTCGGTGTCGCTCCTTCTTTCTTGCTGTATCAGACGTTCTATCAGCATCATCCGCAGTCAGGGATCCTGCTTGCCTCTCTGCCGGCTATGGCAGGCGTATTCCGTCTTGCCCGCTTCAATGCGGGAACGGCATCCCTGGAGGACAAGGAGTACTTCCGTGGCATGCCGATTCCGGCGGGTGCCTTGACCATCGTTTCCTTCGTCACGTATTTCCTTTTAAGTCCTCAGAACGCTCCCTACCTTCCCGGTGGCAGTGAACTGTGGGTCTATATCGTCACCTTCGTCGTGTCCGGCGCTATGGTCAGTACCATCCGGTACGAGAACCTGCCGCGTCCCTCGAAACGCAGTATCAAAGAGCATCCGGTTTTGTTCGTCGTCTCGTTCGCCGGACTCTTCGCATCCATCCTTACGAGCGGTCTGGCGGTTTTTCCCATCATGGTCGGTTACATCCTTGTGGGTGCCATCCGCTATTTTGTGGACGTCGCCCGCGGACGGACGTCGGTTGACGAGGAAGTGGAAGGCACGGATGAGGAAGACGAGATTTTCTATCCGAATGAAGAATAGTCGATCTATCGACAAGGTGGTCGATGGTTGACGGCACGGTATCACGATTACACGTTCCCATTATGAAAACATTCACAGCGATGATCACGGTAACGCTCCGGTCCGGTATCCTTGATGTTCAAGGTAAGACGGTGGAGCATGCACTCCATACCATGGGCTATACCTCCGTGGGTCATGTGCGCATGGGCAAGCATGTCACCTTCACCGTCGAGGCCGAAACGGAAGGGCACGCACGGAGCATCGCCCAGGAGTCCTGCGAGAAACTCATCGCCAATCCGATCATGGAAGATTTCGACATTCGGATTCAGGAGGTCGCATGAACTACGGAGTCGTCGTCTTCCCCGGTTCGAACTGCGACAATGACGCATTGTATGCCACTGCCATGAACGCGCACGCTTCGTCGCGTTTCCTTTGGCACAAAGAAACGTCCATACCGTCGGATATCGATTGTGTGATTCTCCCCGGAGGATTCTCCTACGGCGACTATCTGCGCAGCGGAGCCATCGCCCGCTTCTCGCCCATCATGAGAGCGGTGGTCGACTTCGCGAACAATGGCGGATTCGTCCTGGGCATCTGCAACGGATTCCAGGTGCTGACGGAAGCGGGTCTCCTTCCCGGTGCGCTTGCAAGGAACACGCGCCAATTGTTTTCCTGCGCATCCGTCCATATGCTTGTCGAGAATAACAAGACCGCGTTCACGACGGCGTATGCGCAGCACGAGCTCGTGACCATGCCGATCGCTCATGGCGAAGGATCGTACTTCGCCGATCAACGGACCATCGATGAGCTGGAGTCGAACCAGCGCGTCGTGTTCCGTTACTGTAACAGCAGCGGCGTGGCCGATCGGCAGTCGAATCCCAATGGTTCCCTGAACAACATCGCGGGCATCATTTCCGCGGACGGCAATGTCATGGGCCTGATGCCACACCCGGAGCGGGTATGCGACACGCTACTCGGCGGAACGGATGGACTGGGAGTCTTTCATTCGCTGGCCCAGCATTTTCAGACGGCGTGACATGGCAAATGCCATCATCGTGATACTACCACACTATTTTTCGAGGTTCATATGTTTGGAATAGGCGGATCCGAATTGCTTATCATAGCACTCGGCTTGTTGTTGTTCTTCGGCGGTAGAAAGATTCCTGAACTCATGCGCGGACTCGGTACCGGCATGCGGGAATTCAAGGACGCGGCGAATGGAAAGTCCGAATCGACCGAAGGCTCACCGAAAGAGTAATCGAACGATGATTCACCACGATCACCGGAGAACGGTCCATGTTTGATGTAGGCGGAGGCGAAATACTCCTTATCGTCCTTGCGATCCTCTTGCTGTTCGGGCCGAAGAAGATTCCCGAAATCGCTTCCATGGTTGGCAACGGTATGCGGAAAGTCCGTAAAGCACAGGACGAATTCACACAGCATCTTCGTGACCTGTCCACAGAGTTGGAGGTCGCCGAGCAGACTGCGAATCCTCCGGATGGTGGTGCGATATCGGAGAGTCCTGCCGGTCCCGTCGATGCCATGCTCGTACCGGAACCGGATGCGATCGTTGATGAGGCGATGCTTCCCGAACCTGAGCAACACGAGGCACCGATGGTGACCATCCAACCCGCGCAAGGGTCGGTGGCACGGTAAATCACGTCACCATGCCGCCGTCAACCATAACTCCTGACCTCTACAGACCATGAAATCCTATTCGTCTTTCCTTGAGCGCCGGAAATCCCACGCAACCACTACCGTTGAAGAGCTGGATTCGTTTCTTCGACGCGTAGATGAGCGTTCCGAGCTGAACGTCTTCCTCGCCATGAATGCGAGCGAAGCCCGCGCGTGCGCTATGGAGTCCGACCGCCGTTTCGACGACGGTACCGAACGTCCGCTGGAAGGAATGGTGGTAGCGATCAAGGACAACATCTCCGTGCAAGGACTTCCGTTGACCTGCGGCTCGCGGATGCTCGGCGAGTTCGTTCCCGTCTACGACGCAACCGTGGTCCGCAAGCTTCGAGACAACGGCGCAATCATCATCGGCAAGACGAACTGTGATGAATTCGCCATGGGCAGCTCGAACGAGACGTCGGCCTTCGGTCCCGTCGGACATCCACTCGATCCGGAATATGTACCCGGCGGTTCCTCGGGCGGCTCCGCTGTAGCGGTGGCCGATGGCATGTGCCACGTCTCCCTTGGTTCCGACACGGGAGGATCCATTCGTCAACCTGCTGCGTTCTGCGGCGTGATCGGCTACAAGCCTACCTATGGCCGCATTTCCCGCTATGGTCTCGTCGCATTCGCGTCGTCGCTCGATCAGATAGGTCCGTTCGCCCATACCATCGACGACATCGCTGCCGTGTACGATGTCATCAGTGGTAACGATGAGAAAGACTCGACGTCTTCGTCCCTTGCTCCCGATTCTTCGGTTTCGTCCCTGCATCATCATGATGACACGATCACCGTCGGCGTCATCCATGAGTCCTTACTGGAAGGTTGCTCTGAGGATGTCATTGCGTCGTACCGCTCGTGCATCCGAACGATTGAAAGCAATGGCATGCGGACGATGACCGTGGACCTCTCCGGGAAAGAAGCATGGATTCCCACGTACTACATTCTCGCGACGGCAGAGGCGTCGGCAAATCTCGCCCGCTTCGATGGAGTTCGCTACGGCCACCGGGCACCTCTCACCGATGATACCGACGATGTGATCATGCGGTCGCGTTCAGAGGGATTCGGCGAGGAGGTCCAACGGCGTATCATGCTCGGCACCTTCGTCCTCTCCAGCGGATATTATGATGCCTTCTACAAGAAAGGCCAACAGGCGCGGCGCAAGGTCGTCGACGGCTACGCGACCATCTTCTCCCAATGCGATGTGCTCGTTCTCCCAACCACGCCGTCGGCTGCCTTCAAGCGTGGTGAAAAATCCCGTGATCCGCTCGAGATGTATCTGAACGACCTCTTCACCGTCTCTGCGAATCTGGCAGGCATCCCGGCGATCAGCATACCTGCGGGGACGACCTCGGATGGGTTCCCGATCGGACTTCAGCTTCAAGCCACGCATAACGATGATGCGCGCCTCCTTCGCGTTTCCCGACGAATCGGTCGCCTCGTTTCGTCGTAGCGAAACCATTCACCCATCGATAGGGTCGTCGATATACGGCTCACCAAGAATCGTCGACAGCCGGGTTATGTCGGCGTGCGCGGATGCTATCTCGTCACGCAGACGCCGTGCGTTCAATTCTTGACTGTTGCGCGTTTCCGTGAGTTCGCGTAAGGCATGCGTCTGCTCCGAGACCTGGTCCTGCAGCGCCTTGATGCGGATGATGTTTCTCCGTTGCTGTGCCCTCTGTTTTCGGAGATAGACCGATCTCCCACCGAACACCAACGTCAAGACGAAGAAAACGCCACTGAAGACGAGAAGCAAGCGGACCAAGGCGGACTGTCTGTCCAGTGTCATTCCGAAAACCGGTATCATGGATTCGGAAAAGAGTGCCGGCAAAGAAACGACAGCGAACACGATCAAGGAAATGACGGCAGCGACACCGTCGCGGTTCGTGACGTCTGCAGGGGTGGTGCGTTGAAGACCCCGCATGGACGCCGTCGTCTCCCTATTCTCATCGGTCGCCTTTTCACGTTTGTCTTTCGTTTCCGCGAGCTGCTCGAGGACGGTCTCCAAGCGACGTTCATCTGCCGCCTGAGACCTTTTTCTCTCGGCTATCAGCTCGGCAAGTCGTGCTTCTTGTTCGCGCCACGAGGAAGAAATGATAGCGCTCCACTCTTCGCATGTCGTGGGAGCATAATACGCGTTGTTCTCGCGAATGCGGGTTCGCAATGATTGCTTCAGGGAACGCGTGGCTGCATGCGTGTCGAAGAGGTCCGCGTGATGCGTGAACAGGTGCTCCCAATCATCATCCGCATACGGAAAAAGGCGTCCGGGAAGCAGGTCGGCATCGAACCGTGCCGCGTGTGCAAGTGCTCGCACCATGAGTATCTGACGCGGACGCAGTGAAGAGAAGACATCATCGAGATTGCTGTATGTCCGGAAGATGATGTCCAACTCATCCATGGAACGTTCCGCGGACGGCGTGGGAAGCGCGCGCAAACGCGTCCTGGCTTGACCTAGAAGCGTGTACGAGGGAATGCCGTTATGAAGGCACGGGACACATGACCAGTGACCTCGGAGGAAGCTCTCCGCTTTGCTGCGCTCGGCATCGCTCTCAAGGAAACATTTCAACACGTCACCATTCACCCACTCACAGGAAGCGGCAATGCGAAGGTAGCGTATCTCCTGTGGTGATAACGATGAGGTGAAGTACTGCCAGTCGTGGTGTGTCACGTCGGACTCTTCCACTGACGAAGTCTCGGAACCTCTGCGCTGCAGCCATGAAGCGACGAGAACAGGATGTCCGCCCGTGGATTGTATGCACTCGTTGATCTCTCGGGGATCGCTCACGGCGAAATCCTTCAAGACCTCTGTCACCTCCGCACTGTCGAAACCACGCAAATGAACCGGAAGTATGGTGCTTTTCCATCGTTCCCATCGTTTGTCCGAGACATCCGAGGCCAAAGGCGATTTGCCGGCGATGACCACCCGGAGATCAATGAACTGGCGGACGAAAACGTCGGGCTTCAGATACGGCGAATGATAATGATGAAAATCGGCGAACTTCTTGATGAAGGCGGTGATCAGGAGATGGTCCAACAACCATGCGTCGACGAGATGTTGATTGTCGGCATGCATGTCGATGACGAGGAGGACCTTTTTCGGCACCTTCACTTCCCGCTGAGAACTCGCGTCCGATTCCAATTGAGGATAGAGCGCCTGAATCCAATCCACGAACAGCGCTTCACTGAGGATGGAGCTTTGCTTTCCTTCATCCGCCACAGAGGAGCCGTCTGCCGAAAGAATGGCACGTACCTCGCTCGTCCGTGTGTCGAAATCCGACCCCGGATAGACGACAGATGCATCGAGCAGTTCAATGATCCCCGAGCGGTTGCGACAGGCAGGAAGCGAGGTGTCCAAAAACACCACCGCGTCGGCGATGCGTTCGGTCCGCGCCGTGTCGCGTAGCCATGCACTCAACGTGGAGGTACCCACCCCTTGGTCACCATGCAGCGAAATGATCCTCTTGCATTCGGGCGCAACGGAGGGTACGCGAAGCTCGCGTCGAATGGCGTCTCTCTCTGCTTTGCGTCCTAGAATCATAGAAGTGCGGGTAACTGCGAGCGCAAAAATACGCGGAGGATCCGCGTTCAAAACGTGAAATGGTATCTTTGCACGCATCCGTCGTCCACCATCGATTCTCCATGGCACTCGTCCTTCCTTTCGAGGGGAAACATCCGCGCATCGCCGACACGGTTTTCCTGTGTCCGAGCGCCGTCGTGCTCGGTGATGTGGAAATCGGCGACCGGTCATCCGTGTGGTTCAATGCCGTCATCCGCGGCGATGTCCATTCCATAACCATCGGAGCGCGGACGAATGTCCAGGACCTCTGCATGCTTCACGTCACGAACAATCGGGCAGCCCTTCGCATCGGAGACAATGTCACCATCGGCCACAGCGCCATTCTTCATGGATGCACGGTGCACGACAACGTCCTCATCGGTATGGGTGCGAAAGTGTTGGATCACTGCCAGGTGGGTTCCCATACCATCATCGCTGCGGGAGCGGTTCTGCCGGAAGGTTGCTCGGCACCTTCAGGTGTGCTGATGGCGGGAGTGCCTGCGCGCGTGGTGCGCACGCTGCGGGATGATGAACTATCTCGCTTCGAAGACTCGGCCCAAGGCTATGTGACGTATGCCGAACGCTACAGAGCGTCCGGTACGTTCGATGACCAATCTTTATCTTGAATCGTATGTTCACGAAAACCATTCTTCTTCTCGGATCGGGTGAGCTCGGCAAGGAATTCGTCATTGCCGCCAAGCGGCTGGGGCAACGGGTCGTCGCCGTGGATTCCTACGACAACGCACCCGCCATGCAGGTGGCCGACGAACGCGAAGTGATAAACATGCTTGATGGTGATGCATTGCGCGCAGTGGTAGCAAAGCACTCTCCCGATATCATCGTCCCGGAGATAGAAGCCATCCGGACGGAGGTGCTCTACGATTTCGAACGAGACGGCATCCATGTCGTACCAAGCGCCCGCGCCGCCAACTTCACCATGAACCGCCGTGCTATCCGCGACCTCGCGGCGCGTGATCTGGACGTCCGGACCGCGCCCTTCCGGTATGCGCGGACCAAAGAGGAATTCCTCGAGGCGGTCGAATCGATCGGTATCCCGTGTGTCGTGAAACCGCTCATGTCGTCGTCCGGTAAAGGACAATCCACGGTGAAGCATCACGACGACGTAGAACACGCGTGGACCTACGCCTTGTCGGGAAGTCGCGGCGATCTTGTGGAAGTCATCGTCGAGGGCTTCATTTCGTTTCATACGGAGATCACGCTGCTGACTGTGACGCAAAAGGAGGGTCCCACACTCTTCTGTCCGCCCATCGGCCACCGCCAAGAGCGCGGCGACTATCAGGAGAGCTGGCAGCCATGTGCGATGTCCGACGACGACATTCACGAGGCGCAACGCATAGCAGCAAAGGTCACCGAAGCTTTAGGAGGCGCCGGCCTCTGGGGAGTGGAGTTCTTCCTCACGGACACGGGCGTCGTCTTTTCCGAACTATCGCCCCGCCCTCACGATACAGGAATGGTCACCCTTGCCGGCACGCAGAACCTCAGTGAGTTCGAGTTGCATTGTCGGGCAGTCCTCGGATTACCCATCCCGGGAATATACCTTCGCGGTGCCGGAGCAAGTGCGGTCGTCCTCGCTACCGGTCTGGGAGATGCGACGCCGGATATGACCGGCGTGTCCGAAGCGATGACTGATGCCTCGGTCGACGTTCGCGTCTTCGGTAAGCCGTCGACGCGTCCGTATCGACGAATGGCGGTCGCCTTGGCCTTCGATACCGACCCCTCGACCGTGGATGAGGTGCGCACCCGTGCCGCGCGTGCCGCTTCGAGCATAGTCGTTCATCCCCGTTCCATGGAAAGAACTTCATGAGTAGCACCCGCATTGAACGGTATCTTGAACAACAGCGCATCCTCGCGGGTGAGCTTGTGTATGTCGCGCCGGATAGCGTGCCGGTGAATGAGCCACAGGAAATCGCGCAGACCGTACCGCAGGACAGCATCGTTCCACCGACGGATGACCGTATGAAAAGAAAAGCTGATTGGAAATCGTCGACGGACCTTGTCGAGCTCGATGCGAACATCTGTTCGTGCACCAAATGTGCGCTCGGGTCGACGCGGACGAAGTTCGTCTTCGGAACGGGCAACCCGCACGCCGATATCGTCGTCATCGGGGAAGCACCGGGAGCCGACGAGGATGCGCAGGGCGAACCTTTTGTGGGACGAGCAGGTCAATTGCTTACGAAGATCCTGGAAGCGGTGGATCTGCAACGGGAGGAAGTCTTTATCTGCAACATCCTCAAATGCAGACCTCCGAACAACCGCACGCCCTTGCCTGAAGAAGTCGCGGAGTGCGAACCCTATCTCTTCAAGCAATTGGAACTCATCCGACCCACATTTATCCTGGCACTCGGACTGACAGCAGTCAACACTCTGACGAAGAACAAGTTCAAGATGGCGGATGTACGCGGTTCCTTCTTTTCCTATCGTGACATCCGAATGCTCGTCACTTATCATCCGGCGGCTTTGCTCCGGAATCCGGAATGGAAGCGGGCAGCATGGGAAGATGTCAAGCTCCTCCGATCGTCGTACGATGAGTTCAAAGCCACCGGTCGTCTGCCCGAGGTGCGGCCTCTTCCCTCCTCATCGCCCGTGTGACCATGTCTGAAGCATTGCTCGTCATTCGGATTTTTCTTTTCAACGAATCATAACACTCATGAACATTGCGGTCCTTCTCGGGGGCAACTCCCCGGAACGAAACGTTTCCTTGGCCAGTGGCGCGGCGGTGACCCGTGCCTTGCATTCACGCGGCCATGCCGTCGTGGCTATCGATCCTTCACTGGGTTCTTCTCCCGTCGTCGACATCGACACTCTCGACATCCCTGCAGGACCACCGACGGCCGAAGAGCTGGCAGAGCGTCCGGTATCGCGATATCTGGAGGCCGTGTGCTCCTCTGCCTTCGATGGCATCGAGATGGTATTCAGCGTGTTGCATGGAAAGAACGGTGAGGACGGTGTGATGCAGGCCTTGCTCGAGGCGAAGGGCTGCCGGTATACGGGCAGCTCCATACTTGGCTGTTCGCTTACCATGGACAAGTGTCAGACGAAGATCGTTTTCAGTGCCGTGAACGTCCCTACCCCGCGCTGGAGCATCGTCCGCCGCGGAGACGACATCGATATCGAGCTGTTGAGAGAGCTTCGTGACGCGTTCCGCGCGGGCATCGTTGTGAAACCCAATGACCAAGGTTCTACGGTCGGCATGACCATCATTTCGGGAACCAACATCGACGATATCGAGGCGGCCATCCGGGAAGCGTGGAAATACAGCGAAACGGCGTTGGTGGAGGAGTACATCGAAGGGCGAGAGCTGACGGTGGCGGTCGTGGGCGATGACGCCTTACCCATCGTGGAGATCGTTCCTGAGGGCGGGTTTTACGATTACGCCCATAAGTACACGAAAGGCATGTCCTCGTATCATTGTCCGGCGGACCTTGATGAGGAGTTATCCGACTTCATTCGGAACCTGGCCATCATGGCACACAAGTCCTGCGGGTGCTCCGGCTATTCACGGGTCGATTTCCGTCTGGATGAGGACAACCACCCATGGTGCCTTGAGGTGAATACCTTGCCCGGAATGACGGCCACCAGCCTTGTTCCTAAAGCAGCCGCGGCCGCCGGTATCTCGTTCGAGGACTTATGCGAGCGCATCATCGAACTGGCCCGTGCCTGACGTGATAACGATACCACGCACCGACGTTCCTGATGTTCAAAGACCATTTCTCATTCTCCTGACTACGTCATGACCAAAGACCTTCATCTCGTCGCCCTCGGTAACGCCCTTGTCGATATCGAGCTTCATATTCACGAACAAGAACTTGCGTCGACCAGTCTCCCCAAAGGTGGAATGACTCTCGTCAACGCCGATGAGCAGCTCTCGTTGTTACAAAGATTCGACACGGAACGGGGTCGTATGAGCAGCGGCGGCTCCGCGGCGAACACCGTCATCGCCTTCCGTCAGTTCGGAGGCAACGCGGCATACAAGACGCTGTTGGGTAGCGATGCCCTCGGGAATTTCTTCGCCTCCGAGTTCGACACCTTAGGACTACATCTCTTTGCGGAGCGGAGCACGGATCACCCCACGGGAACATGTGTCGTCCTCGTGACTCCGGACGGTGAGCGGACGATGCAGACCTCCCTTGGCGTCAATACGAATTTCTCCCGCGAGCACATCGCTGCCGACGTGATCAAGCGATCGGAGTGGTTGTACATCGAAGGATACAAGTTCACGGAAGAAAGCGGAGCGGAAGCTATCGATGAAGCGATTTTCCACGCGAAAAAGGCTGGAGTGCATGTGGCCGTGACCTTTTCCGATACGTTCATTGTCAATGTCTTCCGGGATTCCCTTCAGCGCGCCGTGAAGGATGCCGATCTGATTTTCTGTAATGAATTCGAGGCGAAGGCCTTTGCCGAAACCGAGGATCACGATGAAGCGTTCAGGAGCTTGACATCCTCCATACCCAATGTCGCGATGACCCTGGGCTCGGCAGGCTCGCGTGTCAAGATCGCTCGTGACACCCACGATATACCCGCCTATCCGACGACGGTCTTGAATACGAATGGCGCTGGTGATATGTATGCAGGCGCGTTCCTGTACGGTATCACCCATGGGATGTCCACGGACCGGGCCGGACGTCTGGCATCGTATTCGTCGTCATTGGTCGTAGCCCAGCATGGAGCCCGTTTGCAGGCTTCTCACCCAGAGATTCGGGATCATATCGTCCGAACCACCTGACACCTGTCAACGTATCGCGCTCTTAACACGACTTAACGAGGGTAGGTACGATCGAAGCTGTAAGTTTGTCCTGTTCTTTTCAGTATCCAACCAATGGTGTCCTTCATGAAAACTGCATCCCCTTTCGAGTATTTGCACCGCTCATTGTGTGAACACGCTCGCCACATGGAGCAGCAATCGTCGATCGTCAAGTTCGGCTTGGTGACCATCCTGTTGTTAGCGGTCTTCTCTCAGGGAGCGCACCGACGCTTCTCGACCTATCGCGATTGCTCCTCATCTCCGTGCACGAAAACGTTCATTGAGTCGCTGTTTCGCGGTATCTGAACGTCTGACCGCTGATATCTCACAGAGGCTGTTCACCCCCGAGTGGACGCACATCCAGCCTCGAAAACGCCCTGCTCACGCTGGAGCTTTTTCATCCGCATACCCATCGCCCGTCGTAGATTTGCGATTCGACATCGCATTCTCTTCCATACTATTCCATCATCTTATGAAGATTCAAACTTCCCTCGCCGGCGGCGCTCTGAAATCACAGAAAGTCGACGGCATCGCCGTCTTCTTCTTCTCCGACGAGCAAGCCTTCCGTCGTCAAAAAAACACTGTGACGAGCATGTTTCCGGAGAGCAAAGGTCTGCTTTCCAGCGGTGACTTCACCGGAGCCAAGGGCAGCGTGGTCATGGCGTATGCAGGACAAGGCAAATCCGCGAAGCGCGTGTTTCTTGTCGGACTCGGCTCTGCCGATGCCGTGACGACCGAAAGCTTGCGTCGCGCTGCGTCGAAAGCCGCCCGCTCGGCTCAAGGCAATTCCGTCAAGAACCTGGTTTTCTCTTTCCCCACCCTTTCGCACCTCGACACGCAATCCGTCGCGGAAGCGATCATCGAGGGAAGCGTTCTTGGCGTGTATAAGTTCGACAAGTACTTCACCGTGCACAAGACGCCATCGAAGATCGAAACCATTTCCATCCATACCGATGATGCGTCCACGAAAAATGCGATCAATGAAGGCATTCGGTTCGCTACGGGAGTCTGCAAAGGCGTGTATCTGACGCGGGATCTTGCCAACGCACCGAACAACGAAGTCTATCCTGAGTCGCTCGCCGCACGCGCCAAAGCGGCCGGCAAGGAGGCGGGCTTCAACGTGACCGTGCTGGATAAGAAGAAGATCACCGAGCTGAAAATGGGTGGACTCTTGGCCGTCAACCAGGGTAGCGTGCGTCCGCCGGTCTTCATCATCATGGAGCATAAGGGTGGCAAGAAGAACGATGCGCCGGTCGTCCTCGTCGGTAAAGGTATCACCTTCGATACCGGTGGTATTTCCATCAAGCCCGGTGCGGGCATGATGGAAATGAAGATGGACATGCACGGCGCCGCAAGCGTCATCGGTGCCATGTACACCGCCGCAACCCTCAATCTGCCTATCAACCTCGTGTGTCTGGTTCCGTCCACCGAAAACATGCCCAGCGGCAGTGCGTATGTTCCGGGTGACGTCATTACCCACATGAACGGCAAGACGAGCGAGATCGACAACACCGATGCGGAGGGTCGCTTGATCCTGGCCGATGCGCTTACGTATGCGGACAGATATAAACCCAAAGCCGTCGTCGACATTGCAACACTGACCGGTGCTTGTATGATCGCCCTGGGTAGCGTGACCTCGGGCCTGATGGGAACGGATTCCGCTCTCATCGAACGGTTGAAAGCGGCGGGTAATCGCACAGGCGAGTACGTGTGCGAACTCCCGTTGTACGACGACTATGAAGACCTCATCAAGAGCGACGTCGCCGATGTGAAGAACTCCGGCGGTCGTGCTGCGGGTGCGATCACCGCGGCATTGTTCCTGAAGAAGTTCATTGGTGATTATCCGTGGGCGCACTTGGATATCGCAGGAACAGGTATCGCTCCGAAGGACGGACCGTATTCGCCTAAGGGCGGATCCGGTGTCGGCGTCCGACTCTTCGTCGATATGCTCCGCACGTGGATGTAATCTCATTCGTCCAGAGGTGAACGAACACGATGTTTGATACGGTCGTCGTGCACTCAGCACGTGCCACGACCGTTCATCTTTTTCACCATCGAATCCGCATGAACCATACCGAAACTCTTTCATCGAATAGACCGAGGTCTGCCAAGAATACCGGAATCGATCATTTCCGATTGCCGCTGCTCATAACCCTGTGCTGCCTTGCCCTCGCGGGTGCATCCTGCGCCGTCATTCCTAACTCAGATTACGATTTCATGGGTTCCTTCTCGATGGGCACGCCGCGGTCGATCATCGACTCTGTCAAGAACGAGGATCCGTATTTCAGTTATGATATCCGTGTATCGGGGATGGAATCACCGGTGCACGTGGACCTCTACCGCATGATCATTACGAACGTGTCCCGTGATTTCCTCTCGGTCATCGGCCTGCGCCCTCAGAAGATGCATTACGACTACATCGGGTTCGCCTATCGAGACGACCGGCTGGTGTATAGCGGCACACCGGATGATTTCAAGAAGGCGGAGAATTTCGAAATCGCGTCGGTGGGACTCGCCCTTGCGGACTCATTACGGAAGGAGTACTAGACTATGAAGAGATTCATCCTCCTCTGCTTTGTGCTGCTTTCGGTACTCCTTTGCAGCTGTTCCACCATGGTCATCAGCAATTTCGACGACCTCTCGTATTTCCGCAAAGGCATGTCGATGGAGGAGGTGGACAAATACTACGACGATGACGACCTTCGTCAGGTCCATACGTTTCCGATTCCCAACTCGGCCTATGTTTTGAAGAATACCCAAGTACTCGTTCAGTTCCTTCAGAGCACACAGAACGCGCCGGGCACCTTCGGAAATGTGAATCAGCAGACGACGTTCAGAAGTCACTTCAATACGTTCAGACTCCTTTTCAAGAACAACAAATTGATGTATTGGGGCTTCGATTATGAGTTCCTTACCCACTCAGATCCGGAGATCCGACAGATCGGCGAGATGATGCGTGCCTTCGGTATCAAAGAACATCCGGAGGGACGGCGATGAAGAATTCACAAAGACCGATAACGGGAATCATCGCGGTGGCGATACTCTGTGCACTGGGAAGCTGCACATCCTTCATCGGAGAAAAGCTCCTTACCCTCCACAAAGGGTCGACCATCGCCGAGGTACTCAAGGCGGACGACGACATTGTTGATCCGGTTCCTTTGACGATCACCGCCCCCGATTTGGAAAGCAAGTCCGCCTACGGCGTCCTTGTCTCGGAAATCAAATCCGCCTCGAAAAACAACCGTTGGGTGTACGTCTTCAAGAACGGAACGCTCCTTTACTGGGGCTATCCGTATCAGTTCACCCGTCATGGCGACCCAGAGATACGGATCGCGGGCGAGGCCATGGTAAGAGTCCTCGTGGAAAAAGAATATCTGGACAAAGAGAAGGACTAACCCCCAAGTCGAGTCGCCTGAAGCGGACCGTCGACCCGACCCGACTCAACGGCCGAACCGAAACTCTGCTCCGATGACGAACTGGGCGACGAGGAAACTGTACTCGGTATTCGAGTAAATGACGGAATAGTTCTTCGGTTGGTTCATGGGGACGTTCACATTCATGCGTGCTCTCCCGTGGAGACTCAGCTTCGAATTGACCTGGTGCTCGACGCCTAGACTGAATCCTAGGGTTTGGAACATGAGCGTGTTGACGGTCGTCGAGGAGTTACCGACGCTGAAATCCTGTTGCTTGATCTCTTCATTGACGAACTGGAATCCGTAATCGGCCGACAAGATGGGAGTGGTTCCCTCCTTGCGTCGCAGCGGATAGTATGCCGCTCCTACAGCAAAACCCCACCATGAGACATTCGGCTGAACGACGATCTCACCGGAGTTGTCGAACGGGGTTTCTATGCCGGGTATGCTTACCGAGCTGATATTGACGTAGTAGGATGACTCACGGTCCGTCTGTATGTCCATGATCCCTTCGATACCGACACCGGTCTTGAACTTATTCGCGTTCGAACCGACGATGGTCGATATGGGTATGCCCGCTCCCAGACGGAATTCCGTTGCGCGACTTTCCACCGTTGCAAGCAGCGAGAACGCGGTGATGACGACCAGAGAACGAATGCTGCGTATCATGAGTAGCCTACCTGATGGTTCGATAATGTTTCCGTGAGCTGAGCGCCCGCACGACGCGCCGGAACAGACGGGACAACGGCAACGATCAACGCCATTATTCCTCCAGCGTGCTGATATCGCCTTCATCCATACCGAGGGCTCGTGCTTTCAATACACGACGCATGATCTTTCCGCTTCGTGTTTTGGGCAAGGAATCGACGATTTGGATGACCTCCGGACGGGCGATGGCACCGATGGTCGATGCCACATGGTCTCGCAACTCCTGCTCCAGGGATTCCGAAGAGGCGACTCCTTGACGGAGTAACACGTACGCGCGGATGATGTTTCCCTTGAGCTCATGGGGCAATCCGATGGCCGCTGCCTCTGCTACCGCGGGATGCGCCACGAGCGCACTCTCTATCTCCGCCGTTCCCAGCCGGTACCCGCTCACTTTGATGACATCATCCAGGCGTCCTATGATCCACACGTATCCGTCGTCATCCATCCGTGCGGAATCACCGGCCTTATACCATCCCCTGTCGGCATAGTCGCTCCAGTAGATGGTCGCATATCGGTCGGGATCATGGAGCACGGTGCGTGCCATTCCCGGTGAAGGGTGCGTGATGACAAGGGTGCCTTCTTCGCCGCGCGGTACCTCGTTACCGTGGTCATCGACGACTTTGACGTCGGTTCCGAAAAAGGGCTTCGTCGCCGAACCGGGTTTCAGCGGCGTGATCGGAAGCGGCGTGATCATGAAACCTCCCGTCTCCGTCTGCCACCATGTGTCCATGATCGGACAGCGTCCTCCGCCGACCACCTCATGAAACCACTTCCATGCTTCGGGATTGATCGGTTCTCCTACACTGCCCAACAGGCGGAGTGAGCGGAGATCATGACGGCGCACCCACTCGTCACCGAACCTCATGAGTCCTCGAATGGCAGTGGGAGAGGTGTAGAGTATGTTGACCTTGTATTTGGCGATCATACTCCACCAACGGTCCGGGTATGGATGATTCGGTGCTCCTTCGTAGAGGAGGATGGTGGATCCGTTGATGAGCGGACCGTAGACGATATAGGAATGTCCGGTAATCCAGCCGGGATCCGCCGCGCACCAATACCGGTCTTCATCCTTGATATCGAAAACCATCCTATGGGTGGTTGCCGCGTACACGGAGTAGCCGCCATGCGTATGCACGAGTCCCTTGGGAGCTCCCGTCGTTCCTGAGGTATACAGGACGAACAGCATGTCCTCGGCATCCATCACCTCGGTCTCGCACGGGGCATCGGCAATGGGAAGAGCGCTCAGGTCGTGATACCAGTAATCGCGGTCGTTCACCATTGTCACATCGTGACCCGTCCTCCGCACCGTGATGCATGCATTCACCGAGGGCGAACGCTCAAGTGCATCATTGACGATGGACTTGAGGTCGACGATCTTACCGCGCCGCCAGCCACCGTCCGCCGTGATGACCACCTTGCTCTTCGCATCGGCGATGCGCGCAGCCAGGGCCTCATGACTGAATCCGCCGTACACGACGCTATGGGCTGCACCTATCTTCGCGCAGGCAAGCATGGCAATGGGTAGCTCCGGAATCTGGGGCATGTAAATGGTGACGATGTCGCCTCGGCGCACACCCATGCTCTTGAGTATGCCGCCCATTCTTCCTACTTCCCTGTCCAGATCCTCATACGACAAGGTCCGGGTGTCGCCCGGCTCCCCTTCCCACATCATGGCGATCTTGTTCCGCCGCCACGACCGCACGTGCCTGTCGATGGCATTCTGAACGATGTTCGTCTTGCCTCCCTTGAACCAAGAGAAGAAGGGTTTCTGCGACATGGAAAACACCTCGTCCCACCGTGCGTACCAGTCAAGATGCGCCGCCTGTTCCGCCCAGAATTCCTCTCGGTGCTCGATGGACCGACGATACAGAAGTTCGTATTCTTGAACGTTCGCGTTCCGGACGATGTCGGAGGACGGATGATAGATTTCAGTGGATTCCATGGACGACTCTCCTCGGTGCGGTTTAGGGGCGGGACGACTCCGACGCGAATTGCAGCTTCGCCTGAACCTGCGTTGGCAGGACGGGTATGTGCTGCGGGCTCACGAGATAACTGCTGAGTGCGGCGATGTCGGTGAAGACTCGATGCTGCGTGACCGTTTTCATGAGGTAATCGGCACCGCTGGAGCCTCCGGTTCCGGTGCGTTGACCGATCATGCGCGATACCATTGTCGAGTGACGGAAACGGAACACGCTGACGAGCTTGTCCATTTCAAGCAGGGCGTCGAGCAACTGGAACGGCGTCTGCAACAACGGGTACTCGGCATAGACACTGATGAACAAAGCGGCGAGCGTGGCCCTCTGGGATAGTCTTTTCTGACCCGATGCCCGGAGTTCATCGAACACCGTCGTGTCGAACAACGCATTGAAGTTCGCCTCTAAGGAAGCGATCTGCTTCTCCTGTTGTGCACGATGGTCCTGCGTCAAAGAAGTGACCTTCTGCAGCTCCTCCCGGTCGTGCGCGAAGATGTCCCGGACCGCGTTGCCATACTCGCTCCAGAAGGCATAGTCGCCCATCTCCATGAACGGCACTTTTTCCAACCAGCGTTCGACAACCGTGAACAAGGAATCCTGCTGCTGGGCTCGCATCACCTCTTGCTGATGTTCCGGAGAGAGACGCGAGACATATCCCTGTGTGTCCAGATGCAAGCGCCGGGCTTCCGCGACTCCGAAGGTGATTTCGAACAGGCGGAACTGCCATGATTGAAAGCCGCTTGCCGGATACAGGTAGTCGCGAAACTCCATGAATCCGCTCGGGGTCATCGTCTCCAGGATGCTGAATTGCTCGGGCAACATGGCGAGGATCCTGTTCACTCGTTGGATCCGTCGCAAGCAGACTGCCACGTGCGCTTCCGGCACGTAGTCCTGTCCAAGCAGACGCACCACGTCATCAAGCTCGTGCAACATCTGCTTGAACCACAACTCGAACGCCTGATGCACGATGATGAAGAGCATCTCGTCGTGCGCCTTCGATCCGGCGCTCTCGCTCTCGAGCTTCTGCGCCGAAAGCAGTTTGTCCAACTGCAGATACGAACCGTAATACAATCCGCCGGAACCGCTCATGTCAATCTCCTCTCGTATACCGTATGAAACACCATGTCCGCGCAACCGTTTATCAACGCCATGCTACCTGATCACATCCTCATCGAAATACACGGCGGTCTTAGCAATCACATCGTGGAGCGCTTGACGAGCGGGAGACAGCACCATGAAGCAACCGAAAAAGAAGATAATGCTCAAGACGGAGGACACCGTCGAGAGAATGGCGACTCCTGTCAACGTCCCAACCAAGGAAAGGAGTGAGGAAACATTCACGAGCACCCAGCGCTTCGCCCACAATGCTATCGTTCCGGCCCTTCCATCTGCATGAGCGATACGTATCGATACCAGCATCTTTCCGGGGCTGGCACCCACCACAAGCTCCAAGACGCTGACAATCGTTCCTACCACACTCATGATAAGGCCGAGCTTGACGAAGGAGAACAGCCAATCAACTGTCGCTCCGCCGACTGACTCCAAGTCCTGACCGGACTCTACCATCGAGATCCGCAACCAACGGTCCAGCTCACCGTGAGTCGTATCGCCTATACTGTAGAACAGGAGGACACCGAGGATGATGACAACCAGAGAATCGAGCAGTTTTGCGCCGAGACGTCGTCCGAAACCCACCCGCTTGTCCTCCATGGATTGCTGGTACTGGTTCGAGACAAAGGGTGGAAGATTCATTTCGTCCATAGGGTTTCCTTTGAAAAAAAATATGGGTTGACGAAAAACCAAGTTGCAACTGACGTCACATCGACGTCACTCTCTCCAGGATCTCTAATGCCATGTCGTATTTCTTGAACGGCGGCATGAGGTACACACCGTCGGACATCGATTTCGCCCGTTGAAGGAACTCGACGGCAATCTCGATTCCTTCGCGCGACGCTGCTTCGGTGGACGCTGCGTGCTTCCGCATGCGCTCTCGGATCACCTCGGGCACGGTCATGCCGGGAACCTCATAGTGCAGGAATTCCGCGTGCCGGATGGTCCGAAGCGGAATGACACCGAGCATGAACTTCACGGGCAGATGCTCGATGCGTCTGCGGAAACGCTCCAGCACCTCCAGTTCGAACAGCGGCTGGGAGAAGGCGATGGTACATCCTTCCGACACTTTCTGTTCCAGTCGGGATATCTCATAGCCGATGTCGTCGGCCAACGGATTGACCGCACAAGAGATACTGAACCGCGTCCTTGTTCCAAGCACATTGCCCGACAAATCGCGTCCGGCATTCATCCGGGCAACGGCGCGGATGAGTCCTACCGAGTCGATATCGTACACGCTGGTCGCCAAGGGAAAATCCCCGATGTGCGTCGGGTCGCCCGTCACAGCAAGGATGTTCCGTAACCCGAGCGCATGCGCGGCCAACAGATCGCTCTGCAAGGCCACCATATTCCTGTCCCTGCACGCGATATGCGTGATGCACTCCATACCCGTCTGGGATTGAATAGCGTACGAGAGGGCTATGGGATTGATGCGCAACCGCGCGCGCGCGCCGTCGCTGATGTTGACGGCGTCCACGCCTTTGCCTTTCAGGTACTCTGCCGATTCGATGAGGGCCGACATGTCGCTACCGCGAGGTACATCCAGTTCCACGGTAGAGACATAGTCCGACGCGATCTTCCCGGCGAATCGCGACGACGTCCCGTCGACATCCTCAGCTGAAGAGTCCGCCTCATGAATCCGTGCGGACACGAACTTCGAACCTACCGCCACTTCCCGCGTGGCGTCGGCGATGGCTTTCACGATATCACTCGTGGCTCCACCGTCGGCACCGATGATGCGCACACCCTGCTCCACGAGCCGGCGCGCGACCGATGAGACATACGCGGGATCGGCATGATAGACGGTGCGACCGCGTGTCATCGTGGGGATGCCGATATCCGGGAGGGCGCACAAGGGTACTCCGGGATCACCCAAAGATTGGATGATCGAGACCATGCGCTGCGGTCCAACCGTGCCGTTGGACCCGATGCAATCGACGTTGTGCGACAACAAGCGCTCGGCGACGCGTTGCGGATAGGACGTGGCTAAAACGGATCCGTCCTCGGGGAACGTTTTCATGGCGATCAGCGGGAGGTCGGAACGGACATATTTCGCTGCCCGTATCGCTATCTCCAATTCCTCGAGATCGACGAACGATTTGAGCATGAGGACATCGGCTCCTCCATCCACAAGGGCGACGATTTGTTCGACGAACGACTGATGGACTTCGTCGTGAGTGATCGTCCCGATGGGAGCCATGTGCCGATTGGTGGGTCCGACCACACCGGCCACATACGCCTTATGCAAGGCGATGGTCCGGGTGATCCATACCGCCTTTCTGTTGATCTCATAGACCTTGTCGGCCAGGTTCTCCGCTGCCAAGGCGAAGCGATTGGCTTTGAGCGTGTTCGTCTGCAACAGCTCCGCACCGGCGTCGAGAAAGTGCCGCTGGATCTCCTCGATGATGACGGGATTCTTGATGGTATACACTTCAGGAAGGTGAGCGTTCAATCCACGACGCTCCAACTCGGCCCGAACAGAGCCGTCCACGACGAGCACTCCTTGGCGGACGCGTTCGAGAAACGGAAGCTTTCGTTCGTTCATGCTCATGCAACATTCCCCTGGGATGCACTTTCAGGAGAAGACCCGCCGAAACGATTCGCCGTGTATGACTCCAGCGTCCAATTCGAATACGGATACACCATGATCTGCAGACATAGGATCAGATACACACAATCCTCGAGGATCTTCGGAATACCGACCGGTTCCGAATGGCCGGAGCATCCGCAGTTGATTTCCAAACCACGGAGCATGGCGGTCCCGATGGCCACGATGAAGGTGACAAGTAACGTGCCGAGGACGAATGCAGAGGCGCGCAAGCGAATCCCGACAAGGAGGAGGATTCCGCCGATGACCTCTACCCACGGTAAAAGCAAAGCCATTATATTGACCATGCCCGGGGGCAGTAATTGGTAATTCAGGATGCTGTGGGCGAAATCCTTGGGAGCGATGATCTTGTCGATGCCATAGCTTACGAATACCACGCCGATGACAGCGCGGGACAGAACAGTAAGCACGGGAGTATCAAGGACGTTTTTCATAAGGTACCTCGGAGCAAAAATATCAAAAGCACAGGTGGAAACGACAGATTACCTGTTGCTGCATGAGTGACGCCGGGGCCGCTATGCGGTTACCCGAACAGAGAGCTTCCGTTAGACAACGAAAGGATGCGCAACGGTATATGAGTTATCATCTCCTTATCGTGGACGATAGCAGAGAGTTCTGCACCATGCTCGAGCTGGCGCTCGAGTCCCGTGTGCGCGACGGCTCGTTGACGTTGTATTTCACAAGCAACGGAATCGAAGCCCTGGATCTGATTACGCTCCATCCGAACATCTCTCTGGTCCTTACCGACATTTCCATGCCGCAGATGGACGGCCTCACTCTGCTTGAACAGATCAACGCCCGGAATCCCCATATCAAATCCATCGTCGTCAGTGCCCATAGTAACGTCGATTTCATGCGAAGGGCGATGAATGCCGGAGCCAGCGACTATCTTGTCAAACCCGTCGGTTTCGATGACATCCTTGAGTCCATCGACCGCGTGACTCAACGTGTGGACATCGTCCGTGAAGCATTACGCTCACGGGACCGATTGAACGTGTACGAACGGGAGCTTGCTATCGCTCACGAGATTCAACAGGAGATGCTTCCGAGGGTGTTCCCGGCCTTTCCCGGTCGAACGGAGTTCGATATCGAGGGCGGTATGGAACCCGCCAGACACGTCGGCGGCGATTTTTACGATTTCTTCCTCATCCATGAACAGCGCCTCGGTTTCGTTGTCGGGGATGTGTCCGGCAAAGGAGTATCCGCTGCCCTACTCATGGCGCGGGCGCGTACGCTGCTGCGCTCGCACGCCCAGCAGGGCGCTTCTCCGTCCGAGTGCATGACCCTCGTCAATGAAGCGCTCTCCGAAAGCAACCGGCAGGCGATGTTCGCAACCGTGTTCCTTGGGTATCTGGACCTGAAGACCGGCGTCGTGGAGTATTGCAATGCCTCTCATGTTCATCCGGTACTGCGAACGTCCGACGGACGAAGCTCGGACGTTTGCCACTCCCATTGCATGGCAGTCGGCATGTTGCAAGGGACCCCCTACGAGACGCGTTCCATGACCATGACTCCGGGCGACAGTCTGGTCATGATGACCGACGGCATCACCGAGGCGCACAATGTATCGGGTGAGCAGTTCGGTTCCGGAAATGTCGTCCGTGCCATCGACGCACTCCCGCGGGAGGCATCTGCACAGGAGATCATGATGTCCATTATCGAGAGCGTCCATGCGTTTTCTTCCGGTACGGAACAATTCGACGACATCGGTATATTAGTCGTCCGTTATAATGGCCCGACGTCATGACCGTCTATGGACACGAAACTGTTTTTCCCATCATCCTTTGAACCGTATGAAATCACTCCTTCTCTGCACCGTCGTCATCGCTTTGAGCATGCTGAGCACGGGTTGTAGCGACAGCGCCACACCGACGCCGACACCTTCCGGACCAAGCACTCTCCTTCCGTTGAAAACCGGTAACTATTGGGTGTATTCCCGTCAGATCGTCGATTCGGCAAACGGCACGCTCACGGGTCCCATGTTCACCGACTCGGCCTTTGTCATGGACAGCGTCTCGTACTCCGGCCGCGAAGCGTACCGCATGGTCTACGTGCAGCTCGACAGCGCCCGTCGTGACACGAGTTACTTCTCCAAGGGCACGGACGGAAGCGTTTCGACCTTTGTCAATCTCGCCGTACCGCAGTTAACAGCGATCGCCCCGTCGTTCGAGGCGCCGCGGACATGGATGACCATCAAACCGGCGGACAACTCCACGGCCGCGACATGGACCAGCTACGAAACGACCATCCCCTCGCTTGTCGTCAGTCTTGGTGGTCAGAACCTGACCTTGTCGAATGTGAAATGTACGATCACCGGTACGAAGGGCACATCGACGTCGGTGACCATCGGCTCGCTGACAACGACGGCGACAGAGTATGTCACGACCTTCAAAGTCGATGCCGGGTTTGTCACCTACTCGTTACCGCAGCGATTCTGGTTCATCGACAAGGTCGGCATCTACAAGTCGCGGACCGATAACGCAGCAGCACTCATCGCCGGATCTCCCCAGCTCAAGACGAATGGCACGCAGAGTACCCTTCTCCGGTACATGGTCCAATAAGCGGTGCTTCGCTTATGCGAGCGGATCTTATAAGAGCGGATCTCATGAGAGCGAACCTTCACGGGTCGGATGTGCCTTACATCCGACCCTTATTTTTTCTTGGAAGAGTAGAGATCCAAGCCGCCCTTACCACCGGGACGATCGGAGGCGAAGAGCGCGGTTCCTGAGGGGAGGATGACGAAGTCCGATTCGTTGAACGAGGTATTGATGTCGTCCACCGGCACCGGTGGTTGCCACTCGCCCGAGACGAGCGTCGTGCGATACACGTCGTAGCCGCCACGACCACCAAAACCGTCGCCGGCGAAATACAGCGTATCGTCCGATACAAGAAAGGGCGTAATCTCGTTCTCCGCACTGTTTAGCAATTCACCCATGTGCACAGGTGTATCCCAAACCGCGCCGGATCTCTTGCACATCCACAGGTCCAGCTTTCCCAGTCCGCCCTCCCGGTCGCTAGCGAATACCATGGTCAAGCCGGAGGGAGAAATGGAAGCGTGACCGGTGAACTCGTCGGAGATGCACTCGGGAATGAAGTTCACCGGACCCCACACGGAGTTCGCCATCGACCGGGACATGAGATTGATGACGCTCCCCTTGTTCGTCTTTCTGAAGGCGCAGAACACCATGGTACCTGTGCGAGACCACGACGCATACGATATCTGCGCCCCGACCGTCAGGTCCGGAATGACGACGTTCTCCATATGCCATCGTCCATCCACCGCAGAGAGTCCTGCCCGACCGGAACGCTCCTGGGTGAACACGAGCACTCCGTCGGCATGATTCCACGCCGGCGCGTAGTCATCACCCGGTCCATTGATCTCCACCAGGGTCACCGGCCTTTCCCACACTTCTTGCGCGCGGAGCATGGTCGCGGCCGACACGAGGACGACGACGTGCACGACGCTGAGAGTGAGGCGCAAAAGGGTGTCGACGCCGGATATCATAGGCAACTCAATCTTCATGATGGTGGCGTACAGCCGTATATCGTTCGTGGGCCGGAAGTCCGATGCGCGCCCAAAAATGTTGCAGCGACACGCGAAGGACACCAAGGCCATACATGACACTGCGTCGGAAGTTGATCGACGAGGCCTCGGGGAAGTACTTTGTCGGACAGGTTATCTCGCAGATATCGAATCCCGCGAAAGCAATCTGGGAGAGCATCTCGTTGTCGAAAACGAAGTCATCGCTGTTCTTCGTGATATCGATACGGTCGAATACCTCTTTGGAAAACGCACGGTATCCCGTGTGGTACTCAGAGAGCTTGGAACCCGTGAGCAGGTTCTGGACGAGCGTCAGGAGACGATTCGCAACGTACTTATACGCAGGCATGCCGCCGCGTCGGGCTCCGTTGCCAAGGATCCGCGATCCAAGGACCACGGGATACACGTCGAAAGCGATGACGCTGACCATGGCCGTGAGAAGCTTGGGCGTGTATTGGTAGTCGGGATGCAGCATGATGATGATCTCTCCCCCGAGTTCCAGGGCTTTCGCATAACAGGTCTTCTGATTCCCGCCGTACCCTGTGTTCCGCTCGTGCGATATGACATGCGTCAATCCCAATTCCCGCGCCCGCCGAGCGGTATTGTCGGTGGAATGGTCATCGACAAGGACGACGTCGTCCACCACCTCGAAAGGAACCTCTCGAAGCGTCTGCTCCAGTGTCTTCTCCGCGTTATAGGCGGGTAACACGACCACCACGCGCTTGCCGTTCATCATAGGATGTTCTCTTCAAGACCCGACTCGATCATGCGGTCCGAATACCACCGTCATGTGCGCAAATCTACGACGATTGACGTTGGAGAGTCGCATCGTCCGCAGGGGCGGTATACCCGACGAGGGGCATCTGCGACCGCAGGGCGCGAGCCCTCCTTGCCGATGTTTTTTATCCTCTTCTTCAATGCCTCCCTCGTAATTTTGTCCACTCAATCGAAAGTTCATTCTCTCAATCATCTGAAAGGCGTCTCATGATAGTCGGAGTTCCCAAAGAAATCAAAACGAACGAGAACAGAATCGCGCTCACCCCCGGCGGTGCCGATATGCTCGTGAAGCATGGTCACACGGTCATCGTGGAAAACAACGGTGGTGTCGGTAGCGGATTCTCCAACGAAGATTACATCAATGCCGGAGCCACGATCGTTCCGACGGCAGCCGACGTCTTCGCCAAGGCGGACATGATCATGAAGGTGAAGGAACCGATCAAGCAGGAGTACGATCTCATCCGTGAAGGCCAAGTCGTCTTCACGTATTTCCACGCGGCCGCGTCACGTGAATTGACGGAAGCAATGGTCAAGACCAAGAGCGTGTGTATCGCCTATGAGACCGTTCAGAAGGCCGATGGATCGCTCCCCCTACTCATTCCCATGAGCGAAGTGGCCGGTCGTATGGCGCCGCAGCAAGGAGCGAAATATCTCGAGCGGGCCATGGGCGGACGTGGCGTCCTTCTTGGCGGCGTCCCTGGTACAGCCCCGGGTAACGTCCTCGTCCTCGGTGGCGGTATCGTCGGCATCAATGCGGCGAAGATCGCCGCAGGGTTCGGAGCGCGCGTCACGATCATGGACAACAACCTCTATCGCTTGCGTTACCTTGATGATGTCATGCCGAAGAACGTCATCACGATGATGTCGACCCCGGCAAACGTCCGCAAGGCGGTCACCGAAGCCGATGTCGTCATCGGTGCGGTCCTCATCCCCGGAGCGAAAGCGCCGTATCTGGTGACCCGCGACATGTTGCCCACCATGAAGAAGGGCGCCGTCATCGTCGACGTTTCCGTGGACCAAGGCGGCTGTATCGAAACGACCAAGCCGACCACGCACGAGAATCCGACGTACGTCATCGACGATGTCGTGCACTATTGCGTCGCGAACATGCCCGGCGCCGTGCCGTATACGTCGACGATCGCACTCACGAACGCCACCCTTCCGTACGCGCTGCAATTGGCGGACAAGGGTTGGAAGGAAGCGGTGAAGACGAACCATGAGCTCTGGCTCGGGTTGAATTTCCTCGACGGCCATATCGTGTATCAAGCGGTTGCCGAACCGTTCGGTCTGCCGTACACCGATCCCGCTTCGCTCGTCTAGGATTTTCCTCAAGGGATGGTTCGCACCGTCTACGTGCACCCCCTATGTCAATGAACAAAGCCGGAGTGCTCATCGCGCTCCGGCTTTGTTGTTATCTGTTCACCCGGGACCCGTGTCGATGGTCGCGATATCCTCGCGCGCTGACTTCGAAATCCACGTGTCGATACGCCTCAGGACCGTCAGAGAGGAGTTTCCTATGCGCAAGGAAGCCGATCATCGCGGCGTTGTCCAACGAGTAACTGATACGCGGCGCGGTGAATCGGATACCATGGTTCTCGGCCTCTTCCGCGAAGCGCTCGCGCAAGCGGGAATTGGCGGAAACACCACCCGAAATGACGACCGCTTCAACGCCATGCTCGCGGACGGCCCGCATGGTTTTTGTGACGAGCACGTCGACAATGGCCTCTTGTAACGAGGAGCAGATATCGTCGCACTCTCGTTCCGTCATCCCCTCGGGATGGTTCTCGAGAATATGACGTCGGACGGCGGTCTTCACACCACTGAAACTGAATTCATAGCCGGCCTCGTTCACAAGAGCACGCGGAAAGCGGATGACGTCTTTCCGTTCCCTCGTACTTCGCTTGTCGATGACCGCTCCTCCGGGATACCCGAGACCAAGGAGTTTCGCCGCTTTGTCGAAGGCCTCGCCCGCCGCATCGTCACGCGTGCTGCCAAGTATGGTATACTTCGAGAACGACTCCGTAAGAAAAAGCGAGGTATGTCCACCACTGACGACGAGCGAAATGGATGGAAACGGCAGAGAGGGATCCTCCAGATACGCTGAATAAAGATGCCCTTCGATGTGATGGACGGGGACGCAGGGCAAGCCGTAGCGAAGAGAGAGTCCTTTCGCATACGACGCGCCGACGAGCAGCGCACCAAGCAATCCCGGTTGGGTGGTGCACGCAAGCGCATCGACCTGCTCCATGCCGACGCCCGCCTGACGCAGGGCTTCTTTCGTCAACGACCCGATGATCTCCAAATGGGCTCGCGAGGCCAGTTCAGGAATCACGCCTCCCCACTCCGCATGAATGGCTTGGGAGGAGATGAGATTGGCAAGCACGGTCGTTCCTTGAACCAAAGCCACGGACGTATCGTCGCACGACGATTCGAAGGCAAGGATGAGCGGGTCGCCTACCACGATTGACGGACGGTATAGGTGAGGACGACCGAAGAATTCGCGTCGACAGGGAGCGGGAACTCCGCTGTGCGCGCATCCACTTTGACGGGCTTCACGGAGGACGAGACGATCGTCCATTCCGTGCCGAAGTGGTCCATCACGGACACTGTTTCACGCGTGCTCTTCCGGTTGCGGACCGATACCTCGATCGTCGTTTCTTGTCCGCGTTTGGAAATCATCTTGGACTCCTTGATCACTCGCGTAGCGACCACATCGAAGGCATCCCCAAGGAAGAGCTTCACCGGCTCGTTCACAGCGGTGTGGGATATCCTATCCTCGCCCACGAATTGAAGCCGCCCTTCCGAATCGGCCTTGTACACCCGCATCTTACCCTGAGGCAACGGCATTCCCATGTTCGACTCTTTGCTGTTCACGCATTCCACGATGATGGCCGCGTTGTACTCCATCGTCGCCGACCCGTCACCGGGTTGACGTTGAACGGGCGTGCATCGCGACTCGTCGAAGATGAGTCGCTTCCTGGCTTTGACGTTCGATGCTGATAGCAGACGCATCTGCTTCGTCTCATTGGATTGCAACGTCGTCAGTCCATCCAACGTATACAGATGATAATCGAAGAAGGATTGTTCCGCAAACGCCGGCGGTGCCATGTCCGCCGTCGCGCTCCGCATCGTCAGCGACAACCCTTCAGCGTATTCGTTTCGCACTCGCCGTACATGTCCTGCCACCAACTGCAACGACGCGTCGTTGAACGTCGTCCCCGTGGCATTCTTCAGGGTCACCCAGCCGTTCACGTCCATCGTGGCATCGCCATCGGAGAGCACCACCACATAGTCCGCGTTCCATTCCATGCCACCGCACAGATATCCCACTTCCACATCATGCACCGCCTCGGTGGCGGATTGAAGTTTCCACATCAGTGACGGAGAGGATACCAGACCACCGGGAATGGCATTCAGGGTGACCTCGCCTACAGGATCGAGAATGATGGAGTTGTCTTTCGCACGGATCACCATGCCACGGTATTGACCGGCTCCATCGAGCTGTTCCGGAGGATTGAGAAGCACACCTTCCAGGGTTTCCCATTGTCCGGCACCCGTAGAGCGGCGGAAGCGAAGGGAGCTACCGACCGACTTCTTCAACACGGACAGCGGAGTGAGAACATCGTATTGATAGTTCTGCTCACGGACGGACAGCGACTCCGGCGACTTGACATCGGAGAGCTGAACGGATGTGGCGTCGATGGTGGAGGCGATGCCTTCGTATCTGACCACGTTCATTCCCTTTCTCAGCTTGAGAGGCCGTACCTCGCGCACCAGAATGAATCCGTCGTTGTACACCGTGACGGAGCGCGACGTCGACGTCGATGGCACGGAGAGTATCTCCGTTTGGCCGAGGGCGGTCACACCGCATGCAAGGAAAAGGACGATGGTAGCGACACAGGTTTTCATGGGACCTCTCTTCGTTTGTGATGCTTTCTCTGGTGCAAAGAAGAACGACCACGTTGGTCGGCGTGGTCGTTCGTTGATTGTCTTCCGGATGATAGACGGTTTCGTGGACTATCCTTGGAACACGGCCACGTCTTTCACGGCTCGGAAGCCGGACGAACCCTTGTCGCGACGTTCCATAGCGACCAGCGCCGAAGCATAGATCTCTTTCCACGTTAGACCGAACTTCACCATGAGCTCTTCAGGGTCACCGCTACCACCAAAACTGTCTTTGACCCCCACGAACTCCATGGGCACGGGAGCATTCTTCACAACCACTTCCGCCACAGCTCCACCGAGTCCGCCATGAACCTGATGTTCCTCCGCCGTAACGATGCATCCACACTCGCGCGCCGCTGTCGTCACCGCCTCGACATCGATGGGTTTTACTGTGTGAACGTTGATGACGCGGGCGTGTATACCCTTCTTCGCCAACTCTGCGGCAGCAGTCAACGATTCCCAGACCATCGCTCCATTGGCGATGATGGCCACGTCATTACCGTCACGAAGGGTGTTCGCCTTGCCGAGGACGAAGGGCGTCGTCTCGGTCGTGAACAGCGGTACCGGCGAGCGACCGAAACGGATATACGCCGGACCCACCATCTCACCCATCGCCACCGTAGCCTTCTTGGCTTCCAAGTAATCACAAGGAACGATCATGGTCATGTGCGGGAGGGTTCGAAGGAAGGCCACCTCTTCCAGTACCTGGTGCGTTGCGCCGTCGGGTCCGACACTGATGCCGGCATGCCCGCCACCGATTTTCACGTTCGCCTCGTTGTAGCATACACTGATCCGCAACTGATCGGCATTGCGAAGCGCGCAGAACGCGCCATAGCTCGCAAAGAACGGAATCTTGCCGCTTAGCGCTAATCCAGCCGCAATGGTCGTTGCATTCTGCTCGGCTATACCGATGGAGAAGAATCGCTCGGGAAAACGCTCTTTGAAGTAACTCGTCATGACCGAGCCCGTGATGTCGCCTCCCAGGACGACAATGTTATCATGCTTTTCACCAAGCTCGACCAATCCCTCGCCGAAACCGAATCGCGTTGGCTTCATTCCTAATTTTTCGATCTCTGCCATACTTTTACTATCTCATTAATAATCAATTTATTATCAACTTTACTTAACACCCACAGAAGGTCAGTCACCGAATCAAGCGCCGAGTTCTTCCAGCGCCTGTTTGGCTTGTTCCCATGACGGCGGCTTACCGTGCCACTCGAATTTGTCGTTCATGAAGGAGACGGGATTACCCATGTATGTTTTGGCGACGATGGCTGTCGGTTTGCCGGTACCCGTCCTCTGGTTCTCGAGGAATCGATCGAAAGCCGCTTGAAGTTGTGCGTGATCGTGTCCGTCGCACGTCACGACATCGAACCCGAAAGCAGCGCATTTGTCCGCAATGGGATAGACGTCCATGACGTCCGGTACGCGACCGTCGATTTGACAGTCGTTATTGTCGATGATCCAGCAGAAGTTGTCGAGCTTGAAGTGCGAAGCGGCCATGGCGGCTTCCCAGACGCTGCCTTCTTGCAGCTCACCGTCGCCGGTCAGCGAGAACACGCGGAGGTCGTTCTTGTCCAAGAGTTTATCGGACATCGCCATGCCCACGGCGATGGAGATGCCTTGTCCCAGAGACCCCGACGATGTTTCCACGCCCGGAAGACCCATATCACGACCGGGATGGCCCTGTAAACGCGTGTTATACTTGCGCAGTGTGGCAAGTTCGGCTTTCGGGAATGCTCCCGCATTGGCCAAGGTGCTATACATGACCGGACACATGTGGCCGGCGCTGAGAACGAAGCGATCATGAGGCGCGCCGAACCAGTCGGACGTGGAGTATCTCATGTATCCGCCGAAATACAGGACGGCAAAGATGTCAGCGGAGCCGAGCGGTCCGCCCGAGTGACCGGAGCCGGCAAGAACGAGGGATCGGATGATGTCACGGCGGATAGACCGTGATATCTCCGCGAATTCATGCGACTCACGCTTCTTGTTCTCGAAGGTCGTCGTTCCGAAATCTATAGGGAATTCTGCTGCCATGGTGGTAATGATTGATGCGACATCGTTGCGCACAAAGATAGCGAAAACACCAACGAATGGTTGATAGTGGAACGCTCGAGGGACACAAGATTCATCTCCGCTCACGACGCGTGCCATGAACAGGATGACGGTCGGAGTCAATCCCTTAAATGACGTCGACACCAAGTGCCAACAAACGTCGGCCGACCCCCTCAAGATCGGGAGTGCAAGCACCTCGAGTTTGCCATGAGTACTTGGATGAACCTTCCCTATATTGTGAATGTCACGTGACGAATCGTACACATTTTTCCATACAGTTTTTCAGGGGAGTTGCATGCGGAAGTTGTCTCAGGGCGCATTGGGGTTGTTTGTCATTGCCATGTTCGGAATCTGGTCTGTACGCGCGACCGCCCAACTCATGAAAGCACCCCGCTTGAACGGCAGTAAACCCACCGCTCCGTGGATTCTGAGCAATGGCTCCCAGGGTAAGGATTTCGTCTTCTGCCTGCCGTTGAACGACTGTCCCACGTGTAGCATCACGGCGAGAGAAGTCTACGTGACATCATCGAAGAACACCTCGTTCTTATATGAGGTTCCTGCGCTTGGTTTCAAGACACGACTGCAAGTGAAAGCCAACCAAGTCACGGTCATCAACGGAGCATCGGGCATGTTTCCGATGCCGGAGATTGTCGGGAGTGAGCAGATTTCGGATTTGGGACTCAGCATCAAGGCCGACGATCCTGTCTCCGTCTATGTCTACAACGGTAAAGATGTCTCCTCGGACGGATATCTGGCCATACCTGTGTCCTCATGGGGCACCGAGTACATCGCGCTCACCTATCCTGACTTTCTCGAGGTACGGAACTGGAAGGGCGGATTCGCCTTCATGGCTGCTGAAGACAATACAGAAGTGGAGATCACATTGCGGTCACCGAGTTACGGGGAATACTCTGTAACGGGTCTGAACAAGCGCACGGAAGGTGGAAGAAAGTACGGAGATCGCTGGAAAGTGACCCTGAACCGGGGGCAGGTATATATGGTTCAAGGCGACGGCACGAGCCGTGGACAGTTCGACCTTTCCGGTTCGAAAATGGTCGCTTCCAAACCCATCGGTTGCATCGTCTATCATCAACGGACCATGATTCCCGTCTTCAGTCTCGGCGGCGGTCGTGACCATATCTGTGAAATGATTCCTCCGACCTCGCAATGGGGCAAGACCTATGTGACCTTGGAAATCCTCCGGAACAACAAGGGCGATCTTTACCGTGCCGTCGCGCTCCAGGACGGAACGAATATCATGTGGTCGTCGTACGACTTCAAAACGGGTATCCGCACGAACGGTCCTACGGGTGTCCTCAACATGAAGGCCGGCGAAGTGCGCTCCATTCCGAAGTCACCGGAAGAAGTCGTTACGGGTCCAGCCAATGCCAAGGGCGTGATGGGAACGGGAGTGTTCAAATCGAATAAGCCGTTCCTTCTCATGCATCAGAGCTGTTCTGCGAACTGGGACGGAAGCGGTGATTATGACCCGTTCACCATCTATTGCGTGTCGGCGGAACAATACACGAAAGGAACCATTTTCCAATCGCCATCGAACAACAGGTACACCAATCACTTCTTCGGGCTCATTGCTATCGGCGATACGACGGACCCGAGTATGAAGCTCTTGAAGTCGATCAAACTCGATGGCAAATTCGTCTATGTCATCACCCCGAGCTTCCTTGGCAACAGGATTCCCGGCACGAATTTTTACTATGTGCGCATTCCTATCAGTAGCGGCTCGCATACGATCTACGGCGATACGCCCTTCGGTGGTGAGATCTACGGATATGGTCAGTTCGACTCCTACGGATGGCCGGCAGCGACGGCGTTCCGACAGTTAAGCGTGTTCGATACACTTCCTCCGGTATTGATACGGACGGAAGAGTGCGGAGACTTCAACTACGATGGGACCGAACTCCGGAACTTCAAAGTCAACGATACACTGAACCACACCGAGACCGGTGTACGGGAGATCGATTTTGTTGATACGTCGGTGGCGAAGAGTTTCAATTATCGCATTGTCGTTACGAAATCCGACGGCAAGGATGTGACCGACGGACTCGTCCCCAATGCCCTCAAGAACGAGCGGATATCGTTCCGACTTGAAGTCATCGATAAGACGAAGGATGCCTTTGCGAAATTCTATGTCCTGGACCGGGCGTTCAATATGACCATCGACTCCGTACGATGGAGCGCTCCCCGACTCGTCCTCCGGCCCGATCCCGTGGACTTCGGCAAGGTCCGTGTCGGAACCAAAGCGGTTCGCACGGTGTGGTTACGAAATCTCAACGACTCTGCCCTTCGTATTCTGAAAGTCGCCATGAAGACCGGCACGGTGTTCACCGTCAGCGGGATCAGTATACCTGATTCCACGGGAATCGTCCTCAATGGCAAGGATTCGGTTGCGATCACGATCTCCTATTCGCCGGTGGTCGAAGGATTGAATGACAATCAATTCGATTTCGATTCCCTGCTCGTTCAAGAGGCATGCGCTCCTTTCCACTACTATGTGCGTGGTAGAGGCGTCTTGCCGCATATCCAAGTCGGCGACTTCAAAGCGGGCATCGTCAGTATCAACTCGAAGGTCTGCGCATCCGGTGTACCGGGATCGATCATCATTCGGAACGTCGGAACAGACACCTTGCGTGTCACCGATTTCGATCGCTCGGCGGTGTCAGCACCGTTCAGTGTGGTCGAGCCGACGACACCTCCGTTCCCCATCATCCTGGCACCCGGTCAAAGCGTGCCCTTCCGAGACGTGTGCTTTCAGCCGACAGAGGAACGTAACTACACCATCGATGTGCCGTTCATCAGCGACGCTCCCGTGTCTCCCGCTGATGACCCGATCTCCACGTGGAGCGGTAATGCCAATGCCCCCGGCCCCTATATCATCGGAAACGATTGGGACAGTGTTCGACTGGGCGTGACGAAGTCACTCGAGTGCTGGGTTGGAAACACCGGAACGGATCAAGTCAAGTGTCTGTCGCTCGACACTGCGGGTACGAACGAGTTCTTCATCCGGAAGATCGAGCGCGACCTGCCGTTTTGGGTATTCCCTCTCCGGAAGGATTCTGTTCGCGTAGATGTTGACTTCGTTCCCTCGACCGAAGGCGCAAAAGCACCCTTCATCGTCGGCACCTTCGAGAATGCATCGCCGAAACGGGACGTCCTTCGCGGTTTCGGCTACCTTGAAAAGATCCAGGCTCTCGGCGCTGAGTTCGCCGATACACTGCTCGTAGGTACGCCGGTCACCTCTGCAAAGACCACGGAGTTCGTCCGCATCACCAACACGAGTACCTCGCGTTGGTTGACCATCAGGAGCATCGACTTCATCAACGAACCCGATGACGTTGCCAACAACATCTACCCGGGCGATTTTTCATGGGTAGGCACGCCTCCGAAAGACACGATTCTTCCGATCGGATCTTCGACATTACAGTTGCCGGTCCGATTCATCCCGACCAAAGCAGGTATCGAACGTGTTCGTGTGCGCGTCGTCCACAATGCAGAACCCATCACAGCAAATCCGACGGGTACGTGGATCGATACGGTCTACGTCGTCGGCTATGGAATCGTCGAGAACCAACCGTTCATCAAAGGTATCGATTATGGTCGTGTCCTTACGTGCAACAATCCGATGGACTCCGTCACGGTAGGCAATAGTGCCAAGGCAGGTTCGACGAACTCGGACCGCGTCCTGGATTCGATATGGATCAGTGGTGCCAATGCCGGCCGTTTCAGCATTTCCGCTCCTCCGTCGAAGCTTTCTCCCGTTGTCATCAAGCCCAACGCGCAATACAGGCATCCGATCATCTTCATTCCTGAGCCACTGAAGACCGCTTCGTATTCCGCACTTGTTCACGCGCGATTCAGCGACGGATTAATCATCACCGATTCCCTCTCGGCGACGAGCTATATCACCTCGATGCAGGTTGTGATCAACGATCCCGTCAAGATCCTCAACGTGACGGCTGCCGGTACCACAACGGATATGGCCTTGCATGCCAGCTCGACGGATTGGAAGGATATCTACCTAACACGCTTCACGGCGACGGTCTCGTACAACGCAGAGGAACTGGCTTACGTCCAGAATTCCCTCCGACTGGGCGGTGCCACAGACAATACGTGGAAGATCGACGCCGTGCGGGAGATTCGGACTCAAGGATCGTCGCTCGTTCAGCTCGGTGTCACGGCCTCCGGTACCACACCGGTATCCGGCGACGGTGATCTTGCCACCTTCTCCATGCAGTTGCTCATCGGACCCAGCCGCGTTACGGAATGTCATACCTCCGTGAACTTTCTTGCACGGACGAACACGCCGGATACGACACGCGACGAATGTGTCGTTGTCACGACCAAGGGTAATTCCGTGCTCCTGACGGGGTGTTTTATCGACGGACGTTTCATCAGCGTTTCCGGAACCCCGTTCGCCCTTCAATCGGTTTCACCGCAACCCGCCGGCAACGGCATCGCGCGGATCGAGTATAGTGTGGGCTTTGACTCCATGACCATGATCGATATCGTGAATGCCGCCGGCGAGGTCGTCGCCTCTCCCTTGCAGGAGTTCCAAAAGCGCGGTTCCTATACCCTGTTGGTCCATGTTCAGGATCTTGCCTCGGGCATGTATCATGTGCGTATGCGTTCGGCAGGTACCGTGCATACCTTACCCATGGTGATCGTGCACTAGAGCATCCGCCAAGCGGGTTGCGGACAACTCATGGATAGTACCCGAAGGGGCGAACTGACCGTTCGCCCCTTTTTTTTGTCCACAAACCACGCTCGGTTAGGGGCTTGCTCTCAACTATCGAGAAAAAACTCTCGATTCGGTTGTTCCTGAGAAAGATTTGGCACAATTATTACGAAGTGAGGAGAGGACGATACGAATTGCGACGACGAGGTACCTATGCATATCAAGAAGTTTCATGGACGAAACATGCGCGAAAGCATCGAAATGATGCGTCGCGAGATCGGCAGTGAGGCAGTGATCCTGTCATCGGAGCAAGTGATGATGGAGGGCCGGCCGGTGACGGAGCTTGTTGCCGGCATCCATCCTGAGGATCTTGCCCGTTTCCGCAACACGCAGCGCACCGAGAGCATCGCCGTCCCCACGGATATCCTGTATGCCGCCGGAGGTGCCCCGGAAGGACAGAAACGACGCCGCGTCATTATGGACGAAGACTCGACTCTCGCCACGGCACCACGTATCTCGACAACAAAGAGACCGGCAACGGCAGACCAAGACCTTCAGCGTCGTCTGGATGAAATCCAGTCCGCTTTGAAGGACCTTGCAACGACACAGCGTTTTCGCTTCACCACCGCACTTCCCGATGCGTACAAGTCCATGTACGAAGAGCTTCGTGAAACAGGTTACACCGAAGAACAGGCGATGTTCTATATCGGCAACATGAGCGCCCGCGGACTTTCCGGAAGTGCTGAAGAGGTGCGCGCAACGTGTCTGGCCCTTATCGAGAAGTCCGTCCGCACATCATCTCCGATTCAACTCGGCAATGAACGAAGCATCGTCCTGGTGATCGGTGCGCCGGGTTCGGGAAAAACGACGTTTTCGACGCTTTTGTCCCAGAGCCTGCATCTGACGCTGGAGACCCGCTCTTCCATCTACCGTCAAGCGGCAAGCACTGCCGAACCCCTCGTGGTGGACGGTGCGCGATATGAATACTATACCTCCGTGAACGAGCTTGTGGAATCGCTCACGACGAATACGGATGAGGATATCTCCTTTATCGAACTCTCGCTAAGCCCCGGTGACGATGAATCCTGGGAACGCTGCGAAACCATCATGGATGTCGTGCGGCCTGACTGCGTCCTCGTGACGGTTCAAGCCGGCTCACACGCGCAGAGAATGAAATCGTGGCTTGATTTCGCTGAAGCGATCGAAGGATGCTCCATGGTTTTGACAGGTATCGATATCGATGGCATTCCCGGAGAGCATGTCTACGGAATGGCCGAAAGAAACATTCCGCTTGCGTTCCTCACACACGGCGCCACCGCGCCTGTCCACGTATCGGCAGCTTCGGGAGCGAACGTGACGTCGGCGGTATTCCGTACACGATGATGTTTGGCACAATGATTGAGACACATTCAAAACACGACCAGGATTGTAGGAAGGAACGCTAACGCGGTATGGCAAAGAAAAAGACATCTCCATCGGGCGGCGGCATCACATCGAAGGAACTTGCGATGCGAGCAAGATACCCTATCGGCATGCTGTTCCAGGTCAGCACGCTTGCTGCGTGTATCGCGTATCTGGTCTTCACCATTCGCGGCACAAGCGACATGGCGGGGGTTCTCTACCGATCCGTCATTGTCTTTCTGGGTTGCTCTATCCTTTTCGGTATCGTCATGGTCGCCGTCGTGACCATTCTTCACAAGGTGACAATGAAGGAGATCGAGGAGAGTATCAACAAGGCGCGCCTGGAATCCGTCGAGCAGAAAAACCGGCAGGAGAAAGTAGAAGCTGCCCAACAACCGCAGCAACTGGAATCCGCCAATCCTCCGCCGACATTCGAAACCATCAATACCTGAACCGTTTCCTCGGAAGCGACTGGGATGATGACAAACGTTGACTTAAACGCAGAACCAAGGAAGGTATCATGATAGAGCAAGAAGAACTACAACCGACGCGCACCGTTTCGCACGGCGATGAGGCATTGGCGAAAGAAGCATGGAAGGATTTCCACGGTAAGCGATCTTCTGCCGGCAAACGCGCAGCAGCGAAACGCAAGCTCATGATGAATTACATGTGGCTTGTACGGTACACGCTTCATACCATGAATCTCCCCTCGAACGCCATTTTGAGTGATGAGGACTTCTTGCACGTGGGTATCATCGGACTCAACGATGCCATCGAGCGCTTCGAGCCGGAACGAGGTATAAAATTCGAAACCTTCGCCATGCCTCGCGTCCGCGGAACCGTATTGGACGAAATGCGACGCCTGGATTGGCTTTCGCGCACCGCTCGAAAGAAGGCTCACGAACTCGTTGCGGTGTCGGACCAACTGCGTCGCGAAACCGGACGAGAGGTCACCGAGGAGGAAGTGCGTACCCGTTTGAACGTGAGCATCGAAGAATACCAGACGTACCTGAGCGCAGCAGCCGCTGCCGTCGCCTCGCTCTCCATGAACGAGTCGAAATCCAGTCTGGGACTGTCCGACGAAGGCGAAGAACGCGACGTGCTTCAGGAACTCCCCGATATGGATTACGAAAGTCCGCTAACGCGCATAACGGACGAGGAGCGGATGAACTTCCTGCTCACGTATCTGAAAAACCTTCCGGAACGCAAACGTTTGGTGATAACCCTCTATTACTACGAGAATCTCACCTTCAAGGAGATCGGCGCACTGCTGTCGCTCACGGAGAGCCGCATCTGCCAGATTCATACACAGGTATGCAACGACTTGCGCGCGAAACTCACGGCCTTCGATCACTCGTAGGCGAATGATCCGGCGTCAACCGTCGCTCGTTCCCAATCGTACTATCTCATCAAGAGCTTCCTGCAACACTTCCGACTCCCATTCCTGACGGTTCTTGGTGTGTGCATAGACAAGATTGCGCAATAAGCGTTGCATGATGAGCATGTTCGACGCCTTGCCGAGCATCGATTCCTGAAACGAGAACCCGGATTGCCGAACGAACTTCTCGCAATCATCATGCGAGAGGAACGCGCCTTGGTTGAAGGTGTCGATAAAGACGTTCAGTACGGGATGAAACACGAGAAAATGCAAGGGCATGCCGATCCCTTGAAGCTCGATTCCGACGCGCTCGGCCACGAGCATGTAGACAAGTGAAAGCGAAAGCGGAATACCTTTCTTGGAACGCAACACGTGCGCCAGATACGAATGCTCCGGCGAGTAGTAATTGGTCGTCGCCCCGCGATACGACTCCTCCTCGAAAAACACGTTGTTCAGACACATCAACAGCGTGAGCTCGTTCACGTTGTTCGTTTCGACGACATGTTTGTGCACCCGCAACGCCAGGACATCGAGCAGATCGGATAACGCGGTGGCATCCATTTCCGGACATCCGAAACGGGAGATTCCCACGCACACTCGCTCAAGGTCGACATCCCTGCCGGTAGCATGGGCATCGAACACCTCGTTCATGACATCGGCAAGCGCTCCCGTTTGCAGAGCCCGGATACACGCACGCGCGTTGACCAACGTAGCGCTGCTCGCGTCGCCCGCGACATGATCCGACTCCCGGGCGATCACATCGCGTAAAACGGGAACGATGCGACCGCCGTAACTGATGAGCTTGGCTTGCACGGCCGTGGTGACCGTCGTATCCGTATCGTCGAGCAACTGCAATAGCGGCCGCAGTTCCGACTCCTTCACCTCGTTCATACTGATGCCGAGTAATTGATTGACTGACTTCACATGCGACAAATACTGCTCACTCTTCTCAAACATCCACCGCGGGCAGGCCATGGATACGCGTCAACTCCGTGCGCAGATAGTCGAAGGCTTCTCTCGGAGAATTGACGAAGCGGAAGAGTTCAAGATCGTTCACGTCGATCATGTTCATGTGCGCCAAGTATTCGAAATTGATGACATTCTTCCAGAACTTCTCGCCATAGATGCATATGGGCATCGGCTTGCGGAGCTTCTTCGTCTGGACCAGCGTCAGCACCTCCATGAGTTCATCCATGGTTCCGAAACCTCCGGGAAAAATCACGAGCGCCTTCGCCAGATACACGAACCAAAACTTCCTCATGAAGAAATAGTGGAACTCAAAATTGAGTTCGGGCGTGATGTACGGATTGGGATATTGCTCAAAGGGCAAGGAGATGTTCAGTCCGATGGACTTCCCGCCTGCAAGATGTGCTCCTCGGTTTCCCGCTTCCATGATACCGGGTCCGCCACCGGTGCACACCACGAAATCGTTACCGTCCGGAAGTTTCATGGACCATTCGGTGACCATGCGCGCAAGCTCGACGGCGTCCTCATAGTACTGCGCCATCTCGGCATGCACCGTGAGCATCTCGAGTTTCTTGGCAGCTCGCTCCCGCTCTTCGCCAATGGTGTTCTCCGTGTGAAGACGCACCGCCTCACGCTGCTCCAAGCTTTGCGCGGCAGACGGTATCCGAGCCGATCCGAAGAATATCACCGTGCTATGGATGTCGTTCAAGCGCAGATGGAGGTCAGGATGCTGGTATTCCGCCATCATCCGTATCACTCGAGCCCTCGGCGAATGAAGGAATTCCTTGTTGTCGTAGGCCTTCGGTGCTCTGTCCAAAGGTTCCGGACGTTCGTTGTTCGGGTTCATGAGATTGACCTCGATAGTGGAGAAGAACCGACAGTTTTCCTACGAAAACGGTAACTCTTGAATGGTGCATTCCGCCAGGTCACCGCTATGCTCGTCGCGCACCATCACCGTCCGTCCTTGCGTAGCGTACTCCGTGCGGACATAGGCCAAGGCGATAGGACCATACCTCGGTGAGACGCCCACGGAGGTGACCACCCCGGGATCGACTCCGTCGATGACGACGACGCTCTTCTCGCGCACGTTCGCACTGCAGCGAATTCCCACAAGACGCACCTTCACCTTGTTGTACGAATCGAGCCGCGCAATCACTTCCTGCCCTAAGTAACAGCCCTTTCGGAAGTTGATGAAGTGGAGAAGGTTCGCTTCCAATGGATTATGCTCAACGGTAAGCTCCTTATCCGTGGCGGGAATCCCCCGCTCCATGCGAAGGATCTCGGCTTCATCGTCACGCAGTTCCGGAACGGCGGACAAATACTCCTCCATCCTCTCGCGTGAGGCCCCTTCGGCCACAGGATAGGTCACGAGAAAGGAGTTCTCCCACCGTGACTCGACGGAGATGACATAGGTCGAACGGAGCTCATCCGCTCCGCGATAGACGGCATGCGCGGGAAAGGGCGATACGTCGGCAGCAAGGAGCGCAGAGCATGCCTCGGCGGCTCCCGGTCCCGTGAATTCGACACACTCCCACTCGTCTGAACAATCCCGCACGCGGACGTCATCCATGATGATGTACGTGCGCAGATACGCGATGATCTGTTCTTTGCGGACGCGCGAGACGATCAAATGAAGCGCGTCTCCGTGGTGCACCACACGGATGATATCCAGAATGCGTCCTTTGTCCGTACAGAATAACGTCGTAGCCATCCGCGCATCGTTCACATCACGAACATCATTCGTGGAAATCCGCTGAAGGAAGTCCAACGCGTCACCACCATCCAAGCGGACCACGGCAAGGTCGGTCCTCCGCACATACGCACACGCAGAGAGATGCCGCTCGGTCGAATCGTTGCTCATTTTTTCTCAGGTAAATAGGTATTTTTCCCACCATGACCACACCAGCAAACATAGAACAAAGCCGTGCAGCACATGGTGCACGACGGACGGGAATGCTCTTTCTTTTCGCGGTATTTTTTTCCACAGTTTTCGGAAGCTCGGCGTCAACGTCGGCAACCACGGATTCATACCGGGTGTTCCTGGAGAACAAGGGTATCGTCCCGTTCGTCCGCGGGAGTTCGCTCTACACGGAAACAAAGGATCTGCTGAGCGACCGTTGCCTGCGGCGCAGAGCGAAGGTGTTGCCGGGAGATTCGCTTTTCACCATTCGCGATGCGCCGCTGTACGCGCCGTATGTGGACGACCTGCGCAAGTCGGGTGCTACCATCCTCCTGCAACTGCGCTGGCAGAACTACGCGGTGCTCGAATGCGATTCGTCGACTGCCGAGAAGATCCGCAAGAAACCCTACGTGCGGGCCGTGCGGCGGACGGGAGACTTTTTCCAGGTGGTGTCGAAGGTAGCGACGGATATCGACCAAGAAGCTCCGTCCGTTCTTACCATACCGCGCGACACGGGCTGCGGTGCCTTTCGCTATGGGCCGTCTCTCACTCAGAACAGAATGCTCGGGACCAACGAGCTCCATGCGCTGGGCATCACGGGAGCAAGTGTATTGATGGGAATGATCGATAATGGATTTCGCTGGCGGGCGCATGACTGCTTCAACGACCTTCGGGTACTCGGCGAGTATGACTTCATGTTCCGGGACAGTATCACGGGTAACGACTCCCTGGATGTTCCCACGCAGGACGGACACGGCACGGGCTGCCTGTCGATCGCCGCAGGGTTCCTTCAGGACTCGCTCATCGGTACAGCTCCCGGTGTTTCCGTGGTGCTGGCGAAAACCGAAGACATGCGCTACGAACGACGGATAGAAGAGGATCGATTCGCCGCTGCAATTGAATGGATGGAGTCACGCGGCGTCGATCTCACGTCGTCATCCGTCGGCTACGACACCTTCGATTCCACCGACGTGAGTTATCCATACGACTCCCTGAACGGTCGCTCCACCATTTGCGCACGGGCCGTCAATATCGCCACCTCGCTCGGCGTGGTGTGCCTTACGGCTGCAGGAAACAGCGGCGGTACGGAACGGACGATCATCACGCCCGGGGACGCAGACTCGGCGTTCACCATCGGTGCGTTCAAAGACGACTCCCTGAATGTCGCCGGCTTCACCTCCAAAGGCCCCAACGCCGCCGGGCTCGTCAAGCCTGATTTTTCGACTCTTGGCAAAGACGTCACCGCCATGAGCCTTGCAACACGAAGCGCCATCGGCAGAGGCAGCGGTACGTCGTTCGCAACCCCTGCACTTGCAGGTGCCGTCGCTTTGCTCATCGACCAGTATCCTGAATTGACGCCGTGGCAGGTACGTACACTGTTGCGCGAGGCGTCATCGCAGAAGACTCCGGACAACGCCGTCGGCTATGGTCTTCCGAATGTCATGCGTGCTGCGCAAACTCATGGCATCGTCGTCTCTCCCGTCGTCACTTTCCCTGGTCCTACGTATCAGACCGTCGCCTTCATGCTTCGTAGCGCACTTCCGATCACTCGCGCAGCACTCATCGTCCGGCGCGACGGACTACCGGAGTGGAACGTCACTCTGCAAAGCAGCGCCGTCCCCTTCCTCTATTATGCCCGCATACCGTTCGGCACGCCGCGGTCGTCGTTCACCTTCCGTCTCGATGTTGCGGATGACGTCCGCTCGCGCCGTGTTCCCGATGGTGGTTTCATCGTCATCAACGACGGCGATACACGCGTTCCATGTGGCATTGCGCCAACCGACCTTGCTAGCGATGTTCCCCTCGAAACGACGGACATCGATGTTCTCCCTTCCGCTGTCCGCTACGGCACTCCCTCGTTGTCGATTCCGTGGACCGCGTTCACCGGTGCCGTGTACATATCCGATATGCTCGGTCGGGAACTCCGCACAGAGTCTGTTATGGGTGACACGCAGTTCGTCTCTCTGAGCGGTCTGAAAGAAGGACTCTACACCGTGTCATTCGTCAGTGGCACCCAGCGCCTTGTCCATTCACTCCTCATTTACTGAATATGAAACCTCTCGTCGTGGTCACCGGAGCTGACGGGGCCTTGGGCCAAGCCGTCTGCGCCGTCTTCGTCGCCGAACTCTGGACTGTTCATGCGTGTGTGCGCTCACGGAAGAGCGAGACGCTCCTGACGTCGTTGGGCGTCGATTCGATCATCGTCACCGAACTCTCCGATGCGTCATCGCTTGCGGAGAATCTTGCGCACCTCCACGTCGTCGATGCGGTCGTCCATTGCGCCGGAGGCATCACGGCGGGAACTCCGATCGAGTCTACCTCGGTGGGTACCTTCCATGACATGATGGACATGAACGCGCTGACGACCTTTTCCCTCATGCAATGCACCTTACCGAAGCTCAAGGTGCGCGGAGGTACGTTCGTCACTATCGGCGCACAATCCGTTCTCGTGCCCTCTCCGATGAAGTCGGCATACACCGCCGCCAAAGCCGCTGTGATATCGTTGACTCAATCATTGGCGGAGGAGGGACGTCCGCATGGCATCCGAGCCCATGTCATCGTTCCAAGCATCCTCAAGACACCGGCGAATATGGAGTGGGCGAGCAATGGCGAGGAGAACGGTTGGATCGAGCCATCGGCCGTGGCGCAGACCATTCACACTCTGTGCTCCGCGGACAGCAGGCACATGAGCGGTCTCGTCGTTCCTCTGCTTTCCCCGATGGGATAAAAAAAAAGACAGCGCCACAAGGGCGCTGTCGTATGGTCGATCCATTCTCTGTCCATCTGCTATCGTTCTATCTCCCTACCCGCTTAATCCCGACGGGCAACGGAGGCACGGATAAGATCCTTGTTCATCTTCGCGATGTACTCCACGCTGATCCCCTTCGGACACGCAGCTTCACATTCGTAGTGGTTCGTGCAGCCGCCGAAGCCTTCTTCATCCATCGTCGACACCATGTTCAACACACGCTGGGAGCGCTCAGCCTGACCTTGAGGAAGGAGTCCGAGGTGCATGACCTTTGCCGACGTAAAGAGCATCGCCGATGCATTCGGGCATGCCGCCACGCAGGCACCGCAACCGATACAAGCCGCAGCATCGAACGCACGGTCTGCCGACGACTTCGGGACCGGTATGGCGTTGGCATCGGGCACTCCGCCCGTGTTGACGCTTACGTAGCCACCGGAGGCGATGACGCGGTCGAAGGAGGAACGGTCGACGACGAGATCCTTGACGACCGGGAAAGCACTTGCACGCCATGGTTCGATGGTTATCTCGTCACCATCGGAGAATTTTCGCATGTGCAATTGGCACGTGGTCGTCAGTTTCTCCGGACCATGGGCGATACCATTGATCATCATGCCGCAGGATCCGCAGATGCCTTCGCGGCAATCATGTTCGAACGCTATGGGCGGTTCACCTTGACCAAGCAGCGCCTCGTTCAAGACGTCGAGCATCTCAAGGAAGCTCATGTCCGGGCTCACATTGTCCAGCTCGTATCGTTTCATCGAACCGGCAGCGGCACTGCTTTCCTGTCTCCACACATTCAATTTCAACTTCATAGAATCTGTTCCTTGTTATTCGTGGTGCGTAGAAGAACCATCACGATCGTATCGGACTTACTTATAGCTGCGAACAGCCAGTTGGACATTCTCAAAGCTCAGCGACTCCTTGTGAAGTTCCGGCGCGACATCCGCTCCCTTGTACTCCCAAGCAGCCACATAGCTATACTCCCCGTCATTCCGTTCGGCCTCACCGTCGGGCGTCTGGTACTCCTCGCGGAAGTGACCACCGCACGACTCGTTGCGATGCAGTGCGTCCCGGCACATAAGCTCACCGAACTCCAGGAAATCCGCCACCCGGCCGGCGACTTCGAGATTCTGGTTGAGTTCCGTTCCGCTTCCCGGAACATTGACGTTATTCCAGAACTCTTCCCGCAACGCAGGGATGCGCTCCAGCGCTGTCTTCAACCCGTCTGCCGTCCGCGACATGCCGCAGTAGTCCCACATGATCTTACCGAGCTCACGATGGAACGACATCGCTGAGCGCTTTCCGCCAACACCCATCAGCCTAGTGAGCTTCGAATTCACAGCCTCTTCCGCCGCAACGAACTCGGGGTGATCCGTCGTCACGGTCGACTTCGGTGTCGAGGCGAAGTAGTGACCAAGCGTGTACGGAATCACGAAGTACCCGTCCGCCAGGCCCTGCATCAGTGCGCTGGCACCCAAACGGTTGGCACCGTGATCGGAGAAGTTCGCTTCACCGAGTACATGAAGCCCGGGAATGTTACTCATAAGATTGTAGTCCACCCACAGACCGCCCATGGTGTAGTGGACTGCGGGGAAAATCCGCATCGGCTGCTCATAAGGATTCTCTGCCGTGATCCGCTCATACATCTCGAAGAGATTACCATAGCGCGCTTCGACCATCTTGCGGCCGAGACGATTGATGGCGTCGGAAAAATCGAGATACACGCCCAATCCGCCGGGTCCCACACCGCGTCCTTCATCGCATACCTGCTTTGCGGCACGCGAGGCGATATCACGCGGCGAAAGGTTGCCGAAGCTCGGATACTTCCTCTCCAGGTAGTAATCGCGCTGGTCTTCGGGTATCTCATGAGCCGGACGCTTATCATCGGCCGATTTCGGCACCCAGATACGGCCGTCATTCCGCAACGACTCGGACATCAACGTGAGCTTCGATTGATACTCTCCGCTGACGGGAATGCAGGTAGGGTGAATCTGTGTGTAACAAGGATTCGCGAATGCCGCGCCGCGCTTGTGTGCCCGATACGTCGCGGTCACATTCGAGTTCTTCGCGTTCGTCGACAGGAAGAACACGTTACCGTATCCGCCTGTGCACAACAACACCGCATCCGCTGCGTGACGGGTGATCTTGCCGGTGACGAGATTGCGACTGATGATGCCCTTCGCATGGCCGTCGATGACGACAAGGTCGAGCATCTCTTCCCTGTTCCACAGCCGTGCCTTACCCTGGCCGACCATACGCATGAGTGCTTGGTATGCGCCGATGAGCAACTGCTGTCCTGTCTGTCCACGGGCATAGAACGTCCGTGACACCTGCGCTCCACCGAACGAACGGTTGTCCAACAAGCCGCCGTATTCACGGGCGAAGGGAACGCCTTGAGCGACGCATTGGTCGATGATGTTCACGCTCACTTGCGCCAACCGATACACGTTCGCTTCGCGCGCGCGGAAGTCTCCGCCCTTCACCGTATCGTAGAACAAGCGGTGGATGCTATCGCCATCGTTCTGATAATTCTTCGCGGCGTTGATACCGCCCTGGGCGGCGATGGAGTGCGCACGCCGGGGACTGTCATGAAAGCAGAGGACGTCCACCTGGTATCCGAGCTCGGCCAGCGTGGCGGCGGCAGATGCGCCGGCCAGACCCGTACCGACGACGATGACCTTGTATTTCCGTTTGTTAGCCGGGTTGACGAGTTTGATCTCTCGTCTATGGCGATCCCATTTCTCTTGGATCGGACCTGAAGGAATCTTTGAATCTAATTTCATCGTAGCTCCGTTGTTCTTATCGTCGATGGATTATTGGATCAAGCCCGACAGCACACTGACGGGAATGGAGATGAAGCCGAGCCATACGATCAGGGAAATGGCAGCTCCGGTTTTCAGAACCATGGGTGTATACCGCGGATGACGGAAACCGAGCGTCTGAACAGCACTCTGGATGGCGTGTTGCAAGTGGAGCATGACCATACTCACACAAGCGACATAGATGATGCTTATCCAAGACGTATTGAAGCCGGCAACAGTCATTTTGTAAACGTCGTGTACCGCACGTCCGTCGGGCAGGATGAACGTACCGCTGTAATGTTCCGGTTGGACTTTTCCCCACGTAAGGTGGGCAAGATGGAAGATGACGAACGCGAGGATGGTGAGTCCGGTGTACATCATGGAACGAGAGAACAGCGTCGACGCTACGGGTGTCTTCTTCGCATACTCCACCGGCCGGGCATCCGCCATACGTCCGCGCAGCTTGATGGTAAGGGTGACGTGCAGGAAAAGCGAGGCGACGAGGACGATGCGGAAGATCCAGAGAAGCGGACCCAGATCACGCAGGCCTTGGGCGTATTTGTTGAATCCGAGCGGCCCCGTGAAGATGAGAAGATTTCCTGCAAGGTGTCCTATCAGGAAGAGGACGAAGAGCAAGCCGCTCAATGCAACGACCGCTTTCTGCATGACCGTGGATGAGAGTATCGATGTTGACGTCGCCATAGGGAATCTTGAGGTGGTATACTACTGGACAAATGGTGCGGAGAAGTACGATTTCCCCCGCAAATGATTGCAAAACTACACAAAGTTTCGCGTGGAGTGCACTAACGGATAAGAGTACATGATACTCCGAGTAGACGGTTGATAGCGTCCGCCACTCGGCATCGGGTTCATCTCTGTGACGACGTTCACGCACTTTCCCTCCGTCATCGTATCTTGACTTGGGTGCACTCTTCGCACCATTGTCTCACGAATACCTCCATGACCATGAAAATCCGTACGCTCTGTTTCCTCGTCATCTTCTCGTGTGTCATCTCCTCTGCGATGCATGCGCAATCCGCCGGCACGACTGCCACCTTCCATGCCGGTGCCTACCTACACGCGAAGGCGGGTATCAACACAGCGGTTGCTCAGGGCTGGAAGACCGGTCCGGCACTTGCGGGCATGCCCGACATAGGCCTGACGACACGCTACGTTCTCTCCGGTGACGGTTCGACAAGTATCGGTCTCGATCTCGGCTATAACTCTGCAACGTATGAGTCGCAGTTCGTTGATAAGAAGCGCGTGCACGAGCAATACTCCTACATCGCCATTTTTCCCCACCTCAACTATCAAGGGTTCGTCCTTGGCGTGAGCTACGACCTCCCGGTAGCGGGCTCGTGTTATGAAATCGACACCGACAAGGAGACATCCATGGTTTCGAACCGCAGCGTGGAGTTCACGAGGTACCTGGGTTCCGTCCCCTCTGTCAAAACGGGTATGCGTGTTGCCCTCATGCGGAACGCAGGATCGACGTTGAACCTGGATGTGATGGCGAGTTATGCGCTGGGAGGTTTGTTCGCCAATGGGAGGGATTACCTCGCGGCGTACGATTACGACGGCTTGACGGCGGTCTACAATTCGGCGAAGAATCCGACGCCGGCAGGTGTCTCCATCGGACTCAGTTACACCTTTCCCACGAAATTCTGATGGACACCGTCGCACGGCAAGCGCCGGCGTTCCGTCATCCGGGCTACGACCGCGCCGCTTCCCTGTTACGGCGGTTCCATGCCACATACACCGGAATGCCCAGGAGAACGATATACAATCCGGGGAATGTGTAGTCCGGCTTCTCCGTGAGCAAGACGAAGCAGATGAATGCCGCCATGGCTAGGTAGATCATCGGAAGCACGGGGTATCCGACGGCTTTGATCGGACGCTCGACGTCGGGCATTTTCTTTCGTAGGACGAAGATCCCCGTGATGGTGGCAATGTAGAACAACAGCACGGCAAAAACGACGTAATCAAGCAGGTCACCGTATTTGCCCGAAAGACAGAGAAGGCACGCCCACACGCACTGCGTCCACAACGCCACACCCGGGACCGCGTGCTTGTTCAATGTTCCGACGTTCCGGAAGAACAGCTTGTCTTGAGCCATGGCGTAGTAGCAGCGAGCTCCCGCGAGGATCATGCCGTTGCTACAGCCGAACGTGGAAATCATGATGAGCACGGCCATGAACTGCGCACCGATTCCCGGCATCATCATTTCGACGGACGCCGCGCCTACCCTGTCGCTACTGGCGAATTGCACGCCGCGAGCCACGATATCGCCCGTCGGCGTTCCTGTCACGGGCAAGGTGACGATGTACGCAACGTTGACTGCCAGGTAGAGAACGGTCACGATGATGGTTCCCAAGGCCAAGGCACGGGGAATGTTCTTTCGGGGATTCACCACCTCCGCCGCAGCGAAGGTGACATTGTTCCAACCGTCGCTTGAAAACAAGGAACCCACCTGCGAGACCGCCAATGCGGCAAGCAAAGAATAGCCGGACAGCTGCACCACCTCCGTGATCCCTTTGTCGTTCCACGCCTTGATGCGTGTACCCTGCCAGAACGTGTTGAGATTCAACGCGACGATGTCGGCGTTATAGTACACAAAGAACGCAAGGAAGATGACCACGGCCAGTGAGACGATTTTGGCGAAGGTGAAGCTGTTCTGGATGAGTTTTCCTAAGCGGATACCCCGGGTATTGACCCATGTGAGGAAGACGATGAGCGAAATCGATATGACCTGCGAGACGGACACCGCGAATGTTCCGATGCGCAAAAGAACGTGCGATTCATCGAACGCCGGCACCAAGACCGCAAGGTACTTGGCGAAGGCGACACCGACGGCGGCAATGGAACCGGTTTGAATGACCATGAAGAACGTCCACCCGTACAGGAACGCCACGAGCGGATTGAACGCTTCACGCAGGTAGATATACTGCCCTCCTGCCTTCGGGAACATCCCGCCTAGCTCACCGTAACTCAAGGCCCCGATGAGCGTCATGACGCCGGTGATACCCCACACGGCTAGGAGCATACCTGCAGAACCGACGGTCCGGGCGATATCGGCACTGACGATGAAGATACCTGAACCGATCATGATGCCGACCACGATCATGGTGGCATCGAGAAGGGTGATGTCCTGCTTGAATTTCGTCTCGCTCATGTTTCCTTTCGATACATACCCGACGACGGGTCGTTTATCATCCCTGTTGTGATCGTACCTTGGAGTGCCTGATACCATAGGCGAGATAGATGACCATCCCTGCCGCCAACCACACGCCCAATCGCAGCCAATTCGTCCACCCCAGACCGTAAATCATGGCGGCACAGACGAGAATGCCAAGGATGGGAACCAAAGGTACCAGCGGCGTCTTGAACGCCCGATGCATGTCCGGTTGCTGAATACGGAGCATCCAGACCGAAGCGCACACAAGAATGAAGGCGAACAACGTCCCGATGCTCGTCATATCGCCAACGATATCGCCGGGCACGAAGGCGGCGAACAATCCGACGAGAATGAAGAACAAGAGATTCGACTTGTACGGCGTCTTGTACTTGGGGTGAAGTTCGGAGAACACCTTCGGAACAAGTCCGTCCTTACTCATGGAATAGAACACGCGGGACTGACCAAGAAGCATCACGAGGATCACCGATGAGAATCCTGCAAGGATGGCGACCGTGACAAGCTTACCCAGCCATTCATACCCTGGCATCGCCACGGCAATGGCTTTGGCCACCGACGCTTCCCTTCCATCGGTACGGAAGAACTCCACGGGAACCAATCCGGTAAGGACGTGCGCGAACAATATGTACAACAGCGTGCAGACGACGAGCGAACCGAGGATGCCGATGGGCATGTCCTTCGAGGGATTGCGCGCTTCCTGAGCCGCCGTCGAGACGGCATCGAAACCGATGAACGCAAAGAACACGACGCCGGCCGCACCAAGAATTCCTAGAATACCGCCATAGTTATGTGAGACTCCCACCGAATCGACATACGTCGTGGGCTCGGGAATCAGCGGCGTATGATGCACGGGGTTGATGAACGACCAGCCAAGTCCGATGATCAGGAGGACGATCGCCACTTTCGTGATGACGATCAGACCATTGACGAACGCCGATTCCTGTGTTCCTCGGATGAGGAGGAGCGAGAGCAGCAAGACGATCGCGAGAGCCGGCAGGTTGATCATACCGGTCATGGTCACCCCGCCTATCACATGATGCTCGAACGGCCCATGACAGAGTCCGTAGGGAATACTGATGTTGAAAAATGTTTGAAGCAGATTGTTGAGATACTCACTCCAGGCGATGGCGACCGTTGCCGCACCGATGGCGTATTCCAAAACCAGGTCCCACCCGATCACCCACGCCATCGTCTCCCCGAGGGTGGCGTACGTGTACGTATACGCACTTCCTGCGATGGGGATCATGGACGCGAGCTCTGCGTAGCAGAGTCCGGCGAACGCACAGCCCAACCCTGCCACGATGAACGCGATGGTCACTGCGGGACCGGCGTTGTTCGCAGCAGCAGCAGCGGTCCGAACGAACAGACCGGCGCCGATGATGGCACCGATGCCGAGCATGACGAGGTTGATGGGACCGAGCGTCCGTTTCAGCGATTGGGAATCTCCGCTCTCCGCTGTCAAGTCGGCTATGGATTTGAGATATCTGGCCATAAAAAGCTCCGAGGTTGAAAAATGTTCTTCGTGAGTTTCGCACTCCGAGGTGCTTCGTCCCCTTACTCCGCGGCGCTTGCAGGGTACACGTCGGGCCGGCAGAGAATCGCCGCAAAATACACATGCCATGAAAGGTCACAAGCGAAATGATGTTCGTGTCCGTGGTGTATTTTTGCACTCCTATTTCATCATCAACATACAGGAACATCCTATGTCTCTCTCCGTAGGCGACCGCTTTGTCGACGTTACCCTTTACGATTCCAATCGTGAACAGAAGTCCCTTTCGTCATTCGTCCAAGCCGGACCGGTTGTCCTGGCGTTTTACCCCGGTGCATTCTCCGGCGTGTGCGACAAGGAAGTATGTGCGCTTCGTGACTCCATGACGCGTTACAGCGACATCGGCGCTACCGTCGTGGGTATCAGCGTGGACGGTCCCTTCGTCCTCAAGGAGTTCGCCGCGAAACATCAATTGAACTTCACTTTGCTGTCCGACTTCGAGCGCGTTGCAACGGATGCCTACGGTGTGAGCTTCATGAACCTCGGAGGCGTGCAAGGATATAAAGTGGCAAACCGTGCTGTGTTCGTCATCGATGCGGACGGCGTCATTCGCTATACATGGACGGCTTCACCCAACCCGGGAGTAGAGCCGAACTACGACGAACTCGTTGCGACAGTTGCGTCGCTGAAATCCTGATTCAGCGACTCTTTCTTCGTAGTTTTGCCGTGTTCATGAACGCACGTGCATGCTGTTATCCGATTTCGTCCATTCTCTCCACCAACACTGTCCTCCGGCTACCGCTATGGATGGTGACAGTCTTGGGTTGCTTGTTCAAAGCGGGAGAGTGAACGTCGAGCGCGTTCTCGTGTGCTTGGATGTCACGGCAGCGGTCGTGCAGGAAGCCGTGCAGAAGAATGTCGACACCATTCTTACGTTTCATCCCCTCATCTTCCGTCCGCTGTCCACCATCAGAAGCGACGATCGCGTGGGTGGGTGCGTAGAGATGGCGATACGGGAAGGCATTGCGATCGTCAGTGCCCACACGAATGTGGATGCTCATCCGCGCGGTACGAATGCCGTGTTTGCGCGTCGTATGGGTTGGTCGGTGTCGTCGCTCCTCGTCGCCGATGCGAAGCATGAAGGTCACGGGATGGGAATCGTCTGCAAGATCCCTCCCACTCCCCTGGCTTCCGTCATCGAAACGGTCCGCAGCGTCTGCGGGTCGCCGGTGCGATGGAGTAACGGCAAGACGGACATGATAGAGACGGTCGCCATCGTGTGCGGAAGCGGTAGTTCGTTCATCGGTGATGCACAGAAAGCGGCGGCGGATGTGTTCATCACCGCGGACGTGCGCTATCATACGTTCCTCGGAGCCGAAGGCCAGATAGCCATCATCGATCCGGGTCATTTCGAGATGGAGCAGTTCGTTCCTCATGCCATTCGCGACATCGTGCTGCATGATGTCCTCGAAGGCAGGTCAAATGTCGACGTTCTCGTCACCGAGATATCGACGAATCCGATTCGATACAGATAAAGAGGTTTACAATTATTGGGAGGCAGAATGGACAGTGATGTACAACGTATGGCGGCTCTCGCGCATATAGACGAAAAGCTCGACGAGATGCATGAAGAGTTGGGAGACCTTCCCAAGCAAGTCAAGAAACTCGAATCCACGCTCCGCGAGCAGATAGCGCAGGTGGAGAACACGCAAAAGGCTCTCGCGGACATCGAACATTTCCGTAACCAGAGCCACATCGTCCTTCAGGAATTCACCGACAAGGAAGCGAAGCTCGGCGATACCCAGTTCTCCGTCCGCAACAACAAGGAGTTCGATGCGATCACCAAGGAAATCGAGTTCATTCGACAGGAACGTATCCGCATCGACACGGAACTCGGTCAGCATGCGCTGAAGGACGAGAATCTCAAGAACGCTCTCATCGCCTATCAGGCAGAGGTGCTGGAGACACAAACCCAGCTGACGCAGAAGGAGCAGGAGCTCGAGCATCTTTCCAGCGAACAGAACGCCGAGTTCAAGACTCTGCAAACCCAACGGAAGAAGATCGTTTCGGCGTTGAATCCCGACTGGTACGTGGAATACGAGCGCATCCGCACCTTCCACAGCGATGCAGCGGTGCATACCCGCAAGGGATCGTGCAGCGGATGCTTCAGCGCTATCCCGCCCCAGAAACAGGTGGAGATGCGGAACAGTAAAGATGCCTTCTTCACCTGCCAGATCTGCGGACGGATCCTGTACCCCGAAGAATTGCACCAAGAAAGCGAAGAGTAGGAATCGGCGAGGAAAACGGGCAGTCGCATCGGCCATGTGCCGGTGAGGAAAGTCCGGTCACGAGAGAGCAACGCGCTTGATAACGTCAAGGCGCCGTATTCCCAAGGATACGGTAACGGAAAGTGCAACAGAAAGTATACCACCGCATCCGTGCGGAAAGGGTGAAATGGTGCGGTAAGAGCGCACCGCTTCGCATGCGAATGCGAAGGCATTGTAAACCCCGCGTCGTGCAAGACCAAATAGGGTGATCGACTTGTCGAAAGACGAGTGAGGAGTTGCTCGCTTCTCTTTTTCGAAACGCTCACCGGGTAGGTTGCAAGAGGTGCTCAGCGATGGGCATCCCAGATACATGACTGCCTCTCCGGCTTCGGTCGGAAAGACAGAAACCGGCTTACAGTTTTCCTCGCTTTTTTTTATGAATCCACCGGACGATCCGATCTATCGGGAGATGCTCCCCGAATTCGTCGCCACCTGGAAAGTCGACACGGAGTCGTTGTTGGCGGACGTCATCACGGCTAAGGACTCCAAAGAGCTCTATCGTTTCGGCCACACACTCATCGGATCGGGTCTGCAGTTCGGCTTTGAAAGCCTTGCACCCATAGGTCAGGCGCTCGAGGAATGTTCTCGAACCGAAGACTGGACCAAAGCAGCAGCGCTCAGAGTGGACCTTCTTGGCGAACTCGACCTCATTGCACAGCTCATCGGAACACCTTGATCTTCATCGGATGACCCTTTGTTTCAAACTCACTTTCGATTCGTTATGAAGAACACCGTCTCCATCACCCGACCATGGACCGCATTGCTCCTCCTCACGGCTTTCCTTTGGTGTGGAGCCATGACGGTCAGCGCTCAATCGCGTGTAGCGGTCCTCCCTATCCGGAACATGGATGGCAACCTGGGTTTGAACACGTACTGCTACTCCATCGCCGATTCGCTGAGAGCGGCGTTGACGGCTACCGAAGCTCATGGAAAGAGCTACGTCATCGTCCCGGCGGACAGTGTCGAGGCGGTTTTGGCGGAACTGAACCTGGACCCGAACAGTCCGCAATACGAATCCGATCTCTGGAAGTCGGTGGCCCTCCTCCATTGCGACTACGCGGTCACCGGTTCGTTCAATACGAATGCAGGCCGCATGCTCGTGAATGTGTACAGCTACAACGTCGCGTCCAAGATGCCGAACCTCACCCATGCAGCCGTCAACATCTTCAAGGCACCGGAGAAGATCCTGTCCATGGTCCCCGTCATGCGGGACAAACTGCTTCCCGGACTCACATCCAAATAGTCATTCCACCCGCAGAACCTTATGGCATCCACCTCTTCTCGCAAACGTCCCGTCAGCACAACGAACAAAGGTCGGGCGACCGCTCGGAAAGTTCTTCCGACGTCGTCGAATTTCCTTGCACTTGAAGCAGAACATTCCCGGTACGAAACCTCCGACATCGTCATCCTCTCTGCGCCGCTCGAACAGACGGTGAGCTACGGAGGCGGCACGAAGGGCGGACCCAAAGGCATCCTCGATGCGAGCGCCTACGTGGAGTTCTACGACGATGAGTTCGACCGCGAGCTGTGCTTCGAGCACGGCATCGCCACGCTCCCTGCCTTGTCCTTCGGCTCCAAGAAAGGAAAAGCCGCCGTCGACATGATCGCAGATGCGGTCCGTTCGGTGCGGAACGACGGTAAGTTCTGTGTCACGCTCGGAGGCGAACACACGCTGTCCACGGGACCCATCAAAGCGCATTTCGAGGACTACCCCGACATGAGCATCCTCCATTTCGATGCTCACAGCGACCTGCGCGAAAGCTATCAGGGTACCCCGTGGTCGCACGCATGCTTCATGGCCCGTGTTGCAGAATTCTTTCCACCGGAACACGTGACGCAAGTGGGCATCCGCGCTCAGTGCCGCGAAGAAGCCGAGTTCATCAAGGACAAAGGTATCAACACGTTTTATGCGTCGGCCATCCGCCGCGGACTTCATGGAAAGAACTGGCAGAAATCCGTCGTCTCCACGTTGAAGAAGAACGTCTACATCACCTTCGATGTCGATTACTTCGATCCGTCGGTCATGCCGGCAACGGGTACCCCGGAACCGGACGGATTCTTCTATGCGGAAACGTTGGACGTGTTCCGCATGCTGCTGAAAAAAGGCCATCGCATCGTCGGCTTCGACGTCGTGGAGCTGGCTCCCATGAGCAACCTCTCCCACCCGAATCTCACGACGGCACGGCTCGTCTACAAACTTCTCAACATGGCATTCGCTCACTCATAGGTCCCCCTCATCCATGACAGATCTTCGCTCCGTCATCGTGAACGCTTGCGAGTCCCCGGACAGTGTCCCGGACATCGCATCCCTGGTCAACGAGTTCCTTGTTGCCCTGAACACCGGTTCCATACGAGCCGCGGAGGTTCAGGACGACGGGTCATGGACGGTGAACACATGGGTCAAGCAGGGCATATTGCTGTGCTTCAGAGTGGGAACTCTCACGGATGTCTCGCACGACGGCCTGCCGTTCTTCGACAAACACACCTTGCCTCTGCATCCGTTCACCTTGAAGGACAATGTGCGCATCGTCCCGGGTGGCTCGGCCATACGGACCGGTTGCTACATCGCTCCCGGCGTCATCTGCATGCCTCCCATGTATGTGAACATCGGTGCGTATGTGGACGAGGGGACCATGATCGATTCCCATGCTCTTGTGGGTACCTGTGCACAGGTCGGTAAGCGGGTGCATATCAGCGCAGCTGCACAGATCGGCGGCGTCTTGGAACCTGCAGGAGCGCGGCCCGTCATCATCGAGGACGATGTGATGGTGGGCGGTAACTGCGGGGTCTATGAAGGGGTGATGATCAAGCGTCGTGCCGTGCTGGGCAGCGGTGTCATCCTCAACGCCTCCACACCGGTGTACGACTGCGTTCATGGTCGCGTGTACCGAAGCAGCGCCGATGCGCCCCTTACCATTCCGGAGTCGGCCGTGGTCGTCGCCGGTACGCGTGCAATATCGGGCGACTTCGCACGTGAACACGGGTTGAGCATCGCCACCCCGCTCATCGTCAAATACCGCGACGAGAAGACGGATGCCCGGACCGCTCTTGAAAGTGCCTTACGATAGGAGAACGTTATGTCTGCTCGTGCCAATCTTGAAAAAGCGAAGAGATTCATCGTCGGGGCGAACTTCGCCTCGTCGCTCGTCATGCTCATCACCTTCTTCATCCTTCAGAAACACAACCCTTCGGCTCCCAACTACTGGATACTCCTCGCGGGGATCGTCTTCGCGGTTGCCGGACTTGCCTTCATCCGGTTCGCCAAGCGCATCGAACGCCGGTTCGACGAGGCGAACATCCGCTGATCATGGCTCTGGACTTCCATCAACCTCTGCCCGCTCTGCGGTCGAACCTCGAGATACGTCTGTCCACCCACGAGGGACTCGACGTGATCATCCTGCACGACAGCGAAGGAATCGCCGAGTCGAATATCATGCTCGAAGCGCAGCTGCTGCGCATCCTCGAGAAACTCGACGGTGTGCATACGCTGCATACGTTGCATAGTGAACTTTGCGCGAATGACCTGACGACGGACGGGATGATCGATCTTCAACACCTCGCATCGTTCTTGCTGGCGTTGGATGAAGCCTGTCTGCTCGAGAGCGAGAGTTTCTTTGAAACCCGTTTGTTCCTTGATGCGGAGGTGCGGCATTCCGTTTGCGACGGCATCTGTTATCCGAAAGATCCCGAGGAATTGCGCGTCTTTCTCGACGGCATCCTGCAATCGTCTCCGCAGCGCAGTTATCCGGCGAACGCGCGCGCCATCCTTGCTCCGCATATAGATTTCCGGGTGGACAAGGATATCTATGCCGCTCCGTTCAATGCCATCCGTGAGAGCGATTTCGACCTCGTGGTGCACATCGGGACCTCGCACTACGGCTGGCAGGACCAATTCCTCCTGACGCGAAAGGACTTCGTCACTCCGCTCGGCATGGTGACGACCGATCGGCACCTGGTGGACACCCTGCGCGAAACCTGCAGCATGCCTTTGACGACGAACGACCTGGCCCATGCGCCGGAACACTCGTTGGAGTTCCATCATCTGTTCCTCCAACATCTGTTCCCTGAGAAGGCCTTCACCGTCCTGCCCGTCCTTGTCACTTCGTTCGGCGACTACGTCCAACAGCAGAAGGATCCCATGAAGCATGTACGCGTGCAGGCGTTCATCGAAGCGTTGCGCAACGTTGTGCAGGAAAGCCGGCGGAAGGCTCTGTGGGTGGTGAGCGGAGATCTGGCTCATGTGGGACGTCGCTTCGGCGACGATTGGGATGCGGAGTCGCACCTTGACACCTTACGTGCCGAAGACTACGAGACCATGAACAACATCGTCAAGAGCTCACCTCGCGACGTCTTCGATGGTATCGCCCGAAACAACGATCGTCGCCGCATCTGCGGTCTACCCCCGGTGTGGACCATGCTGCAGGCACTCCGTCCCGGCTCCGGGACCGCCCTGGGATACGAGCAATGGAACGATGCGCCGACGGGTACCGCCGTCACCTACGGTGCTGCGGCGTGGTGGTAGGACCGGTTCGAACGCGTTTCATTCCTCATCTTCCGGGTCGTCCTCATCCTCCTCGGATTCCTCAGTCTGGGACGAGTACCTCTTCGTGATATCGACTACACGCTGCTCCGTCGTCTCCAAGAAGCTCTGCAATTCGGCGACAAGTTTCATGCCTTCTTCGTAGGAAATGAGCATCTCCTCGATCGGCTGATTGCCGTTCTCAAGGGACGTATGGATCTCACGTAAGCGCGCTAACTGTTCGTCGAACGATTTCTGTTTCTTTGCCATGTTGCGGGTATCGGTGTATGGTTGAATGCTCGCACGGTCCTGTTACAGGACGCGGGCGGTTATGCGATCCTTGCTTCGTTGAATGTCGATGATGTCTCCGTCGTTCAGGACCTCGTCCGACGGCACCACGCGGCCGCTCTTGTACACAAGGGCGAATCCTCGTTCGAGCGGCGCCAACGGTCGAAGGGATCGCAATAGTTCGTTGCTGTGGGCTACCTGTTGTTTGCCTTCGCGAATCGTCCTTGTCGACGAACGAATCATCGACGCATGCATCTGCTGCATCTCGTTCCCTATCGCACCCAGCCGGCGCATGATGGCATCGTGAACCATGCCGTCCGTCCACTGCTCTGCGCGGACATGGGCTCTTAGGTAGCGAAGCTGACGGAGGATGACGGAACGGACGGTTCCATCGCGCCATTCGCGGGCTTGCGCAGACATGTCGCGGACACGGCCGATGACGAGGTCCGAGATGTCGCTTGCCATGTCATCGATGCGCATGCGCAGGTCATCCACCGTGACCCGTGAACACGCGATAGCGGCAAGGGACGGTGTCGACGCACGATAGTCGGCCACCATGTCGGCTATGCACACATCCGTTTCATGACCCACAGCGGAAATGATTGGGAGACGGCTGTTGTATATTGCATCGGCAACGGGTCGGGTGTTGAAGGACCAGAGGTCTTCGATGGAACCGCCTCCACGTCCGACGATGATGACATCGCAAGGATGGGAGTGAAGTTCCTCGATGGCGTTCACGATGTCGTCGATACTGCCGGGTCCTTGGACAAGCGTCGGCCGGAAATACACGCGGACCAAGGGCATCCGTTCACGCAATGTGGTGAGGATATCGTGAATCACCGCCCCATTGGCCGACGTGGCGATACCGATGGCCTGAGGAAAAACCGGAATCGGTCGCTTGCGCGATTGGTCGAAGTACCCGAGTGCCGTCAGGTCTTTTTTGAGTTTCTCGAACGCGATGTAGAGGTCTCCGACCCCGGCAGGTTCCAGCGACGTGCAATCGATCTGGTATCCGCCGGACGGCGGATACACCGTAAGGCGTCCGCTGACCACCACCCGCATGCCGTCCGACGGTTGCACACGGGGGGCGCGGGACTTCCACATGACACATCGGATCTGCGCCTCGTCGTCCTTGAGGTTGAAGTACTGATGACCCGACGACGCGAGTTTGTAGTTCGATACCTCGCCCACGACACGGACGATCCGGAAATCCTCCTCGAGAACCTCTTTGATGAGTCTCGTCAGGGTGCCTACACTGAGTTCTTGCGTCGTCATGGGCGCAAAATACATTCCCTGATTCGTCACCGGAGAGGAAGTTTCCACCACGATTTACCACAGCACTACTATGATAGGTTTCGGATACGACGTCCATAGACTAGCGGCCGGAGAATCCCTCGTTCTGGGTGGGGTTCCCATCGAATCGTCCTTCGGTACCGTCGCCCACAGCGACGGCGATGTGGTCCTTCATGCTCTCTGTGATGCGCTTCTCGGTGCAGCAGGACTCGGCGATATCGGAGAACATTTTCCCGATACCGATCCTCGGTGGAAGAACGCGCCGAGCTCTGCCTTCGTCGCTCATGTGTGCGAGTTGCTCACGAAGAGCGGTTTCTCCATTGTCAATGCGGACATCGCGCTGACCCTCGAAGCACCGAAAATCCTTCCCTACAAACAACGTATGCGGACGGGCATCGCACAGATGCTGTCCCTGCCCGTCGAGCGCGTGAACATCAAGGCGACGACGGCGGAAAAGCTCGGATTCATCGGTCGCGGAGAAGGCGTGGCCTGCTATTGCGTCACCGAGGTCCGGGAGTCGCATTGAAAGCACGCCTTCTCATCCTTGCTCTCCTGTTAAGCTCGGGATCGCTCCTTGCGGATGTCTACCCGTATAGGATGCGCATCGAGGAGAAGGTCGTGGCTCCCGACCATGGCACGACTCGCATCGATCCCATCAGCGGTCGATATTCCTCTTTGTCCGTGTCGGCCGCTCCATCCTCCCTTTCCATCACGGTCACCATCAACGGTCAGATCGTGCAGGCATCATTCACGGCGGACTCGCTGATGTTCGCGTCGTGGAACGGGAAGGCATGGAACCTCATCCTTGCTTCCGGCCCATCTATTGTCTCTGCGTCATTATCGGGCAAAGGTGCATCGGCCCTGACCGTCGTGCGTCCGCTCACGGATGTGTTCCGTGTGTTGCATCGTCACTCCATGATCTCGTTTTGCACCAGGGATAGTGTCTTCACCGCCGTCCCGAAGTCCGTGACGGATGGATTCGTCCTCCACTCGGTACCCTCGTTCCCACGCTCAGTCATTGCCGCATGCAGGGCGAATACCGACCTCTTCGCTCTAACGAGCCTTTCCGACAACTCCCTCACCATCGAACGCTGGTCGAACGGGACATGGGCCTCGCTCGGAGCTCTTTCGGCATACGAGAGTATCGCGGACGTGTCAGGTGCCGCAGCTGCTTCCCTCGTGCGGACATCAACCTCCTATGCTGTCATCATGCGCAGTCTGAACGGAACACGGAACGAACGTGTCATCGAGGTTCCGACGTCTCTTCTCGAGCCGCGCCGGCTGGAGCTGTTCGACGATACGGTGGTAGCCGTGTTTGCCACCGGCATTGCGGTCATCGGTCCCGACGGCCTCATGGCGGTAAGCGATGTTCGCAACGACGGTCACGATGATGTCGATATCGATTTTCGACTGGGCAGACTCTGCGTCAGCCACCGCGGTGAGAGCCTCGGGCTTTTGCTCGAGAAGGATCCGTGGTTCAGGCTCCGCAAGACGTTCGATCTCATCGAGGAGTACGCGGTGCGGATTCTGGTGCTCGCCTTCATCCTGTATCTGCTCTTCCGCATGCTCAGCTACCGGCAGCTGCTCCGCGACGTTTTGGAACATACCTCGCGCGGCATTTCATTCGTGGTGGATAGGAACATGCGCCTTCGGCGGATCAACAAACGTGGACGGGAATTGTTCAGTATGGACTCCGAGACGCCGCTTCGACGCGCGTTATCGTTCTACTGCCACACCGAAACGCAGTTCGATGTTGAACGCTTCGTCGCTTCCGCTCTCGTCGCACGGTCCTTCAGCACGTTCAGCCGCATGATAACCTCCGGCGGGAGCGAGCAGGAGGTCCTGTTCACCGCCCAACCGGTCTTCGGGGTAAGCGGTTCGTTCAACGGACTCGTCGTCACGGGAATCGATATCACCGAGCAGCTCGAGCAGAAACGACTGGTGAACTGGGCGCAACTCGCCCATGACATGCAAACGAATCTGAGCGTCATCCGTTTGAACGCAGAGCAGATGGACATCGACAACGCCTCGACCTCCTTCCTCGATCAGCGCCGGCGAATCATCCATCAATCCAAACTGCTTCTGCAGCGTGTGCGCGATATCGTTAGCATCGGGCGCGACGACATCCTTCATGCGGAAGAGACGGACCTCCGGGATTTCTACGCGCGTGTCGTCCAAGAGTTCGACGATGCCTCCTTCGGAGACATCGACTTCGTCGTGTCGGCGAAGCCGGTACGACTAATCATCGATGCGTCAAAACTCTCCAGAGCGATCCGCAACGCCGTCGAGAATGCGATCCGTGCACTTCCGGAAAAGACGGGAACGATCGAGTTGGGATACAGAATGTCTTCGGATCATGTTTCCTTGTTCGTTCGCGATACGGGCTTGGGAATGGATGATCAGAGCAAAGCGAACTTCTTCCGACCGTTCTTCTCCAACTACCGTCAGTTCGGAGGCACGGGCATCGGAACAATGATCATGCAGCGAGCACTGGCTCTCCACAACGGACATATCACCCTTGAGTCGGAACCGGGCGTTGGCACCACGATCTTCTTCCACTTACCTCGAAGCGTATATGCGGGATAAAGAGACGCGGGAGTTGTGTGGCGGCAAGCGCATTGCGGCGTTCGACTACGGGCTTCGGCGCGTGGGCTGGGCCGTGTGCGACGAGCGGCACATCGTGACGACGACCAAAGGGGTATTCGAGACGAAATCCGCTTCGTTCTGGGACGACCTGCAAACGGGTTTGCTCCGGGAACGTGTCGCCGTCTGTGTCGTCGGCATTCCACAACGACATGACGATGAGGAGACCGCCATGCTCAAGGCATGCAGGGAGTTTGCCGCTGAACTTGAGCAGAGAACCGCCTTCCCTGTGTTCCTTGCAGACGAGGCCTTCTCGTCGAAGCGCGCAGTGGAGACCATGCTGAGCATCGGTGTGAAGAAATCCGATCGTCGCAACAAGGCACGCACCGATGAGATTTCCGCAGCCATCATCCTTCGGGATTTCCTTCAGGAGATCGAATGATTCGTCGCTTACTCATCATCAGCGCGCTCCTCGCAAGCGCGGCGGCCACTGTTCCCGCGCAAGCGCCCGAACGAACCGGCCGCACCTTACCGCGGGAAGTCTTTTGCGAAGCACACCTGGTTCCTGCCGAGAATAGGGAGAGTTCCGTTCTCGTGCTCATGCGCACCTATCCCAATGTGTTCTCCTTTACGAACGATGTCGGCGACGGAAAATACCGAGCGATGTATTCCATGACGATGGAGTGTCTGGATAGCACGGGGGTCATCCGGTGCAGTCACACCAAGCAAGACTCGGTCGTCGTCCCCGGCTTCGCCCAAACCCGTTCGTTCGAACCGCGCATCACGTCCGGCGATGTCTGCAGGGTTCCTGCATCGATCGTCAAGGTGCGGGTCATCCTTGAACAGCGCGGCGTGACTCTGTCCAAGTGGACCTCTGCAGAGCTGAGGACGACCTCGTCCAAGCGTCGGGAGGTATTCACATCACCCATCCTTTGCTCAGGAGCGAGCGCCGAGGGTCTGACCCCATCCGTATTTGGCGGGAAGATTCCCTTCTCGGACCGACCGGTGGTCGTTGCCACGCATGTATCCGGTGTGGCGGAAGATGAAGTGTGGACATGGACCTGTGCGCGGGAGGTCTCGTCGACCACGTTGATACCGACGCCGGTCACCGTCATGAGCGGTCGATGCTCCGTTCTCGTCGATCGCGCTGTGGACGTCTCACGCCTCGTCCGTAGCGCGGATAGCGTGACAGTCGGCATCGGTCCGGATGTTTCCCATCTGGCCGTCGCTGTCATCCGGGCGGACATACCCGCCTCGTTGTTCTCGCCCAGCAGTTACCGCTTCACTCTTCGCTGTGAGTCCACCGGCGATTCCATCGTCACCCTACTCCCCTGCATCTGGCCCTCGATGCCGCAGACCTTCCGCAATGAGTCGCTCATGCTGATGGTCATGCGATATCTGCTCACCGAGTCGGAATTCGAGAAGGTTTCCGACGGCGACGGATCGGAGATCCGGACGGCGGTCGTTCAATGGTGGAAGAAACACGATCCGCGGCCGTCGACGCCGTTCAATCAAGCGTTGAACGCGTGCTTCTCCCGCGCCGATGATGCAACGACCTTGTATCAGACCGCTATCGAACCGAACGGCATACGTACCGAGCGGGGACGTGTCTATATACTGTACGGTCCGCCGGACACGGTGACCTCCGAACGCGCGTCCGCAGATACCCAACGGGAAACATGGACCTACACGCAACGCCTACGGCAGAAAATCGTCTTCGATATCGATGAGCGCGGAGTGTATCGGGTGAAAAGCGTGGACAAGCGCGAGTGATGGGTACAGATGCAGGTCTCTCATCTCGTCGTTGAACGTGATCATCGTCGTGGCGCCTGCGTCCATGGGAGGACCTCTGTCACATTCCGCCTCCATGTGGTTCCCAATCCACGCCTTCGCAGGGCACATAGCTATCGGTGATGTGTTCGTCGTAGACGGCACATCGTTGCGAGGTACGATCGAAGTGTCGGCAGGACCCGCAGAGCGTCTCCTCCGTAAGCGTGTCGACGTGTTCGTGGAAGAGCACGTATTGCCGGTAGGCGGGATAGACCACGTACCCCCAGAGCAGCACGAACGAGATGAACGATGCGGTTTCCGGTTGCGTGGTATTCCATAGATAGAACCCGACGACGATGACAAGGATGCCGCGCATAAGGGCACCGAACACCACCGAGCCGGTCGTCCGCACGGGAGATCCGTCGGTAGAGGGCGCTGTGTAGCGCAGCAGCAGACTGTCGACCAAGGAATCGAGCATAGGTTCTCCGTGATGGTAGGCAAAGATACCGGCAGGAGCGTACCGTCGAGACTTCGTCTCCTTGTATTTTGCCTCGTCGCCATTGATCACGTCCGTCACGGACGCGCGCCTCATGAATCCCTTATTCAAGGAAATACGTTCCCTCTCGACCGAGCAGGTCAACGACGCATCCCGTCATATCGACGCCATGTCCACCCGCGAAATCCTCGAATGCATCAATGTGGAGGATGCGAAGGTGCCAACGGCTGTCGGCGAGGAAATCGAGCACATCGAGAGGGCTGTGGAGCTCATCGTCCACGCATTCAGTATGGGTGGACGGTTACTGTATGTGGGAGCGGGAACGAGCGGACGTCTGGGCATCGTCGATGCCTCCGAGTGTCCTCCTACTTTCGGCGTTTCACCGGACATGGTGCAAGCGTTCATCGCCGGCGGACCGGAGGCGGTGTTCAAGGCGAAGGAAGGTGCGGAAGACAGGAAGGAAGACGGAGCCGAACTCATCGAAGGGCTTGGGGTGACGTCTCGTGATGTGGTGTGCGGAATCGCCGCGTCGGGTCGCACGCCTTTCGTTCGCGGCGCTCTCGATGCGTGCATCAAGCTTGGCGTTCCATGCATTCTCGTGACGACGAACAGTAGGGAGAATCTGGCATCGCTGGGCGTCCATGCCGATGTCATCATCGCCCCGCAGGTGGGTCCGGAGGTGCTGGCCGGCTCCACACGGATGAAGTCGGGGACCGCTCAGAAGCTCGTATTGAACATGCTCACGACGTCCGCCATGATACGAAGCGGCAAGACGTACGGGAACATCATGGTGGACCTGCAGCTCACGAACGCAAAACTCGGCGAGCGCGCCAAGAACATCGTCATGTCCATCGCGAACGTGAGTTACGAGAACGCCGCCCGCTTGCTCGAAGAGACACACGGTCGCATCAAACCGGCGCTTATCATGGCCATGACGGGGTGCACGCTGGAAGCAGCCGTGACACTCTTGCATCAGGCTCACGGTTTCACCAGATTGGCAATAGAGTCCGCACCGCATACGTCCTCCCTCGCACGCGGACTTCCACCGCGCATCTAACCTTTCATTCCGCATCGCAGTCATGGCAAAACGTCGTACCCCCGCTCCCGACACACCGAAACTCTCCCCCGCCGAACAACGCAACGAACTCAGGTTCATCCTGTCATTCTACGCAGAGTACAAGTGGCGCGCGCTCATCGTGCTTGTCATCATGCTCATGAGTAATAGTATCTCCCTTGCCTTTCCAAAGTTCATCGGCGACCTTCTCGATACCATCCAGCACTCTGCTTTGACCATGGACATGTGGTCCATTACGGGAATACTCGTGTCTCTTTTCCTTGTGCAGGCAATCGTCAATTACTATACCTCCGTATCCCTCGCTACCATCACCGAGAATGTCCTGGCCAACCTCCGCTCCCGCGTGTTCGACCACATCCTTCGCTTGCCGTTGGGCGTGTTCGGTGAGCGTCGTGTGGGAGAGCTGATGTCGCGTGTCACGAGCGACATCACGCAGATCCAGGAGACCTTCACGTTCACCATGATGCAGCTTCTGCGACAGAGCATCTTCCTCGTGGGCGGTATCGTCTTCATCGTCATCCGCAGTGTACGCCTTACCACGCCTGTGCTCATCACCCTTCCGCTCATCATCTTCATCGCTCTTGTGTTCGGCAGACGCTTGCGTGCCATCAGTACGCAGGTGCAAGACATCTTGGCGGGTGCCACGACCATCGTGGAGGAGACCTTCCAAGCCATCGAGAGCGTGAAGTCGTTCACGAACGAAGGGTACGAACATACCCGCTATCAGAACCGCCTGTCCGACTACGTGCGCCTGGCCATCCGCGCAGCGAAGATCCGCTCGGTTTTCATCTCCTTCATCCTCTTCGCCATGTTCGGCGGCATCGCGGGTGTACTCGCCTACGGCGTCTATCTGGTTCGTCTGAACGAATTGTCCATCGGAGAACTCCTGTCCTTCATCCTCTATGCCTTCTTCGTGGCCGGCGCGTTAGGTTCATTTGCCGAACTCTTCGGTCAGATTCAACGCACGCTCGGCGCGTCGGTGCGGGTGCGGGAGATCTTGAATGAACAACCCGAAGACACGGAAGCGCACGATGACCGACGGAGGCTGAGTGAAATCACGATTTCGACCATGAGCTTCCGGTATCCATCCAGGGACGAGGTCTATGCCTTGAAAGAGGTGTCCTTGCACATACCCGCAGGAGCGCGCGTGGCCTTCGTGGGCGAGAGCGGCGCGGGTAAGAGCACGACCGCGGCACTCATTCAACGCATGTACGAGCCGACATCGGGGAGCATCCTTTTCGACGGCATTCCTGCCCATACCTTGTCGCTGAACACCGTCCGATCGAATATCGGCTTCGTGCCGCAGGACATCATCCTATTCGGTTCGACCATAGAAGAAAACATCCGCTATGGTAAGGTGGACGCCTCGGAAGCGGAAGTGCTGGAGGCCGCTCGCATGGCCTATGCGTTGGAATTCATCGAAAAGATGCCCGAGGGCATGGCGACGGTGGTGGGTGAGCGCGGCGTGAAGCTCTCGGGCGGACAGCGGCAACGTATCGCCATCGCGAGAGCATTGCTCAAGAATCCCCCCATCCTCATCCTCGACGAGGCGACATCTTCGCTGGACTCGCAATCGGAATACTATATCCAGCAGGCATTGGAGCATCTGATGAAAGGCCGTACCACCATCGTCATCGCCCATCGGCTGTCCACCATCCGTCGGTGCGATCGCATCTTCGTGTTCCATAACGGTGGCGTGGCCGATCAAGGGACACACGAGGAACTCATCGCGGACACCGAGAGCCTGTACGCGCGCTTGTGCAGATTGCAGTTCGGCGACCCTGAGGGAAACCGTTGAACACTGCGCGAAGAGATTTCATGACGGGACCGTTCCCTCCGTGCGTGTATTTTTGCCGTTAGGCAGACAATGAACATTTTTACACGGCAGATGCGCCGTAGGTTCGCATCCACGCAACCGTCAATCATCATCCATCATTTCATCTAATTCTTTATGAGATACTATCTCCTTGCCGCATGCGCGGTCGTCATGTTGGCGTTCCAAGCGTGCAACAGCAGTTCCACCCCCACCGCACCGCCGGACTATTTCAAAGGACTCGAAACAATCGGGTCGTATTGGGTGTACGAGAACCACGAAATCGATACGAACGGTATCGTCCAATCCGAATTCTTCCTCGATTCGACGTGGGTCGCGGGAGTGGTAGTTAAGGCGGGAAAGAGCGCGACCATACTGGTGTCCCAGTCCAGTGGAGGATCGGGTGACGGTCAAGACACCACCTTCGTCTCGCGAGATGGCAACAGGTTGTTCGCGTATCTGGATGTGGTCAACAACCCTCTGCTTCCAGGCAATTCAGAGCCCACTTGGGTTCTTGTGGCGCACCTTGACACCTCTGCCACCTGGCCCGCATTTGCTCCCGTTTCTTTGAAGGAGGACCTAGATCTCGGAGGCAATGCGCTGACAATCGACGTCAAGATCGAAGCTACCATAAGCACGAAGGGAGATACCGCCTTCACCGCAGCGAATGGAACAAAGTACTCCACGAAGAATTTCGGTCTCCTTCCTAAGATCACCGGAAAAATCGCTCCCAAAGCCACGCCCTTCATTTCCTTCCCACTGTCATCCGCTGGCGGAGAACAGCGTCAGTTCTTTGCTGACGGCGTCGGTTTAGTAGGTGAGCGCAGCGAGGTTTCGGTATTCAACATCGGTGACGGTACCTTGCTGCCGGCGCAAAAACAATCGGGCAACCTTCGTACTCTGCTTCGTTACCGGCTCAAGTGACGTTCGGTCATTCGAAAAAAAAAGAGTCGCAATGAAACATTGCGACTCTTTTTTTTTGGGTTCTGCAAGGATTCGGTACCCATGATAACTACACGATCCTACCGCTATGCCTGCTTCGCTTGTACATGCGCCATGAAATCCTGGGCGAATCGAGGATAATACTGCGCGAGTAACTCCTCCACGCGAGCATCGCTCTTCGACGCAATGATGAGTCCTGCGTAGCCTTTCTTGTTCTGCACCCATGTGATTTCCGGATCGTTGTAGGCGCTCATGTCGGGGAATTCCTGCTTTGCGAGCGTGAATATCCCTCCGCCGTACATGGCTTTGGGTTTGGTGGGAACATAGTCGTCCGTGAGCTCAAGGCGCGCCCATTCATGCCACATGCAGACGCCCGTGGCGTGCCACACCACATCCGGAATGCGCGCACCACCGATACGGCATCCCGCCTCGAGGAAGTACATGGTGCCGTCATCGTGACTCTTGATGTACTCGATGTGGGTGGCACCGTGTTTCAGACCGAAGCTCTTGATCACTTTACTGTTCACCGCTCGCAGAGCCTTATCATCCGCACTGCCCTTCTTGATCATACGTGTCGTGAAGATGCCACCGGATGTGTTCAGGTCCAGCATCGGTATCCCGTACTTCGACACGCCGGCGAACACCACCGAGTAGTCGTTGACCACGCTGTCTACGTGATAGACATCGCCGGGCAGGTACTTCTCCAGCAGGTAGGACGTCTGCTTGTCACCGAGCTTTTCTAATTCGGTCCAGAGCTCATCGGCGTGGAATATCTTCTTCACCTTGGCGCTGGAAGCGCCCATGCGCGGCTTTAACACCCATGGCGCGGGCACACGCTCCATGAATTCTTTGATCTCCGGGTGATGAAGGATTCGGACGAAATCCGGAACGGGTATGCCTTCTTCGCGAGCTTTCATGCGCATGGCAAGCTTATCACGGAAATACCGTGCCGTGGTCTCGCCCATACCCGGAATGCGCAGATGTTCGCGCAGCGCCGCGGCCACTTCGATGTCGAACTCTCCAAGTCCGATGATCTTGTCGAATTTGATGGTGCGCGACAGGTAGCCCACGACGTTCCGCACCGTGGTTTCGTCGTACAGATCGGGAACGGCGAACACGTCGGTGAGAAATTCCCGTTCCCACGCCTCGTTGAGATATTTCTCCTCCGTCAGCAGATACACATTCCAACCGAGTCGGGCGGCTTCGGAAATGAACGGACGACCGAAGAGCGCGCCCGCGATACAAAGGACAGATCGTTTTTCCATAGTGTTGCTTTCGTTCGTTTTTCGATGATAGCTGTTCGTGACTGTCTTCTAACCGTATCAATACTTAGGACGCTGCACGTCTCCGTGCTCCATGCCATGCACAAACGGCATCGGCGAAAGTGCTGCGCCAGTTGCCCCATGTATGACCTTGCGCATACTCGCTGTAGGATACCTCCGAGCCGAGTGCGCGAAGGCGCTGGGCCATGAGCGAGGCGAGATCCTTCGCGTCGCAGATAGTTCCTGTCTGAATGATGACCTTGAGCCGATGAGCGTTCTTCAGGTACTCGGAACGGAAAATCTCTCCCTTGTTCCACCAATACGATGGTGATTGCGCAAGCACCGCACCGAACACGTCGGGAAATCGCAACCCTGTCTTCGTCGCCAAGAGTCCGCCGAGCGAGGCACCTGTCACGGCGATATCGTGCACGTTGTCGGAGACAACCACCTGGCGATTGTGCAACAGGCTCCGTGCCTGAGGCGCTACATCCACGGCCGTGAATTCCACGTAGGAATCACTGCTGGCATACTCCTCGTTACGGTTCATCGGCGGTAGGAAGAGGGCCGCTGTGGGACGGATATCACCCGAGGCATGAAGATTATCGAGGATGGTTGCGAACTTTCCCAGGCGCAGTGCTTCAGCGCCATCGTGAACAACAAGAAGGGTGTGCGTGGTTCCGTGTGGAATGCCCTGCGGAGCGTACAGGAATGCCTCGCGGGTGGAGGCCATGACAGAGCTTTGCAGAGTGACCGGCGTGATCGAACCGGCAATCACGCTTTCTGAGAGTATGGCACGGGACGTATCGTGATACCTTGGCATGACGAACTCCGTGTTCATGCCGAATCCTTCAAGCTGCGTGCGATCGTTGCCGGGGTCGTTGATCCACGCGCCATCGACGATAAACTTGTATTGCAGGCGTGCATCGACGGGGAATTGAAGGACGCAATAGAAGAGGTCGGTGTGGTCTATCCTTTGCAACCGCGTTGCCGGCTGCCAATAGGTCCAGTCCCCCACCACGCACACTTCCTGCGCAGTGCCGTGAAACAGGAACACGACATGGTCATGTCGAACGATGGGCAGCGAGCGGTCTGCACATGCATCTTCCCAGAGTTCTCGTGCCGCGTGACGTCTGGTATCCGGATCGGTTTCCGCGAGCAGATGAAAGAGCGACTCTTCGTATGATGTGATCGTGTGCATGGAGCGTGGTATGCTGAGCGATGGACAAAAGTACTGAGAACATGGGGTACGTGGCACGTGGATGTGACTCGCGTTCATGACGTATGTTCGTCATAGCTCACGTGTTAGCGTCTGTCGTTCAATGAACTCCTTTGCACGGACGTCGATGTACGCCTGTTCTGCTTCGAAGCTTTTACGAAAATCGTTTTGCTCGCACGGCGCCACGTATTAGTTTTGCAATCCGTTTCAAGCCGTCAGGGCTTATAGCTCAGCTTGGGAGAGCGCTTGAATGGCATTCAAGAGGTCAGGGGTTCGATCCCCCTTAAGTCCACTTGTTGTTCTTCACAGAACGAACATTGAAAACCAGGAATCGTAGCTCAGTTTGGTTAGAGCGCTGCCCTGTCAAGGCAGAGGTCGCGGGTTCGAGCCCCGTCGGTTCCGCATACAAAGCCCTCCTTGTGAGGGCTTTTGTGTTTTTATCTGCTCCCGAGCTTACCGGCGTCATGGTTTCGACTCCGTATCCGTTCGTATGTTCGTCCGCACGCTCCTCCATGCAGTCTCAATGATGATGCCGTTGATGAAGCATTCGCCGATGAAGCATTCTTTACGACGTTCCTCACGTCTCTGTGCCTCTATTGTCTCGCTCGTCTGCGTAGCAGGACTCCTCCTTTTGAGCGCATGTTCCCGAGGTCGATCCGGTCATACCTCCTATGAAGTCAACGGTGGAGTTTCCAGAGGCGGTAGCTTCAGGGTCAACATGCTTCGGGGTAACCCCAACGGACTCGACCCCGTCATCATCAGTTCGAAGCTGGCGGACGACATAGCCATGCAGATCTACGACCGACTGATCACCTTCGATTCGAACCTCGTCGTTCAGCCCGAGCTGGCGCGTTCATGGGACATCTCCGACAATGGACTGACGTATGTCTTTCATGTGCGGAACGATGTATCGTTCCATGATGACGCGTGCTTTCCGAACGGCGTGGGACGGCGGATGACAGCTCATGACGTGGCCTACTCCCTGGCTCGCTGCTGTGACACGCGCACCCGGAGTGTGGCCTATTGGGTTTTCAAGGACAAAGTGGTCGGTGCCAACGAGGCCTTCGAACGTTCGCGCTCCCTCCCTGCGGAGACGCCGCTTAGCGTATCAGGTATCCGGGCACTGGACGACTCCACCCTCAGCATCGACCTTTCCCGCGCCTACGCGCCGTTTCTCCTGCAACTGTCGAACGCTCTCGGTTGTGTGGTTCCGCGAGAAGCGGTCCGCCATTATGGTCGGGATTTTTTCCGTCATCCGGTGGGAACGGGGCCGTTCCGCTTCGTGTTCTGGAAGGATGACCACGAGATGGTGCTCGAGAGGAATCCGCGGTATTGGGACATCGACGAGTCAGGCAACCGTCTGCCCTATCTTGATAGTCTTCGTTTCTCTTTCATCACCGACGATAAAGTCCAGTTCCAGGAGTTCATCGCCGGCAACCTCGAGGAATCATTCTCCATCCCCAATGAGATGTTCCCCGTGTTGTTCGACATGGAGACCAAGCGACCGCGAAAGACCTACCCATTTGTCATCCAGCAGCGTCCTGCCATGCTCACGTGGTTCGTGGACTTCCTCTGTACGCGTGCTCCCTTTGACAATGTCGATGTGCGCCGCGCGTTCGCCTATGCCATCGACCGCGATAAACTTGTTCGCTATGTGCTTCGCAATGCGCCATTCGCTCCCGCGCATCATGGCATCACCCCACCCGTCATGTCCGGGTATGATATCGACTCCATCGAGGGGATACGATTCAACGAACAGAGAGCACGGGACTGTCTGCGACGAGCGGGCTACCCGGAGGGACGTGGGTTTCCCGAGATCACCTTTTCCGTGTATCCGGAGCCACGCCTTTTGCAAACCGCAGAGGCGATTCAAGCCATGCTCACGCAAACTCTGAATGTAAAGGTAAAACTGCAAGTCGTTCAATTTGCTCAGCTACTGGATATGGCTGAAGCGGGAAAACTGCAGATGTGGGGCACACGGTGGTATGGCGATTATCCCGATGTGGAAAACTATCTTTCGCTCCTCGACGGCTCGCTGGTGCCCTCCGATTCGACGCAGCCCAGCTATCCGAACAGCACCAGATATGATAACCCCACCATGAACCGTCTGCTGGCGGAAGCGGTGGCGACGGTGGATGAGCGACGTCGTCTGCAGCTCTACGCGCAAGCGGAACGGTATGCGACGGCCGATTCCCCCTGCCTGTTGCTCTTTTACGAAATGCACTATCGACTGCTGCAACCCTATGTCCGCAACTATCCTTTGGACGCGATGAATCGCATGTACCTGAAACGCGTGTGGTTTTCATGGTAAGCGAACCCCCTTTCGAACAAACGGAACTGCTCGATGCGCTGCATCACGGTTCGGGTGCCGTGCAACGGGCAGCGGAGTTGCTTCGGCGTGGAGACCTGGTAGCCTTTCCGACGGAAACCGTGTACGGACTTGGCGCGCGTGCGTTCGATGCGACGCAGATCGAAAAGATCTATCGGGTGAAAGGACGTCCGCAGGATAATCCCTTGATCGCACATGTGGCCCGACGGGAGGACGTCGCGGTTGTAGCGACCGATATACCGGATTCGGCCCAGCGACTCATGGACGAGTTCTTTCCCGGTCCGCTGACGTTGGTATTGCGACGGAGACGCGAGGTGCCGGACATTGTCAGTGCGGGTCTTCCGACGATTGCCGTGAGGATGCCCGATCATGATGTTGCCCGAGAACTCATCGCCACCGTCGGACAGCCTTTGGTAGCACCGTCGGCCAACCGGAGCGGCAGACCAAGTCCTACGCGGGCCCGGCACGTCCTGGACGATCTCGATGGACTCATAGCAGCGGTTCTCGATGGCGGGCCTTGTCGCGAAGGTTTGGAGTCCACCGTTCTCAGCTTGCTCCACCCCAAGCCCGTGCTCCTGCGTCCCGGAACAATCTCTCGTGATGTATTGCAGGAAGTGCTCTGCGTGGATATCGTGATGCCGAGTCGTACGGACGCGCAATCACCGGAGTCGCCGGGTATGAAATACCGGCATTACGCACCGTCCATACCGGTGCGTATCATGTTGGAGGGCGATGCAGTTATCAAGGCCAACGCGACGTCGTATGTGCTGTGCGGACCTGACCTTCGCATGCCGATTGCGTCTACCCCGCTGGATGCTCCCGACTACTATCATCATCTTCGAGAAGCTGAACGCTTGGGTTACGAGGAGGTACTTATCGTTCTCTCTGCTGCTATCGAGCAGAACGAGGCGCTTATGGAACGGATCCGGAAGTCATCACAAGGGTAGTAACGACAGAGCCGGTTGCTGTGTGAGTCATGGTGAACATTCACCGTACCGCAGAAGATTCGGAGGAAATGTCCGATATCTGTCGGTGTATCGCGACATACGCGTTTTTTCGCCGTGTCGCTGTCGAACGTTCCAACATTCAGTATTTTCGACCCGCTCAACGCACAAGGACGGAACTTTTTTATGCAAGAAGCAATACTCACGATCAAGAACCGCGCCGGGGTGCATACGCGACCGGCGGCCATGATCGTAAAGCTGGCAGCTCAGTTCAAATCCGATGTATTCCTTACGGGAGACAATAACCTTCGCATCAATGCGAAGAGCATCATCGGAGTAATGACCTTGGCAGCCGGTCAGGGGTCCGCCCTTACCTTGACGGTGGACGGAGCCGACGAACACGAGGCCCTGGTCAAAATCCGTGAACTCTTCGAATCGGGCTTCGGTGAGCAGATCTGATCACGCCTCAGAACACCGTTGCTATCGTCCCGCAATTACCCTATATTGACCCATCATCCATACCGTCGTGGGTCACCCATGAACACGTCCTCTACGGACACGCCCGGACATCGAAAACACGAACAAGATCCGCCTCGTGCCGAGGAAATCAGTTTCAGAGGTATTCCCGCCTCTCCCGGCATCGCGATCGCCTCGTGCGTCGTCATAGCCGGTGAACAACACGATGAGGTGCGTGTCGTGGTCGTACCGGAGGAAAACCGAGCCGCAGAGCATGTGAGATACGACGAGGCACTGGCGGCGTGCATTGAGAACCTGCGTTCCACCTACCTTCTAGCCGAGCGGGAAATCGGCAATGTGGCATCGATTCTGGAGACCTACGAACTTATCCTCACGGATATCACGATCAACGAAGGTATTCTCGCGAGGATCGATGGCGGTATGCCCGCGGAGCATGCCATCTCGGCTGAGTACGATGAAAAGCGCATGCTGTTCGTAGGAATGAAAGATGAGATCCTTCGGGAACGTGCTGTCGATATCGACAACGTGAAAGACCGGATACTTTCGGCACTTCGGCATCGACAACTCTCGATGACGTTTTCCGACGACGTCGTCGTCATCGCCTCGTCGGTCATCCCTCACGATGTCGTCATCTTTAACGATCAGGGCGTCCGCGCCATCGTGACGGAAGTAGGTGGCATCACCTCGCACTCGAGCATCATGGCTCGGTCGCTGTCCATGCCGGCCGTGATCGGTGTGAAGAACGTCACGTCGCACATCGAGTCCGGAAGCATCGTCATCGTGGATGGCAATGAAGGCATCTTGATCGTCAATCCCGGTGAAACCACTTTGGAGCGGTATCAGAACCGAATTCAAGAGCAACAGCAATTGCATGAACAGTACGCGCAATCCGTTCATGTGGAGTCCACGACGAAAGACGGGCATCGAGTCCGTCTGCTGGCAAATGTAGATCTGCCTGAGGAGGTGACGGAGGCCATACAACGCGGGGCTGAGGGCATCGGACTCGTGCGCACGGAGATTCTCGTGATACGATTGGACCGTTTTCCTTCGGAGGATGAGCAGACACAATGGTACACCTCCATAGCCGAACGCGCCTATCCCCGTCCCGTCACCTTCCGGGCCTTCGACATCGGAACGGACAAGTATATCAGCGGACTGCCGCAGGAGCGCAATCCCGCCCTAGGTATCCGTGGCATACGGTACCTGCTTCAGCGCTCGGACGTCTTTCGCTCGCAAGTACGGGCGATACTCCGTGCTTCCCATTTAGGTAATGTGCAATTCATGCTGCCGATGGTCACGGGAATCAGCGAGATAGAGGATACCTTGTTGCTGCTAGCATATTCCAAAGAGGAGATGCATGCTCAAGGTATGGCCTTCGATGCGACCATGCCCGTGGGCATGATGATCGAAACCCCGTCGTCCGCCCTCCTGGCGGACCATTTTGCGAAGAGACTGAATTTCTTCAGCATCGGTTCCAACGACCTGACGCAGTATGTCCTTGCCGCCGATCGCGGTAGCGACCTCGTGAGCGGCGTGTACGATACATTCCATCCCGCGGTCCTGCGTCTCATGAAGACGTCGGTCGATGCAGCCCATGCTTCCGGCATTCCGGTGAACGTGTGCGGCGAGTTCGGTAGTCACTCCGCGGCTACCGACCTTCTTGTGGGTATGGGCGTGGACGGCTTGAGTGTTTCCGCTCAACTTCTTCCGGAGTTGAAAAATCGCATACTCCAGGTGTCACATTCGGAATCATTGCGGATTTTTGAAACGGCCATGCAGTGCGCACGTCCCAGTGACGTGCGAAAAACGGTAGAGGTCATCCAAGGGAATTTTTCACGCTAGGAACCAATGTCATGAGTAAGATCGCATCTCTCACCCGCATATCCGTTGTCAATGCCACGTACTACGCCTACCACGGAGTCAATACCGAGGAGAAGGAGCTTGGCGGTCAGTATCAAGTGGACGTCGATATCGCCTACGATTCTACGGCGGCGGTGATGGCCGACGATGTCAACAGCGCCGTCAATTACGAAGAGATCCTTTACTGTGTGAACGAGGTCATGAGCGAGGAGTCGGTGAACCTCATCGAGACGTTGGTATATGAGATCCTCACGATGATCATGGATAAGTTCACCGTGATCGAGGAAGCTACCGTGCGTGTACGGAAGATCAATGCCCCTGTCCGAACGATCGTGGACGCGGTGGAATGCGAACAGTCCATGCACCGCGCAACTCCGCACGCGTAATGTCAATCACACCGGTCCTCTTCTCCCTCGGAGCGAATCTCGGCGATCGTGCAGCCACGCTCGACCGCGCTACGGCCTTGCTCACGGAGCGCATCCTTCGGAATGTACGTGTGTCATCGCTCTATGAGACCGATCCCGTGGGATATCTTGACCAACCGATGTTCCTGAACATGTGCGTGGTGGGAACGTGCGACCTGTCCGCCGTGGATATCCGCGCCGCCATACGGGACATTGAGAAGGAATGCGGACGACGTGAGAGGCCCCGTTGGCATGAACGTGAGATCGATATCGACATCTTGTTGTACGGTGAGTCGATCATCGATGAAGACGATCTGTTCGTACCGCATCCACGGATGCACGAGCGACGCTTCGTTCTGGTTCCGGCCGTGGAAATCGCGCCGGGGTCCGTTCACCCGCAGTTGAACGAAAGTCTTCGTGCGTTGTTGGATCGCTGCGGCGACGCTAGTGACGTCCGCCTTTGGAGACAGGCGACACCGGAGAACACGTAGTCGGAACTCCGCTCTCGTGCTCGCTTGCGGCGGAACCCGTATCCATTTGATCACATGCATATCCCCGAACACGTCATAGAGGAAGTCCGTCATCGGAGCGACATCGTCGAGGTCATCGGCGAGCACGTCCGGCTGCAGAAACGCGGCAAAAACTTCCTGGGACTATGCCCCTTCCACTCGGAGAAGACTCCCTCGTTCAATGTGAATCCGGAACTTGGCATCTACAAGTGTTTCGGCTGCGGTAAGAGCGGAAGTGTCATCAACTTCGTCATGGACCACGACGCATTGTCGTTCCCGGAGTCCGTACGATTCCTTGCGCGACGCATCGGGATGGTGATCGAGGATGAGCAACAGACGGATGCAGAACGGCAGGAGCATACCCGCACCGACGCCGCGCACAAGGTGCTGGCGGCCGCGTGCGAGTACTACGAAGAGCAGCTCCGCGGACCGGCCGGAAAGGTAGCGTGGAAGTATCTATCCGGCAGAGGATTCGACGAGTCGACCATCCGAGGTTTCCATTGCGGTTACGCTCCCGATGATTGGCAATCGACGAGCGTGGAACTTATGCGACGCGGGTTCTCCGAGCAGACCATGGAGGATGCGGGTTTGATCATCCGACGGGATGATGGCGGGATGTACGACCGGTTCCGAGGTCGCATCATGTTCCCTATCCACGATTCCATGGGACGCGCCGTGGGGTTCGGTGCGCGCGTTCTCCATGGAGACAGCGGCGGAGCCAAGTATGTGAACTCGCCGCAATCGCGGGTCTACGACAAGAGTCGCATCGTGTATGGCCTGTTCCAAGCAAAGCAGGAGATACGAAAGCAGGACCGGGTCATCCTCACGGAAGGCTATGCGGACACCATCACGTTGCACCAAAGCGGTTTCACCAACGCTGTCGCTTCTTCCGGTACCGCCCTCACCGCGGAGCAGTTGAAACTCATAGCTCGGTACTCGAAGAATCTCGTCGTTGCCTACGACGGTGACGATGCGGGTATCAATGCCGCCATGAAGGCCATCGAACTAGCGATTCCGTTGGGCTTCGACGTGTCCGTGGTGAGTCTTCCCGACAAAGAGGATCCAGATACCTTCGTACGATCCCGCGGTGCCGATGCGTTCACCCGCCACCTTCGCGAGGCGCAATCCTTCATCGATTTCCTCGCAGAGCGCTTTAAGGTGCAAGGACAGCTGGCCACGCCCAAAGGCACGGCGGAGGCGGTGCGATCGCTCGTCAAGCTTGTCGCGACCATCGATGATGCCCTTCAACGCGAGTTCCTTCTTCGGCAGGTGTCCGCGCGGTTCGCCATGCGTGAGGAAATGCTCTACGCGGAAATGGCGCACATAAAGGGTACGTCCGCATCACATGCCTACAAGCCTTCAAGCAGTGCGACGCAAAAACCCGTGCCCACCCCCTCGTCTCCGCTCATGCGTCAGTCCCTCAGCTCGCTGACGTCCGAGGAACGGTCGTTGGTACTCTGCGGACTTCGCTCGGAGGAAGCTCTTCGCATCATGGACACCGAGTTCGGCATCTCCGAACAGATGTTCACCTCCGATGCGGCGCGCAATATTTTTTCCGCACTCATGCACGCGCAGCACAACGGCCTGGAGAGGACGACGGTCGTCACCGACCCGGGCGTACTGAGCGAGGATGAGCGGGCCATTGTCAGCGAGATGCTGTTCACCGACCGTCAGCCCAGCGAGGGGTGGACCCGATTCAGTGTGGAGCTGCAGCAGACCGATGTGCGACTTGTCATCGCCGATGCCGTCCTCCGTATCCGCCTCCGCGTGGTCCTCCGTGAGCTCGGCGACGTGAAGGATGCGATACAGCGCGACGAGAGCATCGAACTCCTGCAACGCTTCCAGGACTTGACCCGTCAACGTCAGGACCTGGAAAGCGAGATGCGCCGTATCGATAGGCGCGAAGCCGAGAGTGACGAATGATATTTCCAACAATCCCTTACAGCCATGACCTTCTCCGGAACAGCAACCGCCCTTGTGACACCGTTTCTTGATAACGGAGACATCGACTTCGTTGCGCTCGGCGCATTGATCGACCGCCAGATAGCCGGAGGCGTCGAGGCCGTGGTGCCATGCGGTTCCACGGGTGAATCCGCTACCATGAATCATGACGAGAAACTGCGCGTGATCTCCTTCACGGTGGAACACGTGGCAGGTCGCGCGAAGGTGATCGCGGGCACGGGATCGAACGATACACAGGCGACCATCGGGCTTACCCGCGAGGCGCGGGCCGCCGGAGTGGATGCCGTGCTCTTGGTCGGACCCTATTACAACAAACCCACACAGGAAGGTCATGTGCGGCACTACGCGGCGATTGCAGACGCAGTGGACATTCCCATGATCATCTACAACGTCCCCGGTCGCACGGGCTCGAACATGACAGCGGAAACACAACTCCGCATCGCGGAGTGTTCGTCGAACATCATCGCGACGAAAGAAGCATCGGCGAATCTGGAACAGATGCAGGAAATCATCCGCTCCGCGCCTGCACATTTCGCTCTTCTTGCGGGCGACGATTCCCTGGCACTGCCGGCCATTGCGTGCGGAGCCCGCGGTGTCATCGCCGTCATTTCCAATTACGCGCCCGGAATGTTCGGAGAGTGCGTGCGCAAAGCTCTCAGCGGTGATTACGCGGCGGCACGAGGCATTCAGTACGCGCTGCTGCCTCTCATGAAATTGAATTTCATCGAGTCCAATCCCATTCCCGTGAAGTTCATCTTAGCATCGCAGGGGTTGATCAGGGAGACGTATCGCCTGCCTCTTGTGCCTCTGTCGTCGACAAGCAAAGAGAAGATCCTTGCTGCGCTGCAGGAAATCGATCTCCACTAGACCCATCACGATTTCCGCGTGTCATCACCGACATCGTCGTCAGAATCCTTCGCGAACAAGTAGCAGGATGGCATTCTGCGGGACGACGACGTATTTCTCGTTGTTGAATTCAAGCTCATAGCCGCTGTTCTGGAGGTACACCGCAAGGTCGCCGACATGGGCCTGCAAGGGAATGTACTTCACCGCCTCACCGGGTTGCTTCCACGGTTCATCGGCATCTGCGACCACGGGTATGGGGTACCCGGGTCCAACCTTGATAACGTAGCCGCTTTGCACCTTTTCGTTCTCCTTGACACCCGGCGGAAGGAACAACCCTGAAGGCGTGGTCTGATCCTGCGTCCGCGGTTTTACCAACACGCGGTCACCGACAACGATAAAGGAATCAAAGGAGACGTCTTTCGAGACCATTTCTACAACCTAGACAAGGTGATGATCCTATGAACAGAATGCGTACGTGATGTACGCGCTCACATAGGCAAGGATGAAGGTGTACACGAACGCGATGGCGCTCCATTTCCACGATCCGGTCTCCCGCTTGATGATGGCGATGGTGGACATGCATTGGAGCGCAAAGATGTAGAACGCCAATACGGAAAACGCGGAAGCCATGGACATCGAAGTACGAAGAACCGCTCGCAAGGTCTCATGGCCGTCGGCAGTGCTCGTGGCATACATCTGCCCCATGACGCTCACGAAGGTCTCGCGTGCAGCGAAGGAACCGAGGATACCGACGGTGATCTTCCAATCGAATCCGAGCGGCGCGAAGACCGGTTGAATGGCCTTACCGATTTGTCCGATGTACGATTGTTCAAGATGTTGCTGAGCGGTGACCGCGGGTGCAACATTCTGCCCCGAGGGGATGTCGGTGCGCGGGAACTCGGACAGAACCCAGAGCACGAGAGAAATGAACAATATCACTGTTCCGGCAGACTGAACGAAGTCCTTTCCGCGATACCATAAGGTCATGAGCACGCTTTTGGTATCCGGCAGTCGGTACGGAGGAAACTCCATGAGGAAATGGAGCTTCTCGGAACGGAACAAGGTCTTGCGGAACACCCACGCCACGAGAAGTCCGGCAATGATGGCGACGCCGTACAGGGCCGCAAGGACCAGTGCCTGCAGCGGGACGAATCCCCATACGTATCCCGCGGGCACGAAGGCCGCGATAAGCAAGGTGTAGATGGGCAGGCGCGCACTGCATGTCATGAGCGGTGCCACCATGATGGTAGCCATGCGATCCTTGTCCGACGGTATCATCCTTGCCGACATGATACCCGGTATGGCACACGCGAATGAACCAAGCAAGGGAATGAAGGAACGTCCTTGGAGTCCGAACAGACCGAAGATCCTATCCATGATGAAGGCGGCTCGTGCCAGATACCCGCAGTCTTCGAGGATGGTGACGAAGAAGACGAGCAGAAGAATCTGCGGGAGGAAGACGAGAACCGAACCAACGCCGGCCAGGAGGCCGTTATTGAGAAAGCTCCGGAACAACCCGTCGCTGGTAGACGCCGTCACGACGTCCTGCATGAGCACGATACCACTCTCGATGCCGGACATCAACGGCTCGGCGAACGAGAAAATGGAGACGAAGAACAAGGTCATGATAAGCAGGAAAACCAGTCCCCCGAGAACCGGATGCAAAAGCCATGCATCCACCTTGAGGGTGAGCTCATCATAGGATGCTTTCGACAGGACGCGAGCACAAAGTTCTCGAGCCCACGCCACATGATCGTGTACTGCATCCGTCACCGAGGCCACCGTTGGGATCTTGTAGGTGGACGGCAAAGGCAATGCTTCCTGCAGCTCATGAACACCCACTCCTTTGTTCCCCACGACCGTGAAGACCGGCACGCCGAGAGCGCGCTCCAGAGCGATATCGTCGAGCACGGCACCTTGGGCTTTGATCGTATCGATCATGGTGACGACAACGGCAGAAGGAATGGCAAGAGTGGAGAATTGCGCAAACAACGTCAGGCCCTTTTCCACATTGGAGCCATCGATGACGAACAGCGCGGATTCCGGTTTCGGAATGGAAGGATAATCCCCTTTCAGCACGTCGATGCTGAACGTCTCATCCGCAGATTTCGCATGAAGGGAGTAGAGACCGGGCAGATCGATGATCTGCGTCGATTCGGCATGATCGCGAAGCGGAGCGATCTTCGGTTCGACGGTGATACCCGGAAAGTTCCCTACCTTCTGACGCAGACCTGTCAGACTGTTGAACAACGTGGTTTTTCCGCTGTTGGGAATACCGACGAGCGCGACGAGTCGCGTGGATGTATCAGCAAAGGGTTGGGACATCAGGTTTGTGTGGCGACACCGATGTTACGGCAAGGTCTCGACGACGATATCGACGTTCGTCGATGGACGAATCGCAAGACGAGTCTGGCCGAACAAGACTTCCATCGGACCGCCAAGAGGGGCTCTGCGCACGAAGGTGAACAGCGTACCGGGGACAAGTCCCAATTCACTCAGACGTTTCGTGAAATCGTTCTCCGCGCTATATCGCAGAAGACGGACTTTGGTACCGGCAGCAAGGCGTTGTAAGGTTTGTTCCATGTGCTTATCTGGATTCGTTCCAAATATACAACCCGGACGGCGATTACACGGGAAAACCGTCGGCGAATTCCGTTATTTTTGCGCCCCGACATCAACAATCATCAATCCGTCATGGCCGAACTCGCCGTCAACATCGATCACGTCGCTACCCTTCGCGAGGCGCGCGGTGGTCAAGAGCCCGACCCCGTATCCGCTGCTGTCATGGCGGAACTTTACGGTGCTGTTGGTATCGTGTGTCACTTGCGTGAAGATCGCAGACATGTCAACGATAGGGACCTGCGTTTGCTTCGAGAAGTCGTTCAGACAAAACTCGACCTGGAGATGGGCGCCAGCGAGGAGCTGATATCCATCGCGCTGCAGACTCTGCCTGACCTGGTGACAATCGTTCCGGAAAACCGTGACGAACTGACCACTGAGGGTGGCCTGAACGTGGCTGCTGACGTCGAGCGATATCGGGAACTCGTTTACCAGATGCATGAGCGAGACATCGAAGTAAGCTTCTTCATCGATCCTGTGGATGAGCAGATAGAGGCGGTGTTACAGACGGAAGCCGACATCATAGAGCTGCACACGGGTGCATATGCCAATGCAAGGACCGCTCATGATGTGGAGCAATGCTTGGTGGATGTGGTCCGTGCAAGCGAGGTTGCTCACGAGTCTGGATTGCGAGTGACGGCCGGACACGGGTTGAACTATGTGAACGTCAGTGCTATCGTCACCATCCCTCAGATCGTCGAGGTCAGTATCGGGCATGCCATCATGGCACGTGCGATATACGTGGGACTGAAAGACGCCATCCAGGAAATGGTCCTTAAGGTGCGAGGCTAAGAGTCGCATTGGCTACACGGATCACGACGCCGTCACGCTCGCATACCGTTGCTGTTTCACGTCCGTATCCTCGTAGTAGGAATTCTGCGGCAAGGTCAGCATGACCAAGTTGCCGTCCTCACCGAGATCGGCGAATGATACCGTGCCGTTGGCCCTGCGGAACAAGGATGCCGCGACGCCAAGCTTGAACATGATATTCTTCTCGTCTTTGGCCAGGTCGTAGATAAGGTTGCTTCCCGAATCGTTGAATTGCAGGATCATCTTGGACGTGACGGGATTCGGCGATGCCAGTATCTGCACTTCTGTCACCTGCTCAAGACTGTTGCTCTCCGCATTGATGCATATCTCCAACTCTTGGGCGTTTTCCGCGAGAGCTTCAAACACCAGCTTCAATGCTCGCGTCAGGAGGTCTTCGTCCACGGCGACGTTTTCACACCCGACCGCCGCGGCAGGATCGAACGAGAAGGTGGCCCCTGGATAAGATGCCGACATCTCATTGAAGGAACGGTCAAGACACACCGAGATGGATGTGCGCAGGACTTCGTCCCGTGTATTCGTGCTTCGAGCCACATCAATCAGATACGAGACATTCTCCAGTAGCAATGCCGAGGTCTGCCCCACCCGCTGAATGATGGTCGCGTGCGTCCGGTCGTTGGGGTCAAGATCCTCCACGATGGTTTCCATGGAAGTGACGGACGAGCGCAGGTACTTCCGCATGCGATCGGTGATCTGATAGATGAGTTTTGTCTGATGCTCGCGGGCTTCCTGAGCGTGCTGTTCGGCGATCTCCAGCTGTTTGGATTTCAAGAATATCTGTTGTTCCGCGGCGCGTGCGTCCGTGACGTCACGTCCGTTGCAGTACACGAGTCCCTCTTCGGGTTCAACCGTGAAGCGCCAGCTGATGATACGTTTCTCGCCGGAGGCGGCACGCATTTCGACTTCGATATCCAGCGCCTGTTCCTGAGTATACCGACCGAAGTCGTTGACGATGAGATCCGCTTCTTCCGGATTGAACATGAAGGTTCGGAAGGTCTGATTTTCAAAACCTTCCACGTCGTAACCAAGAACGCTTTCAATGGCTGGATTGACGGATATCCACACACCGTCGATACCCATTTTCGCAATGACATCGCGAGAGACCTCGAGGATGCGCCGGTTGCTTGCCGTCATGCTCTTGGCAAGTCGTAGGGCTCGTTCCTTGCTCAGCATCATGCTCATGAGGAAGCCGCAAAGAAGCAGGGTAAGAGCGATGCCGGCCAAGAAGGTTACCAGACCTGCATGTTTGCTTACATCCGCGTTGGCTCCGGGTATGGATGCGAGCTTCACGGCGAATTCCCTATCACCCACCATGAAACGCTTCACGAGGGAGTATTTCGCGGTGGCAAGCGACGTGCCCTCCGCAAAATTCGCGGAGCGAGAGACGATTTGGCGCTGACCTTCGTAGGTGCTGGTGGCGATCTCATACATGATGTTCTTGTCGCTGCCCACCGTATCTCCGATCACACTCCGAAGCATTTTGCGCACATCGACTTCCACATACAGAAAACCGTTGAAGCGTTCGCCTGCGCGGACCATCTCGATGTCGCCCAGTCTCGTACTTCCCTCCTGCTTCTTCTCTACTTGAGTTATAAGGAAGATACTCATGGTGTCGTTACCGCGGAACGGAACCACGGGTGTCACCGCCACATGTTTCAGCGACTTTCCGGCCAAGCTTACGGCACGAGCAACGGTTGTATCGCGTTCGATATCCATTCCGCACAAATGCTTGTTCTTCGCCACGGGAACGATATACGAAATCGGGACAAGCGAGGGTTTCGCGGTGATAGGAAACACCTTGTATGAGTAATTGCCTTCACTTCTATTGTAAAGTTCGAGGTCGGGGATCTCGCTGCGTTTCACCACATTTGCATATCCGATACTGAGGATGCCGGGATCGGATTGAGCGGGAATGGCACTGTACAACTCGAAAACGTCTCGCACCACCTGAAGCTTGGCATCATAAAGACCTTGTAGGTTTGCGACCACCTGCTCTTGTTTCGCAAAACCGGATTGGATACGCATCATCAACGACGTCACGGATTTATCGAACTCGTTCCTCTGATCCGACTCGATGGATCGATCGACGAGATGCATTGCCAACGAGCTTAGTGCGATGCCCACGACAAGAATGATGGCAGGTGATATCAAACGGCGTTTGCTACTGGAGAATAGCGACACGACCTCTTTCTTGTTGAACTTCTTTTCTTCCGTGGTTTGCATGCTCGACCTTTGAATAGGATATCGGGATTATCCCGAGTGTATCGGCATGACTGGAGAAAAATGAACGCCGCTGAGGGTAGCTTTTCAAGGTTTTTTTTGCGCATCCGATGGACGCGTTCGGCTTGCTCGACAACCACACCATCCTCTCTCGGACTATGTCCTACGCAACCGTCGGACCACTGTTGATTCACGGGTATGAGGCACCCGAAAAACGGATGCAGACGAAGAGGTACGACCGTCGTTATGGTCGAAGGATGGAGATCTCTACACGCCTGTTCGCAGCACGACCTTGCGGCGTTCTGTTACTTGCGACAGGATTACGTGCACCAAAACCGGATGCAAGAAGGCGGGATCGGGCGATGCCTTGACTCATCATGAACCGCACGACCTGAAGGGCGCGTTCATCGGATATCCTTTGCGTTTCGGCAGCACTTGCGCCGAAGTTATCCGCGTGTCCTTCGATACGAAGCATCAACGCGGAATTCGACTTCATGAGCTTCACCACTTCGTCAAGATATCCCAGCATCTCGGGTGTGACGGCGGTGTCGAGCTCGGACTTGTAAC
>JBBATK010000001.1:101352-118940 GCA_040398805.1 Kapaibacterium sp. (SeqCode) | reverse complement strand
GTATTCAACTTGCTCTCGGCTTTCCGCAGTGCAGAGATGACCGGCGGGGGTTCCAACGGTATGGGCACAGCCGGCACGACTTCCTCTCCGATGACATCAGGGCTGAATTTGATACAGAAGGTTCCTCTGGCGACGACGGAATTCCAGGACGACTCGTATGTGGAGTACATGGGCGTACCGGCTTGAACACTGAATCCTGGTGTGACAATCATCCGGAATCCTCCAACGATCCCCCCGATGACATCCCAACCAGCACCAACGGAGATGCCGTAGCGGAACTGATCGATGACGAACGGTATGTTGCGCACTACCTCCGAGCGATCCAACTCCTGTCGAGTAACGGCCCGCGACATGGAACTCGCCGTTGCGATTTCCCAGTTTCCCCCGAACAAGACGTGGAAGCCCGAGTTCACGACCGGACTATATCGCACTTGCGGCTGTATGGTGATATACGTCGTCGAGACTCTTGTGAAGATAGAACGGTTCAGGATATCGATGGAACTGCCGGGAGCGGGCGGGAACGGCGTTTCGGACTCCATCGCGCGATAGTCCGGGAAACTGGCGTTCAGACTCAGCCCCCAGTCCGACGACAACGGAACATATTCCATCATCAGACCAACCGAACCTCCGCCACTACCTAGCGCACCTGGTTGCAAGTTGTAGAACTGGTCGCACGTAAAAACAGAGCTCACCGGCGAGACGAGATTTCCAAAGTGGTACGGCATGGATGCGCTGAGCGAGGCCCCAAATCGTAACGCGGTCGGATTACGTGTATAGACTACCGTATCACCGTTACCTCTGATCAGTCGAATGACGAATGGTGCGGTGGCAGACTGTGCGAAGACATCGGTGGTCATACCACCAAGCATGGCGAACGATATCGCCACTGCCATGACATACCGAACACAGACCGGATATTTTCTTTTTTGAGGTTTCAACTGCACCTATCCTGTGCGAAATATTCCAACAAACTCCACATCAACCTGAGCGCCATGAAATCACCAAAGCTCAAGGTCCACGAAGAACCGAACAATGACGCGCACGTTCATCGAACGACGAGTATCTTAAGGACCGATCGCGATAGTTCGATACCGGACTCCTGAACCGGGTACGCAATGAACACGACGAAGTATGTTCCTTGCCCGGCTTGATCCGGGCGTGTCCATCCAACCTTGTACGAGTCCGCCTCTTGCACCTCTCGCCAATCCTTCATCGAAGCCTTACGTGTATGCAGCTTCGATTCCATGAGCGTCTGGATTTCCTTGCCGGTCACGTCGTACACCTTTGCCGTCAGGTATACGGCATCGTCCACCATGTAATGAATCGTGGCGCTGTCGGTCACCGGATTCGGGAACACGGCCGTACGGATGATCACACCATTGGGTATGTACACGGATGCCGTATCGAGAAACTTCTGCGAACCGTCGAAGTACACACCGGAAATCTCGTACTCGTACTCTATGTCACGATAACGAATGGTGTCCGGCACGGAGAGATCATACAGAAATCCAGTCGTCGTCGCTCCCTTCGAAAACAACTCCGGATCGAACGGCCTACCGAATTTTCGAATCACTTTGAACTCCAACTCGCTGGGATCCACACAAAGATTCGCCTTCGCGCGACGACGCAGCACATAACCTTCCACGCCCTGTTCGCACAGACTGCTCCACCGTAACTTCACAAACCTATCTCCCAGGTAGATAGCCTGGAGAGAGTCGATCGTCATACACCGGGTGGCTCGCGAGGAAACGACGAAGGTGTCTCGACGTCGATTTGTCGGACCGGAGAAGCACGAGAGGTCGTTCATTTCCACATTGTCGTTACTGCTATAGAGTTTGGACGAAGCGAAGAATGAATCCACTTCCATCTTGAACGATTGGGCCTGGAACTTCTCGAACGGACTCACCCACGACACCGAGTCGCGAAGCTTCGAACTGTCCAGCATCCGGAGGACGAATCGTCCGATCCGAACAGAGTCGCCCAGTGGAATGAACTTGCTATAGGTGAACTCGTCGGGTCCGAGTATGGTGATGGAAAGGTTGGACTTCGTGACGATTTCAGGGGTTATCACGTACCTCGTGAGCACGTCCTTCACGTACTTCTGCTCGAGGAGCTGCGACGAACCGGGAATCATGGAGAAAGCCATCCTCGAGGAATCATACTGATCCGGAACCAAGCCTTCGACACGGAATTGATAGGTACCATTCGCCCACCGTTCCCAAATCGGTGAACCGCGCTTTACGTGCACGTCGAATTCGAACTCTGATACGGTCCGTTGAGACATGTTGTCTATCGACACCCTCGCGATGGGATCATCCGCCCGCTTGATCACGGACATGCGCGCGCTCCGAGCATGAAGCGGTAATCCGCAAATCAGCGTCAGTAGACTAAGGAATATGATGACGGTTTTCTTCAAGATGTTACCTCGGAACGAGACTCTTCCGTGCGCGATTATTCCATGACAAGGTGAAGTCGCGCGTCGTGACGATACCGTTGAGATCAATGTCCTCATTCAGATATCCCATACGGGTTCTCAATGTGTACAACTGATCTATATCGGTCCTGTCGACATCATCATCAATGACGTCATCACCATTCACATCACCTGCCATCATAGCGTAGTTGAACGCACCGCTGTTTTCACGAAAAACGGTCTTCATGGCGGCACTACCGCCTAGAGTGACGAATCCAGCCGCGATATCCAACGGAACATCAGCGCCAACGATATCCTCATCTTTGAGATTCCATGGCGTAGCCGTCATCACCGCGAGGTGATTCCGATGGCGGATGATCACGTGGTAGTCTCGCAAAGGAAGAGTATCCGGAAACGTCATGTACCGATTCTTTCCGTCACTATTGCCGATCGTACCATCCGCGTACAACACACCGCACTTCACGAAATCCGGTGGTGTCGAAATGCCACGGCGCAGCTCCACGACTACCCAGTCAATGGCATCGATGGGTAAGGGCGCAAGCGAAATGTTCGAGCGAACAGGATCCAAAGAATATGGGAACACATTCGGCGGCGTACTCGGAAGCATACCCTCGCTTAGAAGATCCGGCTGCATGGAGCAGTTCCTGAAGGCTCCCTCAAGGAATACTTTCGTGATGAGCTTCGGTGCGTTAGGAACCGGCGTACCTATGGAAAAACGACCGGACTGAGTGACGGTATCGGCATACGAATATGCCCAACGGCTCGACGTGAATTGAGCCGGACGCCGCGAGCTCTTGTTATTGAGCCAACGGGCACCGTTCCAATACTGCAGAATGAGATTCGGCGCGTTCAGACCGTTGGTCTCATTCACCGCAACACTGGTAGAATCATCGATCCATGCGTAATTCACTTTGTAGAGAAGACCGCTCGGAATGATGTTCGACGAGGAGTCACGAGCTGTCAAGACGAGCGAACGACGGACTTTCTGCGTGCCGTTGTTCACCGGTGGAAACGTGTACGGTCTGCTCTCGATGTTGAAGGTCCGAGCACCATTCAGGCCCGCATTCGAATTGAAGGCGATTCCCGTATATCTGTTGTTGAACGTCATGATCGTACCATCGGTACGCAACTGGGTACGACGGAAACTGCCGATCACTTCCGAACGGTCATCCACATAAACGGGATCATTGTTCTTCGACGCGTACGTCAACAGGTTGGGGTTGTTCGTATCGGCTTCCGTGCGCAACGTCAGGGCGACACCGGATCTTCCCACTTCGATAGAATCGTTGACGGTGATATCCTCGGTCATCGTCACCCCGCCGTCGTTCTGCACGGCAAGCGTGTGCAACACCTCCGGTGCAACGGGAATCTCTTTGTCCGTAAGTATGGGCTGAGTTCCTGTGTAAAAAACGGAATACTTGGAATCGTAGAGGGGCCGCTCGATGGTCGACGATTCGAATGTCCTGGTTATCCTGGATGCACCAGCCATTCGGACATTGTTTCCGGGAGTCGTCCGCAGGACACCGCGGTGAAGATAGAGATTCGTCCGAACGGTGAGCTCAGCCTTGTTGATGAAGAAGGCGTCACTGAGGTTGTCCAGCTCCAATGTCCTGAATACACCCTGTCCATCGATGTTCTGGGCGGCCGTTCCGGCAAGAATCACCGCTCCGTCCACTCCTGAAGGATTGACCTCGCCGTCGTGCGTCACCCTACCCTGAGCCACCAGCGGATACTGAGGATTGATGATGATTTTCGCGTTAGCTGTGGAAAGGAGAGTGTCCAGACTGACAAAGCGAGCGCCGTTGTAGGTGGTGTCGAGGACCTTCGGTCCCTTACCGGTGAAGACGGACACGGAGTGACGTATCTGCGGTACCGTCTGTGCGTCGCTCGCGTCCCGATTGTATTCTACACGTCCACGGATTTCGGGTTGACGTATCTCCGTATTTCCCGAAAACAGGAACAATCCACGGTCATTGTCAATGGCCGCGGTCGGAGTACTCAAAGCCGATCCCTTCACACGGATGGTGCCCGCATTGTTGATTCGACCACACGTCGTGTTCTGCATGTCTTGCGCATACGCCACCCGACATGTCGCCTGAACGACAAGCACAGTGCAAAGGAACACAATGACAATCCGGACCATAAGAAAAGAGAAAAAGTGTGCGCCGCGGAGCGGACTTCCTACTGATTGATACCATCCTGATGCCGATCTGTCGGACCCATTACGACGCCGAACGTCGCATCGCCGCCTCCACCCGGTTCAGGGTCCCAACTCGATCAACGATCCCGTGGAGTTATTCAGTTCCCCATCGTTCTTCAACGTCGTTCCGATGAGGATCGTGGAATTGTTGTTGAGCAAGCCCTTGTTCACTACCGAACCCGAAACGGTGAGGGTTCCGGGACTGTTCCGAATCACCACGCCCGCGGGCTGACTACATACACCGCCCGTCTCGACATTACCATTCACCAGAACCGTAGACCGCTTGTTCATATTGACGCTTCCATTGCTCACTTGAAGATTTCCTGTGACGCGGATACTCGAGCTGTCTTCGGCGGTCACAATTCCGGCGGCACGCACCTCGGCATTACCATTGACCTGCACGACGGCCTTGGGAGCGACATACATGATGGTCCCGTTATTCGTGAGAGTCTGAGCTATGGCGGCGCAAGAAGAGGCGATCATCAGAGCAGCGCCCATGACCAGGAAAATCGCACCTTGAAACCTATTTTGGATGTTCACAACAGTCGTAGAGAATTTTCAGAAAAGACCCGCAATCCTTTGCCGACCGCCTTCCTGGATGTTGCCAGGGCGGCAACGCGAGAATCTACGCAGAAATCGCGTCTTGACCGCGAAGTTTATCGATTCATGACGAAGATCAGGCCCTCCCTTGCTTCGTCATGCATTCTGTGCTCGTTCACCGCGTTTTCACCCACCGGATTGCTGGTGGTGGATGAGGGCAGCACCCGAAGATCCGAGGATTCCGCCGGTGTGCTTCGTAACTATCGACTTTTTTGAAAGAAAATGAAGGGAACTTTGTGGAAGTGGTCTCGGAACGGTAGAGCGGAAAACCTTTGCACGCCTGGAAAAACGTCTTTTTTTTGAATTTTACCCACTATCCGTCGTTCCAAACATCGATGTCGACGTACCGCCTGTGACTTCGTAGCGCGCAGGTCACGTGATATCCATATATTTGCAGCGGTCAAGTCCCGTGCGGCTGCGTCTCTCCCAACTCCGCCAGGTTCGGAAGAAAGCAACGGTCAGAGTGCATGCAGAGCGCCACGGTCAACTTGACCATTTTTTATTTTTGCCCGTCCCAGAGCGTGGTAGCTTTTCAGTCGCTCCATGAAGAAAGAGATATTTATCAGCGCGGAATTCGAGGAGACACGCGTTGCCATCACGGAGAACGGTACCCTCGCGGAGTATTTCATTGACATGCCGGATAAAGAGCGGCTTGTCGGCAGCGTCTTTCTCGGTCGAGTTCAGAAGATCGTCCAAGGTATGAATGCGGCATTCATCGATATCGGACTGGATCAGGATGCGTTCCTTCATTTCTCCGACGTCGATTCGAGTATGGAGGATTCGTTCACCGAGGACGAAGACGACGAGGAAGAGCTCTCCGAACAAGCCACCGAAGCGCTCCGTGTGTCCACCACCCGCAAACCCAAGCGCTCGAAACCCGTTTTTCAGACCAAACGCTCCGGCGATGTGGTCATCAACCTGCAACCGAAACAGATGGTTCTCGTGCAAGTGGTACGGGAGGCCTATTCGAGCAAAGGCGTCCGTGTGACGACGCGCATTTCCTTGCCCGGTCGTTACGTCGTGTTCCTGCCTTTCGAAAACGTCATCGGCGTCTCGAAGAAAATCGAGTCGTTCAAAGAGCGTAAACGCCTTCGTCAGCTTGCCAAGCAGGTGCTGCCCCATGGATCAGGCTGTATCATCCGCACAGCGTCCCAACACCATACCGATGTGGAGCTGAAGAAGGATTGGGATACCCTTCTGGAAGCCTGGAAGGAAATAGAAACCAAAGTCAAGGAAAGCAGTCGACCGGTTCTTGTGTACAAGGATGTCCGCATTGCCAATTCCATCATCCGCGATCTCTTTACGAACGACGTCCACCGCGCTGTGGTGAATAACAAGAAGTTGTTCCGGGAAGTGGAGAAATATCTTGATGAGAATGCGCCGACGCTCAGTAACCGACTGCAGCTCTATTCGTCGCGGCGACCGATGTTCGAAGCCCTTGGTTTTCAACGTGATATCGACAATGTGTTCGCCAAGCGAGTCCAATTGCCCGGTGGAGGCTATATCATTTTCGATCACACAGAGGCGATGCTTGTCATCGATGTGAACTCCGGTCGTGCCACGTTCGATTCCGATCAGGACAATAGCGCGGTACGAGTGAACATGGAGGCGGCTCGAGAAATCGCTCGACAACTGCGCCTTCGTGACGTCGGGGGTATGATCGTCGTGGACTTCATCGACATGGGTGACGAGCGGAGCAGGACCCGGCTCTTCAATGAAATGAAGCGTGAAATGTCCAAAGACCGCGCCAAGTCCGTCGTCTATCCGGTAACGCAGCTTGGTCTCATTCAGATCACGCGTCAGCGAATTCGTCAGAACATGGCTGAGTGGGTCAGCGAAACGTGTCCTACGTGCGACGGCACAGGTCGCGTGAACACCAAAGGGTTGCTTTTCAACCAGATCGACCGATGGCTGTTCAGTTTCCGCTCACAATCCCGTGAGTTCCGACTCATCCTTCGCGTGCACCCGACAGTAGCCTCGTACCTGAGCTCCGGTTCCCTCTCCAAACTCACGAAGTTGATGGTACGCTATTTCATCAAGATAAGTCTGCAGCCAGACCCCAATGTCAGTGTGGACGAATTCAATTTCTTCTCCGTCCGCATGCAACGCGACGTGACTCGGGACTACGACTGATGTGCCTCGCTCACTCCCGAGGTCAACTCCGGTCGATTCATTGATACCGATCCTTGACGCCACCTGACCGTCTTTCCGGTATCAGGTAACGCCGTATCCTACTTTCGAACCCGGAAGACGAAGGACTCCGCATATCCTCCACTCGATCCATAGGGCGTCCCTGTCTCGTCCACCGCTTGCACGGTCCATACGTATGTTCCTCCCACACGAAGAAGTCCGGCACTTGGTTTGAATCGGATCGTCAAGGGTTCGCCTACGGAACTCCATTGTTGAACGAGTGGTTTACGCCTGTCCTCGATCCCGTCAGGGTCGGTGCCCTCGGGCACCTCGAACAAAAGGAACCTGTACCGGACAGTATGAGGCAATGCCGGTAACGGAGAGAGTGCCCTCCAGCGAAAGACCACTTCCCTGCCGCGGGAGACCCAGTGATACGTTGGTGGTTCGACGAGGACGGGAGATTCGAAACCTTGCACGGTGCATGACACGATGTCGCTCTGTGCCAGTATCTCATCGGTGTTCTCCGGGTTCAAAGCATGACATTGTAGCGTATAGTCTCCCGGACGCAGGGTGCCAAGACGCGTCACCGTCCTGGACGGAGACCCCAGGAATTCGACGCTGTTTTCGGGGAAAAGGTCGCGTGTGACCAAGCTGAGATCTCGCATTCCCATCTGTACTTCACGTCCGTCGCGTGCGCGCGTGTACGCAACGACGGTGGAATCCTTAAACAGGATCATGCGGAGGATCACACAAACGGTATCCGTTCCCTGAGGTTGCACATGCACCCGCACGCATGCGGTATCGGCCGACCATGCCGGTAGGGCCTGCGGCAAAGAGGAAAGCACCTTTAGGTCGATGACGCACGGAGGTGTGGATCGGTCACCACCGGCAGAAAGGACGGTTACCGCAACGAGAAATAATCCAAGTGCGAGCCGAGAAACCATGTCACGACGAGCCATGTGACGTCGCAATGGTGGAACGTACCGTTTCCAAGAAGGCGACAAGTTCCCGTTCGGGTACGGTGATCGAGCCTCGTTCGGGATGGGAAATACTGATGATACGGGAGGCCGGATGAACGGAAACGGAATACCCCGTTCGCATCGGCTCACGTACCTGCGAGAACATCCGCGTCTGTTCAACTGCCGCAGGACGGAGTCGTTCGTAATACTCGTCCCTCTCGGTCGCATTCTCTGCGGCTGCCTTCGCCAGTACATCGCAGCGCTCGTTCTCCAGCGTTCCCACATGCGCCTTCGTCCATACGAAGCGCACACGGCGTCGTTCGATTTCCGCTAACAATTCGCCCCAAAGGTCCGGATTCTCCGCCTTGTCGGTTTTGTTCCGCATCCATCTGTTCGCTCGCCATTTGGCGGCCCACCCCTTCTCCACGCTGTTGACGAGAAGTTGGGAATCGGTCGTGATTGTCACGAGAGCATCTGCCCCCTCGGGCGTGGCACGCAGAGCTTCGAGCGCAGCACGGATCTCCATCCTGTTATTCGTCGTGAGCCGTGCACCGCCGGACAGCTCTCGCCGGCCGTCGCTGTCTTCGATGACCACCGCCCAGCCACCGCGTCCAGGGTTGCTCAGGCACGACCCATCCGTATGTATGACTATCTCCCGCACACGCTCTCCCTCACCGAATGGTACAATGCCTATCGTCTACTTCTTCTGCGCCATCATCTTCTCGTAGTCACGCACGAAAGCCTGGACTCCGGAATCCGTGAGAGGATGATTCAGCGACTGCATGAGCACTTTGTACGGGACGGTCGCGATGTGCGCACCGGCCTTCGCACATTCAAGAACATGGATGGGGTGGCGTATGGATGCTGCGATGATGCGCGCTTCCATGTCATGCATGTCCCATATCTCGACGACATCCTGCACCACCTTGACACCGTCTTGTCCGATATCGTCCAAGCGACCGAGAAAGACGCTCACGTACGTGGCACCGGCTTGTGCGGCGGCAAGAGCTTGCGTAGGTGAAAAGATCAAGGTAACATTCGTGGGAATATCCTGTCGGGAGAGCTCCTTCACGGCTTTCAATCCCTCCGGTATCATGGGAATCTTGATCGTCGCATCCGGAAACCATGAAAGGATCTCGTCCGCTTCCTTCAACATACCAGCCGCTTCTGTGGAATTGACCTCGACCGATACGTGACCACCGCTGAGTGCGTGTATGTCCAGGATGCGCTGACGCACATCCGTCGCCGGATCCTCCTTGGCAAGCAACGACGGGTTCGTTGTCACCCCGGATACGAAGCCCAGAGACACAGCGTGAGAGATTTCCGTGATGTTGGCTGAATCGACGTAGAGTTCCATGATGATTCCTAACGTGAAAAGGACGTTGAAAGTTTCTGAGAAGAAGCGCGGCAAAGATAGAAAGACTTGCTCCCTCTTCGGGTTGCAATGTAAGACGCAAGGTCCCGTCCGATACGGACTATTCGACAATCACGCATGGAAGGGAGACGACCGCATCATCCGCACGTAGCTCGAGCGTATAGATTCCCGACGGTAGTGAGCGCACTTCCAGCTCCACATCCATTTCCTTGTTCTTTTCGGATGCAACACTCATTTCGATGTGCGCGGTTCCGAACATGTCGATACATCGAACGCGGACGATCGATCCGCTCGTCGAACGAACGCTGCACCGAAGCTTCTCGGTAGCCGGTTGCGGGAACGGTCCCATAACCGTCAGTACACCATCGACGCCCTTTCCCGTGACAATTCCAACGTCACAACGGGTATCGCCCTCGACCACCGTCGGCACGACACCGGCTTGGAACTTCAAGGACTTTGCGTAACAACCGAACCGTATGTCCAAGGTATCGCGCCAAATGGAGTCGACCTCTGTGGGATACCGCGACATGGAGTATCGTACCTCCACGGACTTCTTCTCTTTCGGAGCAAGCGTGAACGGCAATTGATGTTGAGGAATGGAGAAGATCTGGTTCTGTCGCAAGGGTAGGACATCGACGACCTTCGTGAAGAATCCGTAGTTCTCGATGACGACCGAGTCGACGGTCTCTCCAAGGAACGCGGCCGCTCGCATCCTCTTCACAAGCGAGGGATCGATGCCTGCATACCCGAGCGTAAAGCCCTCGATCGTATCCGTCAACATCGACACATTACCCATGGAGTCGACGACGACGAGCGTATACCATGCATCAAGGTTCGGATCCGAGACAGTCGCTGTCAAGCGCGTCCGTACGGCATTGAAGGCGACGGCGAACGAACAATTCGTCGAGTCCTTGACGGTGATGTCACGGACACCGGTCTGGAACCGCACATCCTCCCGAAGAAGGATGGTGCGTTCGGACCTGCATGCGTTATCGTTGAACGTGATGCGCGGCGCGCTCGTGTCCTCGCCAGCTGTGATCGTCGACACGATCAGAGGTCGGGGCGTACACCCCACGTCCACCACCACCGTATCGACATAATCGCCTTCGTTCTCGAAACGATAGCACACGGAGAAAGGAATCGTATCCCCGGGCTTCACGGCCACGGGGAAGGTCGGTCCAAGGATGCTGAAGTTCGACGTGGCCGATGCCATGCGCACTCCATTCACCGTCTGGACGAACTTTCCGTTATTGACGAAGAAGTACTCCTGACAATATGTACGCTTGAGTCCTGCGGCGTGTCCATGACGACGTATGACATCCACCACACCGGCGGTATCCATTACACGCAATGTATAACCAGGGATATCGACACGTTGACGACTGACGAACCCTTCGATATCGCGGGACTCCACCTTGAAAAATCCATCCCGCAACTCATCGACAAGGACCGCCGAGATCGCAACGCTATCGGCAGGTGGGATGAATGGTTCGATATTCACACTGACGTTCTCTACGGAGTCCTTCATGAGCACCACTTTAGCCACCTTCGTATCCGCCAGCGCAGTATCGTAGACGAATCCACGATAACCGTAACACTGGCTCTTGCCGAAAAGACGCGGGGCGTTGAAGTCATATCTTTTGTAGGCCATGCCGCCGACGTACCCATAGGAGTTCGCAATTCCATAGCCGTACACGTAGATACCGATACCCGTATCTGCTTCTACCGTATGAACACCATCCGTCATCCTCATTTCCACGTACGAATACGAGGACTTCGGAATGGGACGGAAGGTCACCGTGGGCGCTACGCCATCCACCTTCAGCGAGGCTTTCGCCGTATTCGGCAGAACGATACTCAGCCATTGTTCTTCGTACGTATTGACGAGTTCGCCGGCGTTATTCCGCTTGGTCGCTTGCACGTTGACGAAGCGGTACGAAGAAAGGAACTGGTTCGATGGCGGAATCATCATCATGAATGGGTCGCCAAGCATGTTCGTCGAGCTGCCACCGGGCGTGGAGAGCGAGGACGTATGCTTGAACTGCGCCACCATGACCGCGCGCGTGGCCAGAACGGCGTGCGGACCTCGTAGTTCGCCTTCATAGAATTGACCGGCGTCGAGGGTGGTCGCATAGACGCTATCGATATACACTTCCGTGCTATCGTACGCCGCAAGTATCCTGTACTTGTCACCCGTGAACACCACCGCGTCCGCCGGCTCGGGATACGGTACAAGCAAGGCACCCCTGCCCCATGTACTGATAGGCGTCATCTGCTCGATAAGACAATCACGCGATGACCTGCGATCGTCTTCGATAGGTATGGTGGCTCGTTGATGACCGGAGAACAAGGCAATAGGTTTCGTGGATTCCACGTAGGTTCCCGTCAGATCCACACGTCTGCCGGCATCCCCTACTTGCGATTGCACAAGGTAGGCGTCTCCCTTATTCAGTCGGATAACACTCGGTACCCTTCCATAGCGATAAATGGGCTCGTCCGTCTCGATGCGGATCTCCGTACTGTCCTCCGTGGCGACGATGGCGAACTGAGACGGTGTGGAGGTGGCCGCCGAGCTCGAAGGATCGGCAGGATAACTCATGACATAGTACTGATTCCCCAAGGCGTCCGTCGGCAAGACAAGAAAAGCGTCGCTCGTCGTCAGCGCTTGCGACATCGCGTACACAGTCACATCCTCGTCGCTTGTTACGTGAAAGTACTGCTTCGCAATCCGAAGATTCTGTCCTGCGGACAAATCCAGCCGGTCCGAACAACGATTGAAACCAAGAAGCGCGAACGGATAGAACTTCTCCCCGAAACTCCACATCTGTTTAGGATCCGTGATACGGAAACGCTTCGAATACAAGGTTCCTGCCGAATCCCGGTACTCAATCGTCACATTCGTCGGCTTCTCCGACGCGACAAAGACATAGAGGGAGTCTCTTGCCTGGACGAGAGGCGTATCCACTCCGTCGTTATGGAAATTCGGGGGAAAGCAAAACCAGAAATCCTTGCCTCTGCTATCCGGCAAGGTGTCACCCTGCGCGTGCACCGTACTTGCCGGCCACATCAAGGCGACAACGAGGCACGCCGAGAAAAGAAGTGCGGACAAACGCATAGTGGGATCCCGATGTCGGGACGGAATGGTACAAACGATGAGACGTACGGAACAGTAGTGAAGGACGTCGTTGGTCCGCACCTGCCTCTAATGACGTCAATTACGGAAAAAAGTTTCACTTCCCCATCCGGTTCGGCGTCAAATATTCGCGGAAGTTCTCCACCGATGTCCATGTGCAAAAAAATACCCCGCCTGACTGACGTCAGACGGGGTACCAGTCTTCACACCCGACATCTTGTTACATGCCTGAACCGTAAATCTTACTGCGGTTATCTTCGATTTCCGCACGTTCCTTGACGTTGCTATACCACTGGTAATAGGCATTCTGCTTCAATTGCTGGCGCATACGGGATTCGATCTCTTTCTCCGCTTGCTTGAATTCACGCGGATCCTTACGGACACCCAACACCTGGACGATGTAGTATCCCTTCTCACCGCGAATGGCTCCCGAAATCTTTCCCGGTTGTTGCTTCATGAGCTCGGACGTCAGCACGTTATCACGGCCGACCGCGGAGACGTTGCCGTCGTCCTTCACACCGGTCGCGGTCCGGACCTCCAACGTGGAGTCGATCGTCTTCACGGCTTCCAATGCACCGTACGAAGCGAGCTTCGACGCGATGTCCGTTGCCTTGCTCTTCAATGCGGCGATCTTCTTGTTTCGCATCAGTCGGTTCTTTATCTCGTCCTTCATGTCCGCCAGAGGACGCACTCCGGGATCCCGCTTGTCGGTGACCTGGATGACCACATAGGACGTACCTTTCATGTCGAGCGGCTTGGATACCGTGCCGACGTCATGAGAGAACGCGAAGTCCACTACATCGTAACTGCCAAGCATCTGTGAGCTCTTCTCGAAGAGCGCGGTCTCTATGGCCATGCGCTTGTTCTTTCGAGCGATGGTATCGATGTTTCCACCCGCTTCGACTTGCTCCTTCAACGCTAGAGCCTCACGCATCAGATTCTTCTTGGTCGATGATGACACTGTGGGTGCCATGGGAATCTCGCTGTACTTGATCTTCTCGAAGCGCTTGTCAGTGACCTTGATGATGTGGTAACCGAACTGCGACTCTATCGGACCGACAATGGAACCGACGGAGGCGGCAAACGCGGCTTTCTCGAATTCCGGAACCATTCGGCCACGACCGAAATAATCCAAGTCTCCCCCACGCATGGCCGATTGCTTGTCGATGCTGTTTTCCGACGCCAGTTTCGCAAAATCGCCCTTCTTCGAGCTTGCGTAGAGCTTGTTCGCAACCGCCTTCGCACTGTCCTTATTCGTACCGAAGCCGACAAGGATATGGGATGCACGGACCGTGGTGTCGCCACCCAGCTCACGTGCATCCAGACGGAGGAACATGGCCTTACCGCCGACAAGTACCGGACCGACCACCTCACGAGGAGCGACTCCCGCGAGAATCGCCATCACCTGCGGATCTACTTCATTGGCCGCCTTGAAGTCGTTCGTCTTTCCGTTGTATTCGTTCAGATAATACTCGAACACGGAGTCGCGGTTGGCTCCGGGCGCGGAGAGAAGTCCGGAAAAGGACATCGCACGCTTCTGGACAAGCATGGAATCGGACGCAGACGGGACGACGGGGAACATGACGTACTTGATCTTCCGCGCAGGTTTCTGCTTGTAGAATTGCTTGTTCTTCTCGTAATACGACTGGATCTCATCGTCGGACACGGACACTTCGCGGTCTGACACACGAGAGTAATCAAGGAACACAAGGTTCACGTCCACTTGGGTATTATCCACGTCGAATTGACGCTTCACATGCAACGGAGAAATGACTGCTCCACCGCCGACGAGCGACTGGATGTTCGTCATGAGCTTCTGCTTCGTCTCGCCCTCCGAGAGTTTCTTCAACTGACGCTTCCATTCGTTGATGGCCTCTGTCTTGTCAGCGTCATTGCGGACATACTTCCCGTAGTTATCCGGATTGGTGAGCAAGTCGATATACACTTGGCGCATGAACGCTCCGCTCGAATCCCTGAAGGCGTTTTGGAGGTATTGCGGCGGATTCTCGATCAACAGGTCGGCCAGTTCCTCTTTTGATACGGTCAGACCGGCTCTTTTCGCTTCCTGCTCCAGCAATTTCTCCTGAACGATCTGGTCCCACACCTGCTGACGTATCGATGTCTCATCGATATCGACATCCTCTTTGCCCTGCTGCTTGGCTTGGTTACGTTGCTGCTCAATGATGTCGGCAACACGCGATTCCAACTCGCTGCGGGAGATATCTTCGCCGTTCACGGAGCCGACGGACGCGTTTCCGCCTCCGCGCTTGATGGTGTTGATGGTCTCCTCAAGATTGTCCGGCTTGACCATTAATATCAAAAACAGCACCATGACGGTGGTTATGATCACCGGTGATAAGGTGCGGATGCGATGCATAATGCCCATGAAAACGTATACTCCGAATGTGTGTGAATCAGGGTCAACGATGTTGATTTTGAACGACAAAAGTACGCCTGATGGCTGAACTATGCAATCTCGAGCGCCGTCGGAGCGGTATTTTCGTGCACCGAAAACCGTTTTTTTTCCTGCGCGTATGATGACTATCGGACCGTATCAGATCCATGCTCTCGAAACCGGACGCTTCGCTCTCGACGGCGGTGCCATGTTCGGCGTCGTACCGAAGAATCTGTGGTCTCGTGCCTACCATCCCGGAGACGAACAGAACCGTATCCCTATGGCAGCCCGACTGCTTCTCGTGCGCTGGGCCGATCGCATCGCCCTCGTGGACACCGGAAACGGAACCAAGCTGTCGGAAAAACAGCAATCGATCTACGCACTCGACTATTCTTGGTGGAGCCTCGAGTCCTCCCTTGCGGAACACTCCCTCACCGCCGGTGACATAACGGATGTGATCCTCACGCACCTCCATTTCGATCACGTCGGCGGAGCCACGGTCATGGACGGCTCCACCGCCATACCTGCCTTTCCCAACGCATCGTACTATGTACAGAAAAATCATTTCGATTGGGCCATGAACCCCAGCGAGAAAGACCGTGCCTCGTTCATGCGGGAGAACTACCTCCCGCTCGTCGATGCGGGCGTCCTGAATTTCACCGACGGCGATACGGAGCTGTTCCCGGGCCTGTCCCTCCAGTGCTTCCATGGTCATACACCGTTCTTGCAAATGATCAGGATATCGGACGAAAAGACGACGTTGGTGTTTCCTGCGGACCTCATGCCTACGCATGCACACATACCGATCGCCTATGGTATGGGATACGACAATTTCCCGCTCACAACTATCGACGAGAAGAAACGTGTCCTGCCGGACGCCGCGGAGCAAGAGTGGATCGTCGTCTTTGAACACGATGCCATCGTCCCTGCTGGCATCGTCGGCAGGAACGAAAAGGGCTTCCACCTTGCCCGTGCTGTCGAGATATGATGCCCGAAACCATGACACGGAACGGCATCGTGTACTCGCGCGCCTGCACGGAACACGAGGTACCCTGCCTGGGAGGCTTTTGCGCCACCCTTCCCGATGCCACACAAGTGGCCGTGTTCAAAAGCAACGACACCTACTACGCCGTCGCGCAAACCTGTCCTCACCAGCGCTATCGTGTCATGCATCGCTGTCACGTTCACCGTAACCGGATTTCGTGTCCGATGCACGGATGGACGTTCGACCTTGCCACGGGCGAGGAGGTCCGCCAGCGAGGTCGCATTCCCACGTACGACATCCTTGTCGAGAACGGAACCATTTACGTGGCATACGACCCCGATGCCCTGCCGACGTGGATGAACATGTAGACTCTTCTTCGTCTCCCCTTCGATATCTCATGAACACTTCACCGACCATGGATTTCCTCACCAAAGAGCGCCTCCGTCTTGCGCTCCTGGCATCCGGATTCGATGCCGTGCGCTTCGCCAACGCCGAGGTCCTGCATGAGGAAATGCACCGGTTCACAGAATGGATCGACCGCGGGTATCAGGGTGATATGGCATATATGGCCAGGAATGTCGACAAGCGTCTCGATGTTCGGACTATCGTTCCTGGTGCGGCAACCGTCATCGTTGTCGCCGTATCGTATTTCACAAACCACGAGCACACGCAAGACCCCTCCGTCGGCAAGATCTCCCGCTACGCATGGGGCAGTGATTACCACGACATCATCAGCACCAAGCTCGATGAGGCCATCGGTGTTTTGAAAAGCGAGCATCCGGAACATGCATTCCGACGGTATACGGATACGGGTCCCGTTCTGGAAAAGGCGTGGGCAGTCCGCAGCGGTATGGGTTGGCAGGGAAAGAACAGCAACATCCTGTCCCGTGATCTTGGCAGCTACTTCTTCCTCGGCGTCATCATCACCACGCTCGCGATACCCCCGGATTCACCCGTCACCGATCACTGCGGAACGTGCACGGCATGCCTGGATGCCTGTCCGACGCATGCCATCGTGCAGCCCGCCGTCGTGGATGCGCGTCGCTGCCTGTCGTACTGGACCATCGAGACGAAAGGTGAGGGTGAGATACCACCGGAAATCCGCGAGCACTTGGATGGCTGGTTGTATGGATGCGATGTCTGCCAGGAGGTATGTCCGTGGAACCGCTTCGCTCTTCCTACGCCTATTCCGGAATTTCAACCCCGTCTTGGTGAAACGTCATTGGCATTGGACCGCGTATCGACGATGAGCGACGAGGAGTTCAGGGAACGCTTCAAAGGTTCGGCTATCAAGAGGACCAAGCTCAAAGGGCTCCAGCGGAATGCACGAGAGTTGTCATCGTATTACCGCAATGCTCTCAACGGAAATCCGGAGAG
>JBBATK010000001.1:4694-101252 GCA_040398805.1 Kapaibacterium sp. (SeqCode) | reverse complement strand
TCCACCAGGCGGGAGTCCGGCGACGTACCGCTGATGCGCAGACCTTTGGCACTGAGCTCTTCGCGGAAATCGTTATTGAATTCGTAGCGATGACGATGACGTTCTTGAATGATCTCGCTCTTGTACGCCGATGCCGCCTTTGATCCTTTTTTCAGGACACACGGATACTCGCCCAGACGCATGGTGCCACCTTTGTCGGTGATAGCACGCTGATCCGGCATCAGGTCGATGACATTGAACTTGTTCTTTTTGAACTCCGACGAATTCGCCTCGGACAATCCGCACACATTCCGCGCGAACTCGATGACCGCGCACTGCATGCCGAGGCAGATTCCGAAGAACGGGATATCGTGCGTCCGCACATGCTCAATCGTCGTGATCTTACCTTCGATGCCGCGCGAGCCGAATCCGGGCGCGACAAGAACGCCGTCGACGCCTTCCAGGAGTCCGGCGACATTCTCCTTCGTCACCGCTTCCGAATCGATCCACTTCACATCCACGCGACAGTTATTGACCGCACCGGCGTGAATGAACGCCTCGCTGATACTCTTATACGAGTCCTTGTAGGCGATATATTTACCGACGAGAGCCACCGTGACGGCGGACTTCGGACTCTTCACGCGATGGACGAAACGGGTCCATGTCTCCAGGTCCTTCGGACCGGATTTCATGCCGAGCTTTTGCAAGACGATCTCATCGAAATTCCTTCGACTGAACAGGAGCGGCACCTCGTAGATGGTTTCTGCATCAATGGCCTCGACCACCGCTTCTTCCGCCACATTACAGAACAATCCGATCTTGCTCCGCATCTCGCGGGACAGTTTCTGTTCGGTCCGGCAGAGAAGGATATCGGGTATGATGCCGAACTCCATCAGCTCTTTCACGGAGTGCTGCGTGGGTTTCGTCTTGAGCTCGCCGGCACTGCGGATGTACGGTACGTACGTAAGATGGATGTTGATGCAGTTGCGGCGACCGCGCTCCAGTTGGATTTGCCTGGCGGACTCGATGTACGGTTGCGACTCGATATCGCCCACCGTACCGCCGATCTCGATGATGACGAAGTCGAAGGCCTTATCGAAGTGCGTCATGCGACGCTTGATTTCGTCCGTGATGTGTGGTATCACCTGAACCGTCTTGCCCAAGTACTGACCACGCCGTTCCTTTTGGATGACCTCGAAATACACCTGACCCGTCGTGGAATTGTTCTGCCGGGTCATCGATACATCAAGGAAGCGCTCGTAGTGACCCAGGTCGAGGTCGGTTTCCGCTCCGTCATCCGTTACATACACCTCACCGTGCTGAAGCGGATTCATGGTGCCGGGATCGACGTTGATATACGGATCGAACTTCTGGATCGTGACGCTGTAGCCGCGTGATTTCAGCAATAAGCCGAGAGACGCTGATGCGATGCCCTTCCCCAACGACGACAGGACTCCGCCGGTGATGAAGATGAATTTCGTCTTTCGTTTCGTTGAGCCCGTTGCAGATCTCGCCATTGCCGTGTTGAAGAGTAAAAAAGAAAACACCGATCGACGGTTCATGAGTCCCCTGAAAACGCACGCACCGGATCCGCTTGTCATAAACGAAGCATGACGACAACGAGTCGGAAGTAAGACCGGGTGAGGTGATCGCGAACGGGGCGCAAGTTACGTTTTTTGCCGTTGAGGCCACAGAACTTTTCCGTGCGATTGCGTCACGTTCGGCGCTACGATTCCCCTGCATTTCGAGTAAAACGCGGACACTCATGGTCTTGACGGTTCCGGCCTTCACCGGAGTATGCCGGAATCACCGGGACACGTCAGCGGATCTGGCAGGCGCGTGAAGCTGTTCGGGACGTCGATACGGAACAATAGGACATCCCCTGATACGTGTCTATGTGATTGTCGCACAGACGAAAGTGACGAGATGAATCTCGTCCGTAGGTGCCCGTTACCCAGGTAGAGTATCCCATGCGTCGACTTGTCTCTCTTTCCCTTGTCATCCTTTGTTCAACGCTGGTTCTCCGAGCCCAGACCGCGTCGGTTCAGGGAGTCGCTCTCGATAGCGCGAGCGGATCACCGTTGTCCGGCGCGACCGCAGCCATTCTATCCTCCTCGAATGCCATCCTTGGCGGCGCTGTGTGTGATGCCAAGGGCAGGTTCTTCATCACGAAACTTCCCGAAGGACAGCACACCCTGTCGATCAAGTTTCTTGGATATGAAACAGCGCGTAAGCGCGTACGACTGCAGAACGACGATACGCTACGCGCCGGCACCATCCGTATGGTACAAGCGAGCGTAACGACGGACGCCGTGGAGGTGGAAGCGGTCCAGACCCGTGGTGAACAGAAAGGCGATACGACGGAGTTCAATGCCCGTGCCTTCAAAACGGACAAGAACGCCTCGGCGGAAGACCTCGTACGAAAGATGCCAGGCGTGGAAGTGGACAACGGTCAGGTGAAAGCCCAAGGAGAGCAGGTTCGCAGAGTGCTCGTGGACGGAAAACCGTTCTTCGGTGATGATGCCGCCACCACGCTCAAAACTCTTCCGAGCGATATCATCGACAAGGTCCAAGTTTACGATCAGGGCAGCGACCAAGCCCAATTCACCAAGTTCGACGATGGCGAACGGAACAAGACCATCAATGTCGTCACGCGTCCGGACAAACGCAATGGCATCTTCGGGAAGGGCTTTGCCGGGTACGGCACGGACGAACGGTACAACACCGGTGGCAACGTGAACCTGTTCAATGGCGACCGGCGCATCACGGTGCTCGCGCTTTCGAACAATATCAACGAGCAGAATTTCGCGATCCAGGATCTCGTGGGAATGATGGGTGGTGGTGGTGGTTCGTGGATGCGCATGGCAGGCAGGAGCATGGCCATGTTCAGCACGAGCGGAGGAAGCAGGATGGCAGGTATGGGCTCGCGCGGAGGTGGCGGCGGCAGTGATTTCATGATCAGTCCGAGTGACGGAATTTCCCGTACGCATGGCGTGGGTGTCAACTACCAAGACCAGTTCGGCAAATCCGTCGCTGTCACCGGAAGTTATTTCTTCAACACCTCGAAGACCGATCAGGTTCAATCCCTCAATCGCATCTACTACCTGACCGACCAGACATCGCAGGCCAATCAGCAGGACAATATGAACCTCACGGACAATACGAATCACCGACTCAACCTGCGGGCGGATATCTCCATCGATTCCATGAGCAGTCTGCTCATCTCGCCCCGGATGACCTGGCAGAATGTCGACAAGTCCTCGAGCTCGAAGAGCGTCACGGAGAATCTCCCGTCCGCCATCCTTAATCAATCCGTTGCGACCACGGCATCGAACAATGCCGCCTACAATCTCTCCTCGGACATCCTCTACCGGTTGCGATTCGCCACCGAAGGACGGACGTTGTCGGCGAACCTGAATAACAACATCCGTGATAACTCCGGAACGAGTGACAATCTTTCCGACAACCTCATCTTCGGAGCGGATACCTTCCTCTTGAATATCCATCAGAATACGCCGACGAGCGGCACGACGAACGGTCTGAGCTCGAACGTGACGTATACCGAACCTGTCGCGACGAATCATCAATTGCAGTTGACGTACAATTACAACGCCACATCGACTTCATCGGACCGAAACACGTACAACGTCGACGCGCCCACCGTGCCCCTGCCCGGACTCTCCAATTCCTCGACTAGCGATTACATCACGCATCGCGGCGGACTGAGCTATCGCTTCAGTATCGTCCCGCCGCCGGATACGAGCGGCAAGCCCAAGATGGATCCCATGATGATGATGATGGGCGGCAACCGGGAAATGGGAAGAGGCATGATGGGGATGATGGGCGGTGCGGTCGGCACGTGGACCTTCGCTTTGGGCGCGGATTATCAGAGAGCCGATCTGACAACGAACCAGAACGCAGGAGCCGCCACATCCACTGAGTCGCGCTTCTTCAATATCCTTCCGAACGTCTCAATCGTCTCCCGTCCCACTCTGAGCAGTAACGTCCGCTTCTCCTATCGGACAAGCACGAATTCGCCGTCCATACAGCAGCTGCAGGAGGTCATCGATAATACCGACCCCCTACGTCTGTACCGGGGTAATGCCTCCTTGCGTCAGGAGTACACCCACAGCGTGTTCGCCAACTATGGCAACTTCAACATGATCACGGCCTCCGGAATGTTCGCCATGGTCAATGTCAACGTCACGAACGACCGCATCGTGAACTCGACCCTCACGAGCGGTATCAATCCCTTCCGAGGCGATACCATCCGCCTGGGCAGTCAGTTCACGTCGCCCGTCAACCGCAACGGCTATGTCAATGCGAACAGCTTCCTTGTCTACAGCTTCCCCGTGGAAATCGTCCGAGGCCTGCGCTTGAACCTCAATACCAATGCTGGCGTCGTGTTCACGCGTGACATCAGCCTGATCAACAACGCGGAGAACGTGGCACAGACGCTTATCCTCACGCCTTCGCTGGGCATAAGCAGCAACATCAGCGAGAACACGGACTTCTCCCTGTCCGCCCGTGTGGCCCGCACGTCTCTCAATAACTCCATCCAGTCGGAGCTGAACTCCGTGTTCACGACGGCCACCGTCATCGCGCGCGGTACGTTCATCTCGAAGTCGGAATCGGAGTGGCTGAGCGGATGGATAGCGACCGTCGACATGAGTTACATCACGAATACCGGACTTTCCTCGTCGGCATTCAATCAGACCATTCCGCTGTGTAACCTTGGGATCGGACGTCGGTTTCTCGACGGCAGAGGCGAGCTCAAACTCAGTGTCTTCGATGCCCTCAACCAGAACAACGCTGTCAATCGTACCACAGGAAGCTTCTACGTGGAGGATACCCGTACGCAAGTATTGCAGCGCTACTTCCTTGCAACCTTTACGTACAATCTCCGAAGTTTCGGTCAATAGACATCCCGAGTCGGTAGACGCCTGCGCATCTCCGAACCATCGACCGGTTCGCCCGATGGCATGGCCGTTCCCGTCCCTCGTCTATTTTTGTCTCTTCCATCATCCATGAAAGGACTTTGTGAAGAGAACGTGGACCGTTTCCCATATAGCCGTCCTCTGCTTCCTTAGCGCGTTGCTCCGCGTCGCCCTCACCTTGTGGTCGGGCGAACCGTCCGTGCGGCACATGGAGGATTACATCATCGCCACGAACCTTGCGAAGGGCCGAGGATACAGTCTCGGTGATGCATCCGCGTCTCATCCCACCGCGCTCAAAGCACCAGTCTATCCACTCTTTCTCGCCGCTGTCATTCTTGCAGCACCCTCTTCCGCTGAAGAGACATCGTGCGCCATCGTTCAGCATGTCCTTATCGCATTCTGTCCATTGCTCCTTTTCCTGCTGCTTACCCGGTATGTACCGAACAGGGTTGCAGGCCTGAGCGCGATTATCCTGCTCTTTCATCCGTCGTACATTGTCTATCCGTCCACCTTGGAATCCACGAATGTCTTCATCCCCTTATCCCTGGTGTGGCTGGCCGCCGTGCATGGGGTACTCGCGAACGGACGTGACGCAGACCGTTCACGAGTCCATGCCGTCCTTTTCGGTCTTGCGAGCGCACTTCTTGTACTTTGTCAACCACTGACCTTGCCCATTGTCGTAGGAACGTTAATCCTTCTGGCCCGGCGGTCATTTCCGATCACGGTCGCCGCTATCTTCTTCGTCCTGTGTTGGTCTCCATGGATCATCCGCAACGCCGTCGTCTTCCATGGATTCATTCCGTTGAAGTCGCCTGTCTGGATGAATGTCGCGGCGGGATTCGATACGAGAAGTCACGGGATGTCGGACCTGACGTTCCTGAGTCCTCGTGACCAGGCCCGACTTGATAGCGTGCACCACTCCGGAACGGACGTGACGCGGGAGACGGCATACAGGGAGTTGTCGGTGCAGGCCATCGGCGAACATCCCGCGGGGTTTTGTCTCAAGACTGCTGCGCAAGCGGTCCGGTATTGGACCTTTCCACCATCATACGATAGGGCATGGTTCGGCATTCCCTTCATCCTCGGGCGACTCGTCCCCGTCGGATTTCTTGGTGTGATGCTGCTGTTATCCCTCCGACATCGGAAGGCGTATCCGCATGTCTTGTCACCCATCCTTCTCATTCTTGGATACTTCACCGTGGTCTATGCGCTGACGCATACGTCGAATATCCGCTTCAAACTCGATGTGGAATGGTTGCAGTGCGTCGCCGCAGGAATAGTCCTTCACGAGTGGTCGACACGACGTGCCATGCAGAACACGGATGCCCGAAAGGACGTCGACTGAGAGTGCCTGTATGCCGCTTCTTTCCAGACCGTTGTTAAGGACCGGTAACCCTCACATTGCCCTCCTCATAGTCCCTCCTCCGGTTGTATTTTTGCAGTCCCGAATTTTACGGGGAACGCAACACTCTGCACCTCGCTCATTACCGCATGAAGTCGTTTGTTTACTCGCTTCTTTCCCTGGTCGCGTGCCTTTCGGTGGCATCCGCTCAAGGCGTCACCACCGGTTCGATCAGCGGTCGCGTCACCGATGCCAAAACGGGCGCCGGGTTGAGCGGTGCCACCGTCGTCGTCCTCCAGGTATCGAGCGGCTCGAAGTATGGCGCCATAGCCCGCAAGAACGGATCGTTCCGGGTATCCGGTGTACGCATCGGTTCTGACTATCGCGTGACGGCCTCGTTCGTCGGCTATGCCACTGCCGTGAGAGAAGACGTCAGTGTCACGGCAGGTGAGAACACGGATGTCTTTCTGACGCTCCGCGAGGCGAATGCGACAACGCGAGACGTGGTCGTCACCGCCACCCAGGATGCCGTCTTCCAACAGTCGAAGAACGGCTCGGGAACGTCTTTGAGCGAAGCCGAGATTCAAGCCACTCCCTCCATCAACCGTTCACTATCGGACATTGCGCGGGTGAACCCGTATGCGTCGCAGACCACAGGGTATGGAAGTGACGACGGTCTTCAGGGTATCAGTATCGCCGGTGCGAACTCCCGGTACAACAACATCCAGATCGACGGTGCGGTGGCGAACGACATGTTCGGATTGGGTCAGGCGGGAACGGCCGGCTCCCAGGCGAATGCGAACGTGGTCTCCATGGATGCCATCCAAGAGCTCCAAGTGAACGTCTCCCCGTACGATGTTCGTCAGAGCGGTTTCACGGGTGCCGTCGTGAACGCCGTCACACGCAGCGGATCGAACCGGACATCGGGTTCGGTGTACAGTTACGGTCGGAACCAAGTTCTCGTGGGACGGAGTCCTGATGTGGCTCGCGCTCCCTATCCATCCTTCAACGACTATCAGTTCGGTGGACGTATCGGCGGCGCCATCATTTCCAACACGCTCTTCTACCATGTCACTGCGGAAACCCGCCAGCGGACCAGACCGCTGGAGCTGGGCATCAACAATCCGTCGATGATCAACAACTTCCCTCACACGCAGTCGGAAATCGACGAGATCAAGACTGTGGCGAAGGAGAAGTTCGGCTACGATGCCGGCAGCAGCAATCCGTTCACAAGCAGGAACAACACGTATAACATCCTGACACGTTTCGATTGGAACGTCAATGAGAACAACAAGCTTCAACTGCGATACAACTACACGAACGCGTTTCAGGACCGAAACGTGCAGCGCACCCCGCAGGTATTTTCTCTTGGTAGTCAGCTCAATGAGTTCCGTAGCATCAACCACTCCGCCGTCCTTCAATGGAACGCGCAGATCGGTAACGACCTGGCAAATGAGATGCGCGTGACCTACACGGAAACGAGCGATAACCGGGTGCTTCAGGCCACCGCGTTTCCACAGGTGAAGGTGTATCTGAACGGTACGGACTTCGTTCTGTTCGGTCCGGAGCGTAGCTCCCAGGCCAATGCCCTCCATCAAGTGCAGGCGGCGTTCACGAACGACTTCAGCTATACCACCGACCAACACACCCTCAGCATCGGCACGCATAATGAACTGTACCGGTTCGACAATCTGTTCATCCAGGACTACTATGGTTCGTACGTGTTCCGGGACGCAGCGGCATTGCGCGACAGTACGCCGAGCTACTATGCTCTCACGTATGCCAACACCGCTGCAACCGGCGGTAACACCCAGCCACGGGCTACATGGAGCATGATGCAGTCGGGTCTGTATATCCAGGATGAGTGGAAACCATCCTCGACCTTCGCCATCAAAGCAGGCCTGCGCGGAGACATCCCGATTTACCTGGACGCTCCGACGGACAACGCGAGATTCTCGACGGTGTTCGATTCCCTGGCGAACCGATACGCAGGGCTCGGCGATTCCGCCAAGCTCGTGTCGACCGCGATTCCCGCAGGACTATCCACGTCGCGTCTGCCCGACGCTCGTATCCTCTGGTCACCGCGCATCGGCTTCAATTGGGATATCTCCGGAGAGAAGACGTTGCAACTGCGTGGGGGCACGGGGTTGTTCACGGGCAAGGTGGCGGCCGTATGGTTGTCCAATCAATTCAGCAATACGGGAGTGGAGTTTTCGCGGGTCGCGGTGGGTAACGACAACGCCACGGCATCTCCCCTCGTCGGAATCGACGGCAAGACGCCACTCAAGGTTTCCCTCGATCCGCTGAACCCTCCGAAACCTGGTGACGGCACGTTTGCCGGAGCCAGTGAGCGGACTTCGGCGATCAACATCATGAGTCGTGACTTCCTGCCGCCGCAGGTATGGCGCTCCACCTTGGCGTTGGACTCACGACCTCTTCCCTACCTGACATTCACCGTAGAAGGCATGTACGGTCAGACTTTCAACAACGTGGACTACCAAAACCTGAATATCCGACGATCCCTGCGCTTACCGAGCTCACCGCTGGACGGACGTCCGATCTACGCTGCGAACACATCGCGCACGAGTGTCGACTCCAATGCGTCGAAATCGTATACGCAGGTGCTGTACCTCAGCTCTCGGGACGACGGCTATCAATACAGTGGACTCGCCACAGCGCGGCTCAGCGACCGTAACCCGTTCCTTCCCGGACTCAGCGCCTCGATCAGCTATGTCTACAGCGCGGCGTTCGACGTTCAAGCCGCCACCGCGTCCACGGCTTCCTCCAACTGGCAGAACACGTATGTGACGGATCCGAACAGGGCGGAAGTCGCGCGGTCGAACTTCGATGTCCCCCACCGCATATCCGGAAATCTCGGATTCTCGTGGAAGATCTTCGATCGTGCGACCACCAGCATCAACGTCTTCTACTCGGGTAACAGCGGTCAGCCGTACAGCTTCGTGTACTTCGGCGGTGATATGAATGGTGACGGGGTGAGCTTCAACGATCTCATCTATGTTCCGAAACCTGACGACTTCAATTCGAAAATCGTCATCGTTCCCACCGGAGGTATCGACCTTCGCACGGCGTCGCAGATCTGGCAGCAGCTCATGACGTTCATCGATGCGAACGAGACCTTGAAGAGCTATCAGGGCCGGGTACTGCCGCGCAACAACATGCGATCTCCCTTCATCCACTCGGTGGACCTGCGATTGACGCAAACACTTCCGGGGTTCGGTAAGAATAACGTGACGGTATCGCTGGACGTGCAGAACGTGCTCAACCTTTTGAATAGCGAATGGGGTCTTCAGCAATACGTGAATTTCCAGAGCTTCTCCCTCCTCGAGTTGAAGCCGGACAACGCCGGAAACGTCTTCGACGCGCAGGGTCGCCTTCGTATGAATTTCTCCACGCCCACGGTGAACGGACGTCCGGGAGTCTATCTCACGGATACGTTCTTCTCCCGGTGGCGCATGCAACTCGGAGTCCGATACTCGTTTTAAAGATGATGACACACCCCTTCATATCACGTTCCACTCTCAGCTCCTCATGGGTGGCCTTGTTTGTCGTTGCGTTGTCGGGGCTATTCGTTGCGGGCTGTGCGGACGGCGTCGTCACCTTCACCGGCGGCTCCTCGTCCGTGCGCATCTTCAACGCGCAGACCAAGACCGTGGGCATGCATGTGGAGATCGATTCGATTCGCCGCTTCGTGAATCTCGCGCCGGGTCAGTTGACGGAATTCACTTCGGTCACGTCCGGCGTATTCCACATCTTCAAATGTCAATCCGCTTCCGATAGCAGCATCGGTGGACTTATCGTGACGCAACGCTACATGTTCGGGGACGGTGCGGCCTACACCATGGTCGTCCGCGGTTCCACCATCACCGATTTCATCAAGCCCATTTTGGACTCTGCCGATAGTCCCTTCCCCGCGAAGGCGGCTGTGCGGATCATCAATGCCACGGACACCACGTATTGCGATGTGTATGCGAACGGAACGAAGATCAACAGCATCGTTGCGGAAGTGCAATCGGCCGGACGTCTGTTTCCCGTGGATGCCGGAACCGTCGTTTTCGAAACTCGTGACGTATACAACAGCACCGTCGTCTCCCGTGACACCATGACCATCGAGTCCGGTCACTCCTACCATCTGTTTGTCTACGACAATCGGGAGGCCTCCGGAATCCAACGAAAAGTGAACATCATTTCTCTCCACTAACACGTATTCATCCCTATGAAAAAGGTTCTACTCTCTCTTTTTCTTCTCTGCATGGGCTCTGCGGTACTGACTGCTCAGATCGTCACCATCGCAAGCTTCCGCGCCCGCAACGTCAATGATACCATCGTCAAGGGCGAAAAAGTCTGCGGTCGTATCACGGTGTCCAACCAATTCCGGAACACCTGCTACATGCAGGATGCAACGGGTGGTATCGCCATCTACAACCTTCCGTTCCGTGGCGTCGTCAAAGTGGGTGATTCCGTGGAGATCAGCGGAGGACAGCTGGTGGACTTCCAGGCGACGACCGGACAGGCGAAAACAGGGTTGTCGGAAATCGCAGGATCGCAGTTCAGTTACATCGTCATCCCTGGTACAGCAAGCGTACCTGCACCCACGAACACCTCGGTACAGTCCGTCAGCGAGGCCGTCGAAGGGATGCTTGTGAAGCTTCGCGGTGTCACGTTCACCTCGTCGGGCAGTTTTCAAGGTGACAAGAACTACTTCGTCCGGAACGCCAATGGAGATTCCGTCCAAGTGCGCATCGATGCGAATACCGAAATCGCCGTCAATACGTTGGGAATCCCGACGGGTGCGGTTGATCTGGTCGGTGTGGTCTCGCAATTCCGTGGTGCATATCAAGTACTTCCCCGATTCGCATCGGATATCGGTTTGAACGTCGAGCAGGACACCGTACCGAAATCGGTTACCTTCGATATCACCTGCTGGAACGTGAAGAACTTCATGAGCACCGTGGATACGACCATCAAAGACAAACAACGTCAACTGGAAAGTGTCAAGCGCGCGCTGGATTCCATCAACGCCGACCTTGTGTCGCTCCAGGAAGTGAGCAACGCCGATGGTTTCCGCAGACTGGTGGATACCTTGGCCAACCCCAGCGAAGGTCTCTTGGCAGTGGAGATCCAGCAGGATCAGAAGATGGCATTCATCTATCGCAAAGGCATCGTCTCGAAACTCAGCTCCGGTCTTGCCGTGAATGGAGGAGCGCAGGCATGGGCAAGCGGACGTTTCCCGTTGCGCATGACGTTCGAAGTGAACCTCAACGGTGTGACGAAGAAGATGACGGCGTTCAGCATTCATGCCAAAGCCACGGGTACGGCAACAGCGGCGGAAGACCTTGCCCGCAGAACCACCGATGCAGGAACATTCTACGAGTATCTGAACACGTTCTATGCGAACGACGCTGTCGTCGTTCTTGGTGACTTCAACGACGACGTCGTAAAGTCCGTCGTCGGTACGAACAATCCCTCGCCGTATAAGGTCTTCACCGACGATACGCAGCGCTGGAATGTCCTGACGAAGGCGTTGAGCGACAAAGGGCTTTCCTCGTATCTGGGATCGTCTGGCGGCATGATCGACCACATCATCGTGTCGAACGAGGTTTCCCCCGCCGTCTATCGTACCAAACTCGAAACTCCGCAAGCATTCCTCTCGTCGTTCACCTCCACGGTCACCGACCACGTGCCGGTGTCGACACGCCTTTTCCTTGCGGATGTCGTAACCAGCGTGACGAATGCGCAGGAGAATGCCGAAGGCCTACGTGTGGCGCCCAATCCAGCCTCCGGAGTGTCGTTGCTCGAGCTTGTCCACGAGAGCGAAGGGGTAGTCCGAATCGACGTCCTTGACATGATGGGCAATACGGTCCACACCGTGTTCAGCGGAACGATGCAACCACAGGTTTTCGTCGCCGCGCTGCCCGTGAGTGAATGGGCGGCGGGAGCGTATACCGTTCGGTATCAAACATCGGACAAGACGACGGCGACCCGCATGGTCGTCACGCGATAAGTCAGTCGGTCCTTTTTCCACTCATTTCATTCGGAGACCACATTGAGAAGTTGGGGCATTGAAGATTCCATCGAGTTGTACAACATCAACGGTTGGGGCATCAAGTACTTCGGCGTGAATGCCAAAGGGAACATGGTGGTGGCGCCGCGTAAAGAGAACGGCGCGTCCATCGACTTGAAGGAACTCATGGATGAACTGGCGTTGAAAGACATCAATTCACCGGTGTTGCTGCGCTTTCCTGACATCCTCGACAACAGGATCGAGAAGATCAGCGGCTGCTTTGAACAGGCGTCCAAGGAGTACGGATACAAAGGCAAGTATTACAACGTGTATCCTATCAAAGTGAATCAGCAGCGTCCGGTGGTGGAGGAGATCGTCCGGCATGGGAAGAAGTTCAATATCGGACTCGAAGCAGGCTCCAAACCTGAGCTTCATGCGGTTCTCCCCATCATGGACAATCCCGAAGCCCTTATCATCTGTAACGGTTACAAGGACGAGGAGTTCATCGAACTAGCCTTGCTGGCACAGAAGATGGGCAAGAAGATCTTCCTCGTCGTGGAAAAACTCAACGAGCTTCGTTTGATCATTTCCGTGGCCCGCAGACTGAACGTGACGCCCCGTGTCGGCATCCGCATCAAGCTGGCAAGCTCCGGCAGCGGCAAGTGGGAGGAAAGCGGTGGAGACCAATCCAAGTTCGGACTCAATGCGAGTGAACTTCTCGAAGCGGTCGAGTTGGCGAAACATGAAGGAATCATCGATTGGATCCGACTCATCCACTTCCACCTCGGTTCGCAGATCACGAACATCCGCCGCATCAAGGCAGGGTTGAAAGAGGTGGCGCAATTCTATGTTCAACTCCGTGCCATGGGCTGCAATATCGAGTTCGTCGACATCGGGGGCGGCTTGGGTGTGGACTACGACGGTTCACGCACCGCCATGGCGAGCAGCATCAATTACTCCATCCAGGAGTATGCTAACGATGCCATCTACACGATGATCGAGGCGGCCGACAAGAACGAGCTTCCTCATCCGAACATCATCACCGAGGCGGGCCGTGCCCTGACCGCCCATCATTCGGTGCTCATCTTCAACGTCCTCGAAACCGCGTCCACTCCCGTCTGGGATGAGAATCAATACTCGATCTCCGATGAGGACCACGACCTCGTGCGCGACCTGTACCGGTTGCTCAAGGGGCTGAGTGCGCGGAACATGCTGGAGACCTGGCATGATGCGCAACAGGAACGGGAGGAGATCCTGAATTTCTTCTCGCTCGGCATGATCGATCTGGAGACCCGCGCCAAGGCGGAACGTCTGTTCTGGACCATCGCCGTGGAAGTGAACCGCATGAGCATGGAGATGAAACATCAACCCGAGGAACTGCGCAACCTGTCGAAGCTTCTTGCGGATAAGTACTTCTGTAATTTCTCCTTGTTCCAGTCCCTTCCGGACTCATGGGCCATCGATCAGATCTTCCCCATCCTGCCCATCCACCGGTTGGATGAAAAGCCCTCACGCCTTGCGACCATCCAAGACATCACGTGCGACAGCGACGGAAAGATCGATCACTTCATCGGCTTCCGCGACTACGCCCAGTATCTGCCCGTCCATGAACTCAAGAACGGTGATCAGTATTACCTGGGTGTCTTCCTCGTGGGTGCCTACCAGGAAATCCTCGGCGACTTGCACAATCTCTTCGGCGACACCAACGCCGTGCATATCGTGTGCACGGACGAGAAGCGCTACCATATCCAACAGATCCACGAAGGCGAGACCGTCGAGGATGTGCTGGACTACGTCCAGTTCAGCGGAAAGAAGCTCGTCCGTACCATGGAAGCATGGGTATCGCAATCGGTCAAGGACGGCGTCATTTCCCTGCAGGAAGGGAAAGAGTTTCTTGCCATCTATCGCTCCGGTTTGTACGGTTATACGTATTTGGAAGCGTAGTTCCGGCGGATTCGGTACGAGAGAGAGAAAGAGAAAGTCCATCGGAATCCCGCACTCGGCAACCTCGTCTGCGGGATTCTTCGTTTATCACCAATCACCGACGTCATCATGGATCATCCCGTTCTCGCTTTCCCGGTCCGACGGATTCTCCTTGCCTGCCTTGTCATCCTCGGCGCTCTGCTCCAGCCACGCTTGCTTCAGCCGCGACTGCTTGCACAACATCGACTCATGACCTCGTTCGCTCCCGCGCAAAGGGATAGCGCTCTCCAGACCGGCTTCTTCGCCTCGTCGTCGTGGTTGCTCAGGGCTCAAGGAGCCTTGGGCGCGGTGACTCCTCCGTCGGGCGTCACAGACGAAGCGGATCTTTCCCACTACCCCGCTCGCGATCACGGCTGGTTACTCACGATGAGCGAGGCCGTGACACTCTACGCAGGTGAGAACCGAACGAGCATCGAACTCCGCTGCTCGCAGCAACTTCACGCGAATCGACGGAACGATATCTCTTTCAATCCGCGGGCCGCCGTGTGGGATGAGGAACTATCATTGAAGGACATTCTGCCAAGCATTCCGGTTGAGGTCTCTGCATCGGTCTTCCACAGATGCAAACACGACATCGACAACTCGGACGCAGAGGAGGGCGACAGTATCGCACTCGGGAATCCGCAGAAACGCACCATCATCCTTGGTGGTGTTTCACTGTCGGGCGTCGTGCAACCGTCGGTCTTCACTCACCCCGAATCTCCACTACGTATCATGCTCGATACTAGACTCGAGGGCACGTGGTATGCGAAGGATTATCGCTATCCGTTTGTCGCTTTCGGTCCGTCGTGGTCCGACATGCGTGGCTCTGTGCAGGCGGGCGCTACGGTGGAATACAGGGTGTCGCGTGTTCTCAGCGGCGGACTCCGCGCATCATCGACGGGAGCGGTATTCGCTGCGTCAGGGAATCGATCAGCCGCGGTGGGATTCGATACCATGATCGAGGCATTCGGGACAGTGAAAGGTACCAAGGGCGACCTCGTCATCTCGGTGCAATGGCGCTCCGTCTATGATCACGGAATCCGCATCACGGCCGACGCTGCCCGTTTCGTCTCGCTCGGCCTCACGGTACGACCTCACTGACCTTCGTCGCCGAACAACGCTACCGTCGCGCCCGTCCAATCGGTCGTATTGAACCGGGCACCCATCATGCCGCTGCGGCCCGTGCGGACCAGGCTCATCGTGGGTATGGGGGTTGCTGATGTTTCCGGCCAGATGAGCATGCAACGAAGCTCCACGGCGTTCATCCCCAGTGGCGTGTAGAGGCAGCGTGCATAGTCTACTTTTTCCATCAACACCCATGAAGAGCGCTGCTCCGACGGGATACTCGCGATATCCAACGCGGAAGGTTGAAGATTGACGCCCTTGCCGGCGAAGGCGAACAAGGGTTTGAGGACGAAGCGGGAGAGATCCTCGGGAACCGTCTCGAGATCCGACACCAGCGTCGTGTGCGGCACGCAGTCGTGATGCAGGAACGGCAGCGACGCCTTGCTCATGAGAAAATACCAGTCCGGATGTCCTGCCCATTCCACATCAAGATCGTCGTTCCATCGGAACGGCAAGGCAGCGCCGAGCTCTTCCACCTCGTCGACGATCGCCCGGTTGTAGATGCGACGAATGGGATGCAAGGCACCGGCGCGTTCATGGAACAAGGTCCCACCCACGTTGATACAGGAGGTGATATCGGTAGCGGCGACTCCCGTGATCTGTTCGGTAGCAAGAAAATCCACTCGTGTCTTCTGCTCGTGCGGACGGATCTCCGTAAGGGCCACGTTATCCGGATGATGCGCGCCGCGGATGCTCGATTGCAAGAGCGTGCAATACTCGTCATCCGTCAAATCCGAGAACAATGGCGACCAACCGTCGTTCAACGCATAGACCTCCCGGAGCGCGCGAGCGAGCATCCATTGATACCCGAAGAGCGAAGGAAAGCCTTGGAGTTCGATAAGCCGTGGAACGATGGAGCCGTGGACACTGCAGAGAGCGAAATCGACGACGCTGAAGAGAGGGCGCGGAGTGCGGCGCGGGACAGCCGCATGGGACGGCAGAGCGGTTTCCATACGTCGGACGAACGCGGGGTCCGCACACTGGAGAACGAGCTCGCGCGCGGCATCCGCCACGGCGTCACGAAGAGCGATTGTACAAAACAACGGCGCTTCCATTATGCGGAAGTCCACCGTGCAGCGCAGGCGGTCTTCCAAGCGGGCACGAACCTCGTTGTTCTTCCCGTCCGAATATCGACGCTCGGCGAAGTGCTGTTGGAACGCGTTATTCATGAGCCGCCTCATCGGCATGATACATACGTCGGCCGCCGCAATAGGTGGCCAGGACCTTGATGTCCGCAAGTTCCTCCGCGGGACAGGAACTCACGTCGCGGTCCACGATCGTCAAGTCCGCATCGAATCCCTCCCGCATGTCTCCGCGACGGTAGGCGACATCGGCCGACTCATGCGCCCAGGACGTATACGCGAGGAGCGACTCTTCCCGAGAGATGCGTTCGTTCCCATACCATGCATCGGTGCGCCCGGCGGGAACTCGCCGGCAAAAGGCATCGATGCCAAGCAGCGGATCATGGGATTCGATGGGAAAATCCGAGCCCCCACACATACGAACGCCGGCATCCAGCAACGACCGCCAAGGATAGCCTCTCGTGCATCGATCCCCCAAACGCTTTTCCGCCATGCGCGCATCCGATGTGCAGTGGATGGACTGGACGGATGCCCACAGGTTGTTCGCCGCCATGCGCGGTACGTCGGCGGGATGGATGATCTGCGTATGCTCTATGCGGAGGACAGTCGACTCGCCGGCGCTTCCCTCTTTGCGAAGCTGCTCGTACACATCAATGACCATCCGGTTAGCCGCATCGCCGATAGCGTGGGTAGCGACATGAAAACCTTGCTCGCATGCGCGACGGGCCTTGCGGTAGAAATCGTCTCGGGACAGAAGGAACAACCCTGTGGTATCGGGTGCGTCCTCGTACGGTTCGAGTAACGCGGCGCCACGGGAACCAAGGGCACCGTCGGCGAAGAACTTCACACCCAAGGTCGTTTGAAACTCTCCGAGAGCCGGTAGGACACCTGCATCCATCCACTCGTCGTTCTGGCCCGACACCCAGGTCTGCACACGCGTGCGCAGCTCACCTCTCTCCGCCATCTCCCGGAACAAGGGTATGAATCGCGGGGCCACATCCATATCGTGGATCTCGGTCAATCCCTTGGAACTGCACGCCGCTTGCGACAGAAGGATGGCCCTCATGATGTCCTCGTCGGTAGGCGGTGGCAAGAGCGTTTCGACAAGAAGCATGGCATTATCGATGAGGATTCCGCTCGCCTTTCCACCGGGAAGGCGCGCAATGCTTCCGCCGTCGGGATCAGCGGTCGTGTCCGTGATACCGGCACGTTGCAATGCAGCGCTGTTCACCCACGCTGCGTGTCCGTCGGCACGACGCAGATACACGGGCGTCTGCGGATAGAGTGCATCGATCTGATGAGCGGAGGGCAAGGATCCACAAGTCCAGAGTTCCTCGTTCCAGCCCATGCCGAATATCCACTCGCCCCGACGATGCGGTGCTGCCGTCAGCGTCTCCAGGACCGCGCGCAGGCTGGAACACTCGTATAAGGACGTGACCGACAGTCGCATGCCGTGACCGACGATGTGCGCATGCGCATCGACGAGTCCGGGAAGGACGAACGCGCCCGGGTACGTGTGCTTGCCATGTTCGGTGACGATGCAGACGCCGTCGTTCCACGGATCGATGGTTGCAATGCGTGTGCGTGTGCAGTGGATGAGCGCTTGTCGGGTGATCGGCATTCGATGAATATCCTTTGTGTGACTGGCGGGAAACGGATGACGCGATGAAACGATCCTTCAGCGTAGCGAAGCCCTCCTCTACCACGGAGTATTGTGCTTACTCATCACCTGAAGGTCCCCGTCGAGCTCATACCAGAACGGTGTGGCGGTAGGGATGTTCGTTTCCAAAATCTGCTCGGGGGTCATGTGTTCGATATGCATGACGAGAGCCCGCAGGGAATTTCCGTGAGCAACGACGAGCACGTTCTTTCCGGCGCGCAGAAGGGGTTCGATATGCTCGTGGTAGTATGGAAGAACCCGTTCTTGCGTCATTTTCAACGATTCGCCGTTGGGCGGAGGCACATCGTAACTGCGACGCCAGATCTTCAGTTGGTCGGGACCGTACTGACGTCCGATATCGTCCTTGTTCAGCCCTTGCAGGTCGCCGTAATGACGTTCGTTCAGGGCGACATCGCGGATGGTGTTCGCGGGCACGACCCCTGCGGCCGTGCACATCAGGTCCGCCGTGCGGATGGCCCGCTGCAAGACCGACGTGAAGAGGACATCCACGGGAACCTGACGAAGGGTGGTACCGGCGTTCCGCGCTTCTTCCTCGCCACGCAGTGACAGGTCCACGTCCACCCAGCCGGTGAAACGGTTCTCAAGATTCCATACGGATTCGCCATGGCGGACAAGAGTGAGAGTAGGCATACGTGTGCGAGTATGAAGGGTTGAACGAATGAACCGGGTACCGTCCGGCTATGACCGTGGTTGGCATACTTCCATGAGGACACCGCCCGTGGACTTCGGGTGCAAGAACGCGATCATCATATTGTGCGCTCCGGGTACGGCCGTCGTATTGATCAACTCCACTCCCTGTTGTTCCAGTTCTCGGAGTTGTGCTTCGACGTCCTGGGTACGGAACGCGACGTGATGAATCCCTTCGCCACGTTTTTCGATGTACCTGGCTATAGGGCTGCGTTCATCGGTCGGTGCCGTGAGTTCGATGCGCACTGTTCCCACCAGGAAGGAGGCGATGGAGACGAATTGAGCGGCCACGTCCTCACGATGCATATCCTCGGGTTTGACATGGAATAATCTGCCATAGAGTTCCATGGCGGCAGACAAATCCTTCACCGCAATTCCTAGATGATCGACTGTTTCCATGGTGGTTCTTCCTGGAGGAGTATGACATTCATCTGCCGGCACGCTCGCGAAGGGCTCCGAGCGCTTGTTCGAGCTCGGCAACGGTATTGATTCCCTGCAGCTCCTTGTGGTCCGGCGCCGGAAACGCCGAGACGCGATGTCCGTTGTTCCGAAGGATGCCGACGACATCCGTGAGATAGTATTCGTTCTGCGCATTCGTATTTCCCACTTCCGCAAGAGCCGCGAACAGAGCTTCGCGGTCCACCACATACATGCCGCTGTTCACCTCTGCAACCGCTTGCTGCTCCGGCGTGGCGTCTCGCTGCTCGACTATGGCAGTGAAGGTCCCGTCTGGAGAGCGGACGATACGTCCGTACCCCGTTGGATCGGGCATGGTACACGAGAGAACGGATACCGAGGAACCGGATGACTGATGTTGGCGGACGAAATCGCGGAGCGACGACTCGGTGACGAGCGGAACGTCGCCACTGAGGATCAGAACATCGCAGGGACTGTCTCCCAATGCCTCCTGTGCCTGCATGACTGCGTGGCCGGTGCCCAGTTGCTCCCGCTGCCATGCGTAGGCGGTTTGCGGAAACCACTCGGACACGTACTCACGGACCATCTCGCCATGATGACCGATGATGACGACGACGCGCGACGGGTGGAGTGCGTACGCCTGCTCGAGCACATACGCGATCAGCGGCTTGCCATCGAGCAAGGCCATGACTTTCGGCAGGTCGGGATTACCCATGCGTTTGCCTTTGCCGGCGGCGAGTACGACGATGCAGAGTGATTTCATGGGCGGGATTGCTTAGGATGCGGCGACCATGCGGTGCGGCTCGACGGTGTGGGATGTCGCCGTGATCGAATTCGTCTCGTCGACAAGGATGATGGTCGGTCGGAATCCGGCGATTTCTTCCTCGCTCAATTGCGCATAACTGATGATGATCACCCGATCGCCCGGTTGACCTTTACGAGCCGCAGCGCCATTCAGACAGATCGTCTTGCTGCCCCTTGCGCCGGGAATCACGTATGTCTCGAACCGCTCGCCGTTGTTGATGTTGACAACCGCGATCTGTTCGTACGGAAGGAGTCCCGCCGCATCCATGAGGTCCAGGTCGATCGTGCAGCTTCCCTCGTAATGCAACTCGGCTTGGGTGATGACGGCGCGATGGATTTTGGACTTGAAGAAGGTTCTCAGCATGGCTCGGAGTGCAGGTGAAAAATCGCTTTGCAAGATAAGACGATTACAGGACAGTTTCCGTGCGCTCGACGGGAGTTTTTCACGCCGTACATTCTTGGTATTTTCGTCCACACGACAGAACAAAACACAGACCTATGAAGATACCCTTATCGAAAATCGCTCACGCTCGGAGTGGAGACAAAGGCGATGCCGTCAATTGCGGTGTCATCGCTTTCAAGGAGGAATGGTACCCCCTGCTCTGCCAGGCCCTGACCGTCGATCGCGTCCGTGATCATTTCACCGGCGTCTGCATGGGCGCCGTGGAGCGATACGAGATTCCCAATCTCTGGGCTTTGAACTTCGTGTTGCACAACACCCTTGGTGGCGGAGGCACCGTCTCCTTGAAACTCGATGCTCAAGGCAAGGCCATCGCCTCGGCGATGCTTCTCATGGAGATAGAAATACCGGACGGTGTCGTTCCTTCGTAAGCGGATGCGCGAGGTCCGTCCGCCCCGCTCATCATCCACGCTCGTACCATACGTCACCCACACCCTCCCGGCCACATCACTCACGCGCTACCATGTTCACCATCGATCGTGTCACACCGTTGGACCTCGAGGACCTGTTCCGACTCCTTGATGCGTTGGCTGCCTATGAAAAACTCGACCCTCCAGGTGCCGACGCACGGGAGCGTCTGCGCCGTGATATCCTTGGTGAGCGGCCGCGCATCGACGCCTTTCTACTGAAGTCGGAAGGCCGCGCCATCGGATACCTGATACTTCTTGAGACCTATTCGTCGTTCCGTGCTCAACCCACCTTGTATATCGAGGACATCTTCATGCAGGAAGAATACCGTCGCAAGGGGTTCGGCATGCGAACCATGCGCTTCGTCCTGGATCAGGCGAGAGAGCGTTCCTGCGGACGCATCGAGTGGCAGGTGCTGAACTGGAACGAACCTGCCGTGCGTTTCTATGAGAAGGTCGGTGCCGAGCGGATGGATGAGTGGAGTACGTACCGCCTATCCGCAGAACAGTTTGAGAGCATTGAACCACGACTGACGATGGAGTGACATGCGTTCCCTTCGATTGATGATGGCGGTCTTCTGCCTGATGGTCTTTCCGGGTTTGCTCAGCGGACCGGCATCGGGCGCTCTGCGCGCACAAAGCGGGATGCCCTTCGAGGAATTCGCTCCGAAGCTCCTGTTGTATTACGACAGCGCGCTTGTCAGCGATGTTCGCGCCCGCTTGCCGCAGAATGTTCCGTTCCGCGTGTGGGGCTGGGATGTCGGTGATTACAGTGGCGACGGTAACTTCGACGTCGCTTTCACCATCCGTCGGGCCGATAACCGCGATCGCGAAGTATCCGTCTATCTCTTCGTCGACATCGACGGTTTCCTTCAATGCGTGGGAACCTTCGACTACACCTTCGTCGATACTCCGCTGGAAGTGGGCATGGTGATCAAGAACAATGCGTGCTACGTGACGCGGAAACGACGAGAGTTCGAATGGACGGTGCGGGGCTATCGCTTCACGGAGGGTAACCTGGTCCTTATGGACGAGTTCTCGAGTTCACGACTTGAACGTTTCGCCAAGGAAGCATATCGGAACTTCATGACGCTGGATCATGAGTCAACGTATCTGCATCCCTCCTCCGGCGATGTTGCCTTTGCCAGTAGGTACAAGATGCTCCCCTGTTACACGCGCGGCCGGATGGTGTATCGAAGCACACCGTCGCACAGCGAGGTTTCGACCGTAGCGTACGTGCAACGTGGTGCGTTCATGTGGACCGGACCGGACGATGCATCGATGAACATCAAATCGGTGTACGACAGTTCCGGTATCTATCTCACGATCGCCGTGCACGACGACATCATCGTTCCTCCCACGTGCGATACATGTACAAGTGATGCGTTGGATGTATGGTTCGACACGTCAGATCCCGGAGACGACAACGACCGTGTCCTGGGAAAGCGCGGACGCCGTTCGTTCGTTCGAAAGAGTGCTGAAGACGGTTTGTACAGATTGAGCATACGCCTTGGGGATTTCAAGGGAAGGGGTCCGGAAGTGCTGATAAGCACGACGGACTCGGTGAATGCCGATTCGGTGGGCGTTGCGGGCTTGCCGATGATATCGGCGAAATCCGCTCTGCGGGATAACGGGTATGTCATCCGACTCCGCATCCCGTTTTCCGCTATCGGCATCCGTGCACGGGAGATCGGCCTGAGCAAAGCCAAAGAGGTCGGTTGCACGATCGTACTTCACGATATCGATAACGAGTTCCGTCCTGAAGAAGAATCCACCATCACGACGTCGGACATCGAGGAAATGAATCCCGCGACTCTGGGCATCCTTCGGTTCGTCCCCGACGATGAGGCGTACGGGAACGTCACTCCCATCTTCACGACCTCCGTTTGCACCTATTTGCGTACGCTCGGTTTCTGATCATCACACCTGTTAACATCCTCATGCTCTCCATTCTCACGAACTTTCGCGAACGTCAGGCGCTTGAAGGTCCGCACTCGCGATGGGAGGAGGCGAAATTCCTCTGGCGCGTCCTCCTCGAGTTCTTGCGCGCCTTCCGTCGTCTGCATTTCGTCGGACCGTGCGTCACGGTCTTCGGCTCGGCTCGATTCCCCGAAACGCATGAGTATTATGCCCTCACACGCACCGTGGGTGCGAAGTTGGCGGAGCTTGGCTTCACGGTCATGACGGGCGGCGGTCCGGGATTGATGGAAGCGGCGAATCGCGGAGCTAAGGATGTCGGCGGACGGAGCGTGGGCTGCAACATCATCCTGCCCATGGAGCAGGAACCGAACCCCTATCTCGATGCCTGCATCCCCTTCCATTACTTCTTCATCAGGAAGGTCCTTCTTTTCAAATACTCCTATGCGTTCGTGGCGATGCCCGGCGGTCTGGGGACGCTTGATGAGTTGTTCGAGGCAGGCACACTCATCCAGACGGGGAAGATCGAACAGTTCCCGATCGTGCTCATGGGTACGTCGTATTGGAAGGATGTTCAGGAACTTTTCGACGTTATGGAGCGGGAGGGTGCGATTTCACCGAAAGACCAGTCCCTCATACTCGTCACCGACTCCGTAGAGGAAGCCATGGACCATATCCGGAGGTACGCTCTGGAACGTTTCAACCTCCAGAAGGTCGTCAAGCTCCGCCCCGTAAAATTCCTTGGCGAGCGCGGCTAGCGTGACCCCGACGTGCGGATCGTTCGACGTGGAAGCGCGCGTCACACCTGGGCAGGTGCGTGACTCTCGATGTACTTCTGGACTTCTTGCATATGCCAGTGCGGCGTGCTCGTGGCACCGCTGATTCCGACCGTCTTCGCGCTCGCGAACCACTGCGGATCGATCTCGTTGATGTCTTCGACGAAGTGGGTATTCGGATTGGCGCTTTTCGCAACGTGGTATAAGACCTTTCCGTTCGAAGAGGCGCGACCTGCAACGAACACGACGACGTCGTTCTTCCGCGCGAACTCCATGAGCTGGTCTTCCCTTCCTGACACTTGACCGCAGATGGTGTCTTTCGCATGGAACTCGACAGCGATTTCGCGCATCTCGTCGATTACCAATTCGTGCACGCGTTGCTGCAGATACTCCTTGATGGCAAGAAAGGTGGCTCGGTCCATCGTCGTCTGCGAAAAGAGAACGGTCTTCTTGGAAACATCCACCGTCGCCGCGGCTTCATCCACCGTGAGAACCACCAGGCATTCGTCGTTGCACACGCCGCGCACGCCGATCACTTCCGCATGATCCTTCTTTCCGAAAATGACCACTTGGTATCCTTGGTCGTAGAACTTTCGGACCCGCTCCTGCAGTTTCGTCACAACGGGACACGTGGCATCGATGATCTCGATACCGTATTGCATGGCACGCCGGTACGTCTCCGGCGGTTCACCGTGGGCGCGGATGATTACCCGTGCGTTCGTGCCCTGCAAGCGCGGGAAATCCTCCACCGAAATGGTCTCGAGACCCCGCTCTTCCAGCCGGTTGATCTCACGAGGATTGTGAATGATATGTCCGAGGACATAGACGGGAGCCTGAGTGTTCTCCTCGAGAGTCTGCTCGGCGATCTTCACCGTGCGGACGACCCCCCAACAGAACCCGGAGAACGAATCGATGCGGACTTCCATGATACACCTTTGCAAAAGGATGAAGAACGACGTTTGAGGATCGCCTATTGACGACCAAGTACTTTTTCTTGAGCGAGCGCGAGAATTCTCTCCACTTGGTCGTCGATGCTCAGGTTCGAGGTATCGATCTCTACCGCATCATGAGCTTTGGTGAGCGGACTCACCGCGCGGGTGGAATCCTTGCGGTCTCGCTCTTCGAGTTCACGTGCCATGACATCCACGGCAACCGTCGACGACCCGCCTGTCTCCATCAAACGACGACGTGCACGTTCTTCTATTGAGGCGACGAGGAAGATCTTCAGCTCCGCGTCAGGAAACACGACGGTGCCGATGTCGCGTCCGTCCATGACGATACCCCCGTTGCACCCCATCTCCTGCTGTATGGCTACAAGCCGACGGCGGACCGACGGAATGGCACTGACCGCGGAGACGGCATTCGTGACATCGGCATGGCGGATCCTCTCGCTCACGTCCCTCTCGCCAAGAAAGGTATGCTGTCCGTCGGGTTGTTGGACCACGCGGACCGTCAAGGTTTCGAGGAGCGCGTCTATCTCTGCGGAGGGAATGTCGACGCCGGACTCCAGAACGGCCAACGTGATGGCGCGATACATAGCACCCGTGTCCAGATAGGTGTACTGCAAGGCCTGAGCTACACGTCGAGCAGAGGTGGATTTTCCGGAACCCGCAGGCCCGTCTATGGCGATGGTAATCTTTTTCATGGAGGAAGTAGACAAAAATACCATGCCTCCTCCTTGTCGGCCGCAAAATTGTCTGCCTGGATATGGAGACAAACAGTGCTGACATGAAAAAAGACTAAATTGTCCCGACTCTTCGAGAGTGCTCCGAATCAACGTCCGACTACCACTACTTGGTGACACCATGAGCATCAACCGATATCTTCTTCCTACGGTCCTTGTCATCGTGACGACCCTGACCACGTCGATGGTTTGCGCGCAGCCGTTCGCTAAACCCTTCGGCGTGACCATGCCGATTTCTTCGCGCATCGCGTCCGAGAATTTCATACCGTCGAGCAGGAAGGCCTTGGATTCTTCGGCGAAAATCCGAGTACAGGACGGACACTTCGTGGATGCAACGGGAACGCGCGTGCGCCTGCTGGGGACTCTTCTTTCCTACGGCGCCTGCTATCCCGACAGCATACGCGCAATCCGGGTGGCAGAGCGTTTTCGCGCTCTCGGCATAACCGCAGTCCGCATGCGAGGCTGGGAATATTCTACCTATCTCATTCCCAGCGGTGCAACGGTTTCCGATACCGTGTTGGACCGCACGAATGTCAAGCGCTTCGACTGGTTCCTCTACCAGCTGAAGAAGAACGGTATTTATGTTTTCCTTTGCAACGCAGCATTCGTGCCGAGAAAGAACGACGGAGTGCCTCAGTATGATTCCGTGAATTACCCGTGGCAGGTGCGCGTGTTCTCGTATGTGGATCGAGCATACCAGAACGCTCAGCGACGATTCCTGCGCCGGTTCCTCACGCACGTCAATCCCTATACGGGACTGGCACTGAAGGACGATCCCGCACTTGCCTTGATGTCGACGACCGACGAGAACCAATTGGTCGGGTACTGGAACAACAACTTCCGGGAGAATTCGACGAACCTCCTTCCCACGACGCAGCGTCGGCAGCTGGACTCGGCGTTCAATGCCTATTTGCGGACCAAGTACGTGAACGATCAGGGATTGCTCATCGCTTGGGGATACGGCGCACCGTCGTCCGTCAACCAGTTCAAGGATCCCGGTTTCGAGGATTTGTTCACCTCCCCGTGGCAATCGCAGATCAACACGGGCAACGGTGCCCAAGCAGCGTACATCTCGAGCGACGCCGACAAAGTGGAGGGCGCTCGCGCTGCGGTCTTCAAGATCCTCAAAGGCGGTCGCGCGGCCAGCGATGTCCAGCTCATCCTGACAGGCTTGAAGTGCGAGAAAGGAAAGCAGTACAAGTTCACCATGTGGATGAAGTCACCGGAAGCAGGAAGAAAAGTGAATGTCTATCTGCTTCGCGGCTCCACGCCGTACACGAATTACGGATTGAGTTCGAGTTTGTCGTTGAACACGGTTTGGACGGAGCATTCGCTGTCGTTCACCGCAAACAGCACCGACGATAATACGTTACTGATACTCCAGCTGGGCTTGTACAACAGCGACGTCTACCTCGACAAGGCTTCGCTGACCGAGGAAGCCGTCACCGTGCTGCGTTCGGGCGAATCGCTCGTCACGTCCTCCGTAGCGCTTGTACTCACGGGCTTGACCGTGTCGGCCAAGCGCGTCTTCGAAACAACCGATTTCATCAATTCGTTGCAGCAATCGTACTATACGAGCATGCAACGATTCATCCGCGACACTCTGCGCTCCCACATACTCGTGGGAGGAAGCACGCAGACAGCATCTCTGGCGGACGCGTACACGACAAAGGATCTGAACTTCACCTCGGTGAACGGATATCGCGGCTCCTACGGTATCGCTCCGAACACTTCCAAACCGAACCCGTGGGATAGTCTTTGGTCGCTGAGACGAAACCTCAATGCTGAAGATCTGAACGGGAATACGATTGCGGGTATCGCACGGGGAAAAATCCGGAATGTCCCCCTGGTCGTCTGCAATTACTACCACGCGTACCCCACGCCGAACATCAACGAGATGATGTCCTTCGTTCCCATGTACGCCGCCTACCAGGATGCCGATGCCTACTTCTTCGGAGATTGGGTGGGAACGAATACTGCGCAGGACTTCGATTCATCGTGGATTTCCAAATCCTACATATGGGAAGTGAAAGGTCAGTACGGACTTCACTCGCTCCTACCGACGGTTTCGGAGGTGTGGCACAAAGGCCTGATCCAGCCCGGTACCGATGTCGTCCGTCTGAACTACAATACCGTTCAGCGTCAGAACCTTCGTTATCAGGTATCGGGTCATTTCCTCCTTGATGCCTGTGACCAACGTATGGCCTTTTTCCGTCGCGTCGAGATCGATTCCTTCGATGCGCAATCGCAATCCGTTCTTCCCCACTTGGTGATACCGGAATACAACAACCCCGGAGGACTGGATCTTTCGAACATCCAATCGGATACGAAACAGCTTACCTGGAACCAGCAAGGCGGATGGCTGCGGGTGTCCACTCCGCGCTTCATCTCGGCGAGTGGTCGATTGAAGAATGCGATACAGACCTTCGACAACATAACGGTGGAGAAGACCGATACCTCGACCTTCGGAACCTTCATGTGGATCAGCAAAGACAGTAACGCGATAACAGAAGCCGAGCACTCCCTTATCACGATAGTGGGACGAGTGGCCAATTACGGCGCGGTCCTGGATGGCGATAGCACGCTTTGGCGGGGCTGGGGTAAAGGCGGGGTGCATGCGGACGGACTGACCATGAGATGCTCGATGCGATCCACCTTCGACTCACTCCTTGTAACCCCGCTTGATTCTTTGGGCAATGTCATGGGAAAGACCTTTGCAGCGACAAAATCGTCGACCGGACGGTTCAGCTTCGAGTTGGATCAGGCCGCATCCGGCTCACAGTGGTTCCTTGTGCGACAAAAACGACTGACGAACTCCGTGGAAGGTTCCATGACGCCCATCGGGATGTCGGTCTTCCCCAACCCCGCCGGTGAGGATGCGATCGTGGAAATCAACGCGTCGGCTCTTGCTCCAGATGCCGAAATCGTGGTTCGGGATTTCCTTGGGAGAGTGGTTCTGCGCACCCCCGTGGAGAGCCAGCATAACGTGGCGTTGTCCCTTCGGGAACTTTCTCCGGGCGGATATGCAGTGGAGTATGCCGAGGGCGGGATGACAGTCCTGCGTACGATGTTCGTTCGACGATAGGCTTTTCGATCGACTCTGAGCCGCGCGTACGTGCGATTTTTACGGATATTGGCGATAATGCACCATCAAATGCCCTTTGGTGTGTATTTTTGCCATCTATTTCAACCAAACAGGTCAGACAGTACACGTAACAGTAATGGCACCTCGCGAAAAGAAATCTGATAACGTCACAAAAGCAGAACTCGTAGATAAGATAGCTGAGCAGACAGGTCTCACGAAATTGGAAGTAAAAACCGTTGTCGAGAGTTTCATCGATGGAATTCTCACCTCAATGTCAGAACGTCGCCGCATCGAAATCCGAGGCTTCGGCGTGTTCTCGGTCAAGAGTCGCAAGCCGCGGATGGCTCGCAATCCCAGAACCGGAGACAGCGTTGAGTTGAAGGCACGGTACGCACCGGTCTTCAAAGCGTCCAATGATTTTATCGCCGAAGTCGATGCGAACATCAAGGCTCGGGCCGAGAAGAACTCATGACACATGAACAATCCGGTCCGCCGGATCCCCTGCCCATCGAACGTGCAGAGGTTCCCTTTCAGTTCCGTCAAGGACTGATTGTCGTGGCAGTGGCCGTCGGGATTGCCGCGTCGACCTTCGCCTTTTGGCAATACGGAGTGAAACAGGACCGTATCGCCGGTGAGAATGCTCGGCTGGCACGTCAGGTGGAGGAGTTGCAGAAAGGACATTCGGACGCAGAGCATGCGGAGCTTGAGCAACAACGTGCCATTGCACGGAGTTTGCAGGATTCGTTGAAGCGCAACCCGTCTGATACGTCGCTCTATGTTCAACTCGGCGCAGCGCTCATCGCGACGGGCGATACGCTTGGTTCGTTGAACGCCTACAAGAAGTATGTTCTGGAGCTTAACCCTGGCAACATCGGTGCTCAGACGGATTACGGCTACTTGTTGTTCATCACGGGTTCCCGTGAGGAAGGCAGGAACAGGACGTTGGCGGTATTGAAAAAAGACCCGAAGAATCAGGTGGCCATGTACAATCTTGCCGCCATGAGCTTCAAGGAAAACAACGTCGATGATGCCTTGGCATGGATGGACCGGTGTATCGCCGCGAATCCCGCCTCGGAGTTATCGGTTATGGCCAAATCCGCGCAGGAGCAGATCCGTCTGCAGAAGGCCGGTAAATAGGTCGTGGGACCGTTCTCCGGGAGGCCGGAGTTCGGTCACGGCGCGAGATGAAGTTCGATAGAAATGGAAGATCAGGAATTCGAGAGATAGCAAACAAAGTTTTACTCACACTTATCGGGAGGCGATATGCCCTGTGGCAAGAAAAGAAAGCGTCACAAGATGGCAACACACAAGCGTAAGAAACGCTTGCGTAAGAACCGTCACAAGAAGAAGAACCGCTAGTTGTCCGGACGTTCGCAAGAACGTCCGTTTTTTTTTCCGGCCTGGTGCCGAGCTCACACCTTTCCCGCCTGTCGCTCGTCTATTCGCATCCGGTGTTGGACCGCCTGTTTCGTAGTTTTGCAGTCCGGATTCAGAACGTTTTTTCCCTATCACTCATTTCACTCCTATGGCAATACGTGTAGCAATCAATGGCTTCGGACGTATCGGACGTCTGGTATTCCGCGCTCTTCGAAACAACCATCCCGAGGTAGAGATCGTTGCCATCAACGACCTTACGGACGCCGGCACGCTTGCGCATTTGTTGAAATACGATTCGGTGCACGGACGATACAACGAGTCCGTCCACGTCGAGGGAACGAATCTCGTCGTCGGTTCATCATCCATCGCCATCTCTGCTGAAAAGCAGATCGAAGCGTTGCCCTGGAAGGATCGTGTTGATGTCGTCATCGAGTCCACGGGAAAGTTCAGTGCCAAAGCCGATCTTGAGAAACACCTCATGCACGGTGCACGGAAGGTCGTCCTCTCCGCTCCCGCAAAGGATGCCGTGGACGCAACCGTGGTACTTGGTGTGAACGACGATGTGTTGACGGGCGCTGAAAAGGTCCTGTCGAACGCATCGTGCACGACGAACTGTCTTGCGCCGATGGTGAAAATCCTCGACGAGTCCTTCGGTCTCGTCAATGCCTATATGACCACCGTCCACGCGTATACGAACGACCAGAACATTCTCGATCTTCCGCACAAGGACCTCCGACGCGCACGCGCGGCGGGAGTGAACATCATCCCCACGACCACCGGCGCAGCGAAAGCGGTGGGCCTGGTGCTTCCCCATCTCAAGGGCAAGCTTGACGGATTCGCCACCCGTGTGCCTGTTCCGGACGGATCGCTCACGGATGTGACCGCAGTGCTGACGAAAGCGGCAACGAAGGATGAAATCAATGCCGCCTTTGCGGCCGCAGCAGCCGGTCCGCTCAAGGGCATCCTTGAATACAGCAACGACCCCCTCGTGAGCACGGACATCGTCGGCAATCCGCACTCCTGCATCTTCGATGCCCAGTCCACCATGTCCATGGGTACACTTGTGAAGATCGTGGGTTGGTATGACAACGAGTGGGGATACTCGAACCGCTTGGCCGACCTTGTGGTCCGAGTAGGTAGATAAATCGAGCACGTACCGTTACCACCGTATCGTCATCGTTCCTGAACCGAGGTCAAAGGAGGACACATGTATGAGTTTTTTCTCCAACACGCCATTACGCTCGTGTTGGTCATCGCGCTCGTCATCTGGGCCGGTGTGGCGTGGTATCTGGGTAGACTGGAACAGCGCCTGACTGCTCTCGAGCAGACCATTCAACACCATGGAGACCGTTCATGAAACCGCGCTATATCGTCGGTGCCGTCATTGCCGTCATCTGCTTCGCCGGTAGCCTGTGGCTGGTGCAATCGTCAACCATTGAGTACACCACCGTGGCGAAAGCCGTTGAACTGAAGAAGCGCGTCACGATCAAAGGCACCTGGAAGAAATCCGAAGAGAGCTCGTATGATACCGAGAAGAACATCTTCCGGTTCGTCATGACCGACGATGAGTCGAAAGACGTGAAGGTGGAATTCGAAGGCTCCAAACCGAATAACTTCGAACTGGCGGAAAGCATCGTTGTCAAGGGACGAATGGAGAACGGCGTCTTCGTCGCTTCGGACATCCTCACGAAATGTCCGTCGAAGTACGAAGGAACGAATTCCATGAAGCCGACGGCAGCCCGGTGACCCGCTCCTGAAAGTCTGGTTGGTTGTGTCCACGCAGTAAACGTGGCACCGTGCATTTCTTCGAACACACTCGTACTATGATTCCTCAACTGCTGATTCATCTCTTGTTCGGTTTGGGTGTCGGGACCCTGCTCGCCTACCTGTTCTCGATGCGCGGCGACACACGCTACACGGTGGTGGCGCGTTCCGGCTACTATGGCATCTGTGGCGGACTCCTCATCGTGGCCGTGTGGCAGATGGTCAATATCGTCACCCACAATTTCGATGTGAGTTACGTGTACGGGTATTCCTCACGCGAGCTCGCTTCACCCTTTCTGTATGCCACGTTTTATGCGGGTCAGGAAGGAAGCTTCATGTTGTGGACCATCATGACCGCCGCGTTCGGCGTGGTATTGCTGCCATACGTTCGACGCAACGGATACGAGAGCCACGTCATGGTCTTCTATACCCTCATCCTGAGTTTCCTGCTCCTCATGATGGTGGTGAAGAATCCGTTCGCCTTCCTGTGGGAAACATATGCCAAGGATGGAACGACCCGGGAATACATCGACTCCATCCGAAACGACCTTTCCAGATACAACGGTAAGGGCCTTAACCCTGTCCTGCAGAACCGCTGGATCATGATCCATCCGCCGATCCTCTTTGCGGGCTTCGCCTCCATGAGTATCCCGTTCGTACTCGGAATGGCCGCCCTTGTCAAGAAGCAGTACCGGGAATGGATCGACCTTGCACTTCCGTGGGCGCTGGCAGCCTGTGGCATTCTCGGGTTCGGCATCATGCTCGGCGGTTTCTGGGCGTACGTCACCTTGGGTTGGGGCGGGTTCTGGGCGTGGGATCCCGTCGAGAATTCGTCGCTCATACCGTGGCTCATCTGCGTTGCCCTCGTCCATACCATGCTCGTGCAGCAGCGCACCCAAGGATTGATCAAAACGAATTTCACGCTGGCCACGCTCGCGTTCGTGGCAGTGCTCTATTCCACCTTCCTGACCCGCAGCGGCGTGTTAGGCGATACGTCCGTTCATGCCTTCGTCGAACCGGGATTCTTCATCTACCTCTTGCTCCTTATCATTCTCGGCACCTTCATCGTCTTGGGAGTAGGCATGATCATCTGGCGTTGGAAGGACATCGTCCGTCACAATGCGCCCTTCGCCAAGACATCACGGGAATTCGCTCTTTCCCTGGGGTCGTCCGTTCTTCTGGCCAGTGCCGTCATCGTCACTCTCGGCACCAGTTATCCCATCATCGCCGAAGTGCTGAAGCAACCGAAAGTGGCTGTGGAACCGAGCTTCTACAACCTTACCCATGTCCCTGTTCTCATCGTCATGCTTCTGCTCAACGCAGCGTCGCTCTCCCTATCCTGGAAGGTCACCGACATTGCGGTCTTCCGACGTCGTCTTCTTCACTCGCTTGTCACGGGCGTGCTCGCGGCCGTCGTTGCTCGTCTGGTTGGAGTGACGGAGGTGTCGTGGTTGATGCTGGTGTTCGCGGCCTGGACCTCCCTGAGAATCAACGGAGAGCTGGCGTTTCGTTTGCTCAAACGTGCGCCGGGCAAGGCGGGTGCCTACATCTCTCACTTCGGCATTTCGCTCCTCGTTCTCGGTGTCATCGCCACAGCCGGCTACACACAAACCGACCACGTGCGTATGGTAGAGGGGACATCCGTGAACTCCATGGGGTATACGCTTACCTTCCTTGGCAAGCAACAGGTGGAGCGTGAGTATAAGGACCGAGAGAAGTTCGAGTACCTCATCCGGGTCGACCACGGGTCGACGTCGACCATGGTCAAACCTATCTTGTACTACAGCGATTTCAACAAACGCCAATCGCCCTTCCTCGAGCCCGGCATCTATTGGACCGTGGCGAAGGACCTGTATGTGTCCCCCAAAGCATTGGATTCCGAGGGCAAGCCGTCGGAAATCAGTATCATGAAAAACGCCTCCGCTCCGTGTCCCTTCGATTCCGCAACAATCGTCGAGCTGCAACGTTTCGACATGTCGGAGGCCCAACAGAGTGAGATGGAGGGCTATCTGAAACTCGCCGTCATCGCAACGATACGACGTCCTGACACCACCCTCGAGCGTAAGTTGTACTGCTATACCAACGGTACGGCCTTCGTGCCCATCTATGTGAGCATTCCGGGATCGACCATGAAGGTCGGCGTGAAGAAGATCGTGCGGAACAATGCGGACCCGTCGCAGTCCACGGCCACGTTCGCCTTCTCGGATTCGACAAGGCCGGCGACGATGGTGCGCGAGGTGTTCATCGCCGATGTGTCCACCAAGCCGCTTATCAACCTTGTGTGGATAGGGGTCATCACCATGGTCCTCGGATTCGGTGTCTCCATGGGCAGGCAGAAATCCATGCGTACTCGCGAGACCGAGCAACCTCAGCAGTCGTAAAGGCAATCAACACCAATGCGCCGGTACGGCGCTTCTCTACCCGTGGTCGTCACTTCCCTGACATTACAGAACCTTCGAAATCATGTCCTGTCGGATGTGGAATTCTGCGACGGCACCAATGTCATTTTCGGACCCAACGGAGCGGGCAAGACGACCATCCTGGAAGCGCTGTCATTGTGCGCACTCACGAAGACCTTTCTTCCGACATCGGATGCGGAACTCGTGACGCGTGGAGCGGACACCTATCGTGTGGAATGTTCGAGCATCTCCGATACCGGTTCCCCGTACTCCGTCCGGGTGACCGCCGGCACCTCGGTCCGCAAGACGATCAGTTCGTCGTATGGCAAGAACCTCAAGCCGAAAGACATCATCGGCGTCATTCCCATCGTCATCCTCTCGCCGGACGACAAGAGCATAACCTTCGGTGCGCCTGCCGATAGACGGACCTTCGTCGATCGCCTTCTTTCGCAATGCTCACAACGCTACTTGGAAGAGTTGATGCAACTGCGGCGCATACTCAAGCAGCGGAATGCTCTGCTGGCCGCACGCGCAGGGTTCTTCGACCGGTCGCAATTCGAGGTATGGACCTCACGTCTGGTGCAGACGAGTGCGGAGATCACCATTCGTCGACGGAACTTCATTCGCGATTTCATACCCTACTTCCTCGATGCCTACAGGACGTTGTCGTTGGGAACGGAAGAAGTGGAGATAGGATATGTGCCGGATCTGAACGTGACGTCGGACGTGCTAGTGACATCGACAAAGGAGGATCTCGAACGACTGTATGCGGCTCATGCCGAGAAACTGGACACGGACGAACTTCGCCGGCAGGTCACGTTGTGGGGTCCGCAGAAAGACGATCTGGAGATACGCATCAACGGCGGACGCGCCCGCGAGCATGCGTCCCAAGGACAGCATAAGTCCTTGCTCATCTGCCTGAAGAATGCCGAGTTCGAGTACCTTCGTGCCACAAGGAACGAGACGCCGTTGCTGCTCTTGGACGATATTTTCAGCGAGCTTGATGAGTTGCGTACCTCCCGCGTCTTCGAAACGGTCATCGCTTCCGCCCGACAGTGTTTCATCACGACGACGGAACAGGAACGCATACGCAACAGCGCTGTCGACGCCCGACCAGTGCGATCATTCTTCGTACGAAGCGGTTCCATCGAACAAATCTGACATCGATGTCGTCGCTCCGTCGGCTTCTGCCTATCTTGCGAGCATCGTTTTCCCGCGGCACCTCATCCTGCTGTACCCATCAATCCTTGACGCGATATCATGCACTCCAACGCCCAATCGCTTGGCATGCTCCTGCAGTCCTTCCTGAAAGAGCGTGGTCTGCAGGACGTCGCCCTCGAGGCGCGTCTGCCGGACGTATGGAAGCAGGTGGTCGGGGAGAACGCCGCGAAACACTGCTCCTCCGTTACCTTCGCATCGAGAATATTGACGGTGCAGGTCGATTCTTCCGTCTGGAGGAACGAACTGCGATATAGAAAGAGCGAACTCGTACAGAGAATCAATGAGCAATTGTCCGCGTCTCTGGTCGATGACATCGTCTTGCGTTGACCGCTCCTCTCACTTCCGCTTGCCCACACCACCTTCATGTCATCCATGTACCAACCATACCAGCAACAATCACGACAGTGCGAACGATGCCTGAACCTGATCGAGCGCACGCGTAAACGCTGTGTGGCGTTTCCCCATGGCATACCGCCGGAACTTTGGAACGACGAGATCGACCATACGCTTGCGTATCCGGACGACGGAGGCGTGCGCTTCGAAGAGAACACCCTTTCCACCATGCGTAAACGACAAGCCGCCGAACGTCGGTCCCGAGCGTAGGCCTACCCGCAGGAACCTGCGATACGCGCCCCGGTCTACATCCTGTGGTCGCTGCTATGTATCTTGCGCCGTGAATTCCGTCGTTTCCATCAACGTCTGCAACATGAAACGAATCGTTCCTATCGTCATCGCTCTCTTCGCACTTTGCTCATGGCACGGCGCCACGGCGTTCGCTCAAGAGTCCGCAGCGGATAGCGCGAACACCTTCGTTCACTTCTTCTCGTTACCCATCGACCCGACGGTGGCCGAGCCGGGTCCCATGCGTGAGATCCGCGACACCTCGGATATCGTCTATATCGACTATGCGTATGGCAAGGGCGCACCCCTGTCTCCGGGTAAACGGCATTTCATCCGCTTCATCGGATGTCGTCGGAACGGAGATATATTCGACACCACCTATAGCGGCACCAAGCTCTTCTCCTTCGTCCTCGGTAACAACGAGCTTCTCAAGGGACTCGAAATGGGAATGCGTGACATGAAATGCGGTGCTCGGCGTCAGGTATTCATTCCCGGACGTTTGGCATATGGCGAAAACGGTTTTCCCTCCGTCGGTATCGGCAAAAACGAAATGCTGATTTTCTATGTAGAACTCGTCAAGGTTGAGTGATGCATCTGGTACTCGTTGAAGACAATGTCGAGGGTTTGTATCCCTTCAGTGTCCTGCACTGCGCATGGGAGCTGAGATGCGGACCCGAGCGATTCCATGATGCGTGGAGTCGTCTGCTCCGTCCCGCTTCGCTAGCGTATCACGGACGCGAAAAGCACGTTGCCTCGTTCCGTGCCCGCTTTCCCGCCGACCTTCCCGCGTCATCGACCTCCGCACAGCTCTTCGTCCGCTCATCCCTCCTGCCCACCCGCACGGTGAGCGAACGCATGCTCTCGGTAGGTCCCGATTTCGTCCGCTTCCTCCTTGGCGATACCGTCGTGGCCTTGCGTGCGCCTCACGGAAGTACTATCCATGCATCGCATCTCGTTGGTCTGGAGACTTTACCTGATGCTCCATGGGTGGATGTACCCGTCGACGGCATCCGCATCCATGATCTGTTTCACGCGCTCGATCATGTGGGCACGATGGTACGAGAGTACGTTGCCGTCACCGGGAGGTCGTTTGGCGAGGTTGGTAGTCGATATCCCGGCGTGTATTGCCTGCATCCCGAGGAAGTACGTATAGGAGAGAACGTCCGTCTCGATCCATGTGTCGTCCTCGACGCGACGGACGGCCCCGTCATCATCGACGCCAACGTCCATATCCAGGCACACTCGGTCATCATGGGTCCATGTCATATCGGCGCCGACAGTCGGATCAAGGCGGGGGCGAAGATCTACCCGAACACCGTCATCGGCGAATGGTGTAAGATCGGAGGCGAGGTGGAGAACAGCATCGTTCATGCGTATAGCAACAAACAGCACGAAGGGTTCCTGGGACACTCGTACATCGGTGAGTGGGTGAACCTCGGGGCAGATACGAATACCAGCGACCTCAAGAACACGTACGGTCCCATCCGTATCACGAGACGTTCACAACCGGTGGACACCGGACGCATGTTCCTTGGATTGTTGTGCGGCGACCACACGAAGAGCGGTATCAACACCATGTTCACCACCGGTACGGTCTGCGGTATCCATGCCAATGTTTTCGGCGCCGGATACGCGCCGCAAGAGATTCCCTCGTATGCCTGGGGAGCCATCGGAGACGACCGTCGGTATCCCTTGAAAAAGGCGCTTGCGGTGGCAAGCACCGTCATGCAGCGTCGCGGTCGCACGCTCCTCCCCGAAGAGATCGCCCTCATGGAAGACGAATGGAACATATGATCGCTCGTCTACGGTCGCGTTGCCGTCTTCCCCTCGCCATCGCTGCCACGCGTTGAGTAGTGTTCATGAGTTCAGGGAGGGCCAGCGGATGAGGATCCAGAGGGCGGATAGAAGAGCCATTCCTCCCGTGATGGAGAACGCGGTACCGGGATCCGTGCTCCATATCAATCCCGTGACCGTGCTGGCGACAAGCAACGCAATACTTTGCGACCCTGCCAGGAATCCCATTGCCGACCCAATCTGCTGTTCCGGAACCACCGCGCTCACCCACGCTTTCGATGTGCTTTCGAACGCGGCGACTCCCATTCCATACACGATGAACGCCGCCGACACGACCGCGAACGAGGTGGCGCACGGAAGAAGGCCGTACACGCACCCCACAAGGAAGATCCCCGCTGCCAGGACGGGCCGGACGGAAGTACGATCGGACAACCATCCTATGGGAAAGGCCGAGAGCGCGAGACTGGTGTTGTAAAGGATATAAACAAAAAGAGCGTTCGCCGTCCCCCCGTGCTTCTCCGTGACATACAACAGCAGGAACATGTCCGAACTATTGAACAAGGCGAACAGAAGGATAGGTCGCAACGCGGCACGGAATTGCGGTGGCGAGAGCGACCAGTACCGCACAGCGGAACGGGAAAGCGACATGGCGGGCGGTGCGACGGTACTCGTGGTGTCGTTCGCGACACGCGGCTTGTCGCGGACAAGGAACGTGATGGCGACCGAACAAAGGCCGGGTATGAGAGCGAGGTAGAACAGAGTGCGCAGATCCATCGCGTAGGTGTGCACGAGGAGCAACGCGAGAATCGGTCCGACGACCGCGCCGACCGTATCCATAGCCCGATGAAAACCGAACACCCGTGCTTTGGTTTCGGGAGTGGTTTCCAGAGACAGCAGAGCATCGCGGGAGGCGGTCCGCATCCCTTTTCCCACGCGGTCCATGGTCCGCACGCCGAATACCCATAAGGGATGTGTGAACACGGCCATGAGCGGTTTCGACAATGCGCCGAGCAGATAGCCGCCGCGAACGAACCACGCCCGACGTCCGATACGATCGGACCAGACACCGAACAGCGATTTCGAGACGCCCGCCACGAGTTCGGCTGTACCTTCGAGCACGCCGATGAGGGCCACATTGAACCCTATGCTCCGGAGATATCCGGGAACGACCGGATACAACATCTCGCTGGCGACATCGGCGAACAGGCTGACGAGGGAGAGAAGAAGGACGTTGCGTGTAATGGTAGAGCGCGTCATTCGCTCTCACGGAGAAGCAGATCAATCTTCTCCCGTGCTTCATCGACGAACACATCGGGTCCGGCCACACCCACTTCCTTGAACTGAACGACGCCCTTGCGATCGAGGTAGAACTTCGTGGGAATACCGGTGACGCCGAAACATCCCACGATCTCATCGCTCACGTCGATCATCATGTGAAAGCTGTACGACGGGTTCTGCTCAAGGAACTTGGTGACGATGTTCTTCCTGTTCTCGAACCTCTCTTGCAGGGTGGAATCAGACGTCCGCTCCCAGACATTGGCAAGGATGATCTGCACGTCGTCGTTGTCCTTGTACGATTCGTATATCTTCTGCATGTACGGCATAGCCATCCGGCACGGTCCGCACCACGTGGCCCAGAAGTCGATGACGACGACCTTGCCGCGGAGATCATTCAAGGAGACCTTCGACCCGTCAAGGCGCATGAATGCCAGGTCCCGAAGCTGGATGTTCCTCCTCTCACCGATATTGAACATCAGGTTCTGGATGTCGTACTGCATCATGCTCAAGCGTAGCTGGATGCGTTTCTCGTCGCGGGCATCTTCCTGCAGTTGGGACAACTCCTTGTTGCGTGCCGCTGCATCACCGCTGGACAACTCATGGAAACGCTGCACGGTCTGCGGAAACGAACGGGCGCTGCGAATGGCCAGCTTCGTCACATCCAATGCCTCCTGCTTCCGCCCTGCATCCACCAGACTCGTCGCCAAATGCTCGATCATGTCTTTCGACGCCCCTGCTCCCATGATTTCAAAAGCCTTCCGGAACTCGTCGGCTGCGTCCGATGGTTTTCCCATTTGCAACAGGATGTAGCCGTATGTATCGTGCGCTATGGCTTCGATGTCTTTCTGTCCGGCCGCGAATTCCGCTTCGGTCATGAAGCGCGGACGTTGCTCGGAGGGGGTTTCCGCGGACCTGATAGCCCGCTCGGCGTACTGTCGTGCCAGCGTGAGAAGAGAGTCCTGCTTGAGCATCGACACGGCGATCATGTTCAAGATGGTGGCTGGCGGATGATTCCGCACGCCTGCGGGTACAGGATACGCCCGAACCAGTCGCAAGGCGTCGTCGCCCGACCCCTGTTGAAGGAACGAGTTGATGAGGTCCATATACATGCGATCGCTGAACACATTATATCCGAACGTCGTGATGTACTCCCGCACTTTCTCCTCGAACTCCTCCCTTGTCTGCGCCGCAAAACACGCGCTTCGCGCAAACTCCTCTGCCACATCGCTCTTCGGATTCACGGCAATGAACGTCTTCACCAGATCTTCGGCATCTGCCGGACGTCCGATCGTGCGCAAGGCACGCGAGGCGATACGCACATGATGTTCCTTGGTCGAATCGAATCCTGAACGAAGGATCTGCTCCACCAACCGGGTGTACGCGTCCTTCGTGATCTCACCACGGTCCAACCGCACGGATTCACGCGTAATCAACGCGGCGCAATCCCCCGGGTATCGCTCGATCTCGGCCTCAAGGCACGCAAGCGCTTTCGTATCATCCGTTGCACGGATGATGTTGGGCAATGGCGAACCCAGGTACGAGAACGCCCGACAGAATTCCGCTCCTCGAGCCGGCTTCCCGTTCGTATGCAGGACCACCTCCCACATCTTCTGTCCGTTCCAGTCCGTCCGATACGTATTACCTACCTTCATGAGCAGGAAGACGGCATCCGTGGGCAGTCCGCTCACGGTGGCACTGTGCGCGGACCCCTTCTTTGTCATGGAAAACGACAACGCTGTGGGATACATCTCGCGCATGGTGAATGCATACACCGATAGGGTCAGTCCCTCGCACTTCTCCAAAAGGGTCCCGGGCTGATACCGTACACTGAACGAGGTTCCTTGCTCCACTTTATCCTCGGACAGACTCAACGTACCGCTGAAATCGGCACGAGCGGCGCCGCTGCCCAGCAGAGTCAACGCGAACAGAAGACCGAGTGAAAAATATCGCAAGGCATTGTAATTATTCATGATATACACTTTCATTAAGCGTGAGTTCCACGAGATGCTCGTTTGCGGAACGGAGTGGCCACGGTAACGGTTCATGCATTGAGCTTCTGCTCCAGGGCTTTCTTCGCTGCGTTCTGCTCCGCTTCTTTCTTGTTCTTACCGGTCCCTATTCCCAGGCATTCATCGCCGACGTAAACGGCGACGGTGAATTGCTTGTCGTGGTCGGGTCCTACCTCGTCGACAACGGCATACCGCGGAGAATGGTTGCCCTGAGCTTGCACGTACTCGAGCAGGATGCTCTTGAAGTTGGTATCCTGCATCAGGCTTTCGCTGATCATGATGGGCATGAGCGTATCCTCGACGAACTGGCGGGCCACGCTTAGGCCTGAGTCCAGGTAGATGGCGGCAAGCACTGCTTCCAAGCAATCGGCAAGGATGGATTCATTTCCTTTGGTCAGTGATTGATGCGCGCTGAAGCTCAACAGCATGAACTGCTCCAGGTGGAGTTTGCGGGCGCAGAGCGCCAACGACTTCTTGTTGACGAGCCAGGAGCGCATCTTCGTGAGTTCGCCTTCCTGGACTTCGCCATGATGATCGAACAGGTACTCCGCCACGATCATCCCCAGGATGGCGTCTCCAAGGAACTCCAATCGCTCATTGGAGAAGCGCAAGGGGTTGGCCTTGACCTGCAGATAGGAACGATGCGTCAGCGCCTGCTCGAAGTACTGCGGCTTATTGACACTCACACCGATCTTCTGCTCGAAGTCCTTGAGACGTTCATCCTTCAGCGTCTCCGTGATCTGGAACATCTCTTCGCGTTCCCGCATCCGCACCGGACGTTTCTTGAAGGCGATATTGACGATACCGGAATAGAGGTTGCGAACCAGTCCGCTGACGAAGTTGTTGTTGGAAAAACTATCAGTATTTGCCATGACAGGGTTCGATGATTACCGGAGGGACGTCTCCGCGGAAAGAGCCACGTTCACCATCACGCTTCGTGAGTCGACCGCGGCAAGGATGAGTGCAAGCTAACAAGGAACGCAGACAAAGCGGTCCACGGGGGCTCGGGGGGTGAATCACTCCTCGAACCGTTGGAAGCAGAGCGACGCGTTATGACCGCCGAAACCGAAGGTATTGCTGATGGCCGCACGGATCTTCCGTTGTTGCGGAGCATTCGGCACGTAGTTGAGATCGCACGCGGGATCGGGATGTTCATAATTGATGGTCGGCGGACAGCACTCGTTCCGGATGGCGAGCACCGTTGCCACGGCTTCGATCGCTCCTGCGGCGCCGAGAAGGTGACCGGTCATGGACTTCGTGGAGCTGACGGCAAGATCGTACGCGCGCGGACCGAACACGGTCTTGATCGCGGCCGTCTCGTTCACGTCGTTGAACGGTGTCGACGTTCCATGGGCATTGATGTAATCGATATCATCCGTCGACAAACCCGCATCACGGATTGCCAGGCGCATGGACCGGACCGCGCCTTCCCCGCCGGGAGCCGGAGCCGTGATATGGTGCGCATCATCGGTCAATCCGATACCGGAGATCTCCGCATAGATGTTCGCACCCCGCTTCATGGCGTGCTCGAGTGTTTCCATGATGAGGACACCGCCACCCTCGCCCATCACGAAACCGTCGCGTTCGGCATCGAAAGGCCTACTGGCGTGAACGGGATCATGATTACGCGTCGACAAGGCTTTCATGGCATTGAAACCTCCGATGCCCATCGGACAGACGACGGCTTCGCTTCCGCCCGCTACCATGACATCGGCGTCGCCACGTTGAAGCAGCATGAAACAGTCCGCGATGGAATGCGACGACGTGGCACAGGCGCTGACGGTCGCATAGTTCGGTCCTTTGTACCCCCAACGAATCGCCACATGTCCGGCGGCGATATCGCTGATCAACATGGGCACGAAGAACGGCGAGATACGGTCGGGACTACCCCCACGCTCATACAGGGTATGCTGTTGGTGATGATAGGTCCACATACCACCGATGCCGCTACCGATGATGACGCCCACGCGCTCTTTGTCAAGCACAGCCGCTTCCAAACCCGCATCCTCGATGGCCATGGCGGACGATGCCAATGCGTAATGCGTGAACGGATCCATACGCTGGATCTCTTTCTTGGAAATGAACTGCAAGGGGTCGAACCCCTTCACTTCGCACGCGAAGGTGGTATCGTAGAGGGATGCGTCGAATCGGGTGATGGGAGCGGCGCCGCTGCGGGACGACATCATACCTTGCCAAAACTCGTCTTTCGTATTGCCGATGGGGCTTACGACACCGATACCGGTGATAACGATTCGAGGGATGGTGCGCGTGCGCGTACGCATGGGTCTTCGGTTAGAAAAAAGAACCGGCGCACTCGGATAAAGAATGCGCCGGAAAAATCGTTGCGATCTTAGGCAGAAGCGCGGGATTCCAAGTACTCGATGGCTGCACCAACGGTTTGGATCTTCTCAGCATCAGCATCTTCGATGGTGATGTTGAATGCACGTTCGAACTCCATGATGAGCTCGACGGTATCGAGCGAATCAGCGCCGAGATCGTTCGTGAACGACGCCGTCGGCGTGATTTGTGATTCTTCAACGCCAAGCTTGTTGACGATGATCTGCTTTACCTGATCTGCTGTTGTCGACATGAAACACTCCAAATGAAAGAAAACAAAAAATGATTATCGATGTAACCGCGATGCCCGACCGCGCCTTGTCACTGCATCACCATGCCGCCGTCGACACAGATGGTCTGCCCCGTGATGTACGATGCGTCTGCGGACAAGAGGAAGTTGACGACACCTGCGACGTCCGCTCCGCTGCCGCCACGGCGCAACGGAATGACCTCGGTAAAGGACTTACGTTGGTCCTCTGAGAGCTTACCGGTCATTTCGGTCTCTATATAACCGGGCGCAATACAATTTACTAAAATGTTGCGAGAAGCCAGTTCTTTCGCCGTCGCCTTCGTGAAGCCGATCATACCTGCCTTCGACGCGCAATAATTGGATTGACCGGCGTTTCCGGTGATACCGACAACGGAGGTGATGTTCACGATACGACCGCGACGCTGCCCCATCATCTGTCTGCTCACGGCTTTGGTCATGAGGAAGACCGATTTCAGGTTGACGTCCAAGACGGCATCCCAGTCCGACTCGCTCATGCGCATGAGAAGTCCGTCTTTCGTGATTCCCGCGTTGTTAACAACGGCATCGATGCGTCCCTCGGCGGCAACGATCTCATCGATGCATGCTCGCACCTGCTCGTCGCTGGAGACATCGGCCACTTTGAAACGGACCACTCCGCCCTCCGCCGCGACTGACGATTCTATCTCGGCTGCACGCTCCGACGGCTTCGAGGAGACGGCATAGACGGTGGCACCCTCGGCGGCCAGTCGGCGGACGATGGCCTCGCCGATGCCACGGGATCCACCGGTAACGATCACGACGTGTTCATGGAGATGTTTCATGGTTTCCTTTTCCTCGTTGGTTGTGATAATCTACACCTGTTCCATGGCCGATAGGTCCTGCTCCGTGTCCACGCCGCGGATGGTCACATCCTTCAGTGTCCGCTTCACCAGACCTTGGAGCACTTTGCCCGGACCGAGCTCCACATATTCACGGACGCCCGCAGCGAACATCGTTTCAAGCGATTGGGTCCAACGCACGGGTGATACCAGCTGCGCGATGAGCGCCTCTTGCAATTGTTGCGCCTTCCGGTGCATCATGGCATCCACATTGCACACCACATCGATCGCCGCATCCCTGAATGTCGTGGCATGGATTGCCTGCGCAAGGGTTTCCTGCGCCGGCTTCATCAAGGGTGAATGGAATGCTCCGCTGACCGGGAGCTCCGTCACCATGCGAGCCCCTGCCGCTTTGTAGGCATCTAACGACGCACGGACAGCATCCGCCTCGCCACTGATCACAACCTGACCGGGGGCGTTGTAATTGGCGGCAACGAGCACGCCACCGGTCCACTCTGAGCAGATCTTCTCGACCGTCTCATCGGGCAAGCCCACGATGGCAGCCATGGTACCGGGCCGGACCGTGCCGGCCTCGAACATCAGCGTGCCACGGAGCGTCACGAGACGGAGCGCATCATCGAAACTCAGCACGCCCGCTGCATACATGGCGGAATACTCACCAAGCGAGTGACCGGCCACGGCAACAGGACGGATGCGCTCACGGAGAGCATCGACAAGAATGGCCTCGTGAACGAAAAGTGCCGGCTGCGTATACCGGGTCTCTTTCAGTCGTTCCGCCGGACCGTTGACACAGATGTCGTACAGGGAGTACCCGAGGATGGCCTCGGCCTGAGCAAACAGCGCCCGCGCGTGGTCGCGCGTTTCCACCAGGTCCTTGGTCATACCCACATACTGAGAACCCTGTCCGGAAAAAAGGAATGCAGTTGACATAACAGATTGTTTTTTTGATGAATTCTCAGATCGCGACATCGAAAGATGCGGGAGTCCGCATGGGGATGCATCATGCCGAAACCATGGAAGGCCGACATTCCGCGGGTATCACGCCTGCGTCGTGGCCTGCGGGGTAAGTCCCCACTTCAACCAGATCGCTCCCCAGGTATATCCTGCGCCGAAACTGGAAAGGATGATATTGTCACCCCGCGTGATTTTTCCCTGCTCATGAAGTTCCGACAGGCAGATGGGAATGGTCCCCGCCGTCGTGTTCCCGTACTTCGTGATGTTGATCATGACCTTCTCCTTCGGGAGTCCCATGCGTTGGGCCGTCGCGTCGATAATCCGAAGGTTCGCTTGGTGCGGAACAAGCCAGCTTACCATGTCGGCTGTGAGATGGTTCTTTTCCATGATCGCCGCGGAAACCTCGGCCATGCCGACGACAGCAGATTTGAAGACCGTCTGACCGTCTTGGACCACGCAATGCTCTTTGTTGGCAACCGTTTCTTTCGACGGAGGTTTCACACTGCCACCGGCGGTCATGTACAGGTACTTTCCGCCTTCTCCATCCATGTGAAGGATGGCGTCCATCACGCCGATATCGTCGGCATCCGACCGCTCCAAAAGGACAACGCCGGCGCCGTCGCCGAAAAGGACGGACGTCGTGCGGTCTTCGAAGTTCAGGATCGAACTCATCTTGTCGGCACCGCACACAAGGACACGCTGCGCTCCGCCGGCTTCGACAAGCTTGGCGCCTGTCCATAATCCGTAGAGGAATCCGCTGCACGCTGCACTGAGGTCGAATCCCCAAGCGTTCGTGGCACCGATCTTCCGCTGAACGGTTGCTGCCGTGGAAGGAAACATATTGTCGGGAGTCACCGTGCAGACGATGATGCAATCGATATCCGTAGCGGAAAGTCCGCGCTGTTGCAACACCTTCAACGCCGCCGGGGCGATCATCTCGCTCGTGCCACCATCCTTCAGGAACCTCCGTTCCTTGATACCGGTTCGCGAGGTGATCCATTCATCGTTCGTGTCGAGGAACCCCTCGAACCAATGATTGTCATAGACGTCCGGTGGCAGGTAATGAGCTATTCCCGTTATCGAGGCTTTCATGTGGATTCGATCTCATGAGATGTTTGGAGGGCTTCTTCGATCCGACGATTGACGTTCTTCTCGACGACTTCGACCGCCCTGAGGATCATGTTCTTGATGGCCAAGGGCGAGGATTTTCCGTGACCGATGATGACGACGCCGTTCACGCCAAGCAATGGTACGCCGCCATACTCCTGATAATCGAATTCCTTGAGAACCCGTCGGAGCGTGGGAACCATGATGGCCACGGAGATTTTGTTGAACAACGACCGCGCGGCGAAATCCTTGAGTTTGCTGCGGAGGAGGGTGATGAAACTCTCGGCGAATTTCAAAACGATGTTGCCCGTGAAGCCGTCACAAACCACAACGTCCGCAGCCCCCATGAGGATGTCTCGGCCTTCCGTGTTACCCGTGAAGTTGATTTCTTTTGACGCCCGCATCAGGGCATGCGCCTCGAGAACGACGGCGTTTCCCTTAGAGTCCTCTTCGCCAACATTCAAGAGTGCCACACGCGGTTCGGCGATTCCCAGGACTTCGCGGACGTAAATCGACCCCATGACGCCGAATTCGTAGAGGAAGCGAGGCTTGCACTCCACATTTGCTCCCACATCGACGACCAAGGTCGGCCTGGAGCCGGCTGTCGGGAAAAACGTCGCGATGGTCGGACGCGTCACACCGCGGATGCGGCCCAGGATGAGCGTTCCGCCGGACATCACCGCACCGGTATTACCGGCGGAGAGGAAGGCATCGGCACCGCCGTCACGATGAAGCTGAATGCCTCGGACGATCGAGGAGTCCTTCTTCCCGCGCAACGCCGTTGCCGGCTCGTCCTTCATCGTGATGATTTCCGATGCATGCAGGATGGAATACGACATGTCCGACCGTGGATGTTTTGCCAGCTCTTGGCGAATGCGCTGCTCATCGCCCACAAAAACGAACTCCACCCGAGCGGAGTCACGAAAGTGTCGTGCTGCTTGCATCGCCCCTGCAATCTCGTTGGCAGGCGCGAAATCCCCGCCCATGGCGTCGATGGCTATGCGCAGTGGTTTTTCCAAGATGTCTCAGATCAGATGAGAGATTATGCTGTAGCGAGTACGCGACGTCCGTTGTAGTATCCGCATTCGCGGCATGCTACGTGCGACAGCTTGGAAGTGCCGCAATTAGGACAGGACGTGGTCGTGGCGGGCGTCGCCTTGTAATGGGTACGACGCTTCGCAGTACGCTGCTTCGAGTGTCGGCGTTTCGGATTAGGCATGGGATATTCCTCTTCTAGTACGTTATTCTACTTCGTGTCTTTCTTCACTTTCTTGTCTTTGTCTTGCCAACAACTTCCGCATCGGTTACCGTAGTGCGACGATGATATCGGATGTCATGAGGCCTTTGTGCCATCGTCCTCGTTCGATATCGAAAGCTTCTTCAGCGCTGACCACCGGTCGTCGTTCTCAGCGCGATCTTCATGAGCTTGATCCGAATCGGCCAGGAAACGTGCGTCTACCAGCTCTTCCAGAGCTCTCTCCCGGGCTTCCGGCGAGATACGCTTCAACGGCAGACTGATGACGAGCTCCTGTTGAACGATGTCTGTTATGTCAATGGACTTCTCTTCCTCATGCACCGGAACCGTTTCGTCATCCGTCGCCTCCTCGCCATCCTTCTTCGCGTTGAACAATTCAGTGCTCAGGAGGAAATCGCAATGGAACGGAGCCCGCACCTCTTCATCGAACTCCTTTGTCGTGTAGTCACACATCAAACGGGTCATGCACGAGGCAACGGCTTCGAGATGCATCCGACGGCCCACTTTACGGATTTCGCCGCGAACGTGAACCATTCCGACGAACTCTTCGAAAGCGCTCTGCAAATCTTCGGCGCGACATTCAAGTTCAACGGCATGAAGTCCGTCGCGCATACCCTGTATAGGTATGTTGAGCATGAAAACCGCCCTTTCACAAAACAGATTGCAAATATAGGGGTAAAACACGGTAAAAAAAAGTAATGGACGGTCCCAGGACCGTCCATACGCCGTGTGATGTCACTCGCAATGGGACGACGGACGAGCACTCTGCTCGGACGCCGTTAACACCCGACGAGTTTCTTATTGTCCTTAGCAACCTTGTTGTTGGGGTTGATTTTCAGGACTTCGTTGTAATACTTACAAGCGCCGTCCTTCTCACCGAGTCCCTGAAAGGAAACGGCGAGATACAGGTTCCCTACTTCGGACGTCGGATCGAACTCCACCCACATTTTACTGTATTTCTGCAAGGATTTGAAGTCTTTCTTCTCGATGAAAGCACCACAAACCGATTGTGCCATACCCGCGATATCGCCCTTGAACTTCGCCGGTTCCCGTTTCGCATACTCAAGTCCACCAAGGTACCATTCCACCGCTTCCTCCAGCTTTCCTGCGGTCACCAAGGAGCGTACACCGATGGTGCGTGCAAAGAACAACGACGAATCCAGTGCGACCGCTTTCTGCACATACCCGATGGCGGAATCCGGCAGGTTCGCAGAGAAATAGCATCGTCCGATGAACGCATTCAAACGCGCCGGCGACGACGATGTGCAGCTGGCGAGCATCTTTCTATACAGGTTCACGGATTCCGTGTACGACTTCTTATCGTAGTACAGATTGGCAAGGCGCTCCATGGTCTTACATTTCGTCGGATTCATCTCGATGGCCGTCCGCAACTGCTCCAGTGCCTGAGTCGTATCACCGCTAAGGATAAGAGAGTAGCCGAAGCGCTCCCTGTCATCGGCATCGAGGTTGCCGTTGAGCTTCAAGGCGGTTCCGAACTGCTCGGCGGCCGGACCGTACTTTTTCGAGTCGAAAAGGCAACGAGCGAAAAGCAAGGAGGCCTTCGAACGCACGGAATCGATCTTTTCGATGGCAAATCGGAAGTGCGGCTCGGCACTGTCGCATGCTTGGAAGCGAGCATAGGACTGCGCAAGAAACCAATGGGCCAGTGGCACGTTGTCCGCCTCCGGACGCAATCGAAGGTACTCGGCAAGCGACGGCGCTGCGCTCTGGAACTTCTGCGCGTAGAAGAAGATCTTCCCTTGCTCGTAATAGGCGCGAGCGTTCTTGGGATTGATTCGGATCACGCTCGCCCACTGCTGTAAAGATCGAGTGTACAGCTCGGCTGCCAAGGCGTTATCCATCTCGCTGTTGGCCATGCGGAAGTACATCGTCGCCAAACGCTCCAGCGCTACTTCATTCGTGGAATCGATCTTGATCGCTTGCTCGTAGTTGTCACGCGCGGATTCGTAGATGCGCTGACGGTAGTAGAGGCTTCCGAGAGCGAGGAATCCGTCCGGTATGGTCCTGTTCATTTCCCGCGCTTTGGTCAATATCAACTCCGCGGCGTTCAACGAATCGGCATTGACGAGCACCTCGCCAAGGGTGAGTTGGTTGTACACGTCGGTTCGATTGTTCTTGACGGTCTTGCGCGCTATGGCAATCGCCTCCGTGTGACGGTCGGCATCAGACAGGGCGCGGGCATACTTTCTGGCCGAGATATCCTTGTCCCCGTCTTGGTCGTAGGCACGCTTGTAATATTCGAGCGCCTTCTCCATCTGTTCCAGACCCAAGAAGATGTCCCCCGCCAAAGTCAAGGCATCCGTGTTGTTCGGACTCTCCTTCAAGGCGGCGCGGATATCCGTTGCCGCCGACTCCAAGTCGTGCGCAGCATACGCCGTGCGTGCTTTCTCCAGCGAACTCTGACTCATCATGGGAAACGATGCGGCGATCGTCATCACCAACCACGCAATCATCTTCATGTCCTATTATTCCTCGGTTAGTTGTATCCGTGCGTACGCAGGGACGATTCCTTGATTCAAAAAGTACTTCTGCGGATCCGTCTCGAAAGCCAAATACGAAGCCAAGCCCATGGGCAGGTTCCGCAAGTTCTCGAGAAGGTATGCCTCTATTTTCACGGGATACGGATACATTTCCCTATAGACCGCGCTCTGCTCGACCGTCATGGAGCGCCTGTTCATATCCTTATCGGTGTATTTGATACCAAGAAGCTTGAACGAGACCGTATCCTTGATCATCTCCGACAGGAAACCGACGCCGATGACATTCTCCTGAGAACGCACGAGACGTTTCACGGAGTCCATCGTTCCGACATAGCTCACGCGCGCCTTTGCGGAAAAGGCCCGACCAGCATTGCATTGCAAGACCACATTCCCTACGACACTGGAAAGCGCTCCAGGGCATACGAACGACGTTCCTTTTCGCACACCTCTCACCCGCGTGTCTAGCGGAATACCGGCAGAGAAATACTCGTTCAATGCTTCCACAGAAAGAGTATCCGAGGGAAAATTCTTCGGGGCGAAAAACACGAGCGCGTCGGTTGCGATATGCAAGGTGCGATGGGGTTCCAACGTGTACACTCTCATCAACGAATCCTCATCCCGCAGATACCCTCTGGCAAGGAGAGCGATGCGTGCCTTCCGGGAAAGCAGAGCTTCCATGACTTCCCTTCCAGAGGCTGAACGCACGTCGATGTGCGCATCCGGATACTTTCGGGCGAATCCTTCAATCTGCGACCGTAGGAGCGGAGCTACGGCTTCGTCGCACCAAACGGTGAGACGACCACGCCACATGGTTTCCGCGTTTTTGTCTTCCGGCTGGCGGTCGCAAGAGGTGAAACCCGCGACGAGAACCGACACTATGAGAATGCGTAGTGATTTCATGACTCGTTCAAGGACTCCGGAGAAGCCGCTGCACCTGTGGACTGATCCTGGTCGTCGCCATCATCTTCCTGGTCCTCACGGCGACGTCGTTGGACACCTGCATAATACAGTATCAGCCGATAGGCACCGAACACGATGAGCAGACCGCCCGTTCCTCTGGAATACCACTCTTCGCCGGGCATCTGCATGACGAAACCGCCCGCAATGAGAATTCCGAGCAGCACGATGCTGATACGGACGGAGTAATTCAGGATATCGATGAACAGGTTCGACATGGGCCAAAAAAAAACGTCAGTTGCAGGTAGCATACGCTCCTTGGCACCTGACGTTTGAAGGACGTTTCTATGATTATCGAAGCTTGAACACCACCGGGATGGTCACCCAACAATCCACGGGGGTATTGTTCTGGATAGCCGGTGTGAAGACGCTGGCCATCACCGCCCGGTTTGCCGCCTCGTCGAGCGAGGGTGCAATCGACTGATCGATGATGGAACGACGGGGCCTGCCATCCTTGCCGACAAGGACCCGTATGAGCACCTTACCCTCAAGGCCTTGCTTCACAGCCATCGGAGGATACACGAGCTTCCGTTGGACTTCCGCCAGATCGGTCGCAGGCTCCTTCTCTACCGCGATGAAATCGTCGGGAGCCGGTTCCGCTTCACGAACTACCGTACCAGCATCGATCGCCACTTCAATGTTACCGTTTCCCTCGGTGGCTATCGCCGGCGCACTCTTCAGGTCGTCCACGTTCGCGAACTCCTTCATGTCCGGATTCAACATCGTTTCCGGCACCGGTATCGGCGTACCGGCAACCGTGGGTGTTGATACGGAACCCGGCGGCGGCGGCGGCGGTGCATCCGCGCTTGGCGGAGGAGGCAGGTCGCTGAGATTGATCTTCACGACCGGAATCGCCGTCTTCAATGCCAAGGAACGCTGTTGCAAGTAGTTATAGATGAACGATACCAAGGCGAAAAGCAATATCAACGATAAGGAAATGATGAAGCTTCGCCACGTATTTTTTCCTATCCACTCCTTCAGCTCCTTTGCACCATACGGTGTACGAGGAGCTTCCATCGCTATAGTGTCGCTCATAGTTACATCCCTCGTAGTTTATCTTCTTCTTCTTTCGTCATCTTTACGAATGCGAACTTCCGAGCACGTTTGACGTTCGGATCCTCCAGACGCAGCTTGCGGACGATCTCGCCCTCCGCCTGGTTCAAGATATCAAGCACCTTGATGACCGTGCCGTACGGAGCTTCCGGAGAGGCCTTGAACGATGTGATGAGGACGTTCTTCCGCATCATATTCAGTTCAACGGCTTTGGCCTTGAGTTCTGCGACCTTGATCTCCACCGGATCGTCCTGCGCCATGCTCGTAAAAATCCTACCGTTCGGATCGATCTGCAGAGTGAACAGATTGTTCATGTTCACCTCCACCTGCTCAGGACTTTTCGGCACGTTCATCTTCATGACCTGAGGGGTGATGAGACTCGTCGTGTACATGAAAAAGGTCAGGAGCAGAAACGCGACATCCACCAACGGCGTCATGTCAAGGCGGAAACCTATACGATTCTTCTTCTTGCGTTTACGGGCCTTAGACCCTCTTTTTACTCTTTGCGGTACTTCCATACCGCCACCACCACCTGCCATTGTTACCTCCACTACTCCGGAGCATCCATAACGATAGACGCAGGGCCGAAGGGCTTAGTTACAAAATCTCTGTTTCAGTTGTCGGGGCTATTGTCGTTTCTCGGTGACGAAGTTGAAGGCCGTCGCTCCATATTTCCGCATGACATCCACGAGATCCTCCACGTACTTGTATCGTATGCGGCGATCGCAGTCGATGGCGAATTGCGTCTTGTAGTTGGTACGACGAGTTTCGCTGATCAATCGCTCCAGCGCCTCGATGTTCGCCTTCACCATTGCTTTCTTCGAGTCTTCATCCGAGTACTGCATGGCCTTATAAACCGATGCACGCTGTATCTCATCGACGATCGAATAGTAGTATGCCGTGTCGCCCGATGTGGAATCGATAGCGATCTTGATTGTCGCCAGGTCCCGGTCAGGCAGCTTCGACGTGTCGGCCGCCGCTTCCGGACGTTTGATCTGGAACTTCTGTTCGGACTCCGCCTCGCTTTTGAACTTGGCAGTGAACATGAAGAAGGTCAACAACAAGAACGTCACATCCACGAGCGGCGTCATGTCAATCGCAAACCCTACTCTTCTCTTTTTGATTTTTGACACGGTTGTCCTCTGATATGATTCTTACTTCTTGACGCGTACCGTAAGGATTTCCATGACGTTGAGGATCGCTTCATCGATCATGTACACGATACCGTCCACGCGGGTCGTGAAGACGTTGAAGGCAACAATCGAAACGATTGCCGCGAGCAGACCACCGGCCGTGTTGTACAACGCCTCGGAAATACCGATGGACAACGCCTGCGCCGATACCGTTCCGCCCTTGTCACCGAGAGCTTGGAACGACCGGATCATACCGACGGTCGTACCGAGAAGACCGATCATCGTTGAGATGGACGCTACGGTGGACAAGATGACAAGGTTCTTCTCAAGAAGAGGCGTCTCAAGGTTGGTCGCCTCATCGATGGCACGCTGGACTTCGGAAAGCTTCTTCTCTTGATCCAGTGAATGATCGTTTTCAATGGCCTGATAGCGCTCCAGACCGGCGCGCATGACGTTCGCGAGCGAACCGCGTTGTGCATCGCACTCTTGGACCGCTTCCGCGTACTTTCCTTGCTGGATGAGATCAGTGCAACGCTTGACGAATGCCGCTGAATCGCCCTTTCCAAGAGCCTTGGAGATCGACAGGAGTCGCTCAAACACGTAGGTGATGGAAAGCAGGATACAGGCGAGAAGGCCGGCAACGAGCGGTCCACCCGTGTAGATGTTTCCCATAAAATTCTTTGGTGTGTGGTCCGGATTCATATTTGCTTCGGCACCAAAAATGAATTGCCAAATGATGTAACCCACAACGAGGGAGGCGACAATGACAATCATATTGAACATGTTTTTCATAGAACTGACCTCAAAAGGAATTATGAATGAGTGAATGATTTGATTGCTTCTTCTTCTGACGCAAAAATTTCGAACACGTTGTCAAGCTTCGTGATGACGAACACCTGCCGTATCGAATCGCTGATCGCCGCCAAGGCTATGCGCCCGCCTCTCTTGACGAAGTTCGCATGTGCCGAGATGAGGACGCCCAGCGACATGGAGTTCAGATAGGTCACGTCGCCCACATGGACGATGAGGAGGTTGGACCGTTGCTCCGATACGGAACGCAGGACCGACCGTAACTCGTCTGTCTCCTGACCGCCGATGAACTGACCGCTCAAGCGCAGAATGTCGACATTTCCGATTTTTTCGTGCTTGATGTGATCCTCTGCAGAACCGTCTCGTTTGATCATCTCTCCTCCAAGAGCTCCCGCCGAACAAACGTGCTGTGCAGGTGCGTCAAAGTTACGACCCGTATCGCGCACCTACCAAAGGAATTTGTCATCGTTATCATCTTGTAACACCACGAAAACAGCGCCCTTCCACGATTCGCTCCCGTCCCTCCAGATCCGTGTGCGCCACCGTGTTCCAATCGCCGAAAAGGGCCGAGACCGTCTCGGCCATCTCGTATCCGACCTCGACAAGAAACGCTCCGTGCGGACTGACCAGGCCAGGAAACAAGGTTGCGAAGCGCCGGTAGAACGCAAATCCGTCGCCGGCGTCCGTCAATGCCCCCGTGGGCTCGTGGTCCCGTACCTCCGGGTCCAAGGTGCCCATATCCGATTGCGCCACATAGGGCGGGTTGGACACGACCACATCGAAGGTTCCATCCCACGATTCATCGCGAAGCACATCCCGGTTTTCAAACACGACACCCGTCACTCCCAGTCGTTCGGCATTCGATCGAGCGAGCTCAAGAGCTCCCTCCGAAATGTCGACCGCCGTCACGTCCACACCCTTCACGTTCGCTGCGATCGCAAGTGCAATACACCCGCTTCCCGTCCCGATATCCAACACCGTGCATCGTGCCTGTGCTCTGAGGATTTCATCGATGATCTCCACTGCACGCTCCACAAGACGCTCCGTCTCCGGCCGAGGGATCAACACGCGAGAGTCGACGGAAATTTCAAGTCCGTAGAAGTTCGTCGTACCGACAATGTATTGAAGAGGCTCACGGCTGCGGACGCGCCGATCGATCATGCTGCGGAGGGTGGCCAACTCTGTCGGACTCAATAACCTCTCGAACTGCAGATACAATCCTAATCTGTCCGTCCTCAACACGGCACAAAGCAGAATCTCGATGGTCTTCCGCGGCGAATCCACGCCGGCCTTCGTGAGATACGGCACAGCCCAGTTCCGCACGTCCATCACCGTCCACACCTTCGCAACCGCAGATCGGGATCCGTTAGCTTCCATATCACGCGTCCCCTCGCGCCTCCGTGCCGGCGTAATACTCCTGCAACGAACGAACCACGCGCTTCTCCGTCCGAAGCGCACGAATACCCTCGAGCGAGGCATCCGCCGCTGCGAGCGTGGTGAAGAAGGGAATCTTATATCGCATCGCGGTGTGACCCATCACGTATTCGTCGTAGCGGGCATTCTCCCCGAGCGGGGTATTGATGAGCAACTGGACATCGCCGTTCTTGATGTTGTCGACAATGCTCGGACGTCCTTCGTAATGCTTCAAGACCATCTCCGCCGGTATGCCATGCTCCTGCAGATATGCGGCGGTACCCCGCGTGGCGACGATGGAGAAACCGAGATCGATGTACCCTTTGGCTATCTCCACCGCGCGTTGGCTCTTGTCCCGAGGTTGCAGGGAGATGAACACACTGCCGTTCAACGGAAGCCCGTTTCCGGCGGATATGTGCGATTTCATGATGGCCGCGCCGAAGCTTCTGTCCATGCCCATCACCTCGCCTGTCGAGCGCATCTCAGGTCCAAGGAAGATGTTCACCTTGGGAAACTTCGTGAACGGGAACACCGGCTCCTTGATGGCGACACGGTCCGACGTCAACGAATAATCCTTCACGTCCATATCCTTGAGCTTTTCGCCGAGCATCACGCGCATGGCGATTTCGACAAGCGGGACGCCTGTGGCTTTGGCGACGAAGGGCACGGTACGCGAAGCCCGCGGATTGGCTTCGATCACGTAGATCTTCCCTTGCTGCAAGGCGTACTGCACATTCATCAATCCTACGACGCCGAGTTTGCGAGCCATGGCCTTCGTATACGCGATCATGGTAGCATACTGTTCCGCATCGATGTTGTACGGCGGCAACACGCACGAGGAATCCCCCGAGTGGATACCCGCCTCTTCGATGTGCTGCATCACTCCCACGATGACGACATCGTCACCGTCGGCCACGCAATCCACGTCGAACTCATAGGCGTTCTCCAGGAAGTGATCGATGAGGATGGGACGTCCGGGAAACTGACGGAAGGCGTTGTGCACGTATTTGCGTAACGCTTCCTCGCGGTAACACAGCTCCATGGCACGTCCACCAAGCACGTACGACGGACGCACCAACACCGGATATCCTATGCGGTCAGCGATTTCCACCGCCTCCTCTTCGTCCATCGTCGTTCCGTACGGCGGACACGGGATACCGAGTCCGTCGATCATCGCACCGAAGTGTTTACGGTCCTCCGCCACATCGATACCCTCAAGCTGCGTCCCCATCAGCGTGACTCCGGCCTCGACAAGACGCTGTGCGAGTTTGAGCGGCGTCTGCCCGCCGAACGAGACGACCACGCCATCCGGCCGTTCCAGGTCGATGACGTTCATCACGTCCTCGAAGGTCAGCGGTTCGAAATACAGTTTGTTCGTCGTATCGTAATCCGTCGAAACCGTTTCCGGATTGCAATTGATCATGATCGCTTCCCAACCGCGAGCACGGGCTGCATAGACCGCTTGCACACAACAATAGTCGAATTCGATACCCTGACCGATGCGGTTCGGTCCGCTGCCGAGGATGATGACCTTTTTCGTTTCGGTGCGCACCGATTCGTTCTCGGAACCGTAGGTGGAGTAGTGGTACGGCGTCTCGGACTCAAACTCGGCCGCACATGTGTCCACCGTCTTGTACACAGGAACGATCCCGTTCTTCTTCCGATACTCGCGGATGTTGTTCTCCGGGATACCGGTCATCACCGACAACTGGCGGTCCGAAAACCCCAGTTGTTTCATGCGTCGCACGGTTGCGGCATCAAGGGAATCGGCGAATAACTCACCGCCGAGATTCGACGCCGTCCTGATGAAGTTCCTCCCTGCCTCCACGATCTCCCTGAGCTGTTCGATGAACCACGTATCGTATTTGGTAAGAGCATAGATCTCGTCGGTGGACATGTTGTACCGCAACGCATCGAACACATCGAACAGCGATCCCGACGTACGCTTGCGCAGATAGTACCGTAACCGATCGAGCTCCGCGTACGTAGGCTCGTCCATATTGCAATCGTCCGCCGAGTCGAAACCGAATCCGCCTCTTCCCTTTTCCACGGAGCGCACGGCTTTCTGCAACGCTTCCTTGAACGTGCGACCGAAGGACATGACTTCGCCCACCGACTTCATCTGCACGGTAAGACTGTCCTCCACTTCACGGAATTTCTCGAAGTCCCAGCGCGGAATCTTGACGACGACGTAATCGATGCTCGGCTCGAAGCACGCCGGTGTCTTCTTCGTGATGTCGTTGATGATCTCGTCGAGCGTATATCCGATGGCAAGCTTGGCAGCCATCTTCGCAATGGGAAATCCCGTGGCCTTCGACGCCAGCGCCGATGAGCGCGAAACTCGCGGGTTCATCTCGATCACCGTCATCCTTCCGTTCACAGGATTCAGCGCGAACTGGATGTTCGAGCCGCCGGTCTCCACCCCTATCGCCCGGATGATCTTCAACGATGCGTCGCGCATGCGTTGATACTCCCGGTCCGACAATGTCTGCGCCGGTGCCACGGTGATCGAGTCGCCCGTATGCACACCCATGGGATCGAAGTTCTCGATGGAACAGACGATTACGACATTGTCGTTCACATCGCGCATCACTTCCAACTCATATTCTTTCCATCCGAGCACGGACTCTTCGACGAGCACGCGGTTGATGGGCGAGGCGACCAGACCCGCCTTCAGCATCTCGGCGTAATCCTCCATGTTGTAGGCGATGCCGCCGCCGGTACCGCCAAGAGTGAAGGACGGACGGATGATGGCGGGAAATCCGATGCGCTCGACGGCTTTCATCCCCTCGTCGTAATCCGTGATGAACTCTCCTTTGGGCATATCGAGTCCGCAGCGATGAATAGCCTCCAGGAACAGTTCACGATCCTCCGCCATCTTGATGGACTCGATCTTGGAGCCGATAAGCTCCACACCATACTTCTCAAGGATGCCACGCTCATGAAGTTCCAAGGCCACATTGAGCGCCGTCTGTCCTCCCATGGTGGGCAGTATGGCGTCCGGACGCTCTTTGGCGATGATCTCCTCCACATACTCGGCCGTGATCGGCTCGATATACGTGGCGTCCGCAATGACAGGATCGGTCATGATCGTCGCCGGATTGGAATTGACGAGGAGCACGCGGTAGCCCTCGCTCTTCAGGACCTTGCACGCCTGCGTGCCACTGTAATCGAACTCGCATGCCTGACCGATGACGATCGGTCCTGAGCCGATGACGAGGATGGAACGTATGTCTGTTCTTCTGGGCATAGTGGTATGTATCAATCAATATCTGTGTAGTCAAAATCCAACGGCATCCGTAAGCGACCCGGCTCAAGGACGAACCGACTCCTGGGCAAACACCGTCGGACCGCACGTCAGCGGGGCAGGGCCTCGCCACCGTCGGCAATCAGCTTCATGCAGGCCATGCGGACATAGACACCATTCGTGACCTGTGTCCGCATGTGACATCGGGGATGGAGACTGACGGCTTCGTCCATCTCCCATCCATAGTTGGCCGGACCCGGATGCAATACCTGCAGATCCGGAAACCTTTGCAGATGCTCCATGGTCAGACCGAAACGTTTTCCGTACTCCCTTCCCCGCGGCAGCAGACCGCCATTCATACGCTCGTTCTGCAATCGCAACATCATGACGGCATCCACGGACGCAAGCAAGGAGTGGAGATCCTTGTGACGCGTGACAGGGAAGGCGTCCGTGTCGCGCGGTACCAGCGTGGACGGAGCACATACATGTACCTTTGCGCCCAGGGTATGAAGCAGGTGGACGTTCGAACGGAACACCCTGCTGTGAAGAAGGTCCCCGACGATACCGATCGATCGAGACCGGAGATCGGTGAAGACATCCGAAAGCGTCAACACATCCAACAACGCCTGCGTAGGATGTTCATGCATGCCATCGCCGGCGTTCATCACCCGCGAACGCACCAGACGGGTGGCGTATTCGGCAGCGCCGCTCTGGTTGTGGCGCATCACGATGATATCCGGAGCCATGGCATCCAGCGTGCACAGGGTATCCTTCAGCGACTCTCCCTTCGAAATGCTGCTGCTTTGCGATTGGAAATTGATGACATGCGCACCGAGCCGCTTCGCGGCGATCTCGAACGACGAACGGGTCCGTGTGCTCGACTCGAAGAAGGCATTGATGACGACGGCTCCTCGAAGGTCGTCACTGATCGTTTCGGTCGAAAAAAAAGCGCGATAGCCACGCGCTTTGTCGAGAATCATGTGAACGTCATCTGCCGAGAGCTGACGTGTTGACAGTATGTGGTTGTGTCGGAATGTCACTACAAAGCGGTTGGAAGTCTGATGGAAGCACGATGAACGATCCGAGATGTCGCTTGCGCAAAAAAAAAGCCGTCCCGCAAATGCGGGACGGCTAAGAAATCACTTCTTCTTTGCAGCTTTCTTCGGAGCTGCCTTCTTCGGTGCGGCTGCCTTCTTCGGTGCTGCGGCTTTCTTCGGCGCTGCTGACTTCGCCTTGCCTGACTTCACTGCATCGGAGAGACCCTTGCCTGCCTTGAACTTCGCAACCTTGCGAGCTGCGATCTTGATGGTCTCACCGGTACGCGGATTCTTGCCCTTGCGAGCGCCACGCTGAGAAACGCTGAACGTTCCGAAGCCGATGAGAGAGACGGTATTGCCCTTCGCGAGCGTTGATGCGATTGATTCGATCGTTGCATTGAGAGCCTTCTCTGCCTGAGATTTTGAGAGCGCTGCACTTGCTGCAATCGATTCTACGAGATCACCCTTGTTCATATCTGAACCCCATAAAGTGTAACCAACTACCAGTTAATTGTGGTACAAAGTTATGTTTGGTGGGTACGGTCTGCAAGACATTTTTTCCACAGAAGGTAGATTTAATGCGGTCTGCAGACCCGTTTCCCCTTGGGCGGCACTCGCACCCGACTCGCTTTCCCGACGCAGGCCGTCGGCATCCGCTCCCTTGTTCCACCAAGACGACTCCGGACTCCCGATCAGCCGCCAGGCCGCTTCAGTCCTCGATTCTTCGCCATCATGAACCGCGCTTGACGTCGAGGATCTTGTACTGGATCATGCCCGCCGGCGCTTTGGTCTCGACGATGTCACCCGTGGTCTTGCCCAGCAGCGCTTTGCCGAGAGGCGAGCTCACCGAGAGCCGATTGTGTTGGAAGTCCGCCTCTTCCTCGCTTACCAGCGTGAAGCCGACCTCTTTGTTGACTTTCATGTTCAGCAACCGCACTTCGGAGAGGATGTACACGGAGCCATCATCGGGAAGGTCTTTGGGATCGATCACCTTCACGTTTCCGAGCGTCTTCTCCATCGTCGCGAGTTTCATCTCGAACAGCTCCTGCTCGTGCTTGGCCGCTTCGTAGTCCGCGTTCTCCGACAAATCTCCGTGCGCCCGTGCGTCGGCGATCTTTTGCGCGATCTCCTTCCGGACCCGCGTCTTCATGTCGCGTATCTCGTCTTCCAATTCCTTCACCCGGTCACGGGTCATGTATACAGGTGCCATGTTTGTTCCACGTTGATGATCGTTCTACCTATCGTTCCCCGGAATGCAAATGCCAAAGCAGTTCCGGCGGAACTGCTTTGTCTCATACCGTCATCGTTTTCTGTTCTTGCGAAGATACGGCGCGGCATTCACTCACCGGCGACACGCCAAGGACGTGGCGCGGTGCGTGCCCAGGCTAGACATTCCGGAGGATGTGTCCCATGCGCTCTTTCTTCGTCTCCATGTATCGCTGGTTCACCGCATTCGGTTCCACCTCGATGGGAACCAGCTCGACCGTCTCAAGTCCGAACCCGGACAAGCCTACCCTCTTCGTCGGGTTGTTCGTCAGAAGGCGCATCTTCCGTACACCCAGATCATACAGTATCTGCGCACCGATCCCGTATTCTCGAGCATCCGGCTTGAAACCCAGATGGATATTGGCTTCCACCGTGTCCATTCCCTGCGCCTGCAACTGATACGCGCGGATCTTGTTCACCAGTCCTATGCCTCGTCCTTCCTGACGCATATACAACACCACGCCTCTTGCTGCCTCGTCGATGGCGCGCAGGGCGGCATCGAGTTGCGCGCCGCAATCGCAATGCTTCGAATGGAAGATATCGCCCGTCATGCATTCGCTGTGGACGCGGACCAGGACGGGCTCTCCGTCTGTCACATCGCCTTTCACGAGCGCCACATGCTCCTTGTTCTCCTCGGCCGCTTGATAGACAGCGATACGGAACACCCCGTACTCCGTCTCGAGATCGGCCTCGGCTTTCCGCACCACGCTTCGTTCCCTCTCCAACCGATATGCGATGAGATCCTTGATCGTGATGATCCGCAAGCCGTGTCGGCGAGCGAATTCATGCAATCTGGGTGCTCGTGCCATCGTTCCGTCATCATCGACGATCTCGCAGATGACGCCGGCATCACCGGTACCGGCGAGCCTCGATAGGTCTACCGCGGCTTCGGTGTGACCGGCCCGACGCAATACACCGTGATCAACGGCGACAATGGGAAACACATGTCCCGGACGACCGAAATCCTCCGGCTTGGCGTCAGGGTGTGCAAGAGCACGGATCGTCGCGCTGCGATCCGGCGACGAGATGCCTGTCGTCGTCCCGTGCACGTAATCGATGGAAACGGTGAAGTTCGTTTCGTGCAGAGCGGAATTGTTCTGGACCATGGGCTGCAGACGCAGCTCGATGGCGCGCTCCTTGCTGATCGGCGTGCAGATGAGTCCGCGACCATGCACGGACATGAAGGTCACATGTTCCGGCGTGCACAAGGAGGCGGCGCACAACAGGTCGCCTTCGTTCTCCCGGTCTTCATCGTCCAGCACCACGACGAACTTTCCGTCGGCAATGTCACGGATCGCGTCGTCGATCGTATCGAATGTATCGTTCATGGAACTTCGCTTGGTGAAATGGTACCAGGCTGAGAGGCAGCGATGGAGGATTAGGAACCGGACTTCGACTGAACCGCGGAGATGGCGGCGCGATCGAAGCGCATCTTCGTGTTGTCGGAAACGTTCACCAGCACCGTCTTTCCGTCCGCATCCATTTCGGCGATGCTTCCATGGATACCGGAGGTCGTGATGACCTTGTCGCCCTTCTGCATGCCGTCGAGCATCTTCTTGTGCTCCTTCTGCTTTTTGGCTTGCGGGCGGATCATGAAGAAATAGAACACGACGATGAGGGTTCCGAACATGACCAGCGTCGACGTCATCTGCGAGGCCGGGTCTTGTCCTTGTGCGCCCGGAGGCGGCATGAAAGCGAAAAGGATATTCATGGATGTGATACGGGTAACGTGAAAGAATCGTTGAGGACGAAAGTACGAATCCCTACGCGCGTCGCGCGTCGTCGGGATAGTAGGTGGATAAGAACTCCGACTTCCACTGACGAAAACAGCCCTGCTGTATTTTCTCTCGAGCGGTCGTGACCAGCCACAGATAAAACGCCAGGTTCTGCTGCGTGGCAAGCTGCAAACCGAGTATCTCGCCAACGGCGAACAGGTGCCGCACATATCCGCGGGAGAACTCCGTGCTCGCATACAGCGGTATGCCCGCGTCGAGCGGTTCGTGATCGTCCTTGTACGCCGCATTGCGGATATTGACCTTGCCCGTCGTGGTGAAGAGCGTGCCGTTGCGCGCATTCCGCGTCGGCATGACGCAGTCGAACATATCCACCCCCAGCTCAATGGCATTGAGGATGTTCTGAGGGGTCCCCACGCCCATAAGGTACCGCGCCTTCGTCTTCGGAATGACCTCGGTGGACACGGCCACGATATCATACATCTCCGCCAGCGGTTCACCGATGGCAAGTCCGCCGATCGCGTACCCGTCGAACGGCATGGAACAGAGTTCCTCCAGGCATGCACGTCGCAGGTCGGGATAGATGCTTCCTTGACCGATGGCGAACAGACGTTGCGAAAAGTCGTACGGATAGGGATGACGTTCATGCTCCTCCAAGCAGCGCTCCTCCCATTCGATCGTCCGTAGCATCGACGCCTTCGCCTCCGCCGGCGTGCATGGGTACGGAGTGCATTCGTCGAAACACATCATGATGTCCGACCCGATGGCCCGTTGCATGCCGATCACCGACTCCGGCGTGAAGAAGTGCTTGGAGCCGTCGATGTGCGAACGGAACTCCACCCCGTCGTCCGTGATTTTCCGGAGGTCGCGAAGGGAGAACACCTGGTATCCGCCGCTGTCCGTGAGGATGGGTTTGTTCCATCCCATGAACTTGTGCAGGCCGCCGAACCCTGTAAGGACGTCGCTGCCCGGTCGCAGATACAGATGGTAGGTATTCGAGAGGATGATCTGCGCACCCACCTCGTCGAGTCCTCGACGGTCGATGGCCTTGACGGAACCTTGCGTGCCGACGGGCATGAAAATGGGGGTCTGCACCGGACCGTGGTCGGTGTGCAGGATGCCTGTGCGGGCCCGCGTGTCAGGACATTCGGAAATCAGCTCGAACATTTCACTCTTCATTCTCCTCTCCCTCCTCTGTCTTTCACCCGTGCCTCGTGCCCGATGAACAGCGATACTACCGCAGCTCCCGACACATCCGCGATCCAGTCCGGCACCTCGCTACTCCGCCCCGGAACGAACGACTGATGCCACTCGTCGCTCGCGGCATACACCGCCGTTATGACCATCACCCGCACGATGACTCCGCGTGTCGATACGGACGTTCCCGATACCGCCCGGTGGACGGTGACGGCATACGCCATATAGGCGAAAAAATGATACACCTTATCCTGCCACGTGAAGCCCAGATCGGGCATGGGAGCTTGTTCCTGAGCCGATGCAAGGAAGATGAGCAGACTCAGGACCACGAGCGGTCCATAGCGCATGATGAACGGTCGCAGAGGGCGCATCACATGCGCTCCTTTCCGTGAACCACCGCTGGTAATGCCTCATGAAGCAACGACACGATGCGCGACGCCGTCACTCCCTCAGGGGTGAAGTGCTCCGCTGCCAGGTCGCCGGCCATTGCATGGATGTACACTCCGGCAGCAACGCGCTCGAGCAACGGCGCGGAGGAGAGTCGGCAGGTCATCGTCGCTATGACGCCCGCAGCGACATCACCACTGCCTGCCGTCGCCATGCCGGGGTTGCCATTCGCGTTCCATAGGGTCCGCGAACCATCGGTGATGCGCACGGGAACTCCTTTCGCCACGATGATACAGCGCAGATAGGCAGCGAGTTCCTCTGCCGAAGAGAGTGATGGCGCAAGGTTCGAACATTTCTCCCGCAGGCGGGCGAATTCTCCCGCATGCGGTGTAAGGACTACCTGCGAACCCACGCCTTCTGTGCACGAAACGGCCCGCAAGCCGTCGGCGTCGACGATCACCGGCTTCGTATCACCGTATTCCTTGATGACCATTTCGACGAGCCGTGAGGTTTCCTCGTGCCATCCTAAACCGGGTCCGATGACGATGCACTGGGCTTTGTCGCAAGCTTTGCGTATCCGCTCGTATCCTTGCCATCCAAGGGTACCGGCATCTGTCGACGGAACGTGGGTTTGGAGCACTTCGGGCAGAAGATGCGCGTGAAACGCCGTACTGCATACCTCCACCAAGCCTGCTCCGCTCACGATGGCCGCATTCGCGCTCAAGGCGGCAGCCCCCGGCATGTCGCGACTGCCGGCGATGATGCAGATGCGACCGTAATCGAACTTCGAGGTATCGTTCTTCCTCGGTGTGTACATCGACTGGACGTCTTTCTGCTCGATGACATGGACGGCGGTCCCAGCATCGATGATTCCGGGCGTGAGTCCGATGGCCGCCACATGGATCTGCCCGCACACGTCTTTACCGTCCCGCAGGTACAGTCCGCTCTTGGGAGCGGCCATCGTGATGGTGTGATGCGCTCGGAAGCAGTGTTCATGCGCCTTTCCCGTCGAAGCATTCAGTCCGGTGGGTACATCCACGGCGATGCGCAGGCACGAGCACGCGTTGGCAGACCGCAGCAGCGGCACGGCAAGTCCGCGGAGTTCCTCGGATCCGCCGATGCCGACGAGAGCGTCGATGATGCCGTCGCACCGCTCGTGGAACAAGGGTGTGACCGACTCTTCCCCGCTCACATGGACGCAGGAGACGCCGGCATTGACGCATCGCGAAAATTCTTCGGCCGTCTCGGGTGTCATGCGATGATGGTCGCCTATCCAGGCAACGCGTACGGTGTGCACCGAGGAGAGCATCCGGGCGACGGCGAATCCGTCACCGCCGTTGTTGCCCGTTCCGCAAAGCACCAGAATAGTACTGCGCGGAGGAAGCACGTCGAGAATGATATCCGCACATGACCGGGAGGCATTCTCCATGAGGTCCAACGACGTGAATCCAAGCTCGTCCACTCCTGCTCGGTCGGCGGAGCGCATGGCTTCTGGTGTCAATACCGGTATCATGAGGTTGCTCGAGAGGAGGAGAAATCACCCAGCACGGAGGGTCGTGCGGAGCCATACCGCTTGTACTCGAGCAAGCCGTCGTCGATGCGCGTGAGCCGTATGCCCAGGTCGGTTTCCGCCTTCAGGGTGACCAATCCCGCCCGCAACGGACGCTTCGCGGGTTGCCGGAGTTCGGCCGTGGTTTGTGGTTTGATGCACGAAGCATCGACACCGAAAAAGTCTGCTATGCGACACGCAAAAGCGAAGCGGTCGATGTACTCGGGTCCGGCCACATGATAAATCCCCGTACGCCCTTTCTCCATGATGCGCATCGTCGCTGCTGCGATATCCGCGGCGGCGGTCGGGTTGCCGAACTGGTCGTTGACAACGGAGATGGGTGTCCCCTCTGCGCAACTGTCGCGCACCCACGTCACGAAATCCTTCTTCACGCCGGGCAAGTGACCATACACGATGTTCGTGCGGATGATGGTCGAGGGGATCTTCGACGTCAAGATGGCGTTCTCGCCGGCAAGCTTGGTGCGACCATAATAACTGATGGGATCGGGAAGGTCGGTCTCGGTATACGGTCCCTTCTCGCCGTTGAACACATAATCCGTGGAGAAATGGATGAGATGCGCCTCGGTGATGCTGCATGCCCTCACAAGGTTCTCCACCACCTTCACATTCAAAGCGGAGGCCGTCTGCTTGTCGGATTCGCAGGCATCCACATTCGTCATGGCGGCGCAATTGATGACCACTCGCGGCTGCCTGGCCATGCACTCCCTGCGCACCTCCTTGGCATCCGTGGCCGCCGTCCGCACAAACTCCAATCGCGGGGAGTCAGGATACCGGGCACCGATATCCTGACTGCTCAGGAGAGTCATGGACCAGTCGGTTTCGCTGAGAAAAAGACGCACGAGGAATTGCGCGACCTTGCCTCCGGCGCCGAGGAGGAGAATATCGGTGGTGGATTGCATACGGACAGTTCGTTGTGGTTCAAATATACGGCAGTGCGTGGAGAGCGCGCGAGTGCACGGCCTGCGGCGTGCAACTTCCCCGAAGGACGGATCATCTGTTGATAAGTTCGACTCCTCCGTGACGCCGTGTCTCCTATTTTTGCTCACCTCCTTTTCGCAGCAGTTCATCACGTTCAGCCCATTCGGTCTTGCGCCATGTCGGACTACGTCCACCTCCATAATCACACCCATTATTCGCTCCTGGATGCGGCATGCACGCCGGATCAGCTCATCCGTGCGGCGGTGGAGGACGGGCAGTCGGCGATTGCGCTCACGGACCACGGGGTGATGTTCGGCTGTTATGAGTTCTACAAGAAAGCCAAGAAGGCAGGCATCAAGCCCATCATCGGCTGCGAGGTCTACCTTGCCACGGGATCGCGCTTCGATCGCATCGCCACCCGCAAGGGGTCCGGTCAGCGGAACTATCATCACCTGGTCCTTCTTGCCAAGAACACCCTTGGCTACAAGAACCTCATGAAGCTCGTATCCCTGGGTCATACCGAGGGCTTCTATTACAAGCCGCGCATCGACCGCGAACTCCTCGTGCAATACAAGGAGGGCCTGATCGCGGTGTCCGCCTGCCTGGCCGGCGTCGTCAACGAACCTCTCGTGCGCGGAGATTACGAGACAGCCAAGAGGAACGCATTGTGGTTCAAGGAACAGTTCGGCGACGACTGGTATCTGGAACTTCAGGACCACGGCCTGCCGGAGGATGCCGCCGTCTTGGAGGGTATTCCGCGCATCGCCGCCGAATGCGACATCAAGATGATCGTCTCGAACGACTGTCATTACATCCGCAAGGAACACGCGGTTCCCCATAACGTGCATCTGCTGATCAAGGACGTCAGCGCAACGACAGCGGGCACCTTCGACGTCCGCGACCTGCGATACAAAGTCCCAGAGATGTACTTCAAGACCCAGGCGGAGATGAAGGAGCTTTTCAAGAAGCATCCCGCTGCGGTGGAGAACACATTGGAGATCGCAGAGAAATGCGACGTGGAGCTGAAGACGGATCTGAAGATGCCCATCTTCCCCATCCCCCCGACATCGTCGGCCGCGACCCTGGACGATTACCTGGAAGAGTTGACGATGCTCGGTCTGGAGCGCCTGTACAAACCGTTGACGCAGGAGGTACGGGATCGGGCCCTGTTCGAGTTGGGCGTGATCAAGCGCATGGGGTATGCAGGATATTTCTTGATCGTGCAGGACTTCATCGCGGCAGCGCGTGAGCGGGGTGTGAGTGTCGGACCCGGCCGCGGATCCGCAGCGGGATCGCTCGTTGCCTATGCGCTCGGCATCACGAAGATCGATCCGCTGAAGTTCGACCTGTTCTTCGAGCGCTTTCTCAATCCCGATCGCGTTTCCATGCCTGATATCGACGTGGATTTCAGCGACGAGAAACGGAACGTCGTCATCGATTACGTGCGTCAGAAATACGGCAACGACTCCGTTGCGCAGATCGTGACCTTCGGAACGCTCGCGCCGCGCGCCGTCATCAAGGACGTAGGCCGCGTCCTCGGCGTCCCCCTGTCCGTGGTGAATTCCATCACGGAGAAGATACCCGTCGTGCAGGGAAAGGTCACGCCCATCATCGACGCCTTGCAGTTACCGGACCTGCGCTGGGTGCGCGACACGGATGATCCGAAGATCAAGGAGATGATCGAGATCGCAACGGTCCTCGAGGGATTCGCACGGAACGCATCGACACACGCGGCAGGAGTGGTCATCACGCCGGGACCGGTGACGGACTACGTGCCCATCTACAAATCCGCCGGACAGGAGTCCGCGGAAGCGACGATGTACACGATGAAGGACCTGGAGGACGCAGGACTGCTCAAGATGGACTTTCTGGGACTGGCCACATTGTCCATCATCGACAGGACCATCGAGCAGGTCCTCGAGAACTACGGCACGGAGATCGATATCGATGCGATCGATTTCGATGACGCCACCGTGTATGGAATGCTGGCCCAAGGCAGGACCATGGCGGTGTTCCAGTTCGAGTCCGACAAGATGACGGAATACCTTCGCCTTCTTGCTCCGAAGAACCTGGAAGAGCTGACCGCCATGAACGCGTTGTATCGGCCGGGTCCCATGGACAGCATCCCCGAGTTCATCGCGCGCAAACACGGCAAGAAACCCATCACGTACATTCACCCGCTCATGGAAGCGCGGTTGAAGAACACCTATGGTGTCATCGCATATCAGGAGCAGGTCATGCAACTGGTGCAGGATCTTGCCGGCTTCACGCTTGCCGAGGCGGACATGATGCGTCGGGCCATGGGTAAGAAAGACGCGGTTGCCATGGCGGCCCAGCGGTCCGTGTTCGTGAAGGGCGCCCACGACCATCAGAACATCGATGCCAAGACAGCGGAGCAGATCTTCGACCTCTTCCAGAAGTTCTCGCAGTACGGTTTCAATAAATCGCACTCCGCCGCCTATTCCTATCTGGCCTATCAGACGGCGTGGCTGAAGCATCATTACACGGCCGAGTTCCTGGCGGCGAACATGACGAACGACCTCAGCGACCTGACGCGCATCTCCGCGCTGATGGAAGAGGCAAAGAAGTTCGACATCCGCGTCCTGCCTCCCGATGTCAACAAGTCTGGCGTCACCTTCCGTGCCATCGATCCCAAGACCGTCCTCTTCGGCATGGCGGGAATCAAAATGGTGGGCATTTCCATGGTGGAAGGTATCATCCGTGCGCGGAAGGACGGTCCCTTCACGTCGTTGTACGACTTCGTCTCCCGCGTTGAACAGAACGTCCTGAACAAGCGTGCACTCGAAGCCCTCATCGCTGCGGGTGCGTTCGACTCGCTCAATTGCGGCCATCGTGCGCAGCTGTACGCCGCGGTGGATCAGGCCCTCGACTGGTCGCGCAAGATGGCGTCCCAACAAGCGGTGAACATGGATTCCCTGTTCGGCGATACGGGAAACGTCATGATCGTTGAACCGAAACTTCCGGATGTGGATCGATGGACGGAGAAGGAGCGACTGGAGAAAGAGTACGAGGTGTTGAATTTCTATATCAGCGGACATCCTCTGCAGCGCTACATCATCCAGTTGAACTCGTTCAGCAGCAATCAATTGGGAAAAACGGAGACGATAACGACGGGTAAGAATGTCCGCGTCGGCGGTCTCATCAGCTCGGTCCGACTCCGCTTCGACAAGAAGGAGAAACAGATCGCCTTCGCCGTCATCGAGGACATGACGGGCAAGGCCGAGGTCATTCTCTGGAGCGAGGCCTATGCGCAGTTCCGCGAGCTCGTCTACGAAGGCAGTGCCGTTCTCGTGACAGGCAAGGCGGAAGTGCGTGACGATGGACAGTTGAAAATCACGGCGGACGACATCACGCCGTTGGAACAGACGCTTCGCAAATTCACGCGCGGCTACAAGCTCCGCATAGACGAGGAGACGGATGCCGACAAGTTGACGCACCTGCAAGAACTCTGCGCGCCGGGAACCACGAAGGGCATACCCGTGTACTTCCATGTGGTTCGCAACGGCGAGCAAGTGGCGTCGTATCACGCACCCGAGGTGATGCTCCCGGTGGACGATCCCACCGTGAAGAGATTGACGGAGCTGTTCGGATCTGCAAACATTCGCCTGTTGATGTCCTCGTGACCCGTCGCACCGCGTATTTTGCGGTTTACGAAAGTGAGTATGCGCAAAACAGTCACCATTCTCGGATCCACGGGATCCATCGGTACGCAAGCCCTTGCGGTCATCGCCGCGCATCACCCCGAGGTGGAGATCGCGTACCTCACGACGCGCACGAACATCCGCCTCCTGGCCGAACAGGTCAGCCGCCTGCAGGTCCGCGGTGTCGCAATCGCCGATGAGCACGCAGCCGCGGAGTTCCGTACGATATCGGGGTTCGATGGCGAGATTTTGGTCGGCGATGAAGGTGTGTGTTGCGCAGCAGCCTTCGAAGGCAACGACGTCGTCTTGTCGGCCCTTGTCGGTTTCAGCGGCGTCCTTCCCACCCTTGCGGCCATCGATCAGGGAACGACCATCGCCCTTGCGAATAAGGAAACTCTTGTGAGCGCGGGATCGGTGGTGATGAAGCGGGCCCGCGAACGCGGTGTGGACATCATCGCTGTGGACAGTGAGCACAGCGCCATCCTCCAGTGTCTCGTCGGTGAGCAAAGGAGCGCCGTGGAGAAGTTGGTGATAACGGCATCGGGTGGTCCGTTTCGTGCGTACACGGCCGAGGACCTACACCAGGTGACGGTGGAGCAAGCTCTGCGACACCCGAACTGGGAGATGGGTGCGAAGATCACCATCGATTCCAGTACCCTCATGAACAAAGGCTTCGAAGTGATCGAGGCTCAATGGTTGTTCGACCTACCGGCAGACCGTATCGACGTGGTCGTGCATCCGCAGAGTCTGGTGCACTCGTTCGTTCAATTCGTCGACGGCTCGTTGAAGGCGCAGGTCGGACTACCGGATATGAACCTTCCCATTCATTACGCCTTGACCTATCCCCAACGGTCACCGACGGCATTCCGACGGTTCGATATCGCATCCATCGCCTCGTGGACGTTTGAGAAACCGGACACCGACCGCTTCCCGTGTCTGCGTATTGCGTATGATGCCATGAGCGCGGGAGGTATCGTGCCTGCGGTCATGAATGCCGCCAATGAAATCGCCGTGGCGCGGTTCCTGCGAAAGGACATCCGGTATATCGATATTCCGCGTGTGATCGAAGCCACCATCGATGCAATGAAGGGTCCGGGTAGTCCGTCCCTTTCGGACATCATCGATGCCGACCGTGAGGCACGTTCCATCGCCTCGACATTCCTATTCCCGTAACAAACCCACGTATCCATGGATTTTCTTGTCAATACCGGCTACTTCATCCTTGCCATCTTTCCGTTGGTCCTGATTCATGAGTTCGGCCATTTCATCGCCGCAAAGCTCACGGGAACGCGCGCCGATGTCTTCTCCATCGGCATGGGTCCGCGTCTGTTCGGCTACAACGCCATCACGGGATTCACCTTCGGGAACCTCCCCGAGACATGGGACGGCGACGGATGCACGGACTATCGTCTTGCCGCCTTTCCGATTGGTGGCTATGTGCGCATACTTGGCATGGTGGACGAAAGTTTCGACGCCGACTTCGCCGGCAAGCCCGTCGAACCATGGGAATTCAGAGCAAAGAACACGTGGCAGAAGCTGTTCATGATTTCGGCCGGTGTCATCATGAACATCCTCCTTGCCTTGGGTATCCTTGTGGGATTGAACGCCGTGGAGGGCAAAACCGTTCTTGCCACGCGTACCATCGCCTATGTCAGCGCAAGCAGTCCGGCCGAGAAGATGGGCTTCCGTGCGGGCGATGTGATCTTGCGTGTGAACACCACGGACGTGACGAGTTACGATGACGTCCTGCGGCAGCTCTATGTCAATAACCTTGGCAAAGCATCCGCGGTTCGAGTTCAACGGGGCTCGCAGGTCGTGGATGTTTCCGTGCCAGCGGCGGAAGTCGCCAACAGCCTGGAATCGAAGAAGCCTCTCGGACTGTATCCTGAGGGAAGCCGGACGCTCATCATCGCCGTCGAAGCGTCGAAGCCGGCAGCAGGATCGGGTATCGCCGTCGGAGATACGGTCTTTTCCATCGGCGGGGAGCAGATATTCAGTCCGGAACAGTTCCAGCAATATGTCCAAACACACAAGCAACAGCCGTTGACGTTCGAAGTACGCCGCTCGAGCGGACTGGTCTCGCTTGTCTGCGCGCCCGACGCCACCGGTCGTATCGGTGTGGGCATCCAGAGCGTCATCAGCGGCAAGCAGGAGACTACCTCCTACACCGCCGGCGAAGCTCTCGAAGCAGGGTTCACGGAAATGGTCGGGTACGGGCGCGCGTTCGTGAACATCGTCACGATGATCATCCGCGGTGAAGCGTCGGCGAAGAAATCGCTGGGCGGACCTTTGGCGATTGCCAAGTCCGCGACCCAATCCGCACAATCGGGATGGTCCACCTTCCTTGTGTTCGTCTCCACGCTGAGCATCACCCTTGCCATCCTGAACATCCTCCCTATCCCTGCGCTGGATGGCGGACATATAGTGTTCATCGTCATCGAGGGTATCATCGGACGCGAAGTGTCGATCAAGATCAAGATGGCGTTCCAGCAGATAGGGTTCATCCTGTTGCTCTCGCTTATGGCATATGTTTTCTATAACGACCTGGCTCGATGATGTCCGAATCACAACGATGCCGGAACGGTATCGATTTCGTGTTGATGACTGCGTCCGTGCGCATGGTGCCTCGTCTGACCGTTGTCCTTCTTCTTGCTCTTGTGACTCCGCTTGCCGTGCTCGCGCAAGAAGAGACGGGAGGCGACGACTCGACATCGGGCGTGACCGTGCAGCGTGAGCGTGCGGCTGACAGCACAGCGAACCGTCTGCAACTCGTGCGCAATCTCCGCGAAATCATCGGTCGTACGGAGTCCCGTCGAGGTCGCATCAGCGCAGCCGTGTATTCTCTCGATCAGCATCGACTGGTTTTCGACCACCGCGCGGGCGAGGCGCTCACGCCTGCATCGACAACGAAGCTGTTCTATACCTATGCGGCCATGAAACTGCTCGGACCAGACTATGGCGTGCCGACAACGGTCGTCACCGATGGTTCCGTGGGAGCGGATTCCGTCCTGTACGGGAGTGTGTATCTGGTGGGACATGGTGACTGCCTGTTGACGCCGAATGATATCGAATCGCTGGCTGAACAAATGAAACGAAGCGGGATAAAGTCCATCCAAGGAGATGTCATCGGCGATGCGACCTTCTTCGATCCCGTGTCGGAACGGCAACAGTACAGCGGAGATGCGGAGCGGATGCAGGACATGCCGCCCATATCGGCGCTCGGCATCAACAGGAACATGGTGACGGTTCTTGCCAGCGCAAGTGGTGCCGGCGGAACGCATGTACAGACCATTCCGCAGTCGAGTGCGTTGCGTATCAATGCAGCCGCCGACCGATCGGCATCGCAGGAATCCGGCATGGATGTCAAATCCACCGAGTCCGCATCGCAGCGTCCTCCGGGTCCTGGCCGCGCTGCTATCGTAGCGCCTCCACCGACGAGCAAATCAGGGATGACCAATCCCGATCGTGTCGTGCGCCAGCGTTCGCAGCGCGGACGGCGCGGCGGTCGTGTGATACGGCAACAGGGACGTCGTCCAATAGCATCCCCACGATCGAAGAAGAATGTCCGCAAGGGAAGAAACGGACGTCGGCGTCATGCAGACACCATGCCGCTCTTCCCCGCATACGGAACCACCGGCACCTACGGCGACATGAGGATGGTCATGTCCCGTGCCCGTCGTTCCCGCCGGGCAGGTCGTGCACGGATAAGCGTTTCCAGCGTTATGGCGCCGGGTGGTATCCAGGTATTCACGGTGCGTGGGTCGTTGCCCCGCAATGTGACGCGCTCGTATACGTATGAGCTCGGACGTCCGGCTCTGGCAACGGCAGGCGTGCTTGTTCGTGCACTGCAAGCCGAAGGCATACGGGTGCGAGGCGCGGTACGTGAGGGCATGGCACCCACGACGGCGAAGACCATCGCGGAGTTCCGCAGACCGCTCGTGGAACTGCTGTATCCGGTCAACAAGAACAGTGACAATTTCGTTGCGGAGCATGTCATGAAGATTGTCGGAGCCACCTGTTGTGGAAACACCATGTGCAGTGTGAACGCCTTCAAGACGGTGTCGTCGATTCTCGACTCTGCTTCTATTCCGCATTCGGGATGTGTGCTGTACGACGGATCGGGTCTTTCCCGCAGGAACAAGACCTCCGCTTCAACCCAGATGTACATGCTGAAGTCCATTGCGGAACAGCCCTTCGCCTCGACCTTCATGAATACCATGGCGATAGCGGGGGTGGATGGCACGATCCGTCGCAGGATGCTCCGCACGAATGCCGTCGGCAACGTTCACGCGAAGACCGGCACCCATAGTTCGGTGAGTGCGCTCAGCGGTTATGTTCGCAGTAAGGATGGCGAGCGTTTCTGTTTTTCGTTCATCGGTAACGGACTTCCGGCCGGTGTGCTGAAGCAGATGGAGAATGCCTGTGTGATCCAGCTGGCCGAGTTCTCCGTGCGAGAGGGTACGGTGTCGCTGTCGAAGCCGCGGCGCTGACCACGCGCAGGGTGGGGTTTGGTCGAGGAGCGGTCAGCTGTCTGGTAAATAATCGTCAAGGGAACAACATTATGTGTGGAATCGTTGGATACATCGGTCATAAACCGGCAGCCCATGTGGTCGTCGAGGGTCTTCGCATGCTCGAATATCGCGGGTACGATTCCGCGGGTATAGCAGTGGTTTCCGGCGGTACCCTTTCCATCGCCAAACGCAAGGGCAAAGTGGCCGATCTCGAGCAGACTCTCGACTACGCCGCGCTGCACGGTACGCTCGCCATCGGCCACACCAGGTGGGCCACGCACGGTGCACCGAACGACATCAATGCGCATCCACATACCGATGCGTCGGGAAAGATCGCGGTCATTCACAACGGCATCATTGAGAACTACAACACGTTGAAGTCGCAACTCCAAGAGAAAGGGTATGCCTTCAAAAGCGAGACGGACTCGGAAGTCCTTGCCGTCCTCATCGGATATATCCACACGAAGGTGCACGACGTGGAAGCCGCCGTGCGACTGGCCTTGCATGAAGTGACGGGCACCTTCGGTCTTGTCGTCGTTTCCGAAGACGATCCCGACACCATCATCGTTGCGCGCCGTGGTTCCCCCATCGTGCTCGGCATCGGCGACGGTGAATACATGGTCGCTTCCGATGCCTCCGCGATCGTCGAGCACATGCGTAAGGCCATCTACCTGAACGACAACGAGATGGCGGTGCTGACCCGTGAAGGTTTCACGACGAAGACGATGAAGAATCAGGAAATCCACGCGGTCGTCCACGAGTTGGACTTCGAGCTGGAACAGATCCAGCGCGGACATTACGACCATTTCATGCTGAAGGAGATCTTCGAACAGCCGCTCACCTTCCAGGATTCCATACGAGGACGTTTGCTCGTGGACGAAGGCAATGTGAAGTTGGGAGGCTTGACCTCGGTGCGCGAAGTACTCCTTAACGCACGACGTATCATCTTCACGGCCTGCGGCACATCCTGGCACTCGGCGCTCGTCGGCGAGTACCTCATCGAGCAGTTGGCACATATCCCGGTGGAAGTGGAGTATGCGTCGGAATTCCGGTACCGTAATCCTATCGTCAGCAGTGGCGACGTGGTCATCGGCATCTCTCAATCCGGCGAGACCGCCGATACGTTAGCGGCATTACGGGAAGCGAAGCTGAAGGGTGCCACGACATTGGGACTGGTGAACGTGGTGGGTTCGACAATCGCAAGAGAGACGGACGCTGGCGTGTACCTGCACGCGGGACCCGAGATCGGCGTCGCATCCACCAAGGCCTTCACCTCCCAGCTTGCCGTGTTGTCGCTCCTTGCGTTGTATCTGGGACGTCATCGTGCCATGGGAGCAACGGACGGAAAGGCCTTTGCTACGGAACTGGCGGCCATACCCGAGAAAATCCGCTCCATCCTTGATAACGCTGATACCATCAAGGCCATTGCCACCGAGTATGCGTCAGCGACGAACTTCTTGTACTTAGGACGTGGGTATAACTTCCCTGCTGCCTTGGAAGGCGCGTTGAAGCTGAAAGAAATCTCCTACATCCATGCCGAGGGCTATCCCGCGGCAGAAATGAAACACGGCCCAATCGCACTCATCGACGAGAACATGCCCGTGGTGTTCATTGCGACTAAGGATGAGATTTACGAGAAAGTCGTCTCGAACATCGAGGAGGTTCGAGCGCGCGGCGGGAAGGTGATCGCCATCGCGACGGAAGGTGATACGACCATCGCCACCCGTGCTTCTCATGTGATCTACATACCCTCGACCCTTGCACCGCTCACACCGGTCCTGGCATCGATTCCCCTCCAGCTGCTTGCGTATTACATCGCTGTTGAACGCGGTTGCGATGTGGACAAGCCTCGCAATCTGGCCAAGAGCGTTACGGTGGAATAATCCGGATCGTCGTCGTCATGGTCGTCGGTAGTCTGCGCGGATGGTCAGCAGTGCGCGACCTATCACCGTCGCGCGACCTATCACCGTCGCACGACCCATCACCGTTGCTCGCGCTGTCGCTTCATGATACGGCGGAGTATCTCCTGGAAGCGCAATTCGAAGAGCACGTAGCGTGCATACTGAGCCGGTGTGAGGAGCGGACGGACCGCCTGAGAACGTTGTTCCTGGGAGCGGATCATCGCGCTCACCGCTCGAGTGGTCTCATCGGTAGCGCTCGTCAACTGAGCAGACGGCGCATCTGCTTGCACCAAATCCTGAAGTTTTTTCGTCGCGGCATCCAGAGCCTCCCGCGCAGACTCCACCTTCCGCTGCTGCTCCGTGTATGCCTTGCGAAATTCCAACTCCTTATCGTCACTCAGTCGCAACACTTGGACGAGCTTGTTCAGCTTCATCTTTTGTATACGTTCGCGGAATTCCCGGGAATTCTCTTCGTTCATATCAGACTGGCTCACGGCGGCCACGCCGGTGAAACACAGCAGGACGATGATGAGAACATGACGTAGGCGATCAACTGGAAACATCTTCTAACTCCTTGAGAACCTTTTCGGCATCTTGTAATTCACTATGGATGAGCAGCTCAAGCGATTCCTGAGCCACATATTCCTGACGCGCCGGCACGTGGGGCATTGCTGCCGTCGCAATGTCTTCTGCGGCATCCTGCAAGAGCGCAAGGTCGGATGCCGAACCTGTTCCGCTTTCATAGGTGCTCTCGATGATAGAGAAATCCGCATCCCTATCGGCAAAGATGACAAGGGAGTCGACGGATCCACCACGCAGAACCTGTTCCATCTCCTCGTCAAAGATTCGCGCCTCGGGTTTTGAGTCGTCGTGAGGCAAGAGCACCATGAGCACGAGGGATGCGGTAACGAGAATCGGAGACCACTGCATGAACTGTCGCCAGGTTATCCGACGTGGTGACGCTTCACGCAAACTTTCATGGACTCGGATGGAGAGATCGCTGGTTCTTTTCTCCAGTTGATCACGAACCTGCGCTGCATCTATGGTCGAGGTGACGACCCGGAACCGGCGCACCTGTTCTTCGACATCGGGAAATGAGGACAGCAAGGACTCGAATTCGACGTGCTGCTCCGGCGACAGAGCGCCAGATACATAGTCGATCACGCGTTCACGCATTTCCTTTTCTGATGGTTTCTGTGATGTCATGTCACTCTCCTGTGTCTGTCTGAATCTGACCTCTCGATCATCCCTGCCAACTTTTGAACGGCGTGAAAGTAATTGGCTTTCAAACCTCCGACGCTCGTCCCCAGCATGCGGGACATCTCTTCATAGCTGAGCTCATCGAAATACCGCAAACAGAAGGTCTCGCGCTGTTTCTCCGGCAACTCCTGGAGCATCGCCATCAATCTTTCGTTGAAGGCGTCGTTCATCAGCTGCTGCTCAGGTCCGGGAGCACTATCCTCCACCTCCACCGGCTCGCCGTCGTCCGCGCTGCGAACGAACCACGAACGAAGCTTGTCTTTACGTCGCATGCTGTGGCACACGTTCACCGTTATGCGATAAAGCCACGTCTGTAGGGAGCTTTCACCCTTGAACGACTCCAGACTGCGCACAGCCCGTATGAACACGTCCTGCGATGCGTCTTGCGCATCATCATGGTCGTTTCCCAACTGTCGAAGAGCAACGGAATAGACAAAACGCTGATGCTGACGGACGAACGCCGTGATGGCCGCATCCCGGTCGCCATGAACGTATTCATGGAGTATTGCACTATCGTCCTGCTTAACAGCCAAGGAAACACCCATTTCTTAAACTCCCGAGCGACCGAAGCTTAGACGATGACGAGGGATAAAGGTTTAACCGCGTGGATGGAATCGGCTGAAGAGCGGACAAGCCGGTGCCGATTATGCCGAAGCGGCGGATGAGTGCGCGTGTTGAAGGGCAGCGGCGTCGGAACCGCTGAAGAGCTCCACGGGAATCTCCCGGCGCGCAGCAGGCTGCTCGCGCACACCGTGGTAGTAGCGGATGACGTCTTCGCCATACTGCCAATTCATGAACACTTCGCGGTCATTGATTAGCGCAGGAAAATGCACCGTTCCCACGGAGAACGAGTAGTCTGCATAGATACAGCCCAACTCCTCAAGCTCTTCGACATAGGCGTGAAGAGTGCGATTGCGACGATGGTATTCGTCGTGCGAATCGCTTGCTTCGCCATTGACGGCGACGAATCTCCGCAGGGCTGCACCCTCCGCGAGGATATCAGCCACGATGGCGCTGACAAGCGGAAGGGTCTTGTTCGCGTATGCAACAGTGAAGACAGTCATACATCCTCCTTGATTCGACTATGCTGAAACATCTTGTCGTCGTTGACGAATCACTTCGATCACCGCCGGTGCGATGGACAAGACGATGATCGCTCCGATGACCAAGACGAAATTCTTCTTGACGACTTCCTGATTTCCGAAGAGATACCCGAGTGTGACGAACGAGACCACCCAGAAAGCTCCTCCGAACACGCTGTAAGCGGCAAACCGCGAAAATTGCATGGTACCAAGTCCTGCTACGAATGGTGCGAACGTCCGGACGATAGGAACGAACCGGGCGAAGACGATGGTCTTGGCTCCGTGTTTCTCATAGAAGGCGTGCGTACGTGCCAGGGAAGACGGATTGATGATCCGCCGTTTGGGATTGGATACCAATCTCTGACCAAGTCGTTTGCCGACGAAATAATTCACTGCATCGCCGCAGTTTGCAGCCACCATGAGCGAAGGAATGACAATAGCGATATCAAGGCTGCCGAGAGCGCACACCGCGCCGATGGCGAAGAGAAGAGAATCGCCCGGCAGGAACGGTGTCACCACCAAGCCGGTTTCGCAGAAAATGATGAGGAAGAGGAGAACGTAGGTCAGGGAACCGTACGCTGCGATAAGCGCTGCAAGGTGCACATCCAGGTGTAAGAGAACGTCCAGTAGACCAGTCATATCCGTAAGCGATGATTACGGACGCAATATAGACCCGCTACTGCGCAGGCACAACCGTAGAAATACGGAGATGTGAGGAGACACGTTTTACGGCGCGATCGGGGTCCGACATTCGTGCAGAAATCGATGTCCCGTCATCACCGATCGCCGGATTTCAGCTCGTTTTCCAGCGACTCAAGCGCTTTCTTGAGTTCATCGATACGCTCACGCATCTTCCTCTTCGTTTCCGGCTGGCCTTCCCCCGAGGAGGAATCCCGCTGGTGTTTCGGACGCGGGAGCGTGAACGGTGTCGTATCCATGAGATCGTCGGACGGCATTTCCCTGCCGCTCTTCTCTTCGTCGTCTGCATCTGGGACTTGTATGCGGAAATCGAACTTGCGCGACGGACCCCGGCCGCGATCGGATCCGTCCGATCCGCCACGAGGACGCATGTCGAACCTGAACTCCTGCATGTCGAAGCGATCGAGCATCGAGCCGATATCGGGCATGGATTGGAAGCCGGACATGAATTCGTCACCACCGAATGGCAACGACCCGAAACCCGAGGGTGCATCCGATAGCCATAGCTCACGCTCCGGATACCCGAACACTTCGTCGGGATCGAACAATGGCTCATCTCCCGCGATACTGTGGGTGAACATGCGGAAACTCTGCATCATCGACGGAGAGCGCGGTGCATCGGACGCTTCGTCGCCCCTCCCGCGATTTCTCTCTTCCAGCAGCCGATCGTACTCATCCTTTCGCAAGGCACGCAGACGTTGCGATTGGCTCGCGGTAAGCAACGACGTAATCTCTTTCATCTTCTGTCTCGCTATGTCCTCGATCGCCGACGTCGTCTCGGCGATGTCGCGGCGCAGTCTCGCTATCTCCGTGTCATCCCTCTCCTCTTTCACCATCGCCAACCGGTAATCCTCGCGAAGCACGGTAAGGGTCCGCTTGAGCTTCGAGCATGCCTCCGGTACATCCGCAACGATGGATCGGATCTCCTCCTTCTGCGCCTCGCTGAGCTTCAGCTCGCGAACGACGTTTTTATCGTGCCTACCGGCGGTTTTCATGACTCTTCGTTGTACCTGTGCGGTGGCAGAGGACCATGCCGCAACGATGGTCAAAGCGCAGACGAAAAAGATCAAACGGTTTGCGTGTGTCATACCTTCTCTTCCGAATGGTTATCACTCTTTGAATGGGATGGACCGCAGATCACCAGCACTGCGGACTCGTACCCCGCGTGCAATATGGCAAGAGGCATGCCTCGATGCCTGTGAAAGAGTGTTAAGAAGAGAACCGGTTGGTGTTAACGTGCGCGCGACACGGTGTAGGTGTCAATGCGATCCTGTCGACCGCTCGAGAATGGCAATCGCCGTCCGTAGCTTCTCCGCTATGCCGTTGAGACGCTCCTTTCGGTCCTGGCTCGACGCAGTGGCGATGGCGTCGTCGGTTGTTTCGTGAGACCATAAGGTGCGCTCCTCTTCGAGCTGGGCCACACGGGCGCTCAGACTCTCCACGTCGGCACGAAGCATGCCCTCGATCAGCGTCGGCGCCTTCGATGATTTCTTCTTCAGTTCCTCGTATTCCTGCAAACGAGATTCGGCGGTCTGTACTTTCTGCTCCAGCTCGGCGATCGTGACACTCATCTCGTCGACAAGCGAGGAATACTTTGCGGCAGATCCAGTGTCGTTCGCCTGTGCCGCCAGCGCTCCGTCGACGCGCGTCTGAAGATCACGTTTCTCCGCGGCCCACTCGTTTTCCCGCTGAGCGCTTTCCGCCGCCAAGCGCGTCGCCTGGTTCCGAAGGTCTGCAACGAGAGCCTCCATTTCGGATTTCGCGCCGTCGCTTTCCAGAGAACGTCGTGCACTCTCTGCGCGCTCCCCTTCGAGCTCGTTTCTGAGCCGTTCCATCTCCACATGCGCAGCTGCCAGGTCCCGACCCCGTTCCTGCAGCACGTTCTCCATGTTCTGCGCACGGATCGTCACCGCGGTCATTTCCGATTGTAACTCGACATAGGCCGCATCCGCTTCAGTCGTGTCCATTGCTTGTCGACGCGCCCCTTCAAGTTCCGCCCGCACCTCATCGAGGCTGGCTTGCAACTCGGCATTCCGTATGTTCAGCTCATCCAACGAGCCGCGTAACGAGTCCGCTTTCTGCAGCTCACCGCGCAACTGCTCAAGGGCGGCGTTCTGCGATTGTACCGTCGATGCCATCGACTCCAGTTCGGACTCCAGATACGCTACACGCACACGTGCCTCGCTCTCCTCGCCCTGCTGCGCGGACAGAGCATCACCGGCCTGGCGGACCATTGTCCATAGATGCTCGACCGTCCGTTGCAGATCCTTCGATGGTATCATCAATCTATCCGTCTCCATGATATCTCCCCTCGTCGTGAACCGGTGAAAATGGTGTACGCAATTGTTCTTCTCCTGCTCAGTCTATGCGCGGAGCTGTGCGTCGAATTCCTGCTGGACGGCCCGGATACCTGCCTGTATCTCGACGTCGACTTCCGCATCCGTCAATGTGCGTTCCGATGAACCGAACGTCAAACGGAAAGCGTAACTTTTCTTTCCCTCGCCGAGTGACGCATGCGAGAACAGGTCGAACAATCGGACACCGTGCAAGATAGCTCCGCACGCGTGTTCGATGCACGAACGCACAGACTCCGCCGCGACTCCCGAATCGACTATGAACGCGAGATCGCGTTGCACCGTCGGGAACGGAGAAATGCGTCGATATTTTCGTTCCTCATTCGGACGTTCTCTCAGGGCGCGAAGAGATAGCACGACGGCCAGAACCGGCTGGGAACAATCTGCGTTCTTCAAAAGCTCTTTACTCACGAACCCGAATGTTCCCACGGATTCACCCTTGCACACTATCTCCGCTTGGTCAGCGGTGAAGTGCGCATGGGCGCTGTCACGAAACAGCACCGGGAGTCCGATGTTCGCGATAAGCATCTCCACTGCGCCTTTGGCATCGAAGAAGTCCATCGCGCGCTCAGGAGCGTACCACATCTGCGGATGCGCCTTGCCGCTCATCGCCATGCACAGTGCCTCCCTCTCCTCGATACCCTCGATAGGGGTCCCTTCGTGAGTCTGCGAATGGAACGTCTTACCGATTTCGAACAATGCTATCCTCTCGGCACCCTGACGCACGTTATGTGCAACCACCCGCACCATCGAGGGGATAAGGGACGAACGCATGATGGAAAGTTCCTCGCCAAGCGGGTTGAGTAATGCCACGCCCTCGGCGCCGGACAGAGCGTCGCTCTGTGGATCGATCTGGTTTTGTGTCACGATCTCATGGAATCCGCCCGCGGCAAGGACCATGCGAAGACGCTGCTTCATCGGGGCGTCGACGAAGACCGAGGGGAATCCCTCCGCTTCGGTACGCGACACCGACTCCGATGCCAAGGGGATGCTGTCATAGTGTCCGATGATCGCAATGTCTTCGACAAGATCGATCTCCTCGTTGATGTCCACCCTATACGATGGTGACTCGACGGTCACGGACTGCTCGGTCTGCGAAACAATGAAGCACCCGATCTTCACCAATCGGGCGATGATCTCCGCGTCGCTGAGGTCGAAACCCAGGACTGACCGCACGCGGGGGAAACGGACGGTGATGACGTTCCTGTTTCTGGGCTGCGGATACACCTCCGTGAAACCGGCATCGGGCTCTCCACCGGCAAGCTCCTGCATGAGCTGCGCCGCTCGGTCCACAGCATAGCCGAGCACGTCGATATCGGTGCCGCGCTCGAATCGGTACGAAGCATCGGAGGATATGCCTAGTCGCCGCGCTGTCCGGCGTATGGACGACGGCTGGAAATATGCGGACTCGATGAGAACCGTCCGTGTGGCGTCCGTGATGGCAGAGTTCTGTCCGCCCATGACACCGGCCACTGCCAGACTCTTCTCCCGATCGCGGATCATGAGCATCTCCGCATCAAGGACCCGTTCCTTGCCGTCCAACGTCGTGAAGCGCTCGCCAGCCATGGCCGCTTCGACAACGATGCCATCGGCATGCACAACGTCGGCATCGAAGGCATGAAGCGGATGGCCGCATTCCATGAGAACGAAATTCGTGATGTCGACGACGACATTGCGCGGACGCAGACCGACCGCTTCCAAGCGTTGCTGTAACCACAACGGGGATGCACCCACGTTCACGTTCCGCACCACGCGGGCCAGATACCGCGGACATGCCTCGGCGTCGCGTATCTCCACACGCACGGTATTCGCCATTGCACTTTCCTGCACGGAGGCCGTGCGCGCGCGCAACTCCGTCCCCTGATACGCCGCAATGACCCTCGCGATGCCAAGATGCGACAAGGCGTCGGCGCGGTTCGGCGTGATACTCATCTCATAGATCACATCGGCAAGACCGAGTGCCTGTCCGGCGGGCGCACCCAAGGGCAATGATGGGTCGAGGATCCAGATGCCGTCCACGTCCTCCGGAAGAAGAAGTTCGGACTTGCTGCAGATCATACCATGAGACTCCACTCCCCGCAATGCCCGTGTTCCGATTTCAAATCCGTCACGAGGCACGCGGGCTCCCGGCTTCGCCAGCACAATGGTCTGTCCCGCATCCACATTGGGCGCACCGCATACCACGGTCCGTGTCTCCACACCGTCGTTCACGAGGCACACCGACAACTTATCCGCCTTGGGGTGCTTTTCTTTGCTCTCCACCCGTGCGATCACGAAGCCCTCGTACATGTCACGGCGGTCTTCGTATCCCTCCACTTCGATGCCCAGCATGTTCAATGCTTCGGAGAGCTCCGAAGGGCTCAGATGTATATCAACGAACTCTTGTAACCAGTTGTGCGAAATCTTCATGCGATGACGGTTCTCTGTTCTGATGTTTTAGTATCAAGCCGAAGGTATGCGTGCGGCTCGGCGGCAAAATTACTCAGTGTGCGAGTGGAGAGACCGGGAAAATGTGGTGATTCGGGCAGCGCAGACCCGCCGACATTCTTTGAGAACGTACGCTTCCTTTGCGAAAGCTCTTGGTCACCTGCACGGTATTCCCTACCTTTGTGACCTATAACGGACGCGGGGTAGAGCAATTGGTAGCTCGTCGGGCTCATAACCCGAAGGTTGTAGGTTCAAGTCCTGCCCCCGCTACAAACAAAAAGCCCGGAAGAGATTCTCTTCCGGGCTTTTTTCATTGTGCGACACGTCCCGCGTTAAGACGGAACGACGCGCTACCAACCTCACCTCAGGCCTCGGGCACGATGGCATGTTCTATGAGCGCTGCCAGATCGCAGTGATCGAGCGCCCGTTCATGGGTGGCCTCCAGATGCACCATGGGGGCGCAGCCCGCTTCGTACGCCTGTTGCCACCGCGAGGCGCACAGGCACCAGCGGTCACCGGGTCCGAGACCGGGAAAACTCCATTCCGGATGCGGAGTGATGAGGTCGTTGCCCATCGAGAGTGAGGCGACAAGAAACTCCTCTGTCATGACGGCACAGACGGTATGCGATCCACGGTCGCGAGCATCGGTGTGACAGTAGCCGTCGCGGTAGTATCCCGTCATGGGATCCATGCAACATGCCTGTAACGGTCCACCGAGAACATTCTTTGCTGACATAACTTTACTCCACGTTGAATTCCATTTTCACCGTCACGCTCGCGGTTTTATACCGGCTCGTCGTGTTGTATGCTCCGCTCCACGAGTAATCCTCGTTGGAGTTCTGTCCCGTGATCTGAAAGATCCCCATATCCGCCTTGCGCAGCGAACCAAGCTCGCCCTTAGCATTCTTCGCAATGGTCATCGCCCGCTCTCGTCCTTCTTCCGACGCTCTGGACAGCAGGTTGACCTTCACCTCGGCGAGTTTGCTGTAATAATACGACGGACTGTTCGAGGTAAGCTGCATGCCGCTTTTGAGCAGTTCGCTGATCTGCCTGCTGATCTGCTCCACCTTGTCGATGCTATTACTCTCCACCCGCACGGCCTGCGTAAGCCGGTATCCCACGAACTCCTCACGGGCCTGATTACCCGCCTGAACGATGCGCGTCTCGCGGCCGATATTCACGGCGTCGAACACGAACTCCTTCTCGCTCACACCGTGAGACTCAAGGTAGGACCGGACCATATCCGCATCCGCTTTCATCTGCGCATAGACGTCGTTGATCTGCGGTCCGGTGCGCTCGAACGACGGACTCCACACAATGCGATCGCTCTCGAAATCCTGTTGCGCAACCCCCGTCACCGCGATCTTCTGGAACACGTCGTGCGTTGTGCGCCACGTGGAGGCAAGAATGGAAAGTCCCGCAACGACCGCCGCGGAAATGGCAAGGGCAGAGAGGACGGACGAACCGGCAAAGGTGCCGAAGTCTTTTTTCATGGAAGAGTCACCGTATAGTGGTTGTGAGGATGGATATGAGAATGGTTCTTTGATGCCGACGCGGCCTCCGGGGTTGACAGCAACACCTCCCCGTCATCGAATCACTATCGACCGCCCGGCAAGATACGACCGGGTCCGACGATGCACGCGCGTGCTTGGACGAGTCCTCCGCGACACGGTAACTTGCCCGTCATCCATCGAGCGTCGTCCTTTCACTAACCGTTTTTCGGACTCCCCTTCATGATATCATCGTTTCAGCATCCCGTCCACCTCCCCGCCACCCGCGTCGCCGCCGTGCATGAGGAGATACCCGTCACGAACATCTCTCCCTTTATGGATGCTGCCATCCATGAGCTTCTCTCTACGGTGCAAGCATCGGGAGTCCCCATCACGGGCGATCTGCTTTCCTATCATCGGCGACGTCCCACCGATACCTTCGACTGCGAAGTCGCCATCCCCATCGGCGCGAGCATCGAGCCGCAGGGCAGGGTTCGGGAGATCACGCTTCCGGCCGCAGCGTTCGTCAGCGTCACGCTGACAGGTCCGTACGAAGAACTTCCTCAGGCATGGGCGGCGTTCACCGATGCCGTGCGTAATGCAGGTCTCGTGACGGACGACGTGTTCCTGGAGCGATACAGTCGGGACAATACGCCGGACGCGGATCCGGCTACCTATCAGACCTTCCTCTATAAGCGCTTGGCCTGAGGGACGCCCGGAGAGGATAGGTCGATTACTCCTCGATATTCGGCACCCAGAGGTGCGCGGACATATCGACATGATCATCGATGAAGACGATATCTTCCGCTTCCAACAACTCTCGCATGAGCGTCGGCGTGGCAAAGTGCATTTTCCCTGTAAGCTCGCCATTGCGGTTCACCACCCGGTGCGCGGGGATCCACGGTTTGTCGTGAGAAGCGTTCATGGCGAAGCCGACCATGCGTGAGGAGGAGCGGGCTCCGAGAGCGGCGGCGATATGACCGTAGGTGGTGACCCGTCCGCGGGGGATCTGCTCGACCACCTGCCACACACGTTCAAAGAAATCCTGGTGAGAGGGACGCGTAGCAGCCATGCTCTACTCCGGTACGACTTCCCGCACAAACCATGCGCGGCAAATGTGAGCGCCGCGAACCTGGTAGATGGCGATGGCATGAACGGTTCCGCCTCCCTTCATCCCTGTCACCAGCTCTTCGTCGATGGCGATATCACCGCACACCATGCGCTGCACGAGAGTGCAATGAAGGTCCGGCGTCGCCTCGAACATGGCACCGTAGCGCTCACGAAGCGAATCTATTCCTTCACAGAACACCTGGCCGTCCTGTTGCGTCATGAGCACGATGTCGTCCGAATACCACGCGGCGAACGCCTCGATATCGCGGGCATTGTAGGCGTCCAGCTGTCCCTGTGCCGCCAGGCGTGCAGGTGATTGATCGTTCATAGGAGGAATGAAGGTTTGATCGGTCATCGCCACCCGCCGTGCCTAGCGAAGCGCCAATGCCATGTCGATGATGTTCTGCGGAATGTCCTGATGACTTGTCAATGCGTCATCCGCAGCCACGTCCAGCGGGAGCGGATCGGGGTTGTGTCCCGTGTAATACGCGCTGTAGAAACCGCTGTCTTTTCCCGCCAGCGCGTCGCAGACCATCCGGTACGCCAGCCAGCTTGCACGCAGGATATCCGTCACGGCGGCAGCACCTCCGCGTTGGAAATAACTCATATCCACCGACCGGATCTCGTGTTTGATATTCCGCTTGGCGAAGATTTCGTCGAGGAACTGTGTGATCTTCTCCAGCGAATGTTCATATCCCTCGGCAACGATGATGCGGGTGTCACGGTCGCGCTCGTCGATCATCGTGACGAGTGCCTCGTAGTCCACGTGCTCACCGGGACGGATGATGTACTCCGCTCCGGTGACGATGCCTGCGTAGAAAGCAAGGTAGGCCGAGTCACGTCCCATGGACTGTATCAGATACACACGTCGGTGGGAGCTGGCCGTGTCACGGATCCACTCAAGCATGTCCAGCGATTTGTCGAGAGCGGAATAGAAACCGATACTCGTTCCGATGTTGTTGCAGACATCGTTGTCGATGCTGCCCGGACACACCATGATACGCGGACGCAGTTTCTCCTCTCGAAGGATGCGGTTCATCGCGTTGCTCGCCTTCACACTGCCATTGCCACCACAAACGAAGAGATAATCGAAATGATTATCATGGAGGTTCAAAGCCACCGTTCGCTGAAGCTCGGGATCGCGCGCAAGCTCGGGAACGCGCACCGTGCCGAGGATGGTACCTCCGGAATGGGAATGACCCGCCACGTCCCGTTTGCCAAGCGGACGGAACTGGTTGTAGACAAGACCTTTCCAGCCGTCGATCACACCGTGGACACTCGTCGTGGGATGAAGATTCAGCGAGCAGCGGACCACGCCACGAACAAATGCGTTCATACCGGAACAATCACCGCCACCCGTCAGGACTGCGAACTTCATAGTTGATTTTCTCGATGAATGGATGTCGTGCAAATCTACGATGAGCGTCGTGCACGAGCAGTCATGCAATGGTAATGTGGTCCGCTCCTTGTCTCGTGGGCCCGTTCGTTCCTTCCCTCCCGGACACCTATGTCCGTTCGCGCTCCCGTGCCTGCATCGATTCCCGTCATCCGGACCCATGCATCGTTGAATAGGTAGTGGAAGTCCCGCGCGCCTTCATCATCGGTCGTTCCAGAGACGACGGCACCTCTTCATCGTACAGCTCGTACACGTTTCGAAGATGATACCGGAATATCTCGTCGAACACCTCGCGGAGCGGAGCGTTGTGGTCATCGCCATACCACCAGAACCAATCACTGCCTTCGGCGATGTAGATATGCTCCATGGCGGCACGCCATTGCTGCTTCGTCACGCGCTTCGTCCCCGCAAGCGTCCGCGCGGCGTACAAAGCATCCCATGCGGCGTTCTTTTCTTGGTGACCAATCCAGAGCGAGAAGGTGCCGTGAATCCACGAACCTGCCACAAGATCATCGAGGGTGTGGTCCGGCGAATAGGTCTGCGAGGCGCAGACGTCCGTAAAGGTAACGGTCGTGAGCTGTTCGTCGTGAGCCAACAGCGAGTACAAGGCATGAAGAAACGGCCTGCCATTGTCCCGATAGAATTCCCAGCAGTTCTCGCCGTCCAGGATGATCGGCACAACGGCGTCGTCCAGTGCGTGCTCTCCGTGCTCATGCACGATTTCGGCACGGAGGGAATGCAGACGCCGCACGAAATCATGCGCCGCATGGTCCGGTTCCCAGTGCCGGTACTCGAACCCTATGGCATCGCTGAGTCCGTGATCACGGAAGAACACGGTGATGGGCTGACGGCGATCTTCCTGCACCGAATGCGGGAAGCAGGCATGGGTGCGGGAGCGACCGGACTTGGTATTCCGCAGCACATGTTCATCGGTGGCCGTCCACGCGAAACCGCAGCTGCTCAGCAATCGCATCACGTCCATGCTTACCGATCCTTCGCTGCACCACACGCCGCGCGGCGAACATCCGAATGCGTCGGCGAAGATCTGCTCGCCCCGCCGCACCTGCCATTCGGCATCCTGTTCCTGACGGTAGCGATGGGCGGGCATGGATGTGTCCGGCGTGGCCTGACGAGCGACGTCGGTATCCATGACAAGAGGGAGAATGGGATGATACAGCGGGGTCATGCTCAAATCGGCCCGACCGCTTTCATACAACTGTTTCAGCACGGGGACGAATGAATGAAGGGCGAGCATGTGTTGGGAAAGGACCGTCTTCTTGTCTCCTTCGCTGAAAAGCGACCCTTTTGCGAACAGCCGTCGAATGTGCTCGCTTTCCCGCGTGACCGGTCCGATCCACGTAAGATTATACCACACCTGCAGGTCCCGCCAGTCCTCGTGACGGAAGCTGTTCACCGCCGCTTCCGGGTCGCGCGACCTCACGTAGAGGTCACGGTAACGCTCATGCGGATCGAGCATCGTCTCGTGATGACAAAGAAAGAACAGTTCCACGACCCTCCGCTTCTGCTCACGCGTCAGCTCGTGCGCCTGCACTTTCGACAGCGTCAGCACCTCGTCCTCCGTGCCTTTCAGGTACTCCTGAATCTGAAGGAGCAACGACGGGACGATATTGTAGGTGCAGCGGATTTCCGGATGTGATTGGTGAATGAGCGCAAGGTCCACGTAATCCTTGGCGGCATGCAATCGCACCCACGGCAACGCGAAGCGATCATCCACCGTGTAATACGGCTGATGATGATGCCATAGAAGAGCGATACGAAGTGGTTTCATGATGGTCGGGAGTAGATGCGGCGGGCGCTACGTGGATGATTGTCTGCGGATCGCCTTTATGGCCGACGTGTCACCGAGACGCTATGCCGACAGTCGCCCGAGGTCAATCTCACCACATAGGTACCTGCGGGCACGTCATGAAGCGAAAGGAAGAGCAACCGGTCTGCGGTGGCGTCTGCGGTTACCGTGTTCATGCAACGACCCTGGACATCGAGGATCTCCGCCGACCAATGTCCGGCCGTTGGTACGCGGAGCCATACCGTCCCGTCCGTCGGATTCGGAAACACCTCCACCTCACCGCGCTGAGTAAGGTCGGTCTCCACGGAAGTGACGATAGGCGTACGGGTAAGGACTGCAAGCGTCGGAACGGTGGATCCCGCATTGATACCGATGGAGACGATCTCGCCAAGGGAATCGAGAGAGAAGGAATCGTCCTTGCCATGAACGACGACTACCCTGTTCTGCTTCGTCCCCTTCGTGTCCATGAAACTGAGCTCCAGGGGGAACCACGTATACACGCCCATCGAGTCCGCCTGCACCTGTCGCACGGCGACGCGCGTCTTCCACTCTCCATCGACCCGCACCTGCGTCGCAGACACATCGAGCGTGGGCCAGCCACGACCGCGTATCCACTGCGTGAAGAAGTCCTTGACGCTGTCCTGAAGCTGCTGCGGGACGTGGTCGACGAAGACCTGTTCCATGGTATCGATGGTAGCGTTCGCGTACGCATGAGCCAAGAGATACGAACGGAGTGATCCGAAGAACACGGAATCGCCGACGAGGGCGCGCAACATCCCCAGTACACCTGCACCCTTCACGTAGATGGTCTGTGGGTAGTTCGACGACGGCGCGGTGCGCGGGAAAGCGTACATGGGCAGGACACCTTCGAAGTTCCTCCCGCCCGGCTTGCCGACCGTTGTCAGGTACGAATTGACTTTACTTTTCAGATCATTGAAATACTGCTGTCGACCGCCAAGCTCCTCGTACCACAAGCTCTCGCAATACGTAGCGAAACTCTCCGTGAGCCATGCATCACGGAAGTCCAAGGGTGTGACCATGTCGCCGAACCACTGATGCGCCAATTCATGCGCGATGGTCTTGTTCACGGTGTCGGAGAGCGATTGGATCTCGCCGCGCGCCAGACAGATGAGCGATTGGTGTTCCATGGAGCCCAGATTCGTCACCACGTACCCTACTTTGGAGAACGGGTACGGCACGAAGCGTCGTTCGAACGACTCCACCATGCGGAGGATCTTCCGGAAGCTCGATTTGCTGCGCGTGGTGTCACCGCTTTTCCCATAGGACACCACGGGCACGCCGCGCGAGGTGGCACCATAATTCATGGCGAAGTAGGGTCCGACGGCAAAGGTCATGAGGTAGGTCGCACACGGTTCATTCATCCGCCACTCGAACATCACGGTGCTGTCGGATGCTTTGGAGCTCCCGATGAGCGAGCCGTTGCTGAGTCCCATATAGGCCTTGGGACACGTGATGCGGGTACGCAACGTGGCCTTATCCGAGGGCACGTCGTAGCACGGCATCCAGTGCTGTGTGCACGATACATAGGGGTTGGAGAAACCGACGCCCAGACTGTACACGGCGTCGGTCTGATCGCGGGACACCCCGCCCCAGCTCATGCCATTCACTGGAGCTTCGGAGGTCATCGTGCCGGAGTACGCCACGACAAGCGTCACCGTGTCGTTGACTCGATGCGAGACATGCGCAGGAACGACATACATCATGTCCGCCGATGCCTCGGTCCCCCGCTTCACCGCCGTCGCGGCCAATCGCTCACCGGAGGCCGAGAGGTACCAAAGAGAATCAATCGTGAGAGATCGCAAGTGGATGCGGACGGTGTCGGGCGCTTGGGTCCAGCGAAAGGTGATGGCGCATCTGCTTCCGTTCGTGACGAGCTTCGGAGCGCCCGAACAGTCGAGCTCGACGTCGTAGTGCACCACGTCGAAGGAGGCGGGCTCGTACACAATGGGCGAGGCGATGCCGTTCACGCCACGTCCGCAGGAAACGTTCTCACTGCCGAGGTCATTCGCCAAGACATGATGCGCACCTATACTGCACACGACCAACCACACACTCAAAATCCGCCATACGGAAGGGCGTGGTGCGTTCAATGGACGTCGCGATGACATGCGTGTCGTGGAATCAGTGAGCATCTTCGGATCCGCGGACTTCGTCGAAGATATCTTCGCAGTCGTATTCGCGGCGACGCGGTTTTCCGCCGCCCGTCGCCTTGTCGTCGCCGTTCGACACGGCTCGCAACGCGCGCTGTTCCAGAACGGCGCGGATCTGCGCATCCCGTTCACGCATACGCGCATCGGCCTCCACATCGAAATACTTACGACCGTCCACATAGGTCTGCAATGCACGGGAGAAGTTCGACAGAGGGTTACCGCTCCACAAGACAAGGTCGGCATGCTTACCCGGTTCCACCGACCCGACATATTGGTCCACCCCGCATTGGATGGCAGGATTCAACGTGCACATCTTCCATGCCTCTTCCTCCGAGACCCCGCCGTACTTCACAGCCTTCGCAGCTTCTTGGTTCAAACGGCGCGCCATCTCCGCATCATCACTGTTCACGCTCGTCACCACGCCTTGTTCGGTAAGAATACCGGTGTTCTCCGGCACGGCATCGTACACTTCGTACTTGTAGGCCCACCAATCCGAGAAGGAGGATGCGGCGGCGCCGTGCTCCTTCATTTCGCGGGCAAGCTTGTAACCTTCCAGGATGTGCGTGAAGGTCTTCACCTTGAATTGGAACTCCTCGGCAAGACGCATGAGCATGAGGATTTCCGACTGCACGTAGGAGTGACAATGAATGAAGCGTGTGCCGCGAATGATTTCCAGTAACGTCTCCAGCTGGTAATCCTTGCGCACGGGCATGCCACCTGCTTTGGATTGCTGACGACGTTTATCGTACTCGAGAGCGGTACGGAAACCGTCGCGCATGATTTCGTCCACACCCATCCGTGTTTGCGGATAGCGCACGGAGAACCGGTCTCCCCAATTGGCTTGCTTGACATTCTCGCCAAGCGCGAACTTGATAGTTCCCGCCGCTTCCTTGAATTTCAGGCCCTCGGCATCAGCACCCCAGCGAAGCTTAATAAGCTGCAACTGTCCGCCGATAGGGTTGGCGGACCCGTGAAGCAGGTGCGAGGAAGTGACACCACCGGAGAGTTGGCGATAGATATTGATATCGTCGGGAAACACGACGTCGCCTATGCGGACTTCCGCCGTGACCGCATGCGTACCCTCGTTCACCCCTTGCTCGATGGCGATATGGGAGTGCTCGTCGATCATGCCCGCGGTAAGGTGCTTGCCCGTGGCGTCGACAATGACGTCCGCCCCACCGAGGTTCTTCCCGACAGCGGCAATGAGTCCGTTCTTGATAAGCACATCCGTCTCCGTACGTATACCGTCCTTCGTATTCGTCCACACGGTCGCGTTCTTGAACAACACGGACTGCTGAGCTGGTGTCTCCTCCATGCCGTACGGCGTATTGGGATAGCGCATGGCTACGGAGCGCTCCGTGCGGGATTTATCGCCCTTCGATCCGCGATCGCTTTTCTTGTCCGACTCCACGTAGGGTTGAAGCTTTGTCGCGGTCCAGAACATCTCTTTTCCATCGGCGAGTACGGCCACGCCGAAAGCACGGACCGAGTCCATCTCGCCGCGGAAGCGCAGAATGCCCGCTGACCCCAGCGAATCTCCGCTGAAGCGCATGGTGCATCGCTTGTCGGATAACGAGAAGGTACAGGCGATGGAGGAACTGTCTTTCTTCACGGATGCCGACGGTGCTTCCGGCTTGCCGTCGATCACGAGTGTGAACTCGCGCAATGCGCTCTCGGGTTTCACTTGCCACGTGCCGCGCACATCGGCGCTGGCAGGTTTGGAAACGACATATTCGTCGCCCGAGACATACACCGATCGTATCACCGACTCATCCTGAAACATATCGCCCGACGTAAGAACGAGATTGGCAAGCATACCCGGCTTCACCACTCCCGCCATCGAACTCAAACCCAGCATCGTCGCGGGATTCGTTGTCAATGCCGCCAGCGCGACATCGGACTTCAATCCACGGTTGACCGCTTTGCGGATGTTCTTCAGGAAGTCGTCCTTGCTCTGCAGTTGATGCGTCGTGAAGGCGAAGCGCAGTCCTACGGAATCGCATCTCATGGGATTCTCAGGAGCGGCATCCCAGTGCAAGAGGTCGTCGGTGGCCACATCGAGTGCCCGTTCCGGCGAGCTGACATCCGGCACCGCAGGGAAATTCACGGGAAGAATCAGCTGGGGCTTGAAGGCCACGAGGGACGGGAGTCGACGGTACTCGTACCCGTTCCCCTCGTAGAGGGCATTCAGACGGAACTCCGCCGCGAGCTTCTGGAAGCGAAGTTCGCCGTGCTCGTTCTCCGTTTCAACCACGAAAAGCTTTCCGGCATTCATGTCGTGACTCAGCGCCTCGAGCGAGACGTTCACTTCCGGACGTTCTCCCGTGGGATTGGCTCCATACACGGTGTGAGCAGAGGAATACCATTGGGCATCCGAAAGTGTCTGACGGATCAGCGCAATGCTCCCCATCATCGAACTCGGATACGGTGTTTTCGATGTACCCTTACGGAACGACATCCACTGGGCGGCATCGGCAAGAATGGTGATGTCGTGCGTGGTGCCCTGCTTTGCAAGGACGACCGCGGAGCTGCCGCGGAAGATTCCGTCCATGGAGTTCGTATGGATGAGGCCGAACCCAAGGCGACGCATTTCCTCGACGGACTTCTCGTCCACGGACAATTTCTCGATGGCTCTGAACTCGGGGCGGACCGCCTGGTTCCAGTGCCGCGCCGGGACGACAAGGGGCGTCGTCGGCGATTCGTCATCCTCGCCCATCGGATTCATCTTCTCGCCGCTTTGCGTCAACCCCACGGAAGAATACGATTCGATGAAACCCGCATAGCACCACAACCCCTTTCCATCCCGGATGGTCGCGCCGGCAGGCACAGGAAGGTTCCTTCCGACCGCTTCTATCTTCGAACCGCGGATGACCACCATGGCATCGCGGAGGATCTCGCCCGGCTGCGGCACCACTGTCAGGTTCGTGATGACGACATACGGCTGCGCCTTGTCGCGCAACCCATCCACGTACCGCGTGCTCAGCTGGGCACGAACGGCCGTTATGGAACAGAAGGTCGCGGCTATCACAGCAAGGGCTGTCAGCGCGGATTTCGTCAGCAAGGAAAAACGTCTCATGAGCGTTGGAGGATATATCTGAGAGAAGCGGGAAAATACAACGCAGGTGCCGTTCCGTGAGGCACTTCCGCCGGCACTCGTTCCTCGTTTCGGATTTTGTCATTTCGAGCGCGAATCGTACATTTGTTGTCTATATGTCTGCACGTACCCCTCCGCTCGGCTTCTTCGGAACCGGTCGCGAGGCGAATGTTGCACAAAAGAAATTTGTTTCATCTTTTGTAGCGTGGTACCATGAATTTTACAGGACCGAAGGTTAGAATATCCCGAAAGCTCGGGTTTGCGACGACGCCGAAGGCGCGGAAGGTCATGGATAAGAAGGCTTATCCCCCCGGACAGCACGGCGACAAGAAGAAGCGCAGCAAGCAAAGCGATTACGGCAAGCAGTTGTTCGAAAAGCAACGTCTCCGCTTGCAGTACAACATCCACGAACGCCAGATGACGAACTACATGGCTGAAGCCGCCCGCCGTGGTGGTAACGCGGGAGAGAATCTCGTGCAGTTGTTGGAGTCACGTCTGGACGCCCTCGTGTTCCGCGCCGGTCTGGCTCGCAGCATCTATGCTGCACGCCAGTACGTGCGCCACGGTCACCTCGAGATCAACGGCAAGAAGGTCGACATCCCGTCGTATCAAGTGAAGCCGAACGACACCATCCAGGTGCGCGAGAAGAGTCGGAAGATGGAATGCTTCCAGGATGCCATCCGCACTTCGGGACAGATTCCGTACTTGGACATTTCGAAGGCCGATCTCTCGGCGAAGTACTTGTATGTTCCGCCGCGGGAAGAAGTATCGATCGTTTGCGAAGTCCCCCTCGTCGT
>JBBATK010000001.1:0-4594 GCA_040398805.1 Kapaibacterium sp. (SeqCode) | reverse complement strand
TCGACGTCGGCACACCGCGACGTTGCGAGTTTCACCCCACAGCGTTTTGCCATGGCGCACGCCGCACGAAAACCTCCCACGAAGCATCTCATCGCCGTCGGCGCATCCCTCCTGGCCGTCTGTCTGGTCGTGTACATCAAGCTGTGGATCATCGACGAGTTGCCCTCGCTGGAGCAATTGGAGAAGCCGCCGCAGGAGCTCGCAACCCGGATCCTCGATTCGGACGGGAATCTCATCGATAACTTCTTCATCAAGCGACGGATGTTCGTGCCCTATGACAGCGTCTCGCATCACTTCTTCGATGCGCTCATCGCGACAGAGGATCGGGAGTTCTACAATCACTGGGGTGTGCATACGGCCCGCATCCTGAAGGCGACGGTCAAGAACATCTTCGCAGGACGGGCCAAGGAGGGCGCTTCGACGCTCACGCAGCAGCTTGCCCGGAACCTATACTTCACTCAGGAACAGACCATTCACCGGAAGCTTCGAGAGGCCTTCACGGCGGTGCAGATCGAGCGCACGTATACGAAGCGGGAGATCCTGGAACTTTATGCGAACACCGTGAACTTCGGTCGCGGTGCCTACGGCATCCAAGTGGCCTCACAGGTGTTCTTCGGAAAGTCGCCGAAGGACCTGACCCTTGCGGAGTGTGCGTACTTCGTGGGACTCCTCAAAGCGCCCGCCGCGTACGATGCACGGGAGCACTACGACAAAGCCATACGCCGACGGAATCTTGTCCTGACCTTGATGCGCGACGGAGGGTTCATCGATGACGCGACGCTGGAGAAGGCATCGGACCAATCGATACCGATCACCGAGGCGAGAAGTCTTTTGGGAACATGCGATGCACCCCACTTCCTTGAAATGATCCGGAAGAAACTGAGCCGAGATGAACGCCTTCGTGGATACGACTTGTATAGAGACGGCCTAACCATTTATACGACGCTCGACTCCCGCGTACAAAGAGCGGCGAATGCCGCGGTCGAGGAGCAACTCCAAGAGTTCCAGGCGGAGTTCGATCGTTCGTGGTCATGGCGCGGGAAGCAGGATCTGCTCAATGCCATGGTGGAGCGGGCGGCGAAGGAGACGACATTGTATATCGCGGCGAAGAGCGATGCCGAACGGCGCGCAGTGGTGGATAGATGCACGAAGAGCAAGCGGTTCGTCGATTCCCTCAAGCACGCGGTCACCACTATCCAATGCGGGGTGACCGTCATCGACCCCACGACGGGCGCGGTCGTGGCCTTGGTCGGTGCATCCCCGCGAAGCATGCAGGGAGTGCAGGGTGCGCGATACTCGCTGAACCATTGCACCGAGGTACGACGTCAGCCGGGGTCGGCATTCAAGCCGTTCGTGTATGCAAGTGCTCTCACGGACAGTCCGCTGACACCGGCGTCGGAAATCGAGTCGGGTCCTTTCACCTACACCCTGCCCGACGGCAAGGTTTGGTCGCCTCGTGGCTCCATGGAGCACGGCGGACCCGTCACGTTGACTACAGCGCTGAAATTTTCCGTCAATACCGTCGCGGCACGACTGATCACCGAACACACCAATCCCTCCAACGTCATTTCCCTGGCCCGGCGCATGGGTATCTCCACACCCATGGATGCCTTCCCCGCTTTGGCCTTGGGGGTGGAAGAGGTTTACCCCATCGAACTGACCGCCTCCTATGGCGCATTCGCAAACAACGGCATTTCCGTGCAACCGGTTTCCATACTCCGCGTTGAAGACCGGTATGGCAAGGTGATCTACGAGAACACGTTGCCAAGCGGAATCAGCGATGCCCTGCAGCCGCGGGTGTGCAAGCAGATGGTCACCATGATGCGCGGCGTGGTGGACGGCGGGACCGCCTCTACCATTCGGAAGTTCTTCCGCTACGACGCCGCAGGAAAGACGGGTACTACCAACAGTTTCGCCGACGCATGGTTCGTGGGTTACACTCCCCAGCTGGTGGCGGGCGTGTGGCTTGGCTTCGACGACCATCGCGTCAAGTTCACGGGGAACTACGGAATGGGTGGCAAAGCGGCAGCGCCGCTGTGGGGACGAATGATGGGAAAGATTTACGATGATCCGTATGGAAAGTTCAAGCAGCGCTCCTTCCCGGAGCGGGATACGACCATCCGTGTGCTGGGTCCGACGGAAATCGGCGATCCGGTACAAGAGGATGCTCTTCCCGGTGAAGGGCAGACCGTAGCGCCGAATACCCAGCCGGTCGCGCCCGCCGCAAAACCACCTCAGGCACCCAGCCCCAAGCCCGCCCCTCGATTCCCGAAACTTCGGTGAGGGACGCGGTCACGTCCGACAATTGACCCGCGAACCCACGCGCGCCGCAACGGCGTTTCCTACCGTTGCGTGAGATAGGATGGAATGAGGGCATACACGACAAGGAAAGCACCGACGATGGTGGCGATCAGGCGCGTCGCCCGCCGGGGATCGTGCTTCTTGACACTATGCCACAAGCTTGCCAGAGAGTAACACAGGGCCACCACCACGACATAGACCAGGGCGGTTTCGCCCAGACCCCAGCGATTATGCGCCAGCGACCGCAGTCCGAAGTTGGAAACGGTACCATAGACGAGCATGAGGTGGGAGATATACATGAAGAGCGATTCCCTACCGCAGAGGAGAAGCATCGGTGCCGCCTTCCACTGGTCGACGCGGGACGCGAAGAGGTAGAACAGCATGAGCACGATGATGACGATGGAGGAACGGTACAGGGCGTGGCCGGCGGAGTAGTGCCACCAGTCTTCGTGTCCGGGCAGGTCAAAGGGTGAGTTCTTCAGGACGAGAACGGCAACAGTGATGCCCAAGGCGAGCCCCAGCATCTGTTTGGCCCGTTTGGGCACGTCGTCCGTTGCGCGAAGCACGTGGATGACGACGATTCCCAGGAAAAAATGTCCGGCATACGGCACCAACGGAAACTTACTGATGGGCTGCGGGGCGATCAGCGACGCAAAGAATTGCGGAAGCGACCACAAGGGATAGAAACTCCATACCCACCCGATGCCGAAATAGCAGAACATGCTCAGCGCAAAGAAGGTCCAGATGCGAAGGCGCTCCGATCGGACGATCAGGGAGATGGTCAACGAGATGAGCGAGCTGTAGACGATGGATTGGAGCACGTCGCAATCGAACAACGAGAGAATCTCTGCGGGATTGCTCTGTAGGGTCCGCTGAAGGGAGAAGGCGGGCAGATGAAGCCAATAGGCAAGGAGAAGGATGTGTCCCAGTCGGCGCAGATACAGCCACAGAGATGAGTCTGCGGCGCGGTAGGAACGTTCCTTTTTCGCGAACGCGAGCTGAAATCCGATGCCCGCACAGAAGATGAAGGCGACGGCGACGAAGCCGTTGGAGATATTGACAAGATTGTAGAACCACCCGTGCTTGAGGGTTCCTGCCAGGCACACATCGATGACGTGCACTTCGATCATCCACAGGACGGCGAGGCCGCGTAGGTAATCGATGAAATCGAGTCGTTCTTTGGTGATGTTCTCTCCCATGTTCCTCTCCCCTTGTGAATGCCGTATGGGGAAAGTTAAGGACGAAGATTCACATGCGGCACCTGCGTAGATTCGCAGAAAACTCCTGCATGGCACGATATATCATTTTCCTTCTTCTGGTCGTCACGCTGTTCATCCTGTCCATGACCTATGTACTCGGCTTCCTGCGCCGTTTGTCGGGTACGAAATCTCGGGACCAAAAATCACCGGCTCGGTCGACATCGACATCCGAACCGCGAGCGTGACGAAAGGCACCCCACCCGACGGTACGGGGCTCATGTATGAACGTCATGGTTTTCAGCATGCCGTTTCAGGTATTCTGGATACTTGATCCGGTTCAATTTTTTCACCATCGTGAAACAGACTTGTGGTTTCGACACTATTGATTCAGGCATGGCCCTATCAAGGTCGTAGGATTAGTCGAATGTCGCCCCCCAAAAAATCAGATCGAAATCAGCATTTCGTCGGCTGGAGAGCAGCATTGACGGTGGCGTCGGAACACCGCGGACGAACTCCCATGTTCCTCATGGGAAAGAATCCGCAGCGGTGCCGTCAGGGGGGTCGGTCCTTTGGGCTGTTTTGTTGAGAAATTTCTTTTGTGTAGGAAGTGAATATTCGTTAACATGAAGGGCAAAGTGAACGGGTTTTCTTGCCGTTCAGGGGACGGGAACGCGGTCGGGAACGTGATATCAGAATCATCGAATTCAATTCAGAAAATCAGTTTTTACGTTTTTTCATTCATTCTTCTTGGAGTGTTTCTATGAAGCGGTTTACTACCATGGTAGTGCTCTGTTTGCTTTCGGTGCTTTTGCTCCGTCCGCAAACCGCATTCGCAGGCAAGGACAAGAGTGTCGATGAGATCCGCGCAGCGAGCTGTGCGGCGCTCAAAGGTACCGGCAACCTTGGGGTCGAGTTTTACTTCACCTTCGTACCGTGTTACGAAGAAGCGGGCAACAACAAGCTCATGTTGTACATCGCTAGCGCATCGGACGGATATGTGACCGTCGAAGTCGGTGGCCGTGGTTTCAAGACCATCAAGAAGCTCATTCCCAATGACATCATTCCGGTCGAGTTGGGTCCGGGTATCGCTCAAG